>JALWTS010000032.1 GCA_027077805.1 Gammaproteobacteria bacterium
AGAAATTTTTTGGTAATATTTCTTTTAACTCCATGAAAAACCTCGAAAAACAACTCCTAGCCGCCGCTCTTTTTTACGAACAGGCCTCTAGTGTTGTGGCTTCTATTTGTAACTGGGATTGGATGAACATTTCTCCAGTATGATTTCTATCGCAGTTTGGTATTAAATATAACTTATTTCGAAAAACGAATAACTAAATTGTTCATAAAAAGATATTAAACAGGTTCTAAGGGGTACTTGAAAGAAAACTAGTCCTAAAAACTTGTTTATAATTTCTTGATCGACTGAATTTATCGATCTCTACTTGTGTAAATATTTTGAACAGAGTATTAGTTTTATTCATTATCTGTTTTTGGCAAGTGATTTTTTTTGAGAAATTACGAGAAGTGCCCTATAATAAGGTGAGATAGTATTTCCCCTTCATGAATCTAAAGAAGGATTAACTATATCGGCAATAAAACAAAGAAAATGAAACAAAAATCCCGTTTATGGCTCTTGGGGATTCTTTTGCTTATGCCTGTGGTGGCTATGGCAAAGAGTCTGGTGGTAGAAGATTTTATACCTCCTCAACCCAGTCAAATCCAGGTGATTACATCGAAAACGGTTTTACCGGTTTCAATTTATTTTTTCAACCCAACCGATGATACAAAAATTGTTGGGGAAATCGGTGGTATTCCTGACGATCTGAGATCTAGTATTGATCATCTTTATTTTTCGGTTGTTAGCGATACGGGGGCAGTTTTTAGTGAATTTCCACTATCAATGCCTATTTTTGAAAAATCAGGGCGAATCGCCTTTAGCTTTTCGACCAAAGATAAGCTCATACCAGTTGATTCAAAGCTGGTGGTTCGAGTCGAAAATGATCGAGGTGAAGTTGTTGGAGAGAATAGTCGGCAAATCCCTCGGCAAAAAGGTGCCATAAAAGGGGTTGTTTCAGATTTAGAGATTCAAAATGAAAAAGATCAGACAACGGCGAATTTTTCATTTTCTAACAAAATCCAAGAGGTGCTGACGGTGATTCCGACGCTGACCATTCTGGACAGAGAGCAAGTAGAAACTATGGGGGAAGTGATAGGTGGTCCTATACAGATTGAGGCTCAGTCCGAAAAAACAGGGGTTATTGTGCTGACAAAACCTTTATTGCCACAGGTTTACGAGGGACAATTATCGTTTGAAACAACGGATGGGAAGGCTATTGGAGGAGTGTTACGGAAACATTTTTTAGTAGCCGGAAATTTTGTGGTTATTAACGATTTTTCCTTGAAGACAAAACTACCTGCCACCGATCATATAACGCTTTCTTTTGCGGGGGTGGCGCAGGAGGCTTCGAATTTGATTGCGAGTGTGACCGTAGATCAAAAGTTTGAGAATAAAGTCGTAAGTCATGAGGTACGGGACATTGAGATTTCGGCTTTGGCACAAAGGCCGTTTAGTCAATCTCTTGACATGCCTTTGGAGAAAAAGGCGGATAGATTTGAATCAACCTTGATCTTCAAAGAAGGATCGAAGATACTTGGTGAAAAGCATCTTTCTGTCTCCTTGCGAGTAGCCCCATCATTGGTGAAACAAGCCGTTGTGCCTTATAAGACAGATCAATCTCATAAAAAATGGTGGGGGCTCTTGATTCTATTGATTTTGCTTTGCTTATTGGAGGGGTATTTATTCTTTGCAAAAAAAAACAAAAGAAAGGAGCGAAAAAAGTTGCCTAAAAAAAGTATTAAACCAAAGGAATCTAAATTGAAAAAACCTAAAAAATAGTCTCAATGAAAAAACCAATGCACGATTACCAGCTCTTTATGAACAAAATGAACAAATTAAAACTAATAGGATTATCCATACTGGCGCTATTAGGATATCTACTTAATTTTTCATCTGTTTTGGCCGCCTCAACGGATCACTTTGTATTGAAGGTACGGACGACAGTGGCAAATGAGAGTTTTACCTTTTATACAGACGATTTAAGCTATGATGTAGATTGGGATAACGATGAAGTATTTGATGGCATTGGATTCTCAGGGAATCAGACCTATATTTTCCCTGTAGCCGGAGATCATATTGTTCGATTTAATAACCTAGAGGATATTCATATCAATAATCAGTTACATAGAGGTAAATATATTTCTATTGAACAATGGGGAACCAGTACCTGGAACGCTGATATGAGTGAAGCTTTTAAAGGGGCTTATAGTCTCATTGGGAATTATAGTGATGTGCCAGATATGAGTCAGGTAACCAATATGAGCTATATGTTTGATGGAGTGACTAGTTTTAATGGAGACCTAAATAACTGGAATGTGAGTAGTGTAATGGATATGAAATATATGTTTAATGGAGCGAGGGCTTTTAATAGAGATCTGAGTAATTGGAATGTGAGTAGTGTAACGGATATGAAATATATGTTTAATGGAGCGCTTGGTTTTAATGGAGACCTAAGCAATTGGAATGTGAGTAGTGTAACGGATATGAAATATATGTTTAATGGAACGAGGACTTTTAATAGAGATCTGAGTAATTGGAATGTGAGTAGTGTAACGGATATGAAATATATGTTTAATGGAGCGAGGGTTTTTAATAGAGATTTGAGTAATTGGAATGTGAGTAGTGTAACGGATATGAAATATATGTTTAATGGAGCGCTTGGTTTCAATGGAGACCTAAGCCATTGGAATCTCAGTAGCGTCACCAATGTGAATCGTATGTTTTCTGGAGCGACTAGTTTTAATAAAGATTTGAGTAATTGGAATGTGAGCAGTATAACGGATATGAGCTATATGTTTTTTGGAGCCAGTAGTTTTAATCAGAATTTGAATAACTGGAATGTTAGCGGTGTAATAAATATGGGGCGTATGTTTTTGAACGCGAGTAGTTTTAATCAGGATCTTAACAATTGGAATGTTGGGAGCGTTACCGATATGAGTTATATGTTTTCTGGAGCCAGTAGTTTTAATGGAGATATAAGTGCTTGGGATGTTAGTAGTGTTAGATCTGTATCAAGTATGTTTGTGAACGCGAGTAGTTTTAATCAGAATTTGAATAACTGGAATGTTAGCAGTGTAACAAATATGAATCGTATGTTCCTAGGGGCGAGTAGTTTTAATCAGAATTTGAATAACTGGAATGTGAGTAGTGTAACCGATATGAGTTATATGTTTTCTGGAGCCAGTAGTTTTAATGGAGATATAAGTGCTTGGGATGTTAGTAGTGTTAGATCTGTATCAAGTATGTTTGTGAACGCGAGTAGTTTTAATCAGAATTTGAATAACTGGAATGTGAGTAGTGTAACCAATATGAGTTATATGTTTTCTGGAGCGAGTAGCTTCGATGGTAATATAAATAACTGGAATGTTGGTAGCGTCACCAATATGAGTCGTATGTTTTTGGGAGCCAGTAGTTTTAATCAGGACCTCAGTAATTGGAACCTTGGTAGCGTAATAGGTATAAGTAATATGTTTGATGGCGCGAGTAGTTTTAATCAAAATCTAAGTACTTGGGATGTTAGTAATATTCGATATATGTCCAATATGCTTAACGGCACGAGTCTCTCTACCACGAACTATGATGCACTTTTGGTAGGCTGGAATAATCAGGTCTTGCGAGCGAATGTTTCCTTCGGAGCCCAAGCCATTAATTATTGTTCAGCAGCGGCAGAGTCCGCACGAGCCAATATGATCGCCAGTGATAATTGGAATATTACGGATGGAGGAAAGGATTGTTCGACATTAGTGACCCCGTTAGATCACTTTGTGTTGAAGGTGCGGACGACAGCAGCAAATGAAAGTTTTACCTTTTACACGCAGGATACGAGCTATGATATAGATTGGGATAATGATGAAGTCTTTGATGATATTGGGGTCTCTGGTAATCAATCACATGTATTTGCAACGGCCGGAGATCATATAATTCGGTTTTATAACCTAAACGATATTCATATTGCAGATCAATTTGACGGATTTAAGTATATTGCGATAGAGCAATGGGGAACGAGTGTTTGGAATGCCGATATGAGTTATGCTTTTTATGGAGCTACTAATTTGGTGGGGAATTATAACGATGTGCCAGATATGAGTCAGGTAACAGACATGAGTTATATGTTTTATAGAGCCAGTAGCTTCAATGGAGATATAAGCAATTGGGATGTGAGTAGTGTAACGAATATGGAAGGGATGTTTTACGGAACTAATAGTTTTAATCAGAATTTGAATACATGGGATGTTAGTAATGTATCATCTATGGGGGATATGTTTCATAATGCTATTAGCTTTAACGGTGATCTGAGTGCCTGGGATGTTAGCAGTGTATCATCTATGGGGGGGATGTTTCGTGGGGCCCATTATTTTAATCAAGATATAAGTAGTTGGGATGTGAGTAGTGTAACCGATATGCAGTATATGTTTGCTGAAGTGCTTGATTTTAATCAAGACATCGGTAATTGGAATGTGAGTAGTGTAACGAATATGGGGGGTATGTTTTTTGTTGCCAGTAATTTTAATAAAGACATCAGTAATTGGGATGTAAGTAGTGTAACAGAGATGGTGTGGATGTTTCGTGGGGCCAATCATTTTAATCAAGATATAAGTAGTTGGGATGTAAGTGCTGTGGTGGGTATGGGATCTATGTTTAATGGAGCGCGTAATTTTAACCAGGATCTGAGTAATTGGGATGTGGGTAGCGTAATAGATATGTACCATATGTTTGATGAAACGGGTCTCTCAACCGAAAATTATGATAGGCTTTTAGTAGGATGGAATAATCAGGCTCTACAGCCGAATGTTTTCTTTGGGGCACAAACAAGTAGCTATTGCTCAGCCTCGGCTGAGGCGGCACGAGCTAATATGATCGCCAGTGATAATTGGCATATTACGGATGGAGGCAAGGATTGTACCGAACTATGGCTTCCGTCAGACCATTTTGTATTAAAAATCACGACCACAATGGCAAATGAGAGTTTTACATTTTTCACGCAGGATACGGATTATGATATAGACTGGGATAATGATGGATCGTTTCAGGAGAGAGGTGTTTCTGGAAGTTTGGGGCATATCTTTGCGACAGCTGGAGATCATATTATTCGGTTCAATAACCTGAATGATATTAGGAGTGATGGTGCAGATGGACTTAAATATACTTCGATAGAGCAATGGGGAACGAGTGTTTGGAATGCCGATATGAGTTATGCTTTTTATGGAGCTACTAATTTGGTGGGGAATTATAACGATGTGCCAGATATGAGTCAGGTAACAGACATGAGTTATATGTTTTATAGAGCCAGTAGCTTCAATGGAGATGTAAGCAATTGGGATGTGAGTAGTGTAACGAATATGGAGGGAATGTTTGCTGATGCCGCTAGTTTTAATCAAGATATAAGTAATTGGGACGTGAGTTCTGCAACAAATATGTATTTTATGTTTTATAGAGCTAGTAGTTTTGATGAAGATATCAGTAATTGGGATGTTAGCGCTGCAATGGATATGCGTTCTATGTTTTCTGAAGCTACTAGTTTTAATGGAGCCATCAGTAGTTGGGATGTGAGTGCTGTAACGGATATGAGTTCTATGTTCTCCGGCGCTACTAGCTTTGATCAGGATATAAG
>JALWTS010000033.1 GCA_027077805.1 Gammaproteobacteria bacterium
GTTCAAGAGTTTTGTTCTGGCGGTGGAGTAGGTCGATTTTATCATCCATCGAGCTTAATACTTCGGCAATGGCTTTTTGTTCGGGAAGGGGGGGGAGGGAAATCATATGATTTTTTAAAATATCAGTTTTCAGATTTGTAAAAATACTCCCATTTCCTTGAATTAAAAGGGCTTCCCTTTCGTTTAATAATAGATAGTAAAGAAAAAACTCGTCAACTCCCGTTATTTCTCGCAACAATAACCAGCCATCATGGATACAAGCTCTAATTTTCATGAATCTTGGTAAGCCTGGAGTTGCACTATTCGAAAGTATAAAATCTCCAGGATAAACAATTCTACTTTTCTTTTCGCCTTCCTTTTTTATGCACTCCTTAGTTGACTTTATAAATCTACCATCATTTTTCGCATCCGCAATTTTTACCCAAGGAGTACCTGTATCAGAAATATAATCTTGTATTGGGCGAGGAGAACCCCCTCTCGTTATGGTGCAGAAATCACTTATTTTAACCTCCCGCCACTCACTCATTCCCACCCCCCAATCTCAATATCGCTTCCTCAATCACCTTATGCAATTTTGCCTGCAAAACTTCTTTAGGATTTGTTTTTCTTTCTCCTTTGCCATTATATCTCCATTGGTTTTTGTTTACTACTGGCGGGTGGTTATTTTGGGGCTAACGACCAAGCTCACCGGCAATTTTGGAGCGCAGCGGAAAAATTGTCCGAGTGCAGCGCCTTGTTATACATTTTTTCTTTTTCAGTCAGATCAATAGATTTGGTTTGTATCCGTTTATTTCTGATTAGAATTCTAAAATAAGGACATTTTCCATTAATTGATAAATCTTTTTCATCATTGCCTTTTCTAAATTTAATAATTTCAAATTGGTCAGGGTTAAATTTATGAAGAAATGTTATTGGAACACCCATAGCACCACTGTAGTCTGATGGTATATCTTTTGTTTTATTAACATTGATACCATCATAATTGTCATACTTAGGGTACTCATTTTCGTTACCGAAATATTTTTTTGTAAGAGGAATGTCCTCATGTCTTTTAAAAGTATCTAAGTTAGTTAGCCATAAACAATTATTTGGAGAAACTATCCTATTTCCAGAATCATCAATACGAGCCTCTGTCCCGTAGAGTTCATAGTGCTCAGGAACAATAAAACCAGAAACGCCTCTGCCGAGATTTATTCCCAGCCATGCTTTATTCTCTTTAATCAACTTAAAAATTTCTTTATAAGTTATCGCATTAACATTTCCTATTATTAAAAATTTCTTATCATGCTTAACAAGTTGCTCAACATATTCTCTAAATAATGAAAATGGAGGATTCGTAACAACAATATCTGACTGTTTTAATAGCTCAATACTCTCTGAGCTACGAAAATCCCCATTACCATTGAAGCAAACAATATCATCTGCTTCCTCTTTTCCTGTATATTCAAGGTAAAAACCATTTTGGTCTTCTTCTGTGTTAAACAAGTCTCTTGTTTGTTCTCTATAACAAGCAGTTATTAGTTTCTTTAGACCTAAGCCTTCAAAATTTCGTGAAAAATACTTAAAGAAATTACTTATTCTAGGGTCGTCGCAATTACAAAAAATAACCTTATTTTTAAAATGTGCTTTGTAATGCTGCAATTCGCTTTCAATATCACAGAGCTGAGTATAAAACTCATCACTCTTTGACTTTTTTGCTTTTTGCAATAATTTGTTGGTTGCTTTTCTAGCCATTGGAGACCTGACTCGTTTTATTCGCTTACTGGTGTTCGATCACTTGTTGCTTGTGATCTGATTAAATAAATCACTTCCTAGTGCTTTAAGGGATGTCCTAGACACTTCTATCATAATTTTAAACATATTTTTTACATCCCACTTCTCAGCATTCCCTTGTGAGTATATTGAAGTAGCCTGAAGCATAATTGTTTTATTCTTATGCTTTACAAATTTATTTATACACAAATTTTTATTTATCGGCATCCCGTAATTAGCAGATGTCAATCTATCTAACCTGTTAAGCATTCCTGACTTATATTCAAGCGTTACAACTCTCCCGTCTGGTCTCTTAATTGAAATTGTTTCTGTTAAAAAGTTTGAACCTTCAAGAAATAGAACGTAAGGAAAATGATTTTCAGCCAGCATGAAATTAGCGATCTCTGATATATTTTTATGTGACCTTTCTATGGCATTACCAGCAGCCATCAAATCTTGGTCGTTATTCTTACCAACTAATATGCCTTTTTTTATATTTTCTACATCTTTTCCCTGATGCTTAGCTTCTGTTACTAGCACTATTCTCCATTCACCATTATCGTCTTTAACTTCTATAATTCCGCCATCTGGTTTAATGCTAGAATTTTCAACAAAAAGTGTCTGGCCCAATTCAGGATCAACCTTTTTTAATGCTTCATTTATCTCGTCTTTCTTTATACTTTCTCTATGCCGAAAAGATAATTGTGGGTATTCCTTTTCAAGCTCGCTCTTAACTATTTTTGAAATTTCACCGACTGTAAAATCGTGTAATTTTGCATCATCACCAAATATACCAACAACACCTTGCGAATCTTTATGTTGATTCGTTAATCTAGTTGATTGATTTTTTTTAGCCATATTGTATCTTTTCCTTACTCATAATCTTCTAATGTCAGCTTCCAGTAATGTATGTATAACAATCATATATCAAGAATTTTTCCTTGTGTCATTAATATCTATATTTTGTCAAGAATTTTTCGATCCATCATTTCTTAATAACCAATATAAAACAATAAATCTTGATATTACTTAAATACTGGATATTTAATAATAAAACACTAATGTAATTATATATTGTAATTAAAGGTTTTTAAGAATACAACTCTTGATATTATAATAATATTTGTAATATCAAAAGGTACGATTTAGGTGTAAAAATGACCTCCCCTACTGATAAAAAATTATTAGATCAAGTACGAGATAAAATTAGATTAAAGCATTACAGTATCCGAACGGAACAAAGTTATACCCAGTGGATTAAACGATATATCTATTTTCATGATATTCAACATCCAAAAAATTTGGGTGCTAAAGATATTGAGGATTTTTTAACGCATCTTGCAGTAAATGGTAAAGTCGCACCTTCTACTCAAAATCAAGCGTTTAATGCGTTATTATTTCTTTATCAGGAAGTATTGGGTATTGATCTTAAAGATGCGAATATCCAAGCTTTTCGTGCTAAACCAAGAGAAAGAGTTCCTGTGGTTTTAACTCAAGATGAGGTAAAATTGTTGATTCAGCAGATGGATGGGGTTTATCAATTGATCGCAAAATTGCTTTATGGTGGTGGTTTGCGGTTGCTTGAAGCATTGAGATTACGAATTAAAGATGTTGATTTTGATCGTAATGAATTGCATCTCTGGGATACGAAAAGCCCAAAAGATAGAATTACGTTTCTACCTGAACCTGTGAAAGCGCATTTAAAAATACATATTGATAGCGTAGAAATCTTGCATCAACAAGATTTGAATAAAGGTTTGGGCGAAGTTTATTTGCCCTATGCACTGGCCAAAAAATATCCGAATGTCGCTAAAGAATGGAAATGGCAATATGTGTTTCCAAGTGCGTCTTTATCTATTGATCCTCGAAGTAATATAAAACGACGACATCATTTACATGAATCTAGTGTTAATAATAAAATTCGTAAAGCAGTTGTTGATGCAAAAATAATTAAAAAGGTTTCCGCTCATACCTTAAGGCATAGTTTTGCAACACATCTACTGCAAAATGGTACGGATATTCGTAGTATTCAAGAATTACTTGGGCATAAAGATATTGCAACAACTATGATTTATACACATGTACTAAGGGATATCAATAGAGAAAAATTGAAAAGTCCACTGAATTTTTGAATGACTTGACAAATCCACTAGAGGACTTGTAATTTTTATGAATAAATCCCAAAAACTAGAACAAAATCTCACCCAACTTAATCTTGAACTACAATGCTTAAAGCAACAAAAATCTGAACGTGAACAAGTATTACGCCAGTTGGAATTGGATATTGCTAAATCACGTCAAATCCAAGATTTGGATAAAGAATTGGCGTTTTTGCAGTTACAGCGGGATCGGTTAAAACAAGAGTTAGTATTATTGCAAACTACGCAAGCAGATGTGTTTTCGCAGTCTATGCCGAAGTTAAAACAAAAATTGGTGGAGTTGTCCAGCTTTATTCATTTGTTGCAGGGTGATTATGCGGCGAATGCGAATCAAAACCTAGATAGTATTAATATCCAAGCAATCAATCACTATCAACTTTCTGCTCATGAATATGTGGATGAAGTTAAAATGTATTTAGCGCAAGAATGCGGTCGGCATTACTCATTTGAGCAGTTAGCAAATTTATTAGTTTGTATTCAATTAAACTTTTTGACGATTTTGGCAGGTTCGCCAGGCACAGGAAAAACTTCATTGATTTATTATTTAAGTGAAGCTCTAGGTATTGAAAAGCAGTTATTAAAAATATCAGTGGCGAAAGGTTGGGGTTCGCAAGCGGATTTGTTAGGATTATTTAATCCATTAAAAGGTGAGTTTCAATCAGCAACAACAGGATTATATGAATTTTTACAAAAAAATAATTCTGATTTCCATGCTTGGGTGTTGTTAGATGAAGCGAATTTATCGCCTATGGAACATTATTGGTCTAGTTTTTTAGGGTTTTGTGATCCAGAAGGTCAAGGCCAGCCATTGGATTTAGGTATTAATAATGAACAACGGTATTTGCCTATCGGTAATAATTTACGCTTTATTGCGACTGTTAATATGGATCATACCACTGAGATGTTATCGCCACGCTTATTAGATCGAGTACCTGTGATTTATTTCGATAAAATTGATTATAGCTTGATTGGGCAGATTAATCACTATCGACTTGCCCGAGAAAAAGCCCTACCTTTTTCTAAAACGATGACATTTTTTGGTGAGGGAGCAAGTTTATCAAGCCAACAACAACAAAATTTACAACAAATTTTTCAGCATCTGCCTAAACATTTAAGTTTAAGTGCGAGAAAGTATTATAAAATACAACACTATTATCAAGTTGCAAATCGACTGTTAGATGATGCTAATGCTTTAGATTTCGCGATTGCCCAATTTATTTTACCCGTGATTCAAGGGCAAGGGCAGACATTTAAACAGCAGTTGCAAATCTTAACAGAATTTACTACTCAGCATAATTATCAACATTCAACTAAGTTACTAGCAAATATTATTAATCATGGAGAACAGAATTATGATAGTTACAATTTTTTTGATTTGCTGTAACTCAACTCAACCTTGACGACTGATTTATAGGAATTTAAGCCGCTTTGAGTTGTTGTATGGCAAATACTTTTAATGAACGAATTAAATGATCTTCTAATTCTATTCTAAGTGCTAATGCCTGACCAAGTTCACAAAGCTCTTGATCTAAATTAGTAAGCTGTTGGCATTTTTCTAGGGTGTCATAACGCTCATCAAAATCAACCGCAGTTAAGGTAAATTTGAAGATTTGGGGATAGAGCGTTTGTATGGTTTGAGTGATTTGGGGAGGAAAGACGTGATTTTCAATAAATTGTTGATAGAATGCAAAGTGTCCCATAGCAACATAATCGATAAGCACTTGACAAAACTCTTGGAGAATCGAACTGTCAGACTTGCCGTGGGGAAAGGGGTCTAAGCCTGCTACTTCACAAAACAGCACCAGCATTTCTTGGCGTTGTTGTAGTAAATTTTTCACTACTATTTCAAATTCCTCTATATCAAGTAATTCAACCGGGTTCATTGTAATCTCCTTCACTTATATTTAAAATAAATGGGTTAATAAAAGTTATTTATATTGAAGCCTAAGAGCATACTGTTGGTCAATTTAGAAAATTACTAGAATTAATTAGGGTTTTTCCTATAAATTTTTTTTACAAGGTAGAATAGGAGTATAACAACAATATGAACATCAAGCAAATTCTAATGATTATCAGTATTTTAGCTTTAGTGTTGGCGTTTTTTATTTTTGATGGTGCGGAATATTTTAGTTTGACTTATATCAAACAACAGCAATTATTTTTAGAAAATTATACCATGCAACATCCCATACAAATCACTGTCGTTTATTTTTTGTTGTATGTTATAATTACTGGGCTGTCATTGCCTGGTGCAACTATTTTAGGATTATTGGCTGGGGCATTGTTTGGGGTGGTTTGGGGAAGTATATTGGTTTCTTTTGCGTCAACCTTAGGGGCAACCATTGCCTTTTTAATGGCAAGATTTTTATTTTATGAGTTGGTTCAAACGAAATTTGCCCATTATTTGCAAGCGATTAATCAAGGGATTATTAAAGAGGGCGCATTTTATTTGTTTAGCCTAAGGTTGGTTCCCTTGTTTCCGTTTTTTGTTATTAATTTGGTCATGGGAGTAACACCGATTAAACTTTGGACTTATGTTTGGGTAAGTCAAATTGGAATGTTAGCAGGTACAATTGTTTATGTGAATGCAGGAACACAACTGGCTAAAATTGAATCAGCTAGTGGTTTACTTTCGCCTGAATTACTGATTTCATTCGCCTTATTAGGCTTATTCCCATTAGTCGCAAAAAAAAGTTTGACATGGTTTCATAAATCTCGATAAATCTATGACTAAAATTAACTTAAAATCGGTTATAATCGCTTTTTTATTCTCATCGAAAGGGACGATAAATGAGAAACTTTACACCAAGGCAATTAAATCAATATTTACAAACGGTAGATAAAGACCAAGTTGTATTATTGGATGTGAGAGAAATTTGGGAATACAATGTGTGCCACATTGAAGGTTCTACTTTAATACCTATGCCTTCAATTGCGAGTCGTTTATCTAGTTTAGACAAAACCAAAGAAACTGTGGTGATTTGTCATCATGGTTATCGTAGTGCAATGGTGGCACGTTTTTTAGAACAGCAAGGCTTTGATCAAGTGATTAACTTAACAGGTGGTGTTGCTGCTTGGGCAAGAGAAGTTGATGCTAGTATGCCAAGTTATTAACTTGTAATTTAATCCCTAATATAATTTGGAATATCTCATGGAATTAGAAAATATTCGTAATATTGCCATTATTGCACATGTCGATCATGGTAAAACCTCATTGGTTGATCAATTATTGCGTCAATCAGGCAGTATGGATCAACGCAAAGTACCCATTGATAGGGTCATGGACTCTAATGATTTAGAACGTGAGCGTGGTATTACCATTTTGGCTAAAAATACGGCAATCGAATGGAAAAACCATCATATCAATATTATTGATACGCCTGGACATGCTGATTTTGGGGGGGAAGTAGAACGGATTTTGTCAATGGTTGATTCCGTGTTATTACTAGTTGATGCCGTTGAAGGCCCTATGCCACAAACTCGTTTTGTTACCCAAAAAGCATTTGATTTAGGTTTATGTCCCATTGTCGTTGTCAATAAAATTGACAGGGCAGAAAGTCGTCCTGATTGGGTCATTGACCAGACCTTTGATTTGTTTGATCGTTTAGGAGCCAATGATGAGCAGTTAGATTTTCCAGTCATTTATACTTCGGCAATTGCAGGTTATGCGACGACTCAAGCAGATCAAATGACAGATAACATGGACGTATTACTGGATTTGATTATTGAAAAAGTATCACCACCTAAAGTAAATCGAGAGGCAGGCTTTCAAATGCAAATTTCCAGTTTAGATTATAATAGTTATATGGGGATTATTGGCATTGGTCGAGTGCAACAAGGTCAAATGACTGCGAATTCATCGGTGATTGTAGTGGATCGTCAGGGGCAACAGCGTTCTGCTAAAATATTGCAATTATTTGGTTTTTTAGGCTTGGAACGTTATGAAAAAGATCAGGTGCAAGCGGGAGAAATTATTGCTTGTACTGGCATTGATCCATTACATATTTCTGATACTTTATGTGCACCTGATGCCGTAGAGGCCTTACCTGCTCTATCCGTGGAACAACCTACGGTTAAAATGATGTTTCAAGTCAATGATTCTCCGTTTGCAGGTAAAGAGGGGAAATTTGTAACCTCTCGTAAGTTACTAGAACGTTTGCAAAAAGAGCTATTATACAATGTTGCCTTACAAGTGGAAGAAACGGATAATCCTGATTGTTTTGAAGTGTCAGGGCGAGGCGAGTTACATTTATCCATTTTAATTGAAAATATGCGACGTGAAGGTTATGAATTAGCCGTATCTCGACCACAAGTTATTTATCGTGAAGTCGATGGCGAATTATGTGAACCTATTGAATGGTTGAGTCTGGAAATTCAAACCCAACATCAAGGCGTGATTATGGAAACCTTGGGTGAGCGTTCAGGACATTTGGTCACATTAGAACCTTATGGTGACGATAGAATTCGTTTAGATTATAAAATTCCTGCCAAAAGCCTGATTGGGTTTCATACCGAATTTATCATTGCTACTTCGGGTAGTGGTATTATGCACCATGTATTTGACCATTATGCACCAGTTAAACAGCAAGATTTTGCTAGCCGTAAACAAGGGGTCTTAGTGGCAAAATCAACGGGCAAAGCCTTAGCCTATGCCTTGTTTAATTTACAAGAACGAGGACGTTTAATTGTAGAACCAGGGGATCCATTTTATGAAGGTATGATTATTGGTTTGCATCGTCGTCATAATGATTTAGTGGTCAATCCAAGCAAAGCGAAACAATTAACGAATATTCGAGCATCAGGTAAAGATGATCATATTGTGTTAACCCCCGCATTAAAACTCAGTTTAGAACAGGCTTTAGAGTTTATTAATGAGGATGAATTGGTTGAAATTACGCCTAGCTCAATTCGACTTCGTAAAAAATATTTATTAGAACATCAACGTAAACAAAAAAAAACAAGACTATAATTGATTCAATAATGCAATAGAAGTTTACTTATGTCAATTCCTCGTATTTTATTTATTGAACCCTCAGTAACCCTACACCATGTCATTCGGCGTGCAATCGGTAAGGATTATGAAGTGATTCTTGCTAGAAGTTATGAGCAAGGCATTGAAATGTTACAAGAAAGTGTGCATAAACCTTTAAAACAACGATGGCATGGTGTGATTTTAGGTTGGCCGGGTGAAACGCAAGCCAGTGCGGATCAAAGTATTATTTTATTGGATGAACCACAATTTCGTCATTTGCCCGTTTTAGTATTAGCACTGGACAAAGATGCCGCAATTCTTAATTGGGTGGTAAAACGTCGATTTACAGCACTGTTACGTTGGGAAGATTATAATGATTGCGCACTCTCTTTAGAAAAATTGTTGTCCTCTTCTATTTCTAATGAGAGTAAATTTGATAATGTGGACAGTAACATTGAAAATAAAAATATTCGGGTCTTATTTGTCGATGATTCGCCAACGGTACGAGCGTTATTTAAAAATTTATTACTTAAAAATGGTTATGAGGCAGAAACTGTCGCCTCAATTAAAGAGGCACTACATAAAGCTCAAAATCAACATTATGATATTGCCATTGTGGATTATTTTATGCCCGGAGGTAATGGTGATGAGCTTTGTCGCAAGTTAAGAGATGATGTGCGTACCGCTTCCATTCTAGTGGCAATTTTTACGGGGATTTATCACGATCAAGTGATCAAAGATGCCCTAGATGCCGGTGCGATGGAATGTATGTTTAAAAATGAAGCCAATGAGTTATTTATTGCTCGTATGGAAGCAATGACTCGGGTAATCTATTCCAGACGCTCGGTGGAAAAAGAACAAAAACGTTTAGAAGGTATTTTGAGTTCGGTTGGAGATGGCGTTTATGGGGTCAATAATGAAGGTAAGATCACCTTTATTAACCCTGCGGCGAAAAAGATTTTAGGCTATACCACCAAGGGTTTAGGTTTTAAAGACCCTTTGTTTATTGAAAAAACGCCCCATGAATTATTTCATTATGCAAACGCTGAAGGTACCGCACATACGATTGAATCCTGTTTTTTAACCCAAGCCTATGGTTTAGGCGATGTGTTACATGGTTGGGAAACGGTATTTTGGAGTGCCAAGAAAAAGCCAATTCCAGTCGAATGTACGGTTTACCCGTTATATATTGAGGGCAATAAAGAAGGGGCTGTGATTGCATTTCGGGATATTTCGGAACGTAAACTATTGGAAGAAGAACTAAAATGGCGGATTAATCATGATCATTTAACCAAATTGCCCAATCGTTATTATTTTGATGAAGAATTGAAAAAAGAAGTGTGGCGTTTAAAGCGTAGTGAGGAAGTCAGTGCTTTACTCTATATGGATTTAGATCGATTTAAATATATCAATGATACCGCAGGTCATTCCGCAGGGGATAAATTATTAGTTGAAGTTGGACGGCAATTATCCACTCGATTACGAAAATCTGATATGTTAGCACGTTTAGGTGGTGATGAATTTGCAATTTTATTGCGTAATATTGGGGAGGCGGATGCCTATAATTTAGCGGAACAATTTTTATCAACTTTGCGTGATTATGAGTTTTGTTGTGTAGGTAAACAGTATAAAGTGGATGGTAGTATTGGTATTGCCTTAATTAGTCGCCATGTTAAAAGCCCTGATGAAGTGTTATCTAATGCGGATATTGCTTGTCATCTCGCTAAACAAAAAGGGACGAATCAATGTCATATCTATGTTGCGGAAAGTGATGAAAAAGAAGCGATGGATATGGATTTAGGTTGGTCAGCACGTTTGCACCATGCTTTAGAAACCGATCAGTTTGTATTGTTTTTTCAACCGATTATCCCTATTGCTCCGATTGTGGCAAAAGAATTGCCTCAAGAGGGTGGTGATTTCCGAAAAATTGTTGATGTGGATCAATTAACTGAACCCGTACATTACGAAGTGTTAGTAAGAATGCGTAATGCGACGACCAATGAATTGATTGCCCCTAACGCATTTATTCCTACCGCAGAACGTTTTAATATGATGCGTCAAATTGATCGCTGGATTTTTATTCATGCCTTGCAAGCATTACAACAACAACAACAATTAGGGAATCGCATTCACTTAGGCATTAATTTATCAGGCAACAGTATGGATGATGATAAGTTATTGCCCTTTATCACGGAAATGTTTGCGAAATATGATATTGACACGGATTGTGTGTTATTTGAAATTACTGAAACCTCCGCTATTTCCAATATTCGTGCGGCTCAAAAATTAATTCAAGAGCTTAGAGGTTTAGGTTGTCGCTTTGCTTTGGATGATTTTGGTTGTGGCTTTAGTTCATTTTCACATTTAAAACATTTGCCTGTGGACTTTATTAAAATTGATGGCATGTTTGTGCAAGGCATGGTGAGTGATCCTATGGATCAAGCAATGGTAAGGGCAGTCAATGATATTGCCCATTCAACAGGAAAGAAAACCATTGCAGAATATGTTGAAAATGCGGAAATTGTTAAACTACTCAGTAGCTATGGTGTTGACTATATTCAAGGTTATTATGTAGGTAAGCCATCACAAGATTTTTAATTATGAATAAATTTGAGCAATTATTTAATCGTTTACCCGTTAGTTTAACCTGCCATTTGCTATTAGGTGTCTTATTTGTTCATGCCGTTATTATTCCTTTGTTATTTGCCACCGTTTTACATGTCATTATTAATATTTATGAACAAGACTTTTCTGACTATCTTGATGATTATGCTGACGTTGTAATTTATAGTTTGCAGATACATTCAACGCCTAATATTGATGACGTGCCTAGCCATATTCGTAAACTCATTAAAGCGATTGAAGTCAAGCAACAACAAGAAATCGTTTTTCGTTTCCAAACAAGTGAAAAATATCCTAATGATAAGGCTTATAAGCTACAGCGATTGCAGAACCATAAATTATGGACCATTTATTTTAATAAACAGGCTTTAGTGAAAAATCGAGTTTTTAGTACTAAATTAGCACTAGCCGTCATTTTTAGTTATGTGGTATTAGCTTTTTTGGTGGTATTCTATCTACGGCGAACCTTAGTTGATCCTCTGATTTCTTTACGTCATTCTTCTGCTAGAGTAGCGGCGGGTAATTTTGATGTGCAATTAAATGTGGCAAGCAGTTTACCCGAGTTAGTTGGTTTAGCGAATGATCTTAATCATATGCGTAGTGAATTAGTGCAACAAACCGCAGCCTTACAATATGAGGCTTTACATGATACTTTAACCCATTTACCTAATCGTGGTGCTACCCAAGAAGTCATTGAACGTGAACATGCCCGATGCTTACGGCATCAAGGCAGTTATACATTAATGTTATTTGATTTAGACCATTTCAAATCGGTGAATGATAACTATGGTCATAATGCGGGGGATGAGGTTTTAGTCTCAGTGGCAAAAATTGCTTTAAATACGCTAAGAGAAGCCGATACCGTAGGACGCTGGGGGGGGGAAGAATTTTTATGTGTATTCCCAGATATGCCTGCGGATCAAGCGTTAGTCGTCGCACAGCGTTTGCGTAAGGAAATTGAAACAACGACGATTTGTGCGGAACAACATGAACTTAATGTTACGATTAGTGCAGGTTTAGCCTGTTATCCCAATGATGGTGAATCAATTGATAAGTTATTACAAACCGCTGATAATCGTTTATATGAAGCAAAACGCAGTGGTCGTAATCGAGTGATTTGCCAATATACTGAAAAAGATAATGACGGGAGTTCAATCGCAAGTAAAATTGAACTTGCTTTACAGCAAGGTCGGATTCATAGTGTCTTTCAACCCATTGTTGCTGCCCAAACTTGTGAAATTGTTGCCTATGAAGCCTTTGCTAGAATTTGTTTAGAAGCCGATCAAAAAATGTTAGTTGCCGAAAAATTTATTGAATCAGCCATTCAATTAAATTTAATCCACAAAATTGATCAAGAAGTCATTCTGCAAACCATTGTTCATTGCCAACGTTTAATGCAAACCAAACAAAAAATGTTTAAGTTTTTTGTCAATATTTCCCCTGATTTATTACGTTATCCTGAAACTATTAATAAACTCATTGAAAATATCAATGAAGAATGTAAACTTTGTAATATAAAAAAACCATTATTAGTCATTGAACTTTCAGAAAAGCATTTAACTAAAAATATTAGTGTAACGAGAACCTTGTTAATGCCATTTATTGATGCAGGCGTAGAGCTTGCGATTGATGATTTTGGTTGTGGTCAATTATCCTTTCACTATCTCGCTGAATTGCCTGCAACCTATCTACGAATTGACACCCATTTAATTCAACGACTTGATACCGATAAAAAAGCCCAAACTATTGTGAAAGGAATTCAATCCATTGCCGATGGTTTGGAGGTAACGACAATTGCGGGTTATATTGAAAATGATAAAACCTTTGATATACTAAGGGATTTAGGCGTGCATTGGGTGCAGGGGTATCAGTTTGGTCGACCTGAGTAGTGAGGTGAGTAAACAACCGTTAAAACGGTTATAATAAACCAAAATAGCAATATTCAACTTAGGATCAAATCACATGGATAGTTTTCAAGCAATTGTACTGGCTTTAGTACAAGGATTGACTGAGTTTTTGCCGATTTCTAGCTCTGCTCATTTAATTTTAGTTCCTGTCATTTTTGATTGGCCTGATCAAGGGGTAGCATTTGATGTCGCTGTGCATGTTGGTACTTTGATCGCAGTTTTGGCTTATTTTCGGCAAGAAGTTTGGCAATTATTATATCAATGGTTTGCGTCAGGCTTTAGTCGTCATCAAACTCAAGACAGTCGTTTAGCTTGGTGGATTATTTTAGCAACGATTCCTGTGGGATTAGTTGGCTTATTATTAAAAGATCAAATTGGGTTGTATTTGCGTGGTGAATTAGTCATTGCTTGGGCAACAATAGGATTTGGTCTATTGCTAGGCTTGGCGAGTGATCTAAATAAAGCTAAATATAATGAATATCAACTTAATTGGCAAATGGCATTAGCCATTGGTGGGGCACAAGCCTTGGCATTAATTCCAGGTACTTCACGTTCGGGTATCACTATTACAATGGGACTATTGCTCGGTTTAAGCCCCCAAGCTGCGGCACGGTTTTCATTTTTATTATCAATGCCAATCATTGTCTTGGCAGGGGGACTGGTGAGTTTGGATTTATTGCAACAAGCAAAGCCAGTTCATTGGAATTTATTTGCTTTAGGGGTAGGCATATCTGCGATGAGTGCGTATTTGTCCATTCACTATTTTTTAAAATTATTAAATAATATTGGCATGATGCCATTTGTGATTTATCGCTTGTTACTAGGCGTGGTATTGTTTGTATTATTTTGCTAAGAATTTGATAATTTTAGCAAGCCAAACATACAAAGTATGCCTAAACTATTGGCAATAAAATCCGAAAAATCCATGGAACGGTAACTGGTGAATGATTGTAAAATTTCTAAAGTTCCCCCTAAGCCAATTAACATCAATGCCAAGCCAATCTTGTGATAGGATAAAAATGGATGGGCAAACCACCAAAATAGTCCAGCATAAACAGTAAAATGCAATAGTTTGTCATATCCCAAAATTATGGGTGGACTTGCTGGGGTGGGGATTAAAGATAAGACACTAATGATCATAATCCATAGCCAAGCGAGTAAATGCCAATAAGGTTTAATCGGCTGTAAATATTGGGTAAATGTTAACATAATCGCTCCAAAATCTTTTGTGCTGTCATGGTTGCAGTTTCAAGGTTATCGTCTAATATACAAAAATGTCCCATTTTACGTCCCGCTCTGGCGTGTTGTTTGCCATAAAGATGTAATTTAGCATTCGCTTGTTGTAAAACAACTTGCCAATTAGGGGTGGGTTGCCATAAATCCCCTAATAAATTAACCATTACGATAGGTGATAATAATTTCACACTGCCAAAGGGTAAATCTGTTAGCATTCTGACTTGTTGTTCAAATTGTGAGCTAATGCAAGCATCCATCGTATAATGCCCACTATTGTGTGGTCTTGGGGCAATTTCATTCACCAATAAGTCATTGTTTTTGGTAATAAAAAACTCCACTGCCATAATACCACAATAATCTAAAGCATTCGCAATATCAATCGCCATTTGTTGCAGTTGTTGACTTTGAACTGGGCTAATATTAGCAGGTACTTTGCTTATGGCTAAAATGCCGTTAATATGTTGGTTTTCAGCAATAGGGTAGGTTTGGGTATGACCCTGAAAATCTCTTGCTAGTATGACGGACACTTCTTGTTTTAAATCGACTTGTTGTTCTAAAACGCAAGGTTTATTCTCCATAGCAATAAAGGCGGTTTTTACGTCTTTTGCATTTGCTACTCGATATTGCCCTTTGCCATCATAACCCAATGAGGCACGTTTTAAAATATAAGGTGCTACGAATTGCTGACAAGCACTATCAATTTCATCGAAATGATTGATGGGACAAAATGGTGCGGTAGCAAGTTTGTTTTGATGAATGAAATTTTTCTCTAAAATTCGATTTTGGGTTATTGCTAAAGCCTTAGCAGACGGTCGTACCACACTATTTTGGGCTAATACATTTAAACTTTCAGTAGGAATATTTTCAAATTCAGTGGTAATTGCCTGACACTGTTGGCCTAGTTGTGCGAGTGCCGTTTGATCTTGATAGTTTGCTTTCAGATGCTTATCGGCAATTAATCCTGCGGGACTATTCGGATCGGGATCTAAAACCATGACTTGATACCCCATCATTCTTGCCGTAATGGTAAAAAACCGTCCTAATTGACCACCACCTAAAATACCTAAAGTTGCGTTTGGGTAAATCATGACTAGTTCTCTGGGGGTAAACTCATTGCTAATACTGATTGGGCTTGTTGTTGCCGAAATTGTTCTAATTGTGTTGCTAATACGGCATTTGTGTTGGCTAACATAGAAATAGCAAATAAAGCCGCATTCGTTGCCCCAGCTTCGCCAATGGCAAAAGTGGCAACGGGGACGCCTTTTGGCATTTGTACAATAGATAATAAAGAATCTTGACCTTTAAGATAACGGGAAGGCACAGGAACGCCTAAAACAGGGACCGTAGTTTTAGCGGCTAACATCCCAGCTAAATGGGCCGCACCACCAGCCCCTGCAATAATGGCCTGTAAACCTCTTGGTTGGGCTTCTTCGGCATATTCAAATAATAACTCTGGTGTACGATGAGCCGACACCACTCGATATTCATGTTTCACGCCAAAGTTTTCCAGTTGTTGTACGGCATACTGCATAATGGGCCAATCACTATGACTTCCCATTACTACGCCAACTAATGGTTGACTCATAATCAATCCTTTAAAAATTCTTTATCTTTAATATATTAAATGTAGTGCTGTTAGTAGTTTCGGTCAATAAACGCTTGAACACTCTAGCTTGAAATTAAAGCAGAAATTAACAAGGAGGCACCGATCATACCTACTATCCAAACCCAAATCGGCGTTAATAACCAAATATTTAAACCAATGAGTAAGGTAGCACTCACCAATAAGGCACTGCCTGCTATTGCAAAAATATTACGTTGATTGGCTTTACGAATTTCTTGTTTCAGTTGCTGTAAATCCCTAGAATCAAGTTTAACTTGTAATTTGCCTTGATAAGTTTTAATTAAAATCTGATGAATTAATCCAGGGACTTCAGGAAGTTTTTCACCCCAACTTGGTATATTATCTTTAATTTGTGCGAATACTGCTTTTGGGCCAATTTGCTGACTCATCCAGTGTTCTAAAAAGGGTTTTGCGGTTGTCCATAAATCCAAATCGGGATATAACTGTCGTCCTAAGCCTTCAATATTTAATAAGGTTTTTTGTAATAATACCAATTGGGGTTGAATTTCCATATCAAAGCGTCTGGCCGTTTGAAATAGACGCAATAAAAAATGTCCAAAAGAAATTTCTTTTAATGGCTTTTCAAAAATGGGTTCACTAACAGCTCGAATCGCTGATTCAAATTCATCAATACGGGTAGAACTAGGTACCCATTCTGATTCTAAATGTAATTCTGCGACTTTACGGTAATCCCGATTAAAAAATGCTAAAAAATTCTCCGCTAAATACCGTTGATCGGTTGGGCTTAAAGTGCCAACAATCCCGAAATCTACCGCAATATATTTACCTTCAGGGGTAACAAAAATATTACCTGGATGCATATCGGCATGAAAAAAATTATCCCGAAAAATTTGGGTAAAAAAGATTTCAACGCCTCGCTCTGCTAATATTTTTAAATCAATACCATATTGTACAAAAGTTTCAATATGATTCACAGGAATGCCTGAAATGCGTTCCATGACTAAGATATTGCTACGGGTATAATCCCAATAGACTTCAGGGATATACAAAATATCCGAGTCAATAAAATTACGGCGTAATTGTGAACCATTGGCCGCTTCTTTGACTAAATCTAATTCATCAAAAATAGTTTTTTCATATTCTTGTACTACTTCTAAGGGTTTTAAGCGTCGTCCATCTTTCCAATATGTTTGGGCAAAATTGGCTAGGGTATATAATAAAGCAATATCCCGCCGAATAATTTTTTCAATATTAGGACGTAATACTTTGACTACGACTTGTTTGTTATCTTTCGTTACTGCGCCATGTACTTGAGCAATTGATGCCGACGCAAACGGCGTATCTTCAAAACTAGAAAAAATATCAGTAATTTCTCGTCCTAATGCCTGTTCAATAATTTTAGTCGCTAATATTCCCGAAAAAGGGGGGACTCGATCCTGTAATAGGGTTAATTCATTCGCAATATCATCAGGCAATAAATCTCGCCTTGTCGAAAGAATTTGACCAAATTTTACAAAAATTGGGCCTAATTCTTCTAAAGCATGGCGAATACGTTCACCTCTTGGGGGTAATTCTGGGCGAAACCAATACCAAGGCAAAAAATAAATCATAAAACGAATCGGGCGAAACAAATGGGTGGCAAGAATAATTTCATCCAAACCATGACGCACCAGCACCCAATTAATATGAATTAAGCGTAATAATTGTGAAGGGTAAAATAGCATTAGTTTATCGTGGATTCTAAACGTTGGATTCTCGCTTCCAAACGATCTAAATCCGTTCTAAGTTGGTCAACTTGATGAATAAAATTTTCAGTGGCAGGTTTCGATGGCAAAGTATCAACTTCATATTGTAAATATTCTGCTAGGTTCTGTTGCAAAGTATCCATCGTTTTTTGTTGTTTCTCTTTTCCCCATTTTAATGCCCGATTGACTTGATGTGCGGGTACGTCACCGATTAATTGGGATAAGTATTCTTCCCAATCAATGTCAATACTTTGCAATAAAGTTTGAAATCTTTGACCTAATTCGGTATCACCTGTGATTTTCACTTCACCTGAAAATAAGGATTTTTCGGGGCGTTGACGATAACTCATCCCTAAAAGGGCAATGGCGCTGCCTCGTAATAAAGTATCCGCTTGACCATTATAATCCGTTAATAATTTTAAACCTTGGGCATGCGGTAAAAAATATAGGCTTAATTCCAAATCCAAACATTCAATGGCAATCACCTTATCTTCCAGCTTGGCAAATTGTGGTAAAATTTCCTCATCTAAACCAATGACAGTGTTGATAGCGGATTCCAAACCCGCGACCACTAATGAAGGTAATTTCATAGTTTATATCCCCAATGAATTGCCACAATACCCCCACTTAAATTCACATGATCGCATTGCCCAAATCCTGCTTGTTCCAGCATTTGTTGTAAGATCATTTGATCAGGGTGCATACGAATGGATTCTGCTAAATAACGATAACTTTCACTATCTTTCGCTACAATCTTGCCCATTAATGGCAATATTTGAAAAGAATACACATCATATAAAGTTTTCAAGGGTTGAGAACGAGGATGAGAAAACTCTAAAATCAAAGCTTTGCCTCCTGGTTTTAAGACTTGACACATAGAAGTTAAAGCCTGCAATTTATCGGTAACATTACGCAAACCAAAACCAATGGTGATTTTGTCAAAACTATAGGCAGGAAAGGGTAAGTTTTGAGCATCAGCCTGCACATATTCAATATTACCTACCAAGCCTTGATCAATGAGTTTATCTCGTCCTAAACTCAACATGGCCTGATTAATATCACTACAAACCACCAAGCCTTTAGAACCTACAATTTGTGCCAATGGTTTGGCTAAATCCCCTGTACCTGTGGCAATATCCAAAACCACATCCCCACGTTTCGCCCCACAAATATCAATTGCCATGCGTTTCCATAAACGATGTAAACCCAATGACATTAAATCATTCATTACATCATAACGATTGGCAACCGAATCAAACACTTGTTTTACTTTTTCAACCTTTTGTTCAGTTGGGACTTGTTGATAGCCGAAATCGGTAGTTGAAGTTTTCATAGTAACTCTTAAATAATTACGGTAGTTTAGTATTTATAATTATAAACCAATGCAATGCTTTTGCGAGGGTTTTTGGGGATGGGGACATAATAAAATGCGGATTCAAAATGTAGAATAACAAATTGAAAGAAGCTAAATTAGCGTTAAGTACAGACTGGATAACCATAGTCGCACGACCATTAGGTTCGTGCGACTGATAGGCTTATGGTTTTTTAGGGGTAGTGTATTCTGCTTCTTTTTGGAATGAATCCCAAATGACTTCGTACCCAACAAAACCTTTTTCGGTTGCTTCTTTTTGACGAGTTGTCATGTAACGGGTTTTACCATCAGGAACCTTAGGTCTGCTTTTTTGCTCACTCATAAATCACCTATTTGTATTGTTAAAAATTAAAAAAATATTAATGTCAATAAAAATTGTCAATAAATTCCGTTAAATCTACTAAAGAACGGGGCAAATTATAAACATTTCTTGCCCATATGACAATAGAGCTTTTTATGAAAGTTTTACCATCGTTTGCAAGCAAAAGACTTTGCCTTCTAAATCATTATTGGTTATGCTATTGTAAATAACACTAATCATAACAAGGAATGTGTGAATGCCTGATGTTCTTATGGTTCGTCATTGTGAAGCGGCAGGATGGGCTAATGATTCGCCTTTAACTCAAAGTGGTTATGCCGAAGCCAACAAATTAATCAACGTGTTTAAAGATTTACCGATTGATTATATTGTCTCTAGTCCGTTTCTTAGGGCCTATGAAACCATCGAACCCTTTGCCAAATTCCGTAATTTAGACATTCATACCGATGATCGACTGGCAGAACGCAGACGACGTGGTGATAATGGTAAAATTGATAATTGGGAAGAATGGGTACGCCAGTCATTTTTAGACTTAGATCATCGTGCGGTCGGTGGCGAATCAGGACGAGAAGTGGCACAACGTGGTTTAGCCGTATTACGAGAAATGCTCAGTTCTGATTATCAATTACCCATGCTGAGTTCTCATGGGCAATTGTTATCTTTTCTTGCGCATTCATTTGATCCTAGTTTTGCTTATGAAGCCTCACGACTTATGGGTTTTCCCGCTATTTTCCGTTTTAGTGCTCAAGGGCAAGATATTAAGTTTGAAATAGTCGCAATTGCTTAAACAAATTTAGCAATTGCGAAAGACCAAGTGATTGTGATTTACTTTGCTCGTAGTGGGCTAAGAATGCAATCGATTTTCTTTGCGTTGATGCCCTGCTTCTTCTAAACGTTGCAAATATTGTTGCCAGTAATGGGCTTGATTTTTACCTAAGTTATATAAGGTTTCCCAAGAATATAAACCAGTGTGATGACCATCATCAAAATGTAAACATATGGCGTAGTTACCAACGGGTTCGATTTTTTCAATATTAACATCTTCTTTGCCCACTTGTAACTTCCCTTGTCCGGGTCCATGTCCTTGCACTTCCGCAGAAGGAGAATACACTCTTAAATATTCACAGCTATAATGAAAATTATCTTCATTATCAAAGGTAATTTCCAATTGGCGAGATTGTTTGTGTAATTTAATTTCAGTAGGAATTGGCATCATTTGCTCCTTTATAAAATATAACGGCTAAGATCTTCATCTTCCGCTAATTCTGATAAGTATTGATTGACATAATTACGATCAATGGTTAAGGCTTCGCCTTGATGCTCAGGGGCATTAAATGAAATATTTTCCAATAAGCGTTCCATAACGGTATGTAAACGTCTGGCACCAATATTTTCGGTACTTTCATTAACCTGAAACGCAATTTCAGCAATACGTTGTAAAGCATCTTCTGCAAATACTAAACTCACTTGTTCGGTTGCCAACAACGCTGTATATTGTTCCGTTAATGAGGCATTAGGTTCTACCAAAATTTTGACAAAATCATTGGCAGTTAACGCTTCTAGTTCAACTCGAATCGGCAAACGTCCTTGTAGTTCTGGAATTAAATCCGAAGGTTTGGTCAAATGAAAGGCACCTGAGGCAATAAACAAAATATGATCGGTTTTAATCATGCCATATTTGGTATTCACGGTACAACCCTCCACTAAGGGGAGTAAATCCCTTTGTACCCCTTCCCTAGAAATATCAGGACCGCCATACTCAGAGCGTTTGGCAACTTTATCGATTTCGTCAATAAACACAATACCCGATTGTTCGACTAATTCTAGTGCTTGATGTTTTAAATCATCCTCATCAATTAATTTTGAGGCTTCTTCATCTTGCAAAATGGAATAAGCATCTTTGATTTTCAGTTTGCGAGTACGACTACGACTGCCCGATAAATTTTGAAACATGCCTTGAAGCTGGCTAGTCATTTCTTCCATACCCGGAGGTGCCATAATTTCCACGCCAACGGAAGGGACTTTAATATCAATTTCAATTTCTTTTTGGTCCAGTTTTCCTTCACGCAACATTTTACGAAATTTTTGTCGGGTATCAGAGTTTTCAGCTTCAATATCATGATGTTCCGGTAGCGGTAATAAGGCATCTAAAATACGTTCTTCTGCGGCATCTTCGGCTTGTGATTTAATCGCTTCAATGGCATTTTCTCGGGTGAGTTTAATCGCCATATCCACTAAATCCCGAATAATGGATTCAACATCACGTCCTACATAACCGACTTCGGTAAATTTCGTGGCTTCAACTTTAATAAATGGTGCATTGGCCAGTTTGGCTAAACGTCTGGCAATTTCAGTTTTACCCACACCTGTTGGCCCTATCATTAAAATATTTTTGGGGGTGATTTCATTTCGTAAACTTTCTTCAATTTGGCTACGACGCCAACGATTACGCAAGGCAATGGCAACCGCACGCTTGGCTGCCATTTGTCCAATAATATGTTTATCAAGCTCATGGACAATTTGTTGGGGTGTCATGGGGACAGAGGTGGGGGAATAGTGAGTCAAGATAGTGCCTCCTTTAATTTAGTTCTTCAATTATGCAATGATGATTGGTATAAATACAAATATTGGCGGCAATGGTTAATGCTTTTTCTGCAATTTGCTTGGCAGATAATTCCGTATTTTCTAATAAAGCTTCTGCTGCCGCTTGGGCAAATGTTCCACCTGAGCCAATGGCTAAAAAATCCGCCTCAGGTTCAATCACATCACCTGTCCCAGATAATAGTAAGGTCGTATTGCTATCGGCAATCAATAACATTGCTTCTAAACGTCGTAACATTCTATCCGTACGCCAATCTTTTGCCATTTCCACGGCAGCACGCACTAAATGACCTTGATGTTTTTCTAATTTGCCTTCAAACCGTTCAAATAAAGTAAACGCATCCGCAGTGCCACCTGCAAAGCCTGCCAATACTTTATCATGATAAAGTCGGCGTACTTTACGGGCATTATTTTTTACTACGGTATTGCCTAAGGTTACTTGCCCATCCCCAGCCATCGCCACCTGTTGTTGTCGGCGTACCGCTAAAATAGTTGTACCATGAAATGTATCCACAAATTTTCCTTTAATAATTTTCCTAGTTTAATTGGGGTCTGTCATAAAATTTCAACGTAGAATCTTAAATTTCTGGTTTTGATAAGAAAATATAACGCCATCAGGGGTAATTTGTTGAATGGTAAGTTGGTCAATTTTTTGTTGTTCTTTATATTTTTTTAAATTAATCATGACAAAACGTTGGCTTGTTTGTTGATGATAAAAATGAATATTAAGATTTAAGGCTGGAATTTGCTGTTGAAAGCTCATGTTTTTTTCACTCAGCAAGGGAACCATAGGCGGTGATATTTCAGGCGTAATCACAGATTTAATTTTAGATTTAATTAAATTTTTTTCAGATGGTTTAATTTCGGGTTTAATTATTGATGGCACTTGAGATTCTAGCTTTGGCTTTAGTTTTGGTTTTGGGATGGGATGGATTAATAAGGGTTGGGGTTGAGTGGGGTTTGCCATTGTTTGCTTTACAGCTTGCAAATCAGCGGTAACACTATCAATTTCCATCAAGGTTTGTTGTAATGATTGGGGATTAATATCAATGGACTGTGATTTTGTGGTATCTAATTGCTTAGGATTACGATAAACCCATAATCCTATCACCAATCCTATCAATAATAAAAACAATATTATAGCATTGATGACTGAAATAACTGGTGCTGTTACTAGTGAATCAGAATTTGGTGATGTTGGGGGGGATTGATGTTGACGATGTTGTTGTTCTGATTTTTTTAAAGCATCAAGGATGTAGGACATGATTATTACTAAGTTTTGGTACGTTAAAGTCATTAATACAATGACTCAAATATAATAAAGTATTTTTGCCTACAATACCATCGGCTTGTAATTGATAACTGGCTTGAAAATGCATAACTTGTTGTTTTAATTCCTGATCAAATCTTGGATTTGATGAGCTTGCGAAAGATTGCGGATAAAACTGGGCTAAACATTGACGTAACCATACGACGGAATCGCCTTGCATACCTTGTTTTAAGGGTAATAATGGAAATTCAGGCAATACCCATAAAAATATAAAATCCCCTAACCAATAAGGTGAAATTTCAGTCATGTCATAAAGATATTCTTGATTTTGATATAATAATGTTACTTGTTCCTTAGCAATATGCTTAATGACAAGATAATAAGTGGTATCTAGTGTCGGCTTTAGTAATAAAATCACGGGCAAATTAAGCTGTCGTAAGGTATTCCAATTACCTTTTTGTTGGGGACAAAAATAACCACTGGCTTCAACACAAATTGGTGCTTGTTGACTTAATTGCCAAACATCTGCCAAAATCATTAATGCTTGTTGTTTGGAGGTAGTCGTTGTTTGCAACCAAGTGAAAAAATCAGTTTGAGAAGGTTTTAAATCTTCAACTGTTACGGTATTTTTAGCCACAGTTTTCGTTGGCAGAACTAACGAAGCATTAGTGGTTGCTTGAGTTTGTTTCATCACATCTGACTTAGGTTCTAAATGAGGTAAACTTAGTTCTAGTGATTGTTGTGGCAACCAAGGCAAATACTGAGGAAAAAACCAAGGGAATACTAATAAAATTAGCAAAGTAGTTGCAAACCAATGTAGCAATGAAGGATGGGTTTTACCATAAATTCCAGTGGCTTCTTCTGCGGCTTTTTTAGCAATCGCATAAGATACTTTGGCTTTGTTTTGAGAATAAAGCCCCATTAACGCATGATCACAAATCACATTAATAATTCTTGGGATTCCCTTAGAATAATGATAGATCACCCAACAGGCTAAAGTTGGAAATAACTCTTGTCTATAATCATTGAGATGACAGCGGTGTTTGATTCCAGCCTCATGATCAACATCAATATCAGTATCTGTTACCAGTTCACTGCAAACACGATGTCGAATATAATGTTTGGTCTCCACTCGTGACAAGTGATTAAGATGATAACGAGCGGTAATGCGTTGATTAAGCTGTCTTAATTGCGGTAAATCTAGTAAGCGTTTTAATTCTGGTTGTCCAACTAAAATAATTTGCAATAATTTGTTTTTATTTGTTTCTAAATTGCTTAGCAATCGGGTCTGCTCTAAAACTTCCATGCTGAGATTTTGTGCTTCATCAATCAATAAAATTACTCGCTTGCCTAAGGCATGTTGATCAAGTAAATATTGATTAATACATTGCGTAAAGTCTTTAATGCTTGCAACGGTTTCATCATAATCAATTTGTAATTCATCACAAATATTGGCTAATAGTTCTATCGTTGATAATCTAGGATTGTAAATATACGCAATTTCAATATTATCGGGTAGATTTTCTAAAATTTTACGGCATAAGGTGGTTTTCCCTGTACCTACTTCACCCGTTAGTAACACAAAACCATTATTTTGGCTAATACCATGTTTTAAATGTGCCAAAGCATTTTCGTGATCCTGACTTAAATAGAAACAAGTTGGATCAGGCGTGATACTAAAGGGATTGTATTGAAATCCCAATGACGTGTAGTAATTATCAATCATAGTTGCATTTGAATTGCTCGTGCTAATAATGCCCCAATATGTTGGTGAAAATGGGTGGACATTTCTTTATGGTAACGCTCTGGATTATGACTTCCTAATGCTAATAAACCTTGGACCTGCTCATCAATTAAAGGAATAATAATCGCAGATTCAATATGCTTCGCTTCTTCTTTAAACAAAAACTGATTTTTAATGGCATTCGGGCGGCCACATAAACATTGTTTGTAATCAAACAAAGGTTGAAATTCATCACTGATTTGGGCATCAAATTCTTGAAACTCTGGACAATGCCCTTGATAATTCGCTGGTTTTTTAATCACAATGCTCATCCATTCTACTTGAAAATGGTTTTTAAAACAAAAATAGCTATGTTGAAATAACATAGAGAGATGACGGATACTCATTAAGGTTAAGGCAAATTGCTGAATTTTATTATTTAATTGTTCATTTTTCTTTGCAACGTCAATCAGATCATTCAATTGTTGCTTGAGTTGTTGATTTTTTTGACGAAAATTTTTGACTTGACGTTCTAATAATGATGAATTGACTTTAAATGAGGGAGATAAGTCAGGATAAGTCTGCCAAAATTCAGGATGTTGTTGTAAATAGCCTGCAACCATTTCAGCATTAATAGTTGTCGCATCGGTTTTTGTCGATGGATTAATGGATTTAGATTTTCTCACAATCAATAACCCCTTGATATACATGAGTTGCTGATCCCGTCAGCCATACTGGCGATTGTTTACCATCACACTCAATCAATAATTCTCCTTTAGCAAGTTCGACCACAACTTTATTATCAAGTTGCCGTTGTTGCTGGCCAACTAAAACGGCGGCACAAGCGCCACTACCACAAGCAAAAGTTTCACCTACCCCTCGTTCAAAGACTCTAAGTCGTATTCTATCAGATTGTATAATTTGCATAAAGCCTACATTGACCCTTTCTGGAAAATAGGGATGAGTTTCAATTTCTGTCCCTAAAGTCTGCACAGGTGCTTGTTTAATATCTTCCACTTGAATGACGGCATGAGGATTGCCTAAACCCACCGCACCAATGGTAATATTCCCTTGTTTTAGTGGAAGAGGATATTTCACTTGTTGTTGCGGTGCTAACATTGGAATAAGATCTGGTTGCCATTTTGGAATGCCCATAGAAACTTTAATAGTATCCGTATCAATTTGCCATAGTTCTAAACTACCTTGATGGGTTTGAACTTTTAATGGATGACTTTGACTTAAATCATGGTCATAAACATATTTGGCAAAACAACGGGCACCATTGCCACACTGACTTACTTCACTGCCATCAGCATTATAAATACGATAAGAAAAATCATGTTCCGCATCGGTACTAGTCGCAATAAGCAATAATTGGTCAAAGCCGACTCCAGTGTGGCGATCTGCCCATTGTCGAATCTGTTTAGCCGATAATTGTATTGGCTGTTCTATGGTATTAATCACCATAAAATCATTGCCTAAACCATGCATTTTTTCAAACTTCAAAGGCATTATTTTATTCTTTAATCATAGTTTCTAATCATAGTTATAATAATTATTAATCATCATTTAGATTTTGCTTATGCGGGTAACATCGCTTCACCTTGTATTAATTGTTCAAAAGTTTCTCTGGCTCTCACCACATAGGCTTTATCCTGATCCACCATAATCTCAGGTGATCTAGGACGACTATTATATTGTGAACTCATCACAAAACCATAGGCACCTGATGAGCGAACTGCTAATAAATCACCTGATTTTAATGCTAACTCTCGTTGTTTGCCTAAAAAATCGCCTGTTTCACAAATAGGACCCACAATATCATAACATTGTGTTGCCATATCCGCACGAGGTTTGACCGCAACAATCTCTTGCCAAGCCGAATATAATGCGGGACGTATCAAATCATTCATAGCGGCATCAACAATGGCAAAATTTTTACTTGGGGTGGTTTTTAGTGCTTGCACTTGTGTTACTAAAATACCTGCATTGCCTGCAATGGCACGTCCGGGTTCTAATAAAATCTTAAACGACTTACCTGCTAATTTATCCGCAATTGCTTTGGCATAATCGGCAGGTAGGGGAGGTTGTTCTTGTTGATAGCGAATCCCTAACCCCCCACCTAAATCCAGATGTTGAATATTAATGCCTTGTTGTTTTAACGGCAAGACTAGTGCCAATACTCGATCTAAAGCATCTAAAAATGGGGCAAGTTCAGTTAATTGGGAACCAATATGACAATCAATGCCTTGAATACTTAAATTGGGCCGTTTTTCAGCCATTTGATAAGCCATTAAGGCTTGGCTTATATCTAAGCCAAATTTATTTTCGTCTAAACCTGTGGCAATATAAGGATGAGTTTTGGCATCAACATCAGGATTCACCCGAATGGAAATCGGTGCTATTTTGTTACTGTTTATTGCCACTTGATTGATTAATTCAATTTCCGCCAAAGATTCAACATTAAAACAATAAATTTCCGCATCTAGGGCTTGTTGAATTTCCCATGCTTGTTTACCAACCCCAGAAAATACCACCTTAGAAGCCTGTCCACCTGCTTTTAACACCCGCTGTAATTCCCCTGCGGACACAATATCAAACCCAGACCCTAGTCTTGCTAATACATTTAATACCGCTAAATTAGAATTTGCTTTTACCGCATAGCAAATCAAATGAGGATGATGAGCAAATGCTTGATCAAAGGCATGCCAATGACGTTCTAAAGTCGCCCTAGAATAGATGTAACAAGGCGTACCATAGCTTTTAGCTAAATCGGACACTCGGCATTGTTCAGCCCATAATTCCCCTTGCTCGTAGTTAAAATAATCCATAATCGTCCCAATTAATGACGTTTTATCAATGCAGTTGTTGTTGCGGTCGTTGTCGTTTGAGTTGTCATTGAAACTGATTGACTTTTAGATTCAGGTAAATAAAGATCACCTTTTTGACCACAACCACAAAATAAAACACTACTTGTTACCACTGCGATAAATAATACTAAGCCACAACGTCCAAAACAAATTTTCATAATGATTCTCAATTGATGGGTTAAAGTTAAAGTAATAAATTAGATGATAGTTGTATTTATTTGAATTAACAATAAAATATTTTAAGTTTTTAATGAATTAATTATTATAAGGTTTCGAATATGGCAACACAAGCAAAATTGTTTACTCAAGAACGTTGCACATCTAAACAAGCAGCAACGGCTAGTATTATTTGGTTACATGGTTTAGGAGCAGATAGTTCTGATTTTATGGGGATTGTATCAGAATTGCCATTGCCTGAAGAAATTAGCTGGCGTTTTATTTTTCCTAATGCACCTATGCGTAATATCACCCTTAATCAAGGTATGACTATGCGTGCTTGGTATGATTTTGCTGATATGAATATTGGGCAAAATGAGGATCAAGCAGGGATTCAAGCCTCAAGTAAGTTGATTACGGCATTAATTCAACAAGAACAACAACGGGGTATTGCCACCGATAAAATTGTATTAGCAGGCTTTTCTCAAGGTGGGGCAATGGCATTATATACGGGATTGACTTATCCTCAGAAACTAGCAGGAATTATGGCATTATCAAGCTATTTACCTTTAGCCTCGGTAACCTTAAGCCAATCACAGCATAAAGACTTACCCATATTTATGGCACATGGTTTATATGATCCGATTATTCCTTACGCCTTTGCATTGCAATCTCGTCAGAAATTGTCTGAAATCAATGGCTTGGAATGGTTTGAGTATCCTATGGAACACGGTGTTCATCCCAAAGAAATTAATGATATAAGTATTTGGTTATTAAGCATATTAAAATCATCAAGCTAAAAATTGTGCTAAACTTATAAATTTGAACCTTTTAAACCTGATCTGAAAATATATGGCTACTAATTATTCGATTACGACAGACAAAAATGTTAATCCAAAGGAACATTTAAAATTAAGTTTGTTACTAAGGGTGATTAATACGAAACTTGATGATAATTGGCAATTAACGGACAACAACGATGCCAATGTCATTATTATCGATGTTGATAATAAAACTAGCACTCATCATTACCAAAATAGCCATGCGTTTCCGATTTATTTTTCAGAAACTAAAACCGATAACCCGTGGTGTTTAGCGAAACCTATTCGTCATGGTGATCTATTAGAATTATTGCAAAAAGTTTCTGAACATTTTGCTAAGAATTCAAGCAAAAAAACCAAGGCGTTTGTCAGTAAACAAGCAAGATTAAATCTGGAGCAAAAATTACTCGGGCAATTATTACAACATATCATACAGCATGCAGGTAAGAAATTTGTGGTGAGTTGTCAAAATGTTCAACTTTATATTGATACAAAAAAACAACGTTGTTATTGTGCGGATAATCTTGACTTATTCACTCCTATTTTTCGCTTAAATACCGTCAATGCAAATTTTAGTATCATGCAACCATTTGAATGGCAAAAAGTTACCGAAAATTTACCAAGTTATTCGCTCGACAGCTTGTTATGGCAAATGGCACTCTCAGGTTCACAAGGACAATTGCTAGACGAATATACCATTGATCAAGTGTTTCAATTAAAACAATGGCCTGATTTTGCTAATTTACCCTATGATTATGCCATGATCAAAATATTGTATTACTTGTTTCATTATCCTTGTAGTATTCGGGAATTAGTTGACATTACCAAAATTGCACAAACGGAAATTATTGATTTTATCAATGCCTGTGCCATCTTAGGACTGTTACATCAAAAACCGAGTGCCAAACAGTATTTACCGATATTGTTAAGCAAAGCCAGTCCAATGCGTTCATTGGTCTCTAAAATTGTAAGCCGTTTAAAAAATCCTGAGAAACAGGCGAAAGAAAGCCAAGCATCAAAACAAAACCAAGAAGTTAAAATAGTCTTTGCAGGTAGTCCTTGTGCTGGAAAAACCACAGCGATTGCCCAAATCAGTGAAATTCCGCCTGTTACCACGGAAGCCTTAGGCACAGATGAGTTAAAACAACGTAAACAAACAACCACGGTTGCAATGGATTATGGTGAGTTTATTTTAGAAGATGGGCAAAGTATCCACATTTACGGCACACCTGGTCAACAACGCTTTCAACATATGTGGCATATTTTAGTCAAAGGGGCATTAGGCTTAATTATCTTAGTCGATGATAGCAGTCAAGAGGCTGAACAAGATATTCATCTTTACTTAGACGAATTTGCCGACTATATCAAAGACAATGGGGCAGTCGTTGGCATAACTCATACCGATGAAACGGGGAATACGCTTGAAAAATATTTAGATGTGTTACATGAAAAACACTTATATTTACCAATGTTTGCCGTAGATGTTAGAGAACGAGATCATGTGGTCATGATGGTGGAGGTCATGTTAAGTCGCTTAGAACTCGATCTGACTAAATTAGCGGAATAATTGTTTTTTCTTAGTCTTTTCCCACATACAACCAAGCAACGAACAATGCCAATAAACTTAAACCCATGGCAATAAAATAGTTTAAATTTGCGGTCGTGTCTGACCAAAGATAACCAGAATACAAACTACCCATTGCCCCTCCAGCCCCAAAACTTAAACTACTATATAACGCTTGACCTCGACCTTGATGACTGCCTTTAAAATATCCGTGAATTAATTGAATCGCTACTACATGATAACTACCAAAACTTGCGGCATGTAAACACTGGGCAAACAAAGTTAGGATTAAATTATCAATGCTTGAACCAATCATTCCCCAACGTAAACTGGTCAAAAATAAACTCACCAATAAAATATTTCTTAAACTATAGTATTTTAATAAGTGGTGCATGATCACAAACAAAGCAACTTCTGCTGCCACACCCAAAGCCCAAAGTTGACCAATCAAGGTTTTAGAATAACCTGCCTGTTCTAAATAAATAGAATAAAAGGCATAATAAGGACCATGACTGGCTTGCATTAAAAAACATACCACAAAAAAAGCAATAATTTCAGGACGCAACAACACTTGGATAATCGAACAACTATCGGTATGAATGTCAGAACTTTTCGCTTGTGGCACCCATAAACTAACAATAAAAATGCCCAGAAACAAACCTAAAATAATTTTAGGTAAATAATCAGGACTAATCGTATCCAGTAATTTGCCAACCATAATAACACTAATCACAAAACCTACCGAACCCCATAAACGAACCCGACTATAATAATGGGTTTGATGTCCTAAATATCTAAAAGTATTGGCTTCAAATTGTGGTAAAGAGGCATTCCAAAAAAAACTAAAGCTAAATACAATGAGAGCGAAACCTAAATAATTAGGTTCTAGTAAAATCAATGCAAAACATAGGAATGATAATAAGGACGCTAAGCGTACAATAAGCATGCCTTGCTGAGTTTTATCCGCAATCCAACCCCATAAGGTAGGGGCAATAATTTTGGTTGCCATTAAAATGGCCGTTAATTCACCAATTTGAGCGGGACTATAGTGATGGTATTGTAAATACAAGCCCCAATAAGGCACTAAAACCCCTAAAGAAGCAAAATAAAAGCCATACAGTCCAGAAATTCGCCAATAGGGCATGATTAGTTAATCAATAACAGCAGGAATAATAGGGGTGGAAGACTTGACATCTTGATTTTGACCACGTTGGCGTAAATAATGATCCATTAATACCATTGCCATCATTGCTTCTGCAATGGGTGTCGCCCGAATACCCACACAAGGATCATGCCGTCCTGTGGTAATCACATCGACCACATCACCTGATTGATCTATACTTTTTTCAGGTAAACGTAAACTTGAGGTTGGTTTTAAGGCTAAATGAGCGACGACTGCTTGGCCTGAAGAAATCCCCCCTAAAACCCCACCCGCATGATTCGTCATAAAGCCATGGGGTGTCATCACATCCCTATGCTGAGTTCCTTTTTGTTCAACTACGGCAAAACCATCGCCAATTTCCACGCCTTTTACCGCATTAATACTCATTAAGGCATGAGCCAAGTCCGCATCCAAGCGATCAAACACGGGTTCCCCTAAACCTGGTGGCACCCCTTTAGCAACCACTGTTACTTTTGCCCCAACGGAATTACCTTCTTTACGCAGAGTATCCATATAGTTTTCTAATTCTGTCACTTTACTGGCATCTGGAAAGAAAAAGGGGTTTTGTTCAATGACCTGCCAATCAATACTATCAGGTTTAATAGGCCCTAATTGCGATAAATATCCTTGAATGGTAATGCCTTTAGTTTTGAGATATTGTTTAGCAATCGCACCCGCGGCCACTCGAATTGCGGTTTCTCTAGCAGAAGAACGCCCACCCCCACGATAATCTCGAATGCCAAATTTTTGTTGATAGGTATAATCCGCATGACCAGGACGAAATTGGGCTTTAATTTTGCTGTAATCTTTAGAACGCTGATCGGTATTATGAATGATTAAACCAATGGGCGTGCCAGTCGTTTGACCTTCAAATACCCCTGATAAGATTTGCACTTGATCGTCTTCACGTCGTTGCGTGGTATGTCGAGTTTTTCCAGGTTTGCGTCGATCTAAATCAATTTGTAAATCCGCTTCCGTTAATGCCAAACCAGGTGGACAACCATCAACAATGCCACCAATGGCAATGCCATGACTTTCCCCAAATGTTGTTACAGTAAATAATTGTCCAATTGTATTGCCGGCCATAACTATTCCTAACTTTTACATTTTTATCTCAATCGATTAGGATACAAATTATAGTGAAAATTTTTAATGATTGATAGCTAATCGCTACCACACAACTGGATATTTGCTGTAATTATGTTTAGGATATGGACAAAATTTAGTTTAATCAACGGATAAAATTATGCAAACGCTGAAAATTGCCACTAGAAGTAGTCCACTCGCATTATGGCAAGCAAATTATGTTGCCGAACAATTAAAACAAATTCATCCAGCATTAACAGTTGAATTAGTCCCAATGACCACCAAAGGGGATAAAATCTTAAATCAACCATTAGCCACTATTGGTGGTAAAGGCTTGTTTATTAAAGAATTAGAACAAGGATTATTAGATCATAAAGCCGATATTGCCGTGCATTCAATGAAAGATGTGCCTGTTTCTTGGGCAGATGATTTTGATGTGCCTGTCATTTTAGAACGAGCCGATGCCAGAGATGCTTTTGTTTCCAATGATTATGCTAATTTAGCACAACTGCCAGATAATGCCATAGTTGGCACGTCTAGTTTACGTCGCCAAGCCCAGTTATATCAACATTATCCACAATTACAAATTAAAAGCCTACGAGGTAATATTAACACTCGCTTAAATCAATTAGATCAAGGGGATTATCATGCCATTATTTTAGCCAGTGTTGGTTTACAACGCTTAGCATTTCATGAGCGAATTAAACAATATTTGGAACCAGAACAAATGTTACCCGCGATTGGTCAAGGTGCGTTAGGCATTGAATGTCGCCAAGGTGATACGGAGGTTTATACACTAATCCAAGCCCTACATCACCAAAGCACGGCGTTATGCGTTAACGCCGAACGAGCGTTTAATCAAGTTTTAGAAGGCGGTTGCCAAGCACCTATTGCCGCGTATGCCAAATTAAATGATGATAATACCCAAATTTATCTACGAGGATTAGTTGGACAAAGTGATGGTAAAGTGATTTTAATGGATGACATTACAGGCAACAGTGCCGATGCTGAAACTCTAGGGCAACAACTAGCAGAAAAATTATTATCGCAAGGCGCAAGACAGATTTTACAGCAATATTCTTGATTCTTGGGCTAAAAATATCAGCAAAACTTAGACGCTTAATCCACTACTGTTATTGCAGGCTGTTATGTAATGATTGCAATGATGTTTTACAATAAGTTTGATTGTTTTCAAAACAATTTGTTTGATAAATTTTTTGAATAATTGCCATTAATACATTAATGGCCACACTATTACCAAATTGTTTATAAGCTTGAGTTAATGACGGATTAATCGCAAAACTATCTGGAAACCCTTGTAATCTTGCACATTCTCCAACGGATTAATTTTAAATTGCAAACTGGTGGGATCTGGTGTTCCACCTTTGCGTTGCATAGTAACACGACCAATTTTCAAACTACCTCTTGGTATCATTTTCACCATTAGCAAAACCGCCTTTTGCAGTCATTGAACCAATATCTTGTTTATTCATGCAACCAATCTCTTACTGGCAAAAATGTTTGATATAATTCCGCCTCAGGACTATCTGCCTCAGGTTGCCAATTATATTGCCAATGTACTACCGGTGGTAAGGACATTAAGATGGATTCGGTACGCCCACCTGATTGTAAGCCAAACAACGTACCTCTGTCATAAACCAAATTAAACTCAACATAGCGTCCACGTCTATAGAGTTGAAACTGGCGTTGGCGTTCACCATAGGGCATTGCTTTACGTTTTTCCACAATAGGTAGATAGGCTTTTAAATAATGATCTCCCACACTTTGCCAAAACCTAAAACAATGCTCAAACCCTCCCTGATTTAAATCATCAAAAAATAAGCCACCCACGCCTCTGGCTTCTTGACGATGTTTTAAATAAAAATAGTCATCACACCATTGTTTATAACGGGAATAAAGGTCTTTACCAAAAGGATCACAAGCCTGTTTGGCCATTTGATGCCAATGCACCACATCTTCAACAAAACCATAATACGGGGTTAAATCAAAGCCACCTCCGAACCACCAAATTGGTGCTTGTCCTGCTTTATTCGCACAGAAAAACCGAATATTCGCATGAGACGTTGGCACATAAGGATTTAAAGGATGGATCACCAACGATAAACCCAAGGCTTGAAAATCACAATGGGCTAATTCAGGGCGATGAGCCGTAGCAGAAGGGGGCAAGTTTTTGCCAAATACATGAGAAAAATTTACCCCTGCTTGCTCAAATACTTGACCTTGGCGTAACACTCTGGTTCGGCCACCGCCTCCTTGTTCTCGTTGCCATTGATCTTCGGTAAATTTGGCCTGACCATCGCTTTGTTCGATTGCTTGGCAAATGCTTTGTTGTAATTGTAATAAATAATCTTTAATAATATCAATATTAATATCAATGGCTGGTGGTTGCATTGGAAGGTCCTGAACGAATAATAGTTTGGGTGGTAATATCACGAATTTCACTAACTTGAGTAAACAAACCTAAATTACCTGGCACAATATAATCCAGTTGCTTACCAAAGGTTTTATGCAATTGAAGTTTAGAACGAGCAGGGGGGTGTTGGCTGATATTGGCACTGGTTGAAATCAATAGCCCACTCCAAGCCTGACATAAAGCCTTAGCAATGGGATGCTGGGTTAAACGAATGGCTAATTGTTGATGCTCTCCCCGAATCCATTGTGGCACTGACTCAGGGCAGGGAATTAACCAAGTAATAGGATAGGCATAAGTTTGTTGTAATTGCTGAATGATGGCAGGTGTTAGCATAATCCAATCCAAAATCATGGCAATATCACTGGCAATTAAAATCAAGCCTTTGTCCATAGAACGCTGTTTTAAGGCTAATAATCGCATTACTGCCTCGGGATTTAAGGGATCACAACCTAAGCCATACACTGCTTCGGTAGGATAGGCGATAATTCCGCCTTGTTTTAAGGCTAGGACGGATTGTTGGTAGTGCCAAGCGTTCATTTTGTTTTATTTGATTCTATTCTATTCCACCGCCTCAATCTGCACCGCATAATCACAATCTTTTTGCGGACAGACTTTTTCTGTGCCTCGGCGTTTAGTGGTTTTAATGGTCAACAATGGCCATTGGCATTGTGGACAGGTTTCTTCAATAGGTGGATACCAAACCGCATATTTACACTTGGGATAAGTGGAACACGAATAGAAAAAGGTATTACGCCGTGATTTACGTTTTAATAAGGTGCCTTTATGGCAACTAGGGCATTCAATGCCTGTGTCTTCTGGTTTTTCTAAAGGCTCCATATGTTTACATTTAGGATAATTAGCACAACCAATAAATTTACCATAACGTCCTTGTTTAATTTGCAATTCCGACCCGCATTTGGGGCATTGGCGATCTTTTACTATCTCAGGTTCTACGGCTGGTTTTTCTTCGCCATTATCGTCTAAATTACGGGTGTAGTGACACTCAGGATAAGCGGTACAACCAATAAAACGGCCATTGCGTCCTAAACGAATGGATAAGGGTTTGCCACATTCAGGACATTTTTCGTCTAGGGCTTCTTGGGTGACATCACTGCGTTTCACATTTTCATCTGCGGTATCAATTTTTTGTTTAAATGGTTGCCAAAAATCTTTCATTACAGGCACCCAAGGTTGTTCACCTCTTGCCACCGCATCTAAGGTATCTTCCAGTTTTGCGGTAAATTGATAATCCACATATTGGGTAAAATGCTCCGTTAAAAATTTATTCACAATTTTACCAACATCAGTGGGTTTAAACCGCTTTTTCTCTAAGGTAACATATTCTCGTTGTTGCAAGGTAGAAATAATACTGGCATAAGTAGAAGGGCGACCAATGCCATGTTCTTCTAAGGCTTTAACTAAACTGGCTTCACTATAACGTGGGGGTGGTTCGGTAAAATGTTGTTCCGCCCGAATTTGTTTAAATTTAATCCATTCGCCTTGTTCTAAAGGCGGTAAAATATTTTTTTGCTCGGTTTTTTGATCGTCTAAGCCTTCTTGATACACTGCCATAAAACCTGGATTAGCGATAGTCGAACCTGTGGCTCGAAAAATATATTGCTTGTCTTTGCCTAAATCCACGCTTACTGTATTTAATGTGGCATGAATCATTTGGCAGGCAATACTACGTTTCCAAATTAAACCATATAGTTTTAATTGTTCGGCGTTTAATGCCCCTTTTAATTGCTCGGGGGGATTTTGGGTGCTGGTTGGACGCACTGCTTCATGGGCTTCTTGGGCATTTTTGGCTTTGGTTTTAAATCGTCGTGGCTGTTTGGGGAGTTGATCTTTGCCATAGGTTTGTTCTATAAACTGGCGAATATCCGCAATGGCTTCATCGGCTAGATTGACCGAATCTGTCCGCATATAAGTGATTAAACCAGTGCTTTCACCGCCAATGTCAATACCTTCGTATAATTGTTGGGCAATCATCATAGTGCGTTGTGCCGTAAAACCAAGTTTGCGTGCGGCCTCTTGTTGCAATGTTGAGGTCGTAAATGGTGCCGCAGGTTGGGTACGGCGTTGCTTTTTCTCAATTTTTAATATTTGTAATTGTTGTTTGGCATCTTGAGTAATTGCTTGTTGAATGGTTTTTGCTTGAGCTTGATTATTAAGACTAAATTTAGTGAGTTTGTTTTTTTGATAATGGGTTAATTTGGCAACAAACGCCTGTTTGTCTTTGTTTAAATCTACTTCTATGGTCCAATACTCTTTGGGTTTAAATACGTCAATTTCCGCTTCACGTTCGACTATCATGCGTAAGGCAGGACTTTGTACCCGACCTGCGGACAAACCCCGACGAATTTTTTTCCATAATAAGGGCGATAAATTAAAGCCAACTAAATAATCTAAGGCTCGCCGTGCTTGTTGGGCATCAATTAAATCATGAGATAAATCTCTAGGATTTTGAATGGCGTCTTGAATCGCTTTAGCCGTAATTTCATGAAAAACCACTCGTTTGACAGGTTTATCTTTTAATAAGCGTTTCTTTTTTAGTACTTCATACAAATGCCAAGAAATGGCTTCGCCTTCTCTATCAGGGTCAGTCGCTAAATATAAGGCATCCGCTTGTTTAAGTGATTTGGCAATGGTCTGTACATGTTTGGCATTACGGTCAATTAATTCATACTGCATCGCAAAATTATTGTCAGGATCAACCGCCCCATTTTTGGGTAATAAATCCCTAACATGACCATAAGAAGCTAATACCTCAAAATCTTTCCCCAAATATTTTTTAATGGTTTTTGCTTTGGCAGGGGATTCAACAATCACAAGATTTTTACTCATAGTTTAATCAACCTATTGTTATAGTTATCTTATTTTTTGATTTGGCAATACTGACCGCCTGGCATGGCTAGCACCAGCCCGTCTAATTCCAGCATCAATAGCATAGATGAAATCATTTCGGCTGTATAGCTGGTATTAATGACTAATTCATCAATTGAAATGGGTTCATAACTCATAAATGTTAATAATTGACGATAATCTTCATCTAATTCCATATCAACTATGGTGTCTATGTCATCAGATTTTTGCATACTTTGTTGCGGATTAAAATAGGATAATTCAATCATAGGCGCAAGTTCTTCTATAATATCATCAGCCGTTTCCACTAATTTTGCTCCTTGACGAATTAATTTATGACAGCCTTTGGCCAGAGGATGATGAATCGATCCTGGAATGGCAAATACCTCACGATTTTGCTCAATGGCACAACGTGCGGTAATTAAGGAGCCACTTTGCACTCCTGCTTCAACCACTAATACCCCTAAACTTAAACCACTAACAATGCGATTGCGTCGTGGAAAATTACTGGCAATCGGTGGTGTGCCTAAAGGATATTCTGAAATTAACAAGCCTTGTTCTGCAATTTGATGGGCTAATTGTTTATGTTCTGCAGGATACACTCTATCTAAGCCTGTTCCTGCTACGGCAATGGTTAAACCATTGCCTTGTAATGCTCCTTGATGAGCGGAACCATCAACACCACTGGCTAAACCACTGGTAATAATCAAACCAGAATCGCTTAGATGTTTGGCAAAGTTAAACGCATTTTGTTTCCCTGTAGGAGAAGGATTGCGACTGCCAACGATGGCTAATTGAATACTGTTTAATAATTCTAAATGGCCATGAGCAAATAAAGCTATTGGTGGATCCGCTAATTGTTTTAGGCGTTCAGGATAATGCTTATCTTCAATGGTAATTAGACGATTATCCGTTTGGCTTAACCATGCTAAATCTTTATCAATAATCTCCCAATTAGGTTGTTTAAAATAAGCCAAGCTGGTTTCGGCAAATTCTTTGGGGGAGAAACTTTCCGCATGAGCAAAAATTTTCTCAGGACTGCCATAACGTGAGAGTAAATCAAACGCAGTCCTTGAACCAATTCTAGGCGCTCTTAATAATGCCAGCCAATAGGCTTGTTGCTCTGACATAAGTTTTGAAATTTGTTTAAAAAAGGAGAGTAATATGGAACAAATTAGGGGTCAATGTCAACTATGGGTTTAGATTAACCGCCAATTTATCACTTGCCCTGCATATAATGGCACGACTTTATCCTCACCAAAATCATAGGATTCAGCTACCTGCCAATCCTGTTTTGCTAAGGTAATTTTAGATTGGTTACATGGTAAACCATAAAACTCAGGGCCATAGATACTCGCAAATGCTTCTAATTTATCTAAAGCATTCGCTTGTTCAAAAACTTGAGCATAACATTCCAACGCTAAAGGGGCGGAATAAATACCCGCACAACCACAAGCAGAATGTTTTTGACTTTGACGATGAGGGGCGCTATCCGTGCCTAAAAAGAATTTTTTATTGCCACTGATTGCCGCTTGAATTAAAGCCTCTTGATGCGATGAGCGTTTTAATATGGGTAAACAATAATGATGGGGACGAATGCCACCTACTAATAAATCATTACGGTTGAATACTAAATGATGCGGGGTAATTGTTGCGGCAATATAATCAGACCCTGCTAAAACAAAATCTACTGCCTCTTTAGTCGTAATGTGTTCAAATACTATTTTTAGTTCAGGAAAGTCTTGTGTTAATGGGATTAACTGTTGTTCAATAAATCGCTTTTCCCGATCAAATATATCAATATTAGCCGTCGTTACCTCACCGTGAAGCAATAATGGCATATTGACTTTCTGCATGGCTTCTAAGACTGAATAAGTTTGTTTAATATGAGTAACACCTGCATCAGAATTCGTGGTAGCACCCGCAGGATAGAGTTTTACCGCAGTAATATACTCAGTTTGGATTTCATTGGTATTGGTATTATCCGTTAAATACAATGTCATTAACGGAATAAAGCGATTGCCTTGAGGTATGGCGTTGATAATCCGTTGCTGATAACTTAATGCTTGTGCAACGGTTGTAACCGGTGGCCTAAGATTAGGCATGATAATTGCTCTAGCAAATTGGCTTGCCGTATGAGCAACCGTTGTGGTTAAATAATCGCCATCACGCAAATGCAGATGCCAATCATCAGGTTTAATTAAGGTAATTTGCATTAGGATTGAGATTAATGAAATTAGGGTAGGTTAAAACCTACCCTAATATGGATTTATTAAAAAAACAATTATTTTACTAATGCACCTAGTTTTGATTCTAAATCATCGGGGGCTGATTTAATGGTCATAAACTCTCCCATCGTTAAATCAGGAAAACTTAAGGCAATCCGAAATTTACCATTAAGAATGTAAGCCGTATCACCTGAAACTAAAATTTCATAAGGTAAATGCGCTGAATGTTTCTCTGTTTTAGTATCAATGGCAGACATCACTGTTTTATCCGCACCACTACCTTGGGTAACAGCGACACCAAATAAAGTTTGCTTACCACCTGGAAGGGCAATTTTATACACTTTTGAATTTCCTGCTTTTTTAGAGGCTAAGGCTTTTTCAATTTTGCTAACCATCGCACTATGACTACCTGCTGAACCTAATTCAATGGGATCATCAAAGTAAGGCATACCAAACATATAATGCCAGTCTTCTAAATCACTACCAGAAATCCCATCTCCCGAACCAAAAGCCTTGATACTACCAAGGGTTTTACCCAATTTCTTTGCCACAGGTGCTAAACTGCCTTTCATGCGGTAAATATGTTGAGTATAAACAGGATTGTTGTAGGCAATTTGGATTTTACCACCTGCTTGGGTAATACTGACCCGAACATTAGCACCATAACCACCATCTTTAGTTTTGGATGCCACTTTTTGTAATTTTTTGTCAGTAATTACAATAATATGGGTATTAGGATACGGTGAATACTCACCTGCAAGGGTAAATTTAGCATCACTTAAGCGTTTTTTTGTTGCTTCAACCACCGCATTAAAATCCCCATTAGTCGTATGGGCTAAAATAAAAGGTCGAAGTTTTTTCGCTTTCCAATTGACTTTGTTTGTTACACCGCCTGACCAAGGATCAAATGCTGTTGGTTGCGGTTGTGCTTGGGGTTCGGGGGTGGCAACCACTTGTTCTACTGCTTGAGGGGTGGCAACCACTTGTTCTACTGCTTGAGGGGTGGCAACTACTTGCTCTACGACTGGCTCAGGTGTGGCAACCGCTTGTTCTACAACCGCAGGAGTATCATCAAAAACTTCTTCTACCTCTGACATTGCCGTTTGAGTTTGTTTTTTCATTTGTGGCACAGGTTGAGGCTTAGGCTGACTCATGACCTGTTTTTGCATTACTTGTGGTTGTGCTTGTACCTGTTGTACTTGTTGCACAGGCTGTGGCGTTGGATTGACAATATGCTGTGCAGGTTTTGGGGCTTGTAATGCTGGATTCGCTGCGACTCGTTGTGCTTCTTGACGACGAATTTCAGCCACTCTTGATGGCGAGACATCGCCTAAATTTTTCTGCAATAAATGATATAGTTGTTCCGCCCATTTATCAAAAGCATGGGTAACATCATCCCATGATTCATATTCTAAAAAGGCAGTGCCTGCTTGACCATCCACAATTGCCACTAAACGCTCATTGGTAACAGAATCTAACAATTCCCCTTCCATCGAAACATTACCAAACCCATGTGGCGGACCTGAAAAGAATCCTGACATCACCGAACTTGTCGAAGTAACATCAGTAATAGCCGCTTTAACTTTGATAATCCCTGGTCCCGCCTTGGTGACGACAGGATATTGAATACCCACGGCATCACGCATAGTATATTCAAAATAGGTACCCAACATACGGCGATCCCGCAATGACATTCTAAAGCCAGTTGCATCATCACCTTTAGTGGTAATTTTTACGGGTTCAATCATGACGCCTGCATATTTCGACCAATCAACATCTGATTTCTCATAGTATAAAGTTTGCGGTCTGCCTGGCATGGGTTGCAAGGAATCATAATTTTTTAAAAAACCAGACGTTTCGGGTGGTTCTTGTGCTTTAGTATTTTGATTATCACCGTTACAAGCCGAGAGTAGGGTAACAGTCGCTGATAACAGCAAGATAAGTAAAGAATATCGATTTGTTATAATTTTCATAATCTAACCTTGTTTAATTTAATTTAATCTTAGAATTAATAAAGGGGCTTTTACTCCAAAAAATATAGTCGAGTTTTTGGATTTCGGAAAGAATTTTGTGACTGTAATCTCCATACGCTACTCTGAATGGCCAGACAATGCCCCTAAAGCATTGAAATCATCTAAAATACAATAAATAGCTGGAACTAAAAATAATGCGGTAAGTGTTGCGGATGTTAAACCAAAGGCTAAACTCGTTGCCAATGGAATTAAAATTTGGGCTTGTAAACTTTGTTCCGTTAATAAGGGCAATAGCCCCGCAATTGTTGTTACTGACGTTAGTAAAATTGGTCGAAACCGTAATCGACCTGCCTGTTTAGCGGCAATTAACACGGCAACACCTTTACTACGTTGCTCTCGAATAAATTCAACCAGTAAAATGGAATCATTGACCACAACCCCAAACAAAGCTGCCATACCAATAATACTAGGCATGGTTAAATCTAAATTTAACCATAAATGACCGAATACTACCCCGATCAATGCCGTTGGAATCACTGACATTACCGTCATTGGTGCCAGATAACCACGAAACTGTAACGTTAGCATAATATAAATCCCAATTAAACCAAAAAACAAATGACGGAAAATCGAACGCCCAGTGCCACCTGCTTCTTTTACTTCGCCTTCAACTTGGATTACCATTCCGGGATATTTTTCTTGGAGTACAGGAAAAATTTTCTGTTCAGCTAAAGCGATTAATTCTTTGGCATTAACAAATTCATGTTGCACATCTCCCTGTATAGTAACTGCTCTTAAACCATCAATGCGATGAATTCTTGCCCAATTTCTAACTTCTGTCATTTCGGCCACCACTGAAATTGGAATTAAATCACCATTCGGGCTGATAATGGTATGCTGTTCTAAATCCTCAATACTGGCACGATCCGCACTGACAAGTCTTAAATCAACCTCATACGTTTCAGCACCTAATGGAAACTCATCAATAATTTTTCCCTGATAAGCCGTTTGTATTTGTGCTGAGACATCTTCAGCATTTAGCCCCAAACTATTGGCAATATCTTTTAAGTGAATTTGATATTGACGTTTCCCTGGACGCAGATCATCATTGATATCAATCACCCCTTGATAAGCATTTAACCATTGTTGTAACTCCAATGAGGCTGATTTTAGGGTCGCTAGTTCCGAACCTAATAAACGAATATCAATGGCTCGTCCTGCCGGTCCAAGCACTGGTTCCGCATATTTCACCGCAATAATATCCGTTAATTGTCCAACATTTTGTCGCCAAATTTGCCGAAACTCATCCACCGAGGCATTGCGTTGATCCGCCCCTAATAAATCTGCAATAATTCTCACCACATGAGGGCCTGTTTCATAAGCATCAGGATTTTGCCCATAAATGACGGTGGTATTTTTGACGAAATCCTGTTCATCGCTTTGTAAGGGTTTAAAATGTGCATTGGTTTGCTGTAATCCTTGGGTAATTTTTGCAACAATTTGTTCAGTTTTTGCCAAAGGCGTACCTTGTGGTAATAATACTCTTGCCTCAACAATATCACCATCAGTGCTAGGGAATCCCACTACTTTTAATTTACCACCTGCTAACATGGCTAAGGCTAAAATAACTAGCATCAACACCAAACCTAAAGTTAGGTAACGATATTCAATCGCCGTATCTAAAATATGACCAAAATACCGATTTTGTAGCTTATCAAAGCCTTGTTCAAATTTTTGTCGAAATTTTGAGTCAGAGGAATGTTGCATATAAGCCAATGAATGACCTAGATGATTGGGTAAAATTAAAAAGGCTTCCACTAAACTTACCGTTAGTACGATAATCAATACGATGGGCATTACTTTTAAAATCTGACCAATATCACCCGTAATAAATATCAAGGAACCAAACATTAATATTGTCGTAACAAACGATGCCATAATGCCTGAAAATACTTGTTTTGCCCCATTATATGCGGCTGGCATGGGCGGATCGCCTTGTGCCATTCTTTTGGCAATATTTTCTGAAATAACAATGGCATCATCCATTAATAAACCAATCCCAATTAACAAGCCCACCATAGATAATAAATTAATAGTAACACCCAACATTGGCATAATAAAAAGTCCACCCAAAAATGCTACTGGCAAACCTAATGTTACCCAAAAACTGTAACGAAAACTGAAAAACAGCCATAATACCAAGAACACCATAATCAAACCTTGAATGCCATTATCGACTAATAAAGCCAAACGCTCTTTGACCACTGAGGCGTGATCTTGGGTTAAACTAAGTTTAATTCCTGAAACGGAATTTTGATTTTCTTGCTCAACAAAGTTTTTAACCGTATTAAATGTCGTTAAAATATCTTGGCTAGTATTTTTTGCCACATTTAGCACTGCCGCTCGTTGCCCATTAAAATAAATTTTATCTTCGTCCCGTTCAAATCTATCGGTAATGGTCGCAATATCTCCTAAACGAATGATGGCACCATTTTTATTGGATACAACGACTAAGCGTTGAAATTGAGCAATCGTCTGGCGTTGATCATCAAAACGCAATAAAATATCTTCATCTTTACCTTTTAATTGTCCTGCGGGGCGATTAATGCTTTGAGCTTTAATGGTATTCGCAATGTCAGTAGCAGAGACTCCAAATTGACGCAATTTCCATGCTGGAATTTCAATGCGAATCTGATGCTGAGAAAAACCGCTGATGCTAACCTCGGCAATAGTATCGTATCGCATTAAGCGATCCTTTACATTTTCGGCATAGGTTTTTAATAACACGGGATCATCTAAACCCGTGATGGCAACCGAAACGACCGCATCCGTTCTAGCTAATTCTCGAATAATTGGTTTTTCCGCCTGTTCGGGAAAATTATCAATGGTATCAATTTCTGTATTAATATCATTTAAAAATCTTGCCATATCCGCCCCTTCTAGCATGACTGCGGTGGCAGTCGCTTTGCCTTCTAAAGACTCACAACGAATTTCATCCAAATCCGTAATACTTTCAAGCACATCTTCAATCCGCCGACAAATCGCATCTTCCACTTCATCAGGCGTTGCGCCTTTGTAGATCACAGTAATTTCAACATCGGTATTTTGCACTTCAGGAAAGGTCGCTCGCTGAATGTTAGGCAAGGCAGTCATTCCAAGAAAAATAATTAGTATCATCAATACATTAGCCGCAGTAGGGTGTAGGGCAAACCATTTAATCATGAGGTTGTCCTGTGGCTAATTGCAAACGTTGTTGCATGACTGGATCATTTTGGGGTAACAGTAACATACCTTCCACCGCCGGCACTAAATCTGAGACAATAATTTTATCCTCAGCTTTAATTCCTGAGGCAATCACACTAATATCGCCCTGATTAAACAAAATTGAAACTGCTTGTGATTGCATTCGCTGTTTTGCATTCACCGTATAGACTTTCCCATTTCTAATGGCTGCTCTAGGTAAGATAATCCTATCCGCCTGTGGATCACCATAAAGCAACACTTGTACAAACATGCCTTTAGAAAGCGGTGGTTTGACTTGATCGCCTAACATTTGACCAAAAGGATCATCAACCGTGATAACCACGCCCATGGTTCGAGTTTGACTATCAACATTATCACTAAAACGGACAAATTCCGCTTGCCATTCGGCGGTTTGTTGTCCCATATCGAGTTTTACCACAGGTTTAAATCCCGTAAACTCTTTGAGTTTTTCCGTAGAATACTCAACGTCTTTGGTATGCGTTTTACCCATGAACAAATTACGCAGATTAGAAATAGGAAAGTGTGCAATAATTTCGACTTGATCAACCGAATCCCCTTGAAATAAAGTTTGTCCTTTGGTGACATATTGATCAGTTTCCATGTTTAAATTGGCAATTCTTAAATTAAATGGGGCATTGACTGTGGTATGGCTTAAATCTCGCCTGGCTTGGGCAAGTTTGGCTTCTAAATATTTACGTTTGGTTGGTAACAAGGCTAAATTATTTTTTAAATTTTGCACCAAAGTATTTTTTGACAGCATGATTTGCTCTTTCTCATCCATACTGCTTTTTGACGCCACCTTTTGTTTCACCAATTTTTGCAGTCGTTTAAATTCTTTGCTTGCTAAGATCAGATTTTTTTGTTCAATGGCTAAGGAATCTTTCGCATTGGCTTCTTCTACCATTAATTCACTTAATTCAGATTTCACTTGAGCAATGGTTAATTCATAATCGACAGGATCAATTTGATACAAAAATTCACCTTTAGGAATAATCGTACCATTGCGTAAATTGGCATGGGTTTTAATCACACGACCTTCAACTTGAGCCACCGCTGTCCAGACTTTTGCGGGTTGTACTATCCCAAATCCTTCTACCCAAGGTGTTAAACTCACCTTAGAAGCACTGATGACTCGTACGGCTTTGGCTGGTGCTTGTTGTAATACTTCTTGAGGGGCTTGTCTGTTTTTTACTAAGACAATAAAAATTATAATTCCTATTATGACAGGGGGTAATGTCCATAATAATTTCAAACAAGACGATTTGCTTTGTGTCATAAGATTTTTCCGATTTTTTATTTTTAATTCTCCCAGCAAGTTTAATCCTTGAAATTTAATCTGCAAGCCCTAATATTAATGTTGTTGTCGGCGTATTTTACTATTATGGAAGGAATGCCTATTATGAGTGCGGTTAATTACCTGAAAACGAAAATATTACCTAAACGTAATCCATTGATGTTAGCTTTAGCAGGTTTGTTGTTACTACTGATTATGCCTAAGTCTTGGGTTATCTTAAGTACCGTTGTGGCTTTAGTTGCCGTAGCGGTTTTACCTTATGTTTTAGAATTTATCGAAGAAATTGACAAAGACCCCAAATCTTTAGATTGGTCTGAGTCCAAATAATGATTGTTCGACTAGTCATTCCCATATTCTTAGTGAGAATATGGGAATATTTTATGGCATTTTAACATTTCCATGTCCTCATCCGCTGATCAAATTTATCGTCAACCAATCAACAATATTAGTGATTTTGTATTTGATAGTAAAGTTGCGGATGTATTTGCCGATATGGTTGTACGCTCAGTCCCTGCCTATGATAGTATTATTACGATGACAGGTGCTTGGGCGAAACAATATGTTTCTCCAAACAGTTACTGTTACGATTTAGGTTGCTCATTAGGTGCGAGTACTTTTGCGATGATTCACCAAATTCCGCATCAAAACTATCAACTATTTGCCATTGATTTATCGCCTGCCATGCTACAACGCCTACAGCAACAATTAAAATCCAAACAAACCACAGCACCCGTTAATTTAATCTGTGCGGATATAGAAGCGATAAATATTAGCAATGCCTCTATGGTAGTGTTAAATTTCACCTTACAATTCATTGCCCCTCAACAACGTTCGGATTTATTAAACAAAATTTACCAAGGCTTATTACCGAATGGTATTTTAATCCTATCGGAAAAAATAGCATTTAATAATGTTGCTGAACAACAATGTTATCAAACTTGGCATGAAGCCTTTAAACAGGCTCATGGTTATACCAAACTGGAAATTAGCCAAAAACGCCAAGCCTTAGAACAAGTATTAATCCCAGAGACCATTGAACAACATAAAAAACGGTTTCTTAATACAGGCTTTAAGTATTATACTCATTGGTTACAGTGTTTAAATTTTGCCTCATGGATTTTATATAAACAGAGACCTTAATGTATTAAAATCTAAAAAAACCAATTATTTAGTGAAAGTTCTGGAAATTTCGGTATTATAAATAAATAATCGTTATAATACAATGAAACTTATTAATAAAATCCTAGGGGCTAGTAACAGTTAATAATAATCTGATTAAATTTTAACAAAATTAATCGTTTTTAAGTAGATATTTTCGAGGCTTGCATTAAATAATCGATTGTATTATGATTTCACTTTATATAGATTAAAGGTTTTAGCTTGTGACTGAAAGTCATTGACAGTAATTACAAAGTGACTCAATCATTCATTATCGTAAAATCAATGAATAGGCGATACCTTTTATCGTTTCGGCGAGAATTGATGTTAATGGCTGATGCACTCCAGGAAACACTGATGGGAATTGACTGGCACGGAGGAGTTAGCATCATTCAAGGGAATGATGTGACCGCCCCTCCAGGACTCTAGCTCTATCGTTGAGACGGTTAAACATAGGCAGAGAGCGAAAGACCTACTGAATAGATAGATACGATTAGTTATGTGTAGATTTATTCAGATTTTTAGGATCGGTTAAAAATTATCGCTAAATTTCTAAAACTAATGAATTTAGTTTGTTTCTCAAAAAAAGCCATCGAGATACACTTGATGGCTTTTTTATTGGCTTATTCAAATGCCGCTGCAATCCATTCAATTTCTGGCTGTTGTTGCGGGCAAATTGCCACGACATCAAATTGTACCGCCACTTGATCAATTAAACGCTGTTGCTGTAAATAATACAAGGCTGTATGTTTAATTTTTTGTTGTTTTTGCCAAGTAATACTTTCTAAAGCAGAACCAAACGTATTATTACGCCGATAACGTACTTCCACAAAAACAATGGTATTACGCTTACTACCCGCACGCATAATCAAATCAATTTCACCACCTTGACAGTGATAATTTTGGGTAATGAGTTGATAACCTTGTTGTTGTAAATATTGACACGCTTGTTGTTCGGCTAATTTACCTTGTTTGTTACTCATAAGTTTATTCTTATTATTATTGTCATAAAACTAAGGCACTGGTGCTAACGGATTTTGGTTCTCACCAGAAAACAAATAAGAATAATCCGATTGATGACTGGTTTGTGGCGAATAGCCTAAGCGTGTTAGGTGGTTGGATTTTAGTTTTGCCCACAATAATTGCCGATAAATTTTACCTTGGCCATCCACATATAAATTCCCTGTTTTGCCTTTAAAACTTTCGGTGGGATTTTGTTGTAAATAGGCAATTTGGGCAGGTAAAAAATAGGCATCCATACCCATCGCATATAAACGTAAATGACTGGGTTTAAGCGTTGGCCATAGTTGTAACACCCGATTTTTGGATAATAAGGCATTGGGATCATCTTCTAAAATCCATGGCAAATCACAAAAAATTAAGCCTTCTAAATCTTTGGCTTGTTGTTGATCAAATATGCCTGAAAAACTATGGGAAGTGCTATATACAGGTAGTTTACCCGCATAATTAAATTTTAATTGCGGTAAGATGCTACGAGTATCACTCGCTGACGCTGCTATAAAAATAAAATCCGCATCTTGGCGAATTCTGACATGCCCTTTTAAGGGTTGCCCAATAAAGTTTTGTAATAGTTTTAAGCGTTGTTTGCTTTCATCAATATTTAATAACTGGCGAATAGTTTGGTTATAATCATTGGTTCGGGGTTGATAGCTTTGTTGTTCTAAAATAGTGCCACCTGATGCTTGCCAATAACGTTCAAAACTTTGAGCCATGCGTTGTCCCCATGAATTATTGGGCGTTAACATTACCGCATGGGTATGACCATCAAACCACGCTTTTTCCGCCACTTGTCTGGCTTCATTTTCAGGCGATAAGCCAAATTGGTAAAAAGCCGTGGGGTGGGCTTTAGTGGGAATTGGATTTAAGCTTAAAATTGCTTTGGGTCGATTGTCTAAGTCTAGCAATTGTTGATTGGCTTGTTTATCCAATGAACCTATGACAAAATCGACATTATTCGCCACTGCTTGTTGGTAAACATCAATAACATTATTAGGACTGTGATAATAAATTTGGATGCTTGGACGTTGTTTACTGCTTTGTTGATAATAACTAGAGATAAAGCCATTTAAAAATACTTGGCTAGGTTGTTGATATTTACCATAGTTAGGCAAGATTATAGCGAGATGTTGCACTTGATAATTGGCAATCGCTGGTTGTTGTAATACTTGCACAAGTAATTGAGCTAACACAGGATGTCTAGGATAACGTTGCCGCCATAAGCCATATTGTTGTTGTAATAAGGTTTGATTGCGACCATATTGTTTTAATAAGCGTGCCAAATCCATCCAACCGCTTAAGGTATTGGGCTTTTGTGGTTGTGCCAACTGTAATGCCGTATCAGTTAATTGATTTAAAGCCAATAAAATATTTTGTTGATTTTTTAACTTAAAATCGGATTTTTTTAATAATTTGTCTAAAGCAATGCCTGCCTTAGCACTGGCTAGGGCATTGCCTGTTAAAGCATAAGCCTGTGATTTTAAATAATAATATAATTGTAAATAATAACGAGATAACTTTGGATGGGGTAAATCTTCTAATAAACCTAAGGTTTGTTGTGGTTTTTGCTTGGCTAAGGCAATTTCTGCGGAAAATAAACGTGCTTGATAAGCCTCTAATGAAGACAAATATTGCGGTTCAATTTGTAAGAGATACTTCTCAGCGGTCTGCTTATCGCCTTGATGTAAAAAATTTGCCACTGCTCGTAGTTGATACTGTTGCTTTTGGGGAGGATTGGCTTTAGCCGCTAAGGCCAAATATATTTTAGCCGCCCCTAAAAAATCTTGTTGTTGTTCTAATTTTATCGCTTGATGATCAGGGGCAAATGCTTTTTTAGATTTCTGAGTTAGTGGTTGTATAGTCTTCGAACAACCTGCTAATAATAACACTATGATGAGTGCAGAGAGATATTTGAACATGGTAATCATTTATAATCAAAAAATAATTTTCAAAGTTTAACAAATAGGGCAACAATGATAAAGTCAGGCTGTTTATATATTATCGCAACCCCAATTGGTCATTTACAAGATATAAGTTATCGCGCAGTAGAAACCCTAAAACAGTTGGATTTCATTGCGGTTGAAGATACGCGTCATAGCAAAATTTTATTACAACATTATGCCATTACTACCCCAGTCATGGCATTTTATCAACAAAATGAGCGTAATAAAACGCATTATTTATTGCAACAACTAAAACAAGGCAAAAGCATTGGTTTAATTTCCGATGCAGGCACGCCATTGATTAGCGATCCGGGTTATTATTTAGTCAAACAAGCCCATCAACAGGGGATTCAAGTGATTCCGATCCCAGGGGCAAGTGCTTTAATTACGGCTTTATCGGTGGCAGGGTTGGCAACGGATAAATTTATGTTTGAAGGCTTTTTACCTCGCAAAACTGAGGCGAGGTTAAAGTATCTAAAAACATTGGTTTATCAACAGCGAACCCTAGTATTTTATGAGTCTTGTCATAGAATTATTGCCACTATTGATGACATGCAACAAATATTTGGTCAACAACGACAAGCCGTGATTTTACGAGAATTAACTAAAACTTTTGAAACCATTTATGCTAATAGCTTAGAGAATATCTTGTTATGGCTACAACAAGATACCAATCAACAAAAGGGCGAGTTTGTGATTGTCGTTGCGGGTAACGCCATTGCCCCAGATTTAAGTTTAGTGTCGGTAGAACAACTACTGCCTATGTTATTACAACATTTATCCGTAAAACAAACGGTACAAATCAGTCAACAATTATTTGATTTGCCTAAAAAACAGTTATACCAACAAGCCGTTAAATTAAAGTCAGAATAAACTTCAATATTTTTAGGTTAGACAAAATATTAATAATGATTATAATGGTTTCCAGATATATTCACTAAAAAAGGGGACAATAATCCTATGTTATCATGTAGATGGCGATTAACCTACATTTTTTTAATGGGATTTATGATCACTGGTTTTGCCGAACCATTAAAACCACTGAAAATGCCAACAAATTTAAACCCACAAAAAGTAGAGCTAGGGCGGTTATTATTTCATGAGGTACGCTTGTCTAAAGATGATTCCATTTCTTGTGCGAGTTGCCATAATTTGAAAAAAGGGGGGACGGATAATGCCCAGGTTTCGATTGGTATTAAAGGTCGCAAAGGTCCTATTAATGCCCCTACTGTTTACAATAGTGGCTTACTACTCGCCCAATTTTGGGATGGTCGTGCGGATACCTTAGAAGATCAAGTCGATGGTCCTGTACAAGCAGAAGCTGAAATGGGTTCGTTATGGCCAGAAGTCATGGCCAAACTTTATGCGGATCAAGAATATCCCGCTTTATTCAAAGCGATTTATGCCGATGGCATTACGCGTGAAAATATTAAAAATGCCATTGCCGAATTTGAACGGTCTTTAGTTACAGTGGATTCTCCCTTTGATCGATATTTACAAGGGGATGAAAATGCCATTGATGCCCAAGCAAAATATGGTTATAAATTATTTAAAAATTATGGTTGTGCTTCTTGTCATCAAGGTGCTAATGTTGGGGGCAATATGTTTCAGGTCTTTGGAGTATTAAATTCCTATTTTGAAAAACGAGGCAATATCACCAAAGCAGATCGTGGTCGTTACAATGTGACTGGGAATGACATTGATAAGCATCGTTTTAAAGTTCCCTCGTTGAGACTAGTCGCACTTACAGCACCTTATCTTCACGATGGCACGGCTAAAACCTTACGAGATGCCGTAGATGCAATGTTTGAGTTTCAATTGGGACGTGAGGCACCTAATGAACATAAAGAAGCCATCATCCATTTTCTCAAAACGCTAGTCGGGAAACACAAGGAGTTACAACCATGAATAATCCAATCACGCCTACCCACAAGACCTCTAACTTATTGAATACCATTGGTATTATAATTATTGGAATTTTAGCTTGTGTTATTGTGGTTTGTTATGCCATGATTAAGGATCATAATAACAACTATCAAATATTTAAACAAAATTTAGAGCGTTTTAGTCAACTACAGCGATTAGATGCGGATTGGAGTGTGGCATTATTACAAACTAAAAGCAATGATTTAAAAGATTTTGATACCCTATCCAAGCTTTATGAACAGATTAGAGAATTAATACTGATTCAATCAAAAGCATTGCAACAGGATAAATATATCACTCAAGATATTGACAACCAGTATCAACGTTATCGCTACTTGCTTAAAGCGAAGCGTGATTTAATTGAGTATTATAAAGGGGATCAAGCTATTTTGCGTAACTCAATTCGTTATGCGCCTTTTGCGGCTCGTTTAATTAGACGTTCATTACAATCATCAGATGTGATTCAAGCAAGCCAAATATTTGTTGATACTTTAGTTGCTTTGGATAATTTTATTATTTATCCAAAACGTTCCAGTAAGGATTTGAGTAGAAATATTGCCAATTTAAAACAAAATTTAGCGGTATTTCCTCAAGATACTTTGCTTGATATTCAACGTTTTATCAGCCATGTTGCGGTAATATTAAAATACAAAAATACTGTGGATCAACATTTACAAGAAGCATTACAAACTCAAACTAATGTTGCTGTAACGAATTTAATTGAAAACTATAAAGCATTGTACCAGAGTAAAAGCGAGACTATTCATACTTTAGAATCCGTGATTCAGGTAAGTTTTGTTATGTTAGTCGCAACTGTTTTGCTTGTGGTTACTCGTTTTTATTTAAGTACCAAAAAATTATCGCATCGTGTTGCTGAGGTCGAGGAATATGCGGAACAGTTAGTGGACAATTTTGATGAGCAACAAGCTAATTACTAAACGCTTGTTGTAATGCGGGTATATTTAGATTTCGACCGATTAAGACTAAGCAACTTTGCCGATCTTGACTATTAATGGCTTGAAAATCACCATAAATATTACGATAAACCCCTTGCAACACAAAACATTGGGGTTTATCTTTAAAATATAATAATCCTTTGCAACGCAATAATTGATGTCCTTGGGTTGCCACGAAATTTTGTAGCCACACGGTAAACTTAAACAAATCCAAAGGCACTAATCGGCTTAAACCAATGGTTTGAATTTCAGTTTGGCTGTGATGTTGACTTATTATTTTAGGTAGTAAGATCATATCAGTGGCTGATATTAATAAAGACCAATCAATATTCGCATAAGTGCTTGCAATAATATCCGCATTAGGATTGATCTGTTGCAATTTTTGTCGCAATATTATTTGCTTAGACTCGGTAATTAAATCCGTTTTATTGATAATAATGGTATTGGCATAAGCTAATTGGTCTAAAGCAATATTACTTTGTTCTAATTGTACCAGACTATATTTTGCATCAACCAAGGTAATCACCCGTTGCACTGCAAATTTTGCTCTAACTGCGGTATTAATCAAAAAGGTATGCAGTAAATTAGATAATTTTGCTAATCCTGTGGTTTCAATTAAAATTCCATCCAAGTTTTTATCCGTTTGTGCCAGTTTTTCAATGGTTTGTAATAATTCATATTCCACACTACAACATAAACAGCCATTACTAAGCTCAATAATAGTATGCGATTGTTGTTGTAATAAGGCTTTGTCAACACTTAAGGCACTAAATTCATTGACGATTACGGCATAATGTTTATCACTAGATTGCTGTAAAATCGTTTGTAATAAAGAGGTTTTACCTGCACCTAAATAACCCGTAATAATAAAAATTGGGAGTGGAATTGACATAAAAGATGAAACTAAAAATAAATCAGAGTACAATGTCGACATTTTAGCAGAAATACGGAGCGATAAATAGATGATTAAACCTCATGGTTCAGATACACTTAAGCCTTTATTTGTTTATGATGTCGATAAACATCATGCCTTGCAACAAGAAGCCGAAGGCTTACCTTCTTTATTATTAAATTCTGCGGCAGCTGCTAATGCGGTTATGCTAGGCGCGGGTTATTTTAATCCTTTAACGGGTTATATGAATGTTGCAGATGCGGTAAGTGTTGCTGAAAAATTACATACTACTGATGGCTTATTCTGGCCAACGCCAGTATTAAACTTAAGCCAATCAATAGATGAGATTAAAGATGCTAAACGCATTGCTTTACGGGATCCAAACGTAGAAGGGCATCCAGTAATCGCCATTCAAGATGTTGATGCCATTGAAGAATTTAGTGATGCTCAAATTCAAATGATTGCCGAAAAAGTTTATGGTACCACTGATTTGCAACACCCAGGGGTTGCAACTTTTACTTCTCTAGGCAAATTTGCGATTTCAGGGAATATCCAAGTATTAAATTTTAGCTATTTCCAACAAGATTTTCCTGATACTTTCCGTACTGCGGTTGAAATTCGCAATGAAATTCAAGAACATGGTTGGCAAACTGTGGTTGCTTTTCAAACACGTAATCCCATGCACAGAGCCCATGAAGAGCTTTGTAAAATGGCAAAAGAAGCGGTGAATGCCGATGGTGTGTTAATTCATATGTTATTAGGGAAATTAAAAAAAGGCGATATTCCCGCACCAGTCAGAGATGCGGCTATTCGTAAAATGGTAGAATTATATTTCCCACCCAATACGGTTATGATTACTGGCTATGGCTTTGATATGCTATATGCTGGTCCTAGAGAAGCCGTATTACATGCGGTATTTCGTCAAAATGCGGGTTGTACTCATTTTATTATTGGTCGTGATCATGCCGGAGTAGGGGATTATTATGGCCCATTTGATGCCCAAACTATTTTTGATGAGCAAGTGCCTCAAGATGCTTTACAAATTGAAATCTTCCGTGCCGATCATACCGCATATTCTAAGAAATTAAATAAAGTCGTCATGATGCGTGATGTACCTGATCATACGAAAGAAGACTTTATTTTATTATCGGGTACCAAAGTAAGAGCAATGTTAAGTGAAGGTATGGCACCTCCACCTGAATTTTCTCGTCCTGAAGTCGCACAGATTTTAATGGATTATTATCAAAATAAAAAAGATTAGTCTTAAGTTTACTGAATGGAAAAAGAGATAGAGACAGGTGATATGCTTGTCTCTATAACAAGTTGTTGTGAATGTCAAACCAAAACCTTTGACAATTCCTGTGATATTTACGATGCTTTGTCAGATAGTTATTATCCCAAGGATTAATTGCAAATTATAATTAAAAAACCAAAATAAACGAATTTGCTTATATCTCACCGTAGGAAATTTAATGCGTTTTCATTATTTACAACATGTACCATTTGAGGATTTAGCCAGTATTAAACCACTCATCCAATCTCATCATCATCAACTTAGCGTTACCCATCTTTACCAAAACCAAGCCCTGCCAACAATGGCTGATTTTGATTATTTGATAGTAATGGGAGGGCCAATGGGCATTGATGATGTTACGCAATACCCTTGGCTAATTGCTGAAAAAAAATTTATTCAACAAGCGATTACTACAGGTAAAACTATTTTAGGGATTTGTTTAGGTGCTCAATTAATGGCCCAAATTTTGGGCGCAAATATTAGCCCTAATCAGTATCGAGAAATCGGCTGGTTTCCGATTCAAGCAAATCCCGCCATACAACAAACGAAATTTTCTAATATTTTTAATACCACTAATCCAGTATTTCATTGGCATGGTGATACCTTTGATATTCCTGATAATGCTATTCCAGTGGCTAGCAGTGTTGCTTGTCAACATCAGGGTTTTTTCTATGACAATCGAGTATTAGGCCTACAGTTTCATTTAGAAACAACATTCACTTCAGCCCAAGCATTAATTCAAAACTGTGCGAATGAATTAGATGGTTCAACTTATGTGCAATCGGCTCAAGAAATATTAGCACAACCGCAACGATTTTCTGTGATAAATCAGATGATGGGACAAGTTTTTCAGCAGTTGTTCATCAGCAATCATTAATAACATTTTTATGACTAACCGTTGTTTATTCCCAATATTTTTGGACTTTTTTAGCAATTAATGGTTGGATTTTTGGATTACCAGCAATAATATGACCTTTCGTTAAATAATCAGGACCACTGGTAAAATCAGTAACCATACCACCTGCTTCTTGAATTAATAAAGCACCTGCGGCCATATCCCAAGGTTGTAAGCCAAGTTCCCAAAACCCATCTAAACGACCTGAGGCAACATAGGCTAAATCTAAGGTTGCTGCTCCTGGACGACGCAAATCGGCCACATCCGTAAGCAAATCCTTAAATATGGCTAAATAGTCATCCAAATACTGATGACAGCGAAAAGGGAAACCTGTCCCTAATAATGCCTCTCCTAATTGATCTTTTGCTGTTACTCGAATTCGTCTATCATTAAGTAAGGCACCTTCCCCTTTAGAAGCGGTAAATAATTCTTGACGAATGGGATCATAAATCACCGCATGTTGGAGTTGGTTTTTATATTGTAGGGCAATGGATATGGCAAAGTGAGGAAAGCCATGAACAAAATTAGTGGTACCATCCAACGGATCAATAATCCAAATATAGTCGCCATGTTTTTGTTGACCACTTTCTTCTGCCAAAATCGCATGATGAGGATAGGCTTTATGTAAAATCTGAATAATTTGTTGTTCCGCTGCTTGATCAACTTCGGTAACAAAATCATTGGGTTGTTTACTAGTAATTGTCAATTTTTCAATATGATCAACATAGCGTACAATAAGATTACCCGCAGTGCGAGCAGCTCTGACTGCGGTATTAAGCATTGGGTGCATTTAAATTCTCCAAACATTAAACATGAAAGATAAGCAGAGTTGGGATTATATAGAGATAGGCAATAAATGAACAATAAAAATATTCGCATTGTTTTAGTTGAAACCTCACATTCGGGGAATATCGGTGCGGTTGCGAGAGCGATGAAAAATATGGGATTATCCCAATTATACTTGGTACAGCCCCGATCCGCATTAGATGAAGTCGCCATTGCTAGAGCTGCGGGTGCGAAGGATTTATTGCAACAAGCCATTATTTGCGAGAGTTTAGCCATCGCCTTACAAGATTGTCATTGGACGTTTGCCTGTAGTGCTCGCCGTCGTTGTTTTGATATTCCTATGTTTGATGTGAAACAAGCGGTTCACAAAATTGCCACCATTGACACTAGCCAACAAATCGCCTTAGTATTTGGTCGGGAAAGTGCTGGTTTAAGCAATCAAGAACTAAATTTATGCCAAATAATGATTCAAATCCCTGCGAATCCTGAGTATCCTGTACTAAACTTAGCAATGGCAGTACAAATTATTGCTTATGAGTTATTTTGTTATCAAATGGAAGCAACGCCATATCCCAAAACTGCAAAAGAAACTACTGTTAATGATATGGAATTATTTTATGCCCATTTAGAAGCAACCTTAACTGATTTGGCATTTCTTGATCCAAAACAACCCAAACAACTATTATTACGCTTACGACAATTATTTAATCGGGCTGAGCCCAATCAAATCGAACTCAATATCTTAAGAGGCATTTTAACTTCGGCACAACGAGTTTATAAGCAACATCAGCAACTGGAATTAAAGCAAAGTAATGAAAATGAAACCTGAAATTTGGCAAGAGGTAAAAACCGCATTAGCTGAAGACATTGGCAGTGGTGATTTAACGGCAGTATTATTTAATCAACAACCACAATCGCAAGCTGTTATTGTCAGTCGTAATGATGCAATTTTTTGCGGACAGGCTTGGCTAAATGCCGTATTTTTAAGCCTAGACCCTAATGTGAACATCGAATGGTATATTAAGGACGGAGATACGATTAAACCTGATCAAAGACTCTGTTATCTAAGAGGACTAAGCTCGGCATTATTATCGGGGGAACGTACGGCATTAAATTTTATCCAAACTTTGTCAGGAACTGCTACTATTACTAAACAATATGTTAACGTTATTGCCGATTTACCCACTAAATTATTGGACACTCGCAAAACAATACCACATTTACGTTATGCCCAAAAATATGCGGTTTATTGTGGGGGGGGGGGGAACCATAGAATGGGATTATATGATGCCGTGTTAATTAAAGAAAATCATATTCAAGCGGTGGGTTCAATTACTGATACAGTACAAGCATTACAACAACATTATAACTTAGATAAGATACAAATTGAGGTAGAATCATTAGCAGAAATGACACAAGCATTAGAACTGGGAATTAAACATTTGTTGTTAGATAATTTTTCATTAACAGAATTAGCACAAGCCGTTGAGTTAAATGCAAAACGTGCCATATTAGAAGCGTCAGGGGGGATTACCTTGAAAAATATTCGTTCTGTGGCAGAAACTGGGGTAAATTTTATTTCCATTGGCAGTCTAACAAAACATATTCAGGCAGTGGATTTATCCATGTTATTTCAAGCAAAGACTAAATCGCCATGAGAAAAAACTTAACATCACAAGTCATGCGTAAATTTCATTATAAGCAAACTCAAGCATTGCTATCTAGTATTATGGCTGGAATAATGCTTGATTTTTGGCTTACCTTAGATGGGAAAGATTACTACAAAGTAGATTTAACAGATAGTTTAGCAACTACCCTAAATTTTCCATTTAAAATATTTGCTAAGATTACAGGTTGTTGGCATATTGTCATCAAAAAAACTCCAACCGATACCCCTGAAATACAATCACAGCTACAAGCTATCATTGATTATATCACCCTACATTTAGAACAAACTTATCATATGGTCAGTAGTCAGAAAGAACTGCTAGAAGTGAATGAACAACTAGGCATTTTAGAAAAAGTATTAGAAAAACTGCAAGAATCTGCTCATTTGGAAGAAGTCGTTCAAATGTTTTTAAATTGTTTTGAAGAAAATGCGATTTACAAGGCAGAATCAGGATGGTTTTTTTCATTTGATCGCAGTAAGCAACGGTTTTTACTTGTCAGCAATTTTGGCAAAATTATGGCACAACAAATGGAATCAACTGCGTGTCATGATAGCTTTTACCATATTCTAGCGAATAAAACAGGTCAAATCATCAATCACGCTCAACAACATCAGTTATGGTCGCAATGTTTTCCGAATATTGATTCACTATTATTCATGCCATTGTATCAAAAAAATAAAGCCATTGGATTATTAATTTTAGGTGCTACCCAATCACAAGCATTTACTTCTTATCAACTCAAACAAACCATGCTATTGGCCTCAATTATTGCAAATATTATTGAATATATTCGATTATATGAAATTGCTTGGGGCAAAGAGCAATTTAGTGAAGCGGTACTAGAATATCTTGACTATGGCTTAATTGCAGTTGATAAAAACGGAGATTTACTAAAATCAAACAAGATTGCCTATGATATTACAGGTTGGCAGGAAACTTCGATTTATGGTGAATCAATTGCCGCAATTCTAGGGCAACCCAAAGAGTGGCTATTTAATATATTTCGTCATTATAACCGCAATCAATTGATACAAACTACAATAACAATTCAAAATAAACCTATTCAAATTACAATGTCAAAATTAGAAACGCAATCTCAGGGGCAATTAGGTTATGTATTGATATTAAAGCGAGTGTTACCATGAAAACAATACTAGTTATTGATGATTATCCCCTGATTTGTGATCTATTAGAACAAACCTTTGAATCACTGATTGAAAATGAACAAGCCGAAGTTGTCATGGCCTATGATGAAGAAACCGCTTGGCAAATGATTCAACAATACCGACCTGATTTAATATTTTTAGACATTGTGTTAGAAGATCAACAGGAAGGCTATCGTGTTTTAAAACAGATTAAGCAAAACCCAGAATTAAATCATATTATAGTGGTATTATTAACGGCAAGAGGTGAACAAAAAGACATTATGGATAGTCTGCAAGCAGGGGCAGTGGAATTAATCAAAAAACCATTTCATCCTAGCGAAGTATTAACTTTAACCTATAGACTCTTAGATATTAAGTCATGACGCAAATATCACCATTACAACACTATCAAATAATTATTGAAAAAATTGAAGCCATAGATTCCGTTACAGCTCGGCAAGTGCAAATGGCAGGCCTCTACCAATACTTAGGCAAACTCGCGCCAGAATTGGTTTATTTTACTACCGCAGGCATCGTAATCACAGATTTAGAAAAATTTTTACGCACAGTTAATACGGAAACCGATGAATTTGCAGAAGTCTTAGACAAAGTGGAAGAAGCAACGCCTAATATATTGGCAAATTTATTTTTTAGCCGTATTGGTATGGCACCGCAATCGATTATTCATAGCAATGAAATCAATCCAGAAGATAATCCTTTAGATGACGCAACATTCGAGAAATTTGGTCGTGGTAATTTGGCCGTATTACAAGAAATTGCGGTGCCAGCAATGGCTTATGTCATGGCAGGCGGACAACAACATCGCAGCCAAAGTCTCATTGCCGTTGAGCAAGTTTTAGATACCATGCCAACCATGACAGACCCCAACATTCCTGTGGATAGAGAGGCGGTTTACCAAGCGTTTGCTGACATTCAAACCGATAAATTAGATGCGGCCAAACAAATGCTATTTATTGATCAAAAAATGCAGCAAGCAATTTTATACGGTGATTTTTTAAGCCAACTTAAAAACAAATTTGCGCAATTATTCGATTTAATGCCAGAAACTTTATATATTACGCCAGATGGTAATCACTTATCGCCACAAGAACAACAACAATATCATCTCACTGAAAACATGATTACGGCTAATTTTGAAGCCGATATTAATGAACTAGAAAATCGCATGGTAGCAGGGTTTTCTATGATACTAAAAGTTAATAATCTTAGCCAAAGTTGTCGTGCTTATATGCAAAGCATTACTCAAACCCAAATCCAACGAGCCCAACAAGATAATGCACCGTTATGGCAGTATGTCACTGAAATTTTAAATGAAATTGAATGATTGCTGAGTGTTATTCCTTACAATCGATGATTTGCCATATATTTTAATAAGGCTTCTAAAGGGGCATATTGGGCAAAAATAAAATTAGTATAAAAAGTATCAGGAGGAATCATTACATAGGTTGCTTGAGTTTCATCCCATAAGCCTTGCGTGTTTTGTTGTGCCATTAAATAGTTTATGCCATTATCTACACTAGTTTGATTTTCATCTTTACAATCTAATAAAGCAGATAAGACTAATCCAGTCGTTTTAGGCTGACTCATACCACAACCAGCTAATTTTACATTTTGATAACTTTCAGTGGTTTCACCCCAACCGCCATCGTGATTTTGTTTGGAGTGAATCCAAGTTAAAGCCGTTTGAATATAACTTTCTTTGGGATTTTCGCCCATACTCATTAGCCCCATTAAAACATAACTGCTCCCAGCTAAGTAATTTACTTCCCAACGTCCCCACCAAGCCCCAAAGGAATCCATTTGATAACGTAAAAATTTTTTTACTTTAGCCAAGGTTTCTTTAGGAATATCGTAATAGTATAAGGCGGATAACACTCGTCCTGTTAAACCTGCGGTTGCGGGATCGCCTAACTCTAAGGGTGGATTTAAAATCATTGCCAAAGGGCGACTAAAATCAGGCGGATGGTTAAACATGGCTCCCGCAGGTTTATCTTTTAAGCCATGGGTAAACGATGCCCAGCCACCACAAGGATTTTGCATTCCCATTAACCAAGCTAAGCCTTTACGACTTGCTTGCTGGATGTCATAATCAGCTTGCAATTGTTGTGCTAGGCCTAAAGTCCATAAGACCGCAGCTGTGGTATCACAATCACTGCATAATGGATTGCCCGATTCATAGGCCCAACCGCCTGTTCTTGGCATATTGCCTTGATGATTTTGCCAATCTTTAGGCAAGGGCAATTGACTTTGTTGATTGCGTAAATAATTCAAACCATTTTTTACTGCCTCATGATGAGTGGATAATCCTGCCTGTAACAAAATTCTTACCATTAAGGCGGTATTCCACACATTCGATAAATACGGCACCACATGCATACCATTTCTATCAAATACTTTCCATTGATTTAACGAACATACGGCTTTTTTCCAACGCTGATCACTGGTTTTTATGCCCAAAAAACGATAACACAATACTGACCATAAACTTGGCATTAATACCCCCGCCCAATTACCATCAGGATTTTGGTGATGTGTTAAATAACAGCAAATTCTCTGATAAGCTAAGCGTTTAATTGCTTGCAAGCAAGAAGGACGTTTACCTTTATGTTGTAAACCATACGTTAAAACAGGCAATTGATTAAATACTGTTGTAAGCATAATGCCAAAACGTCGTCCTAAAAAGCGATTGATATTAGGGAGTAATTGCGGAAAAAACAATGCCCGACTTAAAATTTTCGGCGGTAATACCTCAGCTAAGACTAAATAAACCTTGCTTAAGGGGTCAACTTTTTCTAAACCACCCTGTTGATCAATAAATGCTTTGATTTTTCTTAAATCATCCTGATCTTCATCCATGCCAACCGCACGGTAACAAGCATACACCAATGCCGTTGTTACTAAATCACCTTTAGTTGCAAACGGATAAGCAGGATAGGAGCCATCATCCAATTCTTGACTTTTTAACCAACGAACCCCTTCTGATGCCTCATGTCCACTCAGTAATTCTAAATAATGCTCGGTAATCAACAACATTGCCGTAAACATCGGTCCTGCATAATTGTAACCAGACCATGAACCATCGGAATTTTGTTGATCTAAAATTGCAGTAATAGCTTTGTCAATGGTTGCTTGTACTTTGTCTTGTTCTATCATTAGCCACTACTACTATTTTTGACGATAACGCTAATTATCATTTGTAAACAATGTTTGATTATTTACTACCAAAATTTTATAGGGTATCGTTGATAAGGTTTCTCAGGTTGTTTGGGTGTATAAGCACAACTCCCCCCTAAATCAGAACGATAATATTCATCAAAGGCCTGCTGGTCGCTAGTATAACGATGACACTGTGGCGTATTATCCACTTCTGCTAAAAAATTTGCTTCACAACTGATTTTATAAGGTTCACCACAAGTAATATTAGGCTGATCTTGCAAACGTTGATAATAAGGTGTTCCTTGAATGACATCGGCAACTTCACAATAAACTAATGCCGTAATTTCTCCTGTAATTTCGCCTAATTTTGCACATTTTTCCGCACATTGCTTGGCAATATCCGCTAGTTCATAACGTAAGCCATGCACAAACCCCTCTACAAAAGACACCGCTTGTTGCCCTTGCAATTGATGAATGGTTTGTTTAATTCCTTTAATTGAAGCACTAATGACATCCATTAAATCATCAGCAGCATCACAATGACGATGTTTACTTACTTTTTTCCAAGCCTTACGAGTGGTTTTTTGTCCAAGTTTTTTGCCGAGATAATAACTCCAGTCTTCTCCCATGATCATTTTACATAAGGTCGTGACCAATGCCGTATATTTTTCAACTTTATCATGGGAATGTTTTTTATCTAAAGTATATTCTAATTGTTCCATTGCTGATTCACAGCCACCTTGGCTGAAACCCTGAAGTAATGGTGCAAATTGTTCAAATTTTTGCAGACTATCTGACCACCGATCAGCCAAACTTAATTGGCTGATCAGTAATAAACCCAATAAAAACCATCGCATAGTTTTCTCTTAATATTGACAGAAGTTTTCAAGTTGTTTGTTACTCAAACGCAGACCTAAATGGTAATTATAAGCCTCTCTGAGTTGATTCATACACACGGATGCTGACTGACAAATTCTAGGGGGATGGCTTAAACTCATGCTAGCGTTTACAATTTCGCTTAAACTCGCCACGGATCGTAAAGTACTTTTGCTACTTCTGAAAAACGGAATCAGCGTTCTTTCTATCAACACGACATCAACACATTGACCGACTGCCCTAGGACAACCATTATAACGTTGACTGTTAATTTTGGCTAACTCATCGTAAAAGGCAGAAATATAGCTAGGCAGATAAAATTCTAACAAAATGGTTTTATCTATTAATTCTCGATTTAATGAGTTTAACAATGTTTTAGAAAAAATTCTAGGCAATCGTGTCTCTAAAACCTGACACCAAGACAGTTGAGGATTATTTTTTACGGAAGCATATATTGTTTGCAAGGTGGTTCTTGCGGTGTCATCCGCCGAATTAATCGCATCTTGTTCTATTGATGCGAATCCAACTGATAACCATAGCCATCCAATGATAGTAATAAAATAACGCATAGTAATGTCCTCTTTTTTATTAATAGGGACGTGGGTTGTATGAACAACAACCGCCCTGATCCGCTTGATAATAACGATCAAATAAACGCATAGGGTTTTGGTAAACTCGACATTGTGTTTCTAAATCAACGGCACTGATAAAGCTGGTTTCACAGCTAATTTTATAAGGTTCACCGCAAGTAATATTAGGCTGGTCTTGAGTACGGACAAACTCAGGTATGGCATCGATCAAATCAGCGACTTCACAAAAAACAATGGCACTTGCTTCACCAGCAACACGCCCTAAACTTCCACACTTATCAGTACATTGCAAGGCAATTTGGTTTAAAGTGCTACGCAAACCATGAATCCAACCCTCTGCATAATCCACGACATCTCGACCTTGGAAATCATGACGGCGGACATAAGACTTTAAACGCATCGCCGAACGTGAAACAATTCGCAGTAAATCATCGGCAGCATCACAGTTACGTCGTTTTTTTAAGGTTATCCATGCCGAATGAGTAGTGCGTTCACCTAATTGTCGCCCTAAATCATAAGACCAGTCATCGGCTTGAGCAATTTGCCAAGGGGTGAAAAATATTAGTAGTAAAAGGTTTAAAAGTAATTTATTCATAAAAATATCCTCAAAATGAAACATGGAAATATGGAGAGATAACACTGTTTTAACGTATAGAACAGCTGACGAATATTTGCAAGTTAAACCGAGTTAAGATTTAAGAAAATCTTATCGCAGGAAATTTTTTAAAGCAAGTTTCATATAGCGATAGTTCGCTAAAACAAAACCATGTTATCATCCCAACTGATATTAATATTCCGCCATAATGGCAATGTTTGTAAGCGTTGCACATCGGCGAGCCGATCAACATCCCACAACGCTGGCATTAGTTTTAATGAATACCCTAAAGATTGCAGTTGTTGTTGCGTTTGTTGGCAAACGTCAGCACTGCCCCAAGTGATGTGTTCAAATAGTTTTGGGTGGGTTTGGTTTAAGCCCAATAATACATACCCGCCATCTTCAGCAGGGATAATGACACTATCAACGCTTTGTAAATCACTTAATGCTTGTTCAATAAAATTAGCATTTAATAAGGGACAATCACTACCTATCAAAATTATAGGTTTGGCTTGTTGTAAGGCAAAAACACTAGCATGATATAGCCTCTGACCTAAATCACCTGCGATTTGTTGCTGTAAACTTAATTGTTTTGGTTCAAATTGAGTATAGTTTTGAAAAAATGGATGTTGCCTATCACTGACCCAGAGTTGCATGGGGCAAATAGTGCGTTGATAAAAATATTGCACCAAATAATTCAGCAAATATTGATGAATTTCTGTTGCCGTTTTTACCCCTAAATCAGGAATTAAACGGGTTTTTACCTGACCTAATACAGGAGCTTTAGCAAAGATCAATAAACAAGCATGAGGGCATAACATTGACATTATTTTTTAAAGGTTAAACAATAACAAAAAACAGCCAATAGTCTAGCATAAAACCAAAATATCGCCTATGCTTTGCGTATAAAACCAGACCTGCTATCATCATGAATCAATCACTGAATAATTTGGGTATTTTAGTAACACGTCCCCAAGCTCAAGCTCAGAGTTTAGCGGAGCTTATTCAACAATATGGGGGTAAAGCAATTATTTATCCAACCATTATCATTACAGCTCAAGCTAATCACTGGTTACAGTGTCAACAGCAACTTAATCAAAGTCAATGGATTATTTTTATTAGCGTGAACGCCGTTAAATATGGCTTAGCACATCTTCATTTACCCCAAAATGCCAATATTGTTGCCATTGGTCAAGCTACCGCAAATGCCATTACTGATCGTGGTTATACGGTTGATATTCAACCTCAACAAGGCGCAAGCTCAGACGATTTATTAGCTCACCCACGATTACAAGGAATCACTCATCAAATGGTGACTATTATTCGTGGCGTAGGCGGTAGGGAAACTTTAGCTCAGCAGTTAATACAACGAGGGGCAAAAGTTGAATATATTGAAGTGTATCAACGGCAATGCCCTAAAGATGCAAGCCCTTTAATTTTGGCATGGCAACAACATTTGATTCAAATCATCACAGCAACCAGTCATCAAAGTTTAAAAAATCTGGTATATTTAATACAAGCTATGATTAATCCTGAATTTTTTGCCACACCTTTAATTGTAGTGAGTAATAGAATGCAATACTTAGCCCAACAAATGGGATTTAAACAAATTAGTGTTAGCCCAGAAGTGAGCAATCAAGCGATTGTTGAAACCATATTACAACTTGATAATTACAATTTTCAGGAACAATGATGAGTGAAACTGACGTAGAATCGACGGAAACCAAAAAATCGAATAGCTCAGGTGTTGTTTGGATTTCATTATTAGCAATGGTCATAGCGGTTGGTAGCTTAGGAGCAGGTTTTGCAATCCGAGGGGAATTACGCTATGAGGTTTATAATAAATTTGAAACTCAACTAAAGTTAGAAATTGCCACTCTGCAAAAAAAAATCGAACAACAAAACCAAACTCAACAACAAAAACTCTCGCAATTAGTGATTGAGAAAACCAAAGGTTTTCAAAATGCCATTAGTAAACTAGAACAATCACAAAAACGCTATCAACAAATGACCTTAGATGTCGTATCAGGCTTACACCGTAAAGCAGGTAGAAACCGAAATGAATGGATATTAGCCGAAGTAGAATATTTGATCCAAGTGGCGAATCATAGAATTTTATTAGAACGTGATGTCAATACGGCGATTGCTACTTTAACACTGGCTGATCAACGCTTACGAGAAATGGGCGATCCAGCCTTAATGCCGATTCGTGAAATTTTAGCCCAAGAAATCGGTCAACTAAAAGAAGTCAATCTACCTGATATTGAAGGTTATGCCTTAATTCTAACAGGCTTATTAGCCAGAGTGGATCAATATCCTATTATTGAACCAGAAACCCATGATAATACTAGGCAAATTAGACAAACTACTTCGCAATCTAAATGGGATAAGACCCTACAAGATATGTGGCAAGGTTTTCAACAACTAATTGTTGTCCGTCATAATAACAAACCTATTTCTGCGATGTTAGCACCACAAGAACGCTATTTTTTGCTACAAAATTTACGTTTAAAATTAGAAGCCAGCCGATTAGCCTTGTTGCGTGAAGATAAAACCTTATACAAGCAAAATTTAAAAACCTCCAAACAATGGTTGACTGCTTGGTTTGATACTGACGCCAATAGTGTCAAATCTGCTTTACAACAATTAAGTGATTTGGAAAATATTGATATTTCGCCAACATTGCCTGATATTTCTGGCTCCTTACGAGCTTTACGCAATCTTCCAGAACGAGAACAGGTCGTAGAATCCGTTAAAGCGATGGATGTTAAGGCACTACCCGTCTTAAATAATCAACAAGCCCAAGATGCCACAGTAGATCAAACTCAAATAAAACAAAGCGGTGGTCGCAATAATACTAATATTAAACCCGAAACCAGTCCAGAAATAGACACAAGTACCACGGAGAACAACCAGTGAAAATATTAGCATTAATACTGGTTATCTTATTAAGTTCGGTGAGTATTGCTTTAATTGTACTCAGAGACCCTGGTTATATTTTAATTGCTTATGGTCTCTGGACAGTTGAAAGCACTTTAGCATTATTTGCTTTATTTGTGTTGTTATTATTAGCCGTACTGTATTTTAGTATTTATTTTATTATACATTTATGGCGATTTCCTAGCCATTTAAAAACAACAGTAGAACAACAAAAAAAGCAATTAGCAAGACGTAAATATATTCGTGGACTCATGGCATTAGCAGAAGGTCGTTGGACAGAATCTGAAAAATATCTCTTAAGTTCCGTTGACAATTTTGAACATCCCTTATTAAGCTATTTATCAGCGGCAAAAGCCGCACAACAACAAAATAACCATGAAAAACGGGATCAATATTTACGTCAGGCCTTAAAAAGTATGCCAGCGGCGGAAGTTGCCGTAGGCTTAACCCAAGCGGAATTACAATTAGAACATCAACAATTAGAACAAGCCCTAGCAACCTTAATGCATTTACGCTCAATTGCACCACGCCATACTTATGTATTAAAACTACTAAAAGAACTTTATTCTCGTTTATATGACTGGCAACATCTTAAAGATTTATTACTAACGTTAGTTAAACAAAATATTATTGAACAAGAAGAAGCGAAACAACTCGAAGTCATTATTTATACTCAGCTATTAAAACAGTGTATCGATTGTCAACAAATTGACCGTTTAATCAAAACTTGGGAAGAGGTACCTGAATACTTACAACAACAAGAACACTTATTATTAACTTATACCATTCAATTGCATAATTGTAGCTATGATCATATTGCAGAACCCTTAATTGCCGATTATTTACAACAACAATGGAGTGAAAAATTAGTCTATGTCTATGGCTTTCTACATGGCCCTGATTTAGCGAAGCAACTCACCCAAGCAGAAGAATGGTTACAAAACCAACCCAGAAATGCGATTTTATTATTAACATTAGGACGGCTTTGCATTCAACAAAATCTTTTAGAAAAAGCTCATGATTATTTAGAAGCTAGCATAGAAGCACTCCCTAGAGCTGAAGCCTATCGAGAATTGGGAAATTTATTAGAGCGTCTAAATCAAACGGAACTGGCAATGGAATATTATCGTAAAGGTTTATTGCTGGCAACGAAAGAAATTTCCTTGTTTGATGTTGAAAATGAAAAAGCCTTGATTGAAACACCAACGATTATTAGTAACTCAAGGACTAAACTGGAGTTGATGTATAGTAGATAATTTTAACTATCAGCTTGTGTAAGAAAAGTTTTATGAAATGTTAATTTTTGTGAATGAAAAAGGATTAGGTGTATAAAAAAGGCATTTTCGATCTCGTCTATAAAACCTGTTTAACATAAGTCGAACAAAACATAATTGAAATTTGTAGCGTTTACTACAAATTAGTGCTTAGTTATTGAAGCATGAGCCAAATGTGGCCAATTATACTGCTGTTGCAGTTGTTGGTAAGCAAAATTGCAACCTAAGTCTTGGGATAATTCTATGGCTAATAAGGGTTTTAAGGCTTGCTTGCCTAAATATCGTATGCTTAATAAAATTTCCATTAAGGTCAAAAATTGTTTGGCAATGGTATGGTAAAAGCCTGAGCTGATGTTAGCGAGTTCTCGATACGCCGATTGACCTAATTCCACAAAATAACGGACTTTGACTTGGCGTTTTTGGGCTTGTTCGGGATACATGCCTGCGAATAATAAACATTGATCGCCAACGATTTGTAATTGTTGTTGCCGTCGTTGCCCTGTATCTAAATAACTTTGTAAATATTGCACTGCTAAGATGCGTTTAACGAGTTCTGGTGATTGCATAAAACGTATTAACAAAAACACTAAATAGCTTTCTAATTCTTCGTCTAGGGTTTTATTCGCTTGTTGCTGGGCTTCTTTTACTAATTCATACCATTGAGCTGTGGTGGTTTTTTCTAGGATTAATGTGGTCATTGTTATCTCCTTGAACTTGAAATGCTTTAGTATATGTTAATAAAGTTATTTTGAGCAATTATCATGCCTTAATACCAGATTATAAATATATTTAATTTAAGTATAGTTTATTTTTATGAAAAATTTTATAAAAAATAGCTTTTCTTATTGTCTTAAAGCAACTATCATAGTAGTTATAAGCAACTAAGCGAAGAACACGAATGAAAAAAACAATTTTAGTCGTCATTGATGGACAGAACGATTTTATGGATATTGATGGGGCAAGTTTGCCTGTTACAGGCGGTAGTAAAGATATGGATAGTGTTGCTCATATGTTGCAACAGGCAAGTCATAAATTTTGGGATGTGCAGTTAACCTTTGATTCTCACCATGTTTATCATATTGCCCATCCGGTGTTTTGGGTAAATTCCCAAGGACAAAATCCCGCACCGTTTACCCAGATTACGGTAGCGGATGTAGAGAAAGGTATTTGGCAAGCAAGAGTACCTAATCATCAGGCAATGGCATTGGATTATGTCAAACAATTAGATGGTAATGGTCGCTATCAATTAACGATTTGGCCGTTTCACTGTTTAATTGGTTCTTGGGGACATAATTTGTATCAGCCATTATTTAATGCGGTAAAACAATGGGAACAAACGAATGTTGCGATTGCAGGTAAGTTGACTAAAGGCTCTAATTGGTCAACGGAACACTATTCTGCGATTAAAGCTGATGTGGAACGTCATGATGATATTTCTACCCAATTAAATATTGAATTTATTCAATTATTGCAAGAGGCGGATAGGGTGTATTTATGTGGGCAAGCCTCTTCGCATTGTGTCGCTAATACTGTGAGAGATATTGTCGCTAATTTTGGCACTCAGCCTTTGGATAAATTGTGGTTATTAGAAGATGGAATGTCACCTGTGCCGGGGTTTGAACAATTATCCCAAGACTTTCTTTATGATATGAAACAACAAGGCTTACATATTGCGAAAACCACTGATTTGTTATAGCAAGTAATGCCACAATTCATAGAACCCATTTGAAATCTATATCAAGCAAATATTTTTACCAAAAAATGCATACCAAATAACCTAAAAAACTGGGTTTACAGCATCATATTTAGCAAAACTTTCAAGAATTTTGGTTGCCTAAAAAAGATTTTCAATGGGTTCTATAAGTTTGCGATGAAGTGAATAAAGCTATTGCACATAAATAGCAATTAAGTTTAAAATCTAGCTAAAACCATATTTTGGTTAGATTTTTTTATGGTTGCTATTGGACTATGACTATTTCTGAACACACGCTTACTGAAACAATTATTGCCGATCATATTATTGATGCACGGCGTTTATTTTGTCCACTGCCTGTCATTCGCACCCAAGATGCGATTAAAACTTTAGCAACGGGTACGATTGTTAAAGTCATTTGTACCGATCCGGGTGCCTTATCGGATATTCCTGCTTGGTGTCGTTTAAATCAACATAAAGTGCTTGCAACAAAATCGCAAGCGTATGAGTATTTTGTGTGGCTTGAAGTAGTCTAGTTCTGGTCTGATGAAAATTGATTGTTTTGATTATAATAATAATTGATCTAAATAATGGTTTTTTTTTCAAAATCACGCATAATTACTGATGAAATCATGTTTAATTTATAAGGGGACATTATGACTGAGAAAAAGCATAGTCAAATTGATGATAAGCAGGCTTCTGAACCAAGAGCGGTAAAAGAAGTATTTGAAAAATTAGAAAAAGCCCATAATGTCAAAGGTAAAAAGGGTATCCTAAAAAACAGTGGTTATCCTTACAAGGAAAAAATGCCACGGGCTAAATATGAGAAACTTAAAACCGAATTACAGGTTGAGTTGTTAAAAATGCAAAATTGGGTGAAAGATACAGGGCAACGAATTGTTATTTTATTTGAGGGACGAGATGCCGCAGGTAAGGGGGGAACCATTAAGCGTTTTATGGAACATTTGAATCCTAGGGGGGCTCATGTGATCGCACTGGAAAAACCAACCGAATATGAACGAGGGCAGTGGTATTTTCAACGTTATATTGAACATTTACCTTCCGCAGGGGAAATTGTGTTATTTGATCGTTCTTGGTACAACCGTGCAGGGGTAGAACGGGTGATGGGATTTTGTACGCCTGAGGAATATTTAGAGTTTATGCGTCAAACACCCGAATTAGAACGGATGTTAGTTAGAAGTGGTGTTTATGTGTTTAAACTTTGGTTTTCGGTCAGTCGTCCTGAACAATTTCGCCGTTTTCAACAACGCCGAGTCGATCCATTAAAACAATGGAAACTAAGTCCGATTGATATGGCATCTTTAGATAAATGGGATGATTATACCAAAGCCAAAGAAGCCATGTTTTTTTACACGGATACCGCCGATGCACCTTGGACAGTGGTCAAATCGGACGATAAAAAACGGGCAAGAATTAATGCTTTACGGTTTATTTTAGATAAACTGCCTTACCGTAATAAAGACCCCAAAATCGCCATTAAACCTGACCCATTGATTGTTGGTTGTGCGGCGGATGTTTATGAACGGGATGAACAGATTTCGTAATATTAATGTAACGATTGAAACATAAAGGAATAATGATGACAAATATTCATGCGGAACATGCGAGTAAAGTTGTAGCAGCATTTAAAGAAAAGTTAAGTGAAAGTGGACGTCAACATGTGGGCGACATTCATTTTGATGAGTTAGCGTTGTTAATTGAATCAGCCATTAGCTCAGCAGTATTAGATGAAATGGAAACGGTTGTTCACAAACTGGATCAATGTCGTAAAGAGATACGCGTGCATATGGGACGTTTTTCCTAGTCAATGTGTTATGTAAATGCGACATTTTTTAATTATTCAGCGAATTTTAGGTTTGCTGTTGATGATTTTTAGCGGCACTATGTTACCACCGATACTGGTGTCGTTATGGTATGATGATGGGGCGATGCTCCCATTTATTCTAGGGTTTTTGCTGACATTAATGGTAGGCTTGATTTGTTGGTTTCCTGTTCGAAATTTTCAACAAGAATTACGTTTGCGTGATGGATTTTTAGTGGTGGTAATATTGTGGATAATTTTAAGTTTGTCGGGATGTTTGCCTTTTATGCTGACAGATGATCCTCATATGCCATTTGTAGATGCCTTATTTGAATCTATTTCAGGGCTAACCAGTACTGGTGCAACAGTAATTATTGGCATTGATATATTGCCAAAATCAATTTTATATTATCGTCAGCAATTGCAATGGTTAGGTGGCATGGGGATTATTGTGTTAGCGGTTGCCGTATTACCCGTATTGGGTATTGGAGGGATGCAGTTATACCGTGCTGAAACCCCTGGACCTATGAAAGACAGTAAGTTAGTACCTAGAATTACTGAAACAGCAAAGGCATTGTGGTATATTTATTTAACCTTAACCATTGCCTGCTTTTTAGCGTATTGGGTGGCAGGTATGAATGCCTTTGATGCCTTAGGACATAGCTTTTCGACAGTTTCCATTGGCGGGCTCTCCACCCATGATCAAAGTATGGGATATTTTGATAGCACTCTAATTGAAATGGTTGCTGTGGTATTTATGTTACTTTCAGGGATTAATTTTTCACTGCATTTTACAGCTTGGCAAAATAAAAATGTTAGATATTATTTCGATGATTCAGAGTTCAAATTTTATTTAGGCTTACTAAGCTTTGTTGCACTGATTGTGAGCGTCACTTTATATTTAACCGATACTTATATTGAAGCAGATAATGCCTTTTTTAAAGGCTTATTTCAAGCGGTATCCATTGGTACTACCACTGGATTTACGACCGCAGAATATCATAATTGGCCTGGATTTATTTCAATTTTATTGTTAATGACGAGTTTTGTTGGGGGCTGTGCGGGTTCAACGGGGGGGGGAATTAAGGTGATTCGATTTTTATTATTGATCAAACAAGGTATGCGAGAAATTAATCGCTTAATTCATCCTAATGCCCAGATTATCATTAGAGTTGGACAGCAAATTTTGAATAATCGAGTCATTGATGCTGTTTGGGGATTTTTTGCCTTATATGTGGCAAGTTTTGCCCTGATGTATTTAGCGATTGCTGCCACTGATTTAGATCTAATTACCGCTTTTTCTTCTGTTGTTGCTTGTATGAATAATCTGGGACCTGGTTTGGGAATGGCTGGGGTGAATTATGCTGGTTTAAACGACATTGCCAAATATATTTTGTGTTTTGCTATGTTATTAGGCCGTTTAGAAATTTTTACTTTATTAGTATTATTCACACCCGCATTTTGGAAGCGATGATTGCTTGGTTACGGCTATAATTTGTGCCATAATTGTATAAAGCACAAATTTTAAGGGGGGGGCGATGGGTAATCCATCCAACAATCAATTACAACAAGAGTTGTCAAGTCTACAAACCAATTATCTAAAAAAATTGCCGCGTGATGTGAGACAAATGCTAAATTTATGGCAAAAGCTGTTATATGTTGATTGGCATGAGGAGGCATTTAATATTTTATATAAGATCAACCATACGCTTGCAAGTAATGCAGGGACCTTAGGGTATCCTAAAATTAGTGAAGTTGCTCATGCCTTAGAACTAGAATTTATCCCCTTATCTAAAACATTATGCCCTCCAAATGCAGAGCAAAAAGAACGAATTAATTTACTTCTAGGCAATTTAAAAAAGTTAGTTTTAAATGAAAAACCTGAAACAGAATTAAAATCAAAAGTAGATGACAGCAGAGAAAAACTTAGAGTTAAAGCTCATCAAAAAGAACTGGTTTTTATTATTGATCCTGATCCTGAATTATCGCAATATTTAGCCATATTTTTACAACGCTTTGGTTATAAAACAAAAGTATTTTCTGAGTTTGAAGATATGTTTGCGATGTTAGGCGCTGTGCCTAACGTGATTATTTCTGAAGTCGTGTTTCCGCAAGGGAGTTTATACGGTATTGAACAAATGAAAAATATCAAATCGGAACTCCCCGAAAATATTACCATATTATTTATGTCATTTCGGGGAGATTTAACCGCACGTCTTCAGGCGATTGAGGCAGGCGGAGAAGTTTATTTTAATAAGCCAGTGAATGTTTATGATATTGTAGAAAAATTAGACGATATTGTCGCACAAAAGAAAGAATCAATTTTCCGAGTGCTAATTGTAGAAGATGATAAAACCCAGTCATCTTATTATGCGGTATTATTAAAACATGCGGGTATGATTACCGAACAGGTGAACAAGCCAAAACAATTGTTGGAAGTACTGCATGATTTTCAGCCTGATACGATTTTAATGGATATGCATATGCCTGATTATTCAGGGATTTTATTAGCTGACATGATTCACCAAATGCCTGAATATTTAACAATACCTGTCGTATTTTTATCCTCAGAAGAAGACCCGGAATTAAAACTAGAAGCGATGGTAAAAGGTGGCGATATTTTTTTAAGCAAACCTATTACGCCTAAACATTTGGTGATGGCATTAAAAAGTCGGGTACATAGAGGTCGGCGTTTAAGTAACCGCATGCGTTATTTAAGTCAGAAAGATCAAGTAACAGGCTTATATAATCGCCGAGCATTTCTTGTTGAGTTAAACCATAAGATTACCCAGATTAAAATCACTCATCAAACGATGCTATTGTTTTATATTAAAATTGCGAATTTTGATGAAATCAAAAAAACGGTAGGCGATTGGGGGATGGAATTATTGTTATCCGAAATTTCACAAAAATTATGTCAGTATTTGATTAAAGAACCATTGTTAGGGAAAGTGAATGAAACCAGCTTTGCCTTATTGGTCAATCAAGACGATGTTGAGGATATTGTTGAGTATAGCGAAAAGATTAAAAAACTGATTGAAAAAGGAATTTATCAAATTAAACAAGCCTCAGTAACGGTAAGTTGTCATATTGGTATTGTGAATATTTTAGATGAAAAGCGGGAAGCGACGGAAATGTTAGCTTTAGCCAGTGATGCTTGTGAACAATCCCATTCAAATTTACACAAAATTTATTTATTAGAAACCGATGCTTTAGAAAAACATGAATCAGGATTATCTGAAACCCAAATCGTACAGCTAGTTAGAACCGCATTAGATAAAAATCAGTTTCGTTTAAACTATCAACCGATTGCGAATTTACAAGATGATCATTTGGAAAAATATGAAGTATTAATTCGTATGCTTGGTCGAAATAAACAGCAAATTTCTCCAAGCAAATTTATGCCAGTAGCAGAACGTTATGGTTTAACCGTTAGAATTGATCGTTGGGTAATTTATAATGCCATTAATGTTTGTTCATTAATGCAAAAAAATGGCAGAGAGGTTGAGTTTTTTGTTAAAATTACGCATGCCTCTTTAGCCGATCAAACTTTGATGCCTTGGGTTAAAAAACAATTTAAAACCTTTCATGTTGAACCCAAGCGTCTGGTGTTTGAAATTTCAGAAGCCACTGCTGCCTCTTATTTATTATTTTCACAATCTTTTTCGCAAGAAATTAAAGACATTGGTTGTGGGGTTGCTTTAGAACATTTTGGTAGTACTCAGCAATCATTTCAAATCGCAGAACATTTACAACTTGATTATATTAAACTTTCGGGTAAATACACGCAAGATTTAAAAGAAAAATCTGACAATCAAGAAAAGATTAGAGAATATGCCAAACTTGCCAATGCAAGAGGTATTGAAGTGATTGCGGAACTTGTCGAAAGTGCGGATAGTCTTTATGTTTTATGGCAATGTGGGATTCAGTACATCCAAGGTAATTTTTTACAAGCACCGGATGATTCTTTAAGCTTTGAGTTTAATTTTCAGCCTGATGGTGGAAATGGAGAGGTAGGTCAATCGGAAGATTGATACAGTGTTCGCATGGCGTGTAATAAATTGGGAAATAGTTTATTATTGTGCTGTTCCTGAGTTGCCAGTAATTGTTTAATATATTGACGTTCAGTAGGATGTTGAAAACAGGCAGGGCAACTGTCAGCAATTACTGGCAACTTAGCCATTTGGGCAAAATCTCGGGTTTGACGTTCTCTAATATAAAGCAAAGGACGAATCACTCGAATATCTTTGCTATCGTTTAAATAACACGCTTTCATGGTTTGCAGTTGACCTTGATAAAAGGCTGACATTAAAAAGCTTTCGGCAAAGTCATCTAAATGTTGCCCTAAAGCTAAGACATTATAATTATTTTCTCGGGCAATACGGTACATAATTCCCCGTTTAATGCGAGAGCAATAGGCACAAAATGAGGGTTTTTTCATATGTTGTTTGGCTTGTGCTAAGATCGCCTGTGCTTGATAAAAATAGGGAATATTTAAGCCTTGGTAATACGCTTGTAATGGGCTTGGATCAAAGCCTTCGACTAATGGATCAACCGTAATCACGGCGAGTTTAAATTCAATGGGTGCATGACGTTGCAAATGGATTAATATCTGTAACAAACTCAAAGAATCTTTACCGCCAGATACGGCTAATAATACGCTATCATTGGCTTGGATCATTTGATAATCAGCAATGGCTTTACCAACTTGTCTTAGCAAGGATTTAGGGGGATTAAGCTTTTTCACAATTTGTTTATTATTATTTGCTCATTTCTTTTCTATAATTAGATAATATCAATAACTTTTAGGAAATGCTATGGGTGAAGCCGTTATATTCTTTTTTTCATTAATTGTGGTGTTTTTGGTGCTTGGGGTGAAAAGAGTCAGCCAAGGTTGGGAATATACCATAGAACGTTTTGGACGTTATACCAAAAGTTTACCACCAGGCTTACATTTAATTATCCCCATCGTTGACATGGTGGGACATCGTATGAATATGATGGAACAAGTATTAGATGTGCCTTCACAAGATGTGATCACCAAAGATAATGTCTTAGTAACCGTAGATGGGATTTTATTTTTTCAGATTTTAGATGCGGCAAAAGCAGCGTATGAAGTCAATCGTTATGATGTGGCAATTTTAAATTTAACCATGACTAATATTCGTACGGTGGTTGGCTCAATGGATTTAGATGAATTATTATCACGGCGGGATCAAATCAATATGAGCCTATTAACCGTCGTTGATGAAGCCACGAATCCTTGGGGGATTAAAGTGACTAGAATTGAAATCAAAGATATTGCGCCGCCTAGAGATATTGTGGATGCAATGGCACGGCAAATGAAAGCAGAACGGGATAAACGAGCGAATATTTTAGATGCCGAAGGGGATAGACAATCTGAAATTTTACGAGCAGAAGGGGAAAAACAATCATTTATTTTAGAAGCCGAAGGTCGCAAAGAAGCCGCTTTTCGTGATGCGGAGGCGAGAGAGCGTTTAGCTCAAGCCGAAGCCAAAGCAACCGAAATGGTATCGGTTGCTATTGCCAAAGGGGATATTAATGCGATTAACTATTTTGTTGCCCAAAAATATGTGGAAGCCTTGCAAAAAATCGGTTCAGCAGAAAATGAAAAAGTATTATTTTTACCCATTGAAGCGACGAGTTTATTAGGTTCTATTGGTGGTATTAGTGAAATTGCCAAAGAAGCCTTAGATAAAAAATCAAAACAAGACGAGTTTAAACGCCAAATGCAAGGGGACTAAGATGGAGTTTTTGCAACAATTAAATTCTTGGCATTGGTTTAGCTTTGCCATGATTTTAATTATTTTGGAAATGCTGACCCCAGGGGCGTTTTTTTTATGGATGGGGGTGGGTGCTGGTTTCATTGCTTTATTACTAGTCGTTGCGCCTGATACCACTTGGGAAATGCAATTATTATTATTTTCGGTATTTTCAGTGGCGAGTATTAGTTTTTGGCGGGTATATTTAGCTAAAAATCCCACTGAAACAGCGGATCCAACCTTAAACAAGCGGGCGAATCAGTATATTGGTCGATTATTTACTTTAGAAGAACCCATTGTTAATGAACGTGGTCGAGTAAGAGTTGATGATAGCACTTGGACTGTAACGGGTAAGGATTGTCCTGCTCAGACTAAAGTCAGAGTAGTTGGGGTTGATGGCGTAATGTTAAAAGTAGAAGCGGTTCATGCCAATTCAGATTGAAATTGTGCAAGGAGAACGTAACGTGCGGTTAGTTTGTTATGAGAAACCTAAATTTTGGCAATAACTTTAAGCATTGCTTGCGTCAAAGTCTGGATCTCAACTTTGCTGATAATATAAGGTGGCATCACATAAACTAAACGTCCAAAAGGGCGTACCCAGACCCCATGTTTAACTAATAGAGCTTGTATGGTTTTCATATCGACAGCTTGTTTAAGTTCAACCACGCCAATTGCGCCTAATACTCTTAGCTCTGCAACTTGTTCAAGTTCTAAACAAGGTGCTAAACCTTGTTGTAATTCTTTGGCTATCATTTGAACATTATTTTGCCAATTAGATTGTAATAATAATTGAATACTAGCTAAAGCCACACGACAAGCTAAAGGGTTTGCCATAAAGGTAGGACCATGCATTAGGACATGGGGTGGGTTTTGGCGAATGGCCTGGCTAATTTTTTCAGTGGTTAAAGTCGCTGCCAAGGTCATATAACCCCCTGTTAAGGCTTTGCCTACACATAAAATATCAGGACTAATATTGGCATATTCACAGGCAAACAAACGCCCACTACGACCAAAGCCTGTAGCAATTTCATCGGCAATTAATAATACCTGATATTGATCACAAAGTTGGCGTACTTTTGCTAGATAATGGGGGGAATAAAAACGCATACCCCCTGCACCTTGTACAATAGGTTCTAAAATTACCGCACAAATATTTTGATGATATTGCTCTAAATATTGTTCCATTGCCATAATATCTTGACTGACATCCGTTTGATCAAAACCTGCTTGCGGTGCGGCAATAAAATATTGTTGGGCTAAAATTCCTTTAAATAAAGCATGCATACCTTGCTCTGGATCACAAACTGACATGGCACCAAAAGTATCACCATGATAACCACGTTTTATGGTTAAAAATTTATGCTTATCAGGATAGCCTTGTGATAAGTAGTATTGAATGGCAATTTTCATGGCAACTTCTACCGATACCGAACCAGAATCAGCAAAAAATACCGATTGTAAGGGTGCTGGGGTAATTTCAATTAAGATTTTTGCCAAATCAATCGCAGCTTGATGCGTAAGTCCACCAAACATGACATGGGAAAATTGTGCAATTTGTTGTTGTAGGGCTTGATTTAATACTGGGTGATTATAACCATGAATCACTGACCACCAAGATGCCATGCCATCAATTAACGGTTGTCCACCTTCTAAGGTTAAATACACACCTTGGGCCGCCGTTACTTTAAAAACTGGATGATTCGCACCAATAGCACTGTAAGGATGCCAGATATGTTGTTGATCAAATTGCAAATTGGGGTTAAATTTCATAATAGTATTTTACTATGTCGCTGTGAAAATAGGTAATTATCCTGAATTTGGGTATAAAGAGGCTTTTTTTATTGAGAAAAATAATCTTACCTATTCAGTTCCTTTAATATATCGATTTTTTAAGCCAATGGCAGTTCGGTTTGTTGCATAGAATTTGAATATATTTTCTGTGATATAGTATATTGGGTCATTGTTGATTTCCTTGACTACTTATGAGTAGTGTTATTTTAAACAAACAATAGATTGAGTTCAAGAGATTTAAATGAAAGCTGATGATGTTATTTTAATTGTTGCTAAAAATATTGTACGGTATCGAAAGGCAAAAAAATTATCACAGGCTTCTTTGGCGAAAGACTCTGGTTTACACAGAGCTTATATTGGTCAAATTGAACGTTGTGAGAAAAGCGTTGGCATTCGAAATTTGTATAAAATTGCGGTCGCTTTAGAGATTGATATTAAAAAATTTTTTGATGGCGTTGATCATTGAAATCTAGTCGTAAATTAATCCATTTACTTAAAGGTGAATTTACGGATAATACAAGTTAATCATATTCAAGCTATTAAAACTGTGTATTTGAATGAAATCATGGAGTAATATATTTATGACCGATCACCACCGCATTGCCAAATTTTATCAATTATTGCAAGAAAAGATTTTAATTCTCGATGGGGCAATGGGGACAATGATCCAGCAATATAAGCTGGAAGAAGCGGATTATCGAGGCGAATTGTTTAAAAATCACCCCATTGATTTAAAAGGTAATAATGATATTTTGTCATTAACTCATCCTAAGATTATTACCGAAGTTCATCAAGCGTATTTGGATGTTGGCGTCGATATTATTGAAACCAATACTTTTAATGCGACAGCGGTCTCTTTAGCCGAATATGGGGTAGAGGATCAGGCGTATGAAATCAATTATCAATCGGCACAATTAGCACGGCAAGCAGCGGATCACTATAGTACCGATGAGCAACCTAGATTTGTGGCAGGAATTATTGGTCCTACGAAATATACTTTATCCGTATCGCCCGATGTGGAACGCCCAGATTATCGTAATATTAGCTTTGAGCAATTAGCCCAAAGTTATGAGCAAGCCTTAAAAGCCTTGATTGCAGGTGGGATTGATATTATTTTGGTCGAAACCATTTTTGATACCTTAAATTGTAAAGTGGCTTTATATGTGATTGAACAGGTGTTTGAGCAACAAGGCTTGAAACTACCTGTGATGATTTCAGGGACGATCACCGACGCCTCAGGACGCTTATTATCAGGTCAAACCCCAGAAGCCTTTTGGAATTCCGTCTCACATATTCAACCGGTGAGTTTGGGTTTTAACTGTGCTTTAGGAGCAAAAACCTTATATCCTTATGTAGCAGAAGTATCTCCTAAAGTAAATACTTATATTAGTGTGCATCCCAATGCGGGTTTGCCCAATGAATTTGGCGAGTATGATGAAACGCCTGATGATATGGCCGAGCAATTACAAGAATTTGCCCAAGATGGTTTGGTGAATATTGTGGGGGGATGTTGTGGCTCTACCCCTGAACATATTGCGAAAATTGCGGAAACTGTTCGAGCTTATCCTAGACGTAGCATTCCTGAGGTAGCAATACAATGCCGTTTAAGTGGTTTAGAGCCTTTAAATATTGATAATGATACTATGTTTGTCAATATTGGCGAACGGACGAATGTGACTGGTTCGGCTCGTTTTGCTCGTTTAATTAAAGAACAAGATTATGAAACGGCCTTAGATGTTGCCAGAGATCAAGTCGAAAATGGGGCTCAGATGATTGACATCAATCTGGATGAAGGCATGTTAGATTCGACAGCAGAAATGGTAAAATTTTTGCAGTTAATTGCCAGTGAACCGAATATTAGTCGAGTGCCCATTGTGATTGATTCCTCTAAGTGGGAAGTGATTGAAGCGGGTTTGCAATGTATTCAAGGCAAAGGCGTAGTCAATTCTATTAGTCTTAAAGAAGGCGAAGCCAAGTTTATTGAACAAGCCAAAAAAGTTCGTCAATATGGGGCGGCGGTGATTGTCATGGCATTTGATGAAACAGGACAAGCCGATAGCAAACAACGTAAAGTCGATATTTGCCAACGTTCTTATGATATTTTAGTCAATCAAGTCGGTTTTCCGCCTGAGGATATTATTTTTGATCCCAATATTTTTGCCGTTGCTACCGGTTTATCTGAACATAATCGTTATGCCTTAGATTTTATTGAAGCCACTGAAATCATTAAACAAACTTTACCCTATGCTAAAGTCAGTGGCGGGGTGAGTAATATTTCCTTTTCATTTCGAGGCAATCATGTGATTCGTGAAGAAATCCATTCGGCATTTTTATATCATGCGATTAAAGCAGGTATGGATATGGGTATTGTGAACGCAGGGCAATTAACCGTTTATGAGGATGTGCCTAAAGATAATTTGCAACGCATTGAAGATGTCTTATTTAATCGCCGTGAGGATGCCACGGATAGACTTTTAGAACTGGCCGAACAATTAAAAGGCAAATCCAGCCAAAAACAACAGGATTTAGCTTGGCGTGAACAAGCTATCAATCAACGCTTAAACCATGCGTTAGTGCAAGGCATTGCTACTTATATTGAACAAGATACCGAAGAAGCACGACAACAATATCCCCATCCTGTGGAAGTGATTGAAGGCCCATTAATGGATGCTATGAATGTGGTAGGGGATTTATTTGGTGATGGGAAAATGTTTTTACCCCAAGTAGTGAAATCGGCACGAGTAATGAAACAAGCAGTTGCTTATTTAATTCCGTTTATTGAAGCAGAAAAAGGCGAAGGTGTCAGTAGCAAAGGCAAAATTTTAATGGCAACGGTGAAAGGCGATGTCCACGATATTGGCAAAAATATTGTGGCAGTAGTGTTGCAATGTAATGGTTATGAAGTCATTGATCTTGGGGTAATGGTGCCATGCGATAAAATTTTAGCCGAAGCCAAACAACATCAAGTTAATATTATCGGCTTAAGTGGTTTAATTACGCCATCGTTAGAAGAAATGGTAGTCGTTGCGAAAACGATGGAAAAACAAGGCTTTGAATTGCCATTATTAATTGGTGGTGCGACTACTTCAAAAGTGCATACGGCAGTAAAAATTGCCCCTAATTATTCGCAGGATGTGATTTATGTGACCGATGCGTCTCGTAGTGTGGGTGTGGTGAGTAATTTATTAAACAAAACTAAAAAGCCTGATTATGCCGCAGAAATTAAACAAGATTATCAACAAATCCGAGAACGCCATCAACAAAAAAAATCTAACCAACGCCGTTATAGTATTGAGCAAGCTAGAGAGCATGGCTTAAAGATTGATTGGGCTAACTATACACCACCCAAACCGAAACAGTTAGGCATTCAAACCTTTATTGATTATGACATGACAGTATTGATTGATAGAATTGATTGGACACCCTTTTTTCAATCTTGGGAATTAGCAGGACGATTTCCTGCGATTTTACAGGATGACGTAGTGGGCAAAGCGGCACGTGATCTTTATGCGGATGCTCAAGTGATGCTAGATAAAATAATGCAAGAAAAATGGTTGCAAGCCAATATGGTGATTGCTTTGTTTCCTGCGAATCGAGTGGGTGATGATATAGAAATTTATGAAGATGATACTAGAACTAAGGTGATGAGCAAGGTTTATAGTTTACGCCAACAAGCCATGAAAGCGTCTAATCGTTTTAATTATGCCTTAGCCGATTTTATTGCCCCTAAAGCATTAAACATTGCAGATTATATTGGTGGATTTGCGGTAACCGCAGGGATTGGGATTGAACAGGCTTTAGCTAAATTTCCCAGTACCGATGATTATAATCGTATTTTATTAAAAGCCTTAGCGGATCGTTTAGCCGAAGCCTTGGCTGAACACTGTCATGAACGTGTTCGGAAAGAATGGTGGGGTTATGCCCAAGCGGAACAATTTGACAATGAACAATTGATTGCCGAAAAATATCAAGGCATTCGTCCTGCTCCTGGTTATGCGGCTTGTCCTGATCATAGTGCCAAAAATGATTTGTTTGCATGGTTAGGTGCGGATAAAATTGGCATGAGTTTAACTGAAAGTTGTGCCATGTTGCCAACGGCATCCGTTAGCGGTTATTATTTTTCTCATCCACAATCTTGCTATTTTTCAGTGGGGAAGATTTCTAAGGATCAAGTGCAAGATTATGCAAAACGTAAGGGCGTGAGTCAGGAAGTGGTGGAGCAGTGCTTGGTGTCGGTGTTGAATTATTAGCGTAGCTATGAAAAAAGACGCTATTATTGATAGAATAGTCCATTTGAATAGAAAAAAAACAAGTATATTTTTCTGTTTTATGTCGAACTCAGGTCAAATATTGTTCAATATCACTAGCAACCGTATTTTCAATTATAGTAATCATCTTAAGATAATAATGTAAGCAATGATTTTTCAACCCAAATCTCCCCACAATAACTGCAAACAACTTAACACTGTTACAGTTGCGGTTTCAGTTCTTAAAACTCTTGGACCTAGTTTAATGGCAGTAAACCCTGATTGCTGAATTTGTTGAATCTCATTATCATTAAAACCCCCTTCCGCACCAATTAATACCTCAATGGCTTGATTGGTATTGACTGGCAGTGTTTTTAAACTATAACTAGCATCAGGCTGAAAAAATAGGCGTAAGTTATTTGAATTAGAATTAGACGGCTTAAGATAATCTGTTAATGCCGTAATGGGCTGAATTTGGGGCATATAATTACGTCCTGATTGTTCACAGGCGGAAATCATCACTTGTTGCCAATGGGCTAGTTTGGATTGTTGACGCTGAGTCGATAAGTGCAAATTACAATAGTGACTGCTTAAGGGAACAATTTCAGTTACTCCAAGTTCGACACTTTTTTGTATCACATAATCCATGCGTTGATTGCGAGAGATAACTTGGGCTAAACGAATGTTTAAGGGGCTTTCGTTTTCAGTCGTGATCGCTTTTGTAATAGTAACTTGAGCTTGTTTAGGATTGGCAACTTCAATTATGGCATGATACTCATGACCACCGCCATCAAATAAACGTAACGTAGCTTGTGGTTTTAAACGTAATACTCGACAGCAGTAATGGCTGGTTTTAGTATCTAGGGTGATGGTTTGGTTTAAGGTGAGGTTAGGGCAGTAGATTCTTGGGATTCGCATGGGTTTAGGCATTGGCATAGATATTTCAATGGGTAACTTGATTAAGTTCTAAAAAACTTCACCTAAAACAAAACCACATCCAATTGCCGACAAATCGTAATCGTCGGTTCAGTTTTATTCATAGTGTAAAAATGTAAGCCTGTTGTCCCTTGTTGCCGTAAGGTTTGACAGAGTTGCGTTACTACTTCTAAGCCAAATTGCTGAATGCTTTGCATATCATCACCATAACCTTCTAAACGTCGCCGAATCCAGCGAGGAATTTCCGCCCCACAAATATCAGAAAAACGGGAAAGTTGGGTATAGTTGGTAATTGGCATAATGCCGGGGATAATCGGAATGTCAATGCCTAGTTTTTGACAGTCATCTAATAAACGAAAATAGGCATCAGGATTAAAAAAATATTGGGTAATCGCACTATTGGCACCGGCATCAACTTTACGTTTAAAATTTTTTAAATCGCTTTGTAAATTTGGGGCTTGTGGATGTGCTTCTGGATACACAGCGACTTCAATATGAAAATGTTCCCCCGTTTGTTCTCGAATAAAACTCACTAATTCATTGGCATACCGAAATTCACCCATTTCTACCGTACCTGACGGAATATCACCACGCAAGGCAACGATTCGCCGAATATTTTGTTGTTGGTAGCGTTGAATAATATTGGCAACATTGTTTTTAGTTGAAGCGATACAGGATAAATGTGGAGCAGTTTCTATTTTCGTTTGGGCTTGGGTGTCTATGACTAAATCATAGGTTAAATCACGGGTTGAACCGCCGGCACCAAAGGTTATTGAAAAAAACTCGGGCTTTAGTTGAGCTAATTGTTGCCGAGTTTGGGCCAAGTTGGTTTGACCGTTTTCGGTTTTTGGCGGGAAAAATTCAAAGCTTAAATTAATTGACATGGTGTATCCTGGCAAGCCCATGTTTTGCACGGGCTTGAGAATGATTAATAACGATAATGGTCAGGCTTATAAGGGCCTTCTACTGGAATTTTTAAGTAGTCAGATTGAGTTTGGGTTAATACGGTAAGATCAGCCCCAAGTTTTTGTAAATGTAATCTAGCCACTTTTTCATCCAAATGTTTCGGCAAGACATAGACTTTTTTGCTATATTTATCGGCTTGTTGCCATAATTCAATTTGAGCTAACACTTGGTTAGTAAAAGAATTGGACATCACAAAGCTGGGATGACCTGTGGCACAACCTAAGTTTACCAATCGACCTTCGGCTAATACGATTAAACGTTTATTATCTGGAAAAATCACATGATCCACTTGCGGTTTAATATTTTCCCATTGATATTGACGTAAAGAGGCAATATCAATTTCAGAATCAAAATGACCAATATTACCGATAATTGCCTGGTCTTTCATGGCTAGCATATGCTTATGAGTAATCACATTGATATTACCTGTAGCGGTAACAAAAATATCAGCTTTTGAAGCCGCTTGTTCCATTGTAACGACTCGATAACCTTCCATGGCCGCTTGTAAGGCACAAATTGGATCAATTTCAGAAATCCAAACGGTGGCACCTAACGCACGCAATGATTGGGCACAGCCTTTACCGACATCCCCATAACCTAAGACCATAGCAATTTTACCTGCAACCATAACATCGGTAGCACGTTTAATTCCATCGACTAAGGATTCACGACAGCCATAAAGATTATCGAATTTAGATTTGGTGACGGAATCATTGACATTAATGGCAGGGACTTTTAAGCTGCCTTCTTCCATCATTTCGTATAAACGATGCACCCCTGTGGTGGTTTCTTCGGAAAGTCCTTTGACATCCTCTAATAATTTTGGATATTTTTCGTGCATGATTTGGGTTAAATCGCCACCATCATCCAAAATTAAATTAGGTCGCCAGTGATTGGGACCGAAAATGGTTTGTTCAATACACCACCAAAATTCTTCTTCGCTTTCACCTTTCCAAGCAAAGACAGGAATGTTTTGATCGGCAATGGCAGCCGCCGCATGATCTTGGGTTGAAAAAATATTACACGAAGACCATCGAACTTCGGCACCTAAGGCAATTAAAGTTTCAATGAGTACGGCTGTTTGAATGGTCATATGCAAACAACCTGCAATTTTCGCACCTTTTAAGGGTTGTTGGTTTTGATATTCCTTACGAATCGCCATTAATCCTGGCATTTCAGTTTCGGCAATGCGAATTTCTTTATGACCCCAGTCGGCTTGGCTAATATCAGCAACTTTATAATCAGGGCTTAGGTTTTCTGCAACTTCAGTACTCATAATGATTCCTTTAATAATTCAACTTTATCGGTTTGTTCCCAACTAAATTCAGGTTCATTGCGACCAAAATGCCCATAACTGGCCGTGTTACGATAAATGGGACGCAGTAGATTTAACATAGTGATTAAACCTTTGGGACGTAGATCAAAATGTTCACGGATTAATGAGACTAAGCGTTGATCCTCTAATTTGCCTGTACCAAACGTATTCACACTAACCGAGGTTGGTTCTGCCACACCGATGGCATAAGAAATTTGAATTTCACAACGATCCGCTAAACCTGCGGCGACAATGTTTTTAGCAACGTAACGTGCGGCATAGGCAGCGGAGCGATCGACCTTAGACGGATCTTTTCCGGAGAAACAGCCTCCTCCGTGTCGCGCCATACCCCCATAAGTATCCACAATAATTTTACGCCCCGTTAAACCACAATCACCCACAGGGCCTCCAATCACAAAACGACCCGTCGGATTAATCCAATATTTAGTATTTTGGTCTAACCATTGTGAGGGCAGTACATGTTTGATAATGGATTCCATGACTGCTTCTTCTAAGTCTTTAGGACTAATATCCGGATCATGTTGTGTGGATAATACGACTGTTTCAATGCCGACAGCTTGATTATTTTCATAACGAAAGCTGACTTGGCTTTTGGCATCGGGACGTAGCCAAGGCAAGGTGCCATTTTTTCTAAGTTCGGCTTGATGTTGTACTAAACGATGGGCATAAGTAATGGGTGCTGGCATTAGCACATCTGTTTCATTACTGGCATAACCAAACATTAAGCCTTGATCACCTGCCCCTTGTTCATGTGCTTCGGCTTCATCAACACCCATAGCAATATCGGCGGATTGTTTGCCAACCGCAGAAATTACGGCACAAGTGTCACTATCAAAACCAATATCAGTATGATTATAACCAATATCCTTAATGGTTTGGCGGACAATTTCTTCAAAATCTACCCAAGCGGAGGTAGTAATTTCACCCGCAATTAATACCATTCCAGTCTTCACTAAAGTTTCACAAGCTACTCTAGCTTTTGGGTCTTGGGTGAGTAGTGCGTCTAAGATGGCATCTGATATTTGATCCGCCACTTTATCGGGATGACCTTCTGAAACCGATTCAGACGTAAAAATTAAATTATTTGACATAGGTAAACCATTTTTCCAATTGAGTAATTTAAGATAAACTAGCATGATTATTCTAGCAGTTTTTAAAAATGAGAGTGAAATATGAAAAGACTATTTTTTATGTTGGTTTTATTGCTAGCATCTGCTTATTTATTATGGCCTTATGCGGTGTTATATCAAATTGACCAAGCTTTGTTAAAAAATCAGCGTGCAGAGTTTGAGCAATGGGTTGATTTGGCTCAAATTACGTCTAATGTAAAACAACAACATGAGGATTTAATTCAACGCAATTTAGGTCAAACGAATGTAGTCAGCCAGTTATTTCGTCAGGGTGCTAATACTATCAGCAATTTTTCCATTGATCAAATTGATTTATTATGGGTAAAAAATGCGATTATACGCCGAGATTTATCGGTGGATAATCGACCTATTTCTTTATTTGATCAGGTGGATTTCGCATTTTTTGAATCACCGCAGCGATTTTTAGTTAGAGTGGGTAAATTAGGTAAACAGCCTGTGCATTTTATTATGCAGTTAGAAGAATCACAATGGCGGATTGTTGCCATTTATCAATGATGGGGGTTATTAACAGTAAGAACCTATCAAAACCATGGAGCAAGATTTGGCTAAAATTTACAGTGTAAAAGAAATTTTTTATAGTTTACAAGGGGAAGGGGCAAGAGCAGGGCGAGTGACTGTATTTTGTCGTTTTTCTGGTTGTAATTTATGGAATGGCTTAGAAAAAGATCGAGCCACTGCCATTTGCTCCTTTTGTGATACTGATTTTGTGGGTGTTAATGGGGTAAATGGGGGGAAATATCATCTTAATTCTTTGGTGAAAAACATTACTGACCTTTGGTCAAAACATTGTGCCGAATACGCCCAACCTTATGTGGTTTTTACAGGGGGGGAGCCTTTATTGCAACTAGATTCAGACTTATTAATGGCACTTAAACAACAAGGTTTTGAAACAGGCATTGAAACCAATGGTACTTTAGCGGTGCCTGACGGTATTGATTGGCTATGTGTGAGTCCCAAGGCAGGATCAAGTTTAGTGGTAACGCAAGGCAATGAATTAAAACTCGTCGTGCCACAACAAGGCATTGATCCCAGTAATTTCGTTAATTTAGATTTCGACTATTTTTTCATCCAAGCAATGGATGGCATAGAAAAGCAAGCGAATATTCGCTATGCCCTAGCGTATTGTTTAAAATTTCCACAGTGGCGCTTGAGTATTCAGACTCATAAGTTGTTAGGGATTAGGTAGGAATGTTTGGTTTTATCTTGTGCTATGCTTCTGATATGTGCTTGTAAGTGATATAATAACAGGTTAAATCAAATGATAACCCGCATTTTTACTACTTAATAATGAAATCCCCCAGCGTTTTTAATCATAGTTCCCCTCATGTTCAGGCTAATACGGATGTGGCGAAAGTCATGCTACAAGTATTACTCGCTTTATTGCCTGGTTTATTAGTAATTTTTTGGTTTTTTGGTTGGGGAATTTGGATTCATTTGGGCTTGGCTTGTATGACAGCGATTGCTTGTGAAGCGCTGGTATTAAAACTGCGTGGCAAAGATGTTATGCTGTATTTAAAAGATTATAGTGCCGTGGTAACCGCTGTATTATTAGTGATTGCTATTCCTACTGTGGCTCCTTGGTGGATAACCGTGTTTGGGGTGTCGTTTGCCATTATTATTGCGAAACAATTATATGGTGGCTTGGGGTATAACCCATTTAATCCTGCTATGGTCGGTTATGTGGCGTTATTAATTTCATTTCCATTACAAATGACAATCTGGCTAAGTCCTTTCACTGAATTCGGTTTTGTTGAGAGTGTTAACATTATTTTTTGGGGCTTTGATGCTCATTTAAGCGTTGATGCTTTGACGACGGCAACCCCTTTGGATGAATTAAAAACCCGTTTAGCTTTAGCTGAAACAGTATCTGAAATTAAAATGTCAGGAATTTTTGGTGCTATTGCAGGCATTGGTTGGGAATGGGTAAATTTAGCATTTTTGGGGGGCGGGCTTTACTTAATTTATCAAAAAGTGATTAGCTGGCATATTCCTGTGGCAGTATTGTCGGGATTATTTATCACTGCATTGCTATTTTATCTTATTGCCCCTGACTATTATTTAAGTCCTATATTACATTTGTTTAGTGGTGGGACGATGTTAGCCGCATTTTTTATTGCTACTGATCCTGTGAGTAGCAGTACAACACCCAAAGGACGCTTAATTTATGGGGTGAGTATTGGGGTGTTGATTTATATGATTCGCACTTGGGGGGGGTATCCTGATGGGGTAGCGTTTTCAGTTCTATTGGTAAATATGGCAGTGCCTACCATTGATTATTATACTCGACCGCAAGTCTTTGGTTATCAAAAATTAGATGATACTAAGGAAGAGTAATGACTCGTCTCATTAATGATAGGCAATTATGGATAACAACATTATTATTGGCTTTATTCGCTATGCTTACTAGTACCTTGGTAGCATTTACTTATGCGAATACGAAACAGCGAATTATCAAAAATCAAGAACAAGCCTTATTGGATAATTTAAATGTTTTAATTCCTGCCGATTTATACGATAATCCATTACTAGAGGAAAAAATTCAAGTGACTGATCCTGATTTTTTAGGTACGAATAAAGCTATTTCAGTTTATCGAGCGACTAAGCAAGGCAAGCCTATTGCACTGGCATTAAATGTGATTGCACCAGACGGTTATGGTGGTGCCATTAAGTTATTGGTTGCGATTTGGGCGAATGGTGAATTAGCTGGGGTAAGAGTATTGCAACATAACGAAACCCCTGGTTTGGGGGATGGCATTGAAGCACAGCGGTCTGACTGGATTTATCAGTTTAAAGGTCAATCTTTAGATAATACCACCCAAGCGCAATGGCGAGTGAAAAAAGATGGGGGGCAGTTTGATCAATTAACAGGGGCAACAATTACGCCTAGAGCCGTAGTAAAAGCAGTTTATCTTAGTCTATTATATTATCAACAACATCGAGAAACTTTGTGGCAATAGAAAATTCCGTTAGTTCCGTTAATTCGGTTTCAATGCAAACCAAAGTCATTCAAGATGGCTTATGGCATAATAATCCAGCATTAGTGCAAATGCTGGGTTTATGTCCCTTGTTAGCAGTAACAACATCAGTGGTAAATGGTTTAGGTTTAGGTTTAGCAACGACTATGACTTTATTGGTGTCTGGTGTCGTGGTTTCTTTGATTCGACATTGGGTCAGGCCTGAGATTCGTTTGCCAGTATTTGTATTAATTATTGCTTCTACGGTTACGAGCATTGAGTTATTAATGAGTGCCTATTTTTATGATTTGTTTAAAATTTTAGGCATTTTTATTCCATTAATTGTCACAAATTGTACTATTATTGGTCGAGCAGAAGCCTTTGCTTCTAGGAATCCCCCTTTGTTGGCAATGTTAGATGCTTTGGCAATGGGGATTGGGTTTACGGTTGTTTTAGTATTGCTGGGTGGTTTAAGAGAAATGATTGGTCAAGGCACTTTATTTGCCCAAGCCCATTTAATGTTTGGTGAGTTTGCCAGCGGGTTAACGATTGTGTTGCGAGGGGATTATTCTGGCGTATTACTCGCAATCTTACCACCTGGGGCATTTATTGGTTTGGGAATATTGGTCGCAATTAAAAATAGCATTGATCAATATCATAGTCGAATCATTGATAATAATAGCGTTTTAGTGAACAATGGTGATAGCACTCACACAACAACAGCAAGTGGTCGTTGAATGGTCGAACAGCAACAAACCCAAACTCTATTGATTGTGGATGACAATCAAAGCAATGCACAATCACTTGCGAATATTTTGCAAGATTATGTTTTGAGTTTTGCCAAAACCGCAAAACAAGCCTTAGCGATTGTGCAAAGTCAATCATTTGATTTAATTCTAATTGATATGGAAGTACCAAAACAAGAAGATTTTGAAGTGTGCATGCAGTTACACCAGTTATCTGAAACCAAAGCGATTCCAGTGGTATTTTTAGCGGAACAAAGCAATGTCGATGACATTGTAAAGGGTTTAGAGGCAGGGGCAATGGATTATGTGCTTAAACCATTTAATGTCTTAGAATTATTGGCGAGAGTGAAGAATCAGTTAAAACTTAAGTCAAATCAAGATGCGTTAACCCGTACCAATCATGAGCAAAAAGAATTACTGCATGTGTTATGCCATGATTTAGTTAATATTTTAGGTGGCGTATTCTCCATTAGTGAGGTATTAGATTGTGATCATGTGGATAAATATCGTGATATGTTATTGTTTTCGGCTAGCCATGGTTTGCAAGTGATTGAACTAGTGCGACAAATGCGGGTATTACAAGAGTATCCATTAACACTTCATGCGGTCAATTTAGCCCAGGCGATTAATGATTCACGGTCATTACTACAAGATAAACTAAAAGCTAAAATGATTAATTTGGGTATCCATTGTGCTAGTGATATTTCAGTGATGGCAGACTACACCTCATTGGTTAATTCGGTATTAAATAACCTATTGACGAATGCCATTAAATTTTCCTATGAAAAATCTACGATTACGGTTCAAGTGACTATTAAAGATGCTAAAGCAATTTTAGTCATTCAAGATTCAGGGATTGGTATGCCTGAAAAACTGATTGAAGGATTATTTGAAATGGGTAAATCATGCAGTCGAATAGGTACGGCTGGTGAAAGAGGCACAGGGTTTGGTATGCCTTTGGTGAAAAAGTTTGTCCTAGCCTATGGTGGTGAAATTTCAGTGTTTTCTAAAGATAAAAAAGTTTATCCTGAGGAACATGGTACTGCGATTACGGTCATATTACCACTCGCTAGCCCACCAGTGAGTTAATTACCTTTGCTTATCCCATACGACCGATGAGTCGCATGGGAAGGCGCTAGCAACTCTTAGAAGCAGGATAACTAGGGAACAAATATTTTTTTAGTTAAGACGCTAAAGCCGTTTTAACTTTTTGCAAGCGATCCAAAGCATCTTTGCCTATTGCTTCTAATTCAGGATGTTCTGCCATTGCTAATACTGCCATAGGGTCCATAAAGGCTACCGTAATGTTATTATCCGCTTCTTGGCGTACTACAACATTACAGGGCAATAATAAACCAATATCGGCATCTGCCGTAATGGCTTGATTGGCAAGTTTAGGGTTACAAGCCCCTAAAATACGATAAGGTTGATAATCTAAACCCAGTTTAGCTTTCATCGTTGCTTTGACATCAATATCGGTTAAGACGCCAAAACCTTGATTTTTAAGTTCAGCCGTAACTTTTTGAATGACATCATCAAAATTACCAGATATGCTTGTGTGAAAACTATACATATTTTTTTCCTTTTACTTTTATTAATCGGCATAGTAAGCATTAAATGCTTGTATTAAACGCTGGTGAATATTGGCAAAGCCACCATTACTCATAATGACAATTTGATCTTGAGGCTGTGCAAGTTTTACCAGTGCGGTAATTATATCATCAATATTATGATAAACATGGGTAGGATTTTGATATTGATCAAGCGTATTGCTGAATGACCAAGATAAATTAGGCGATTGATATAATAACACTTGATCGGCTAAGGCTAATGAGGGGGCTAGGCTTTGTTGATGTATGCCCATTTGCATGGTGTTAGAACGTGGTTCTAATACCGCAATAATTCTTTGTTTAGGATATTGATGACGTAAACCTTGCAAGGTCGTGGCAATCGCCGTAGGGTGGTGAGCAAAGTCGTCATAAATGCTGATATTATTAATAGTGGCTAATTTTTCTAAACGACGTTTCACACTTTGAAATTGGCTTAAGGCTTGTATGGCGGTTTCAGGGTTTATGCCCGCATGTTGACAGGCTGCGATTGCAGCAAGGGCATTATTAATATTATGGTGTCCTGTTAATGACCAATTCACCGTGCTAACTAACTGTTGTTGATAATAAACCGAAAATTCATTACCTGCTGGGGTATTTAGTTTTGCAGTCCAATCAGTATTAGCATTATTTGCTTGATTGCTTTGAATTGCGGTAGTAATAACTGGACTCCAATGCCCTTGTTTCAGCACATTATCCAAATTAGGGTCAATATGAGGACGAATAATACAACCATTTTCAGGAATAATACGGACGAAATGATGAAATTGTTTTTCAATTTCCGCTAAATTGGCAAAAATATCCGCATGATCAAATTCTAAGTTATTTAAAATGCTTGTTTTAGCTTGGTAATGTACAAATTTGGAGCGTTTGTCAAAAAAAGCGGTATCATATTCATCTGCTTCAATGACAAAGTAGGGGGATTGACCCAAACGGGCGGATAAACCAAAATTATGAGGAATACCACCGATTAAAAATCCGGGGTTATGTCCTGCGTATTCTAATATCCATGCGACCATACTCGCTGTCGTGGTTTTACCATGTGTCCCTGCCACGGCAATAACCCAACGTTGTTGTAATAATGCTTGTGATAGCCATTGTGGGCCTGAAATATACGGATGTTTTTGGGCTAAAATTGCTTCAACCACAGGATTGCCTCTTGATAAAGCGTTGCCAATGACCACTAAATCTGGTTTTAGCTCTAATTGTTGCGGATCATAACCTGAGATTAATTCAATCCCTTGCTGTTGTAATTGCGTGCTCATGGGTGGATAAACATTTTGATCGGAACCTGTAACCTTATGACCTAAGGCTTTGGCTAAAATCGCTAACCCTCCCATAAAAGTGCCACAAATACCTAAAATATGAATATGCATGGATAAACTTAACTCGTTGGTGCTGGGAATAAAAGACTGCTAAGTAATAAGTGAATTAATACATAAGCGACACTTAAAATCATGCCTTCAAAAAATTGGCAATCTAAAGCATGGCGTAAAATATGAGCAATAATGATTAAACTCCAAATAAATAAAATCAAAAAACCTAAGAGTGCTAATGCATTGATCTGATCACTTGCTGTTGCTTGTAACAAGATAAATATAGGCATGGCGAAAATATTAATCAGACCACCACAAGCTGTGATTGCTGTGGCAGTTTGGGCGAATCGCATGGATTTTTGATTATGTTGTAGTAATAAAAACAACAAGCCTAGAAATAGCGTAATATCTAACAATGCTTGGGCAATGCTTGATAAAAGATTGCTGTCAATCAGTAATAACACCAAGCTGGTGATAAAATTGAAACTTATGGTTAATTGTAGCAAAAACCAAGAGGCAGGCAAATCTTGTGGCGATAGTTTTAACAAACATATCCCCCAAAATTTTTCTAATAGTAAATACATATTTAAGGACTAGTCTTTAGGAATAACTGTGGTAAAACCACCTAATTGCCAAAGTTGCATCCCCCCTCGATAATAAAACAGCTTTTCAGGAGGATAACCTAGACCTAATAAACCTCTGATTGCCGTAGGTGATTGTCCACACCAAGGACCATTACAAAACAAGGCTAATTCTTTCGCATGACTAAAATCCCATTTAGTATTTTTGTTATCACTAAACAGTGATGCAAAAAAACTATCCTTCTTTTGCTTTTTAGTAACACCTAGTTTTGCCAAGGTTTGAACCATAAGTTGTTCTGCTTTAGTATCGCCTAGTTTAGGGGTGAAGATCGTAAAAGGATAATTAACAGAACCAGGAATCGTACCTTGTTTATACCAACTGGATAAGCGAGCATCAATTAATAATCCTTTGCCTTTTTGCTGTTTAGTTTTAATAAATTCTAATAATTCAATTTCACCAATGGTTGTTACGCCTTCGGCTACTTTTATCGGTTGGAAGCAAAAAGGGGGGCAGGGTCGAGAGGTTTTAGCATAACCCCCTTTGAGTGTATGTTCTTGATCTTGGATTCGCATAATATTAATTGTTTTACCATGATATTGAATGGGAACATAATCAACACCCGGTTTGATTTTTACCTTTAATGTGTCTGCTTGCACTGAAAAAATAATAAAGTAACTCAAAGTAAGGAATAGATAACGAAACATATGCTTTGCCTTTTTGTTGTTTTGTGTTGATCCAGTGATGTTAGTTAATTTTGTTTAATATTTTTGAGATCTTGCTTTTGCTAGTGCAAATTTTACGACAGTTTTCGCTGCTTCAGTCATTTTTAAATCTTGAGTATATTGCTTCCAGATTTGGGTTTGTTGTGCTGGATCAAGTTTTTGATACAATTTATAGACACCTGGAATTTTTTGGGAAAACTTTTGCTCAAAATCTTCTCGGGAAATTTGTACGATGGAGCTATTATCAACGGTTGCACCACCTTGTTCTACTTCTGCTTGTAGATCGGATAAATAATCCGCTTGTATGGGTGTCATTAGACTTAAACTTATAAAAAAACCAATGATGAAATAACTGATATAGCTATACATATCACCCTCCCTTTTGTCACTAAAAAAACATGCACTCCAAATATTTTATAGTATCTTTTTTTTTTACTAGCTCAGTTAAATTGACTACGTTTATTTAAATAGGCTTGTTCCGATATTTGATGCCATTGTATCACTTGTTTGCGAAATCGGTAATAAGAATTGTAAATAGTTTTGGCAAAGTGATTTTGATTCGCTAATTCGGCGACTACTTCATTCGATAATTGGTATAATTTTTTTAATACACTGTCAGGCAAAGCTCTAACATCGACTTTATGTTTATTGATCAAGGTTTGCAATGCAGCATGATTTAAACTAGTAAATTCAACTTCCATTTGTTGATTAGCAACTCGACAAGCATTTAAGACAATGCTTTGTAGGTCTTTGGGCAATTTATTCAAGGCTTTTTGATTAATAAAACACTCTAAAGTTGTACCTGGTTCATGCCAGCCTGGGTAATAATAATACTGAGCAATTTTGTGAAAACCAAAGGCCAAATCATTGTAAGGTCCCACCCATTCCGTTGCATCAATCGTCCCTGACTGTAAGGCTGTGAATAATTCACCCCCAGGTAGATTTACAGGGGTACCGCCTGCACGTTTTAATACTTCGCCACCTAAACCCGGAATACGCATTTTTAAGCCTTGCAAGTCTTCCAAATTATTAACTTGTTTATTAAACCAACCTGCCATTTGTACACCCGTATTACCTGCGGCCGTAGGTTGTAAACCAAAAGGTTGGTAGGCTTTTTGCCATAGCGCCATGCCACCACCATGATATAACCACGCATTCATTTCTTGAGCCGTCAGTCCAAACGGTACCGTTGAGAAAAATTGCAAGGCTTCGGATTTGCCTTTCCAATAATAAGCCGAACCATGACCCATTTCAGCCGTGCCTCGGGAAACCGTATCAAAAATCTCAAAAGCAGGAACTAATTCACCTGCACCATAGACTTTGACTCGAATTCGTCCTCCTGTCATTTGATTGATTAATTGGGCTAAAAAATTTGCACCTGTGCCTAATACCGGGAAATTTTTTGGCCAAGTCGTAACCATTTTCCAACGATAACGAGTTTTTGCTTGAGCTTGGGTACTTAAACCTAAACTGCCAACGGCTAGTGTACCTACGCCTGCTTGTTTGATAAAATGTCGTCTGTTCATGAACTTTACCTTATTTTTTTGTCTTATTCATAAAGAATTTTTAAGGGAAGCATATGTCAAATTTCGCAGTGATTCAAGCATTGCAAACATTTATTAATCAACAGATCATTGGTCAGCCTAAATTAGTCAATCGCTTGTTAATCGCATTACTGGCAGATGGGCATCTTTTAGTGGAAGGTGCGCCTGGTTTGGCAAAAACTCGGGCGATTAAAGTATTAAGTCAAGGCATTGAAGCCGATTTTCATCGCATTCAGTTTACACCTGATTTATTGCCTGCGGATTTAACTGGCACTGAGATTTATCGTCCGCAACAAGGCAGTTTTGAATTTGAAACAGGGCCATTGTTTCATCATTTAATTTTGGCCGATGAAATTAATCGTGCCCCTGCCAAAGTTCAATCTGCTTTATTAGAAGCAATGGCAGAACGTCAGATTACTATTGGCAAACAAAGTTATTATTTACCTGATTTATTTTTGGTAATGGCAACGCAAAATCCGATTGAACAAGAAGGGACTTATCCTTTACCTGAAGCACAATTAGATCGGTTTTTACTGCATGTCATGATTGATTATCCTGATGTGAAGAGTGAAAAGCAAATTCTAGCATTAGCCAGACAAGAAGCAAAACACAATACTAATACTAAGACTGATTTAAGTTTTAAAGCGATTAGCCAAGCGCAATTGTTTAGTGCTAGGCAACAAACACTTGAAGTTTATATGGCAGAAAATTTAGAAGATTACTTATTAGAATTAGTATTAGCAACTCGTCAACCTGATAAATACCATACAGAACTGAGTCAGTGGATTCAATATGGGGCGAGTCCTAGAGCGAGTATTGCTTTAGATCGTTGTGCTAAGGTTTATGCGTGGTTGCAACAGCGGGATTATGTGCAACCTGAAGATATTCAAACCATTGCGTATGATGTGTTAAGACATAGAATTATTTTAAGTTATGAGGCACAAGCACAAGCGATAAGGGCTGATGATTGTATTACTCGTTTGTTAGAATTAATTGCCGTACCGTAATGTTTATTCGTTCTAAAACCCAAGTAGATATTCAAACACTAATTCAGTTACAACAATCAGCGAGAGTATTGCCATTAAAAACCTCAGCGATTCGTTCGCCTTATAGCGGTGGTTATGTGTCTTTATTTAAAGGGCGAGGTATGGAGTTTGACGAAGTAAGGGCGTATCAGGCAGGGGATGATATTCGGCATATGGATTGGCGAGTCACTGCTAGACAAGGCAAACCGCATACTAAGTTATTTCGAGAAGAACGAGAACGAGCGGTGTTTATTTGGGTAGATTATACTGCTGCTATGTTTTTTGCGACTCAAGGTTGTTTAAAATCAGTATTAGCCACTTATGCCACGAGTTTATTAGCATGGGCAAGTGTGCAACATCAAGATCGTTTAGGTGGTTTGATTTTTTCCGAAACGCAACATATAGAACAACGCCCTATGCAGGGTAAAACAGGGGTGTTACGATTTTTGCAACAAATGGTGAATCATTCCGCATGGCAACAACGCTATTGGGGACAAACCGATAGAAATGTGAAAGAGCAAGCATTGCTTCGCTTACGTCGAGTGTCTCACCCAGGGAGTTTAATATTTTTAGTCAGTGATTTTCGTTATTTTAGTCAAATCGCCCAAACCCATTTGGTTCAGTTATCGCAACATAATGATTTAGTATTATTATTATTCGCTGATCCTTTAGAAGTATCACAGTTAAAACAGGGCAGTTATCGTATTAGCAATGGGCGACAACTAAAAACCATTACTGCCAGTCAACAAAACCAATGCCAACAACGATTTAGCCAACGAGAGAAGAAACTAGAACAACTTTGTCAGCAATATGGCATGCACTTATTGCTTTGTATGACTCATCAAGATATTTTAGAGCAGTTAAAACACGGATTGGTGAAAAGCTGAACGATGGAACTTCCACTAAAAGATATTCATCTTCCTGAACCTATTTCTTGGTGGCCACCTGCTTTAGGTTGGTGGCTATTATTGGCATTGATTTTGGGTGTTATTGCCTTTATTTTTTTAGTTCGGTGGCTATATTTGCGTTATCGTAAGCCTGCTTGGTATTATGATGCCAAGCAATTATTACAAACCATAGAATATCAATATAAAACCCAAGCCGATGCGAATGTATGTTTACGAGAATTATCGATGTTATTACGGCGGGTAAGTTTAAGCCATGATCCCGACCCTTTGGTTGCAAGTTTAACTGGAAAGGCATGGTTAAGGTATTTAGATAAAATCTTACCCCAAGCAAAATTTAATACCGAATTAGGTCAATTATTGATTACTATTCCTTTTCAGAACAAAAGTAACATTGAATCTCGTCAAGTATTTAAATTACTAAAATTAGCACAGCAATGGTTAAGCATAATGGCAACTAGGAAGTTTAACTCATGTTAGTATTTGAATGGCTATGGGTGTTTTTATTCCTACCATTACCATTACTAGTTTACTGGTTATTACCACCAGTCAAACAATCCACAACCATATTGTGGGTGCCATTTGTAGAAGAATTTGCCAGCAATCAAACCACTACCGAAGCCAAACAAACATCATGGTGGCAGGTGGGTTTATTAAGTTTGCTATGGTTATTATTGGTGATTGCGACAGCAAGACCGCAATGGTTAGGTGATGCTATCGCCTTGCCTGTTAATGGTCGTGATATTTTGTTAGCGGTTGATTTATCCTATAGTATGAAAGAACAAGATTTTATCATCAATGGGCAAACCGTGAATCGACTGCAAGCCATTCAAAAAGTTGCAGGTGAATTTATTCAACGGCGGGAAGGGGATAGGATTGGTTTGATTTTATTTGGTGAACAAGCCTATTTACAAGCCCCATTAACTTTTGATCGACAAACAGTACAAACTTTACTGGATGAAGCAATCATAGGTTTAGCAGGCAAAGCAACGGCGATTGGTGATGCGATTGGTTTAGCGATTAAATATCTAAACCGACAATCACAAAGCAATAAGTTATTAATTTTACTCACCGATGGGGCGAATACTGCGGGGAATGTGAAACCATTACAAGCAGCCGCATTAGCCAAAGAGCAAGGGTTGAAAATTTATACCATTGGGGTTGGTGCCGATGAGCTAATGGTGCGTTCTTTGTTTGGTATGCATAAAATAAATCCTTCGGAAGATTTAGATGAAACCACTTTAAAAGCCATTGCTACTGAAACCAATGCTCAATATTTTCGAGCCAGAGATAGCCAGGCTTTAGAGAAAATTTACCAAATATTAGACCAATTAGAACCCGTTGCCAATGAACAACATTATTTTCGACCTCAACAATCATTGTTTTATTGGCCTTTAGCCTTAGCTTTATTAATTGCGACTTATTTAGTGCTAGTTAATCAATATAGGTGAAATAATGGAGACAATCACCGAATTTCATTTTTTACGACCTTATTTATTATTATTACTATTACCATTCGCTTGCTTATTATGGTGGTTAAAACAACAACCGTTAAAATCGAATTGGCAAGCTGTCTGTGATCCCGAATTATTACAATATTTAACTTTGAATACGGTCAAAGTTACATCGTATTATTTTGGATTGCTAAGTTTTGCTGCTATGCTTGCCATCATTGCGATGGCAGGTCCAACTTGGCAACAATTACCACAACCTGTTTTTAAACAACAATCTGCATTGGTGATTGCTTTAGATTTATCATTATCTATGCAGGCAACGGATATTAAGCCTAGTCGCTTACAACAAGCAAAATATAAATTATTGGATTTATTAGAACAACGCACAGAAGGTGAGACCGCCTTGTTAGTTTATGCTGCTTGGCCATTTGTGGTGACGCCTTTAACGGATGATACTAAAACGATTGCTTCTCAAGTGCCAGTATTAGATTCAGGGCTAATGCCACAACAAGGTTCAAGGACGGATAGAGTCATTAATAAAGCATTGGATTTATTACAACAAAGTGCTTATCCACAAGGTGATATTTTATTGATCACTGATGGTGTGAGTACGACTGACCTTGATACGAGATTATTAAGACGATTACAACAAAGTCAAGTCCATTTATCAATATTAGGGGTTGGGACGACAGAAGGCGGGCCAATTAATTTAAAACAAGGGGGATTTTTAAAGGATGAACAAGGCGGTATTGTCATAAGCAAATTACCCGTATCAAAATTACAAGCATTAGCACAGCAATTTCAAGGGCGTTATCATAGTATTAGTGTGGATGATAACGATATTCAATATTTATTGGCGGGTTTCACTAGTACAGACGAAAATTTAGAGTTATCAGACTTAAAATCGGATCAATGGCGAGAATTTGGGCCTTGGTTATTATTATTGATATTACCCATTATTGCCTTAACTTTTCGTAAGGGCTTTGTATTATTAGTATTAGTTGTGATTTTAGTGCCAAAACCGAGCTGGGCTTGGCATTGGGATAGTTTATGGCAAAATCAAAACCAACAAGCCCAACACGCGTTAGAACAACAGAAATTTAAGCAAGCTGCCCAATTATTTACGGATCCTGCTTGGCAAGCAACCGCTTTATATAAAGCAGGCGATTATCAGCAAGCGGCTGAGCAATTTGGGCAATTAAATACTGCGGATGGTTTTTATAATCAAGGCAATGCCTTAGCGAAACTGCAACAGTTTGAGCAAGCAATTCAAGCGTATCAAAAGGCTTTAGAAAAAAATCCACAACATCAAGATGCTAAAGATAATTTGAAAGTGATTGAAGATTCTTTAAAACGACAAGAACAACAACAGCAACAGCCATCACAATCACAACAAGATTCTGCCGAACAAGAACAAGAGAAATCAGCATCCCAACAATCGCAACAAGATTCTGCTGAACAAGAACAAGAGAAATCAGCATCCCAACAATCGCAACAAGATTCTGCCGAACAAGAACAAGAGAAATCAGCATCCCAACAATCGCAACAAGATTCTGCCGAACAAGAACAAGAGAAATCAGCATCCCAACAATCGCAACAAGATTCTGCTGAAAAAAAACAAGAGAAATCAGCATCCCAACAATTGCAACAAGATTCTGCTGAAAAAAAACAAGAGAAATCAGCATCCCAACAATTGCAGTCAGATGCCTCTCAACAAAAGGATGTTGATCAACAAGCCTCTGAACAAAATCAAACTAAAAACGAAGCAACAGCCGAACAACAGCAAGCGGAATTAGCAGAACAGCAACAAGATTCAGACAATCAATACAATCAAGCTGAACTAGATTACAAGGATCAGTTATCAAAACAACAGTTAAAACAATGGTTGCAACGGATTCCAGATCAACCTAGTATCCTATTACAACGTAAATTTCGTTATCAATATCAACAACAGTATCAACAACAACGTACTGAGGAACAAGCATGGTAAAATATTGCTATTTATGGCTTTGCATATGCTTATTGCCAAGTTTAGCTTGGGCAAAATTAGAAGTAAGTTTAGATCGCAATATAGTAACATTAAATCAATCATTTCAATTGCAACTAATCGCCGATCAGTCTTTAGAGGGGTCACCTGATTTTTCGGTATTAAAACCTAATTTTGAGATTTTACAAACCCGTCAATCCAGTCAAATTTCTATTATTAATGGCAAACAATCGCAACAATTTAAAATATTTTTAACTTTAATGCCAACTAAGGTAGGGGAATTTACGATTCCAAGCATTACTTGGGGAAATCAATCCAGTCAGGCCGTAAAAATTACAGTAACGGAAGCACCTGTCCAAAGCAATACAAAATCACAACAAAAGGTATTTTTAGAGGTGGATGTCCAACCTAAAACAGTTTATTTTCAACAGGAATTAGTTTATACCTTAAAAGTTTATCATAAAGTACCTTTGCAACAGGCACAGTTATCCGAATTAAGCTCAAGCGACAATCAAGCGATTATTAAAAAATTAGGTGACGATAAAAGCTATGATACTTACCGACAAGGGCAACGTTATCATGTGATTGAACGGCATTATGCCATTTTTCCCCAACAAGTCGGCAAATTAAGCATTTATCCCATTCAGTTTGAAGCAGAATTAGCCTCACGACAACGACATAATTTTTGGTCATTACCCAGTAGTCAGATTCAGCGACTACGCAGTCAACAACTGACGGTTGAGGTCAAAGCCATACCTGATTCGGTGAAACAAGGCTGGCTACCTTCCAAACAAGTCCAGTTAGTAGAAACATGGGATAAACCGATTGATAATTGGCAACAAGGGGAAACTTTAACTCGCACTATTGCTTTAATGGTTGATGATCAAGTTGCCTCACAATTGCCAGACATTCCCTTAGATTATCCTGATGCCATAAAAATTTATCCAGATCAACCCGAATTAAAAAATAAAATGGATAATCAATCAATAGTTGCCATTCGCCAACAAAAAATTGCCATTCGACCTACTCAAGCAGGTCAATATATTTTACCTGAGATTCAAATCCCTTGGTGGAATGTTTTGACAGAGCGTTTAGAATATGCAAGTTTACCTGCAAGGACGATTAATATTGTTAATACTATGTCTAATCAAGCACAAGCAACTGATAATACTATGGTGCTTGATGATGTTGCTGATGTGTCAATAACAGCGCCTGAGCCTTATATTCCTTCATGGTTATGGGCAATTGTAGTGTTTTTGAGTTTAGGATGGTTAACGACGATGTGGTTATGGTGGCGTGCGTTACAGATTGCTAATAATATATCACCATCTTTAAAGACTACTATCGCTAATGCTTCCGATAATTTATCTAGTACAGAATTAGAACAACAATTAAAACAAGCGTGTTTATCTAATCAACCTCAACAAGCGAAAAAAATACTACTACAATGGGGACGATTACTGCCTGATAAAGCAAATATTACTCATTTAGAACATTTAGTCGATGATACTGAATCCCGTTTCTATCAACAAATTAGTCAACTGAATCAAACCTTATATTCACCAGATAAGCCGATTTGGCATGGTGAGGCATTATGGCAGGCGTTTTTGGATTTTAAACAAACGCATCCGCCTGTTTCAACTCAGCTTAAATCTGATGATAAACTCGTCGCATTACGTTGGAATTTTGACCGCAAAGCTGGTCATTGATCGGATTGTTCAATCCATTTCAGCGATGAATGCAGAGTTTAAAAGCCTAAATAAGGTTGATAATATTTTATATCGTCATTATTTTTTGTTAATTATTTGATCATATTCGATATTTTGTGGGGGATGCCCCAGACTCCCTTAGTTATTTTCAATTTATTGAGATTGATGAATCTTGATAAACCACTTCTCCCCGATACAAAGTATATTTAACCCGTCCTTGTAAGGGCCAGCCTAAAAATGGTGTGTTATATGCTTGGCTATACATATTATCTTGAGTTAAAGTCCATTCAGTATTCGTATCTATAATACAAATATTGGCCCAAACGTCTGGATTTAGGGAGCCAGCATTGATTTGTAAAATTTGTGCGGGTTGCCAGCTTAATAATGAAACCATTTGGCTTAGACTGATGGTATTATCATTAACTAAGCGTAAGGCTAAGGGAATAAAACTATCTAAGCTGGAAATTCCGGGTAAACTGCTGGGAAAGGGGGCGAGTTTTGCGTCTTGGGTTAATGGGGTGTGATCTGAACAAATGGCTTGAATTGTACCATTAGCAATACCTTGTTTTAAGCCCAGTTGGTCTTGTTCCGTACGCAAAGGCGGAATCACATGGCAGTTGGTATTAAAATCAGCCACATCCATGTCAGTTAAATATAAATGGGAAATGCTAACATCGGCTGTTACAGGTAAGCCTTGTTGTTGGGCTTTGCTCACCATTTCTACCGATTTATGACAGCTTAAACGACAAAAATGGGCTCGGACACCTGTTTGTTCGATTAGGGCTAAATCTCTGGCAATGGCAATGGTTTCTGCTGCTTCTGGAATGCCAGTTAAACCTAATCTTAAGCTCACTTTCCCTTCATGCATACAGCCATGTCGTTGTAGCCAATGATCTTGGGCGTAAATAAAAACTAATAAGTCGTGAGTGCTGGCATATTCTAAGGCTCGACGTAAGACTAGGGTATCAGAAATAGCATAAACCCCATTGCTTACGGCAATACAGCCTGCTTGTTGTAAGGATACCATTTCACTTAAATGCTCACCTGCTAATTCTTTGCTTAAACTGCCAATGGGTAAAATTTGTAGTTGTTTGTTAGAATGATGTACCATTTTCGCTACCGCAGGTGTGTCAATATAGGGACGTTGATGGGGAGGGCAACATAAGGTGGTAATCCCATTGGCTTGGGCTGCTTCACATTCTCGGTTAAAATTAAATTTTGGTTCGATTTCAGGTGATTTTAGATGGAGATTTAAATCTACCAAGCCTGGAATGACTAATAAACCCGTGGCATCAATAATTCTATCTGGGGTAAAGTCAGTGAGATTAGGATGAATCGTAACAATTTTTTGCTTGGCAAGATAAAGATTGCTAATACCATCGAAATTTTCAGCAGGGTTGATGATATGAGCATTTTGAATGCAAATTTTTTCAGTGGCGGTTGACATATTGGATTTATTGGGATTGTGGTGGGGTTAAAATCATTGACATTACTGCCATACGAATGGCAATACCATAACTGACTTGCTGTAAAATTACTGAGTGAGGACCATCCGCAACAATAGAATCCATTTCAACGCCACGATTAATCGGGCCTGGATGCATGACAATAACATCAGGTTTGGCAAGTTTAAGTTTATTGGCTGTTAAGCCATAAAGTTGAAAGTATTCATTTTCACTGGGTAATAACGCCCCTTGCATACGTTCTTTTTGTAATCTTAACATAATAATGACATCAACATCTTTAATGCCTTGTTCTAAATTATGATAAACTTCAACGCCTAAGGTTTTTATGTGATTGGATAGCAAGGTTTTTGGGGCAATGACTCTAATTTCTCCTGTTTGCAGTAAATTTAAGGCATGAATTTGGGAACGAGCAACTCTGGAATGTAAAACATCACCTACAATCGCAACGGATAGTTTAGTAAAATCGGTTTTATGATGACGAATGGTAAACATATCTAACATTGCTTGGGTTGGGTGGGCGTGGCTACCATCCCCTGCATTAATCACACTCACATCTGGATGGGTGTGTTGGGCAATAAAATGAGCAGCACCACTATCGGCATGACGCACAATAAACATATCGCACTGCATGGCTTCAATGGTATGTAAGGTATCAAGTAATGACTCACCTTTTTTAGTGGCAGAGGTTTTAGGATGAAAGTTTAAAACATCGGCAGATAAACGTTTTGCTGCTAATTCAAAGGTTGTTAAAGTGCGAGTGCTGGGTTCAAAAAATAAATTAACAATGGTATGACCTCGTAATAAGGGGACTTTTTTGATACTACGCTTAGTGATGCCAACAAATGATTCAGCGGTATCCATAATACTGATTAAATGTTGATAGCTAAGATCATCAAAGTTTAAAAAATGACGAAGGTGTCCTTGCGAATCAGTTTGTAGCATGGTCATATTGGGGGAATGAGTATTAATCTTGGCTAATAATGTACCTGATTTTGGCAAAAATATCTAATGTTAAAACAAGTTTAATTATTGGTGAGAATTTCTAATTTTAGTGGCTTAGGGCCAGTTATTTTTATCTGTTGGTGTTTTGACAATTGCCATGAATGTCCAATAATATCGGCTTGAATGGGTAATTCTCGACCATTGCGTTCTGCTAATACCACTAATAATACAGAGGCAGGTCGGCCATAGTCAAAAATTTCATTTAAAGCGGCACGAATAGTACGTCCTGTATATAATACATCATCGACTAAGATAATATGCTGATCTTCAACAGTAAAAGGCAGTTGTGAGGGTTTAACGCTAGGGTTAATGCCAATTTTAGTAAAATCATCACGATAAAATGAAATATCTAAATAACCCAATTTGCTATTGAGATTAAGTTGTTGATGTAAATAATCCGCAACCCAAACACCACCTGTATGAATGCCTATCATTTTTGGATGGGTGATCTGTTGTTGTGCCAGCTTGGCTTGCAGTTGTTGGGAGATGTTGGTAAGCATGGTGTCAATTTCAATTGCAGAGGTCATGGATTCTCTCTAAACCAAGTTTCAATAATTAAAGTAGCCGCAATCGCATCCAGTCTATCCCGTTTGGGTAATTTTGCTTTAGGACGATGTTGGGTATGGCGTTGCCATGCTTCACGAGTCGTTAAACGCTCATCCACTAAATGTATGGGTAGGTGATAACGTTGTTTCAGTTGCTCAGCAAATTGGCGTGCAAGTTGGCTAATCAGTTGTTCACTACCATCCATATTGTAAGGTAAGCCAACAACGAAATCCGTGGGTTGCCATTCTTGGACTAACTTCGTAATTGCTTGCCAGTCTGGTTGTTGCCTATGATAGGGCAGGGTTATTAGGGGGCGCGCTTGTTTGGTCAGTGTTTGTCCTAAGGCAATGCCAATTTTTTTTTGACCAAAGTCAAAACCTAAGATTTGTTGTAACATTAGGCATGTCCTATTTGTGATGACATGAAATAAATATCAAGGCCAAGCTACTGCTTGCCTAAGATCATTATTGCTCTCTGGATTACTCTCTGGTTTTTAAGCGTTTATCTTTAAACTGCCAGGTGCGTACAATGCTTAAAATATTGGCTTGTTCATCATTATCTCGTTGTAAAATATCGTCCGTAATTTTATCAAATGGTGCGGATTTACGCACAATTTTGATGGCAGCATTGTCTAAAATTTCATGACCTGAGGATTGTAATAAGATAATATCATGGATCGTACCATCCATATTAACATCAACTTGTAAACGCAACTCACCATAAATATTACGTTTAATGGCCTCTTGGGGATAATTTAGATTGCCTGTATATTCAACTTTACGACGCCAAGCCTCTAAATATTGGGCGGGAGCGTATTCTTTCGTATTGGCACTAATAAATTTCTTTTTGGGCGATTGGGCATAGGCTTGTTCGATTTCACTTAATTGGGAACTTAATTTAGCAATTTCCATATCCTGTTCAATAAGCTCTTCTGCCGTTAAGGGTTTTTTTATTGGATTTTCTTGCGGTTGTTGCTTATTATTTAACGTCATTTTAGAACGCTGTTGTAAAATTAGCTTTGGACGTACAATTTCCACATGTTCTGGCGAAGCTGCTTGCATTTTTTGAGGTGAATGTCCTTGATCTGGGGTAATATTAGGTGTGGACATTTGGCTTGATGGTCGCACTTTTTCTTGTTCGCTACCGCCACCTTCATGGCTGGCTTGGGCTAAGTATTTCGCATCTTTTGGTGTGGTTTCAGAGCGATGGTGAACCAAAATAATTTCCATTGTATTTAAGGTACGATCAGATAATTTTTTGGGAGGAATACTAAAGCCAATGGAAAAAATTAGAATGGCATGAATGCTACCTGCAATAAATAACATAATGCCAAATAAATTAGTAGAATTAACGGTATCTTTATCGGTCATAATATTTATTTTTAGTCTTGTGGTTTGTTTATTATTATAGTCATTAATTTATAATAATGAGCTATTAATGAGGAAATCGTTTTGTTACTGTATTGTTATTAGGTTTAATGGTAAGCGATTTCTCTAGCTGCGGCTAGTAATGCTAAGCGTGCGATTACACCATAGGCATAAAAGCGATTAGGTTGGGCATTGGCTTGTTGCTTGCGATCTGGGATAGTACAAGATTTTGCAAAGGCTAAGGGTTGAAATGACATACCTGGGGCATTAAGATTTTCATTACTTTTACGTTGGCTATGAATGCGATAAAATCCCCCTACTACAAAATGGTCAATCATATATACTACTGGCTCTGCCACGGCTTGTTGCTCTCCCCAAGTTTCATCCGTATAAATACCTTCTTGAATAATGACCTGGGTAACATTGTTGCCTTCTTTATTTGTCGCCATTTTAGTGCGTTGTCTGCGGTTTAATTGTCGCACATCGTCCGTGCTATGGGCTGTCATAATTCCCATGCCATAAGTACCCGCATCCGCCTTAACTATCACAAAAGGTGGTCGCTTAATTTGATATTGTTGATATTTTAGTTGAATGGCGTCGAGTAAGGTTTCAACATTGCGAACTAAGCAATCTTCACCTTCACGTTTCATAAAGTTAATTTCACCACAGTTGCGATATAATGGATCAATCAACCAAGGGTCTATTTCTAATAATTGAGAAAATTCTTGGCATACTTGTTTGTATTCAAAAAAATGATTAGATTTTAGTCGATTAATCCAGCCAAAATGTAGGGGAGGGGCAATATCTTGTTCTAAATTTTCTAAAATTTCTGGACGACCGCCTGATAAATCGTTATTCAGCAATACCAAGCAAGGGTCAAAATCTTGATCTTTGATGACGAGACGTTGCTTTTTGCGAGTCATAGGATATAAAGTTAGGTTTTGTTTTGAGGGTAATGCAATGCTCAATGGTTCTGAGTGTTGTAATGAGCCGATTTTAACTTCAAATCCTGCTAGGTCAATAATATTGGATAAGGTTGCTAAACTTTCTAAATAATAAAGATTGCGAGTATGATTTTCGGGAATGATAATAATTTTATAAGCCGTAGGGCAAATTCTTTCAATGGCAGATTGTACGGCATGAATACACAATGCCATAAAGCCAGGGTTAAGATTGTTAAAGCCTGCTGGAAATAAATTAGTGTCAACGGGTGCCAGTTTAAAACTCGCATTGCGTAAATCAACCGAAGCATAAAATGGTGCTGGCGTGTCTAGCCATTGATGTCTTAGCCAACCTTCAATAATGGTTTGATGTTTGAGCAAGTGAGTTTCTAATTCTAATAATGGACCAGACAAAGCGGTAATCAAATGTGGTACAGCATTCATAAAATATTTTGCCAATTAAAAATCAATATTCTATCATGTTTATGAGCTTTGAAAAGATTTTGGATTTCGTAAAAAATTTTCAGTATTTTTTAGTTCTTGGTATAAAATTAAATAAAATTTAGTTGTGAATTATAAAATCATGCACTACATTTAAAGCAGGATTTGGCTAAAGGTTTAGTGAAATTTCAAGCAATTTTACTATATTTATTACAAATAATGTTGCAGTTAGCATAATTCGTTGAGTAATTTTTGATTTAATGAGAATGAATCTTAACACATAACATAAATGAGGAGTGCCGGTGGCAGAGCATGCAGTAGAACCCGATATTGCGGGGTTAAAGATTATGGTGGTAGATGATAGTAAAACTATCCGTCGGACTGCTGAAACTTTATTAAAAAAGGCAGGATGCGAAGTAATTACCGCAATCGATGGGTTTGAAGCATTATCCAAAATTGTGGATAACAAACCCCATGTTATTTTTATTGATATTATGATGCCACGTTTGGATGGTTATCAAACCTGTGCTTTAATTAAACATAATAGGGATTATAAAGCAACACCAGTCATTATGTTATCAAGTAAGGATGGTTTGTTTGATAGAGCAAGGGGTCGGATTGTCGGTTCTGAAGAATATTTAACTAAACCTTTTACCAAAGATGAATTATTAGGGGCAATTCGAAAATACTCTTGAAAATTAATAAAAACTAAATGTAACATAAAATGATACTATACTATAGGACTAAATTTATTTCGTTTAACTTTCCTCTGCCTTTTACTCTTAACTAGGTGATAAAATGAGGTGGTTATTTGGTTTGTTTAAGCCAAGAAAGGGAAAAAACCGGATGGCACGTGTATTAATTGTCGATGATTCTCCAACAGAAACTCATGTTCTAAAATCAATTTTGGAACGCAATGGTTATGAAACTTTATCTGCACCTAACGGTGAAGAAGGTATTGAAACGGCAAGACAGGAACGCCCTGATCTCATATTGATGGATGTGGTGATGCCTGGTTTAAATGGCTATCAAGCCACGCGACGTTTGAGTCGTGATCCCGTTACATCTTCAATTCCTGTGCTAATTGTAACCACGAAAAATCAGGAAACAGATAAGGTTTGGGGTTTAAGACAAGGTGCAAAAGGATATATTGTGAAACCTGTGTCTGAGCATGAGTTAATGTCTAAAATTAAAGCTGTTTTACCTACGGGGAGATAGTTGGTGGGAATGCCAAATATGCAAGACCCATTTGATGTTTTGGTCAATATAGAGAATAAAAGCAGAAAGTATGCTCTCGTACCCGAACAGGAAAAAATGGAAGAATTGTGGCCGGGAATTGCCTTTAAAGTATGTGATGCTAAGGTAGTTTCACCCGTTGGGCAGATCACTGAAATTATTCACTATCCAGAGCCTTCCATCATTCCGGGTACTAAGATATGGATGAAAGGAATTGCGAATATTCGGGGTAGTTTAGTCCCTATTGTTGATTTGCAAGCATTTTTATGTGGTCATGTAATCGTTCCTAATCCACGAAGTCGCTTATTGATGGTTGAGCATCAAAAACAAGATACCGTCTATCCCTTAGGTTTATTAATTGCTGATGTAATAGGGATGAAACAGTTTCGGCATGAGGAATCTTCCTCTAATATTGCAATGTATTCGGATTTTTTTCAACCTTATATGAAAGAATCATTTTACAGAGAAAAGGAGCGATGGGGTGTATTTGATATGACTATTTTATTACAAAATCCTGACTTTTTGGAAGTGACATTATAATTATTTTTATTTTAAATAGATAATTTTTTTTTTCCAACTAAACTAAACTGTATAGTGTTTAAACAATAACAATAATAATGCCTGAATTGGGAGAATATCTGCGATGAAATCCATTGCCACCAATGATGCTTTGCAACGAATTACTGCAAATCGACTGACTGTTATCTTATCAACTTTACTTTTGTTAGTAATTACTTTAGCTCTGATCACCTTTATCTATGTTGCCCAATGGGAGTTACATGACAAAGGATATCTTAACCGTGCGGGGGAGCAAAGAGTATTATCTCAACAAATTGCAAAATACGCACTTGCGGCGGCAAGTGGTAAAAAGGAAGCCTTTCGTCAATTAGAAGCCTCACGCAATCGTTTTGATGAAATTTTACAAGAGTTAAAAAACGGAATTCCTGGCAAATTACCTGCTTCTCCTAAGGATATCAATGACATTTTAGCAGATGTTGAATCTCAGTGGCGCATATTACGGGAAAATGCAGACGAAATTTTAAGTGGTGAGAATCCAATTACTTCTGTGGGGGAGTGGGTTAATGTGATCACTGAGTTAATGCCACAATTGCAAGATACTGCAGCATCTGTCGCAAAAGTTTTAGTAAAGCAAGGGGCTGATCCTCGTCAAGTTTATATTGCAACTCGTCAATTGATGTTAGCACAACGAATTCAAAATAATGTGAATCAGGTATTAGCGGCAAGTAATGTTGAAACAGAACAATCAGTGGAACAATTTAAACGTGATTCCGATTTATTTGGACGGGTTTTAGAGGGCATGTTTAAAGGGGATGAAAAACTAAAAATCACCAAAGTGGAAGGTCCTGCTGAGCGACGTTTGGGTGATGTGGCAATGTTGTTTGTTACTATTCATGATCATGCCGAGGAGATCATTCAAACGACACCTAAAGTCATTCCTGTATTAAGAGCAGCCGTAAAATCAACTGAGGTTAGTGATTCGTTAGATCAGGCTACGAAAGAATTGATTGTTGCTTATGGTACATCACCTGGTCGTTTAAGTATTGGTCCTATGAAAGTTGGTACGAATTTGATTATTATCTTGGGTGGTTTTGCCTTACTTTTATTGGTAATTTTAGGTATTCACTTATTATTTGAATCACGTCGTCGTGAGCGTGTGAGTGATGAAATGAACCAACGCAACCAAAAAGCGATTTTGCGTTTGATGGATGAGATGGATGCCTTAGCCGATGGTGACTTAACGGTACATTGTACCGTAACAGAAGATGATACGGGAGCGATTGCAGATGCAATTAACAACGCCATTGAAACCTTAAGACGATTAGTAAAAACGATTAACACTACTTCAGAGCAGGTATCGGCTTCAGCACAAGAAACTCGGGCAACCGCAATGCACTTAGCCGATGCAACCGAACACCAAGCCCAACAAATTAGTGGGGCGAGTCAGGCGATTCAACAAATGGCAGACTCCATTGATCAGGTCTCACAAGATGCGACAGATACCGCGCAAGTCGCACAGCAATCGCTGATTACTGCAAATAAAGGAGCGGATAAAGTACGTTCTACCATTAATGGTATGGATTCCATTCGTGAGCAAATCCAAGAGACTTCAAAACGGATTAAGCGTTTAGGGGAAAGTTCGCAGGAAATTGGAGATATTGTAGAGTTGATTGATGATATTGCGGATCAAACCAATATCTTAGCCTTAAATGCTGCCATGCAGGCGGCAATGGCAGGTGAGGCAGGTCGAGGTTTTGCTGTGGTAGCCGATGAGGTGCAACGCTTAGCTGAGCGTTCTGGTAACGCGACCAAACAGATTGAGGCACTGGTAAAAACGATTCAGGCGGATACCAATGAAGCAGTAAGTTCAATGGAATTAAGTACCGCAGGGGTAGTGAGTGGTGCACGTCTCGCAGAGGATGCGGGTGATACTTTAGAAGAGATTCAAAACGTATTTAAACAAGTGGTAAACTTAACCCAACGGATTTCTGAGGCATCACAACAACAGGTATCTTCAGCCACTAATATTTCTGATACTATGAATGTGATTCAGGAAATTACGAAACAGACTTCAGATGGTACAACCCAAACAGCACGTTCAATTGGACGATTGGCTGATTTGGCCGACGATCTACAGAAATCTGTATCCGGTTTCCGATTACCAACCTAGTGTTTGCAGGTTGTTCCTTTACCAAAGAAATACCTCACTTAGCAATCAAAGTGGGGTATTTTTTTTTAAAAAATCGACAGTCGCTAAAAATAAGCTAAAATTTTAAATAGGCTATATTTTTATTTACTTGCAACTAAACTAAAGATGAAATTCTTATGAACGATACTATTGATTATAGTGCTATCAAATGGATCAAAACGGAAGTTGATGAAACCCTTAAATTAGCAGGACATGCTTTAGAACAGTATATGGAAAGTGGCTTTGATCTAGATGAACTTGACGCTTTGGCGAAGTTACTACATCAAGTTCATGGGGTCTTACAAATGGTTGGATTATATGGTGCTGTTCAACTGTTGGAGGAAATGAGCCATGTTATTTCAGGTCTAAAACAAGATGTTATTGCTAGAAAAGAAGATGCGGTTGAAGTATTATCAAGAGCGATTTTACAAATTCCTGATTATTTGGAAAGATTACAAGCTGGAAGTAAAGATATTCCCTTAGTTTTATTGCCATTGATGAATGATTTAAGGGCAAGTCGAGGAGATAATTTACTCAGTGAAGAAGCCTTATTTTCGCCAAATTTATCAAATTTTAAACACAATCAAGTTTATCAACAAGATCAAGTCGAAAATGATTTATCAGCATTAGCAAAGTCCTTACGCCATAATTATCAGCGGGGTTTACTGAGTTGGTATCAAGGGGAAGCGAAAGAAGGCTTAAAGCGAATTCAAGATGTATTAGAAGTGTTGGAAAACTCAGCGACATTTTTACCTGTAAAAAAATTATGGTGGGTTTGTAGTGGTTTAGTGGATGCTTTAATTAATGACGATTTAGAATCGAGTGTTGCGGTTAAGCTATTAGTAGGGCATGTTGATCGGCAAATATTAAAGTATTTAATTGATTATGATGAGTCAAGGCTTGCGAATAATTTGCCTGAAAATTTACTCAAAAATTTACTTTATTATATTGCGAGATCAAATCGAGGATCGCAAATTGTCAACCAAATCAAAGATGAATTTGCCTTAGATCGAGCATTGCCCAGTGAAGCAGAATTATCATCTGCCCAGGCGGATTTAAGTGCACCAACGGTTGATATGTTACGCACTGTGATTGTTGCCATTAAAGAAGATTTAGCAGGGGTTAAAGACGTATTAGATTTATATATTCGAGTGGGGCAAAATCAAGATGAGTTAAGTAAATTACAAGAAAGTTTACGCAAAATTGCAGATACTTTAGGCATGATGGGGCAAGGTGGCTTGCGTCAGAAAATGATGGATCAAATTGAGTATTTGGCTTCATTATTATCAGCAGATACGAAAATCAAAGATGATAGCATCATGAATGTTGCCAGTGAACTATTAGTCATTGAGACAGCATTAGACGGTTTATTAACTGGGAAAATTGCCTTATTTGAATCAGGTTACGATCAAGACGAAATGAATGCTGACTTATCACTAGATGGTTCTGTACCTGAAGTTGAGTTTCAACGGGTATTAGGAATGGTTTTACATGAGATTACCATTGAGATTGGTCGGGCAAAAGATGCCATTATTGAATATATTGACAATCCTTCAAAATACCAACTGCTAGAAAATACCCCCAATTCTTTTCATATTATATGGGGAGCATTTGAAATCTTAGGTATGGATAGAATTAATTTGTCGTTAGATTCGATTTCTCAGTATATTACAACTAATTTATTAGAAAACAAAATTGAACCAAGTCAAGATCATTCCAATTACTTGGCAGATGCGATTACTGGCATTGAATATTATGTGGAAGCAGTCGATGAAGGGCGACCTTATCGTAGCGATATTTTGGCAATGATTGAAGAAAGTGTGGCAACTTTGGGTTATCCTATTGAAAATAATGATCCTGATTTAACCGTAAGGCATGATGAGGCTGAGTATTCCACACCTGAGCTTACTGAAAATGATATTAGCACTCAGCAATCAAGTGAGGTTGATGATAATGCGGTTGAGTTAGCACCCCTTGAATTTGAAAGCAGTCATGCTGATGGGCAAACGGATAGTAATGTTGTTGAAGCTTCATTAGCTGAACCTATGGTCGTTATTCCTGAAGCAGTTGCCCCTGTTGAATTAGTCATGGGTGATGTCGATGATGAAATTAAAGAGATTTTTATTGAAGAGGCTTTAGAAGTTTTAGAAGATATTAAAACCTATTATCCTCAATGGAAAGCGACAGGTGATAAAGAGGCTTTGACAATTTTTAGACGTGCTTTTCATACGATGAAAGGTAGCGGGCGTATGGTTCAAGCCTTGACAATTTCAGAATTAGCTTGGGCAATTGAAAATTTACTTAATCGAGTGATTGATGAGACAGTGGAAATCACTGATGCTTTGTATCAAGTGATGGATAGTGTCATAGATGTATTACCTATAGTAGTTGATGCTTATCAACATGGCACAGCTATTACGATTGATTTAGAAACGATTCAAGCAAAAGCAAATGCTTTAAGCGAAGGTCAAGCGGAAGATGTGGTAGCGTCAATGAGTCTTGAATCAATTAATGCCGTTGAAATTCCAGAAACAGATGCGGAAGAATCAGTGGCTGAGACGGACGAAGCCATGAGTTTTGAGTTAGAAAGTACTGAAGAATCAACGGATAGTGAATCTGAACAAGATCAAACCATGAGTCTTGATTTAGAAGCCTTAGGTATTGAATCTGAACAAGAGCAAACTATTGTTGATGCCGATATTGGGTATGATATTGAAGCCATTGATTTTGCTGAACAGGCACCTGCTCAACCTCGCATGGATGCAACATTACTCAGTATTTTTCAACAAGAAACGAAAGGTCATACTGATGTTATACAGAGTTTTATTAGTCAAGCTGGAGAGACAGGCGATGATTTACGTTGTAATGAGTCCTTAAAGCGAGCCTTGCATACGCTGCATGGCAGTGCCCATATGGCAGAAGTAACACCGATTGCTAAAGTGTCAAGACAGCTAGAATACATTGTCAAATCTTTGTTATTATCGAAACGACCTGTTAATGCTGAGATAATTCAAGCATTAGAAAAAGGTATGGGAATTATTGCAGATGTCATGGATTATCTAGCGGATGATAAGTTAGCAGAACCTGAATATCAGCCATTTGTAAGTTATTTGGAACAATTAAGAGAAAATGTTGAACAAGCCAGTAATGATATGAGTCATGATCGGGTTGAAGAAGAGCTTAAAGCGGATGTTTTAGATGATGAATTATTAACTATTTTCCTAGAAGAATGTTCTGATTTATTAGAAACTTTAGATGCTTCGCTACAGAGTTTTGTGGCAGAACCTACTAATATGAAATTTGTTGCTGATTTACAGCGTTCGTTACATACCATTAAGGGCAACGCGAAAATGTCTGGGTTTGAAATCATGGCAGATTTAACCCATAGTTTTGAGACTATGTTAACTGCTGTGAGTCAAGGTAAATTAACCGTGTCAGAACCAGTCATTGATTTAAGTCATCAAGCGACAGATGGTTTGATTAATATGTTAGATACTATTGCCACAAAACAAGACTTAGTGCCTGCTACTGCCTTAATTAATGATCTGGAAAATATTGTTAAGGAAGTCCCTGACACTGGTATTTCTGAGCGTGATCCATTGCTAGACAGTGAAAATATTGGTGGTGATACTGTTATTGAAGGTATTAGTAATACTGTGAGTGAATCTTTAACGGATTTAGTTGATACATCTGATGCCGATATTTCTATGGAAACTTTGGCTCAAGATTTACAACAAATTTCAGAAACTTTAACGACAGCTGAGTCTGATAGTCAATTAACTGTAAGTGATAGCCAAAAGCAAGTCAGCGAAATTGTGGAACAGCCACTTGATAGTTCTGAGCAAGTATCAGAAACAACTGAAACCATCGCTGAGTCAATTGAGCTAAGTAGTCAAGACCAAGCACATCATTCTAAGGAGGCAAAAACCCAAAATACTGTTACTCCGCTTGAAACAAAATCACAACCCAAAGATCAACTTGAAGATTTTGTTAAAGCCTTGCCAAAATCAGTCATGACAAATCTTCAAACGGATCAACAACAAACTTCGATATCTAAACCTGTTAATAAAAAAGTTGAGGAAGAAGACATGGCCAAAGTTAAGACGCCTAAAAGAGTTGCCCAAGAGCAAATTAAAGTTCGTGCGGATTTACTAGATGATATGGTGAATTATTCTGGGGAAATCAGTATTTATCGTGCCCGTTTAGAACAACAAAATGGTACGTTTCGATTTAACTTAACTGAGCTATCACAAACCGTTGCTCGCTTGCGTGAACAATTACGCAAGTTTGAAATTGAAACAGAAGCTCAAATGTTATTTCGTTATGAAAAAAATGCCCCTGATTCCAAAGATGAAGAGTTTGATCCCTTAGAAATGGATAGATTTTCTAATATGCAGCAGCTTTCTCGAAGTTTATTAGAAAGTATTAGCGATTTGGTGAGTATTCAGGAGATTATGGAAAATCTTAGTCGTGAATCTGAAACCTTATTACTACAACAATCACGAGTGATTACTGAATTACATGAAGGTTTGATGCGAACTCGTATGGTTCCTTTTTCTAGCATGGTACCTAGAATGAACCGCTTGGTCAGACAAACTTGTAATCAATTAAACAAGAAAGTGGAACTAGAAGTCGTTGGTGCAGAAGGTGAAATGGATAGAACCATTCTTGATGGTATGATGGCGCCTTTAGAACATATGATTCGGAATGCTATTTCACATGGTATTGAAACCCCTGATGATAGAAAAGCAAAAGGTAAACCAGAGACAGGTAAAATTACTTTAACTTTATCTCGTGATGGTACTGATATTGTGTTAGATATTGCTGATGATGGGGCAGGTATTCCCGTTGATGTGGTAAAAAATAAAGCCATTAAAGCAGGAATTTATACTCAAGAAGAAGCCGATCAAGCACCTAAAGAGGATATTTTACGTTTGATTTTACATTCTGGTCTAAGTACTGCTCAACAAATTACCCAGATTTCTGGACGTGGTGTTGGCATGGATGTGGTGAATAGTGAAATTAAACAATTAGGTGGTGTATTAGAAATTGGCTCAGAAAAAGATAAAGGTTCGCAATTTACCATTCGCTTACCATTTACATTGGCAATTAACCAAGCCTTACTCGTTCAAGTTAATGAGGATGTGTATGCCGTACCTCACTCTAGTATTGATGGTGTGGTAAGGCTTTCTAGGGAAGAATTAGAACGTTCTTATACTAAGGATAAGGAATACGAATATGCAGGTCATAAATATCATGTACAACATTTATGTACCCTGTTAGGTAGTGCACAACCTTCACTACCAGAACAAGGGCGATGGTTTCCAGTATTACTAGTGCGTTCAGGGCAACATAGGGTAGCATTACAAGTGGATGCATTAATGGGAAATAGAGAAATTGTAGTGAAATCAGTCGGGCCCCAGTTAAGTAATGTCAACTGGATATCAGGAGCGACAATTCTTGGCGATGGTCGTGTCGTATTGATTTTGGATGTAACTACTTTGGTTAGAATAGGGGCAATTAAAACACCTGATGAGGCAACGCCTGTTGAACAAAAAGTAGAGGAACAACGTCAACAAATCACAGTAATGGTTGTAGATGATTCGATCACCGTAAGAAAAGTTACCACCCGTTTATTAGAACGTCATGGCATGAATGTCTTTACGGCTAAAGATGGGGTGGATGCCGTTGGTAAACTACAAGATCAAGTTCCTGATATTATGTTGTTAGATATTGAAATGCCCAGAATGGACGGTTATGAGTTAGCACAACATGTTCGTAATAACGAACGTTTAAGAGATATTCCCATTATTATGATTACCTCTAGGCATGGTGAAAAACATAGACAAAGGGCAATGGAAATTGGGGTAAATAGTTATTTAGGTAAACCTTATCAAGAAGCAGAGTTGTTGGATAATATTCATTCTTTATTAACTTCAACTCATTCAGTTTAAGAATAAGAAGTAAGAACAAGAAGTAAGAACAAGAAGTAAGAAGAATAATAAGAAGAAGAAAAAGTTTTGTTTTTAGATTATTTTGAGATAGGTAAATAAGATGGCAGAAGCAGTTCAACAAATTGTTCGTAGTATGTTTATTCCTTATGGTAACAGCCAACTCGTGTTGCCTAACGTTGCTATTGCTGAGATTATTTCTTTTGTTGAACCAGAAATGGCACCAGGTACGCCAACATGGTTACTTGGTGGTCTTATTTGGCGAGATAAAGTTGTGCCTTTGGTCTCATTTGATGAACTTTGTGGTGAAGCCTGGACTCGCTCTGGGCCAAGAAAAAATCGGATTGCAATTTGTCACACTTTAAGTGATAACTCTGAAGTGGAATTTATTGCGTTTGTGGTAACAGGGACGCCATCTTTAATTCAAATTAAACGTGATTCTATTAAAGGTGAAGTGAGGAGTAAAAATGAATCTCCTGTGATTTTATATCATGTTATGGTTGGCAACAATACGGCGATTATTCCCAATCTAGTCGAGTTGGAGAATATGCTGAAAATGTATATTACGCCATTGAGAACTTATGCTCAAGAAGCCTTGGAACGCAAGAAAAAACCTGAACTTAAACCATTGGATCTTGGGGATGTTGATGAAGAAATCGTAGAAATCTTTATTGAAGAAGCTCAAGAAAATATGGCACTAATTCAAGAATATTATCCAAAATGGAGAGAGACGGGTGATGAAGAGGCCTTAACGATGTTTAGACGTTCATTTCATACTATTAAGGGAAGTGGACGCATGGTTAATGTTGACTTTATTAGTGAATTAGCATGGTCAGTGGAAAATATGTTAAACCGATTAATTGATAATAGCATTCAGGTCACGCCAGCTTTATATAGTGTCATGGATGATGTATTAAGCGTCTTACCAACTTTAATCCAGTTTTTCGTGGATAGATATTATCCTGATATTGATGTGCAAGCCTTACGAGATCGTGCCGATGCTTTAAGTCGAGGGGAAGAAATTGAGGCGACGTCAGTCTTTGATCAATCAGTGGAAACATCAAAAGCACAATTACAGCCACAATCCACTGCGGATATCGATGAAGACTTATTAGAAGTCTTCTTAGAAGAAGGTCAAGAATTGATTGATAATATTGAAACTGCGTTTCAATCCTGGAAACAATCCCCTAATGATGAAGCAATTATTGCTGGTTTACATCGTTCTTTACATACGTTAAAAGGCAGTGCTAGATTAACTGGTTTGACAGTGATGGGGGATATTAGTCATGCTTTAGAATCTTTATTAAATGCCGTAGGTGACAAGAAAATTGCCGTGTCTGAAGAAGTCGTTACTGTTGCAAATACGACGGTTGATCATTTATCAGTCATGTTAGAAAAGATTAAACAAAACAATATTCCCGATTCGGATTATGGTTTAGTGGCTGAGATCGAAGCATTGTTATCACCTCCTGATGATGCAGAAGAACAAGAGATTGATCCTGAATTAGTAGAAATCTTTTTAGAAGAAGGTCAAGATTTGATAGAAAGCATTGAACAAACTTTCCAAGAATGGAAACAACAACCGAATGATCATCAGTTAATTTCAAGTTTACATCGTAGTTTACATACTTTGAAGGGAGGGTCTCGCTTAGCAGGAATTAAAGTGATTGGTGATGTGAGTCATATGTTTGAGTCTATGTTAACTGCTGTATCTGAAGGACGACTTAAGGTCGATGATGAAGTGATTACAATGGCAAATACTACCATTGATAGTTTAGTTTCAATGTTAGATCAAGTCAAAGGAGGGAATATCCCAGATTCTGATTATGGTTTGACCACAGAAATTGAGGCAATTTTATTTGCACCCACAGAACAAAGTGAGGATGACGTTGATCCAGACCTATTAGAGGTATTTTTAGGCGAAGCTCAAGAATTAGTCAATCAAATTGATCACATTTTTCAAGATTGGAAAGTGAAACCTGAGGAACCTAATATCATTGCAGAACTTTATCGGGCCTTACATACTTTAAAGGGTGGGGCAAGACTGGCAGGATTAACGGCAATTGCGAACTTAAGTCATAGCATTGAATCTGTGTTAACTTCAATTAGCGAGCATCGTTTAACCGTTTCAGATGACATTACTCGTGTGACTGAATTAACAGTTGATAATTTAGCTTCAATGGTAGAGTTGACACAACAAGGTGAGGTCCCTGATATTGATCAAGATTTATTAGCACAGATAGAACAAATATTAGAACGATCAACGGCACCAGAAGACAAAATTGACAAAGATTTATTAAGTGTTTTTGTTGATGAAGGTCAGGAATTAATGGATGCCATTGAGACTACCTTCCAAAAATGGAATGATAATCCGAATGATGTTGAAGTCATTGCTAGTTTAAAACGTTCGTTACATACTTTAAAAGGGGGAGCAAGACTCTCTGGTTTAGATATTATGGGGGAACTCAGCCATGCTTTAGAATCGTTGTTAGGTGCCGTGGAAGAGCATCGTTTGCAAGCGTCTGATTCTATTATCCAACTGGCAAATATGGCAGTAGATGGGCTTGCATCTATGCTGGAAATATTACAACAAGGCGATATTCCAAGCAGTGATAATGGTTTGCTCATTGAAATTGAGGCGGTATTACCAAAAGCAGCGTTTGAGTCCGATGAAGAAGTTGATCCTGAGTTAGTCGCTATTTTTCTACAAGAAGCTCATGATTTGGTGGATAATGTTGATGCTAATTTCCAAACTTGGAAAACTGATTCTTACAACAATGAATTAATTGCCGATTTACATAGAGCTTTACACACTTTAAAAGGGGGGGCAAGGTTAGCGGGATTAACTGTTATTGGAAATTTAACACATGCAATTGAGTCGGTATTTACTGCGGTAGGTGAGCGTCAACTCGCAGTATCTGAGCATATTACTGAGGTTGTAAGTGCTGCTATTGATCATTTGGCAACTATGTTAGAACTTGTGGAAAAAAATATTATACCTACCTCTGATCAAGGCTGGATTGAGAAAATTGAGGCTATTTTAGAAAATGTGGCCACTACAAGTGTAGGTAATAGTGTGGATGATATTAGCGATACATTGCTTGCTGGTGATGGTGATACGGAGCTAACTGTTGCTGATGATCAAGTCGTTGATGCAGGTGATGAGGAAGATGACGTTGATGAATTACTGCAAGTATTTTTAGAGGAAGGGCAAGACTTATTTGATGGGATTGATACCAGCTTCAAAGAATGGTTAAGTAATCCAACGGATCCAAATATTATCGCTGATTTACATCGTTTTTTGCATACTTTAAAAGGTAATGCAAGATTATCTAGTTTTATTGTCATGAGCGATGTTGCTCATGCTTTAGAATCTTTGTTTATTGCTTTAGGTGAACATCAATTGCAAATTTCCGAGGATATTTTAGATATTGCTAGTCAAACCTTAGACCATTTAACTTATATGTTTCACCAAGTGAAACAAGGCGAAATACCACAATCTGACAATGACTTAGTGGCGAAAATTGAAGATTTATTTAATGTAGTAGCAGTTGACGAAGAAGAAATTGATGAGGATTTATTAGAAATCTTTTTGGAAGAAGGTCAGGAGTTATTAGATGCCATTGAATTAAGTTTTCAAGATTGGATGGAACAACCGACTGACGCGGGTATTATTGCTGATTTACATCGTTCCTTACATACGTTAAAAGGCAGTTCCAGATTAGCAGGATTAAAGGTTATTGGCAATTTAAGTCATGCTTTGGAGTCAATGTTTACTTCAATTGGCGAGAATAAAATGCCTGCAACTGATGCCATTATGAAGTTAGCAAATCAGGGGGTTGATCAACTAGTTGCAATGTTAGAGCAGATTGAGGGTGTGAGTACCATTCCTGATTCTGATCAAGGTTTAGCAGAAAGAATTAAATATTTGGTATCACATCCTGATAAAGTGGATTCTTTAGTCGATGTGAAACATGAACAAGCAGTGATTGACAATAATTCGCCGACTGTAGAGGTAATGCCAGATGCCACGATGAAAGTTTCAGAAGACACAAGGGATACTAAGGTAATGCCAGATGTTGCGAGGGAAGTTGTAGAACATATTGAGGAATCCCCATTAGAATCTGAAGTCATTCCGAATACAATGCTTGAAACTATGGCAGGCAATGAAACTTTAGCGTTAGAAGTAACAGATGAAACTGCGATGGTTTCAGATTCAACGGTAGGGACAAATGATGTTCAAACTGAGAGCACAGTTGATGAAACAGTTGAACAAACTACCACTGAAATGACTTCACTTCGAGAATTAGATGATTTTGATGAGGATTTATTAGATATTTTCTTATCAGAAGCCGATGAATTAATTGAAAGTATTGAATTAACCATTCAGGATTTTCGGGTTGATAGGGGTAATACTGAACTATTGACTAGTTTACAGCGTTCTTTACATACTTTAAAAGGTGGTGCAAGAATGGCTAGTATTATGAGTATTGGCGATTTAAGTCATGCTTTAGAATCTTTATTAGTTGCGGTAGTTAATCATAAACTAGAGGCAAGTGATGAAGTCATTGAGTTAACGGAACGTATTGTGGATGAATTGGTGAATATGTTGGAAATTGTTTCGCAACAACAATTACTTCCTTTTGCAGCAGATAATTTGGTTGAAGAAGTTAAAACCATGTTAGGTGGTGAGTTAACAGCTTAAGCCTTGTCTAGTATCGTTTTCATGTAGGAATGCTAGTATAAACCAATTTGGACAAGTCATTATGAATTAATGCTCCCCTTGATTTTAAATAAGAATTTCAATACTATCCCAAATGATACAAAATTCTATGGGGAAAAAGCAGGGCATTCAAGTGAGTTTTGTTCAACCGCATTATACCCGTCAAGAATGCCACCAATGTCATTATGTGGATAAAAAAAATCGCCAAACTCAAGAACATTTTCATTGATTACCTGAATCACCTGGGACCGTGCGCACAGGTGGATATTGTCCTTGGTAAGTACGAATAGGCCAACTAGATTGATATAAATCTAATGGTGGTACTGGATCGAGCAATGCCATATTTGCATCATAAATAGCTGTCAATTGTGCCAATATCTTGCCAGTAACCATCGGGACTCACTCGTCGTTAATACTTAAAACTTGATCTAACATTGCTAATTAACAACAAATTGCTTATAAAGTAATAATAATGCCTGACATAATAAAGCGATGTAAAAGCTTAGGCTAGTGTTTCGTGATTAAAAATATTTAAACAATAGATAAGGTTAAACTAATATTACTCATTAAAAATAAACCTGCTAAAGCAATCAATGACTAGCCTAGCTATGCGATGAGTGTCATAATGAGGTTTAGACAAGGGTATATGGGTATGGTCATGGTAACGCATGATTGTTCTTTATAAATTAGCTGATGTAATCATAGTTAAGCAATAATAGTACCACTATTTTATATGGTTCTAATTATATGATTTTATTGATGATTTTTATTGAATCATGATTTTTTTCGGGGACACTGTTTGGATGAATAAACAATCTGATAACAAAACGCACCGAAATAGTGCTATCAATGATAAAAATTGCTTTGCTTACTTAATTTCTTGGTTTCGGACAACTCATTTTTCGCAATTAGGGCAATTTCAATCAAAATTATTTGTTGTTTTTGCCATTATTGTGGTGATGACGATGTTAGCAACCGGTTTTGCTTTTTATTCTTTTGCTCGTCTTGGACATATGGTAAGTGTTACCGTTGATAATACGATTCCTGAAATGATTGCGGTAATGAATTTATCAAAGCAAGGGGCTTTATTAACATCAGTTGCACCGACTTTGGCCTTATCACAAAAAGAAGAAGAAATTAAACATACGGTTGCTTATATGGATCAATTAATGAACACCATACTTCATGATGTGATGGTTTTAGGCAATCAACAAAATCGGCAAAGTATTTATCATATTCGAGATTTATCATTAACATTACTCAAAAATTTGGAACAACTCAAAGATCAAACCGCACAAAAATTAATTCTTAAACAAAAGAGCAAACAACAATTTCAAAATATTAGAAGTATTCAACAAGATTTAGTCAATTCGGTTGATCCATTGGTATATGGTATTAATACTATGATGAATAAATTAGCTGAACAAATTATTCAGCAAAATCGGCAAATTGTTCAGCAAATGATGGAACAATATGTTAACTATATTATGATATTATATCAACTACGTTTGGATTTATTTGAATTTGAGTATATATCAGGAGGGGCAAAACAACAATTTCGTCGAATACTTGATATTGCCATTAAACAATTAGAAAAAAATCAAGCATCTGCTGCTCAAGTCGTCGTAGAGTTGTTGAAAAAAGATATGTCGCCTTCAAAACAGAATCTACAACTTGTGAATAATCGAATATCGCATCAAATTCAAAAACAAAAAGAGTATTTAAGCGAAGTTTACCAACAATCTTTGGATTTTAATGAATCATCAGTAACAGCATTAATTGAAAAAATTGTTAGAGATTTAGGATATGCACTTAATATCAAGGGGGAAGGCAATCTCTTAATTGGTTTATTAAATGCCGTATCAGAAGTGTCAGAAGCAATGATGATATTGCATTTAAACAATGAATTTTCTCGTTCTGTTGCTGAGTTTGAAAATGCTGTTGCAGTATTTGAGGCTAGCCAACTAGCAAAACAACAACCTGTATTGATAACAAATATTTTGGATATTAAAAATCGCTTATTAGCCTTAGGTGATAATAGCAATGAAAATGGTATTTTTACTATTCGACAACAACAAATTATTGTTACTAATAATATTAGAGATTTGTTAGCCAAAAATCAAAAAATTGCCACATTGATGATAGAACAAATCGAAAGATTATTGACTGAAGTAAGTACGGTTTCATATCGGCAAAAAAATGATGTACGTCATATTAAAAATACTAGTCAGTGGTTATTATTAGGTGTTTCAGTGGTAACCATCTTTTTACTGGTTTTGATTGCCTATCGTTCAATTTATATTTTGGATTTACATGAGAAGAACTTACAGTCAGCCAAAGAGGTTGCGGAAGTTGCGAATCAAGCTAAATCCGAGTTTGTGGCATCAATGAGTCATGAGTTAAGAACACCAATGAATGGGATTATTGGCTTTACGGAACTATTATCAGAAACCAAGTTAGATACAAAACAAAAACATTATGTTGATACCGTATATGATTCTGCAAGTACCTTATTAACGATTATTAATGATATTTTGGACTTTTCTAAAATTGAAGCAGGCAAATTAGAGTTAGAACATATTGAATTTAATTTGCATGATGCCGTATGCAATGTTACCGCATTACTAACAAAAATTGTTGATTCTAAGGGGATTTATTTGCGAATCAATGGCTTGGATTCCGTGCCCAAATTATTTTGTGGTGATCCCGTGCGATTGCGTCAGGTATTACTGAATTTGGTGAATAATGCAGTGAAATTCACTGAAAAAGGGGGGGTAGTGCTTAAAGTTGAACAGGCATTTAAACGAGCAAATAAGGTTGGTTTAAGATTTGAAGTGGAAGATACGGGTATTGGGATTCCTAAGCATCGTTTATCATCACTGTTCCAAAAGTTTTCTCAAGTTGATTCTTCTACTTCTAGGAAATATGGTGGGACTGGTTTAGGACTGGTAATTAGCCAAAAATTGGTAGAAATGATGGATGGTGGCATTGGAATTGATAGTATTGAGGGAAAAGGAACTAAGATTTGGTTTGTGATTGTATTAGATGAATCTGAGCAATCTGAAATGATGAAACCTGTGGAAGTTGTTAAACAAGAAATTGTAACAGAAAAGAATATTTTATTGGTCGAAGATAATAAAGTCAATTGTATGTTAGCACAAGCATTACTTAAAAAGGATCAACATCAAATTACTACTGTTTATAATGGTAAAGAAGCATTAGAGGCGGTACAGTTAAATGATTTTGATTTGATATTAATGGATGTGCAAATGCCTGAAATGGATGGTTATGAAGCCACGGGGGCGATTCGACAACTATCAGAGAACAAGTCTAAGGTAGTGATTATTGCGTTAACAGCGAATGCGATGGAGGGGGATGCCCAGCGTTGTTTAGAGGCAGGAATGGATGATTATTTATCCAAACCCATACAACATAAAAAACTGCGAGAGAAAATTGCTTACTGGGCAGATAAACAGCATTCATCCACCCAGATTATCAGATGATTTAAAGTTTAAATTTAGCCCCAAGTGTTAACCAAATTTTTTCCGTGTCAAATGAAAAATCTTCCGCATCATAATTGGCATATTTAACACTAATGGTATAATCTTTTAAGAATTTTTTCGCTAATATCACATCCCATTCTTGACCATAATCAAGGCCACCGCCTTGTGATTCAAATTCGTGATAAACAACCGTTAATTTAGCCCCAAACATTTTAGCACCAAGTGTGTAAAATAAATCGTCTAATCCATCTGGGGGGGTTGTTAAAAATTTATCTGCCCATCCATTAAAAGCATGTAGGGTTGCTAATGGTGTTGAAAAAGCAATGCCATCTTCTCCTGATAAGATTTCATAACCTATTTTGCCAAAGACACTGGATTTCTTATTAAGTTGGTATTGTGTGCCTAACTCAACTAGGTAATAATCTAAGCCAAAATTGTTTGGATTATTAGCATGATCCGTTTGATGAGCATATTCAAAGGTATAAAGTGCTTTAATCCCCGGACCTACGCCTGGTTTCCCGTGTAATCGTATGCCCAAGGTTTGCGATGATAGACCTGAGAAGTCATAACGTGATGAGTAGTTATTAAAGTTTAACCAATAGGCATAGGCAGTTGCCGTACCAAAACCTAAACCATGATAGCTAATATTTAGCAAGTGCGAATCCATTCTAAAATCATTGGCTTGTCTGGAGTTATGGCTGTTATCTGTAAAAATGCGATTCACATTGTCAATAAAAACATAATTAACTTTAACATCGCCAATGGATTCATTCAAAACGGAAATCGCATCAAAGGTTTGTTCATTTTGTCGCCAGCCAACATTGCCAACGAATCTGGCATTGTCCAAAATAATGCGTTGTCGTCCAATTTTGGTTTTAGTGCCAAAGCCTTCATAATAAAGGTACATTTGGTTAAGTTCAGTATCATGGGCATCCGCAACTACTGAATGATTAGTCGTACCTTCACCCACTGGATCTAAAAAGTCATCAGCACGTCTGGAGCCAATATTAACGGTATTTTCAATTTCACCAAAAATTTTAAAGCCATGAAATAGTTTTGTTTCATAGCCTAAGCGAGTTCTTAAGGTTGAAGCATTCGCATGATCTTTGCCATTATCTTCATCGACATGTTCATAACGATAACGAAGATCAGCGTGAATTTTACCTTTGCTTAAAGCTTCAACAAAGCTGGTGGCATAAGCTGTCGGTATGCTTAAGCTCAGCAAACCTAATGCAAGATAAGCGTGATATTTTTTCATTATTATTCCTTTTTTTCAAGTTTATTATAATATTATTATATTTTGAAAATTTAATGTTTATGGACAACAAAAACTTCCATTATTTTGCCATAATAATACGATTATAGTCAAGACTTATGCCAAATGTAATCAATACTCGCCTAAAAATTCTATTAAAACTCCACATCAATGAGTTGGTTAAACAATTAATTACCAAAATTTTGTAAATAATGACGTAATAATTTTTCAAGTTTCGCTTGTTCTAATAAGTTCAAGGCATGACCTTGTTGATTGGTAATATAAAAAACATCTTCTGCTTGCAATCCAATGGTTGCGATTTTTGCATTTTGTAGTTGAGTGTCAGTATCGGCAAAGGCGGTTCCCACCCAAGACAATAATCCGGGTCTATCTTTGGTAATTAGCTCCATGATTGTGCTATCTGCCTTAGGATTGCACCAAAAGTGCACTCTGGTTGGAATATCGAATTGTTGCATAATTCTTGGCATTTTGTAGTGTTTTTTGATTAGGGGTAAGGGCTTTTGTTGGAAATAAATGGCGAGTTTGTCCAAGATTTCAGTTTTTCTTGCAAGAGAAACCTTTTGGGTCGGATCCCGTTCTAAAATTAAGTAACTTGCTAATTGATAATTTTCTGTCGTAGTAGTAATTCTAGCATTAACAACATTAAATTGAAGTTGATCAATCAATGCTGTGGCAATGCTAAATAAATAGTCCTGATGTTGAATATAGAGAAAAATTTCTACGCCACCTTTGGCATGTTGATGCACTAAAATCAATGGTTGCTTTTTGTCTCTATGTAAAATATAAGGCGTATGCCAACAAATTTCATCGACTTGGTAACGAATAAAATAATTTTCATCTAAGGTTTGCCAAAGGCTTTGTATATCTTTGAGTAAAATATCGGGTTTGATTAATAGCTGTTTTAATACATCTTGTTGTTTTTCACTGATATAATCTTGTAAGTCAATAGGATTGGCTAAACCTCGTTGCAACGCTTGTTTGGTTGACAAATAAAGTTCTTGAAGCAAGGCTTGTTTCCAACTCGTTAATAAATTAGGGTTGGTTGAGCGAATGTCTGCCATTGTTAATAAATACAGATAATTAAGATGAATTTCATCCCCAACGAATTGAGCAAAGTCTTGAATAACTTTGGGATCGCTAATATCTTGGCGTTGTGCCGTTAAAGAAAATACCAAATGTGATTTCACCAGCCATACCACTAAATTCGTATCATATTTACTTAAACCATGTTGTTGACAAAATAGCTGGGTTTCTTCGGCACCTGCTTCTGAGTGATCACTGCCTCGACCTTTGGCAATATCATGAAATAAACCCGCAAGATATAATAATTCAGGTTTGACTAAATCTTGCATAATATTACTACATAATGGAAATTCATGATTAAATTCCGCAAGGGCAAAGCGTCTTAAATTGCGAACAACAAACAACAAGTGTTCATCAACGGTATAAGTATGAAATAGATCATATTGCATTCTACCAACGATTTTTGCAAATACAGGTAAATAAGCGGATAGTACCCCATAACGATGCATACGTCTTAGTTCGTGAGTAATCCCTTTGGCTTGTCGAAACAAACTGATAAATAAATGTTGGTGATAATCATTTTGACGAAAATTATCATCGATTAAATTTAAGTGTTGATGAATAGATCGAATCGTATTGGCTCGAACACCTTTAATATGCGGATGCGTTTGTAATAACAAAAATATTTCTAAAAGTGCCGAAGGGTGTTTTTCAAAAGTATTAGCGTGAGTTGTTTCAATATGGCAGTTTTTAATTTGGAAACGAGAATTAATGGGTTCAATGGGGTAAGTTTGGTCTTGTTTTAAAATATTTTCTTCAAATAATTGAAGTAACATTTCACTCAAATATATTACTTGGTGGGCTATCTGATAATATTTTTGCATGAATTGCTCAACTGCCAGTAAATGATTATCAGTGTAAGCAAATTTCTCGGCGATAATTTTTTGATATTCAAATAATAATCTATCTTCTGCACGTTGGTTTAATGAGTGCAATATAAATCTAACTTGCCATAACCACGTTTGGGCATTGATCAATATTTGATATTCTGCTTCTGTCAAAAATTGATGAAATACCAAGTCTTTAATATAAGTCGCTCCAAAATGACGTTTAGCCACCCAAGCAATGGTTTGAATATCTCGCAAGCCACCGGGGGCTTCTTTAATATTGGGTTCTAAGTTAGACAAACTATCATATTTCATATAACGCTGTTGTTGCTCTTGTTGTTTTGCCAAAAAAAAGCGTTGACCTTGCCAGATATGATCCGCATCTGTTTCAATTTGTAATCGGGTAAATAATGAACGCTCCCCTTGCAATAGCCTTGCCTCCATTAAGGTTGTTGCAATAGTAATATCTTTTTGGGCATAGTTTTTAGCTTCATCTATCGTATAAACGGCATGTCCAATTTTTAGATTCAAATCCCAAAGAAATGTGATAAATTTTTCAATATCAGTGTTATATTCCAAAGTTGTTATTGAAATTAACATCAAATCAATATCAGAGTAGGGATGTAGCTCACCACGTCCATAACCTCCACAAGCAATCAATATCATATCACTATTTTCGGGGAAATAGTGTTGCCAAATCATTGCTAAAATTTTATCAATTAGCCAAGAGCGAGCATGAACTAATTGTGATATTTCAACACCATTTGCAAATAAATTTTGCAGTGTTTGTTGTGAGTGAATGAGTATTTGTCGAATATTTGCAATCGTGATTGCTGAGTTAGTTGTCTCTGGCCATAGTTGTTGCGTAATCTGGGGATCGATTTGATATTGCATTATTTTTCTTCATTTCTAAGCGTCAGGATTTCATAAGCTGTATCGGTAACCAGTATAGTATGTTCCCATTGTGCGGATAAACTATGATCTTTTGTAACGACTGTCCAGTCATCTTTTAATAGTTTTACTTGATGTCCACCTATATTGACCATAGGTTCTATGGTAAAGGTCATGCCTGCTTTTAAGCTTAAACCCGTATTGCGTTGACCATAGTGTAGCACTTGCGGATCTTCATGAAATTGGCGACCAATACCATGACCACAGTAATCTCTCACAACAGAGCAATGATTTGCCTCAACATAATGCTGAATAGCATAGCCAATATCACCAAGTTTTGTGCCAGGTTTTACTTGTTCAATGCCTAAAAATAATGCTTTATGGCTGATCTCAACGACTCGTTTCGCTTGGATTGAGGGTTTTCCTATTATAAACATTTTACTGGTGTCCCCATGAAAACCGTCTTTAATCACCGTAACATCAATATTGATAATATCGCCTTTTTTTAAAATTTTCTGACTTGGAATGCCATGACAAACCTGATGATTGACGGAGGTACAAATAGATTTAGGAAAACCACGATAATTTAATGGGGCAGGAATTGCTTTTTGTATGTTGACAATATAGTCATGACATCTTTGATCCAATGCTTCAGTGCTAACCCCTGCTTTAACATAAGGGGCAATCATTTCTAACACTTGGGCGGCAAGTTTGCCTGCAACCCGCATTTTTTCTATCTCTTGAGGGGTTTTAATGGTAATTGTCATTGTCGTCCTTATTGTTGTTGTACTCAGAATATGGTATAAGGCAGTTTCAATTTTCGCAACCATACACATACATCGACACATGATGTAGGGTGCCTTCTATTTTGTGATAAACAAAACTGAGGGTTGCAACATGGGATGTATGAGAGAAAAACCCTAAATTAAATGGAGTAATTAATGTCAAATCAAATCACAATGAAAGAAATGTTAAAAGCGGGCGTACATTTTGGGCATCAATGCCGTTTTTGGAATCCGCAAATGTCGCCCTTTATTTTTGGGCAACGTGGTAAAATTCACATTATCAATTTAGAAAAAACCTTACCCATGTATCAAGAGGCAATGAATTTTATTGGTAGTTTAGTGGCTAATCGTGGTACGGTCTTGATGGTGGGAACCAAACGTGCTGCTCATAAAATTATTAAAGAAGAAGCGATTCGTTGTAATATGCCCTATGTTAATCATCGTTGGTTAGGCGGGATGTTAACCAATTTTCATACGATTAAACAGTCAATTAAACGTCTTAAAGAATTAGAGCAAATGTTTGAAGATGGGACGATTAGTCGTTTCAATAAAAAAGAAGCATTAAATATTCGCCGCAGTGCTGAAAAATTAGAGTTAAGTTTAGGGGGTATTAAAAATATGCCAAATTTACCGGATGCCTTGTTTATTATTGATGTACAACATGAAAAAATTGCAGTAAAAGAAGCCAATAAATTAGGTATCCCTGTCATTGCAGTCGTAGATACAAATACGAGTCCAGATGGTGTTGATTATATTATTCCTGGCAATGATGATGCGATGAGTGCCATTCAATTGTTTACTCAAGGTGTCTCAGCAACTATTCTGCAATCAAAAACCAGTATATTAGATGTTGCGGATATTGAAGAAGATGAGTTTGTTCCTTTGGATGATGAGGGTAATCCTATTCAAGAAACAACCGCGAAACAATAATTGCTGTCGATTAGTAACAATTCGATAAAGAAAAAATAATTAATCATAATGATTACATTACCAGAGATAAGCCTCTCTGGTAATAGCATATTTTACAAGGAGACTATTATGGCTGTGAGTGCAGTTCAAGTAAAAGAACTAAGAGAGCGGACTGGTGCGGGGATGATGGAATGCAAAAAAGCATTAGTCGAAAGTAATGGTGATATTGAGGTTGCGATTGAATCAATGCGTAAAAAAGGTCAGGCAAAAGCAGTCAAAAAAGCAGGTCGGATTGCTGCTGAAGGCTTAGTTGTCGTTAAGTTAAGCGATGATCAAAAACAGGCCGTGATTTTGGAAGTCAATTCTGAAACCGATTTTGTGGCAAAAGATGATAATTTTGTTGGATTTACTGAGCAAGTCGCAACGGCAATTTTGGCGAATAAACCTAGTAATATTGAAGAATTACAAGCAGTAAGGATAGGTAATGGCGAGACGGTTGAAGACGCTCGCAAAGCATTGATTGCTAAAATTGGTGAAAATATCCAAATCCGACGTTTTGTTTACTATCAAACCGAAACGGCGAATATTGCGAGTTACGTTCATGGTTCTCGTATTGCTGTCATCGTTGAATTGGAAAATGCGAATGCGGTATTAGGTAAAGATATTGCAATGCATATTGCGGCAAGCAAGCCTATGTGTGTCTCTGAGCAACAAGTTCCTCAAGATGTGTTAAATAAAGAGCGAGAAATTTTCACCGAACAAGCCCAATCATCTAATAAGCCTGCCAATATTATTGAAAAAATGGTCAATGGTCGTTTACAAAAATATTTGTCCGAGATTACTTTGCTTGGTCAAGGATTTATCAAAGACCCAGATACCAAGGTAGGTAAATTATTAAAACAACAAAATGCCAACGTCATTCGTTTTGAGCGTTTTGAAGTTGGTGAAGGTATTGAAAAGAAAAATGAGAACTTTGCAGAAGAAGTGATGGCACAGGTCAAAGATTCTAAATGATTTGTGATTATTTTATTCCCACGTCAATACATGGGAATCTTAAAAGGATTTTATATGCCAGAATATCGTCGTATCTTGTTAAAATTGAGTGGTGAAGCTCTAATGGGAGGCTTAGAGGCGGGAATTGATCCTGTGATTCTGCATCGATTAGCAGGTGAAATCAAAGCCTTAATTGAATATCCCGTACAATTAGCCCTAGTGATTGGCGGGGGTAATATATTTCGTGGTGCCGGGCTTGCAGAACATGGTATGAATCGGGTTACGGGGGATTATATGGGTATGCTGGCGACTGTGATGAATAGTTTAGCCATGAGTGATGCTTTAAAACAGCAGGGTATCACTGCCCATGTGGTGTCTGCGATAAGCATGGATAGCATCGCAGAGGTTTATCAAGCACAACAAGTTGATCAGTATTTAGAACAAGGGGACGTGGTTATTTTTGCCGCAGGGACGGGGAATCCATTTTTTACGACTGATTCTGCGGCCAGCTTACGAGCGATTGAGATTAGTGCTGATTTATTAATCAAAGCAACTAAGGTGAATGGAATTTTTTCTGCTGATCCAGTCAAAGACCCAAATGCGGAATTTTATCCTAGATTAAGTTATGATCAAGTTTTAGCGGGAAAACTTGCGGTCATGGATTTAACGGCAATTGTATTATGTCAACAACATCAGTTACCATTACGGGTCATGAATATTTATCAAGAAAATGCCTTATATCAATTATTACAAGGACAGGATATTGGTTCTTTGGTCATGGATTGATTATTTGTTCGCTCAGCTAGGGACTAGAAACTAGGAATAGGACTAAGAATAGGAATAAAAAGCAAATGTTAACGGAAATATATGATGATTCCAAACAACGTATGGAAAAAAGTATTGTTGCTTTAAAACAAGCGTTTTCTAAAATTCGGACAGGGCGGGCACATCCCAGCTTATTGGATCATGTGCAAGTATCGTATTATGGTGTGGATACGCCATTAAAACAAGTGGCTAATGTAACTGCGGAAGATGCACGCACGATCGCGATTACGCCTTGGGAAAAAAATATGGTTGCACCCATCGAAAAGGCAATTATGAGTTCAGATTTAGGCTTAAATCCAAGCACAGCAGGTTTAGTGATTCGGATTCCAATTCCGCCTTTAACGGAAGAACGCCGACGGGATATGATTCGTATTGTGAAACAAGAAGCAGAATCAGCACGGGTGGCCATTAGAAATATTCGGCGTGATGCGAATGCTGATTTTAAAGAAATGTTAAAGGAAAAAATGATTTCTGAAGATGAAGATCATAAAGCCCAAGAAAAAATCCAACAGTTGACGAATACTTATGTGGCCAAAGTTGATGAATTACTCAAACAAAAAGAAGATGATTTGTTAACGATTTAATTATGAATTTAAATCTTACTCAACTTCCCGCACATATTGCGATTATTATGGATGGTAATGGTCGTTGGGCTAAACAACGGCAACTACCACGTTATAAAGGGCATCAAGCTGGAAAACAAACGGTAAAAACCGTTATTCAATATTTAGCCAAGTTAAATGTTCAAGCCTTAACCTTGTTTACTTTTAGTAGTGAAAATTGGCGACGACCAAAGAAAGAAGTTGATCTGTTAATGAAGTTATTTGCAGATGCCCTAGCCCAAGAAGTGGAAGCGTTACATCAAAATCAAATTCGATTGCAAATTATTGGGGACAGAACAGCATTAGCCAATAATTTGCAACAAGCGATTATTGAGGCTGAACAAAAGACTTATCACAATACTGGAATGCGGGTAGTCTTAGCCGTAAATTATGGTGGGCGTTGGGATTTGGTTAATACTATGCAAGGTATTGCAAGGCAAGTAAAACATAATCAGTTGGCCATAGACAATATTAGCGAACAAACACTAAGTCAATATGTTGCTTTAGCGGATTTGCCTGAACCTGATTTATTTATTCGCACAGGTGGCGAACAACGTATTAGCAATTTTTTATTATGGCAATTAGCTTATACCGAACTTTATTTTACCGATTGTTTTTGGCCCGATTTTGGCACTGAGCAATTACAACAAGCCTTGCAATGGTTTGATCAACGTCAACGTCGCTTTGGTTATACCCCAGAACAAATTAAGTTTGGGTCGTGCAATGAGTAATTTACAAGCCAGAGTATTCACCGCTGTCATTTTACTACCCATGGTCATTGCCAGTATTTTTTTATTAGATACCTTCTGGTTTGCCCTAGTTTTTGCAGGAATTTTATTATTAGCCGCATGGGAATGGGCAGAACTTAGCTATTTAAGCACTTATAAAACCATTGCTTTTGTGGCTGTCAGTGCAAGTTTATTATTCCTTGTATGGCACTGGCAAGGGTTGATCTTAATGCCCCTACTTTGGGTGAGTATGGTATTGTGGTCAATTGCGACTATTTTGATGTTTTCTTACCAACCTAAATCAGAAACACCGCATTATTTGTGGTTAAAACAAGGTTTAGGCTGGTTAATTCTTAGCACTGCTTGGTTAAGTTTAGTTGATTTGCATCAACAAAGCCAAGGTTCGTGGCTGGTTTTATATATTTTCGTTTTGATTTGGTGTGCGGATGTTGGAGCCTATTTTGCCGGGCGAATATTTGGCAAAACCAAATTAGCCGCTAAGATCAGTCCTGGAAAAACTTGGGAAGGTGTTTTAGGTGCATTGCTGTTGACATCTGTGTATGCCTTACTTGTCAGCGTTTATACGGATTTATTTGATAGTGATTGGGGTGTCGTTGTCATCAGTATTATCACTGTTGCTATTTCAATTGTAGGGGATTTAGCGGAAAGTGTTTTAAAACGAGAGCGTGGTTTTAAAGATAGTGGGCAATTGTTACCCGGACATGGCGGTATTTTGGATCGGATTGATAGCCTATTAGCAGCACTGCCAGTATTTGTTTGCTTGCAAAGGACGGTGATGTGAAGATTAGTATTTTAGGTTCAACAGGTTCTATTGGCAATAATACCTTAAGTGTGATTGCCAATAATGATGATTATCAAGTGATAGCACTTACGGCAGCAAGCAATGTTGACATTTTATACCAACAATGTTTGCAATATACGCCAAACTATGCAGTAATGGTTGATTTCGATGCTGCCGAGCAATTACAACGACGTTTACAAGCAATGGGTTCTGCAACCACAGTATTGTCAGGGGTAGAAGGCTTAGAAACTGTTGCTAGTCTTGCTGAGGTTGATATTGTCGTTGCTGCGATTGTGGGTGGTGCGGGTTTATTACCCACATTAGCTAGTGTGAAAGCGGGTAAACGAGTCCTCCTAGCGAATAAAGAATCATTAGTGATGTCAGGTGAATTGTTTATGCAGGCTGTAAAACAATTTCATGCCACATTATTACCCGTGGATAGTGAACATAATGCCGTATTTCAATGCTTGCCTGAAAATTTTAATTTGGGTTTAAGCGAAGTCGGGGTAACAAACATTATTTTAACTGCTTCTGGTGGACCATTTCGTCAATTTAGTTTAGAACAATTACAACAGGTTACGCCTGAACAAGCGTGTCAACATCCTAATTGGAAAATGGGACGTAAGATTTCTGTGGATTCTGCTACCATGATGAACAAAGGCTTAGAAGTGATTGAAGCTCATTGGTTGTTTGCAGCAACACAAGCCCAGATTCAAGTCGTGATTCATCCGCAAAGTATTGTGCATTCAATGGTTGCTTATAAAGACGGGTCGGTATTAGCTCAATTAGGACGGCCTGATATGCGTACCCCTATTGCTTATGCCTTGGCTTGGCCACAGCGTATTAATGCAGGGGTAAGCGATTTGGATATTAGCCGTTTATCAAATCTAAGTTTTGAAGCACCTAATTTACAACAGTTTCCTTGTTTAAACTTAGCCTATCAAGCCTTGGAATCAGGCGGTTTATTTCCTGTTATTCTTAATGCTGCTAATGAAGTAGCCGTAGAATTATTTTTGCAACAAAAAATTGGTTTTACTGACATTGCAAAATGGGTAGAATTTGCTTTAGAACAATTTAGTTTTCAAACAATGCAATCAATTTCACAAATTTTAGAACAAGATAAGCAAACCAGAGAACTGCTATACCAACATATAACTAACTGAATACATTATGAATACTTTATTATTAACCTTTATTGCATTTATATTAGCCTTAGCTATTTTAGTAACAGTCCATGAATTTGGTCATTTTTGGGTGGCTAAAAAATTGGGGGTTAAGGTATTACGTTTTTCAGTCGGTTTTGGTAAGCCATTATGGAAAAAGGTTTGGGGTAATGATGGGACGGAATTTGTTGTGGCAGCTATTCCTTTAGGTGGTTATGTTAAAATGCTGGATGAAACCGAAATGGACGTCAAACCCGAAGAGCAACATCGAGCCTTTAATCGCCAAGCGGTGTGGAAGCGAATTTGTATTGTATTAGCAGGACCTTTGTTTAATTTTTTATTTGCAATTTTTGCTTATAGTATGCTTTATACTATTGGTGTCGAAGGGATGATTCCTAAAGTTGGTCAAGTCGCAAAACAATCATTAGCTGAACAAATAGGCTTAGAAACTGGGGATCAGTTTATGCAGGTTGGACAACGGCAAACGCCGACTTGGGAAGGGGTGATTATGGGCATTTTATTTGAAATTGGTCAAGATCAACCCATTACTATACAAGTTCAAAAATCAACAGGTGAGCTTAAATCCTATCCATTGATAATGCCTGAGGATAAAGATATTACCAAAAAAGGGGAATTATTAAAGAATTTAGGCATTACGCCTTGGAAACCAAGTTTTCCCGCAATTTTAGGTAAAATTCGTGAGCATAGTCCTGCTGAGAAAGCAGGCTTGAAAATGTATGACAAAGTCGTTATGGTCAATCAGCAAGTGATTAATGATTGGCAAGCATGGGTTAAAATTATCCAACAACATCCAGAAAAACCTTTGCAAGTAACCGTCATTCGTGATGAAGCAGAATTACATTTAGAAGTGATTCCTGAAAAAATAGAACGTCAAGGCAAAACGATTGGTCAAATTGGGGCTTATGTGCATATTCCTGATGATTTATGGCAACAAAATCGGGCCTTGTTGCAGTATTCACCCATAGAATCATTTGCCGTTGCTTTAGATAAAACTTGGGAAATGTCAGCATTAATGTTGAAAATGTTAAAAATGATGGTATTTGGACAAGTGTCTTTGGATAATTTAAGTGGTCCAATCAGTGTTGCTCAATTTGCTGGAAAGTCTGCTAGTATTGGCTGGAAATCATTTTTAATGTTTTTAGCTGTCGTTAGTATCAGCTTAGGCGTATTAAATTTACTGCCGATTCCAGTATTAGATGGTGGGCATTTACTATATTATACGGTAGAAATTATTCGGGGAAAGGCGTTGTCGATGGAAGCTCAATGGTTTGGTCAGCAAGTTGGGCTGTTTCTCTTATTTTTTTTAATGACAATTGCATTGTTTAAAGATATTGAACGAATATTAGGATAATCAAGCATTGGATGCTTAGTAATGATAAAACATAAAATAATAACTTTCATATTACTGGGGTTAATGAGTTCTGCGACATTAGCTTTAGAACCATTTCAAGTGGATAAAATTCAAGTCGATGGCTTAGAACGGATTTCAGTGGGAACAGTTTTTAACTACTTGCCCATTGAAGTAGGTGATACATTAACTGACGCTAAAAGTGCAAAAGCGATTCGAGCTTTATATAAAACTGGCTTTTTCCAAGATATACGATTTTTTCGTCAAGGCAATACCTTATTGATTACCGTGCAAGAACGAGCATCAATTGCCAAAGTTGAAATTACAGGAAACCAACAACTGGATTCTGATCAGCTTTTACAGGCATTAAAGGAAATTGGCTTGGCCGAAGGGCGGGTATTTAACCGAAGTTTGTTAGATAAGGTTGAACAAGAATTACGACGACAATATTTTAGTGCAGGGAAATATGGGGTGCAAATTAACTCTAGTATTACCGAGTTAGAACGTAACCGAGTTGAAGTTTCGATTGATATTATTGAGGGTCGAGTCGCTAAAATCAAACAAATTAATATTACTGGCAACCATAGTTTTTCTGATGAAGATTTATTGGAGGTATTTCAACTCAGTACACCAACGATTATTTCGTTTTATACTCAAAGTGATCAATATTCCAAACAAAAGTTGTCGGCTGATTTAGAATCACTGCAATCATTTTACCGAGATCGAGGCTATATTAATTTTAAAATTGAATCGACTGAAGTAGCGATTACGCCTGATAAACAAGACATTTATTTAGCGATTAATATCAAAGAGGGGGATGTTTATCATATTAAAGAGGTGAAACTCACTGGGCAAATGGTCGTGCCTAAAGAAGAATTGTTTCCTTTAATTAAAATTCCATCAGGATCAACGTTTTCACAACGTAGCATTACCGAAAGCTCTACTCGAATAACAGACCATTTAGGTAAATCAGGGTTTGCCTTTGCTGAGGTTAATATGTTACCGAGTTTAGATGCTGAAACCAAAGAGGTGAGTTTAACGTTTGTGGTGGATCCCGGTCGTCGGGTTTATGTCAGACGTATCAATATGATAGGAAATACGAAAACAAGGGATGAAGTCTTACGTCGTGAGATGCGTCAAATGGAATCAGGTTGGATTGCCACTGACAAAGTGGAACGCTCACGCATTCGTTTACAACGCTTAGGGTTTTTTGATGATGTGGCTGTTGAAACCGTGCCTGTACCTGGAACTAATGATCAAGTCGATATCAATTTTACGGTAACAGAAAAGGCTTCAGGAAATTTACTGGCCGGTTTGGGGTTTTCGCAATCACAAGGGTTTATTTTTAATGCCAGTGTGACTCAAGATAATTTTTTAGGCAGTGGTAAACGCATTAGTTTTACTTTTAACAATAGCGAGTTTAATACCACCTATCAATTTGCATATGTGAATCCTTATTATACGATTGACGGTATTAGTCGGGGATTTCGATTTTCTTACAATAAAATTGATGCCAGTCAGGTGAATATCTCCAATTACAGCACGAATAGTTTAGTGGCTGGAATGGTTTATGGGTTTCCATTGAATGAATTTGATCGTTTTAGCGTAAGTTTTGATGTCGAACAACTGGATATTAATTTAGGACGTGATCCTTCTGATGAAGTCGAAAAATTTGTTGAGCAAGAAGGCAAGGATTTTACCTCATTTAAGACCACACTTGGTTGGTCTCATGATACCCGTAATCGAGCAATTTTCCCAACTAGGGGGGGGTTACAATCAGCCAGTTTAGAATTAGCGGTTCCAGGTGGCGATTTAAACTATTATAAACTAAACTATCGACAACTACGTTATTTTCCTTTGACCAAAGCACTGATTATTTTGTTAAAAGGTGATTTTGGTTATGGGGATGGTTATGGTCATACCTCAGAATTACCATTTTTCAAGAACTTTTTTGCAGGGGGGAGTCGAACAGTGAGAGGTTTTGAAGATAATACTTTAGGTCCGAGAGATTCAAATAATGACCCCATTGGAGGAAATTTGAAAGTGATTGGAAACTTAGAGCTTATTTTCCCCGTCCCTTTTCTTGAGGATAAACGTAGTATAAGAATGAGTGGATTTGTCGATGCAGGTAATGTATTTGATGGTTTTAATGATTTTGATGTTGCCGATATTCGGTTTTCAGTTGGCTTAGGGGCACAATGGTTATCACCGATTGGTGCCTTGACTTTTAGTTTAGCAAAACCATTAAATGATGAAAGCAATGATGACACTCAGTTTTTCCAATTTTCTTTTGGTTCAACATTTTAACGGAGGATGAAGTGAGAATAATCGGACTTTTAATATTATTATTTCCTATGGTGGTTTACTCAGCGAGCTTAAAAATTGGCTTTGTCAATTTAGTCGAGGTGCTAGAAGAATCACCACAATATAAGGCAGCTCAAACACGCTTACAAAAAGAATTTGAACCCCAACGTAATTTACTATTAGCAGAGCAAAAAAAATTAAAGAATTTAGAGGAACAATACAAACGTGATGTTGATATCATGAGTGCGACGAAAAAACGCAATCTTGAAAAAGAAGTTCGAGATAGACGGCGTAATATCAAACGTTCTGCGGATGAATTGCGTGAAGATTTTAATATTCGTAGCAATGAAGAGCGGGTGAAATTAGAACGTATTGTGTCTAAAACCATTAAAGACCTTGCCAAAAGAAATGGGTATGATTTAGTCATTTACGATGGCGTGCTATTTGCGAGTAAACAAATCGATATTACCAAATTAATTATTACCAAACTTAAACAGCAGTAACGGATGTGGTGTTTTCTTTACTAGAACTCGCTAAAAAACTTGATGCTAAACTAGTGGGCGATCCTGATTGTAGTATTTATAAAGTGGCAACGCTGCAAAATGCGAAACCGGGTTGTATTAGTTTTTTAGCCAATTCTCGTTATCAAAAATATTTGGCAACGACTAAAGCCAGTGCGGTAATTTTATCGCCAGAGGCGCTTGATTTATCACCAGTACCCGCATTAGTCGTTGCCCAGCCTTATGTTGCCTTTGCTAAGGTTGCCCAATTATTACATACCGTTAAAATTGATAACCAAGGCATTCATGAGCAAGCGGTGGTTCATCCTTCTTGTCGTGTGGATGAATCCGCTTGGATTGGACCCAATGTAGTATTAGAACAAAATGTAGTGATTGGGGCGAATGCCGTGATTAATTCTGGTTGCGTAGTCGGTGAAAATACTATGATTGGGGACAATACCCAATTAATGGCAAATGTTACCATTGCCCATAGCTGTGTGATTGGTAAAAATGTAACCATTCATTCGGGTACAGTCGTAGGTAGTGATGGTTTTGGTATTGCTTGGGATAAGGATCATTGGTTGAAAGTCCCACAAATTGGACGTGTTATCATTAAAGATGAGGTTGAAATTGGGGCGAATACTGCCATTGATCGAGGGGCTTTAGATGATACGATTATTGAGAAAGGTGCTAAAATTGATAATTTAGTACAGATTGCTCATAATTGTGTTATTGGTGAACATACCGCAATTGCGGGCTGTGCTGGAATTGCAGGCAGTAGTAAAATTGGTGCGTATTGTACTATTGCGGGTGGGGTGGGGATTGTTGGTCATATTCAGATTGCTGATAAGGTTCATATTACAGGTATGTCATTAGTCTCTAAGTCGATTACTAAATCAGGCAGTTATTCTTCAGGTACAACTTTGCAACCCACTATGGCATGGAAAAAAAGCTGTGTAAGATTTAAACAATTAGATGATATGGCGAAGCAGTTAAAATCATTAACAAAATTATAACAACAAAAAAAATATATAAAAAATAAAAGGTATAAAATAATATATGGACATGGATATTCATGAGATTTTAAGAGTTTTACCCCACCGTTATCCCTTTTTATTAGTTGATAAAATTGTTGAATTTGAACCCCACAAGCGTTTAGTTGCATTAAAAAATGTCAGTTATAACGAACCTTTTTTTCAAGGACATTTTCCTGTGCGTCCTGTTATGCCAGGGGTATTGATTGTGGAAGCCTTAGCCCAAGCAACAGGCTTATTGACCATGAAATCACAAGCTGACAAAGTGAAAGAAAATTCACTATACTATTTTGTAGGAATTGATAAAGCAAGATTTAAACGTCCAGTGGAGCCGGGGGATCAGTTGTTTTTAGATGTTACCATTAAAAATTCAAAACGTGGTATTTGGATGTTTTCAGGGCAAGCCTTAGTGGATAATAAAGTAGCAACAACCGCAGAACTAATGTGTACTGCAAAGGATTTTTAATTTGATTGATCAGCGAGCTATTGTTGATAGCAAGGCAAACATTGATGAGTCAGTCGATATTGGACCATTTTCAATTATTGGGCCTGATGTTGAGATTCAAGCAGGCACTTGGATTGGACCTCACGTTGTGATTACAGGCAATACCTCAATTGGTCAAGATAATCAAATTTATCAATTTGCCAGTGTTGGTGAAGCACCACAAGATAAAAAATATCAGGGAGAAGCGACCAAATTAGTGATTGGCAATAGAAATGTGATTCGAGAATATGCCACATTACATAGAGGCACGATTCAAGATCAAGGCATGACTCAAGTTGGCAATGATAATTTATTAATGGCATATTCCCATATTGCCCATGATTGCCAAGTGGCAGATCATGTCATTTTAGCCAATGCCTCATCATTAGCGGGGCATGTAAAACTGCATCATCATGCGATTTTAGGTGGTTTTACAGTAGTACATCAATTTTGTCATATTGGTGCTTATGCGTTTTCAGCCATGGGCTGTGTGATTACCAGAGATGTACCACCTTATACCATGTTAGGTGGTCGTCCGACCAAACCTTATGGCATTAATATCGAAGGTTTAAAACGCAATCAGTTTAGCGATGAAGCGATTCGGATGATTCGTAAAGCCTTTAAATTAATTTATCGTTCTAAACTGACGTTAGAACAAGCCATTGACGAAGTCGCAGAATTATCCAAACAATATCCTGAGCTTGATTTATACAACGACTTTTTTAAATCGAGTCAACGCAGTATTTTACGTTAGCTATGATTCGCATAGGGATAGTAGCAGGTGAAGTCTCGGGCGATTATCTTGGGGCCGATTTAATTCAAGCCCTCAAACAACAACATCCAAATCAAACCCTAAAATTTGAAGGTATTGCAGGGCCTTTAATGATAGAGCAGGGCTGTGAGGCACTGTTTCCTATGGAGAAATTAGCGTTATTTGGTATTGTGGAGATTTTAGGGCATTTACCTGAAGTATTAGCAATTCGGCGACAATTACTGCAACACTTTATTAGTAATCCTCCCGATATTTTTATCGGCATTGATGCCCCAGATTTTAATTTAAGCTTAGAAAAAAACTTAAAACAGGCGGATATTAAAACCGTACATTATGTGAGTCCCACAGTGTGGGCATGGCGACAATCTCGGGTAAAAAAAATCCAGCAGTCGGTCGATTTAATCTTAAGTATTTTTCCATTTGAAGTAGAATTTTATCAAAAATATCAAGTGCCTGTTTGTTTTGTTGGTCATCCTTTCGCTGATCAAATTCCATTGCAAAGTGATAGACAAAAAGCCAGAGCCGAATTAAAGTTAGAAGCGGATAAAACCATGATTGCTTTATTACCGGGGAGTCGGCGTAGTGAGATTAATTATTTAGGGCGTTTATTTTTTGAAACGGCGAGCAAATGCTGGCAAAACCAACCACAATTGCAATTTGTTGTGCCTGTCGTAAATAGCAAAATTCGTCAATGTCTGGAAACCTTACTTAAAGATTACCCTGATTTACCCGTCACCTTATTTGAGGGTCAATCACGTCAAGTATTAACTGCTGCGAATATCGTATTAACCACCTCAGGTACGTCAACTTTAGAAACCTTATTGGTGAAACGACCAATGGTAGTCGCCTATAAGATTTCACCCATCACTTATCAATTACTAAAATGGCTGAATATGGTCAAAATTAATTTATTTGCCATGCCAAATTTACTCGCAGGTAAACAAATTGTGCCTGAATTTATTCAAGATCAAGCCACAGTTGCTAACTTAAGTCAGGCATTATTAGAATTTCTAAACTCGGCGGATAAGGTTGAACAGTTGTTGCAAGATTTTGAGCAGATTCATCTTGATTTGAGAAAAGATGCGAGTCAAGAGGCGGCTAGGGCCGTGTCAGATTTGTTTTTGTCGGTTTCAGGAGCTAGCAACTTCTCAGATAAAAGATAGATCAAAATATTGGTATCAAAAAATACGCTCTTGATGTTGTTATCGTTCATTTAATTTTAGTATATCATTTATTTCTCAAATTACTTAGTTAAAAATTAAATATTGGCAAACTTAAGGCGGTGTCAGCTTTATTTCCGTTGGTTTCAAAGCAACATCTAACTTAGTTAGCTGTTGTGAAACAATAGTAACATCTACCATTAAATTTTGGTAATTGGTTTTTTTCAAAACTAATTGGTAGCTTTCGGGCGTTAAACTAATATCAATGGGTGTAACCCCTAAAAAATCACCCTCAGTGGTCGCAACGACAGCCCCTTGAGGATGACTGTTTAATTGTAATTGTCCGTTGATATTGGCAATAGGAGTAGTTTGGGGCGTAGTGGCATTGGATTGACTGGCTTGGTATTCTTTATAAAATACCAAACCCGCTAAAGCAGCCACTAAAATCAGTCCTAAAATATTAAAAACTCGAATAGTATTCATATAGGAATTCTAGTGTAAACCCATTAAAATTTGAACTTGATTTTTTATTCAAGCAATTGCCATGATCTCCCACTGGTGATATTAATAAAAATAATATTACCTTAGTTAAGTTTTAAGTCTTAGCCGAAGTATCTTGAGCTTTATCCCGTTTTTTCCGAATTTCTTGGCTTAATTGATAAACTGCCATGGCATATAATTGGCTATGATTGTAACGGGTAATCACATAAAAGTTTTTATAAGCTAACCAATATTGTTTATCATGTTTAAATCCAAATTCCATTAAGGTCGCTTTAGTTGAGGCAGGAACATCCTCACTTAAGTGTACCCCCTGCTGTTTCATTTGTTGCACTGTTATTTTTGGTTTCATGCTTTTTTTAACCAACGTAGCATAGTCTTTGCCTGATACTCTGACTAAGCTGGCGACTTTTTTATTGGCTTGCCAGCCATGTTTGGCAAAATAATTGGCAACACTGCCAATGGCATCAACGGGATTGTTCCATAAATCGCGCTTGCCATCACCATCAAAATCAACGGCATAGGCTTGATAGCTAGTAGGAATAAATTGGGGAATGCCCATGGCACCCGCATATGAGCCTTTGAGTGATAATGGATTAATATTTTCTTGACGGGTTAATATTAAATAGGCTTCTAATTGTTTTGTAAAAAATTTAGAGCGATCTGGGTAATTAAAGGCTAAACTTGAAATCGCATCTATTACCTTATAAGACCCCATATTACTACCATAACGTGTTTCTACCCCAATAATTGCCACAATAATCTCAGGATCAACCCCATATTTCTGTTGAGCTTTTTCTAGGGCATCTGCATGTTTTTCCCAAAAGGCAAGCCCTGCTTGTATATTACCTCTCGTAAGGAAAATAGGGCGATATTGATACCATTGTTTCTTTTTTTCCGCCGAATTTTTAATGGCTTTGACGACTCTAGGGCGTAGTTTGACTTGTGCAAATAATTGAGTCAGTTCTTGTTTGGAAAATTTGTGTTTTTTTACCATGCTGTCAATAAACGCTTGCACATCTTTTCTTTGTTCGGTAGGTGTTTGCGTGGCAAAACTTGCCGTGATAATTAAACTAAGCCATAAGGCAATAAGCCAGCGAATTTGTATGATATGAATTGTTTTAATCATTATCTACCTCTTCTATTCTGTTGCAATCAATTTTTTATGAGTGTGAATACTCATAATTCAGCCAAAACCTGCCATTAGTGTTACCATAGACGTGCCACCATAGCTAATAAAGGTAATGGTACGCTAACTACGGGTAAAATACCACTAAAGGAAGCGGATTCTGGGCTAGAACTCATCAGGATAAATTCTACCTCAAAAACTATCACCATTGGTATTGTCCATTAAACTATGCGTTGCTGTTTGTAAAAAGGCGTTGAGTTTATGGAGCATCGTTTTTTTGAGGTGTTTATTGTTAAGCCGTTTCGCATTATCCTCTTGTAAGCCTATTTTATATTGAAATAAATCCGCTGGGCGATTAGGTGGGACAATAAGGATGCGGTCATCGTAATAAAGTTTCCCGTCTGGACAAATGGCAAGACCTTCAGGCGCGTTTAAGTTAGCACGCAAGACAATAAGCTGTTGACTTTTTGGTGAATATCTTAGTAGGATAAGCAAGTATTAATAAAATTAGGATAAAAACTGCAACTAAAAACTGAAGAATCTCATCATGTTTGTAAGGAAAAGAGATGGTCATATTATGCGTAATATCAATTGTTGGCACTAGTTGCTTCTGCTGGCAAGGTTTGAATCTTATAAGTTGCCGTGCGCTGGTTTAGGTGTTGATGTTTGTTGTTAAAAGGTTGCTTTAATAAATCTCTGAGTTTATTCGGTTGCAAAGGATCACCAATTAAGATTGGATGGGGTTGGTAACTTGCATTGATGATGCTTCGCTCTGGCTTAAAGCCTGTAAAATTAATGCCTGCCAGATCAGCCCATGTATAAATAAAATCAGAGGTAGAATAAGGACGGCTGAGAATATGACTGTTTTGGGTAATCGGATGTTGTTGGTGCCAATGTGGGCTTTGCCAAACTATAAAGGGAATGGTGTACATCGCACTAGTTGGGGTAGCTTCATTCCGACCTGCAAATAAATGTTCCACATGATCATATACTTCTTCGCCGTGATCGGAAAAATAGCTCAGAAAACCGTTATCATTTGATTGTTTCAGACAATTGATCAGTTCAGCAACAATATGGTCATTATAACGAACAGCATTATCATATTGATTATATTCTTCCACCTGTTCATCGCTTAAACGCTTGTCAATGTCGGTATTATCTTTAAAGACATCATAGGATTCAGGGTAACGATAGTAATATTTTCTATGTGTACCCAATAAATGCACTACAATGAATTTTTTTTTAGCCTTATCGTTAAGATATTTTTTAAAGGGTGCGAATACTAACTCATCAAATTGATATGTATTTTGCATACGGTTATTATTAAGATACGTTTGTTCATCCGCTTGTTTGGAAAATACCGTAAGCATGGTATTTCTACGGGTTTGAGTTTGTTGATTGGTGATCCAATAGGTTTTATAACCCGCTTGTTGCATTAGGTTGATTAAATTAGGTTGGTGTAAATACAAATTAGGATGTAATTCATCAGAAAAACTTAATACTTGCTCTAAAGTTTCTATAGTATAAGGTCTAGGTGCATAGACATTGTCAAACACCACTAACTCATTTTTTAGTTGGCTTAATTCAGGATTGGTATTTCTATGATAACCATACAAGCTCATGCGTTGACGATTCGTCGATTCCCCGATCACTAATACTAGGGTTTTTGCTTGCTCTGGCTGTTGTTCGCTTAAATTTTCAAACGGTTTAATTTGTTGATTAGCTAATAATTGTCGTTCAATATCGGATAAAATACGCTGATAATTAACATAACCAAATACTAAATTCCACGGTACAACAGGTATCATACGGACAAGTTGTTTATCAATGGCTTTATCGAATGATTGCTGTTTAATAAAAAATTGATTGCTAAATGGCCATGATAGGATGAGTACAATAATGGGAATGATCCTGAGTTGATATGAGCTATTAATGGCAATGGGTTTTAATGATTGCCATAAATAAAAACTTAACATGGTATAAGCAATCAGTGCTGGCAACATCCACCATTGATAATAAGATTCAATAAATTCTGAGGATTCCGCCCAATTCGATTCAAAAATAATAAACAATACACTTTGCGAAAATTCCTGCCCATAAATTGCTAAATACCCCCAGTTTACCAGTGATGCCATCCACAGCACTATGCCAATCGCTAAAGCCGTCCAGCGACTAAAATTTGGCAACAGTAAAACTGGAATCATCCATAAAAAGCTCATGTAAACCGCTTGTCTTAACCCTGTACTGCCAGCAAGGTTAATATAAATATAGACTTGAAACACCGCAGAAAAGAATAGAAAAAACAAATAATAATGCCAAAATTGTTTCCAGCGAAACGATGGTTTTGATAATTTTGAGGTGGTGAGCATTGTTCAATCTCCAGAAATATGTCCAAAAGTATGTAATAAGATTCTTAAGTGAAACTTAAAAGGAGAATTCACTTGAAATTTCTATGGGTAATGATATTTTACATTTTGTTGATTGATTTTGTTTACTGAAGTAAACGCTTTAGGGATGGCTTAAGTTATCAAAGTTATAATGTATTTAATATTAAAATTCCATTAAATTTTTTGATAGAAAATATCAGCAAACAACTTACTTACCCAGCCTCGGCATACTTGCCCTTTAGTTGTTCTAGTATCGATATTTTTAGTGATCTTCACTAATGTTAATTTTTTTCCCATCTGTGATGGTGAATGTCGTGATGAAGGTATGTTAAGCAATTTGCAATATATTATTGATCAGCACCCAACTGGAGCTAGCAACTCTTCTATTCTGTTGCAATCAATTTTTTATGGGTGTGAATACTCATAATTAAGCCAAAACCTGCCATTAGTGTTACCATAGACGTGCCACCATAGCTAATTAAAGGTAATGGTACGCCAACCACGGGTAAAATACCACTGACCATTCCCATGTTGACAAATAAATAGACAAAAAATGTTAAAGAAATACTGCCTGCTAATAAGCGACCATAACTATCTTGTGCTCTTGTTGCAATATATAAGCCTCGAAAAATAATGAATAAATAAATGCTAAGCAGTAATAAAATACCAATTAAGCCAAATTCTTCGGCATAAACTGCAAAAATAAAATCAGTCGAGCGTTCAGGTAAAAAACTTAAATGTGATTGCGTGCCTTGGGTCCAACCTTTGCCATATAAGCCACCTGAGCCAATAGCAATGGTTGATTGTATAATATGATAACCCGTGCCTAGAGGATCTCTTTCTGGAAAAAATAGATTTAGAATTCGCTCTTGTTGATAGCTATGTAATTGTTGCCATAATATTGGGGCTGCTGCCGCAATCATCGCTAATAAGCTGAAAATAATTCGCCATGATAAGCCTGCTAAAAATAATGCAAAGCCACCAGAACTGGCAACTAATAATGATGTCCCTAAATCAGGTTGTTTAAATATTAAAAACATAGGAACTAAAATCAATAATGCGGTAATAATGATTTCACGAGGTTTTGGTGGCAGTGGTTTTTTGGCTAAATACCAAGCAACCATCATAGGTACTGCTAACTTCATAATTTCTGACGGTTGAAAGCGAATAAAACCTAAATTGATCCAACGTTGTGCTCCTTTACCAATATCACCAATGACTAACACGGCAATGAGCAAAATCACCCCTAAGCCAAATAGCCAAGGCGACCAATATTGAAACAGACGAGGATGGATTTGGGCAAACCCTAACAACACAGAAAAGGCTAAACCCATACGAATAATCTGACGTTGCATTAACGAGATGTTTTGATCACCCGCACTATATAAAACCACTAGTCCTAATGATGACAGTAATGCTAAGCCAAAGAATAAGGGCCAATCTAAATGCAAACCTTGGGATAATCGGCGTAATAGATTAAAGCGTTTGTAAGGATTATCGGGAAATGGTTGGTACATTTTGATGTCAATGGCTTAATTGCTTAAAATAGGCATCTAATACTTTACGGGCAATGGGGGCCGCAAATTTACTGCCACTACCGGCATTTTCTGCAATCACTGCAATCGCAACTTTCGCTTGTTCAACAGGGGCAAAAGCGACAAATAAAGAATGATCCCTGAGTTCTTTGGGGATGATATTCGCTTGATAAGTTTCATTCTGTTTTAGACTAAATACTTGTGCTGTGCCTGTTTTACCTGCAATGGTGTAATTAAGACCTTTGCTAATTTTTCTTGCACTACCTCGCCTGCTATGCACGACTGCTTGCATTGCATGAATCACTTGTTGCCAGTATTGGCTTGAGCTTAGTGTTATTTTTTGTGATGATTTTATTGCTGAGTCTTGACGCTGTTTGGTTTGGGCAATGGTGATGCTTTCAACTATTCGTGGTGGAATCATTAAACCTTTTCGAGCTAAGGTTGCCGTGGCATTGGCGAGTTGTAATGGTGTTGCTAAGGTAAAGCCTTGGCCAATCCCTGTATTTAAGGTTTCGCCTGGAAACCATGCTTGTTGATAACGCTGTTGTTTCCATGCGCGGGAGGGCATGAGGCCAGCGACTTCACCGATTAAGTCAATCCCTGTTTTTTTACCAAAGCCAAACTGGGTCATAAAGTCATGCAGTTTGTCAATGCCTAAACGAGAGGCAAGTTCATAATAATAAACATCACAGGATTGGGCAATGGCCGATAATAAATTTACTTTGCCATGACCATGTCGTTTCCAACAACGATATTTATGATCATGATTGGGTAATTGATAATAACCAGGGCAATAACTGCTTGATTGCGCGTTAATAATATTGTGTTCTAGGCCAGCCAGTGCAATAAATGGTTTTACTGTTGAACCAGGTGGATATTGACCTTTTAAAGCACGATTATATAAAGGTTTATTTGGGGATTGTTGTAAGGCTTGATAAGATTTATAGGAAATCCCATTCACAAATAAATTATGGTTGTAACTAGGCTGGCTTACAAAGGCAATTACGCCACCTGTTGTGATATCTAAAACCACAATCGCACCGTTATAATCTTCTAGGGCTTGGGTAGCGATTCGTTGCAAATTAATATCTAAATAAAGATTTAAATCTTTACCTGGAATCGGGGCTTGTTGGTTTAATATCCGAATAACACGTCCTATGACATTGACTTCTACTTCTTGGTAACCTACTTTGCCATGTAACTGGGATTCATAGGTTTTTTCTATGCCTAATTTTCCGATATGCGTAGAGCCAAGATAGTTAGTTTTATCAATTTTAGTTAAATCAGACGGATTAATTCTAGCCACATAACCTAAAATATGGGCAGTATAATCTGCTAGAGGGTAATGACGATGCAGATTCGCATAAACATTGATTCCTGGAAAATGGTGTTTATGTACTGAAAATCTGGCAACCTCTTCCTCCGTGAGTCGCCAACGTAAGGGAATTTTTTCAAAACGGCGTTTGTTATGTTGCTTGGTTTTAAATTTTTTAATATCTTCAGCCGTAATCGTTATAATTTGGCTAAGACGAGTGAGTGTTGCATCTAGGTCTTTTACTTGTTCTGGAATAACTTCCAAACTATAGGAGGGTAAATTTTCTGCTAAAATTACGCCATTTCGGTCATAAATGAGTCCACGAATAGGTGCTAATGGTAGTAATTTAACCCGATTATCTTGGGAAAGCGTTGTGTAGTGCTGATGTTGAATAAGTTGTAAATAAACCAACCTAGCGACAACAAAAGCTAATAATAACAAGATAAACACAGCCATAGTAATACTACGTTGAATAAATAGCTGACTTTCAAAAAGATAATTTTTAATTGTCATAGCTTAGAAGGGTGATGTAATTGTTGCAACAACAAAAATAAAATGGGCCATAGAACAGTGCCTGTAATTGATGGCATCCAATATAATAAGGTATCAGGTGGCTGATACGTTAATGCCATAATCCATAAATACAGTAATTGTTCTAAGGTGAGTAACATTAATATTGACAAGGTTTGTTGCCAGATTGGAAAAAGACGGATTCTGGGAGACAGTTGATGGCTTAAATAGGCAATAATTACAAAGCCAAAAGCATGTTGACCTAATAAAACACCACTTAAACTATCTTGTAATAAGCCTAAGCCAAAGGCAACACCAATGCCAACGGCTTGCGGACGCACCATGCACCAATAGATCAATACTAATAAACTAAAATTAGGGGCATATTGCCAAGCAATAGTGTCAGCCAGTAATGCTAGAATAAAACTAATGGGGATTATCATGTTTGGATTCTACTAATAATAATTTCCAACTGGTGTCGATTTGAGCTTTAGGTGTCGCTGTGATATAGGCAAATGATTGACTAGGGTCTTGTTTAACAGCATTAATCACCGCAACTGGATAACTAGGGGGGAAAACCCCTCCTAAACCAGAGCTTACGAGTAAATCGCCGACTTTTACATCGGCATTATTAGGTAAATGTGGTATTGCTAACTGCGTGCCAGTGCCAACTACGATACTGCGTAAACCATTACGATTGATACGAACGGGTAAACTATGTCCCCTATCCGTAATTAAAATTGCTGTTGAGGTTAACGAGTTCACACGGGTAATTTGTCCCATAACACCATAAGCGTCTAACACTGGTTGACCTTTAAAAACCCCATCTTGTTTGCCTTTGTTTAAAACGATTTGACGTTTATACGGATCAGTTGAAATAGTTAATAATTCAGCGACTTGCACGCTATTATTAATCCGAGCTGAGGATTGTAATAATTGCCTTAGATGATGATTATCTCGTTCTAAGGCTTCCATTTTTTGTAATTTTGCCAGTAATAACAGATTTTCTTGTTGTAATTGTAAATTTTCTTGGATAATTTGATGGGGCTTGGCAAATTGATAATGTGACCAATTTTCTATGGTTCGAGGTAAGTGTACTGCCCATTGCAGTGGATAAGTAACCGTGGCTAAGATCGAGTGGACAGAATCAACTGCTTGCATGCGATAATCTAATACCATTAAAGCTATTGCCATTAGCATTGCCATAAGTAATTGTGGCAATGAGGCAGATTTAGGAATAAATAAATCTGATTTAATACTCATAAGTAATGGCTTATCTATTAATCAGGGTTGCTATTGATTTATTCTACGGCAATCACGGCTTTACCACCAGCCTCATCCATCATATCCAATACTTTACCACCACCACGAGCCACACAGGTTAATGGCTCATCCGCAATAACAACAGGTAGATTGGTTTCTTCGTTTAATAAGCGATCTAAATCGGTTAATAAAGCACCACCACCCGTTAATACAATACCTCGTTCTGCGACATCACCACCAAGTTCCGGCGGTGTTTGTTCTAAAGCGGTTTTTACTGCGGCTACAATTCCTGCCACAGGTTCTTGTAGGGCTTCTAAGATTTCATTGCTATTTAATTTAAAGCTACTAGGCATGCCTTTCGCCACATCCAAGCCTTTAACCTCGATTTCTTTCATGTCAGAACCGGGGTAAGCAGAACCAATTTGATGTTTAATTTTTTCTGCGGTAGGCTCGCCAATATTAATACTATAATTACGGCGAACATATTCGATAATTGCCTCATCAAATCGGTCGCCACCAATGCGGACAGATTTTGAATAAACAATACCATTTAATGAAATCACAGCGACTTCTGATGTTCCGCCACCAATATCTAATACCATAGAACCTCTCGCTTCACTGACAGGTAAGCCGGCACCAATGGCAGCTGCCATCGGTTCATCCAACAAATAGACTTCTCTGGAGCCTGCAATCGCCGCTGATTCTTTAATGGCACGACGTTCCACTTGGGTAGAGCCACAAGGGACACAAATTAATACTCTAGGGCTTGGTTGCAGTAATTGATCTTCATGCACTTTATGAATAAAATGCTGTAACATTCGTTCTGTCGCAGTAAAGTCAGCAATGACCCCATCTTTTAAAGGACGAATAGTGGTAATATCTTGAGGTGTTCGACCCAACATTTGTTTTGCCTCAAGCCCGACTGCAACCACACTTTTAGAACCCGCACGATCTTGACGAATTGCCACCACTGACGGTTCGTCTAAGACTATGCCTTTATCTCTTGCATAAATTAAGGTATTCGCTGTGCCTAGATCAATGGAAAGATCATTAGAAAATATGCCTCGAAGTAGTTTGAACATAACGATATCTGCATTAGAAAAAAAATAAAATCTCGCCAGCAAGTTTAGTGGATTGCAGATTTTATGCAAGGGTTTTGATTGACTGTTTTGTAGTTTGTGTTGGTATTAGTGTTGTTGTTGATATACTATGACAAAAAAATTAGATTTATATTATATGTCCTATGTTATTTAATTCTTACGAGTTTATTTTTTTATTTTTACCCATTGTCTTGTCGGGTTTTTTTTGGGTGTCGCGTTGGGGACAGGATGTGGCTATCTATTGGCTGGTTATGACATCATTATTTTTTTATGGATGGTGGAATCCTATCTATTTGTTACTCATCATCTTTTCAATGTTATTTAATTTTTTTATTGGCGAGAGATTAAGTAATGCGTATCAAAACAAGCAAATTACCATGGGTCGTGTTTATTTCACTGCTGGGCTTATCGCAAATTTAGCTTTGCTAGGCTATTTTAAATATGCCGGCTTTTTGGTCGATAATTTTAATATCGTAACAGGAAGTGCTATTGATATTGGTAATATTATTCTACCTCTAGCCATATCATTTTTTACCTTTCAACAAATTGCTTATCTAGTCGATGCTTTTAAAGGTATAACGCAAGAATATACCTTTTCACATTACGCTTTATTTGTGACTTTTTTTCCGCAATTAATTGCAGGTCCTATTGTACATCATGGGGAAATGTTGCCACAGTTTATGCGGGAACAAACGTTTTTGCCACAGTTGAAAAATATTGTGATTGGCTTAAGTATTTTTATCATTGGTTTGTTTAAAAAAGTTGTGTTAGCAGATGGTGTTGCCCGTTATGCAACCCCCGTATTTGATTCGGCATTAGCAGGTGAGGTATTAACATTCTTTGAAGCCTGGGGTGGGGCATTGGCTTATACCTTTCAACTTTATTTTGATTTTTCTGGTTATTCTGACATGGCGATAGGGATTGCTTATATGTTTGGTATTGTATTGCCATTAAACTTTTATTCACCCTATAAGGCCACGAGTATAATTGAGTTTTGGCGACGATGGCATATTACCTTATCACGTTTTTTGCGTGATTATTTATATATTCCGTTAGGTGGTAATCGATATGGAGTATTCAATCGTTATCGCAATTTATTGCTTACCATGATATTGGGTGGCTTATGGCATGGTGCTGGGTGGACGTTTGTGATTTGGGGGGGATTACATGGTATGTATTTAGTCGTTAATCATGCTTGGATTGAATTGTGCAGACGTTTATGGCCTAATGGCTTATTAAGCAATGGTTTCACTAAGTTTATTGCTTGGCTACTCACATTTATTGCGGTTGTGGTGGGTTGGGTGTTTTTTCGGGCAGAAACCTTGCAAAGTGCTATGATAATGCTTGAAGGAATGATTGGTTTAAACGGTGTTGCTTTACCAAATGCCATTGTAGTGCATTTAGGTGGGATTTGGACATGGTTACAAAGTATTGGGATTACTGTTTATTTGGGGGGAGGACATCAGTTTGTTTTTACCTATCTATGGGTTATTTTGTTATTGTTGATAAGTTTCGTTTTGCCAAATACGCAACAGTTAATGCGTAGTCATATTTCAATATTTTTTACTTACAGTACTAACTGCGTTAATGAGATTAATCTCATTCTAAAGCGAATAGCTAAAACACAATGGCAACCAAGGAAGTTATGGGCTTTGATGATTGGTGCGATGATGGCAATAGCGGTTTTATCAATGACCAGCGTTTCTGAATTTTTATATTTTCAATTTTGAAGATAAATTTATGCAATATAAACAGTATATTATATTATTGTTAAGCGTTTTTCTGATAGTCATCGCTTTTGCTGGTGGATTTAATTATTGGGTGAATCCTTATGGTTTATTTTCCAGTCATGCTATTCAAGGCTTTAATGCGATAAAACCTAGTGCTGGCAGTAGAGTCAGAGTTGTAAAACCAAGGCAGGTATTGAATTTTAAACCTAGAACTTTGATCATTGGAAATTCTCGACCAGAAATGGGCTTAGATCCTAGGAGTAAATGTTGGCAATCCGAACAACAGGCTGTTTATAATTTCGGCATACCTGGGGCAAGTGTGTACATGCAAACACGTTATGCACAACATGCTTTAGAAACAGGGACAGTGAAGCAAATTTATTTTGGTTTGGATTTTTTAGATTTTTTAGTGAACAAAACCTCCGGCGGTTCAGAGCATGAATATAGATTATTAGTGGATGTTAATGGTCGATCAAATCCTGATTATATATGGTGGAAGTTTAAAGATAATTTTAAGGCATTATTTTCATTGTCCACTGTGTTGGATTCTTTGAAAACGATTTTAGCTCAGCATAACAAAAACAGCAGTCATCGCCGTATTGATGGTTTTAATCCCGCAAATGATTATATGGATATTATTGAAACTGAGGGGCAATCAGTGCTGTTTCGCCAAAAAAATCAAGAGGTAATAAAAAATCTTGTCCAATCTAAGCATAAGATATATGAAAGTAACACTCAGTGGTCAATACATTTTGAGAGTTTGCGTCGGTTTTTGACATTCGCAAAATCGAAAGGTATTAAGGTGGTTTTGTTTATTAATCCTTACCATGCGGATTATTTGCTCTCTCTGGATTTGACGGGGCATTGGCATTTATTGGAGCAATGGAAACAAGTTGTGACTAATATTGTTGCTGAAGCAGGCTTTGATTTATGGGATTTTAATGCGTTTAATGTCATAACAACTGAATCATTGGAAAAACTCAAATATAGTAACAAAACATCATTGGACTGGTTTTGGGAGCCTGCCCATTATCGGCGTGAAGTTGGTGAGTTAATGCTAGCACAAATGACAGGAAAGTCATGTGTTGACGATAAAAATTTGTTGTTTGGTCAACGTTTGTTACCACAAACGATTAAGGCACATTTACAACGATTACAGGCACAACTTTTAGCCTTCAAAACCGCAAATCCTCAGAGAGTAACAAGACTGAAAAATTGACAGTGATTACCTTTAAATCGACGGGCAGTTGTTTTTATAAGCGTTCATAGGTAAAATGGTTTCCTTTTATTTCGAGTCCTTTTGTCATGTCTTTAACTGATGAACAAGTAAAAAATATTGCCCATTTAGCTCGTTTAACTTTACCCGATGCTGAAATTCCCAACTATACGCAGTCATTATCCGATATTTTGGGCTTGGTAGAACAATTAAACCAAGCGGATACGGCGAATACACAACCTTTAGCTCATCCTTTGGATTTAAGTCAACGTTTGCGTGAGGATGTGGTAAGCGAAGTGGATCAACGCGATAAAGTACAACAAATTGCCCCACAAGTCGAAGCTGGCTTGTATTTAGTGCCTAAGGTCATTGACTAATTTAAATCCAAACTTAAACTTATTTAAACTTACTTAACCCCAAATTAAAAAGGTCATTTTATGTATAAAAAGACTTTAGCGGAACTTATTGCTGGTTTAGAGGCAGGTGAATTTTCCAGTGTGGAACTAACCCAAATGTATTTAGAACGAATTAAACGCTGGAATCCAGAGCTTAATGCCTTTATTACCATTACTGAAGAATTAGCTTTGACTCAAGCCAAACAAGCCGATCAACAACGACATCAAGGTAAAGGTGGTTTAACTGGCGTACCCATTGCCCATAAAGATTTATTTTGTAGCCAAGGGGTAAGAAGCAGTTGTGGTTCTAAAATGTTAGATAATTTTATTGCCCCTTATAATGCGACTGTCGTAGAGAATCTACAACAGGCAGGCATGGTTCTATTAGGTAAGACTAATATGGACGAATTTGCCATGGGATCGTCTAATGAAACCAGTTATTATGGTTGCGTAAAAAACCCTTGGGATGTTAGCAAGGTTCCTGGGGGATCATCTGGTGGTTCGGCCGCAGCCGTGGCAGCCCGATTAGCACCTGCTTCAACGGGTACAGATACAGGTGGTTCGATCCGACAACCTGCGAGTTTATGCGGTATTACAGGACTAAAACCAACGTATGGACGAGTCTCTCGCTATGGCATGGTAGCGTTTGCTTCTAGTTTGGATCAAGCAGGGCCCATGACACAAACGGCGGAAGATGCGGCCTTATTATTACAAGCAATGGCAGGCTTTGATGCAAAAGATTCCACTTGTGTGCCACAAGAAGTCCCTGATTATTTAAGTGGTTTAAATAATGATATTGCAGGATTAACGCTGGGTTTGCCTAAAGAATATTTTGCCGAAGGTTTAGACGATGAGGTTGCAAGCACAGTGCAACAAGCGATTAGTGAATTGCAAAAACTAGGGGCAAAGCTCGTTGACATTGAATTACCGCATTCGCATTTATCCATCCCGACCTATTATGTGGTTGCACCTGCCGAATGTTCTTCTAATTTAGCCCGATATGATGGAGTAAGGTTTGGTTATCGTTGTCAAAATCCTAAAGATTTAGAAGACTTATACAAACGTTCTCGTTCTGAAGGCTTGGGTGCCGAAGTACAACGGCGGATTATGATAGGGACTTATGTATTATCATCTGGGTATTATGATGCTTATTATTTACAAGCTCAAAAAGTCAGGCAATTAATTCGACAAGATTTTCAACAAGCCTTTGAAAAAGTTGATATGATTGTAGCACCAACTTCACCTACGGTAGCATTTGCTTTGGGGGATAAATTTAATGATCCTGTTACCATGTATTTATCTGATATTGATACCATTGCGGTGAATTTAGCAGGCTTACCTGCCATGTCAATCCCTGCTGGGTTTTCACAGCAATTACCCGTTGGTTTACAATTGATTGGCAATTATTTTGATGAAGCCAAATTATTAAATGTTGCCCATAGTTATCAGCAACAAACCGATTGGCATTGCCAAATTTCGGATGGATTTAATGTTGAGTAGTCGATAAGGAGAATTTATATGGAATGGGAAACAGTGATTGGTTTGGAAATTCATGCCCAATTAGCCACACAATCAAAGATTTTTTCAGCGGCTGCTACCGCTTATGGTGCTTTACCTAATACTCAGGCTTGTTTCGTTGATTTAGGTATGCCTGGGGTATTACCTGTATTAAATCGACAAGCTGTGGTGATGGCAATTAAATTTGGTTTAGCCATTGATGCGGAAATCAGCCCACGTTCGGTTTTTGCTCGCAAAAATTATTTTTATCCTGATTTACCCAAAGGCTATCAAATTAGCCAGTATGAATTACCTGTCGTAGGTAAGGGTGAAGTAATCGTCGATTTAGATCAAGGTGAAAGCAAGCGTATCGGTGTAACTAGAGCACATTTAGAAGAAGATGCGGGTAAATCTTTACATGAAGACTTTCATGGTATGTCAGGCATTGATTTAAATCGGGCAGGCACACCATTATTAGAAATTGTCTCTGAACCCGATATGCGTTCTGCCAAAGAAGCCATTGCCTATATGAAAAAAATTCATAGTATTGTGCGTTATTTAGAGATTTGTGATGGTAATATGCAGGAAGGTTCGTTTCGTTGTGATGCGAATGTCTCCGTACGACCTAAAGGTCAAGTCAAATTTGGGACTAGAACCGAATTAAAAAATTTAAATTCCTTTCGATTTGTCGAACGGGCTATTAATCTGGAAGTCGCACGCCAAATTGAATTAATTGAAGAGGGTGGCAAAGTCATTCAAGAAACCCGATTATATGACGCCGATAAAAATGAAACTCGTTCCATGCGTTCTAAAGAAGAGGCCAACGATTATCGTTATTTCCCCGATCCTGATTTATTGCCTTTGGATATTGATACACAACAAATTGAAGCCGTCCGTGCCACTTTACCAGAGCTACCTGATCAAAAACGACAACGGTTTATTGAGCAATATGCTTTAAGCAATTACGATGCAGGGGTATTGACAAGTAGTAAGGTTTTAGCGGCATACTATGAATCAGTTGTAAGCATTGTAAAAGATGCCAAACTATCAGCAAACTGGGTCATGGGTGAATTACTGGGGGCATTGAATAAAGCAGGCTTAAATATTGAGCAAAGTCCTGTTGATGCAAGTCATTTTGCCCAATTATTACAACGGATTGTGGATAAAACTATTTCAGGTAAAATTGCCAAACAAGTCTTTGAACATATGTGGACAGATAATAAAACGGCGGATCAAATTATTCAAGAACAAGCGTTGGTACAAATTACCGATACCCGTGCGATTGAATCTATTATTGATGAAGTGATACGCAATAACCCTAAGCAATTAGAACAATATCGTTCGGGTAAGGACAAGTTATTTGGCTTTTTTGTTGGGCAAGTGATGAAGGCGACAAAAGGTAAAGCGAATCCACAAACCGTCAATCAATTATTAAAGCAAAAATTATAGTTACGACAGACATCCGTAAAAATAATTTTCAACTGCTTCAATAGCGTTGGATTCAATACATCACGCCGATATTTTCTCACAAAGCGCAAGTGGACATACCGATTAAAAACACAATGCCTAGCTGTTCTAATTTCGCTTTTCTTTTTCATAGGACAATACTATAATGCTAGGATGATCAGTCAAATGTGGGTAAACTGATCATACTGATTGCCTAGTCGCCAATATGATTTTAGAGCGGGGACACCGCTTGTGAGCCTGTGGAGAGAATTGGCTCAGTGAAGCAGGAACCACGCAGTGATGAGTTAGCGTCTGTTTACGTATAGTCATCAGGAATCCTCTCCCTTTAGGAAGAGGAGCTAGCAACAGTTAACAACAGTTCTAAGACTGAACAACATAAAAAAACAAAAGCTATGATTATCGAACAGTCTATCCAACAGCTTCACCAGTTATGGTTAAAATATGATAGCAAGCAACTAAGTTTAGAAGGCTACCAGCAAGCAAGAACAGAACTTTTAAATCAACTACCGCAAACAGAATATTGTCCGCCGATTATCTCACACACTATTGTTGATGATATTGCTTCTATTAACAATGATGATCTTATTGCAGACACGGCTGATCTTAGTGAAATTAATTTCCCATCAAACCCAAATCCTGTCATTATTGTTGATTCAACTAGTCAATTTATTATTGATGATGATATGAGTCAATATGAACAAGATGAAATAAATGAAGAAAGTGATGTTACCTTACCACGACAAATTACCTCTGAAGAGGATACCGATCCAATCCTTGCATCAGAGTATGATGATATAACATTACCACGTCAGTCTTATATTATCCCAGAAGATGCTCATGCTAACGCTGATAATGATAGTGACAATGATAACACCTTAACAAAAACATCCTATCCTTCTACAACAGAAAATTCTGATACGCTTGAAGAAAAAACCTTTACTGAAACATCTATAGACACTCAAGCATTATCCAGCGAATTACCAGAGGACGATCATACACTGACTAAAACTTCCTATACTCATTCAGCAACAGATTTAGAACAAACAACAGACTCCCATGATATTTCTGATGATACTACGCTGACTAAAACTTCCTATCCATATTTTCCACCTGGGCAAAATAATAACACTCAAGCCTCAGATTTCCATAATCGCACCCCTTATCCTAATTTCAACCAAGCCAATGATGAAGACAGCTTTCCATCGCTGACGAATCTCAAGCAAACTATTAATGACATGAAGGATATGGATACCATTCGTCCTGATTTTAATATTGAGGCGAATTTATTTAAACAACCTGCCATCTCTTGCAAAACATTGGCATTAATAATCATGATAACACTATCAACATTATCACTATGGTGCTTATTATGAATTCAAAGAATTGCTTAATTTCGTACCCATATATTTTGAGTCATCAACAAGCACTTGAAATTTAACCGTTATTAATCTTTACTTAATTCATTACAGCGAAACCTGAGAATCTATGTTTTTAATTTTGCGAGTGATTGATCATTATAGTCAGCCTGTCATAAGTCTTTCTCTGAAAGAAATAAAGTTTTCAGAACAAGGTGGGCAAATTGGAAGACCATTAAAAAAGCCAAATCAAAAAAACAATGATTATTGGGGATTGCCTGATCGCTATACCTCAAGTCCACATGCTGAAATCAAATATTCTGACAATGTGTTTTATATTATTGATTTGAATTCTCGGAATGGCACGTTTTTACAAGATACTGAGCATCGCTTGTCGCCGGGGCAAGCTGTGCCTTTAAATCAGGGGGATAAAGTTATTATTGGTGATCATGTATTTGAAGTATGGGTTCAGGATCAGGAGGAGATATTAGAGACATCGGCGGAGCCTTTACTGCAAAATTTGTTGAAAGGGGCAGGTTTAGTGAATACGCAACAAGATTTTCGTAATATTCCACCTGAAACTTTGATGTGCAATTCAGGTATTTTACTCAAACATTTGATGGCATCAATGCAAGATATTGTTAAAAGTTATACTCGCATCAGTAATCGGTCTATGATGATTACGTCGCCATTAACAGAACAATCTGTTGAAAATATTCTAACACAGTTATTAATTTCTCAAAATCTTGAACAGGAATTAGTCGCATATACCCGCACTGTTGATAATCACCAAGCTGCGATGATTGAAGGTATGTATGCCGCAATTAAATTTTTAGCCTATTATTTTGAACCAGAACATTTAAAAAAGCAGGCTATTGATCAAGTTAATGCCGCAAAATATCGAGCTTATTACCAGACAATTTTTCAAAATATTCAACAAGAACCATTACGGTTAGTGTTAGATGCATTTATTCAATCTTATGAGAAAAGAGTTAGGTCATGACCAATTATCAATGGCTGTCAGCCAGTTCTACTAAAGTGGGAAAAGTTAGAAAATTAAATGAAGATGCGTGTTTAGCACTGCCTGAAATTGGTTTATGGGTGGTTGCGGACGGCATGGGGGGGCATAATGCGGGTGATTTAGCAAGCCAGACTATTATTTCTCATTTACAAGCCATTAACCCCCCACGATTATTAAGTGAATTTGTTGACGAAGTTGAAGATGCTATTTTAGGCGTTAACGATTTTTTAATTGAAGAAGCACAACGGCGAGGCGGTCAGGATATGATTGGTAGTACAGTGGTTGCTTTATTGGCTTATCAAGAATATGTCATATGTTTATGGGCAGGGGATAGTCGATTATATTTATTACGAGATCGGTCATTTTCACGAGTGACCCGAGATCACAGTCAAGTAGAAGAATTAATTCAAATGGGTAAATTATCACTGGATGAGGCAGAAAGTCATCCTTCGGCTAATGTGGTTACTCGTGCCGTTGGTGGTCAAGAAGAATTATGTTTGCAAGTGGAGTTAAGGGCGGTAAAAGAAAATGATATTTTTCTATTATGCAGTGATGGTTTATACAAAGAGCTATCTGAAAAGGAAATTGGTGAGATTATCATGCAGTATCAAAATGATGTTGAGGAATGTATTGCACAATTGATGCAGGCTGCTTATCAGCGTCAAGCTAGGGATAATATTACCATTATTATTGCTAAAGCTAAACAACTAGAATTAACATAATGCCTTATATTTAATATGAACTTACCTGATGAAATTGTTGAATTATTTCAAAACTTTTTGCATAAAACACTAGAGAAAGGACATTTTTTAGATCAGTTAAATCAGATATTAACGCTTTATTCTGTGCAACAATTAGATCGGGTGGCTTATTTTGCAGAACATCTCTATCAGGATAAGCATTTATTATCAGCAGACATATATCAAAATGTTATAGAAATAGTCAAACAACAACAAACTAGACCTGCTTCTATATCCAGTCAAACAGATAGTACTGAGATGCGTCCATTTCTGAATCAGGATATGTCTGGTTCATTTAGTGATGGTACGGTTTGTCGGGTTTATGATGAGTCAACTAATTCATCTCATAGCTCCAGTATCAGTAAATCTAGTCAGATTTCTGGATCAAAAAGCTATCCTAAAATTTTAAGTCGTCGTTATCAATTGCAAGATGAGCTTGGTCAAGGCGGGATGGGAACAGTTTACAAAGCGGTTGATTTAACCATTAAAGATGCCAAAATTCATGAGCATTATGTCGCCATTAAGTTAATGAATGAAAAGTTTCAGGGCAATCAAGATGCTTATGATACCTTGGCTAGGGAGTTTACTAAAACCAGTCAATTGCGTCATGATAATATTGTTGGGGCACGTAATTTTGAAAAAGATGGCGATGATATTTATATTGTGATGGAATATTTACAGGGGATGACTTTGGAACAATATATTCATCGTCATCCCAATGGGGTTGGCACTGAAAAAGCCTTGGCTATTTTGCAACAATTGGCATTAGCCTTAGATTATGCACATAAAAAAGACATTATTCATTCTGATTTTAAACCAGGTAATGTGTTTATTACTGATAAACAACATATTAAAATTTTAGATTTTGGTGTTTCTAGAATTTTAAATAAAAACAAGAAGTTGGGAGATACTATTTATAAGAAAGAAAAAAGTTTAGAACAACGTTTTCGGGGCTTAAGTGTATGTTATGCTAGTTTAGAAATGTTTGATGAATATCGAGAAGAAGCCGATCCCAGAGATGATATTTATGCCTTAGCTTGTGTTGCTTATGAATTGTTTACGGGTGGCAGGCATCCTTTTAATAAAGTTCCAGCAAATATCGCTTATAAAAAAAAACTAACCCCTATCCCAACCCCTATCAATGGTTTTAGTGAGGCACAATGGCAGGGAATGTTAACTGGGCTCGCGTTTAAA
>JALWTS010000034.1 GCA_027077805.1 Gammaproteobacteria bacterium
CGGGGGGGGGGGGGGGGGGGAATAATTACTTGCTTGCCTTTGGCCCTAACTGCTCTTTGCTTAATTTAGGCGTGAAGTAATCTTCTGCAAAATCAATCGACACTTCGTATCCTTGGGCATTAATTAATGGCAGTTCATAATCATTCCAACCTTTTAAACCTGTTTTTAATGAACAAGTGTTTTCATAGCCCATCATAGTCATGGTTTTAGCCGCAAGTAAACTACGATTACCCGATCGGCAAATGACTACGACATAACGTTGTCTTGATTTCACTAATTCAGGTACGGTTTCTTCATAGCCATATTCTACGGCTGATTCCAATATACCTCTGGGAACATTTAATGAGTTTTTTAAGTGCATGGCATTAAATTCATGTGGTTCTCTGACATCAAGTAATAAGACATCTTTGCCTGTTTCTAAATATTCTTCCAAATCCCAAGGGTAAATTTCAGCCACATTCGGCATACATTCTTTGATTAATTCTATAAATCGTTTCATAATCTTTCCGTATATTCCGCAAGAAATTGAGGTCAAAAAAGGTCAAAGTAAACTTTCCCCGAAAACCGAATAAAATACCTTAGTATCCAATTTAGGTCAATAATCTATTTTTTGTGGAAAAATTTACCGTATGTCTCAGATCAATGACATCATAAAATGATAAAGGTGAAAAATTTGGAACAACACAATCTATTCAGCGATAGGGAGCCACAAGCAATCACCATTGACAACTCAGCCAAGCGTTTAGGTGTCTCTACTGCAACAATTCGTAATTGGGTAAAAGAACCCATGATCTAAATAAGATAAAAAAAATAAAAAAGAAGATAAACAATATTTTGAAGTTTAATTTAGGTACAAAAAAATTAAATAAAAGTAAGCAACATCAAAAAGCATTGGTGAGAAATATCGCATTTCAATCCGTTCACAAAATAAGTTGACCGTGCTAAAGAGAGACGAGCAGAAGATTTAACTAGCCCGATAGTCTCCAAAGAAAAATGGAAAAAATTTAACCGACAAATGTCGGGATGGGCGAGAGGCTCATTGGCAGAGGCATTAGAATCAGTCACCCAAGCAAGAGGTTCCTCCTCTAAGCTTTGCTTTTTTTATGATGATAAACAGCGATTCATTTTGAATAGTGCAAATATACTAATTCCTGACGAGGATTTCCCAGTATCAACTAAAGTGCTGGCTGAGGTCTTGAGTAGCGACTACATGAATTGGGTGTTTTCTCGTATTTTTAATACTCACAGGATACTTAGAAGTGATTTAGAGTTACTTCCTATCCACAATCAGTTTCTAGAAGCTATCTCCAGTTTCAATGAGGATGATTATTTAAATAAACTTAACATAGAGAAGAGCAATAATAGAACTTACAGAATTAAGCGATAGAATTATTTCCTCATTGACTGGAACGCAAGCTGATCTTGAAGAACGAGACTTCAATTAATATTTTGAGCGATAGTGGCGTAAGGATAGCTTAGTCTTACGCAAGGGGGGATTTTTTCTGACATAATCCTTTTTCTACCGCTAATACGGCAGCTTCAACTCTTGAATGCACATTTAGTTTTCGTAAAATGGCTTTGACATGCAGTTTTACTGTGCCGTCAGAAATCCCTAACTGACGAGCAATAACTTTATTACTTTCACCTGCGGCTAAATGACACATGATTTCACGTTCTCTTGGGGTTAAAGTTGAGGCAGGATTTGATTCCGCATTAATGGGTTTTCCTTGAACAAATTTTGCGAGTGCATTGGTCATGTCTTGAGCAACAACATTTTTGCCTTGTACAATATCTTGCAGAGCTTGAATCAATTCATCGGGTTGCATATCTTTTAGTAAGTAGCCTTGAGCACCATTTTGTAAGGCATCAACTAAATCTTTTTCATGACGACTAGTGGTTAAAATGACTACTGGCATGGTAACTTGTTCTGATTTTAATTGCCGTAAGACTTCAATGCCATTCATTTCTGGCATGCGTAAGTCTAATAAAATGACATCGGGTTGCTTGGTCTTAGCAATGGCAATCCCTTGTTGACAATCACCAACCGTCGCTAATACTTCAATGCCACGACAACTGAGCAGTTCTTGCAGTCCTAAACGAAATAAAGCATGATCATCGATTAATAAAACTTTGATTGCAGTCATAGTGCTAATATCTCATATTAAATCACTTAATTTTATTAAGTGTGATTAAAACTAAGTTCAACTCGGGTGCCTTCATCAATTTCACTATCAATTTGTAATTGTCCACCTAAACGTTTTGCCCGTTCTTGCATAATAGACAAACCAATATGTTGCCCTAAATTATCATCGGAACAGGCGAAATCAAACCCCTTGCCATCATCTTCAACTAGCAAACTATACTGCCCTTGTTCATTGCTACGTAATAATACTCTTACTGTATGGGCTTGACTATGTTTATAAACATTGGCAAGGGATTCTTGGATAATCCGAATCACTTGCATTTCCATTGTGGCAGGCAAACCAGGATGATAACATTCTGGTTGAAAAAAACATAACATGCCACTGTGTTGTTGAAATTGTGTAATTAAATCTTTAATGGCGGGAATTAATCCACGTTTGTTGAGTGGTGCTCGAAAATGGGCAAGTAATTCTCTAAGCTCGGTATTTGCTTCTTCTAAGCTGTTTTTGATTTGTGCCACTTCTCGTTTGGCATTATCATATTGTTGCTGATTGAGCATATCGTCTAATACTTGGGTTTGAAATCTTAGACTGGCTAAGGTTTGAGCGAGGGAATCATGAACTTCATGAGCCATAGTATTACGTTCTTCCATTAATGACAAACGCTGGCTTTCTTGATCCAGTTTCGCTTTAGCAACCGCCATGCCTAAGTGTTTGCCAATGGTCACCAAAATTTCTAACATATCTTCTTGTTGGCATAAACCTGGTGGCGGTAAGAATAAATAATAAATACCCAAGATTTTATCTTTATGTTGCAAGGGAACTGCTAGAATTTCAGTGGCATCCATTGCTAACATTGATTGTATCGCTTCTAGTCCTGTTTTTTTTATACTACGACATAAAATTTCTTGTTTGTACCAATGTTCACGCATTAAATAAGGTTGTACTTGGGCTAAATATTCGGATGGAAATCCTGCATTTCCAACTAATTGTGCTTGGTCTTCATGGCAGAGATAGACCAAAATGGCATTGGCATTGGTCATTTCTTTTAAAATACGCAAAAATCTTGTGAGTAAATCGTTAAGGTCAGAGGACTGGTTAATACAAGAGGCAACATCATATAAAATTTTTAGGGAGGCGTTTTTTTGGGCCAGTCTTTCTTGATTGCTCATGGCTTTAAACGAATGGCTCCATTTGATCAGCACCGATAAAATCATTTTTATTCATGGCTTTAAACGTTACACTAATTGGTTAATTTGGTAAGCACAAATAAAATCATTTTCAGAAATTCCTCCAACTTCATGGGTACTATAATACACTTGGCAAGTTTTATAATGGACTGCTAAATCAGGGTGATGATTTTGTTGGTTGGCAATCCAAGCAATGGCATTCACAAAAGCAATGGTTTCATAATAATTATTGAAGTGAAATTGTCGAAAAATTTGTTGGCTATCCGCCTTGTATTGCCACTCGGGAATTTGTGCTAATGCGGATGCAATAGTATGGCTATCTAAGGCAGACTCACCTTTACGAGAACGACAAGTTTGGGTTAAATCCATTCTTTTTTCCATCTAATTTGAATGATTGTTGTGATCATAAACGATTGTTACTCATGGGATTGACTCATATTTTCTAAGGATTTTAGGGTTTGTTTTAATTGGCTTAAACGTTGTTGTTTTAATGCTTTCCCTAAGGCTTTGCCTTGATAGCCCGCTTGTTGTAATTCAGACGCTTGAATCTCTTTGATTTTTTGGTAACATTGTTTTAAATAATCTTGGGTGTTCGCGGTGATAATGCCTAAAATTTCTGCGGCTATTAATAAATCTAACCATCGTTGGGGTTGGCGTAAGGCATCCATCGTTTCCCAACATTGAAATAGCTTGTTAGCATATTGGCTATTTTGAGTGAGATTAGGTAAGTATTGTTGCAAAAACAGATAGTGTTGGATATAGCTTTTGGGTAAACAAAGCAGTTGATAAAGTGGTTTTATGGTGTCTCTGGGCAAGTGATAGGTTAAAATGGCAAGTTTTAAACTAGGTTTCATATGATACTGAGAGGTTTTTTGTAGTAATGTTTCACCAATACTGATTTTAGCGTTTTTATTATGCCCTGAGTTTTGCTTAAACAATGGTAAAAATTCGGGTAATAATATTTCTAAAGCACCGCAATTGTGTAAAATCATAAAAAACCGATAAGATTGTGCAGTCGCTAATGCTTTACACATTTCCGTACCAATTCGTTGTGATTGCAAGTAAACCAATTCACCACTTTGTACAATTTCGGGTAATAGTTTATGGGTCGCATGAGCAATCCTAAAGCCCCATTGACCTAAGGTTGAAGCAAATCGAGCAATTCGTAATAGTCGTGCTGGATCATCAATAAAATGATGAGTGATATGATGTAAACGACCTAGTGCTAAATCTTGTTGCCCTCGATACGGGTCAATAATATTGCCCATAGAATCTTGGGCAATGGCGTTAATGGTAATATCTCGACGTTGTAAGTCTTGTTCTAAAGTGATATTGGGACTGCTATCAATTTCAAAGCCTTTATAACCTTTGCCAATTTTAATTTCAGTGCGGGCTAAGGCATATTCTTCTTTGGTTTCTGGGTGTAGAAATACCGGAAACTCTCGATCAATCGCTTGGAAGCCTTGGGCTAGCATTTCAGCAGGCGTTGAACCAACTACTACCCAATCCCTATCTTTGATGGGTAAATTAAGTAATTGATCTCTGACTGAACCGCCTACTCGATAAATTTTCACTGAAAACCCTTGTTTTTAATCGTGATCTTAATCTTGGTCTTTTTGTTGTAATTGCCATAAATGGGCATAGCTTCCCTGCTGTTCTAATAAGGTTTGATGTTGACCTTGTTCGATAATTTTGCCATGGTCCATGACCAAAATCCAGTCAGCATTAATAATTGTTGATAATCGGTGAGCAATAATTAAAGTGGTATGATGTTGGGCTAAGTCGTTCAAGGTTTGTTGTATGGCTTGTTCAGTTTTGCTATCTAGCGATGATGTCGCTTCATCAAAAATCAAGATTTTGGGTTGTTTTAAAATTGCTCTGGCAATGGCAATACGTTGTTTTTCTCCCCCTGAGAGTTTTAAACCACGCTCACCAACGATTGAATCATAACCTTTAGGTAAAGATGTGATAAATTCGTGGATATGAGCAAGTTTAGCGGCATTAATGACCGTTTCTTTGCTTGCACTAGGACAAGCATACTGTAAGTTATAGTAAATCGTGTCATTAAATAACACCGTATCTTGAGGGACAATACCAATATGAGAACGTAGACTGGCTTGGCTGACGGTGGCAATATCTTGTTTATCAATAAATATTTGTCCCTGATTGACATCATAAAAACGATAGAGTAATCGTGCTAACGTTGATTTACCTGCACCACTGGCACCCACGACGGCAACGGTTTTTCCCGCAGGAATGGTAAAACTCAGTTGTTGTAAAATAGGACGTTCGGGTTGATAGGCAAAATCAATTTGTTTAAATTCAATCTCACCTTGTGGTATGACTAAACTTGTTGCATTAGCTTTGTCGGTAATTTCTGGGGCTTGTTCTAAGAGTTTTACCACTAAGTCCATATCTGCTAACGCATATTTAATTTGACGATAAACAATGCCTAAAAAATTTAATGGAATAAATAATTGTAGCAAATAGGCATTAACCAATACTAAATCACCTAAAGTCATATGACCATTAACAACACCTTGAGCTGCAAAGATCATAATAATGGTAACACCAATGGCAATAATCGCACTTTGACCAAAATTTAAGGCTGACATTGAGGTTTGACTAGAAACCGCCGCATCTTCCCATTGTTGTAAGGTCTGATCATAACGTTTGAGTTCAAAGGTTTCATTGCCAAAATATTTAACGGTCTCATAGTTAATAATACTATCAATGGCTTGGGTATTGGCTTGGGAGTCTAAAGCATTCATACGATGACGAAAATGCATACGCCATTCGGTAATCGTTAAGGTAAAGCTGATATAAATAATCACAGTCGCAAAAGTAATTAAGGCAAAACTTACCTCATATTGGGAAAATAAAATTAAGGCAATTAGGCTAAATTCAACTAAGGTAGGCAAAATATTAAATACCATTAAGTTCATAATGGCGCTTAAACTACGAGTCCCTCGTTCTAAATCACGAGAAATACCGCCTGTTTGGCGTTCTAAATGAAAGCGTAAACTTAGTTGATGTAAATGGGATAATACTTGATTGGATAAACGCCGGATGGCATGATAACGCACCCTAGCAAAAATCGCATCTCTTAGTTCATTAAATAATGCCGCCGCTAAACGTAATGCCCCATAAGCTAGCAGTAATATCAAGGGGAGTTGGCTAATCGTTTCAAAGTCTAAACCATCAACTATCGCTTTTAAAACCAAAGGAATAGCAACGTTGGCAAATTTGGAGAGTAATAGGGTACTTAATGCGAATATGACACGATATTTATATTCCCATAATAAGGGGGCTAAACGGCGAATACTATGCCAATCATTACGATTTTTGTGAGGAGCTTCGGTGTAGGCAATATAAGAAGGCATGTCAATCTTTTCTAGGGTTTTTCTGGGAGGATATTTGACATACAATAACTGTTTTTGATACCAAATAGCAATGGATTATTGCAAGAGGAATAAATTATGAATAGTTGTGAAGAATTAGAACCGTTTGCATTGCAAGTACTAGGGAATAGCATGGAACCTGAATTTCCTGATCGTTGCATTGTCATTATTGACCCTGCGAATAATTGTCAAAGTGGTGATTATGTGATGGCAGAGTATGATGGCGAAACATGGTTTCGTCAATATATTAAAGAAGAAGACGGTGAGGAATGTTTGCACCCTCTAAATGAACATTATCCCCCCATTTATTTAGTCAAACCTTATAAGATTTTAGGTGTAATTGTGCAACGTAATATTCGGCGTCAAGTAAAACATTATTAGTCTATGCCTATATAAAGTCATTTTACACTTTTCGATTAAATATTGAGTGAACAAACAATGAGTCTATACTATACATCAAGTTATTTTAAACACTTTTTGATTAAATCTCAGTGAACAAACAGAAACCCAAATATAATATCGCATTGATTTTAATCCTATTGTGTTATTACTCGCCTGTGTTAGCAAAAATTGATTTATTGTTAGGTGAATCATTGAAATACACTGTATCATTTCGAGGCTTATTGAGTTCTATGATTTGGTTAGATGTTTTGGATATTAATATTACAAGCGCATCTAAACCCGTGGAATTTGAGCAACAGTGGGTTTATCATTTTTCGTTATATTTAACGACTGAAGCCTATAAAAAATCAGAATTATTATGGCGAACTCGTTATAGAGCGAATAGTTATATTAATAAAGGTTTAACTCACTCGTTGTTATTGGAATATGCTTACAAAGATAAACAGCGAGCTTATTGGTTTTCGTCTAAGAAAAAACAACTGATAATTTATCGTGAACAAAAAAAACAAAAACAAGGGGGAATATTGGGTTTTGGGGGCGATTGGGTGTTAGAAAAACCACAACCTGAATTGTTACCTCCATACTTAGCCAAACATTATCCCAATTTGTTAAAAGATAAAGTCATTGATTTAGGTTATTCTGCTTGGGATTATTTATCATTTTTTCAAATGTTAAGAATATGGGATTTTTCCAAATATCCTACTCGTACTGCTATGGTCTATAGTAGTAAAGGTTTATTGCATTACCAAATTGCCAAACTTAAGTTAGAACCCATTGAGGTTATGGATAAGGTTTGGCGAGCAATAAAGTTTAGAATAGTGTTGGAAAATCCTAATGAAAAAACTAAGGCGTCAAAATTTTATTTTTGGTTATCAGATGATAATCAACGTTTACCTTTAAAAATTCAAATTGAAAGTAGTTATGGTGAGTTTGGCATGGAATTAAAGCAAGTCAATCATTTTTGATTGATTACTATGGAAATTTTATTTGTCTTTGAAAATGTGAATATGTTGTTATATTTGTTTGGCTTGTATTGCTGAATGTAGGCATGAGAGATAAGGGACAAGCCATAAACAAAGTTTCTTGCATATGTAGGATTGATTTCCTATAATCTCCACACGAATGACATAATGTCTTTACGATTAATTATGGGGCAAACTTATGGTAGATCATTTAAAACGATTGACTTGGGATCGCTTAACTGGCATTTTACAAGATAATGGGGCGAAATCTGAGGATATTGACAAAGTTGAGTTGATTGCATCACGGCGAACTTTTTTAGGGCAAATGACCGCAGTAGGTGCCTTAGCTAGCATGGGTTTGGCATCAGAGGTCGCATTACAAGGTTTATTTGGACGTGGATTGATTCCTGTGGCATGGGCAGCGGAAGCGGAATTTATGTCAACGAAAACAGGTATGACTATTCACAATACTCGGCCTGTCAATGGTGAATTTGAACCGCATTTATTGGATGATGATATTACCCCACCTGAACGGCATTTTGTTCGTAATAATGGCTTGCTACCTGATAGAGCAAGAAGCAAAGATTTACAAGGGTGGTCTTTAAGCATTGATGGGGAAGTTCATAATTCTTTAGTACTCACGATGGATGATTTGAAAAAATTTCCAGCCGTAACCTTACCGTTATTAGTCGAATGTGGTGGGAATGGTCGGGCTAATTTTGATCCTAAGGTTAGAGGCAATCCTTGGAATCGTGGTGCGGTTGCTTGCAGTGAATGGACTGGCGTGCGATTAAAAGATGTGTTACAACAAGCAGGCTTAAAAGAGACTGCCGTTTATACTGGTCATTATGGTGAAGACCCATCGCTAAGGTCGAGTGTTCCACCATTTTCTCGTGGGGTGCCTATTGATAAGGCAATGGAAGAACATACCTTAATTGCCTATCAAATGGGTGGTTCAGATATTCCTGCCTTAAATGGTTATCCGGTACGCTTAGTAGTCCCAGGTTGGGTGGGTAGTTGTTCACAAAAATGGTTAAACCGAATTTGGATTCGGAATAAAGAACATGATACGAAAAAAATGAAAGGTTATTCCTATCGTGTACCGAAATATCCTGTCGTACCTGGCATTAGACCACCAAAATCCGATATGAAAATTGCTATGGCATGGCAAATCAAATCCATGATTACCAGACCAACACCGGATACCCATTATAAAATTGGACAAACTATCGATGTGGCAGGACATGCTTGGGCAGGTGAGGATAAAGTATCACAGGTTTTGATTTCTACGGATTATGGGGTAACTTGGCATAAGGCAAATTTAACGCAGCGTCCTAGTCAATATGCTTGGTATCGTTGGCAAACTCAGGTATCATTCCCGAAAAGAGGGTATTACGAAATTTGGGCGAGAGCTTTTGATGATAAAGGGCAAGCGCAACCATTTCGCCAACCTTGGAATCCCAAAGGCTATTTAGGCAATGTGATTCATAGGATAGCAGTACATGTGGATGCCTAAGTTTAAAATACTAATATTATTGTTAATTTGGCTCCCTTTGAATGCGGTAGCCGAATCAGCTGTGTCCGAATCTGTTCCAGAACTTTCAGGAAAAGTTTTGTTTGAAGCAAATTGTGGTGCTTGTCATAGTTTGGAATTACCCAAATCACAGCGTTTAGATCAAGGCACATGGCAATGGGTAATTGACGATATGGTGGATGAATTTGGGGCGGATTGGATTACCGAAGCACAACAAAAATTGATTTTAGAGTACTTAGTTGAAAATTATGGTCAAAAGCCCTAAGGTCTAAAGTTGTGCTTATATTTAATTAAGACAAATTAGAGCGTATTTTATAAAATTAGGGCGTTGCGGTTGTTGATTGACCTTGTTTTTGCTCTTGCTGTAGTTGTTTGCGTTTTTGCATATAATTTTGAAAAGCGTTATTAGAACGCTGTTTCATATTTTTAACATTATTATCTTTGGCATATTGCTGTGATTGTTCACGCACTCTTTCACCAATCCCTGTTGCCTGTGGATTTTTCTGCATATAATTATCCCAAGCCTTTTTCGCCTGTTCACGTTTTTTTTTCCCTTCTTCTGAATAATACCAATCTTTCGCTTGTTGGAGTTTTTGCTGCATTTCAGGGGGGATTTGTAGGGTTTGATTATTATCAGCTGTTACTGATAAAGCGTATGAGAGTAATAGGGTGGTGAGTAGTCGTTTTTTCATAATGATTTTCTCCAGTAATTACTTCAATTATAGTTTAGATAGTCGTAATGACAACTCATTATTACAAGCTCGGTGGCGGTTCAATGCCTTCAATTGCCCGAATACTATTCCAAGTATGACAACGAGGACATTGCCAATAGAGATTTTTTAAACCAAAACCACAGTAACCACAGCGATAATGAGCTTGTTGTTGCAGTATTTTGTGGATAAGGTCTTTTAATACGAGTAATACTTCTTTGGTTGAACCATCAACTTGGGTGATACCTAAGGTAATCAAACGATCTAAACCATAAAGAGAGGGTTGGGTTTTTAGGTGTTGGATAATAAACTGTCCTGCTTCTTTTTCATTGCTTTGAGTTTGGATCAGTTCTGCCATCGCTAACATGCTGGCTTCATTTTTTTGATTGCTTAATATGCGTTGTAGATAGTTTTGAAATAACTGGGGTTGGCCTATTTTTTCATAACATTGTTTTAGTGGTGGTAAAACTTCTGATAAAAAACGAATATCTTGTCGTTCAATTTTTTGGTAAATATCAATGGCAGTTTTGTAGTCATTATGTTGTTTTTTGATATTGCCTAGTAGTATGGTTGCCCTGACACAGTTAGGGTCATCTAACGTTGCTTGTTTTAAATATTGAGTGGCTCTGGCTTCATCTCGTCGATAAAAGGCTTGTTCCGCTAATTCACAGTAATATTGGGCAATAATTTTATTGGAAGATTTTTGGGTAATATGATCTAATTTGCGTTTGCTTTCAATGGCTTTTTCCCAATCTTTTTCTTGCTCATAAATATTGACCAGATGTTGTAGGGCTTGAATATTGTAAGGCTTAATATCCGTAATATCTTGAAATAAATTTTCAGCGCGATCCAACAAGCCCGCACGCATATAATCTTGACCTAATTCTAATAAGGCTTGGTAACGTTGCTGATAAGTCAGTGTCGGGCGAGCAATTAAATTTTGGTGGATGCGTATGGCACGATCGACTTCACCACGACGGCGGAATAAATTCCCTAATGCAAGATGTGTTTCTACGGTTTCATTATCCACTTCCAGCATTTTAGTGAATACTTCTATGGCTTTGTCAGGTTGCTCATTCAGTAGATAATTTAGCCCTTGATAATATTCAGGACTGCAATTTTTAGAAGAGGTTTTTGGGTTGGTGTTTTGACTATATTTGGCAGTGATCCATCCAGAAGCCGCTGCTACAGGAAGAAGTAACCATAATAAATCTAACATCAGATTTAGCAATCTCTCAATGGAATTGAACGTAAATTAGTCAGCTCTTGTTCGACAATTTGAACTTGTTTATTTAAATTAGCGATTTCGCGTTTAAGCTTTAATAAGGTAAAAAAGCTGGCAATTAAACCGAATATCGCACCAACAATAAGACATAATACCATGACGAGTGATAGTGGCAGTGAGGTACTGCCATAATGGTAATGAATGGTAATGGCTTCAGCATTTAGTATGGCAAAAATAAAACCAAAAATACTGATGATTGTTAATAAAACACTATAAAAAACAATGCGAATCATGGGTGGCCCATTTTATTGTTTATCACAGCCGAAATGATTACTGCTGTGATAATGTCGCGTTAACTCGTTCTCTAAGTTCTTTGCCCGGTTTAAAGTGTGGCACATATTTCCCGACTAGATCGACAGATTCACCTGTTCTAGGGTTACGTCCTATTCTGGGTGGGCGATAATTTAAGGAAAAACTACCAAAACCACGGATTTCTATACGTTCACCTGATGATAATGCCATCGTCATTGCTTCTAGTAATGACTTTACGGCTAGTTCCACATCTTTATGAGCTAAGTAGGACTGTTTTTCAGCTAGGGCATGGATAAGTTCTGATTTTGTCATAAAAAATACCTATAAAATAATTTCCATTTTTAATTATAGATGAAAAAACAGAGCAAGGATAAAACCTTTATCCCCCATGCTCTGTTTATTGACAACAAAAATTGTTATTGTACTTGTACTATTTTTGCATTTGCTCTTTAAGCACATCACCTAAGGTTGTACCGCTACTGCTATCCGTTTGGGTAAAGTCTTTAATTGCCGCGGCTTCTTCTTCTGCATCTTTTGCTTTGATTGACAAGCTAATGGTACGATTTTTCTTATCTACGCCAACAAATTTCGCTTGAATTTCTTCGCCTTCCTTTAATACTGAGCGAGCATCTTCAACTCTATCTTTGCGTAATTCAGAGGCGCGTAAATTGCCTTCTACACCTTCCGCTAGAGTAATAACCGCTGCTTTCGCATCTACTTCTTTTACAATACCTGTTACAATACTACCTTTAGGATGCTCTGCGACATAATTAGAAAATGGGTCTTGTTCTAATTGTTTCACACCTAAAGAGATTCTCTCACGTTCTGGGTCCACTGCTAATACCACTGTTTCTAGTTCTTGACCTTTAGAATAGTTACGAACAACTTCTTCACCTGACATATTCCAAGAAATATCAGAAAGATGCACTAAACCATCGATACCGCCATCTAAGCCAATAAAGATACCAAAGTCAGTAATGGATTTAATTTTACCTGTAACCCTATCACCTTTGTTATATTTTTGGGCAAATTCTTCCCAAGGATTCGCTTGACATTGTTTCATACCTAGGGAGATTCGGCGACGTTCTTCATCAATATCTAAGACTAAGACTTCAACTTCATCACCTAATTGTACGACTTTCGCAGGATGGACATTTTTATTGGTCCAATCCATTTCAGAAACGTGAACTAAGCCTTCAATACCTTCTTCTAATTCCACAAAACAACCATAGTCGGTTAAGTTAGTAACTTTCCCTACTAGGCGAGTATTTTCAGGATAGCGTTCCATAATATTATACCAAGGATCATCACCTTTTTGTTTTAAGCCGAGTGATACTCTGGTACGTTCCCGATCAAATTTTAGTACTTTAACTTCAATTTCATCGCCAATATTAACGATTTCTGAAGGGTGTTTAACTCGTTTCCAAGCCATATCGGTAATATGTAATAAACCATCAACCCCGCCTAAATCGACAAATGCGCCATAATCCGTAAGATTTTTAATCGTACCTTTCACAACCATGCCTTCTTGCAAACTTTCCAATAAGGTTTCTCTTTCAGCACTGTATTCTGATTCAACGACAGCACGACGAGATACGACGACATTATTACGCTTTCTATCTAATTTGATGACTTTAAAATCTAAAGTTTTTCCCTCAATATAGGACGTATCTCTTACGGGTCTGACATCAACCAATGATCCGGGTAAAAATGCGCGAATATCATCAATTTCAACGGTAAAGCCACCTTTGACTTTTCCCGTAATGGTGCCAGTAACGGTCTCTTGGTTCTCATGGGCTTTTTCTAAAAATAGCCAAGACTGGTGGCGTTTGGCTTTTTCTCTTGATAGACGAGTTTCACCAAAGCCATTTTCTATGGCTTCTAAAGCAACTTCCACTTGATCACCAATTTTAACTTCTATTTCGCCATCCTTAAGAAATTGATTTTTGGGGATCACGCCTTCAGATTTTAAACCAGCATGAACGATGACAAATTCATTGGTAATCTCTAATACTGTTCCCGTTAAAATAGTACCGATTTCCATTTCAGTATTTTGTAAACTCGCTTCAAATAGTTCGGCAAAGTTTTCACTCATAAAAATTATCCTTTTCAAACCTTAAAGCAGGTTTGAGTTTGTTTATAGCCAAAGGGTTAAAATAGTAACAGTTCGAGCTTAGAGTACGGCATCCATCGAAAGTCTATCCAAGATCAAGTCAATGACTTGATCAATAGTCTTATCCGTGGAATCAATTGTCAATGCTTGCTCAGTAGCCACAAGTGGTGCGATAACACGTTGACTATCCCGTTGGTCTCTCACTGCCATTTCAGTTTTAATTTGGGCAAGACTAGCATGCTTATTTTGTTCTTGCAACTGTCGATATCGTCTTTTTGCTCTTTCTTCTAATGAGGCAGTCAAAAATACTTTAAGTTGGGCATCTGGAAATACAACAGTTCCCATATCTCGACCATCGGCAACTAATCCAGGTGCTTGGCAAAAATCACGTTGCCATTGTAATAATAATGGCCGAATTGTGGGCAAACTGGCAATTTTGGATGCCATATTGCCACAAGTTTCAGTACGAATCTCTAGACTAATATCTTGTTGATTGAGATAAACTTTACTGGCTTTAAAATCAATCTGTTGTTGTTTAAGTTGGCTTTGGATTTGTACCGTATCTTGTGGATCGAGTTGTTGCTGTTCAATCATATAGGCCAATACTCGATAGATTGCCCCACTATCTAAGTAGTGCCAATTTAAATGTTGGGCAAGTTTTTGACTGATAGTGCCTTTGCCTGAACCACTAGGGCCGTCTATGGTAATAATGGGAGTGGGTTTGAGTTGGGACATGGTGAAAATATTATGTTGCTTGAATTAGGGTTGATAACGTTTAATGTTTATGGCGTTATTTAACCAACGAAAATGTTTGTCCAATGGATAGATTTCAAGGTTAGTTTGTTGGGTATTTTGGGCAATCTGGAATTACTACTTAGACCTAACCAACTTATGCCTGTTACCAGTAAAATTTATCAAAACACCTCATGTGAATAATTGTACACGGTTTTGATAAAAAATCAATTAACAGTTGTTAACTCCATATATTCTGAAATGGGACAAGATACGATTATAAATTTTGATGGGCATAATCGTTACAATAATGCTATTCTTAACATCATAAAAGGGCAATCAGTGCAAGTTTTTTATCAAACGCATAAAGATTGGCATTATCTGTAAAGATCAACATCGTTGAACCTCATTAAATGATGATGGAACTGATATCCCAAATCATACTCGAATATACATTTATACATTCGGTAATTTTTATTTATATTTTTTAAAGGAAAAACATGAAATTTTTACAATTTTTATTAGCAGGTTTATTAGTGGTAACAACAACTGTTTGGGCAGATGAGGTGGTAAGCAAAGATAATGCGGTAACCTTACATTATGTTTTAACTGTAGATGGACAAAAAGTGGATAGTTCACCTCAAGATAAACCACTGCAAGTCAATATGGGCAAAAATGAAGTCATCCCCGGTTTTGAAGCGGGATTGCTTGGTTTAAAAGTAGGGGATAAAAAAGGATTTGATGTTGCACCTGATCAGGGGTATGGTCAAGTGAATGAGAAAGCAAGACGAGATATTAAAAAAGAACAAATGCCTAAAGATGTCACACCACAAGTAGGAATGGTATTATATATTAAAGGTCCAGATGGTCGCCCTTATCCAGTTCGTATTCACAAAGTGGAAGGGGACAATGTTACTTTGGATTTTAATCATCCATTAGCAGGTAAAACCTTACATTTTGACGTAGAAATCCTTGGGGTTGACAACAGATGAATAAATTATATGAAAACATGCTAAGTATATAAAAAAAATATTTAATATACCGTTGATAATGGTAAATTATTATTTTAAATTTTAAGCCCAATAAAACAGGAAATTTAGATGTCCCGTCTCTTACTTTTTTAGTAAGAGATGAGTTTAATTTAATCGAAATCATTTTTCAAAATCAACAGAACGCTTGTAGCGAGTTAATATTTGTTTTAGCTTCGGCTCATCTGGAAACAAAATAATCGCCTCTTCCAGTGTTTTGATTCCTTGGGAGTGGCGTTTTAATTGTTGCAAGGTTCTTGCTTTTGAAATCCATGCTTCAATAATTTTGGGATAGTTTTTTACCAAAAACTCAAATTCTGACAGTGCTAATTCATATTGTTGATTGAAAAATAGTAGTTCGCCTAAATCATAACGAATATCAGGGTCTTTGGCATCATATTGTTTGGCTTGATGCAAATAATCAATTGCAGGTTCAATTTCTCGCTTGCGTTTGTGGATATAAGCCAGTGCTAAATAACCTCTGGCAAAATCTGGCTTAAGTTTGATTGCGGTTTGTAAATACTGATAAGCTAGGTCGGTTTGTTGTTGTTTAAGCAGTATATTCGCCAAATTATTATAGGTGATGTAATTTTGACTCCCTGCCTCAATTGCTTGTTGGTATAATTGTTGAGCTTGAGTAATATTACCTCGTTTGTAGGCTTGATCACCATGTTGCTGTAGTTTGCTAGGCGTAATGGCTAAATTTTTGATATGTTCAATTAAGGGATCGTGTATGGCAATAGAGGGTTTTATTGTTGGGAGTGTTTTCATGTATGCCCTTGCCATCTCGTGATTGCCTAATTTTTGGTAAATCATTGCGATGTGATAGAAAACTAAGGGGGATTTCTTATCAATACGACTTGCTTCTTCTAAGGTCTTTAAGGCTTTTTCAGCTTGTTTTGATGCGAACTGGATTTCCGCAAGGCGAACTAATAATAGAATATTTTTAGGGTCAATGGCTAACGCCGCTTCTATCATTTGCTGTGCTAGTTTTAATTGCTGATCCGCTTTATAAATTCCAGCAAGATGATAGTATAAGGCTATTTTTTGCGGGTGATTTGCTTCAAGTTTTGATATCAGTGCTTGTAAGTATTTTAAAGCCTTATCTTTGTTATTACTAGAATCGTTATTGTTGCGATAGCTTAATAAACCGAGTAAATAGGACCAGCGATAATCTTGAGGGTCTAAAGTATGAGCATTTTGATAGCAAACTAACGCTGCTTGGTCATAATCGTAGCTTTGAAATAAAAAGCCAAGTTTTCCATAACGTGATGCTTGTTGAGCTAAGGGTAAATCTTTAATACCTTTGATGGTGTCATAGGCTTGTTGTAATTGCTGTTGTCCCGATGGTTCTAGTTTATCCAAATTAGGAAACGGAATGGTAATTAATTCAGGTGACTTAGAACAAGCTATGACAAGGCTAAAAAGTAAAACAGCGATAATTTGGCGCATCATGATATGTCGTAGTGTCTATTGTTAAATAGCTTGAATTGATTACTTACGATAACTAGGGCCGTTGAGTTTAATACCATTACTCATATGGCTTAGAAAATATTCTAGGTTACGATAGTTTTCGCATTGTTGCGGTTCAGGTTTTGCTTTGATTTGGCGATGGCAACCACGAAAACGTCGATGCAAGGATCCTAATCCTCCCCATTTCGCTCGATAAACGGGCCAATGGCTAGTATGCCCTAATGCGGGGCTTAATAATTCACTACGTAGCTTATAACCAGGGTATTGGTAATGACAATGTGAACAGGAAAAATTTAATTGTCCCCGGCGAGTAAAGTAATAGTCTTTACCTTGTTGATAGGCAGCGAGTGCTTTAGTATCTTGTTCAGGAATTTGAATATTGATTGTCTGCCCCCGAGCGGTATAGGCTAAATAAGCGGTGAGTGCTAACATATCGAACGAATCGTATCCTAACACAGGTTCTTGATTTTTTTCTCGGCATTGGTTGATTGCTAAGGGCAGGGTAATAACGCTTTGTTGTTTTTTGTCCCAATAAGGGTAGTTTTGGGCAATGGCAATACCCCCATTTTCAAAACATGAGGCATAAGATTGACCATTGGCAAATGGCGTATTAAACAATTCTGAGCCTTGGTCAATTTCCTGTTCATAAGGTGGAAATTCTTCAATATCCAACCAATTTAGTTTCGCTTTTTCATCCAGTGCGTAGGCACCATTCGCATAATCTTGTAATGATAAATTTGGAAATCGTTGTTGATAGTATTGTTGGTAATCCTTAACATCTTGTTGTGGATCAGCAAATACTTGATGCCAATATAAGCTTATGCCTATTATGGTAATGAGATAACGTAGTAGTATCAACATAGATTGTCCTTCACACATTATAATTATATTACCCCCAAATAATATAACTATTACAACTATTTGGGGGGGGGATTTGTTTGGTATGTTATTTAACGGCCTTTTCTAAACTATCTGACATTGATTGATTGTCTGACCATGATACCTTGATTTTATCGCCGCTTTTGACATTTTTAACCAGAAATTTAGTATAAGGGTCCCTAGAAATGCCAGTGCCCCAGTTTGCAACCATAATGTTTTTTTGGTTATTTTGATAGACAACTTGTTGGATATAGTGAGCTGGAATTAATTCACCCGTTTTGAGATTTTTAACCTGACCCGTTTCCATTGGGTGCTTGATAATGGTTTTAATTTCAGTTTGACCCAGTTTGGTTTTAGTTTTCATCCGAATGCTCGCACCGGGTTTGACTACCTTTTTGATGCTACCCGTTGGCGGAGGAGCAGAACCACCGCAACCACCTACTGTGACTTTAATGGTTTTTTTCGTGGTATATAAAGTATCTTTTGAACGAAAGACGGTAATAATTTCACCAGTTTTACTCATTTTGATATTTGTTTTTATATAAGGGATGGTATCTTTGGATAATTCAAAATACGCAATTAATGGATTCGGATTTTGTGGTGCAAAAATCGCAATGGTATCGGTATGATCAATTTCACCCGAAATTTCAATTCTTACTCTAGCACCGCTTTCAGCAATATCTGGTGCACTGATTAATATATTAGGGCTATTCTCTAATTGATTATGACCAAATAAGGCAATGAGGGCTTGATCCATTTTTTTAGCGGCAAAGGCATCGGCGGAACGTTCTGCCCAGATAGGGAGTGAGTAAAATAAAAAAAGTAAAAAATAAAAACTATGTTTCATAAGTATTATCCTAGAACTAAAAAAATAAAATTATATCGCATCATAAATGAATTTTTGCTGAATCTTTGGTCTTTATAATGACCATAAAAATTCCACAATCATTTGAATTTCTTGCTCAGTTAACAAATGATTTCTGCCAAAAGGTGGCATAATGGTATTGGGGTTTTTTATGCTTGCATCCCATATTTGTTGTTGCAGTTGCTGTTTCGTCTGAAATCGCTGTTTCATCCTTACTAAGGGTGGCCCAATGTTCCCTGGCATTAATCCATCGGCAATTTGATGACAAGCCAAGCAATTGCCTTTGTTTTGAGAAAAGGCAAGTTGTTTTCCCATTGCAATTGCATCATCGGCACTGGCTTGAATTGAGGTTGATAGAAATAAAATTAATACCAAAATAAAATGGGGCATGAACCGTTTCCTTATCTTTTATTGAGTTATTTTAACATTATTTTTTATTTCTTGAATTGTTTTTTTTCTTCTAATTGTTCCGCAATAAGTTGTTTTAGTCGTGCTTCAATTCGAGATTTATTATAAAAATTTGAATTTGGCAGTTTTTTAGCGATTTTTAGTTGTTCAATTGCTTGTTCAGTGTAGCCGTTAAGGTAATAATATTCTGCCATATATTGATGACCTTCGGAAATGCGTTTGGTATGACCTGATGCTAAGGCAAGAAGTTTATACCCCAGTGGATCAAGATTGCCATATTGTTGATAGTCTAACAACTGTTGATAGGCTTGGTCAAACTGAGCAACTTTTAATAAAGTTTCCGTATAGTAAAGAATGCTTGGGTAGTAATCTGGATATAAACGCATAATGTGTTGAAATAGGGCGAGTGCTTGTTGTGTTTGCCCTGCTTCTCTATGGTTTAATGCTAAGGCATTAAGAAAAAAAGGTTGCTCAGGTCTTTGTTCTAAAAGATTTTTAAATATTTTCTCTGATTTTTTAAATTGTTTTTTATAAAAATAAGCCAGTCCTAGCCCATATTCTGTCATGAGTTTTGTTTGGGGATTAAGATCGCTTTGTTGCCCTTGCTTTTCAGAGGCTTGAATATATTCTTCCAGCTTTTCAAGCTGACGTAGTTGTAATTTTATTTTGACTAAATCGTAGTCCAAGCTATTGCTTATTTGTTTGTAAGCATATTGGCGAGCATGGTTACGAGTGTCAGCGATTCTGGATGTCGTCAGCGGGTGGGTGCGTAAATATTCTGGAATTTGAGACCCGCCATAATATCGGGTGTTTTGGTATAGGCGTTCAAAAAATACGGGCATACTGTGAGGATCATAACCTGATTTGGATAAAATCGTCATGCCAATTCGATCCGCTTCTTTTTCATTGGCACGAGTAAAATTTATTTGTTGTTGCAAGGTAGCGGCTTGTATCGTAGCTATGCCAGCCATAGCCAAATCTCCAGAGCCTGAATTTGCCCCAAGTAATAGTGTCGCTAATAAGGCGGCTGTTGCAGGTAAGCTCATTTTCTGAGCTTGTTCAAAGGCTCGAAATAAATGTCGTTGCGTAATATGGGCGATTTCATGAGAAATGACGGAGGCTAGTTCACTTTCGGACTGAGTCGCTAAAATCAAACCTGTATGAACGCCAATATGACCGGCAGGTCCTGCAAACGCATTGATCATGGGATTATCGACCACAAAAAAATGAAAACCATGATGCACTGGCTCACTGACCGAGGTCAAACGTACCCCCATATTTTTGATATATTGATTAATTTCCGGGTCATTAATTAATTTCGTGGAACGACGAATCTGTCGCATAAACATTTTGCCTAGACGTTGTTCTTGTTTTGGCGTTAATAGATTTTCTGATGAAGCACCAATATCTGGAAGGGCAATAGTATCCGAAAAACTATTGCAAGATATGAGCAATAAGAGTAGTAATATAAAACGTTTCAGCATAAGAACCTCTGATAAATGCAAAACAAATAGTAACTTACAATAGAATATAGTTCAGGTTTTGGATAAAATAATAAATCATTTGATTAAATTTATAGGGATATACTTATGATAACCCCAATGACGTCTTGTTTTAAAGCCTATGATATTCGTGGCAAAATTCCTTCACAATTAAATTCCAGCATTGTTTACAAAATTGCTCAAGCCTATGCAAAATTTTTGCGGGCAAAGAAAGTTGTCGTAGGACATGATATGCGTTTAAGTAGTCGAGAATTGACCGAGGCATTGATTTCAGGTTTAAGCGATAGTGGTGTTGATGTTGAAGATATTGGTTTATGTGGGACTGAAGAAGTTTATTTTGCGACATTTTATGCGAATTTCGATGGGGGTATTATGGTAACTGCCAGCCATAACCCTAAGGATTATAATGGCTTGAAATTGGTTAGGGAACAAGCAAAACCAATTAGTGCGGATACTGGTTTAAAACAAATTGAAGCAATGGTGTATTCCGATCAAGTTTTACCGACAGCCACAACAAAAGGGCGTACGGTATCCGTAAGTTATCGGGAACAATATATCCAACATTTATTGACTTATATTGAGCCTCAAGCCTTAAAACCTTTAAAAGTCGTGATGAATCCGGGTAATGGCTGTGCTGGAATTGTGGTACAGGCCTTACAAGACAAATTACCGATTGAGATTATTCCTATGTATTTTGAGCCTGATGGCACATTTCCTAATGGCATTCCTAATCCATTATTGTCTGAAAATCGGCAACCAACCATTGATGTATTAAAACAACATCAAGCGGATTTAGCCATTGCTTGGGATGGTGATTTTGATCGTTGTTTCTTTTTTGATGAAACAGGAAGGTTTATTGAAGGCTATTATCTCGTCGGTTTATTAGCCAGTCATTTTCTTAAAGCGTCTGCCCAAGTGATTTTATATGATCCACGATTAATCTGGAATACTATTGAAGTCGTTGAATCTTTAGGTGGTAAGGCGATTCAGACGAAAAGTGGTCATGCGTTTATTAAAGAGCGAATGCGTCAAGAGAACGCGATTTATGGGGGGGAAATGAGTGCCCATCACTATTTTCGTGATTTTTCCTATTGTGATAGTGGTATGATTCCTTGGTTAATTGTATTAGAAATTATTAGTCGTCAAGGGCGATCATTATCACAATTAGTGGATCAAGCCATTGCCAAATTCCCAAGTAGTGGTGAAATTAATCGCCAAGTCAAAGAACCTGCTAAACTATTACAAACCGTTGAAGCCTATTATCAAGATACCTGCCTTGACATTGATCATACGGATGGGTTAAGCATGACTTTTGAGCAATGGCGTTTTAATTTACGAGTGTCGAATACTGAACCATTAGTGCGTTTAAATGTAGAAAGTCGAGGCGATGTGGCACTCATGCAAGCAAAAACCCGAGAATTATTAAATTTGATTGAGCAGTCTTAAATTTTAAGAGACACAAGTAGGATTAGTCTAATGCAAATAAAATCCCAAGGATTACTCAATTTAATTGAGGCAGAATAATGGTGGAAACACCTGAAAATACAATCATACCTAGAATTCGCTTAAATGACGAAAAAAATTCCATTGTGGAATGTATAGAAGTGTTGCGTGCTTTACATGGGAAGCGTTTAGTTTGTCGGGGGCAGTGGCAACAACAACAAGTCGTGGTCAAGCTATTTTTAGATAAGCAACGTCATGATGTGCATTATTTGCGTGAACTTAAAGGGGTGGAAACCTTATTACGACGTAATATCGCTACCCCTAAAATTTTGTATTCAGGCAAGAGCAAAAGTTTAAAAAAATCAGTGATCATATTAGAGTATATTGAAAATTCAGTGAATGCCAAACAGTTATGGGAAAAAACCTGTACTTCTACTGATAAAATTAAGGTATTACGTCATTTAGTGATGACCTTAGCAAAACATCATCAAGAAGGGCTATTACAAACGGATTTGCATTTAGCGAATTTTTTGTTTGCGAATCATCAGGTTTATTCTTTGGATGGCGCAGGATTTAAAATTTCATCCAAACCTATCAATAAAACCCAATCTTGGGATAACTTAGGCTGGTTATTTGCTCAAATTTATCCCTATTATGATGAATTATTAACGCAAGTTTTTGCCGATTACTGCCATATTCGGCAATGGTTATTCAGTGAAAAAGAACAACAAAAAGTGTTTAAAATCATTCATCACAATCGTCGATTACGATTAGAACATTTTTTGAAAAAAACCTTGCGTGATTGTAGTGAGTTTGTGCATTTAAACCACAAGCATGGGTTTACGATAGTAAATCGGGATTATTATAATAAAGAAATTGGAGTATTTTTATCGAATCCTAATGCCTCTTTAAATCATGAAAGTTGTCAATTTTTAAAACAAGGTAACACCTGTACTGTGTGGAAAGTAACGATTGCAGGTCATGATTTAGTGGTGAAACGTTACAACATTAAAAATATTTGGCAGGGTGTGAATAAATCATGGCGACCGCATACTAGAGCGAGTATTTCATGGCAACATGCTCATAGGTTACGGTTTTATGGCATTGAAACCCCAACGCCTGTGGCATTAATTGAAAAAAATTGGGGATCATGGGATAGAGTCTCTTATTTTATCAGTGTTTACCAGCAAGGCGAGGCGTTGCTTGATTGGATGCAATACAAACAAGGTCATCCTGAAGAAATAAACGCCATGATTGCTAAAATCAAAACCCTATTTTATCGTTTATATCTTGCCAAAATCAGTCATGGTGATATGAAAGCCACCAATTTTCTAGTGACAGCCGATAAATTACAGCTTATTGATCTGGATGCGGTGCAACAACATCGGTTTGAATTTTGTTGGCAAGCCTCAATTCAACGTGATTGGAATAGATTTCTGAAAAATTGGCAGGATTTTCCTCAGATATTGGAACAATTGCAAGCCTAGTCGTTTTTAGTAACGAGTTCCAGATAGTTCCCAAAAATTGTCCTATATTCTATGTAAAATAAATAAAAAAAGGTGATAATCAATGGTTATTTTAGGACTTTCAGGGGCGGTATTTCATGATGCCTCGGCGGCCTTATTAATTGATGGGGAATTAGTCGCCGCCGCAGAAGAGGAACGTTTTATTCGGGAGAAACATGCCAAAGGTCAATATCCGCATCAATCCGCAAAATTTTGTTTGGATTATGCAGGAATAAAAGCACAAGATGTTGATATTATTGCTTTTCCTTATGCCCCGATTTCCTTATTTTCTCCTGCACGTTGGCATTATGCTAAACGTTATTGGTATGCCCCTGATCGGGCATTCACTGCTATTTTTAATGGCAACCGTCGGTTTCGCCGTAATTTACGCTTTTTTCGGCAATTAGCGGATGATCTCAATATTGGTGCGGATAGGGTTAAAATGATGCCTGTAGAACATCATTTAGCTCATGCCAGCAGTGCTTATCATCTTAGTGGTTTTAAAGAAAAAACGGCAATTATGACCATTGATGGCAAAGGTGAGTATGCGACGACACTATTTGCTTGGGGTGAACATGGCAAAATTCATAAAATCAAAGAATTTTATGATCCAGATTCTTTAGGGGGCGTGTATGGGGCTTTAACCGAATATCTTGGCTTTGAAATGCTAGATGGCGAATTTAAAGTGATGGGCATGGCACCGTATGGTGATCCGAAAAAATATGACTTATCCCGTTTAATCTCATATAGCGAAAAAGATTTTAAAGTGAATACTGACTATGTCAATGTCATTGGTTTACGACGCTATAAACAAGAGGGGCAGTCTTATTTTTTTAGTCCTAAATTAGTGGAATGGCTAGGTGAAAAACGTCAAGGCGATGATATTGATGATCCTTATATTGATTATGCGGCCAGTATTCAGGCTTTATTAGAAGAGGTAAGTTTAGCTTTAGTGAAACATTATTTAGGCGATATTTTACAGCAAACGGGTAAACTATGTTTTTCAGGTGGGGTAGCCTTAAATGTTAAACTCAATCAACGCTTAATTGCCTTGCCTGATGTCAAGGAATTATTTGTACAACCTGCTTCTAGTGATGCGGGCACTGCCATTGGTGCCGCTTCTTATGTGGCAATGGAAGCAGGCGAGACCGTGAGTAAACTAGCGCATGTTTATCTCGGACCTCGTTATAGCAATGAACAATGTATGCAAGCCTGTCAACAACATCCCGAACAACCGCAATGGCAGTTAGTCGAACAAGCTGATGTGCTTGGGGCAAAATTATTGGCGGAGGGTCATCCGTTGGCTTGGTTTCAAGGACGCATGGAGTTTGGGCCGAGAGCATTAGGTAATCGCAGTATTTTAGGTTGTCCTAGTGTTCCTGACATTGCGGATAGGATCAATGCCCAAATTAAATATCGAGAACGCTGGCGACCTTTTTGTCCGAGTATGTTAGATACGGTTGCGGAAGATATTTTACAAACCGATCATCCTGCCCCTTATATGACTTTTACCTTTGATGTCAATGACGCATGGAAAGACAGAATCCCTGAAGTTGTTCATGAAGATGGTACGGCGAGAGCCCAAGTTGTAAACCAAAAAACGAATCCACGTTATTATGCTTTAATTCGTGAGTTGGAAAAACGCACAGGGAATGCGGTGGTGTTAAATACCTCTTTAAATCGTCGTGGTGAGCCAATGGTTTGCTCACCGACGGATGCCTTAAATATGTTCTTTGGGTCAGATTTGGAATATTTAATGTTGGAGGATGTGTTGGTAACAAAAAAACCAATGACAAGTTAGTATTTTTATTTTGGCGGATAACCCAATGACCTTAATATCGGATTTAAACAGGCTTCTGAGATATTGTCGTTGGTTTTTATCATGATTTTTCCTGTTTTTAATTCAATATCGACTTGTTCAATTTCAGACTCTTGTTGTAAACGCTGTTTTATTGTTTGAATACAGCCTTCACATTTGATATTGTTGGCATAAATAGTCATTTCCATCAGAATTTACCTTTGATGTGATGATAGGATTTAGGATAATAGTAATGTTAAACGATTTATTACAATTTTTGCAAGTTTCTCCCACGCCATTTCATGCGGTGGTGCAATGTCAACAACGATTAAATCAGGCAGGGTTTCAATCGCTTGTGGAAGCTAAGCCTTGGCAATTAAGCAAGGGGGGGAAATATTATGTGATCCGTAATGATTCTTCCATTATTGCGTTTGTTTTGGGGCAAGAGGACAAAAATACGTTAAATCTGCGTATGATTGGCGCACATACGGATAGCCCTTGCTTAAAAGTGAAACCACAACCCGATAAAATAAGCCAAGGTTATTATCAATTAGGGGTAGAAGTTTATGGTGGGGCATTATTACATCCTTGGTTTGATCGAGATTTATCCTTAGCAGGTCGGGTGAGTTATATTAACGATCAAGGGCAATTAAGTTCTAGATTAGTGGATTTTAAGCAAGCCATTGCGATTATTCCCAGCTTGGCCATTCATTTCGATCGAGAAGCTAATAAAAGCCATCGTATTAATCCCCAAACTGATGTTGTTCCTGTCTTAGCTCAAACTAAAGATGCTGAATTAACTCGTTTAAACCTTAAAAGTTTACTCGCCAAACAATTCGCATTAGCAACGGATAGAATTTTAGATTTTGAATTATATTTTTATGATACCCAAGCAGCGGCTATTATTGGTTTAGAACAAGAGTTTGTTGCGTCAGCTCGTTTGGATAATTTATTGAGTTGTTATGTTGGCTTGCAAGCATTAATCCAACAAGCTGATTCAGGCAAATCCTGTTTATTTATCGCCAATGATCATGAAGAAGTCGGCAGTCATTCTTTTTGTGGTGCCGCTGGGCCGTTTTTGTCATCAGTGTTAAAACGTCTATTCAGTGCCGAAGAATATGAAATTATGATTGCGAATTCTCGTTTAATATCGGTAGATAATGCTCACGGTATTCATCCTAACTTTGCCGATAAACATGATGGTCTGCATACGCCATTATTAAATCATGGGCCTGTGATTAAAACTAATGCTAACCAACGATATGCGACAAATAGTGATACTGCGTCATTATTTCGTTATATTTGTCAACAAGCGGACATTCCTGTGCAAGATTTTGTTACTCGGACGGATTTGGCGTGTGGTTCTACCATTGGTCCTATTACCGCTACTGAAATTGGGGTGAATACCTTAGACATTGGGGTAGCAACGTTTGCCATGCATTCGATTCGAGAATTAGCAGGCATAAAAGATATTGATTATTTATATCGAGCTTTATTAGGATTTTTAGTGGAATAACGATGAGTTTATTGCGTGCCGAACAACTTAGCTTACACTATGGCTTACAAGACCTATTAGATCAAGTCGATTTTATTTTAGAACCCAATGAGCGAGTTTGTTTATTAGGGAGAAATGGGGAAGGCAAATCCAGCTTTTTAAGGATTTTAGCGGGTCAACTGCTACCTGAATCGGGTAGGGTGAATTGTCAGAGTCAGATTGCCTTGTTATCGCAACAATTACCCCCTGCCACCGATGACACCGTATTTGAGGTCGTTGCTAGGGCAAAACAAGATGTGTTTGAACAGTTAAAAACCTATCAACAGCTAAGTGAGACGGTTACTACTGATGCCGAACTGGAACAACTACAACAATTACAACAACAAATCGAACAACAACATGGTTGGCAACTACAGCAAAGCATTGAAACTTTGCTATCTCGTTTTGATTTAGAACCTGAAATACCTTTATCGAAATTATCGGGTGGATGGCGACGTAAAGTCAGTTTAGCTCAAGCCTTATTAACCGAGCCTAAAGTGTTATTATTAGACGAACCCACCAATCATTTGGACATTGAACATATTGAATGGTTGGAAAAGTTTTTATTAGATTATCATGGCAGTATTATTTTTATCAGTCATGACAGACGTTTTATTGAACGAGTGGCCACTCGTATTATTGAATTAGATCGAGGGCAATTACGCAGTTTTAATGGCGATTATCAATATTATTTAAAAACCAAACAAGCCTTATTAGAACAAGCGCAAGTACAAAACCGATTATTTGATAAAAAACTGGCTCAAGAGGAAGTTTGGATTCGACAAGGAATTAAAGCCAGACGGACTCGAAATGAAGGTCGAGTACGGGCATTATTAGATTTACGCCAACAACGTCAACAACGTCGTGAGCAGTTAGGGCAGGTCAAATTTAATATTGAACAGGCGATGCGTTCAGGGAATTTAGTGGCAGAACTTACTCATGTGAGTTATGTATGGCAACAACAAGTATTAGTAAAAGATTTTTCGCTCACTGTGTTAAGAGGCGATAAAGTTGGCTTAATTGGACGCAATGGTGTTGGCAAAACGACCTTACTAAAAATTATTTTAGGGCAATTAAAACCGAATACGGGCAAAGTCCGTTTAGGAACGAATGTGCAAATTGCCTATTTTGATCAATTACGAGCCAAACTTGATCCTGAAAAAACCGTGATTGAAAATTTAGATCAAGGCTCTGATCATATTAGCATTGGGGGGAAATCCCGTCATGTGATCAGTTATCTACAAGATTTTTTATTTACGCCACAACGAGCTAGAACACCAGTGAAAGCCTTATCAGGCGGGGAATCCAATCGTTTATTACTTGCCCAATTATTTATTAAACCTAGTAATGTTTTAGTCTTAGATGAACCTACTAATGATTTAGATATTGATACTTTAGAATTATTAGAAGAATTATTATTAGATTATAAAGGGACGTTATTTTTAGTGTCGCATGACAGACGCTTTATGGATAATATTATCAGCAGTGCTTTAGTATTTGAAGGGCAAGGTAAGGTTAGTGAATGGATTGGTGGCTATAGTGATTATCAGCAACAATGCAAACAACCTCAGAAAGTTAAAAAGGCAAAACAAAGCGAAAAACCACCCCAAAAAAACGAAAAATCAAAACCAGAAAAACCGAAAATCAAATTATCCTATCATGAACAACGAGAACTTGAACAACTCCCCGAAAAAATTGAACAATTAGAACAACAACAAGCACAACTGCAACAACAAGTGTTTTCGCCTGAGTTTTTTAAACAAGCCCATAATCATACCCAAGAAATATTGCAACAATTACAGCAAGTGGAATTGGATTTAGAACAAGCGTATCAACGTTGGGAGTGGTTGGAAAGTTTTTGATGCCTTGATTTTGGTTTCGATTTGTCGGATTATCGAAACGCTGTTCGAGATTGGGTCCAATTAATTAAGCATTTAATTTGCCAGTTCTTATAGCCAGCCAGATTAAAATATTGCTGTAAAAAGTGATCAAAACCAAATTGTTGTAAATACATTTGATCCTCTGGATAACGACTTAAATGCCGAAAGTTACGCACTCGTTGCCAAAAAGTTAACGACCAAGGATAAATATTCATATCCGCAATATCAATTAAAGCAAATTTATGATTAGCTTGATATAAAATATTTCCAAAGTGAATGGAACGAAAAAAAACCCCTTTGTTATGTAAATGATTGAGATAAGGAATTAAATCTTGAATTAATGCCATGGGTTGTTGGCTTTGTTTTAGTTGTTCTCTTAAGGTGACGCCTTCAAGTTTCGAGTATTGGACTAAATAACAATTTTCATCGCTTACAAAATAAAGATTATCAATGACAATGGTATCTAAATCTCTAAGCTGTAAACGTCTGGCATTACGCACAAAATGTTTGGCATAAGAATAAAAAGTAGCCGATGATAGTTTACGTCGAGAACGAAATAATTTAATGATTTTATTATTAGGCGTTTCATAAACTTTGGCACCGCGTTCATCTTGTTCCAGAATTTTGGCATCTTTAATTAAATTTTGATAGTGCTGGGTGTCGAGTTGTAACATATCCTAATTTCTTGAACTATAATCAGCTAATAAGTATTGTTTTCATATAGGAATTATAGCAGATGGACAGTGAGATTTTATGAAAATTCAAGTTCCCCCATTTGATCAAGCCAGTATCTTAGTGGTAGGTGATGTGATGTTAGATCGGTATTGGCATGGACCAACCTCACGCATTTCTCCTGAAGCCCCTGTGCCTGTGGTATTAGTGTCAGAAGCAGAAGAACGAGCAGGGGGAGCGGCGAATGTGGCATTAAATACTGCAACCTTGGGTGTGAAAACCCATTTAATGGGATTAGTGGGGCAAGATGAGGCAGGGCAGGCATTACAAAATTTGATTGAGAACGCAGGAATTTGCACGCATTTTGAAACAGTCGTTAATTCTGCGACAGTAACGAAGCTTAGAGTGATTAGTCGGCATCAACAATTGATTCGCTTGGATTTTGAAGATGGCTTTGCTGGCTTTGATACCGATAATTTTTTGGCAAAATATCAGCAGGCTTTAGCCATGACGGATGTGGTGATTTTATCGGATTATGGCAAAGGCAGTTTACGGCATGGTAAAAAATTTATTGAAATGGCAAAACGAGTGGGCAAACCTGTCTTAGTCGATCCTAAAAGCCGTGATTTTCAGCATTATCGAGGAGCAACATTAATTACCCCAAACTTACTAGAATTTGAACGAGTCGTCGGACCTTGTCAAGATGAGCTGGAATTAGTAGAACGTGGCATGAATTTAATCGAAGAATGCGATTTACAAGCCTTATTGATCACGAGAGGCGAGCAGGGTATGAGTTTATTGCAAAAAGATCAGCCAGTTTTGCATTTACCCACTCATGCGATGGAAGTGTTTGATGTCACAGGGGCAGGGGATACGGTTATTTCTGTTTTAGGGGCAGGCTTGGCGGCAGGTTTAAGTTTAGATTCAGCCACCGCCTTGTCTAATTTAGCTGCGGGTGTCGTGGTTGCAAAACTGGGAACCGCTTCGGTCAGTTTAAGCGAACTTAGACGTGCTTGTCATGAATATCATGCGTCAGGTAGTGGCGTTTTAAATGAACAAGCCTTAATGGTGATGTTGCAAGATGCCAGACAACAACATGAAAAAATTGTCATGACTAATGGTTGTTTTGATATTTTACATGCAGGGCATGTTAGCTATTTAGAAGAAGCCAGACGTTTAGGGGATAAACTGATTGTTGCCGTAAATGATGATGATTCTGTTCGGCGTTTAAAAGGCGATAAACGTCCGATTAACCCATTAGCCCAACGCATGGCAGTGTTATCGGGTTTAGAATGTGTCGATTGGGTCGTAGCGTTTAGTGAAGATACGCCTGAGCGTTTAATTTGTGATGTTCAACCTGATTTTTTGGTGAAAGGTGGTGATTATCAGGCAGAACAAGTGGCAGGTTATGATTGTGTTACTAAGGCAGGGGGGCATGTGGTCATTTTAGATTACCAACAAGGACAATCTACTAGCGAAATGATCAATCGAATATTAGAACAATCATAGTGGCAATTCTTTAACTTTATGCAATGTAACGAGAAAAAAGACAAACAAACGAAAAGGGGTTTACCATGATAGTAATTACAGGTGGTGCAGGATTTATTGGTAGCAATTTAGTCAACGCATGGAATCAGCGGGGTCGTAGCGACATTGTGGTGGTAGATAATTTAAAAGATGGTCATAAGTTTTTTAATTTAATCGATTGCGATATTGCGGATTATTTTGGCAAACAAGAATTTTTAGAAAAAATTCAAAACGATAAACGCTTTGAATCTAAAATCGAAGTGATTTTCCATCAAGGGGCTTGTTCGGCAACCACCGAGTGGGATGGGCGTTATATGATGGAAAATAATTATCAATACTCGAAAATATTATTAAATTATTGTATTGATCGAGGGATTCCCTTATTTTACGCGTCCAGTGCCTCAGTGTATGGTTCGGGTAAAAACGGTTTTAAAGAACAACGTCAGTCAGAATCGCCTTTAAATATGTATGGCTATTCCAAATTTTTATTTGATCAATGGGTGCGACGTCATTTAGGCAATGCTCCTATTCAAATCGCAGGGTTTCGCTATTTTAATGTTTATGGTCCTAGAGAACAACATAAAGGGAGTATGTCCAGTGTGGCGTATCATTGTCGTCATCAATTATTAGCGACAGGTAAAATGAAATTATTTGAAGGTTGTGATGGCTATGGTAATGGCGAACAACGGCGAGATTTTATTTCGGTCGAAGATGTGGTCAAAGTTAATTTATGGTTTTTTGATAATCCTGAATGTTCAGGAATTTTTAATGTGGGTACAGGTAAAAGCCAACCTTTTAATGATGTGGCAAATGCCGTCAAAGATTTTTATCAGCGTGGTGAAATTGAATACATTGATTTTCCCGAGCATTTAAAAGGTCATTACCAAAGCTTTACCGAAGCCGATATTCGTGCCTTACGAGAAATTGGCTATAACCATGATTTTCTCACAGTAGAGCAAGGCGTGGCTCGTTATATGCAATGGCTAGAAGATCAAGACTAACATAATAATATTATTATTAATTTTCATCTTCAGTAAACAATCGACTAAACTGGGTTTTATGACAGCGAGGACAAGGTGGAATATGCCCAGTTTTATTAAAATTCATCACTTGACCGCAGGCATTGCATTTTAAACTACCGGCACCTGTGATTTCACCTGTATGATAATTGCTGGCTTCATAAGCATAATCGGACAATTGGGCTAGTTCAATTTTAGTTTGATCGGCAACCGATGCCATTAGGTCTAAAGTCTTTTGTTCAACTTGTGCTAAGTCAAATTGAAACCAAGTATGAAGCTCTTCGCTAGTATCATGTAGATAATGTGCCAGATCATAAATATCCCTATGCACATATTCCGAGACTTTTTTTACTTCTTCACGGGTTAATTCACTCATCGTTGTGGTTTTACCTACTGCCTCGTCAATACGTTGTGCCAGTGGTTTTTCAGTAATGCTATGCAAATGACGCATAATTTGATCATAAGCATGAATTAGTTTATCTTTAGACGAAGTCATCACAATCACCTCAATATTACCGTCAATCTAAGTTTATCTTTATGGTAATTATAGCAAATTGTCATTATTTGGGCATTCTCAATGCAACTTAATCGATTCAAGTTTATTATCGATAAATTGCTTAAGCAATACCCCAAGATTAAAACTTTTACCATTGCTTATAGTGGTGGTTTAGATTCGCAAGTATTACTCTATGCCTTAGCCCAATTAAAACCCAATGTAAGCATTAAGGCAATTCATATTCATCACGGCTTACAGAATGAGGCAGATCAATGGGTATTACATTGTCAAACCCAGTGTCAGCAGTTAAATATTAAATTAGAAATTAAATATTTACAATTACAATTCGATAGGGGCGAAAGTATTGAAGCTGTTGCTAGAAATCAGCGTTATCAATCATTATTTGCGTCTTTAAATACGGATACTGCCTTATTAACTGCTCATCATCAAGATGATCAAGCTGAAACGGTATTATTACAATTATTAAGAGGAGCTGGCGTTGCTGGTTTAGCCGCAATGCCAGTGGATGCTTATTATCAAGATTATTTAATTTTACGACCATTATTACGCTATACCAGACAACAATTAGCAGAGTATGCCAATTATCATCAATTACAATGGGTAGAGGACCCTAGCAATCAATCTTCGCAATTTCGGCGTAATTTTATTCGCCATCAAGTCATGCCATTACTCACTAATTATTATCCTAGTGCTAGTAAAACCATTGCTCGGGTAGCAGATAATTGTGCCAACGCCAATCAATTATTAACTGAAATTGCCATACAAGATTTAAGCATAGTACAAGTGTCTCAACATAACTCACTAACTATTGCAATTACACCATTACAAACTTTGTCAATAAATCGACAATATAATGTGTTACGTTATTGGTATTGGCAACAAACGCAATTGATTTTAGACAAACAGCATTTAGAACAGATCATAAGCCAAGTGATTTGTGCTAATAAAAATAGTATTCCCAGTATGTCTTGGCAGCAATGGGTGGTGTCTCGTTATCAACAGCATTTATATGTTTATCCGAAACTACCCGCCATTCCTCAAGCTCAGAGTTGGGATTTTAGCCAAGCATTGGTTTTAGATAAGCTGGGCATACTGCAAGCAAGACTGACGAAAGGTCAGGGTTTAAGCAAAACGATTACGAAAGTAAGGGTCAAGTTTCGCCAAGGAGGTGAGCGTTTTCATCAAGCTGGGAGAGCCTATCCTCGTGCCTTAAAAAAAATTCTGCAAACTGAGGGTATATTACCGTGGCAGCGTAACTATTTGCCTTTGCTTATGGTGGATAATACGATTGTTGCCGTAGCTGATTTTTGGATTGCAGAAGGCTATCAAGCGAAATCAGGTGAATGTGCTTGGCTATTGCAATGGCAACCGTTTTGATTAGCTTGAAATTTGATTCATTTCATAAAATCATAGCAAAATCTCTTATAATCTAATAATACTGAGCTAAGAAGGGATTGATAATGAAGATAAATCACAGGCTATGGGTTTTATTATTAGGTGTATTAAATACGAATCTTGTAATAGCAGGTATTATTCGTGATGATGTCGCAGATATAAATTATATATCACTTGCTAATATTTCGGGATTTGATAGTGTAGGGGATATGTTAATTTCTACGCCTGGTGTGGGGACGAGTCGTTGTTCGGGGACTTTAATTAAAGCTCGTTATGTATTGACGGCAGCACATTGTTTAGATGATCCTGCGACAAATAATGTGTCATTTACAGTGGGTGGTAGGACTTATACTGGCTTGGATTGGACCGTTCATGAAAACTTTAGTGAGAGTGATTTTCTCAATGGTTTCGATATTGCCGTACTTGAATTAACGAGCAACGTGAGCAATGTTACCCCTGCAACTTTATTTACTAACTTTAATGAACAAGGGCAAACGAGCACGTCAGTAGGGTTTGGGCGTACTGGGAATGGTTTAACTGGCGATACGCAAAGTTCAGGCACGAAACGTGCGGGTAATAATGTGATTGATGCCATTTTTATTGCGGGTGTGACAGAACATTTCCGAATTTTATGGAATGATTTTGATAATCCTAATAATGCAGGCGACAGTTTATTAGGCGATACAACGCCTTTAGATTTAGAATATCTTACCGCACCTGGGGATAGTGGTGGGGGCTTGTTTTTAGATGTGGGGGGGGAATATCAATTGGCAGGGGTACATTCTTTTGGTGCCACAACGAAAGCAACCTTAGATTTTGTCTATGGGGATTTGCAAGGCAATACCCGAGTATCATTGTTTAGCGACTGGATTACCACACATACGACACCAATTCCAAATACTTTATGGTTACTTTTGCTTAGTTTGCCATTGTTGCTTTGGTCAAATCGTTCGCTAAATATTTAATAATAATCGAGCAGGGGCGTCTAAATTTTGTTTAATCCTAAGCAAAAACTGCACGGCATCACGACCATCAATTAAACGGTGATCATAAGACAATGCCAAATACATCATAGGTCGAATCACCACTTCACCATTTTCAGCAATGGGGCGTTGTTGAATACTATGCATTCCTAAAATGGCACTTTGTGGGGGATTTAAAATAGGCGTTGACAACATAGAGCCAAAAATTCCCCCATTGGAAATACTAAAAGTACCGCCTTGTAGTTCTTCATAGCTAAGCGTGCTATTTTTCGCTTTATCCGCTAATTCCAAGATTTTATGCTCTATATCCGCTATGCTCATTTGATCCGCATCTCTTAAAATAGGTACGACTAAGCCTCTTGGTGAAGACACCGCAACACCAATATCAAAATAACCGTGATAAATAATGTCATTGCCATCAATAGAAGCATTCACAATTGGAAAATTCTGTAACGCATTAATACAGGCTTTAATAAAAAATGACATAAAGCCAAGTTTAACTTGATGTTGTTTTTGGAAGTTTTCTTGATATTGTTTGCGTAAATCGATAACCGCTTGCAAATTCACTTCATTAAATGTTGTTAAAATAGCCGCACTATGTTGTGCTGATACTAATCTTTCTGCAATTTTAGCCCGTAATCGACTCATGGGAACTCGTTGTTCTGGGCGAGATTGATTGGCAAATTCCGCCACAGAGGTTTCGGTTGGAGCTTGAGTTTGAGTTTTTGGTTTTTGCTGTGCTAAATAGTTTAATACATCTTCTTTGGTTAAACGACCTTTTTTGCCTGTTGCCGTCATATCATCAGGATTAAGTTGATATTGGTGGATGAGTTGGCGTACTGATGGACTTAAACTCGCATGGGCATCTTTGATATTGCTTTGTTCTGGATTCGTATTAATAGCGGCTTGTTGTGGACTTTGTTCCATTGCGACCAATGTTGCTAACAAGGTTTTTGCGGTAACAATATCGCCTGTATCAACATGAATGGCCGCTAGTTTCCCCTCTTTTGGTGCGGGTACTTCTAATACGACTTTATCCGTTTCTAAATCGACCAAATTTTCACCACGCTGTACTCGTTCGCCAATGGTTTTATGCCAAGTTAAGACGGTGGCATCGCTGATTGATTCAGGTAAATCGGGGACATATACCTCAATGCTCATTTCTACATCTCTCCAGTTGAATAGTCTTTACATTTCCCGTTAAGGCATTATAGACCAGTTGTTGTTGTTGTTGTATATGCAAACTATAGGAACCCACCGCAGGGGAGGCAGACACGGGTCGGCCAGCATAACCTAATGGTATGCCTTGCATAATATAAGGTCGAAACCGGTGTTTGATATGATCCCAAGCCCCTTGGTTTTGGGGTTCTTCTTGGCACCAAATCAGTAGTTCCAAATTAGGGTATTTATGGATTTGTTGTTTTAATTGTTCTTTAGGAAATGGGTAAAGCTGTTCAATGCGTACAATGGCAACATTATTGGCTTTTAAGGTTTGGCGTTCTTTCATTAAGTCATAATAGACTTTGCCTGAGCAAAAAATCAGTTTTTCAATATCATCAATGTTTGTCAAGTGGGTTTCATCAATCATTGTTTGAAATTCCCCTTGGGTCAGTTCTGTTAAGCTGGAAACACAGGACTTATGTCGTAATAGACTTTTCGCTGTCATGACGATGAGCGGTTTACGATAAGGGCGTAACATTTGACGACGTATCATATGAAATACTTGGGCAGGGGTGCTAGGAATACAGATTTGAATATTTTGTTCGGCACAAAGTTGTAAATAGCGTTCTAAGCGAGCAGAGGAGTGTTCTGCTCCTTGACCTTCATAGCCATGTGGCAATAACATGACTAAACCACAAAGTCGATTCCATTTGCTTTCCCCAGAGGTAATAAATTGATCAATCACGACTTGAGCCCCATTGGCAAAATCGCCAAACTGAGCTTCCCATAAGGTTAAACCATTAGGTTCCGCACTGCTATAGCCGTATTCAAAAGCCAATACGGCTTCTTCAGATAATAAAGAATCAATGACTAAAAAATTGGCTTGATTAGGGTCTAAATATTGTAAGGGGATATATCGTTCGCCGTTTAATTGATTATGTAATACGGCATGACGATGAAAAAAAGTCCCACGGCCACTATCTTGACCTGATAAGCGAATGGGATAACCTTGTATTAATAAACTGGCATAGGCTAAAATTTCAGCACAACCCCAGTCCACTGGCAAATCACCTGCTAACATTTCTCGTCGATCCGATAGGAGTTTACGCACTCTTGCATGTAATTCAAAGCCTTTAGGAATATGCCATAGTCGTTGTGAGAGTTGTTGTGCTGTTTCTAAGCGAATGGCCGTATGACAGGTTTGTTGCCAAGATTGTTCAAAATAAGGTGTCCAATCGGCATGATAGCGATGTTTAAAGTTTTCTAAAATAGGTCGTGAAACAATTTTGCCCTGATCCAAGGCACTTTCATAGGCCTGTATCATTTGCTCGCTATCTTCTTGGCTAATAATCCCTTCTTTAATTAATTGTTGCACATAAATTTGGCGAGTCGTTGGATGTTGGCGAATGGCTTGATACATAATTGGTTGTGTTACCGCAGGTTCATCGGCTTCATTATGTCCATGACGACGGTAACAGGTTAAATCAATAATGACATCATTACGAAACGTCATGCAATAATCTAAGGCAATACGGCTGACAAAAATCACTGCTTCAGGATCATCGCCATTCACATGAAAAATTGGTGCTTGCACCATTTTAGCAACTTCGGTGCAATATAAGGTTGAACGAGAATCAATAGGATTAGTAGTAAAGCCAATTTGATTATTAATAATAATATGTACCGTACCACCCGTGGTAAAGCCACGAGTATGGGACATATTAAAGGTTTCCATGACCACCCCTTGTCCTGCAAAAGCCGCATCGCCATGAATTAAAATTGGCAAGACTTGTCGAGCTTGTTTGTCATGACGGCGTTGTTGTCTTGCCCGTACAGAACCTTGTACCACTGGTGCGACAATTTCTAAATGTGAGGGATTAAAGGCTAAAGCAAGATGCACAGGACCGCCAGGTGTTTCAACATTCGATGAAAATCCTTGGTGATATTTCACATCACCCGAGCCTAAAATCGGATGTTTGCCTTCAAATTCTTTAAACAATAAACTAGGGGATTTCCCTAGAATATTAATCAAGACATTTAAACGACCACGATGAGCCATGCCCAAGCCGATTTCTTGTATGCCATTTGCACCTGCCTGTTGAATCAGTTCATCTAGCAATGGAATAAAACTTTCACCACCTTCTAAAGAAAAGCGTTTTTGCCCAACATAACGGGTATGTAAATAACGCTCAATGCCCTCGGCAGCCGTTAATAATTGTAATATCCAATATTTGGTTTCCGTATCAAAATTCGCTTGTAATTGTGATTCTTCTAGGCGTTTTTGAATCCAACGCTTTTGACTGGTATCGGTTAAATACATATATTCCGAACCCACCGAACCACAATAGGTTTTTTGCAAGTGATCCACTATTTGTTGCAATGGTAATCTATCGGGGGCAAATAACGATCCTGTATTAAAAATCATTGCCATAGCACCTGTCCCTAAGCCATGAAATTCAGGGTCTAAATCAGATACTTCTGGATGTTGCTTTAAATTCAATGGATCAATGTTAGCCAATTGATGCCCTCGTACTCGATACGCATTAATCAATCGTAATACCGCTGCTTGTTTTTCTGCCGCTTCAGGGGGTAAACAGTCTTTAGTATGATCCGTTTTATACCAAGACTTTTTCTCTGCGGTGAGTAATTTAAAGGTCTGCTGAATGGCACGATGTGAAATATCACTATGTGAATCCAATGCGAAATCCGCAAAATACTGTTGCCATTGTTTCGGGATGGACTCAGCATCTTTTAAATAATCTTCATACAAATCTTCAATAAACGCCATATTTTGGCTATTTAAGCTGGAGCTTTGTCGCCATTGTTGGTATTGGGTTTGAGTTGACATAGTTTTTTATAAAATAATAGTCTTGGGAATGATCAAAAGCGTAGCATAATTTGGTGGATAAATCTCAATCGCCATAGCGGAATTTTATTATTCTTGTCTTGAGGGATTGTGCGTTAATTTCATGTTTTCCAAGAAAATTGTATAGAGAACTGTTAGCATCTAAAGAACCAAATACATAGAATTGATCGACATTCTCAACAGGAATATAACGAGGTTTTAAGTTGTTGCCGTCATCATCGATAGGTGTAAAAATTAAGGTATTATCTTTTCGAGATAATCTTCCAGGATTAAATAAAGAATAGCTACGTTTACTCATCTATATCACCTACATAACAAAAATCGTAATAAGAACATCGCCTACATAATGGTTTATTCAGTCGTTTAAGGACAATATCTGATTGAATGATTTGCTTAATTTCATGTTCAACGGCTTGAATTTTTTTTATATCTTCAGGACTTAGATTCACTGCTTTGGTTTTTTTGATTTTGGGATATTCTAAAATCCCAGTAACATTTTCAATGCCAGCTTGCTGTAAAATGTAGATATAATATTTTAGCTGCCATTTAAATGCCTTTAAATTGGGGAGTTGATAGTCTTGATCATGTAAAAATCTTGCAAATTCGTCATCTTCCTGAGCCATAATTTTATAAATCCAACTGCTCAACGGGTAATGGTAATTTAAAGGTAATATCTGTTTTTCCCCTGATAGTTGGAATTTGATAATAAATTGCATTAAAAAAATCCTTAAAATGCTATTATGTCATAAAGCCTAATACAATTTAATCATTAATCAATAGGCAGGGCTACCTCATTTCGATAAATAACACTCATTCTCAAATCAAATGAGTGTTGCATAATGTCTCTGTTTAAAAAAGTGAATTTATAAACTACAATTCAACTGGTAAATAAACATTTCAAATATATTATGGAACAGTTAACTGATTTAAAGGCCATACTTCATTCTAAACGTGCCAATATTTATTATTTAGAAAAATGTCGAGTGATGGTGAAATCTGGTCGAGTCGTATTTCTAACTGAAGAACAGATAGCCAAGCAATATTGGAATATTCCAATTGCAAATACAACAGTGATTTTGCTTGGTATGGGGACTTCTATTACGCAAGCAGCAGTACGAATGTTAGCTCAAGCGGGGGTGCTAATTGGTTTTAGTGGTAGTGGTGGAACACCTTTAATTGCCGCAAGTGAAGTTGAGTGCTTGTCACCACAAAGTGAGTATCGACCCACAGAATATGTACAAGCTTGGTTAAAATTTTGGTTTGAGCCAGAAAAACGTTTGAAAGTAGCTAAAGCGTTTCAAAAACATCGTTTAGACTATTTGAAACGTGTGTGGGGTAACGATAAAAATTTGCAAAATCAAGGTTTTTATGTGGATGATGCCGATGTTGAACAAGCGTTGAAATCATTTTCATCTGCGATTAATCAATGTAAAAACAGTAACGATTTATTAACGATTGAAGCTCGATTAACAAAATCTTTGTACAAAATAGCGGTGACTCGAACTCAGATTAACGATTTTGTGCGTAATCGAGATGATGATGATGATGCTAATCGTTTTTTAAATCATGGCAATTATTTAGCGTATGGTTTAGCGGCAACTACTTTGTGGGTTTTAGGTATTCCTCATGGTTTTGCGGTAATGCATGGCAAAACTAGACGTGGTGCATTGGTATTTGATGTTGCGGATTTGATTAAAGATGCGTTAGTGTTACCTTTGGCATTTATTTGTGCTAAAGATCAAACAACTGAACAATATTACCGTCAACAATGCTTACAAGTATTTACTCAACATAAAGCTTTGGATTTTATGTTTGATACTGTAAAAACGGTTAGTTTAAATAATTAAATTAAGGGATATTTATTATTATGATGGTAATTTTTGTGTCACAATGTGAAAAAAATGCCTTAAATAAAACTCGCAGAGTTTTGGATAGTTTTTCGGATCGAATTGGAAGTAAAACTTGGCAAACTATTATCACTAATGAAGGTTTAAGTGCCGTTAAAAAACTTTTAGCGAAAACGGCAACTAAAAATACCGCCGTTTCTTGTCATTGGATAAGAGGGCGAAATCGTAGTGAATTAGTATGGATTGTGGGTAATCGACAAAAGTTCAATCGTCAGGGAATTATGCCTGTTAATATTACCCAACAAAATGTTAATTTATCAAAAGAACAAGATAATTGGATATTTTTACCTTTAATTCAAAGTATTACTGCTATTTCAGCTTTACTTCATGATTGGGGTAAAGCTTCACTTAAGTTTCAACAAAAATTACAGCCAGAAGCGAAGGGACAACGAATTGATCCCTTAAGACATGAGTGGATGTCGGTATTATTATTTAGAGCACTTATTCGTAATGATTCTGATTTGGATTGGTTAGATAAGTTAATTGATGGAAAAATAAATCAACAACAGTTACAGCAGTGGTTACAGCAGTGGTTACAGCAGTCTAATCCTAAAAAACCCTTAGCTGATTTATCTGATTTAGCCAGTATGATTGTGTGGTTAATTGTTACTCATCACAAATTACCCATTTTATCTAAGAGTAAAGCAGAAGGCTGGCAAGATGAACTTGCGCCAACACTGCAAAAAATATTAAATTATATTAGTGATTCATGGGGCTATAGAAATTCTCCACAAGAAGAAGAAAAACAAAGAAAATTATTTGAAAAAGATTTAGAGAAATGTTTTCAATTTCCGAATGGTTTATTAGCAGAGTCTGAGCCTTGGCTAAAACAATTGAAAAAATGGGCGACACGTTTAAAAAACTGTTTAAATTCAGGTTTGCTAGAGCAAGTATTTACTGATGGTAGTTGGCGAGTTATATTATATTATTCTCGTTTATCCTTGATGTTAGGTGATCATAATTATTCTGCCCAGCAGGCAGATGCAAATTGGCAAGGACAGTCCAATTTATATGCAAATTCGGATAGAAAATCAAAGCAATTGAAGCAAAAGCTAGATGAGCATTTAGTCGGGGTTGCAAAATATGCACTACGAGTTGCTTATTTATTACCAAGTTTTGAATCACAATTACCAAAAGCACTTGATTTACGAAAACTCAAACAAAAAAGTCCTGTCGCTTATCAGTGGCAAGATAAGGCTGTTAATAAATTAAAACAATGGAGAGTACAATTATCTGAAACGACTGTTAACAATCAAGGTTTTTTTGCGGTTAATATGGCAAGTACTGGATGTGGTAAAACCTTTGCTAATGCTAAGATAATGCGAATATTATCTGAAGATGGTGAAAGTTTGCGTTATGTCCTAGCATTAGGATTGCGTACTTTAACTTTGCAAACTGGGGATGAATATCGAGAGCGAATTTTTCAAGGTGGTGATAGTAATGACTTGGCTGTGTTAATTGGTTCTCAAGCTGTCGTAGATTTACATCAAATCAATCAGCAACAAAAAAAAGTTTATCAACAACAATTGCTGGAGAATTATGAACGAGCAGGTTCTGAATCTTTAGAATCATTGCTAGATGACGATGTCATGTATGATTGTGCAATTCCTGAAACACCTTTTTCGACAGTGTTAACTGATCAACGTAGTCGTAAGTTTTTATACGCACCCATTTTAGTTTGTACGATTGATCATTTGATGGCCGCCACCGAAACGAAACGGGGTGGACGTTATATTTTGCCAAGTTTGCGATTAATGTCATCTGATTTAGTCATTGATGAAATTGATGATTTTGATGGCAATGATTTAATTGCTATTGGTCGTTTAATTCATTTAGTCGCCATGTTAGGGCGGAAAGTTATGATTTCTTCTGCCACGATTCCACCTGATTTGGCAGAAGGCTATTTTCATGCCTATTGGCAGGGATGGCAATTGTTTGCAAGTAGTCGTGGTATTAGACAACGTGTTCATTGTGCTTGGGTGGATGAGTTTGCAACTCATGTTGAAACTGTGGTTGATAATCAAGCTAAGCAGGCGGTCGAAAATTATCAGGCATTACATCAGAAGTTTATTCAAAAGCGGATAAAATCTTTAAAAAAACAAGCTATTAAACGCCAAGCGAAAATTATTACTTGTGTCGATTCATCGGTTCCAGCAAAAGATAGCGATGATTTAACCATAGAACAACGGTATTTTGCAGATATTCAACACGCTATCATAAATAAACATCAAGATCACGCAAACAAAGATTTCTATACTAATACGATGGTGTCTTTTGGTGTGGTCAGAGTTGCGAATATTGATCCCTGTATTCAATTAACGGAATATTTATTAAACGCAGAATGGGATAGTAATGTCGATGTGCGTATTATGGCATATCATAGTCAACAAATCTTATTAATGCGTAGCAAACAAGAGCAACATTTAGATGAGGTATTAACCAGAAAAGATCCACAAGCGGTATTTAATCACCCAGTCATTCGTCAACATATTAAACAATCACAAGCGAAACAGTTAATTTTTATTTTAGTGGCAACACCTGTTGAGGAAATTGGTCGGGATCATGATTTTGATTGGGCAGTAGTAGAACCTTCTTCTTATCGCTCAATTATTCAATTAGCAGGTAGAGTGTTACGACATCGCAAGATAGAACCAAAAACTGCTAATGTAGCATTGATGCAATATAATCTAAAAGGTGTTAAAGGTTTAAATCAAACGAAACGCCAAGTCGTATTTTGTCAGCCTGGGTATGAGAATCGTTCGACTTTACTGGATTCTCATGATCTTAAGGAGCTATTACCACCAAAAATTTTTATTAATGGTATTAATGCCATTCCTCGTATTCAAAAACCTAAAACTTTACAACAAAATCGTTATCTCGCAGATTTAGAACATTATCGTATTCATGAATTACTAACAGAATATGAACAAAAAGGCCCTGAATCCTTACAAGGGTGGTTAGTTCAACACTGGTGGTTAACTGCGTTACCTCAAGTATTAAGCCCATTTCGGTGTTCACAAGCACAATTGAGGTTATATCGTGTGTGGGATGATAATAAAGAACGGTGGCGTTTTGCTGAAAAAGATACCTTAGGGCAAATACAATTTGTCGATTATAAGATTACTAATAAATCACCATTAACATCATTAGCGTCTCAGCGGTTATGGTTGGTAAGAGATTATGCAGAATTAGTGATTGAATTAGCTGACAGATTAGATATGTCGGAACAAAAAGTGACTTTGAAGTATGGGGAAATTAGTTTACCAATGTATAACGATAATTCCAGTTTTTATTATTCTGAGCAATTGGGAATGGGGCGAAGACCATAAGGTTAGTTATGGTCTTTGCTTGCTACCTACTCGGTAGTTAAGTTTCAAATAAAAGTGAAAATATAAATTTCTAAACTACTTTGTGCAAAGTAGAGAGGTATTTTACAAAAATTGCTTGATATTAAAAAGTTTCCATGTAAAATTTAAACAAAATTCAAAAGAAAAAAGATAAAGGTTTAAATTATAAGCAGAAGGATATTTAATGTGTCAATAAAACCTATTACTGATTTTTTAGCGGATCGTAAAGCGAAACTCTTGAAGAAAAAAATCAAAAAAACGATGTCAGAGCAAGAACAACTTCAAATTCAAGCTGAGGCTGATAATCGATTTTCATTAGGTGTATGGTTGCCTGATGCGGCAAGACGTGCCAAACAACTCTCTTTAGTAACGCATCCTAGTAAATTTAGTCATCCTGGTGCTAGTAGAGATTGCTCAATGATTGCGACAACTGATGTGATTAGTAATGGATTTTTATGTGGTAGTAGTACTAATACAAAACATGATGTTTTGGGTAATGCCGCGGCAATAGATGTTTACAAATTTTTATCAATTATATTAGAAGATGAACAGACTATTTTAGAACATCTAGAACAAGGAACTGATTTAATTCGTGGGGCATTTAAAATACCTACCGCATCATTTGAAGAATTACAACAAGGCTTTTTAGCAATAAAACAATTGTCATTGAAAACTAGTAGTAAGATTAAACAAGTCTATTTTCCTGTAGGTGATGATAATTACCATTTATTGTCATTATTAACGCCTTCGGGTGTGATGTTTAGTCTTAGCGAAAAAATAAGAAAGATGTTTAGTCTTAGCGAAAAAATAAGAAAAAAGCAAGAACATTCAGAACAGGGTTTTAAAGAATTATATGATTTAACTGTAATAGGTTTTGGTGGCGAAAAACCTCAAAATATTAGTGTTTTGAACAATGACAATGCAGGAGTTGCGTATTTGCTACCTTCTTTACCACCACAATTACAACAAAAAAATGTTTTAGTGCCAAAAACTGATTTTTTTAAAAACAGTCTTTATTGGAAAGACCATTTTAATACTTTTCATCGTCTTATTGCAACAGGTTACAATAATATCAACATTCGGGAAGACAGAGATAAAGTTGTCAATTTTATTATTTCTCAAGTGATTGAACGAATGTGGGCTATTCGTCAATTAGAAGCTGGTTGGTCACAAAATCAATTATATCAACAATTACCCTTAGCTCAAAAAATATGGTTAGATAATTTTTATCACAAGCAACGAGAAGAAGATGAACAATGGTTAACAGATATTATTGATGAATTTGCTCGTTGGTTTATGTATGCCTACAAAAAAAATGTGAAAGATTCTAAGTTATTTGGTGATGAAGAATTTCAACATATTAAAACACTAATTCAAGCGAACCAAGAGGGATTGAAATGAGACAAGTGCTAGTTATCCCACAAGTTAGCGTTCAAAATGCCAATGCTTTATCCAGTCCTTACACTATCGGTTTTCCTGCAATGACTGCTTTCTTAGGTGGCATCCATGCATTACAACGTAATTTAAAAATAAAAAATACATTATTTAATGATTTAGTGTTTACTGGTGTTGGCGTTGCTTGTCATCGAATTAACTTACAAACTTATAAAGGTAAACAGGATTATGTTGCTTCAATTATTGCTACGGCAAATCCTTTGAATGAAAAAGGTGAGCGACCTTCGTTTATTGAAGAAGCCCGTTGTCATCTTACAGTATCTTTAGTTATTGAATATAAAGGTTTATCTATGGAGTATGAGGACGAATTTATAACATCCATTCAAACTGAATTTGCCAAATTAAAGTTGGCAAGTGGTGATATTTTAGGGTTTGGAAAACTAAAGCGATTTACTATTGATGAGAAAACAGATAATAGTTTACGTCCCATTACCCGATTATTAATGCCAAGCTATGTTTTAATTGAACGACGAGATTTAATGATAGATGCGATGCAACAAGGTCAAGATACAATTGATGCATTATTAGATCATTTAGCAATTCATCATTACAGTGAAAAAAATGAAGCAGGTGACGTTGAATGGATTGCTAAACGTAAACAATTAGGGTGGATTGTACCAATTGCAACAGGTTTTCATGGTATTTCTGAGTTAGGTCAAGCAATGAATCAACGTGATCTGAGTAAGCCTCATCGTTTTGCAGAAAGTGTTGTAACGTTGGGAGAATTTATTATGGCTTATAAAATCAATCAATTAAATGAAATGCTTTGGCATTATCATTTTGATTCAAAAAATAATTTATATTTATGTCAACAAAATAAGTAAGGAGAGTTTGTTATGGCTACAAAAGCAAAAAATGATATGGCATCTGTATTAGCATTTGAAAAAAAAATAGTACCATCTGATGGTTATTTTTATGGCACTACTTGGGACAAGCGTAATAGTGAAGCATTACCATTAAAATTAAGAGAAAAATCAGTGCGAGGTACGATTTCTAATCGTCTAAAAAAAGCATTACAAGACGATCCTATGAAATTAGATGCTAAAGTTGAAAACGCAAATTTACAAACAGTCGATAGTTGTGCGTTAGCAGTCGATCAAGATACATTAAAATTACATTTTACTTTAAAAATATTGAGTGGTATTGCTCAACCGTCGGCATGTAATAATGAAAATTTTTATGAAAGTTATGTTAATGCTATTAACAGCTACATCAATGAAGAAGGTTTTAAAAATCTAGCCAGACGTTACGCAATTAATATTGCCAGTGGACGTTTTTTATGGCGGAATCGAGTAGGTGCTGAACAAATTGAAGTAGTAGTAAAATTAACAGAGACAGAGTCATTAATTTTCAATGCCTTGAGTTTTGATATTAAAGATTTTGATAGTGATAAGAATAAGAGTGATGATATTGATAAACTCGCTAATGAAATTGCTAATGCTTTATCTGGAAAGCAACCTTTTGCGTTATTTGAAATCAGTGCTTATGCTCAAGTTGGACAAGCACAGGATGTGTATCCTAGTGAAGAATTAGTTTTAGATAAGACAAACAGTAAAAACAAAAAAAGCAAAATTCTTTACCATATTGAAGAGGTTGCAGGTATGCATTCACAAAAAATTGGTAATGCGATTCGTACTATTGATACATGGTATCCTGAGTATCAAGAGGTAAATATTGGTCCAATTGCCATTGAACCTTATGGGGCTGTTACTAATTTAGGTAAAGCTTATCGTAATCCCAAAGCCAAGGCAGATTTTTTTACTTTATTTGATAAGTTTGCAAGAGGCATAAAACTAGAGAACAAAAACGATGAGCATTATGTTATGGCAGTTTTAGTTCGTGGTGGCGTTTTTGGTGCTAGTAAGGACTAAATTATGAAGTTCTATTTAGAGATTACTTTACTAGCGAGTGTGGATGTTGGTTTATATTTTCTGTGGAAAAAGGTTTATCAGCAAATTCATGTAGCTTTTGTTAAGTTACAAAACAATGATAAAAAAATACCCATTGGTGTTGCTTTTCCAGAGTATAATAAAGAAAAAAGTTATTTAGGCAATAAACTAAGATTGTTTGCAGAAGACTCGGTATTATTGGAATCGTTGAATATAAAACAACATCTAAACAGTTTAACTGATTATGTCCATATAACGAATATTAGAGAAGTGCCACAAGGTCGAATCAAACATTATGCTTGCTTTAAACGCATACAACCCAAAAGTAGTTTAGCTCGTATTGCAAGACGAAAATCAAAACGTGAAGCTATTTCATTTGAGCAATCATTGCAAGCACTTGGCAATTTTCAAGAACAAACAACGATACTACCTTATATTCAAATCAAAAGTAGTAGTACAGGAGAAGATTTTTATTTGTTTATAGATTGTGTTTTTCAGGATGAAAACAAAGGTTTTTACAGCAGTTATGGTTTAAGTTCAGTACACACAGTTCCAATTTTTTGATTTTGGCAATAAAACCAAAATTTTTTCAAATAAATTGCATTTTTTACCAAAAAAATATCGCTCCTTAAAAATATGTTTATAATCATGCAATTATGTATGAAGTAATTTTACTTGGTCAAAATGAAAACTTATACGAAAATGATTGTTTTTGTGTGGGTTTTTGTTGTAAAATTAGGTTTACTGCCGTGTAGGTAGTTTAGAAATAAAAAAGGAACACAAAATGAATGAAAAAATAGTTTACTGCCGTGTAGGTAGTTTAGAAATCAATCAATCGCAAAAAGGGTGATTGGGAACTGTTTACTGCCGTGTAGGTAGTTTAGAAAACTCATAAAATACAAATATAAATTGCAAGCCAGTTTACTGCCGTGTAGGTAGTTTAGAAATGACACTGATTGATTTTACTCGCATTATCTGCGTTTACTGCCGTGTAGGTAGTTTAGAAATTGAATGACCGCGCGCGTGTTTTTTTCTAAACGTTTACTGCCGTGTAGGTAGTTTAGAAAGAAAGTGTCCTTGCTCATTTAACACAGGTTTAGTTTACTGCCGTGTAGGTAGTTTAGAAATTTAATTAAATCCGCATGCACGGTTTGTAGTAGTTTACTGCCGTGTAGGTAGTTTAGAAAGAACAAAAAAAGGAAATGTAGAGGAAATATGAGTTTACTGCCGTGTAGGTAGTTTAGAAAATGCCAATTTGCAATTGGACAGCAAACCCTTTGTTTACTGCCGTGTAGGTAGTTTAGAAAATGCCAATTTGCAATTGGACAGCAAACCCTTTGTTTACTGCCGTGTAGGTAGTTTAGAAATACTATTCAATCAATCGATCGAAAGAGCGATTGTTTACTGCCGTGTAGGTAGTTTAGAAAACCCTACCCCTCCACCCCCCTTAAATCGAAAAGTTTACTGCCGTGTAGGTAGTTTAGAAAAAAATCACCAAAAACACCACCACCAAAAAATCGTTTACTGCCGTGTAGGTAGTTTAGAAATACAAAATCCCTGACGCTTTATCTGCAAATGGGTTTACTGCCGTGTAGGTAGTTTAGAAACTCAAAAACACGCCTAAATCGCCCGTTTTCGCGTTTACTGCCGTGTAGGTAGTTTAGAAATATCCGACAAAAGTGCAGGATTCACCACTAAATTTCTTACCCCGTGTGCATGATCTTCATTAAAAGTATTCGCTTTGCACCATTCACTAATAGTAGCAATATTGACTTTAGCAACTTTAGGACGCACACGCCATGTTACTTGAAAGGGTGAGCCTTTCTCATTGTAACCTGGTCCTGTGGTAGAACCATCGTATTGAATCGGTGTGCCTGTATTATTAGGGATATTTAATGCTTGGTATAAACCATTTTTTATGTCATATTGGGTTAATTGATTAAAATCTAAAGCATTAGGATCATTGACCAAAACATAAACTTGAGCTTCTACTCGTAGTTGTGGATTGTTGATTGCCTCACTTAAGCAAGCACCTAAGCTTGGGCCTGGGGTAGCTTGGGCAGTCGTATAAACATAATGAACTTCAATGGTATCGCCTGAATGAAGACTACCATGCTCACTCGGACAAACTTCTTTGGCAAATGGTGTTAATTCAGCGTTGGATAACTGCCCTGAAAACTTATAGCCACTTTGATAACCATGCCCATCACCATTGCCTGCATAAGTGGTAAATTCACCGCCTTTATGTTCGGCATTTTTGTGAAAATGGATATTGCATAAGTTCATGGCAGTTGATTCTGGTGCGGCATTAAATTCACGATGATTATTCCCTGCTATGGTATCAATATCACGAGGTGATTGTGGGCCAAAACCTTTGCCTTTAGTGTTTTGTGCTAATGCACTACGTTGTTCAGCAATAAGCTGATCCGAAACAACAGCCGAATGGGCCGAATATGAAGATTCCGCATTGGCATAACTGGCAAACAATGCGAACCCTGTTGTTAATACGATATAATAAGCACTAATTTTCATAATAATCCCTTGTTTTATCAGTAATTAGAATTTTATTGTTAATCAATATAGCACAAATTTTGTAAAAGATTTGAAAATTAGCATATTAAAATTATGGTGAAATCTTAGGTAAACAAATTACTCTTGATCAAAACATAATTTGAGCTTGTAAGTAAACAGTTCACTCAACCTTGGATTCTTATCAACTCATTGCGATAAGGTTCTAAATTATAGAACTTTAACTTCTATTTTTTCAAATTTACCTAAATATCATCTACTATTATTCTATGCTTATCGCTTGATTAAACGTCAAGCAAAAGCAAAAAATGAAATTTTATTCATCAATGAAATAAAAGAGGAAAACTAACATGTCATTAATTAACACTGAAATCAAACCTTTTAAAGCAGATGCCTTTAAAAACGGTGAGTTTATTAGCGTTGACAGCGAAGACTTAAAAGGAAAATGGTCAATTTTCTTTTTCTATCCTGCGGATTTTACGTTTGTTTGTCCAACGGAGTTGGGTGATTTAGCGGATCATTATGCGGCATTTCAAGCGCGTGGGGTTGAAATTTATGCGGTATCAACCGACACCCATTTTACTCATAAAGCATGGCATGATGCGTCTGAAACCATTGCCAAAATTCAATATACCATGGTTGGCGATCCAACAGGTACGATTACTCGTCATTTTGAGGTAATGCGTGAAGATTGTGGTTTAGCTGATAGAGGCACTTTTGTCGTTGATCCTGAGGGTGTCATTCAAGCAATGGAAGTTACCGCAGAAGGCATTGGTCGTGATGCGGAAGACCTATTACGCAAAGTGAAAGCGGCACAATATGTTGCGTCTCATCCAGGTGAAGTTTGCCCTGCTGCTTGGAAAGAAGGCGAAGAAACCCTAGCCCCTTCATTGGATTTAGTGGGCAAAATTTAAGTTAAATCCAATGATTTTAATTGTGTGGATTATCATAATCCACACAAGCTAAAATTCACAAGAGCGAAACCATGTTAAGCAATGATATTTTACAAGCCTTAAGAAATTATACCAAAGCAATGCGGAAACAGGTCATTGTCCAGATGTGGTACAGATATTAAATCAGTTTGCCTTATTAAATCCGAATATTACTACCGAAATGATGTTTACTGCCGTGTAGGTAGTTTAGAAAACAAAGCCGAAATCTAAGATGCAATAGAATCTGAAGTCGCCGTCGCTTAATGTTAATAATTTTATGACTATTTATCATACCAAGTGCGGGTTGTGTTAACAATTTTTACCACGGATAACATCACGGGTACTTCCACTAGCACGCCGACTACTGTAGCTAGGGCTGCACCCGATTGAAATCCAAACAGGCTGATCGCAGCAGCGACGGCAAGTTCAAAAAAATTACTGGCACCAATCAGTGCGGAAGGTCCTGCTACCGAATGGGATACATGGCATTGCCGATTGAGTAAATAGGCCAAACCAGACGTAAAATACACCTGAAACAAGATGGGAATAGCCAGCAATAAAATGATCAGGGGTTGTTGGATGATATGTTGCCCTTGAAAGCCAAAGAGCAATATTAAAGTTAGTAGCAAGGCCACTAATGATAACGGGTTCAGTTGGGACAATCGTTGTTCTAGTCGTGCTTGACCGCCTTTAAGGATCAGTTGGCGACGCCACCATTGTGCAAAGACAACGGGAATAAGGATATATAAGGTAACGGATAACAGCAAGGTTTGCCAAGGAACATGAATTGAGGATAGCCCCAACAAGAAGCCAACAATAGGGGCAAATGCAAAAATCATGATGGTATCGTTCAATGCAACTTGGCTCAAAGTGAAATTAGGATCACCACCTGATAAGCGACTCCAAACAAAAACCATTGCAGTGCAAGGGGCGGCTGCTAGTAGAATCAAGCCTGCAATGTAGGAATCTAATTGTTCCGCTGGTAAATAAGGTGCAAACAGATGGCGAATAAATAGCCATGCCAGCAATGCCATTGAAAATGGTTTGACACCCCAGTTTATAAACAAGGTGATAGCAATCCCTCGCCAATGTTCTTTCACTTGGTGTAGCGAACCGAAATCCACTTTCAGTAACATCGGGATAATCATTAACCAGATGAGTAGTGCCACGGGTAAATTAACTTGAGCGAGTTCCATCTGACCTACCGTTTGAAATAGACTTGGTAGCCAATGTCCTAATGAAATACCCACTAAAATACAAAGTGTTACCCACAGGGTTAGATAACGTTCAAACGTACTCATTGCTGTTTTATCTGCCATTTGCTATTTCCATTACATTATTAATTAATATTATCTTTGTTATGAACAATTTGCTGGATTAGCACCATTTAGTATTCTCTCCATATCTAGCTGGTCTTTCCGATATTTTCTAAACTACCTACACGGCAGTAAACTCGTACCCTCAAGGATTTGTCTGACCCAGTCAGGAAGATCAGGACGATCTTTGACTAAGCCTACTTCACGAAGCTGTGCCAATGACAAGGATGAAAAAATGGTATCAGGTGTAATATTCATAATTTGATATATATTGTAAATGATATATGTTGAAAACGGTAAAATTAATTTTTTAATTTCGTTAAATAAACGGAGCTTTGCTTTGCTTGAGTTACTTATTATTGGGTGTCAATTCTTTAAGTTTAAGTTTAAAATTCGCTAAATTTTTTTTAGTTTTCTAGCAATTGTTCTACCTTATCAATGACTCGATTTTTAGAGGTAGCTGCTTTCATAAAGATCACTACAGTTTCCAATTCGCCAATAGCTGATCGTGGATCAATTGCTTTTTCTTTAAGTATTTTTATAAGTTTTTGCCCGCAAAAATCAATTAAAAAATCATCATCTCTCGCAATACCAATTGCAAGTCCAATTAAATAGGGTACTAATTGATCATCGGTAACTGCCGCGAATTTTTTGGCAAAACGATTCCATCCTTCAATCCATTGTTCTTTTTCTGATTTACTAATGGTACGAGTATCAATTCGTAGAAATAAAATCATTGAATTAATATTCTTGCTTAAACTGCGTTTGCCAACATTATCTACTCGTAAAATTGCTTTAAAATGATGTTTAATACAATGTTGGCATTGATAATATTGGGCTAAACCTAAGGAAATGTATTCTTTTTGTTTTAGGGTAAGGTAAGTATTCCAATGTTCTTCGCCATCAGAACCTGTAAATACCACCATGTGCATTAGATTCATTAAATCCGAAACATGTTGTGGAAATGTATTATTTTGGAAGACTTTAAAACTCATATTTATCTCAGAATGTTAAAAAATTTTCCTTAGTTTAAAGAAAATAAAATGATTATGATATAATTTTTTAAATTTCCGTGAAAATACGATGATATCCAGCTTTATTCAGTGTGTTGTTTCGTCAATTGAGATTGTATTCAATACTCTAATTTTCTTAATTAGATGTGAAACACTAGGTTATGAAAAATATTTATATTAAACTCAGCTTGAAATAATATATTATTATAATGTCAGTCATCAATTGCTTAGCAAAAGGATTTCGCATGATTTTAAAAAGTTTGTCAGATTTTTTGCGTTTGGAAGCCTCCAGTGGGATTTTGTTGTTTCTTGCGGCATTATTGGCAATGGTGGCAGAAAATTCACCCGCAGAAGGTTTCTATAACTTACTATTCAATATGCCAGTAGAAATTCGGATTGGGGCATTTGAAATTGCCAAGCCATTACTGCTTTGGATTAACGATGGTTTAATGGCGATTTTCTTTTTTTTAATTGGATTAGAAGTCAAACGTGAGATTTTAGCAGGCGAACTATCAGAACCTTCCCGCGTAGTTTTACCCATTATTGCGGCTATTGGTGGCATGGCAGTCCCTGCGGCGGTTTATACGGCAATTAATTGGGGTGATCCTGTGGCATTGCAAGGTTGGGCGATTCCTTCGGCAACAGATATTGCCTTTGCCTTAGGGGTATTAGCATTACTGGGTAGTCGGGTTCCTACGTCATTAAAAGTATTTTTAATGACCTTAGCCATTGTTGATGATCTTGGGGCCATTTTAATTATTGCGATTTTTTATACTGTGGATTTGTCTATTAGCTCTTTAATAGTGGCAGGGGTAATGGTGATTATTTTATTTATTTTAAATCGTAAAGGCGTGTTATCATTAACACCTTATTTATTAATCGGTGTGGTATTATGGGCATCTGTACTTAAGTCGGGGGTGCATGCTACTTTGGCAGGGGTGATTACCGCATTTTTTATTCCATTTGTAAAATTAGAAGGGGTGGCTAAAACCCAATTAGAACGAATAGAGCATGATTTGCATCCTAGCGTTGTTTTTGGGATTTTACCTTTGTTTGCCTTTGCGAATACAGGGATTTCATTTGAAAATTTGACAATGGATTCCTTATTGCATTCAATTCCATTGGGGATTGTCTTAGGTTTGTTTATTGGCAATCAGCTTGGTGTTTTTGGCTTCTCTTGGATTGCAATTAAACTAGGAATTGCAAAATTACCCCAAGATGCAACTTGGGTGCAATTATATGGGGTAGCATTATTGTGTGGGATTGGTTTCACTATGAGCTTGTTTATTAGTAGTTTGGCGTTTACTGGAACAGGTAGTGCCGCAGTAGATGAGCGTTTGGGTATTTTAGTGGGTTCTATGGTATCAGGGATAGCAGGCTATTTTGTATTGTTTATGAGTTCTAAAAAAGCAAGCACGGCTACTGTGCTATAATAAGTCTAGTTTTCTAAGGCGAATTATAATCTAATCGAATGACTTTTTTATTTACCCAAAAACAACAACCTAATCGCTTTGCCCTATTTAATTTAGGTTTTCGTCCGTTTTTTTTAGGGGCAGGGGGTTTTTCCGTTTTAACTATGGTATGGTGGTTACTGTTTTATGGTTTGCAACAATCGTTTTTGTTAAATGTCAGTATTCCACCCTCATTATGGCATGCTCATAGTATGATTTATGGGTATGCAATGGCGGTGATTGCAGGGTTCTTGTTAACAGCGGTTAAAAATTGGACGGGGGTGTCAACCATATATGGTTGGCAATTGGGTTTGTTATTTTTTAATTGGTTTTTCGCACGTTTATTTTCTTTAATTCCGTGGGAGTTTAGCTTGCTTGTCATGCTTGTGGCTGATATGAGTTTTATGTTTGGCTTAATTGTTGCCATTATTATTCCTATTATTAAAGTCAAACAATGGGCTCAGTTAGGCATTGTCTCTAAAATGATTTTGTTACTATTCAGCAATGGCTTGTTTTATGCGGGTGTGTTTGGAAGGGTTGAGCAGGGGATGCTTTGGGGGATTTATAGTGGCTTTTATTTAATTATTGCCTTGATTATGGTAATGGCGAGACGGGTTATTCCTTTTTTTATTGAAAAAGGGGTAGGCTCACCTGTCACACTTTCTAATTGGAAATGGTTAGATATGAGTAGTTTGGTTTTATATTTCGCATTTATGATTTTGGTGGTATTTTTTCAGCATAGTGATATTACTGCTGTATTAGCAGGTTTATTGTTTATCTTACATAGTATGAGACTTTGGGGTTGGTACGCAAATGGTTTATGGCAAAAACCGTTATTATGGAGTTTGTATTTAGCTTATAGTTTTATTGTTTTGGGCTTTTTGTTATATGTACTTGCTTGGGTTTATCATTTGTCATTGTTTTTGGCGATTCACGCTTTTGCTGTGGGGGGCATTGGAATGATGACCATGAGCATGATGTCACGAGTGGCTTGGGGGCATACGGGGCGGGATGTGATTAATCAACCACCAAAGATAAGTATATGGGTGTTATGTTTGCTATTCGCTGTGATTGCTCGGGTTATATTACCATTGATTGCTATGGAATATTATCTTCAGTGGATAATTTTATCGCAAGTATTATGGATATTTGGCTTTGCAGGCTTTGTGTGGAAGTTTTTACCTATCCTTACAAAACCTAGAGTAGATTTACAATTTGGCTGATTTTATTATTTGAGTTATAGACTGTAAATAATCATTTCTATATTTGTATTCAATACAATTGTTTCTATTATTTATACCTCACTCTTAATCTCTTAATTTTTACTAGGAAAACCAATGACAGTTGAATATTTAGATATTAATTTAGCCAGTGGCATGGCGGCATTTGAATCAAAAGCCTTTGATCGAGCGATGAAATTATTATCCCCATTTGGAGCAAAAGGTCATCCTGAAGCCTTATATCGAATGGCAGTCATGGCACAAGGGGGCTTAGGCATGGTTAAAAATGAAAAAAATGCCTTTGCTTGGATGCAACAAGCCGCAGCACAAGGTCATGCCTTAGCCCAACATGGCTTAGGTTTTATGTATATGGAAGGCGAATGTGTGGATAAAAATCCAGAACAAGCCATTGCGTGGTTTGAAAAAGCCGCCGAACAAGGTTTGCAAGGTTCTTTCACTACTTTAGCCATGATGTATCAAGAAGGGCGCGGTGTGGAACAGGATATTGAGAAAGCCAAGCAATTATATCGTCAAGCTGGATTTGATGAATTTGCGGATGAACTATAAAAAAACAAAGAAATTTGAACTAAGGTTATTATAATAAAAGCTACCTAATATCAAGGAACTGATATGACTGCTCAATCAATTATGACCTCACCCGCATTAACCCTAAGTTCTAATGATAAAGTATTAGATGCCTTACTATTAATGTCAAAACATCATATTCATAATTTGCCTGTGGTAGATGATCAGGGTTGTTTTTTAGGATTATTTGGCATGAAGCGATTAATTCAGTCATTATTACCTAATGCGATTAAACTAAAACATCATGGTTTGACATTGACTAATTTAGAATTTATGACAGATGATCCCGATGGATTGGTTCAAGATTTAAAAGCAGTGGGTGGGCATCCTGTAAAAGATTTTATAGTAGAAGAAAAATCCTTGTGTTTTTGCCAGCCTGATACCCCCTTTTATGAGTTATTAAATTTATTATATCAATGCAGTGATCATAGTTTGCCCGTGTTGATTGTAGAAAATAATCATCAACATTCTAAACGTGTAGTCGGCATGGTATCCGCTTGGGATATCTTAGATAAAGTTGCGTTACAAGTATTTAAACCTGAGTGTGGTCAAGGGAAATCATAATGGATTCTCATCATATAAGTTCAAGTGTCATTTTTGATTGGAATCCTTTGTGGGTATCAGTGGTTTTATTTTTAGTAAGCTATGCTGTCATTATCACTGAAAAGGTTAATCGAGCGATTGTTGCCTTGTTAGGCGGGGCATTAATGATTACTTTAGGGGTTGTTAGCCAACAACAAGCCATTTTAGCCATTGATTTTAATACCTTAGGTTTATTAATTGGCATGATGGTCATCGTGGCCATCACTCGGCGTTGTGGCGTGTTTCAGTTTGTAGCCATTTGGTCAGCTAAACGAGTGGGGGCGAATCCTTGGGGGGTTTTAGTGATGTTATCCGTTGTTACCGCCGTGTTTTCGGCCTTATTAGATAATGTTACAACAGTATTACTTATTGCACCTGTGACTTTGTTAATTACTCAAGAATTAGATATTCATCCTTACCCTTATTTATTTGCTGAAATTTTTGCCTCGAATATTGGTGGGACTGCGACGTTAATTGGTGATCCTCCTAATATGATGATTGGTTCAGCGGTTGGTCTGAGTTTTAATGATTTTTTGATTAATACGGCACCGATTACCCTAGTCATTTTATTCGTCATAATGATAATCATTTATTTTATATGGGGGCGACAGATGCAAGCCTCTGTCGAAAGTCAGGCTAGAATTATGCAGTTTAATGAACAAAAAGCCATTACAGATAAAACTTTATTAAAACAGTCCTTATTTGTTTTAAGTTTAGTGATTTTCGGGTTTATATTTTCCCATGCCTTACATTTAGAGCCTGCAACCATTGCAATGTTTGGTGCGGCCTTATTATTATTATTATCTAATTTTAAATTTGATCAAGAAAAGCAAACTGAAAATGTGCATCATACCTTTGGGGAAGTAGAGTGGGTAACGATTTTCTTTTTTGTGGGCTTATTTATTGTGGTTCACGGCATTGAACACACGGGGGTATTAGATTATTTAGCTGGGTGGGTGATTGATTTAACCCAAGGTGATTTAAGTATTACCGCATTAGCGATTTTATGGGTATCCGCTATTGCTTCTGCTTTAGTCGATAATATTCCGTTTGTGGCAACCATGATTCCTATGATTAAATCAATGGCGGCAACGTTTGGAGGCGAAGAAATGCTATTGCCATTGTGGTGGTCATTAGCGTTGGGTGCTTGTTTAGGTGGTAATGGATCGTTAATTGGAGCCAGTGCGAATTTAATTGTGGCGGGATTTGCAGAACGTTCTGGTCATAGAATTAGTTTTCTTAAATTTTTGGCAATCGCATTTCCATTAATGATTATCACCATTATGGTTGCCAGTGTTTATATTTATTGGCGTTACTTATAAAGCAAAGGATGTTGGAATGAATGTGAAACCGTTAATGATTTCAACAAAAGTCGCAACGAAAGGCATGTTAGTCAAACAGTTTTTTTTAGCATGTTCTGAAGTAGCTGTGCCAGCAATTCCTGTGTGTAACCGACAAGGACAAATGGTTGGTGAATTAAGCTTACAACATATTATTAAAATGTCATGCTTACCTGACTATATGGTGGAATTATCATCAGTGTTAGGTGAGCAATTATCTTGTTTGCAAAATGTGGAAGCCAAAGCAAGCCAAGTATTAGCTAATCCTGTTGATGCGTATATTGCGCCCGTTCCCGAAGTGATTAGTTCAAATTCTCCTGTGATGAAAGCTTTAGCGATAATGGAGAGAAATAAAACCAGTTACTTGTTTATAGTGGATAATGGCAAGTATCAAGGTGTTGTCACAGTGCAGGCCATTGTGAATTGGATTTTAACCATGGATACGAGCAAGGTATGTCAAATGGTGAATTAAAAATTATCAATATTGATTGCTGATTTTGGGTTGCCTATGCCAAATTCAAACATTAAATAAAAAATGTACGACATCACCATCTGCTAATACATAGTCTTTGCCTTCGGAACGAAGTTTGCCTGCTTCTTTCGCTTTTTGTTCCCCTTTATAGTGGATAAAATCAGCAAAACTAATGACTTCCGCACGAATAAAGCCACGTTCAAAATCGCTATGGATGATACCAGCTGCTTGTGGTGCGGTAGCTCCTTTTGGAATGGTCCAAGCTCGGACTTCTTTTTCACCTGTGGTAAAATACGTTTGTAAACCTAATAATTGATAACCTGCTTGAATCACCCGATTTAAACCAGCTTGTTCTAGTCCTAGATCCTCCAGAAATTCTTGTTTTTCTTCTTCATCCAATTGCGATAATTCTGCTTCTATGGCGGCACAAATTGGCACGACAACTGCCCCTTCTTGTTCCGCGATGTTATTGACGGTATCAAGATAAGGATTGTTATTGAAACCATCTTCATCAACATTGGCAATATACATTGTTGGTTTTATGGTAAGTAAATGCAGTGCTTTAACATAGCTTTGTTGTTCGTCATTTAAGTCTAGTGTATAGGCTAATTTTCCGTCGTTAAGGTGATTTTGTAGTCGTTCTAAGGCTTGTAATTGTTGTTTAATGCTTTTATCCCCAGTTTTTGCCATTTTACTGGCTTTATTATAGGCTTTATCAATACTTTCAAGGTCTGCTAAAATTAATTCAGTTTGAATGGTTTCAATATCTTGTTGTGGATTCACTTTGCCTGCCACATGGATAATATCATCATTGTCAAAACAACGTACGACATGAACAATAGCATCGGTTTCACGGATATTCGCTAAAAATTGATTGCCTAAGCCTTCCCCTTTCGACGCACCTGCGACCAATCCCGCAATATCGACAAATTTAATACCAGTGGGAATGGTTTGTTGTGGTTTGACTAAATTGCTTAGTTGTTGTAGTCGTTGGTCAGGAACAGGAACGACGCCAATATTGGGATCAATGGTGCAAAATGGATAATTTTCAGCGGCAATAATAGCTTGGGTCATGGCATTAAATAAGGTTGATTTGCCAACATTGGGTAAACCCACAATTCCACATTGAAATCCCATAAAACTTCCTTGTTTTAGTTGTAAATTTTAAAAGACGGCATTATAGCACTTTTTGCTAAAAAGATATGATCAAAATTAATCACTTATTCTAATCACTTATTTTGATCACTTGCTAGCAATTATCGCCAATACGGTTATATTTATCTTCAAATCGTACAATATCATCTTCGCCTAAATAACTGCCTGATTGAACTTCAATAATTTCTAAAGGAATAGACCCAGGATTTTCTAAACGATGTTTCGTACCTAAAGGAATGTAAGTGGATTGATTTTCAGTGAGTAAAAAGCATTCTTCACCTCGAATCACTTTAGCCGTCCCTTTGACGACAATCCAATGTTCTGCACGATGATGATGCCGTTGTAATGATAATGATGCTCCTGGATTTACCGTAAGGCGTTTGACTTGAAAACGTTCGCCTTCATCGATGCCTTGATAACTTCCCCAAGGACGATGGACTTTTTGATGAAATTCATGTTCAGTACGGCCTTGAGTTTTTAAGTACTGGGTAATGGCTTTAACTTCTTGGACATCATCTTTGTGAGTCACTAAAACGGCATCTGCCGTTTCAACCACCACTAAATCATCGACACCTGCAATGGCAACAAAACGATGTTGGGCAATGGCAAGGGTGTTGTGGGTGTTGTTTAAATAGGTATCGCCAATACAAACATTACCTTGTTCATCTTGTGGATGCACTTCCCATAAACTAGACCAAGCGCCAACATCAGACCAGCCGACATTATGCAATGGAATAACAATACCTTGTAAATTTAGTGTCTCGGCAGTGTCGGTTAAATGCTCCATTACCGCATAATCAATGGAATCACTCGGACAGGTTTTAAAAATTTCGGCATCGACTCGATAAAAATTGCCATCACGACTGCCATTTTCCCATGCCAGTTGACAAATTTCGGCCATTTGTGGGGCTAAAGTGGCAATCGCTTCTAACCAAGTGGAGGCTTGTAAAATAAAAATGCCACTATTCCAAAGGTAATTGCCTGATTCCAGATATTGCTGTGCGGTTTGAACATCAGGTTTTTCAACAAATTGTCGGATTTGATAACAATCTTGGTGTTTGTCTAAGGCTTGACCTTTGGCAATATAGCCATAACCTGTCTGTGGTGAGTTAGGAGGAATGCCGAAAGTAACAAGTTTTTTCTGACTGGCTAATTCTGTGGCTTTAATAATGTTTTCTTGAAATAAGCAAATATTATTAATTGAATGATCGGCTGGCATGACCACTAAAATGGTTTCAGGTTTGGCTTCAAGTGCGGCTAGGGTGAGAGCAGGGGCAGTATTTTTGCCAATAGGTTCTAATAAAATCGTATTATGCAGGTGATTCGCTAAACGTAATTGCTCTGCCACTAAAAAGCGGTGAGCTTCATTGCAAACGACTAGGGGATCATCAATATGGTAGCCTTGTTGATTGAGATTATTAAGCCGATTAATGGTTTGTTGTAATAATGTTTGTTCATCCACTAAGGGTAAAAATTGTTTGGGATAGGTTTGACGAGAGAGTGGCCAGAGTCTGGTGCCAGATCCACCTGATAAAATCACAGATTGTAAATATTGCATGATTGCTTGCTTCACTTAATTTAATAATGAACTATTCTAGCATTCTGCTAGAATTTAACTAGCTAGTTTGCAAAAATTACGATTAACAATTATTTTTATTGTAGATGATATAAATAATAAGCATAAAAATACATGGATGATAAAAATGAAGTCTAGTTCGTTTCCAATTGGGGTATTGCCGTTAAGTTTATTGAGTTTTGCTTTAAGTGCCTTTGTGTTAATTGTCGTGTTTATTGTGCTGTACCTCCAGTTATCAAGTCAAATTCAACAACAACATTTGGAAACTACCCAACGTTTAGCCAAGGCTTATGCCTCAAAAATTGAAGCTAGGGTTTTAGTTTATAAAGATCATATGGATTTTTTGGTGAAGGATAGAAAATTTGTTGAGCAATTTATCAAAGTAAAATCCAGCCAATTACGGTTATTGGAAGGTCAGCTATTACGGCGTATTCCTGAGGTGGAGCGTATCCAGTTATTTAGAATTAATGATATTGATTTAGATACCGCAGAAACCTTAGGTTTTGCTGATTTTTCCATGTTAGAAAAAGCAATGGAGCAATCAAAAATTCCTAATATGGCCGTTCATTTATTCCGACAACAAGGACAGCATATTGCGTTAGCAAGAAATATTATCGATCCCGAAAATCGGCAAGTTGTCGGTGTTATGTTATTAAGTTTACCTATTTCTTTATTAAAAGATGCGATTGAATCAGGATCAGAAAATCTTGGTGTGGCTTATTTAGAGTTACAACAAACTGTTATGGGTGAAAAAGCAGTATTGTCTTTGGTTAGAATTGGTAATGATGTTTACAGTCATAAAAAACCTGATGGTTATGCCCACATTATTGGGAGTATTTGGCAAATTGCATTTTGGGTGAATGAAAGTTCTGTTTCATTTTTAGTATTTTGGATAATGTTGCTGATATTATTACTGGCCTTGTTAGGTTTTCAATTGCTGGGTTTTCATTTGTTTAGCAAAGCCTTGCGTCAAGATCAAAAAATCTTACTCGCAATGGCAACAGATATTGCCAGAGGGCGGATTAAGAAGCCCGAAGAATATATTATTGCGATTACCGATTTACGACCCATTGTGGGGAAAATGCTGGTTAAAGCGAGAGAAATACGTTCAGAATCCTCATCAAGCCAGTTTAAATCGACCGTAACAGAGGCTAGTCAAGCGACGGATGCTGGCATCATTGAAAAAACACCAATAATGGCGGAAGATAACTCAATGGATGCGGATGCAAGCCAATCAGCAACCGATCAAACCTCAAGCCAAGCAAGCAGTGCTAGTCCGATTGAGATGTCGGATGATTCTTTAGATACGTTTGATAGTATTTTTAGAGCGTATGATATTCGTGGGGTTGTGGATGAAAATTTAAATACGGATATTATGCAAAAATTGGGTCAAGCCATTGGTAGTCAAATGTATGATTCGGGTCAGACAACCGTTGTTGTCGCCAGGGACGGTCGTCTTTCCAGTGCGGATTTTGCGAAAGCATTGTGTCAAGGATTACAAAGTGCGGGTGCCGAGGTGATTGATATTGGCATGGTAGCAACCCCCGTATTATATTTTGCAACCCATGAGTTGCAGACTTATAATGGGGTTATGATTACAGGAAGTCATAATCCTGTGGAATATAATGGGCTTAAAATCATGATTAATGGGGATAATCTCGATCAAGCACAAATTCAAGACTTAAAACAGCGAATTTTGCAAGGGCAGTTTGTTACAGGACAAGGTCGCATTAAAACTCAGGATATGGTTTCTACTTATATTGAACGAATTATTACTGATGTGTTGATGGCAAGAGACTTAAAAGTAGTGGTAGATTGTGGCAATGGTGTGGCAGGTGTGGTTGCACCAACATTATTTATGACGTTAGGTTGTGATGTCGTGGAACTTTATTGTGAGGTAGATGGTAATTTTCCTCATCATCCTCCTGATCCTAGTCAACCTGAAAATTTGGCAGATTTAATTAAAACCGTAAAACGAGAACGAGCGGATTTAGGGGTTGCTTTTGATGGTGATGGTGATCGTTTAGCTGTGGTTGACTCTGAAGGTAATATTATTTGGGCGGATCGACAAATGATGTTATATTCTGCGGATATTTTATCACGAAATCCCGGTGCGGATGTTATTTATGATGTCAAATCAAGTCGTCATTTGGCCAGAGAAATCGTTAAATATGGGGGACGACCTTTCATGTGGAAAGCGGGTTATACGTTGATTAAAGCGAAAATGAAAGAAGTAGATGCCTTGCTTGCAGGTGAAATGAGTGGTCATATCTTCTTTAAAGAACGTTGGTATGGCTTTGATGATGCTTTGTATGCTTGTGCACGTTTATTAGAAATATTAGCCATTGATCCGCGTCCGACAAACGAGGTATTTGCGGAGTTGCCAGAGAGTTACAGTACGCCTGAAATCTATGTTAAATTGCCAGAAGGGCATCAATTTACCGTCATGGAACAATTAGAACAACAACAACCTTTTAAACAAGGAACCTTAACCGTCATTGATGGTTTTAGAGTAGAATTTGAAGATGCTTGGGGTTTAGTGAGAGCGTCAAACACTGTCCCTGCGTTAATGTTACGTTTTGAAGCCGATGATGAGGCGGCAATGTTACGCATTCAAAAAGAATTTAAAGATATTTTATTGGCCGTTGAACCCGGTTTATCACTCCCGTTTTAGGATAATGTATGACATTTAATTGCAATACTGCCATTAATATTGCCAAAGTATTAACGGAGGCCTTACCTTATATTCAAAAATTTTCAGGCAAAACCATTGTGATTAAATATGGGGGGAATGCGATGGTAGAAGAGCACTTGAAAAGTGGTTTTGCTAGAGATATTGTCTTAATGCAACTGGTAGGGATTCATCCTGTGATTGTCCATGGTGGAGGGCCACAAATTGGCGAATTATTAAAGCGTTTAGGGAAATCCAGCCAATTTGTTGAGGGAATGCGAGTAACGGATAGTGAAACCATGGATGTGGTTGAAATGGTCTTAGGTGGCTTGGTGAATAAAGAAATTGTTAATTTTATTAACTGTCATGGGGGGAATGCGGTTGGTTTGACTGGAAAAGATGGGGAATTGATTCGGGCTCGTAAATTACTGCTGAATCAAAATGCACCCGAACTGAATGTATCTGAAATTATTGATTTGGGTCATGTTGGGCAGGTTGATCGAATTAATCCTAATATTGTGCATATGTTAGTTTCTGGTGGTTTTATTCCAGTGATCGCACCGATTGGTGTTGGTGCCGATGGCTATTCCTATAATATCAATGCTGATTTGGTGGCAGGGAAACTGGCACAAGTGTTACAAGCAGAAAAATTGATTTTGTTAACAAATACCCCAGGTTTATTAGACGAAAGGGGGCAAGTGCTTTCGGGTTTGAATGAAAAAGAAGTCAATCGCCTGATTGAACAAGCAGTGATTACGGGGGGAATGCTACCTAAAATCCAATGTGCCTTAGAATCGGTACAGAATGGCGTAAAAACCGCCCATATTATTGATGGGCGGGTAGAACATGCCGTATTATTAGAATTATTTACGGATGAAGGGGTAGGCACTTTAATTATCTAAACTTAACTTAGGTCATTTAAATGACATCACGATAATGCTTTCAATTGATAATGCTTTCAATTAAGTTTAGTTAGCTTGGTTATTTGACCTTAGCTGTTCTAGTTCTTTTTGTTTGGCTTCTTTAGCTTCCTGAATTGCTTGGAATCTGTCCAAATCTTTTTGAAAGTCTTGTCTAATTTCCACTTTATGTGCTTCTTTTTCTTTGATTTGTGATCTCGCATTAATAATACGATTTTTGGTCATTTGAATTTTTTTCTGTAAATTTTCAGGAATAAGTTTGCCCATTAATTCATAATTAGTGGCTTTTTGTCGCAGACTTTTCAATTTAGTTTGGTATTGATGGATATTCCCTTTCAGTAAACTAATCGAGCTATCTAAAGTTTTGATACGGTGATCTCTGGCTTTAATAATATCATCCGAAGATAAATAGGTTTTTAATAAAATCGCATCTTGTATTGCTTGTTTTTCTGCTTGTCTTTTCGCACGTTCTGCTTCTTGTTTTTGAAGTTTTGCTTGTTCACGCTCTTTTTCAATCTGATCTCTGGATTTTGCTTTTTTGATTTTTTTTACCGTGATACCATGTTGATCAATGACGGTTCGTTCCTTACGCACTTGCGTTGGTTTCAGGGTATCTGAATAGTAGCAATTCTCTCCATTTTCATCACAAATTTTATGAAATTTTTTGGCATTCGCAATGGGAGATAGCAGTAAATTAATAAATAATAGGATAAACAATAAATGGCGATACTTTATCATTTTAATAACTTCCTTTAATACATTGTGATTTATGACTGATCTGACACTTTTAATAGTATTGTTTATGATTTCAACTTTGGCAAATATGTTTTCCGCATTTTCAGGTGGCGGTGCTGGATTAATTCAGTTGCCAATGTTAATTTTTTTGGGTTTACCTTTTCCTATTGCGTTAGCAACGCACAAAATTGCTTCCGTCGCATTAGGCTTAGGTGCTACTTTACGCCACCTTAATACCCGATATTTAGAATGGAAATTTGTGCTATTTATCTTAATGACAGGCTTACCGGGTGTATTGCTTGGGGCGAATATTATTTTGCAAATTCCAAGTCGCTGGTCTGAAATAGCATTGGGTTTGTTAACATTAGGACTGGGAATTTATTCATTAGTTCATCCTAATTTAGGTCAAATGGCACAAAAACAACATCGTGATTCTTTGGGCTATACAATCGGTGGTATGGTATTGTTTATTATTGGACTATTAAATGGTTCCTTAACTTCGGGTACGGGTTTATTTGTTACCTTATGGTTGGTAGGTTGGTTTGGTTTAGACTACCAGCAAGCAGTGGCTTATACCTTGATTTTAGTCGGCTTATTTTGGAATGGTACGGGTGCGATTGTTTTGGGTATCTTGGGTAATGTGCAATGGTCATGGCTACCTGCATTATTGTTGGGATCATTATTAGGGGGTTATTTAGGGGCACATTTTTCCATTGTTAAAGGGAATCAATGGATTAAACGTGGCTTTGAGATAGTAACCTTGTTGGTAGGTTTCGGCTTAATTTGGTAATAAGTTAAAATCAAGATATAATAGTAACTAAAATAAAATCATTTAAAATCTTAATGTTTAAACCACTACAACTTTATATTGGCTTGCGTTATACCCAGGCCAAACGTAAAAATCATTTTATTTCATTTATTTCTTTTATTTCAATTCTTGGTATTAGTTTAGGAATTATGGCATTGATTACCGTATTATCCGTAATGAATGGTTTTGAATCTGAACTGCGTCAACGCATTTTAGGCATGGCGTCACATGCGACTATATCGGGTTTGCATGGCAAATTATATGATTGGGAGAAAATGGCAGCACTTGCCAATCGACATCCAGAAGTGATAGCAAGTTCGCCTTATGTTAAGGGTGAGGTAATGCTGGTGAATCGCAAATCAGTGAGTGGCAGTTTAATTCGAGGGATTCTACCTGAATTAGAGCCAAAGGTATCGCCGTTAGTTGGGCATTTAAAACAAGGACAATTAACGGATTTAGTTGCAGGTGGTTATGGTATTATTTTAGGTGTAGATTTAGCCAAAGCCTTACATTTACGGCTTGGTGATAAAGTCACATTAATTAGTCCAGACGCGAGTATTACCCCAACAGGCATTTTGCCACGACATAAGCGTTTTACTGTGCTAGGTATTTTTGAAGCAGGCATGTATGAATATGATCGAGGTTTAGCATTAATTCATTTGCAAGACGGGCAAAAGCTATTTCGTTTGGGAAAAAACGTTACAGGCCTTCGTTTAAAATTAAAGGACTTGTTTTTAGCCCCCAAAGTCAGCGTTGAACTCGCTGAAAAATTGCCCGGAAGTCAGCGAGTATTCGATTGGAGTCGTCGTCATGCCAACTTTTTTCATGCCATTCAAACCGAAAAGCGAGTCATGTTTGTGATTTTATTATTAATTGTTGCCGTGGCCGTGTTTAACATTGTATCGACTTTGGTCATGGTCGTCACTGATAAACAGCGAGAAATCGCTATTTTACGTACTTTAGGCGTCTCACCTACTGGCATAATGGGGATTTTTATGGTGCAAGGTGCGGTAATTGGGTTGGTTGGCACTTTGTTAGGGATTTTGGGTGGTGTGGTGTTGGCATTAAATGTTGAACAAGTTGTGGCATTGATTGAGTCATCATTTCACGTCGAATTTTTGCCTGCGGATATTTATTATATTAGCAAGCTACCTTCGGAATTACATTGGCAAGATGTGGCAAAAATTGGAGGAATTGCTTGGTTGTTAACCTTTGTTGCAACGATTTATCCCGCATTGCAAGCGGCTTCTACGCAACCTGCCGAGGCATTGCGTTATGAATGATCATCACCAAACAGTCATTCAATGTCATAAGGTGAGTAAGCAGTTTTCTCAAGGTGACACAGTGGTTGAAGTATTAAAACAGGTGGATTTTGAATTAGCCGTGGGTCAACAAATGGCAATTATTGGCAGTTCAGGTTCAGGGAAATCAACGTTACTGCATATTTTAGGCGGACTTGAGAAACCTAGCCAAGGCAATGTGAGTATTTTAGGACAAAATTTGGCCAACTGTCATCAAAAGCGACTAGGACAAATAAGGAATCAATCTATTGGCTTTATTTATCAGTTTCATCATTTATTACCTGAATTTTCGGCATTAGAAAATGTAGCCATGCCTTTATTAATCCAGGGTAAAACGGTGGCAGAGGCGAAACAGCAAGCACAACTCATGTTAGCAAAGGTTGGTTTAGAACATCGAGTCTTACATAAACCGGCACAATTATCAGGTGGGGAACGTCAACGTACTGCGGTAGCGCGAGCCTTAGTGAGCAAACCTGCTTGTATTTTAGCCGATGAACCTACCGGCAATTTAGATAAACAAAATGCGGCACAAGTCTATCAATTGATGTTGGAGCTGAATCAACAATTAGGCGCGAGTTTGATTATTGTTACGCATGATCATGACTTAGCCAATGCAATGGATCGGCAGTACGTTTTGGAGGAAGGCATTTTATCATCGTAATTATTTATCAGTTTTTTTAGTGGCCGTAGTTTTGTGGATAATATTTATTGTCGTAGTGGTAATCTGTTTGCGTTTTAAACGCAATTTAAGATATCGTATAATATGCCACCGCCAAACGGCACAAATACTGACATAAGCTAGAATCGCACTGGTAATTCCTAATAAAAAACAGCCTAATAAAAATGATTCCCAAAATTGAATATTGCTTAATTTTGAAAAAATCCAATGAAAAGATAATTCAATGGCAATGTCAGCCTTAGATACGATAGGCGTATCGAGAATAAAAGCACCAACAACATAGGCAAAATAAAACAGAACAGGCATGGTAGCAGGATTCGTAATCCATACAACACTGACGGCAATCGGTAAGTTAGCACGAAAGATTATTGCTATCATTGCTGCAATTAACATTTGAAAAGGTATGGGGATAAATGCGACAAAAAATCCTATTGCGACTGCGGTTGACACCGAATGGCGATTGATATGCCATAGATTGGGATCATGTAATAAATCACCAAAAACTTGCAATTGTTTATTCTCCTTTATGGTTTTAAGGTTAGGAAAATAACGTTTTAGGTGATTTTTCATAAAATAAAGACTTATTCAAATTTTGTTACCATATTACTGATTTTGATGAAAATCGCAATTTTAATTTTATTGGGAATCGTGGGTTTTTACCAGCAATCGCAAGTGATTAGTTTCACCATTGCGATGGTTGGCTTGCTTGTTGCTGGTATTTTATTGTATTGGCATAAAACTCGATGGTTTGCATGGCTGAGTCTAGGATTTTTTTGGGCAAGCCTAGATACTGCGTTGCTTTTGAAACAAGATTTGCCACCTGAATTAGAAGGGCAAGATGTTTTCATTCAAGGGACTGTTGTTTCTTTACCCCAATCATTTGAATTAGGGCAAAAATTTATATTTTTGGCCGAAAACTTGTCATATAGGCAAAGGCAGTCAAATTATGCTGGGCGATTATTAATTCGTTGGTATTCACCAAAAATAGCCGTAAAAGCGGGACAACAATGGCAATTATTATTGCGATTGAAACGTCCTCACGGATCGCAAAATCCCGCAGGCTTTGATTATGAAAAATGGTTATTTCAGCAAAAAATAAATGCCACAGGATATGTGCGTGCTTACAATGGTAATCAATTACTTGGAAATAATCCTTGGTATTATTGGCAACAATGGCGACAACAGCTAAAACAGCGAATTGAAATTGCTTTGGCAAATTCTGAGTTTCAAGGTTTGGTGTTGGGTTTAGTCTTAGGGGAGCGACAGCAAATTACTTCAGAGCAATGGCAAGTATTGCAACAAACAGGCACGAGTCATTTATTGGCGATTTCTGGCTTGCATGTTGGTTTGGTGAGTGGTTTTGCTTACCTTGCTTTGTGCTGGCTATGGCGTTTATCAACACTGGCCATTCTATGGCTGCCCGCACAAAGATTTGCTGCCGTTGCCACTATGATAGTGGCGGTAGTGTATGCCATGTTGGCTGGGTTTTCAATTCCAACTCAGCGGGCATTCGTTATGGTAAGTGTTGTGATGTTAGCATTATTTTGGCAGCAGGCGTACCGTTTTTCGCAATTATTCGCTTTCGCATTAATTGCCGTATTATTATGGCAAACAATGGCAGTATTAAGTATTGGATTTTGGTTGTCATTTATGGCAGTCATGATGATTGCTTACAGTTTAATGGGGCGTTTGACCGTGTTAAATTATTGGCAAGCAAGTTTAAAATTAGTTGTGATGATGGCGGTGATGATGATGCCATTAACCTTAGGTTTTTTTAATCAAGTCTCATGGTCATCCCCAATGGCCAATCTTATTGCGATTCCTTTGATTAGTTTTGTGATTTTGCCTTTATTATTACTCACCGTCATATTATTAGCGGTCATTCCAAGTTGGGGACAAATTGCCTTGCAATGGATTGAGCATTATCTACTGTCATTATTATGGCAATACTTGCAATGGGTTGCTGATTTGGGACAGACTTGGCAGCCAGCGATACATTCTTTTGCATTGCTAGTTTTAACTGGGTTTGCTTTGTTATTATTATTTGCCCCTAAAGGCATAGCAATGCGTTACTTAGCGTTGCCATTGTTGTTGCCACTCATATTTTTTAAACCACAGCGTCCGCAATCGGGTGAGTATTGGTTGACATTATTGGATGTGGGGCAAGGATTATCAGTAGTCATTCAAACGCAATCCCATCAATTAGTTTATGATACAGGGGCAAAGTTTTCAGCGAATTTTAATGCGGGTGATGCGATTGTTTTGCCTTATTTAAAACAGCAAGGCATAACAATAATTGATGCCTTAGTCGTCAGTCATGGTGATAATGATCATAATGGTGGTACTAAGGCCTTATTGCAACAGATGTCTGCGATTAATATTTTCGCAGGAGAACCTGCCAAAATCGCATCCAATTTAGCAAAACCCTGTTATCAGGGGCAACAATGGCAATGGGATGGGGTTGATTTTAAAATTCTTTATCCGCCTAATGATGGCTATCCACGTTCGGGTAATAATGCCTCCTGTGTTTTATTGATTGATAATGCTTATCATAAAGTATTATTAACAGGCGATATTGAACGCATGGTTGAATCTTGGTTAATAACTCAAGCTCAAGACCTTGGGGCTGATGTATTAATCGCACCTCATCATGGTAGTGCATCCTCCTCTTCTATGGCATTTATAAAGGCAGTATCACCCCAATATGTTTTGTTTGCAACTGCTTATCGCAATCATTATAATTTTCCAAATTTGGATGTAGTAAAACGTTATCAATCAATACAGGCTATTCCTTTAAATACTGCCAATACAGGGGCGATTTTGTTTCAGTTTGGCAGTAGCCAAATGCGGGTTGCTCCTGTATTATATCGCCAGACATTACAACGACTATGGTTTCAGCGTTAAGGTATTAAAATTGTGAATATTGCAAATGCTTTGGATTTAATTATTTTCTTTTGTTTAGGATTGTCCATTTTTTTAGGGCTATCTCGTGGTTTTATACGAGAAGTTTTATCGTTATCTGTTTGGTTTTTGACCATTGTTTGGGTCATGGTCTTTATTGATAGAATTTCACCTATGTTCAAATCTTATGTCGCTGATCCTCAAATGCAATTTGTATTGGCTTTAATCGTGTTATTTTTACCGGCTTATTTTATGCTAAAAATCATTGCCGATTTGTTAGTGCGAATTTTTTTACGAGATGGTTTGGATAGTTATGATCACATTTTAGGTTTGCTTTTTGGGGCAATTAGGGGGGGAATTGTATTATCTGCGTTAGTTTTAGTGGGGCAAGCCACAAAAATTCGTCATTATCAATGGTGGGTGGAATCATATTCGGTTCAAGCCTTGCAACATTGGATGGAAGAAACGAAAGATTTATGGCCGGAAACCTTAAAAAACAAAGTGGCTTATCAACCGAGTAAAACAAGACGTTTGATTTTGCAACTCAATACCAGTGGGCATTATCAAGCGAAAGGGTATTTGAATGATTACCCTGTGGACTTTTTAATTGATACGGGGGCGACAGTGGTTGCCATACCCGCATTATTCGCACCACAAATCGGTTTAGAGTTGGGAGCACCTGAAAAAATTATGACTGCCAAAGGAGAAACAACCATGCATCAAACCAATATTGAACAAATTCGTTTAGGCAATATTACTTTGCATAATGTGGAAGGCGGGATTGTGATCGGTATGGAGGATAATAGAGTCTTATTAGGCATGAGTTTTTTAAAGCGTTTGAATATGCAGCAACAGCGTAATATGTTGATTTTGGAGCAAAGTAGCGACTAATTATCATCAATGTTAAATCATTAAAATGTTATGATAAATTAATTCTACTAAAAACCATTTAAAATTGGAAAATTTGTTCTACAATCTGAAGGTATTAAAAAAATAAGAGGACATAGGCAGTGTTTGAATTAATTAAAGCAGGTGGTTTGTTAATGATTCCTATTTTGGCTTGCTCAGTATTAGCATTAGCCATTATTTTGGAACGATTTGTGGCTTTGCGCAAAAAGAAAATGATTCCTGATAAATTAGTGAGTCAAGTTTGGCAATTACATAAAAGCAAAAAACTTGATAAAGCCCAAATTAACCAAATTGCCTCCGCATCTCCTTTAGGGCGAATTTTAGCGGCAGGATTGAGAAACTTACATCATGAACGTGACGTTATGAAAGAAAGCATTGAAGAAACGGGTCGGCAAGTCGTTCATGCTATGGAAAAATATTTAAACACTTTAGGGACGATTGCCTCTATTACGCCATTACTAGGGTTATTAGGGACGGTGATTGGTATGATTCGAGTATTTACTGCGATTATGACTCATGGTGTAGGTGATCCCGGCGTTTTAGCGGGTGGGATTTCCGAGGCCTTAATTACGACGGCGGCGGGTTTGTCCGTTGCCATCCCTACTTTGATTTTTTATCGTTATTTTCGAGGCAAAGTAGATGCGTTAGTGTTAGAAATGGAAGAAGAAGCCTTGAAAATGGTAGAAATTATGCATGGTAGCCGTGAAGGTAATTGATAGAATATAGAATAATATTGTCAATTAAATAGGGAAAATAAGCATGAATTTTCATTCTAAACAAACACCTGAACCTGATCCAAATATTACACCATTGATTGATGTGGTTTTTTTGTTATTGATTTTTTTTATGGTATCCACCACCTTTACCCATGAAACTCAAATTAAATTAGATTTGCCTGAGGCGGATGCCGAAGCTAGAGCCTTGGATAAAAATTATATTGATGTCACCATTGATGCCCAAGGTGGTTATTATATCAATCAATTACAACCACGAGATAATGAGCCTAAAACGCTGAAAGCCGTGATTAAAAAAGCATTAAAACAAATCAATTTGCCAAAACGTCAGTTACCCTTTGTTATTAGTTCGGATGCTAAGACGCCTCATCAAGCTGTGGTAACCATTATGAATGTCGCTAGTCAGATGGGCTTTTCTCATATTACCTTTGTAACCAAAGAACCTACAGAGACCAATTAACACGTGTCAACTTCTGCCTCTGGACTACAATCGGCAACTGCTGTAAAGATTTATCAGCGATTGTTGACTTATGCCTTGCCTTATTGGCGAATGTTTGCACTTGCGATTGTTGGCATGGTGGTATATGCCTTAACTGAGCCTGTGTTTGCCGCAATGATGAAACCTTTATTGGATGGTAGCTTTGTTGAAAAAAATCCCGACACCATTCGTTTGATTCCCATGGTGCTTTTAGGTATTTTTATGGTAAGAGCCATTTTTGGATTTTTATCATCTTATTGTATTCGCTGGGTTGGGCGTAAAGTTGTGGCGGATTTGCGTCAAGAAATGTTTGCGAAATTGCTGAAAATGCCGACCTGTCATTATGATAATACATCTTCAGGGAAGTTATTATCTAAGTTAATTTATAATGTGGATCAAGTCGCACAAGCAACGACTACTGCCTTGACAATTTTAGTGAGAGATACCATATCATTAATTGGTTTATTAGCATGGATGTTATATTTACACTTAGTTTTATCCATGACCTTTTTATTAGTTGGACCCGTCATTGCTTTATCATTGTCTTATGTGATTAAACGTTTTCGCCGAATTAGTAAAAATATTCAAAAATCTATGGGACAGATTACGCATTTTTCGGAAGAGGTGATTGAAGGGCATAGAGTGGTCAAAGCCTTTGGTGGGCAAGCCTATGAAATGGAAAATTTTATTAAGGTTAATGAAAAAAATCGTCATCAACAAATGAAAATGGTGGTAACGGATAATGTGAGTGTTTCTTTGATTCAATTGATTGTTGCCATGGCATTATCAGGCATTATTTATTTATCAACTTTAGATTCAATGCGTGAAGCGATTTCTGTTGGTACATTTATGTCATTTGTAGTGGCAATGGGTATGTTATTAGGCCCTATTAAACGTTTAACCAAAGTGAATTCGCATATTCAAAAGGGCATTGCGGCGGCGGATAGTTTATTTGAATTATTAGACACTGACATTGAAAACGATCAGGGTCGCATCGTGTTGGAGAAAGTCAAAGGTGAGATTCAATTTCAAGATGTTTGGCATCGTTATGATGAAAACAAAGCATGGGCGTTAAAATCAATCAATTTGACCATTCCTGCGGGAAAAACAGTCGCATTTGTCGGTGGTTCTGGTGGGGGGAAAACCACTTTAGTAAACTTAATTCCACGGTTTTATGAGGCTTGCCAAGGTAAGATTACTTTAGATGGTCATAATATTGAGGATTTGACATTAGACAGTCTAAGACAACAAATTGCCTTAGTCAGTCAAGATATTACTTTATTTAATGACAGCATTGCTAATAATATTGCCTATGGCTATAAACGAGGGGCTAGTCGTGAACACATTGAACAAGCAGCAAAAGCCGCTCATATCTTAGATTTTATCAATAGTTTGCCGGATGGCTTGGATAGCTTAGTCGGTGAGAATGGGGTATTATTATCAGGTGGACAACGGCAACGCATTGCCATTGCGAGAGCCATTCTAAAAGATGCCCCTATCTTGATTTTAGATGAAGCCACCGCAGCGTTAGATAACGAATCAGAACGCCATATTCAACTGGCTTTAGAAGAATTAATGAAAAATCGCACGACTTTAGTCATAGCGCATCGATTATCTACCATTGAAAAAGCGGATAGGATTGTGGTAATGAATCAAGGCGAAATTGTCGAGCAAGGGACACATCAATCCTTATTGAAACTTAATCGTTACTATGCGGAATTGCAGAATAAATAGAGATAGAAACATTGAGCTGGCTAGAACAAAGTTGGTATCGCCCTTATAGTTTAAGTTTATTATTGCTACCTATTACTGGGTTATTTTGTAGTATTGTTTGCTTACGGCGTTTGGCGTATCAACAAGGCTGGTTAAGCTCTTTTGTTTGCAACATTCCTGTCATTATTGTGGGGAATATTAGTGTTGGTGGCACAGGCAAAACGCCAGTTGTCATTGCGATTGCACAATACCTACAATCTATGGGTTTAAAACCTGCGATTATCAGTCGAGGTTATGGTGGCAAACAACCCTTACAACCCATTGCCGTAAGCAGTGATAGTATTGCCAGTGAGGTTGGGGATGAAGCCTTGCTTTTAGCCAGACGTGCGAATTGTCCTGTTTGGATTGGGCGTAAGCGAGCCTTAGTTGCTCAAGCAGTGGCACAAACAACCGATTGTAATATTATTGTTACGGATGATGGTTTACAACATTATGCCTTAGCCAGAGATATTGAATTAGCCGTGATTGATGCTAAGCGAGGACATGGGAATGGGTTTTGTTTGCCAGCAGGACCATTAAGAGAACCCATATCACGATTAAAACAAGTTGATTTTGTGATTTTGAATGGCACAGGGGCAGGTTTATCAAATTTAACCGCAGATACGCAGATTAATTATCAAATGGCTAAGGTGCTTAATGTTAAAGCTGGACTAAATATGAAGCGGAATCTCAATGATTGGCAAGGTAAAACTGTACATGCCGTGGCAGGGATTGGACATCCGCAACGTTTTTTTCAGCTATTCGCACCGTATAAGATTGATATTATACATCACTCTTTCCCTGATCATCATTTATATAGTGAAAAAGAACTGGATTTTGGGGATGAGCACGATATTATAATGACTGAAAAGGATGCGGTAAAATGTCAATTATTTGCCAAGTCGAATATGTATTATTTACCAATTACCGTACAATTTGACCAGAATTGGCAACATAAATTGGCAACATTGGTTCAAAGCAAATGGGAGCAAAAGATGAATAAAAAATTATTAGATATACTCGTTTGTCCAATCTGTCAAGGCAAATTAGAGTATGACAAAAAAAATCAGGAATTAATCTGTAAAGCAGACAAACTTGCCTTTCCGATTCAAGAGGATGCTCCTGTCATGCTAGAATCCGAAGCTCGGCACTTAAGCGAAGCAGAGCTTGTTTAGCCAATGGGTTTTCGAGTCGTCATTCCTGCCAGATACCAATCCACACGTTTACCTGCCAAGGCCTTACGCTTAATTGCAGGAAAAACCATGATTTGCCATGTGGTTGAACGTGCCTTAGAAAGTCATGCCAAACAAATTGTAGTGGCAACTGATGATCAGCGTATTGTGGATGCCGTTGCCCATTTGCCGATTACCACTTGTTTAACCGCTAGGGAACATAAAACAGGCACGGATAGAATTGCGGAAGTCATTGAAAAATTGTCTTGGAGTGAACAAGAAATTGTGGTCAACTTGCAAGGGGATGAACCTTTAATGCCTGCCAGTTTAGTGAATCAAGTAGCGGATGATTTAGAACAACATACGGATGCCAAAGTAACCACTCTAGTGATGCCAATTGAGAATAAAGCCACATTGTTTGATCCAAATGTGGTCAAAGTTGTGTTAGATCAGCAAGGCTATGCCTTATATTTTAGTCGTGCACCCATTCCTTGGCATAGAGATCAGTATGCCAATTCTGCAACTGAGAATTTTGAAAATTTACCCAAGCACGGTGATTATTTACGCCATATTGGCTTATATGCGTACCGAGCAGGTTTTATTCAACAATTTGTTACTTGGTCAGCAAGTTTGTTAGAGCAGGTGGAATCTTTAGAACAGCTTAGAGTATTAAGTCATGGGGATAAAATTCATGTTTCCTTAGCAAAACAACCTCCCGGACATGGCGTAGATACTGAAGCTGATTTAGCGAAAGTCGCTCAGATTCTTGAATCATAATCCATTTTTCATTTTGTGAAAAATTTGTTGATAATAGATAATAATTTACTATAAATATCACTATAAATAATAGTCATTCGTAAGTTATTTTTTTTCAGGCATCATAGAGGAATGATGATGGATGATCAGCCATTGCTTGTGACGGTATTCATATACAAAAGTATAGCGAGCAGGGACTATTTCCTTTTTACCATTTGATATCACTTCAAAATCGTAAATGCCTGCGTCAGTTATTTTATTACAGCCTTGTTTTATATTGCGTTGTTTAATAATGCCATAAGGCTTTTTTTTCAAGAAATGTTTAAAGTAGTCTTCAATTTCTTCAGGTGTGGTGCGTGGTAAGTTTGAAACAGTTGGCAGTAGTATGGCATCTTCTGCATATAGCGTTGCAACAGTTTTCGCATTGCCTGTTTGTAGTGCATTGTTCCATTTATTAAATAATTCTTCTACCAATTTTTTAGTGGTTGGTTGGCAAGTAACGGTTTCATTATCGCTAGGCGTGTCAATGGCTAGATTATGTGCCGCACGTCCAGTGATGAATTTCTGAGCATTATTACGTTGGTAGTGACCATAGCTAATACCATTTTCAGCACCTTGATCAATACCCTTTGTTCCTGAAATTTTGTAGCGTTTACTATTCATAGTTTTCTTTTTTGTTTAGAAGTCATATCAGTTGTTAAATTATAATAATGTATTATATCATTTAAAATAGGCAATGGATATGCTGTTTTTAGCAGTCTTTGTCGGCATTATTTTTGGGTATTTTATACACATTTTGAATGAACAAAGGTCTATTATGATATGAACCAGTTATTTGTAAAAAATGTTACGGTTATTGACTTTTCCTATCTTTGTCCCAAACGTGGTTTGTTAGGAGAAAGCTGGCAAGTTGATATCTATTTGAAAGGAGGCCTTGATCAACAAGGTATGGTGATGGATTTCTCGTATGTAAAAAAAACGATTAAAACACTGATTGATGAAGAATTTGATCACAAACTCGTCATTCCCAAGCAATACCATTTTAACATTATAGAACAGGACGATGATTATCTAAACACTATCTTCACTATGTCAAATGGATGCAATATAGTCCATAAGGCACCACTATCTGCTTATTGTCTGTTAGATGTTGAAACCGTTACCTGTGAAAATATGGGCAAGGCAATTGAAAACCGTTTAAAAGAATTATTGCCAAATACGGTTGATGACATTAAATTGCTTATTTACCCAGAAACTATCAATGGTTTTTATTACCACTATAGTCATGGATTGAAACAACACCAAGGTAATTGTCAACGTATTGCTCATGGTCATCGTTCTAAGATTGAAATTTTTGAAAATAATCAGCATTGCTCAGAGCTTGAATCAAGCTGGGCTGCTTTATGGCAAGATATTTATATTGGCACACGTGAGGATTTGATTGACAAAAAAACAATCAATGGTCATGATTATTTTTTATTTAAATATTCCGCTTGCCAAGGCAATTTTGAAATGACACTACCTGCTCAGCAATGTTACCTGATAGCGACTGACTCTACTGTTGAAAATCTTGCGGAACATATTGCGACTGAATTGAAAAAACAATATCCTGACAGACAATTCACCATTCAAGTTTATGAAGGTATAAATAAAGGTGCTATCAGCCTAACAAACGAATTTTAGCGATTATGTGTTTTGATACTAAAACTTAGTATTTTTCAGGGATGTCAGTCGTTATAACAATCGTTATTTAGAATCTTAGCAAGTCATGATTCATCTTCGGGCGGTAGATAGCTGAGTATTTCTTCGGCAAGTTCCATAAAGTTAAGTTTTTCAAACTTAGGCACTAATTTTTCCATTTCTAGCTCATCTTGTTCCAAACCTAAACTATCTTCCAGTTCAATCATTAGCTCTACGACATCTAAACTGGTTTCAAGAATATCAGCAACTTTTGTTGTCGCTAAAGTTTCTTGGGTAAGATCGTCATTAAAATGTTTCAGATGTTTATACATTACCTCAAATATTTCTTGTTTATCCAAAAGTTTTACTCCTACTTTGTAATTTTAAGCAACTTTACGAAGACAACCGTAAATAACATTAAAACCCGCCCCAATAGTGATTAAATTAATGACTTCATCGTGATTTTAAGCAATTTTACGAAGGCAACCATAAATAACATTAAAACCTGCCCCCATAGTGATTAAATTAATCACCTCATCTTTGTTGACTTTTTGTTGCAATGATTGAGTAATATGTAAAATACCTGCACTACTCATATTTGAATAGCGTTCATAATGTTGCGTAGTTGCTTGCATGGATTGTTTGGGAATGCCTAATTTTCTAGCCAAACGCATTAATAATAAAATGCCCGCAGGATGAATGGCCCAATGAGGATTATTTCGCCATGAATCAGCCGTGTGTTCTAAGGCCCTAGTTAAATATTCACGCACATTTTTGTTGAATTTTTTTTCATCTTCAACATTAAAGGTATAATAATTGCTGTATCCCCAGCGAATTAAGCCAAAACCTGTGTCCGATTGTTGTTGATAATGAATTTGTTCAATTTTTAATACCTGCTCGCTTTGATGGGGATCATTGCTTACCCATAAGACAGCTGCACCATCACCAAAAGTACAATTGCCTTGCCAAACATCAATGCGTTTACTTTTCATATTAATTAAGGTGCAAGGGATTTCAACCGAAACGACTAAGATATTGCTAAAATCTTGATCCAAATGGGTCGCACAATTCAAGGCTTTAATGCCACCTGTACAGCCAACATTACCTAAATCTAATAATAAACTTGTTGATGGTACATAGTTTTCCAGCTTTTTTGCCATACGATAACTTAAACCTGGCATTAAATTACCTGTGGAGGTCGTTGTAATAATGGCATCAAATGTCATGGCTTTGCCATTGATTTGGCTTAAGATTTGATTGGCAAGATTGTCTAATAATTGTTCGGCATAACGTTCAAAAATTTCCGCTCTGGAAGCAAAATCATCCAGTTCTACCCATTCATCCGTGGCTTGACGGCTACGTTTGCCCACCATAAAGTAATTGACCGAATTTAGTAATGTTTCCAGTTGATCATCGGCGAGTGCAAGATTTTCTATGGCATTTCTAAAATAGGGTAACACTTCCTGATTAGTCCATGTTCGTTCAGGGGTTGCCGTAAATATATGGTTTATGTAACGATCTATCATGACTAAAAAGCATAGTCAAATACCTGGCTGATTACAAGCGAGTTAAATAATTATTTTTTTTGATTTTTGGATTTGTAGATTGAGTCAAATTCCATGATATGTAATAAATCAATTCCACTGTTTTCAACGCCATTTTCCAAACGAACTGCCCAGCGTTTGGAGAAATCATAACGTAATCTGACTAATTGATTAGAACTAAATAAGCCTAAGCCATAGCTAATATAAAGTTTTGGGGTTAAATATTTACCTAGCACTAGCATGCTACTCGCTTGACTCCCTTCCATATCAACGGTATCTATGCCTAATTTAGACGCATAACGATTAGCAACCATATTGGCAACAAAACTTTGGGCACCATAAGCGGCTGAATTAACGGCACTGCCTTCTTTGCTAGATAGCTGTGAAAATGATCGTCCTGTTAATAAATAGGACAAAATATCACTTTGCTCTAAATGCGGTTCTGAAAATAGGGTGAGTTTGGGGTTTTGGGTGGTGCCTGATACTCTCACACCTGCGGTAACCGATTCGGATACTCGAACGGCTTCCATATCTAAGCCTGCATAATTAACAGGACCACTAAAATAAACTCGACCCCGACGAATGGTTAAATCTTGACCATAGGCTTTGAATTGAGCCACAGGATCGGTTTTTATTTGCAATTCGCCATTGGCTTTAGGGGCGTGATGACCTTGCTGTTGCACTTTGATTTGCCCTAGCAATTCCCCTTTGAAACCAAAGGCTTTGACCCTGATATAATCACCTAAAATAATGCGAATATTCGCATTTAAGTGACTGGGTGCGTCAATGGTGGTTTCTGCGTCTTGATTGTCTTTAATAATCATTTCATCTTTTGATACTTGTTCGACTGATTTGGGCAAGGTTTTCGGTTCAATTCTTGCGGCAGGAATTTTAATTTTTCCCTTAACATCAATCGTTTTTCCAACATTTATCGTAAGTTTAGGCGAAATTTCCGCCATATATTCAGGTAAATCAACCGCTTTAAAACGTTCGCCTTTAATGCTTAAACGAGTGGGGAATTGTTGTTTAGGGTCAAGTTTCACCTTGCCAGTCATATTAATATCACCTTGCCCTGATTTTGCAGATGCGGAAATCGCTAGGCTTTGATCCTTGTTCGCTATAATTTTGGCATTAATTGGATTTAATTCTAAACCAGCAATAGGTAGGACGATAATGCCTTGTTGAAATGCCAGTTCCCCCGTAATTTTAGGATTAGCGAAAGAACCATTTAGCTTTAAATCACCGATAATTTCTCCTGCAAATTTTTCAATATCAGGTACGAGAATCGGAACCAATTCTAATTGTTTTAGACTTAGTTGCAGTTGACCTTGAATCGGGACGGCTTTATCGCCTTGGATTAGCTTGCTAGAACTTTGGAATTGAGCGTGAATAACATCTTGTTTGATTAATGGTAACTTGACATCTGCTTGTAATTGGTGTTGATCTAATTTAGCGGTAATTAAGCCTTGTTGGTAGGAATATTCAATGGTTTTATCTTCTTCTGCGAATTGCCAATTAATGGTGCCAGCACTAGGAATGATTTTAAGATCGGCATAAGGAATATTGTCTTGGTAACGTGCATTTAAATTTAAACCAATATCACCCTTAATGTTTAGATCAGGTGGTAAATATGCTTGTATCCAAGCCAATGGAAATTGTTGTAATTCCACACCTAATTTAGCTTGCTGGGTATCACCTTGCCATTGGGCTTGGCTACATAAGGTAGCGGTTTTTTCCCGTTGTAAACATAAATTATCTAATTGCACTTGTGGGGGTTGTAGCTGTAGTCGTAGTGGGCTGGCTTGTTGCAATTGCCATAAGCCTGCAATGGGATTGTTAATGCTGAGTTGTTGAATCTTGCCTTGCCAATATTGTTTGGCGAGTTGATAGCTACCCAGCAGTTGTAATTGCAGTTGGTTTTTTTGCTGTTGCACTGATAGGTCAATTTGATGTTGTGTTAAATAACCTTGGGTATTTAATGTGATCTCCGTGGGGGGGTGTTGTGGTAGATTTAGTTCGGTAATATTAAGTGTCAGCTTAGATGGTTTTTGATCAGAACTATCTAAACTGGCATTGCTGGTTAATTGGCTGATTTGAATTTCTTGATATTGTAACTGTTTGGCTTCTAAGTCAAAGTCTAAAATTGGTTGTTGTTGTTTGCCTTGTAAACGACCTTTGGCTTGAATTGAGCCTTGGGCAGGGGGATATAATGATTGAATATTGGGTAATTGTAATTGCCAGTCTAAATTTAGTTTTTTATCCATATTACCTTGAGCGGATAACAAGGCATCACCTATGCTTAGTTTCAGAGGATTAATGGTTAGGTGTTGCTTGGGTTTGAGTTGAATATTAGCTTGACCTTTAATAGGATAATGATTAAAACTACCTTGTAGTTGTTTTAAGTTAATTTTAGCAATGGGTTGATTATCTTGTAATTTCCCTTGGGTACTGATATGACTATTAATACTCGCAGGGGGCGATTCTGGCCATTGTACGGCTGGATTAATGGTTTGGGTGCTTAAGTTTAAATCCCATGTGATTTCTGGTTGCCATTGCACTTGACCTGCTAATTGGAGATTACCCTCTAATAATTGTCCTGTCAGTGGTTGTAGTTGTATGGCGTGCTGATTACCCGTGGCTTGCAGTTGCCAGTGGCTTTGATTGATAATATCGCTGTGAATATCCGTATTTAAACTCAGTTGATACTGTTCTGGGGTGCCTTTTAAGCTTGCTTGACCTTTACTATATTGCAATGCTTGGTATTTAATATTATCCCAGTCTAAGTTTAAGGCAAATTGCGGTTGGCGTTGGCGAATATCAACATCGCCTTGTAATTTGACTTTAAACTCCGTATTTGGCTGGCTAATATTTAATTGTTGTAGCTGAATTTGTTGCCATAACCCTTGGGCTTTAAGTTCTATATCCCAAGGGGTTTGATAAACGGGACCCTCTCGTAGTTGTGATTGTAAACTGGTTTGAAATTGGCTTAAATCGCCTTGGGCTTGGATAGTGGCATTAATGAAAATTGGGTCGAAATCTTTTAGAAAAGTTTTAGGATTGAATTGTTTTAGCATAATTTGCGTTTGCCAATGTAATTCTGGGGTTAATACTTGGCTAACCTTTGTCATCGTCTCTAGTTGAATATCACCCATCGTTTGGTTGTCAATGGTAAGTTTGGCTAAATCACCTGTAATATTAAATTTCGATTGCAGTTGATAGGGTGGATTAATCTCTGCTTTAAGCTCTAGATTTAATGGATACCCTTGCCAAGGTTGTACCCAGCCTGTTAAATTTAAATTACCTTGTGGAGCAATTAAATCAAGGGTTTCGATTTTAATATCCGCAGTCGTTTGCCATTGAGCGATTAATTTAGCTTGATTCAGTTCAAATGCCGTATTATCAGCGAATATCAATTGGGTTTGGTCAATTTGTAGGTGTTGAATAATAAGAGTGATGGCTAGTGGTAATTGTAAATTCGGTAATTCAATCGGAGATTTAGCATTGGTGTCAATAGGTTTTTCGGTATTTGTACTTGGTTTTAACTGAATTTTCACATCAGATACCATAAGCTGTTCAATTAACACTTGAGATTGCCAAAGTTTATCCGCTTGCCATGTTAGTTTCGCTGAATTTACGGTGGCAATTAACATATCGTCTTCATAATAAATACCATTAACAGTGAAACCTTGTAAAATTGTTCCTGTCATTTTTTCAATTTTAATGTTATCAGGCAAAAATTTACTAATTTGTTGTAAACTCCAATTAGTATCTAATATCACAGCAATGACTGCAAAACTAAGTAATAGCAATACTATTAACACACTGAGTAAACGAACTAGCCAACGTTTAATCATAAGCTAACGCCAATATTAAAATGAATACGCCAATGAGTGTCATCAATGGGTTCTAAAGGAAACGCTAAATCTAAACGCACTTTACCAATGGGCGATAACCAAGCAATGCCAACGCCAACCCCAGAAAACCATTGCCAGTCGCTAAGACTACTGCTGGCATTACCCCCATCATAAAATAAACCCACTATCCAATCGGGTAATAAACGATAGTCATATTCAACTGTCGTGATGAACAAATGTTTACCACCAATCACATCATTTTGTTCATCCACTGGCCCTAATTCTTCATAGCCATAGCCCCGAATGCTATTATCACCCCCAGCAAAAAAACGTAATGATTTGGGTAATAAATCAAAATTATCAACCCAAGTTGTGGCAAGATCGGTTTTGAAACGCATTCGATGTTTTTTGACTAATGGAAAAATCCATTGACTGATTAATCGAGTTTGTACAAAGCTAGTCGAAGATAATAGGGGTTCTAAACCTGCTTGGGTAAAAAAATCAAATGATAAACCCTTGCTTGGATAGATTTTATCATTGCTCCAGCGATATTGATAACGACTGCCAATCATTAAAAATGAGCTAGTTTCTTCTGTCAGTTCCCCTGCTTCAAAGGTTTCATAAAGATAGTGAAGAGATAATGTTTGTAACCAATGACTATTACGATACTGCCAATCTAATACCTTAGTTTTGCTACCCCCAAGTTTCCATGCACTACTAGCATTTTCAGTACCAAATTCATTTTGATAACCAAAGCTAAATTTCAGTTGTTCCGTTAATGGTTTTTCCAGCGGAATCACATATTCAGTAGAAAAGCCTGCTTTGATTTGTGAGAGTGCTAAATTTGTTTGCAAATAATGACCTTGGGCATTTAAATAACGCCAATTCCATTGTAAATTGGTTCTAAAACCCGTATCAGTGCCAAAGCCAATCCCTGTGGCAATGCGATGGGGAACTTTGGGTTTGAGATAAACCTCTACAGGCATCATATTATCTTTTGCTTGGGCTTGTTGGGGTTGAATATCCACAATATCAAAATATTGGCTTTGGTATAAGTTTTGATAAAGGGTAAGTAAGGTATGGTTAGAATAGACAAAGGGCAGTGGTTTGGGGATATAACGACTTAAAAACGCTTGTGAAAACAAATGTTGGTCAAAATTAATATTGCCAATAAAATATTTTGAACCTGTGTTTAAGTGTAATATGATGTCAGCCTGATTATGGTCAGGATACACTTTTAGTTGTTTTACTGTAAACTGGCTATCTAAATAGCCTTTATCATAAACCCATTTTAATAATGCTTGTTTGCCTTTGTTATATTGACTATGTCGTAAGGTATCGCCAACTTTTAAGGGAAATTCTGGCATTGTTTGTAAGTCAGCATCCGCTTGACCTGCTCCTAGTAATTGAATATCAATGTTTGAAATTTTTATAGGGTTACCTAAAATAATTTTATAATTTGCCGTCCACTGGGTTTTAGTGTGTGTTAATTCGGATTGAATCTCACTATTGTAATAACCCAATGGGCGTAGTCCTTGTTGGATTTCTTGAAGCGATTTTTTAAATAATTGTTTCAGTCTTGCCACCGTAAGTTTAGGATGATTTGTCATTTGAGTCAGTGATAAATATTGCTCAACATTGGTTTTTAGCTTGCCCTCAATGCCTTGAATGTTAATTTTTAATTCAATTGCCATGGCTATTTGTCCCCAAGATAGCAGTATGGGCATTAATAATAGTAATCGAGTTGACAAACACTGATCCTTGTTTATAGTTAATTATTATCATTCGTTAGCATGATAAACGGAATAATTATTTTAACGGGTAAATTACCACCGGTTCCGCTACATAATTTGCCACGGCGTTATGCCGTCGATGTTCCGTAATGGCAAAATCTCTGGCATTGTTATCTACTCGATACTTTTGATAATATTGTTGGTGGATTTTAGCTTGTTCAGGTTGTTCGAGTTGTTGATAAGTAAGCATTAAGTTGTAATGAGCAGTGGCATTTTCAGGGTCATAACGTAATACTTGGTCTAAATAATATTTTGCTTGTTCTAACCACGGACGCTTGGCTTCACCACGCAATTGTTTGGCTCGTTCTAATAAGGTTTGCCCTAATTCGTTTAATACTCGATAATCTTGACTAAAATCAAAGCCTTTGGCTTTAATATCGGCAAATTGATTATTAATAATGGTTTTAAAATTCGCAATCGCTTGCTCAAAATAGCCATATTGTTTGTTAATTAAACCTGTCAACCAAGTCATCACCCAAGGATAGGCAGGATTAGGTTGTTGTTGGGCTTGGGCTAAAGCCTGAATCGCTTCTTCTAAACGACCTTCAGCTAAATATACTCTGGCTAAATTGACTGAGCCAAGGGCATACCCTAAGTGTTCTACTTGTTTAAAGGCTTGTTCTGCTTGAGCGAGTTGGCGTTTTTGTGGCTTGCGTAATAAACCAATGCCGTAATCATTCCAACGTTGCCATTGTGCAAATTTTACCGCTGGATTAGTAATGCTTTGCTCGGCTGTCGTGGCAAAAGTCATACTATCTTCTGCTAGGGTCATAATGGGCAAATCATTGCTTTTAAATTTATCTGCTTGGATGTATTGCAAATAAGTCGTATCAAATTTGCGATAATGCAGTTTTGCGGTAATCGTAATTGGAGTATTAACCGTGTCAGGTACAGTAAATTGATAATGCACGACATCCGTAGCCCCAGGAGGAATTTGGTGATTATATAATGGCACAAAAATATCTTCAGCATTACGTCTATCAATGCGTTTACCTTGACGATCTAAAACATAAGCATTGACGAAATGTGCCCAAGGATCGACTCGACCTTGTTCGGGGTCAACGTTACCATTATGAGCTAAAATTTTATCACCAGATTTTATCATGACTTCCAACCAAATTTGATTGGAATCAGCCGTGCCTTCCGTCAATAAATGCCCAAGTTTTAAGGTACGAATGACGGCTTCTAATAAATAAGTTTTTCCTGCTTGTAATATGGGGTGTTGGGGGCGTAGTGGCGCAATTAATTTGCCATCAATCGTGCCTTGTTCTCGAATGCCAAATAAATCCACTCGCACAATATTTTGTAAGAATTTTTTGTGGTTTTGATTGACCCAGTCAGGATACTTTAATAAATGGGGAATGGCTGTATTAGCCGAGGGAAATTGATGATCATGGACTTTAAGTTGTTGATCGGTTTTATCAAAAATTGCCCCAAAGTCATCGGAGACTAATAACGGCATATGACAACCATTACAATTATCTTCGGCTTTTGGTGGGTAATAAAAACTACTCACCCCATGTCCCGATACGCCACTTAAATGGTAACTATCATAATGATTTTGTCCTCGTAACCATTTATAATCATTTAAGGCTTGGGGCAAATGCACTTTATGACAACTGCCACAAAATTCAGGTGATTGATGGACAGGTTTTAAAAATGTTTGTTTATGAAATTCAGGCTTGGCTTTAATGAGTTGATGATTAAGCCATTGTAGCCATTGCTTATCACTTGTGGCAAAGGGATAATGCTTTGGTGCGGTAATCGTAAAATCAGCATTACCTTTGGGGCTATTAATAGCAGTAATTGAATGACAAACTGTACAGGTAATACCTGCCTGCCCAGTGGGATGAGTGGCTTTATCAAAGTCAGGATTATCAAATTGCCCTTCTAATAAAGGCACGGGATCATGACAACCTGCACAAAATTTAATGGCATTGGCATGACCATCCCGTTTGATTAAGGCTTGTTCGGTTTGTTGAATTGAAAATAAATAGGCAGGATTATTAAAGGAACTAAATTTATGGGCACTATACAACCATTGTTGATGAATATCTTGATGACAGCTTTTGCAATAGTCATCATTGACCAGTTTATCTGAGGATATTAATTGATTGTTGGCAGTACGAATGAAAGAGGGGGTAAATAATTGATTGCTTTGGGCAACCCTCATCGGCTCGCTAGTATGACGATAAAATCCTACCATAGTAGCTGATATGACTAAGGTCATCACCAACATGGCAATGCCGAAGCGCCATTGCAAACGTCTTCCTGCCAATCGATGTAAAGTAAACAACCAGACACAAAGCAAAGGGGTAATAATATGTAACCAATAACTGGCATGACGGATTTGGGGTAGTTGATGTTGGGGATCTAAAAAATCAAACCGAGTTAAAATTAAACCACTCAGCAATAACAGCAAACTTGCCACTAATAAACCCAATCCTGCCTTTACCGCTCGTCGATTCGGATGTTGCCAAGCCCTAGGCAAATGCCGACTGATAAACCAAATACTAGGGATTATCAATAATAATCCCAATAGTAAATGCAATAAAAACATCATTTGATACCAATAATCTTGGTAATTGTTTTGGCTTTGTGATTCTAATAGGGTAATGCTGATTAAATACCCTGAGTTAATAAATAACAAGGCAAATAGCATTAATACTATGGATAGAATTGGTCTGAGATTATTTGGAATAACTGCAAGGTTACGTCGATTTGGTTTCAATTTTTATTTCCCATTTTTGTTGGGGAACATTTTACAAAAACTATTTTATTTTACAACCAGCCCAAAATCTCCTCCGCCTCAAAAACCTGTCCATCCGCTCCCCATTGTTCAGGTTGTTCACCCGCTTCAATATAACCAAATCGCGCGACTAAACTTTTCATCCCCGCACGTTTTGCCGCCGTAATATCCCTTTGGGCATCCCCAATATACAAACAGTGCTGGGCTTGAGTGTGGGTAAGTCTGCAAGCAAATAATAAAGGGACAGGGTGGGGTTTTTTGTGGATGAGATTATCGCCACTGATAACACAGCAACAATCTTGGGTGAAATTTAAGGCTTTGAGTAGTGGGTTAGTTAACCATGAAGGTTTATTAGTGATAATTCCCCATTTCAATTGCCGTTGCTTCAAATAATTAAGAATGACATCCATACCAGTAAATAAGCGGGAATGAATGGCTATATTTTGTTGATAGATTTGCAAAAATTGTTGGCGTAATGGTTCAAGTTGTGGGTGATTGTGGTCAATGTCAAAGGCTTTTTGAATTAAGACGGCACTGCCATGCGAAACATAATCTCTTAATGCGGATAATGGTAAACTCGCTTGCTGTTGTTGTCGACGGAGAATATTAATGGCATTGATCATGTCAGGGGCAGTGTCAATTAAGGTGCCGTCTAAGTCAAAAAAAATAGTAGTAATAGGATTATTCACCATGTTTTTGCAATGCCATCAAATAATTCACATCAATATCCTTGCCTAAAGTATAGTGTTGAGTCAGTGGGTGATAACTCATGCCTGTTATATCGAATACTTCTAAGTCAGTGCCTCTCGTCCAACTGACTAGTTCTGAGGGGCGAATAAATTGTTGATAGTCATGTGTGCCTTTGGGGAGTAGTTGTAGTAAATATTCTGCGCCAACAATGGCCAATAAATAGGATTTGGGATTGCGATTGAGAGTCGATAAAAATAGTAAACCATTGGGTTTGAGTAGATTAGCACAGGCTTGGATAATTGATTGTGGGTTGGGAACGTGTTCTAGCATTTCCATGCACGTTATAACATCATAATATTCTGGTTGTTGCTGGGCAGTGTCTTCCACGGTTTGTTGTTTGTAATCGGCTTCTAAGCCTGATTCTAATAGATGCAGTTTGGCAACTTCCAATGGCGAGGGACTCATATCAATGCCTGTTACTTTTGCCCCCGCCATGACTAAGGCCTCGGTTAAAATGCCACCACCACAGCCAACATCTAGAACTAGTTTATTGTTTAATTCGGCAAATTGTTGAATATATTGCATGCGTAATGGGTTAATATCATGCAAAGGTTTAAATTCACCCTCAGTATCCCACCAACGATAGGCGATTTTATCGAATTTATCGAGTTCTGCTTGATCAATATTCATTTTTTATCCGCTTTATCAACTTTTATTAATTCTAAGAAATTTTTATCAAATACTGGCCAATACTGTCCTTGTTGCCATAAGGGATCCAAGTCTTGATAATGTTTGGATAGCATATGACCTGATTGTCCAATTGTCAAACTCCAACGACTATTTTCAGGTCGTTTTAAATCCCAGATTAAACGAGTGGTTGCACCTTGTTTGGGCAATTCCGTTCTTACTAGTCCTAAATAGCCTTGTTGGGGAGAGTTTTTCACTCGAAACCAACGACCGATAACTGGAATTGCGGTCAGTGGATGTTGGCTTTGGCGACGGTTATTTTCAGAATATGGGGTTAAGGCTTGTTGATCTATCTCGTTTATTAATAAATTAGCCAGTTGCTCTGCATTAATGCCAAAGGCGGAGACACCTTGCGGTTCTTGTAATACCATTAACATCCAAGCATTTTTTAAACGCCAGTAGTAGGGAGGAGGGGGATTATTAGCATCAAAAAAATGTTGGGTAACTTTTGCGATCAAGGTTTGATAAAGTTTGTTACTGATGGTAACTGCTTCAGTAAAGGTAGTGGGATCATCGACTGCCTTGCCATTCCAGTGTTGCCAACGTTGCAAACGTTGTTGTTGTTTAGGATTATTAATGGTGCTATGTTGACTAAGCCATTGTAATACTATTTGATAATAACGACTATGGGTATCCCGTTGTAATTGTTGCATTTGCTTCATATTGGCATTGCTTATTTGGTTTAAATAACTGCGTAAACGCTGTTTGCGTTCATCACTGCCCCAAGAATGTTCCCATTGTTCCACCCAGATACGTTCATTAGCCGTTGCTAATGATTGTGCTTGTTTTTTAACGGGATAATAACGTCTATGGCGTTGACTGACCGGTGCTAATCCTAACCATTCCCCTTGTAAGGCAGGTTGTAATTGACGACCACTGACTTGGCGTAACACACTAACTCCTGAGGCTCGATAACCAAAGTTACCTGCTTTGTCCATCATTAACACATTTTGATGGGGTAATCGCATTTGATCCACCGCTTGGTTAAAACTCTGCCAATCTTTGGCTTGATTGATTGGTATAGTAGGGAGTTGCAATAACTCAGGATGGAAGCCTAACCATTGGCGTGAAATATACTGTTGTTGTCCTTGCCATTTAATGCTTTTCAAAGGGCCTCTATGCGTAAATTTAGCGGTAATTTTAATAGGGTCTTGATCTTTCACCTTAATGATCTGTTGACGAATTTGAATTGGTTTCCAAACAGGATGTCCTTGTTTGTCTTTGCGGGCCAAATAAAATTCACCGTCTTCGCTAATGGTTTCTAGTAAATAATCATCAATGTCTTCTTCAATATTCGTTAATGCCCAGGCAATGTGAGCATTCATACCTAAGATAATCCCAGGAATGCCTGGGACTGTCACACCTACTACCCATTGTCGCGGTGAAATATATAAACGTAAGCCAAACCATAGTGAGGGTACGTTATAGCCAAGATGCGGATCATTCGCAAGAAAATGGGCTTGTGGATTTGACCATGCCCAACTATTGCTTCCAGGGTAAAATTGTGTTGGGGCGGTTTTAATGTTGGGTAGCTTGTCTAAGGGCTGTGCGGGTAGCCAATCTTTCTTGGGGGGGAGGAGGAGTGAGTTTGGATTTGTGCCAAATAAGGGTTGATTCCAAGGATGATCGTTGGTCAATAAAAATTGTGCCCAAGTTTTGGGTAAGGTTTGATGCCAAATAGTTTGCTTTAATTCCGTGTCAGCTAGTTTGGATAATTGACTGACTAATTCCATAAAAATTAAGATACTATCCCAGCCATGCCAAGGCTTGGGTTTGGTATTGAGTAATTTGTATTCAATGCCCCAGTGGTTTGATGAGTTTTGTATGAATTGATTAACGCCTTGGGTGTAAGCATCAAGATATTGGCGTTGATTCGCAGGCATTTTTTGATAGGCTTGTTTGGCAATTCTTTGCCAGTCTTCTTGGCGATGTATGATATCGTGATTGACAGACACTTCACCAAACCACTCACTTAAATGACCAGAAGCACTACGTCGCATTAAGTCCATTTGCCATAAGCGTTGATTAGCAATGACATAGCCTTGGGCTTTGACGAGTGCTAACCAATTTGGTGCTTGAATCGTTGGTATGCCGTGTTGATCCCATTTTATTTGAGTATGTTGATCTAATTGTTCAGGTAAGGATGGTGTGTAAATACTACAGCTTTGTAAGTGTAAGCAAGATAGTAACATAATCAGGTAAAAAATTAAATGACACCGAAAAAAAAGCATTTGCATTTGATCCATTAGGATGAGTTATAATAATAAGTTAATATATCGTCTTTATATTGTAGTGGAATTTTATTTGGTAAGGGGAATTGGTATCTATGATTTTAAAACGCATTTTTGTACCCAAATGGCAACATGCTAATCCGAGTATTCGTTATAAAGCCATTGCTGACATGGAAGCCGATCAACCTTTATTACTGGAAATTTATCACCAAGAACAAGATTTAGCCGTCCGCCAATTGATTATTGGAAAAATCAATGAGTTATCGATTCTAAACAAATTATTAGATAAAGTAGTGAGTGCAGATACCGAAGCGGAACTCAAAACTACCCTTATTGAGCGAATCGTAACCGTATTGACGAATTTAAAGAACAGTGCCGAATTAAAACAATATAAAGACTATTTTGACAATATTAAGCAAGAGGATATTTGGAAATCCGTCTTACTGCATGCAACATTGTCAGAACTGCGTTTACAAGCATTAAACTTAGTGGATGATATTGAAGTGTTGACCCAATGTGTTTTACATGATGAGGTAAGCAAAGTTCGTTTAGCCGCCTTAGATAAGATTTCAGATAGCACCGCTTTAAAAACCATTCTTAATAAAAGCCGTAAAAAAGATAAAAAAGTTCATCGTTTAAGCAAAGAAAAACTTGAAAAATTAGAATCTTTAGCAAAACGCCCACAATTAATTCAGCAAGAAGCGGAAACGATTTGTCATTTAGTTACCACCATTATTAAACAAGGACAATGGTTGGCATTTGCAGACTTAGAACAGCGTTGGCATGGTGTAGAAGCCGAAGTTGATGCCAAAACCAAAGCACAATATGAACAAGTATGTCAACAATATCATCAAGCAAAACAGCAACACCAACAGCAACAACAATCCCAACAACAACAACGACAATGTTGTCAATCCTTGGAAAAATTAGTGCTAACTGCCAATCAAAGTGAGAATATTGAAGAAGTTAGACAACAATTACAACAAAGAAGTGATGAATGGCAGATGTTGCCAAATAAAACGGTAGAATATCAGCAACAATTTGAACATTTATACCAAACCATTACCACACAGTTGACACGATTGTCAAAATCACAGCAGTTATTAAGCCAATTACAGCAATTAGTGGTCAAAGGGGAACAACTGTTACAACAGTCACCCGTATTATTAAAACAACTAAAATCATGGCAGTCTCAGTGGCAAACTATTGGTCATTTAGAGTTAGCACCTGCTCAAATATTAAAACAACGTTTATTAGAATTAGACAAAAATTTAAATCAACGTTATCAGCAACAACAACAGCAACAAGCAGAATATCAACAACAAATTCAATCAGAACTATCACAGCTACAACAGTGCTTAGAACGAGGTAATTTAACGGAGGTAATAAAATCACAAACTAAGATTCAGCAATATTTAAAAGCGAATGATTTTTCAGAACGTTATATTAAAAAAATCGAAGATAAACTCTACCATCTACAACCGCAAATTCGAGAATTACAAGGTTGGCAAAAATGGGGGAGTTTGCAAGTGAAACAACAATTATGCGAGCAAATGGAGGCATTAATCGGCAGTGAGCAACATCCAGAAGATATTGCGACGGCCATTAAGGAACTACGCCAACAATGGAAAAAGCTGGATCAGCTTGGACATAATTCGAATAAAGCCTTATGGGATCGCTTTAATCAAGCAGGCGTAAACGCTTATCAACCTTGCCAATCTTATTTTGAACAACGTTCTCAAGAACGTCATGATAATTTAATAAAGCGTCAACAAGTCTGTGAAAAATTGGAACAATTTTTAGCGACTACGAATTGGGCCGAAGTCAATTGGAAACAAAGCTACCATTTTTCTCAAAAAATTAGAAAACAGTGGCGAGAAATCGGACCCACTGATCGTAAAGACAAAAAACGCATTGAACAACGCTATCGGCAATCCATTGATGTATTGAATCAATATTTAGATCGAGAACGTGAACGTAATCTTAGCTTTCGCAAACAATTGATTCAACAAATCCAAGATTTAGAATCATTGGAATTAGCTCAAGCCTTGCAACAAGTAAAACACTTACAACAACAATGGGAAACCACAGTCCCCGCAAGAAATTCGGTGGAAAACCAGTTATGGCGTGATTTTAAAGAAAGTTGTGATGCGGTTTATGATAAAAAACGTGCCCAGAACAGTGAACAGCAACAACAATGGCAACGAAATCAACAACAAAAAGAAACATTATTACAGCAATTACAACAATTATCCGAAGTTGACGATATACAACAAATGCAATCAGAATATCAGCAATTACAAAGGCAATGGTCGCAGATTGGTGAGCTTGAAAAATCAGCAGTTAAACATTTAGAACAGCAATACCAACAAGTTTGTCAAAGGATTGAACAACATCAGTCAAAATTAGAATGCAAGCAACAGCAACAAGTGATTGCCTTATTAAAAGCCAAAGCAAATATTTGTACTCAAATTGAAGTGATGGCGGAAACCAGAGAAAACAATACAGAATCTTTAACACAATTAAAACAACAGTGGTCAGCATTCGATCCCTTAGCATCATCCGACTTGGAACAAGCCATTCACCAGCGTTATCAACAAGCCTTAAATTATTTAGATTCTTTGCTTGGTTTTGGTGATGCCTGTAAAAAAAATAAATCGCAATTACAAATGTATTGTATTCAGCTAGAAATTTTAGCAGGTTTAGAATCGCCTCCTGAGTTTCAACAACAGCGTATGCAATATCAAGTCGCGCGTTTATCTTCAGCTATGCAGCATGATCAAGCTAATACAATAGAAGATAGTTTTGTCATTCAGCAACAATGGTATCTCACCGGGCCAATTTTAACTAGGGATCGTGATGATTTAGATCAACGTTTTTGTCATATTATTGCGAATTTGTAAGTTTTTTATTTCTGTCCAACTTAAACCAAACCGTTTAAGATACTTACTCAAACGATCCGCATCATTCTTAATTTTCTTATCCGAACCCGTATTCGCAAATAATTTACGACCTGCGGCACTTAATGATTTTTCACTACGACAAACTTTAATTACTTCAGCAAGTTGCACTCGATTAAATAATTCTATCGCTTGAATTTGTTTTTGGCTAAATAGCTGACTAAGTGTTTGCATAGACTCATCTTGATGTGCATAATGCCATAGTGTTTTTAAACGTTGAATTTCTTCATTAACATTATCTACTCGGATTCGTCCTAACTCTGCAAGGGTTGCCATACGAGTAATTGATGCGGATAAATCTCGAAAATTCGCTGACCAAATTGCCTCACTAGATAAACAAAATTTTAAATATTTATCTCTAGCTTCTTTATTAAAACTAATATTTTGGGCATATTGTTGGCAGTATTGTTGGAGTTCATAGTCAATATTAGGCTCAATATCTTCACGTCTGTCTTTTAAACTAGGGAGTTGGTAAGTCCAAAGATTTAAACGTGCCAATAAATCTTCTCTAAATTTGCCAGTAACAACTTGTTTATTTAAGTCTTTATTGGTACCTGCTAATAATTGAAAATCACTGCTGATTTCTGTATCAGAACCCACTGGCAGAAATGTTTTGGTTTCAATTGCTCGTAAAATCATGGCTTGTTCATCCAAACCTAATTCGGCAATTTCATCTAAAAATAATACCCCATGATTGGCTGATAATAATAAGCCGGCACGATTGCTTACTGCTCCTGTAAATGCCCCTTTTTTATGGCCAAATAAAGCTGACATGGCATTATCACCTTTTAAAGTGGCACAATTAACTTCAATAAAATTACCTTTAACCTGATGGCGTAGCTTTTTAAGCTCATAAATTCGTTGTGCTAATTGTGATTTTCCTGCCCCTGTTGCTCCCATTAACAATACAGGCGATCGAGTTTTAATCACAACTTTTTCAATTTGGGCAATCATGTGATTAAAGGTTTTGTTTTTAGTTTTAATCCCTGATTTTAGAAAAGATGTCGCTTGTTGTTGTTCTTTAGCAAAACGTTGGGCAATTAGATCATATTTGGCTAAATCTAAATCAATAATCGTATATTTACCTGCCCCATCTTGATATCGACGTGGGGGTGAGCTTTGTAATAGTTTTGCAGGAAAGTAATGTGCTTCTGTGAGTAAAAACATACAGATTTGTGCAACATGCGTACCAGTAGTGATATGCATATAATATTGTTCCTGTTCAAGATCAAATTCATAGTGAATCGCAAATTCATATAAAGTGGCATAAACCTCTTCAAAATCCCAAGGGTTTTTTAAATTTACTGTATGACAATTGACCATAGTTTCTGGTGAGATTTGTTGAATATCACTGATAATTAAATTGGCTAAAGTCTGATCATTGTTAGCCACGAGTAATTCTAGCGTATTCACTAACATGTCCTCATGTTGACATAAACTGACTGTGGGTCGCCATTTTTGCCAACGTTTTAAATCTTTAGTAACACCATCTAAAACCGTCCCTAAAAAACCAATGACTACCATAAGATTTTATACTCTAATATTTTATAAAAAATTCTAAAAAACTAGAATATAGTATAAATGATTAAGAAATTATTTTTTACTATATTTTAAATAAAAAATAATTTACTATTTATTTCAATAAGTTAAAATAAAAATATTATTTATTTTAATATTGGTACAGTGATTGCTTTTAGGTAAGTATCAAATTACAAAGGAGCAAATCATGAGCCAACAAGGATATGATGTGATTGCCTCACCAAATAGCCTTCCAATTAAAATGTGGACTCAAGGCGTACCTGTGGATGATAAAGCCAAAGCACAATTAGCAAAAACTGCCAGTATGCCATTTGTGTATAAATGGTTGGCAGTAATGCCTGATGTGCATGTCGGTAAAGGCTCTACTATTGGTAGTGTGATCCCAACCCAAGGGGCAATTATTCCTGCAACGGTAGGGGTTGATCTTGGTTGTGGGATGATGGCAGTGAGAACCTCTTTAACTGCGGCTGATTTACCGGATAATTTATTTGGATTACGAACTGCTATTGAACAAGCCGTACCACATGGTCGTAGTGTTAATAGAAGCAAACGTGATAAAGGTGCTTGGGGTAATATTCCAGAAACAACTGCCAACGCTTGGCAACATTTAGCCAGTGGTTTTAAACAAATTACGGATACTACGCCTAAACTAACGAAAACCAATAATATTAATCATTTAGGTACTTTAGGTACGGGTAATCATTTTATTGAAATCTGTTTAGATGCGGCAGATCGAGTGTGGATTATGTTACATTCAGGTTCTAGAGGTGTCGGTAATGCGATTGGTAGCCATTTTATTGAACTCGCTAAAAAAGATATGCAAAAATGGTTAATTAACTTACCTGATAAAGATTTAGCGTATTTACCTGAAGGAACTGATCATTTTAATGATTATGTGTTTGCAGTAGAATGGGCGCAAGATTTTGCGAGAACCAATCGTGAAGTAATGATGGCAAATACCATTATGGCTATGCGTAAAGTCATTACGAAACCTTTTGATGTGGGAGTCGAAGCAATAAACTGTCATCATAACTATGTAACGAGAGAACATCATTATGGTAAAAATATTTTTGTGACTAGAAAAGGGGCAGTGCGAGCGAGAAAAGGCGATATGGGAATTATCCCTGGCAGTATGGGCACTCGTTCTTATATTGTCCGTGGTTTGGGTAATGAAGAAAGCTTTTGTAGCTGTTCACATGGTGCAGGGCGGGTGATGTCGAGAACTGACGCTAAAAAACAAGTCTCTTTAGCACAACATATTGCGGCAACCAAAAATGTGGAATGTCGTAAAGATGTGGATGTTATCGATGAAACACCATCAGCATATAAAGATATTGATAAAGTAATGCAGGCACAGAAAGATTTGGTGGAAGTGGTTTATGTGTTAAAACAGGTGGTTTGTGTGAAGGGATAAATCCCTTCCCCTTAAAACAGGAAAAAATACCAATGCAAAACAAAACTGACATGGTCATTATTGATGGTTCGCAAGGGGAAGGTGGTGGACAGATATTACGTTCATCTTTATCACTTTCTATGATGACAGGCAAAGACTTTTTAATTAAAAATATTCGTTCAGGTCGAGTCAAACCGGGATTAATGCGTCAGCATTTAACTTGTGTACAAGCGGCTGCTAAGATTTGTAATGCCGATACTGAAGGGGCAACATTAAGTTCACAGAAATTATTATTTAGACCTAAGCAAATTCAGGCGGGTGATTATCACTTTGCGATTAGCACATCAGGTAGTACTAGTCTTGTTGCTCAAACTATTATTCCTGCATTAATGACGGCACCACAGCCTTCTAAAATTTTGTTAGAAGGTGGCACTCATAATATGCAAGCACCGACCTTTGATTTTTTGCAATATAGTTTTTTGCCGGTGTTAAGACAAATGGGAGTGGATATTACTGCCACTATACATAAGTATGGTTTTTATCCTGCCGGTGGTGGTAAAGTTGAATTTGTGATTCAGCCTAGTCAATCAAGTCAAGCATTACAGCCAATTAAATTAATGCAGCGAGGCAATGAAAAACGATTATCAGCTGAAGCTTTTTTTGCGAATTTAGCCTCAACTATTCCGCAACGTGAGTTAAATGTTATTGCGAATACTATGGGTTGGGCTGATGATAATTTACATCTCCGCCAAATCAAAAAAAGCCATAGTTCAGGTAATGTGGTATTGTTAAAACTTGAATATGAAAATATTATTGAAACCATTATTAGCTTTGGTCAATTAGGACTAAAAGCTGAAAAAGTGGCAAAACAAGCGTGTGATCAAGCCAAGGAATATTTAGCCAGTGAGGCTGTCGTTGGTGTTCATTTAGCGGATCAATTACTATTACCAATGGTCATAGCAGGTGGTGGTCAGTTTACAACCTTAACGCCAACGCAACATACACAAACTAATATTAATGTCATTAAACAGTTTATGGATTGTGTCATTGATTTGCAACAACTTAACGATAACTTATGGCAAATTACTATTACTTAAAGCTCAGTTTAAGCTTGTTAGCAAACAATTTAATCAATAACTCAATATTATGAGTCGCAGGATAATTGGGACGCACAATAAACACTAACTCCCGATGCGGACCCGTTTCAGCTAATGGAATTTTGATCAACATTGGATTATTATCGACTAATTGTGATAGGGCAATTTCAGGTACTAAGGTCGAACCCATTTTACCTGCCACCAGTTGTACTAGAGTCGCCAAACTGGTAGCACTTAAGCTATGAGCGGATGTTGGAGGGGCATTGAGATGACATACGGCTAGGGCATGATCTTTAAGACAATGACCTTCATTTAATAGCATGAGTTTCTTAGTTTCAATTTCATCTGCTTTAATTGTTGTATGACTAGCGAGTTTGTCGTCAATATGTGTGATCCAATAAAAGTTTTCTTGCCAAAATTTAAAGGCTAATAAACCCTCAATTTCAAAAGGTAAAGCGAGAATAGCGGTGTCTAATTCACCTTGCTTAACTTTATCAACTAAGATATGCGATTGTTCTTCAAAAATACTTAAGGCAAGTTCTGGGTAACGGGTTTGTAGGCTTGGCAGTATAATTGGCAATAAATAAGGGCCAATCGTTGGGATCATGCCAATAGATAAAGGTGTGGTTAAGGGTTGTTGATGTAAATTACCTAAGCGTTGTAAATCATCGATTTGTAGTTTAATTAACTTCGCTTGGTTTAAAACTTCACGCCCTAAAGTAGTGATTAATACTTGTTTGTTATTTCTTTCAAATACTTGAAATCCCAACTGTTTTTCCATTTCTGCGATAGCCGTACTAAACGCAGATTGTGAAATATTACAATTATCTGCGGCCTTTCTAAAGTTTAGGGTTTGTTCTACCGCTAGGGCATAGCTTAGTTGTTTAAAGGTAATCATAGAGAATATTAATCACTGGTAATGATTTAGGGTTCTAAATTATAGAATGTTAACCTCTATTTTTTCAAATTTACCTAAATATCATCGACTACCATTCTATGCTTATCGCTTGATTAAAGGTTAATAATCCATTTCACAATTAATGATATTACAGCACCTATCATCACCACTTCTTGCCTAAATCCCATACTAGAGCATCTTTGATCCATGGACTAAACTAATGTCATGGATTAACAAAGGTACTTTGTATGGATAAATTAAGCGATGCTCAAAAACGAGCCAAGATTTTAGCATTGTTAAAGGCAAAACAACAGCAAATTCAATATTTTCCCTTGTCATATAGCCAACAACGCTTGTGGTTTTTGGATCAAATGCAACCTTTAAGTGCGGTTTATAATATTGCCTTAGCTGTTGAGTTATATGGTGAGTTAGATTTAGCATTGTTACAGCAAGCCTTTGATCATATTGTCCAACGTCATGCTATGTTGCGTGCTTGTTTGGAAACGAATGACGGGAAACCGAGACAAAGGATTAAGCCGAAATTATCCATTCCAATACAAGTAAAAGATTGTAGCGATAACGATTTCGATCAGTTTTTAGCAAGCCTTGCTTACCAGCCTTTTGATTTAGAAAAAGATAGTTTGATTCGGTTTTATTGTATTAATACTGATGCTGATTTTAAAGTGTTGTTATGGGTAGTGCATCATATTATTGCCGATGGCTGGTCAATGGGGATTTTACAGCAAGAATTGGCTTATTTTTATCAAACCTTGCAACAAGGAAAAACACCCAATTTACCGCTCCCTAAAATCCAATATACTGATTTTATCGCATGGCAACAACAACGCTGGCAGAGCAGTTGGTTAGAACAAGAGTTAAAATTTTGGCAATCCTATTTAGCGGGTATTGAGGTTTTAGAATTAGCAACCGATTTATCTCGTCCTGCTATTCAAACGGATCATGGTAATACTTATTATTTCCATTTATCTAAAACAGTCGTATCACAATTTGAAACATTATTGCAAGCCGAACAAGCCACCTTGTTTATGGGTTTGATGACCGTTTGGCAAGTATTATTATTTCATTATAGTCGTCAAAGCAATTTTGCGGTAGGCACCCCATTTCATGGTCGGGAACGTCAAGAAACGAAAGATGTTATTGGCTTTTTTGTCAATACCTTAGTCATTCCTAGCCATATTAATCCTAAAAATACGTTTTTACAGCAACTTGCGGTTACAAAAAAACATCTGCTATCCGCATTTAATCATCCTGATCTTCCCTTTGAATATTTAGTTGATGCCTTAAAAGTAGAACGGCAACCCAGTCATACGCCTTTATTTCAAGTATTATTTGCATGGCAAAATTTACCTATGGCAACGACACAATTAGAATCTATTCCGTTTAAACGGCATGATATTTTAGGTAAAACCGCTAAATTTGATTTATCCTTAGTGATTGTGCCAGAATCGGAGGATTATTCTGCCAGTTTAGAATATAACAGTGATTTGTTTTTAGCGACAACAATTGAAGCAATGGCAAGTCATTATCAGCAATTATTAGTAGAGATTATTCGCCAAGCTCAAACTAAAATTGGTGATTTAAGATTATTAAATCAATCGCAACAAGCTCAACTCAAAGCCTTAGGTTATCGTCAAGGGGAGTATCCACATTCAAGTTTATCGCATTTAATTAGTCAATGGGCAAACGTTCAGCCTGAAAAAACGGCCATTGTGTCTGATCAAACACAACTCACTTATCAACAATTAGAACAATTCAGCAATCAACTCGCTCGTTATTTACAGACTATCGGGGTGCAAGCAAATGATAGGGTTGGTGTGCAATTAAATCCTTGTTGTGAATTAGTGGTCATAGTATTAGCTATATTAAAACTTGGGGCGAGTTATTTGCCATTAGACCCGAATTATCCTGAATCACGTTTACAAATGATGCGAGAGGATGCGCAAATTCGAGTATTGTTTGCGGAATCTGATTTAGATTTAGCCATGCCTGTTATCATATGGCAACAACATCAAAGTCAAATTTTATCACAGTCTAGTCAGCCTTTCGCAATAGATGTCCCGCCACTTACTGCGGCTTATTTGATTTATACCTCAGGATCAACTGGACGACCAAAAGGGGTGATTGGACATCATTTAGGGGTCGTAAATTTATTGGCCGATTTGCAGCAACGCTTGCCTTTAGTCCCGAGTGATAATGGCAGTTGGTGGAGTAGCTTTAGTTTTGATGTGGCGGTGTATGAATTATTTTCAATTTTAGTCGCAGGGGGATGTTTATACATTCCTCCTGATAAACATCGTTCCGATCCAGCGCAGTTATTTGCGTGGTTGTTGCAACATCAAATAAGTGCCGCATATTTACCGCCATTTTTTTTAGCCCCGTTGCTGACATGGTTACAGCAAGAGGGGCATGCGAATGCGATGAAATTAAGGCGTTTATTAGTTGGGGTTGAACCCATTGCCGAAACCTTATTAGCAGAAATTCAACAACGCATACCTGACTTACAAATTATTAACGGCTATGGTCCGACCGAAGCAAGCATTTGTTGTAGTTTATATTCCGTGCCTAAAGCAAGGAAATATCAACGTCGTACCCCAATTGGGGAAGTCGTACAAAATAATCAAATACTAATATTAAATGCTCAACGGCAATTCGTTCCTAAAGGTGTTGTTGGCGAATTATATGTTGGTGGGCTTGGTTTAACTCATGGTTATTGGCAACGTCCAGAATTGGATTCATTATGGGTAACACTGTATGACCAGCGTTTTTATCGTACGGGTGATTTAGTGCGATTTTTAGCCGATGGGCCATTGCAATTTATTGGTCGGGTGGATCATCAGGTAAAACTTCGAGGTTATCGTATTGAGTTAGGCGAAATTGAAGCCTTATTATTACAACAAGAGGATATTGCTGACGCAGTGGTTATGGTACAAACCTTGCAGGATCGTCCTCATCTGATTGCTTATTTAGTATTGGCACATAATGACTTCAATCTTGAATCGCTTAAACAGGAATTAAAACAACAATTGCCTGATTACATGGTGCCAGCGTATTTTATGGTGCTAGAAACCTTACCGACCACTGATAATGGGAAATTAGATCGTAAGGCTTTACCGTTACCAATGCCTGTTACTACGACAGATTATTTTCCACCCCAATCACCCATAGAACAATTATTAGTCAACATTTGGCAACAAGTGCTAGGTGTGGCTAAAGTGTCAATTACGGATAATTTTTTTAGTTTAGGTGGGGATTCCATCATCAGCATTGAAGTCATTGCGAAAGCAAGAGCACATGGTGTCATGATAGAACCTAAACAGTTATTTCAATACCAAACCATTGTTGATTTAGCCAAAGTCGTTAAACGTAATGTTACTGAAGAATTAGAGGGGCAAGAAACAGGGGAACTGAGTCTTAGTCCTATTCAACAATGGTTTTTTCAACAAAACTTTGCAAAATTATCGCATTGGAATCAATCCGTAGTCTTTGCCAGTGAGACTGCGTTAAATACTGCTAATTTAGCCTTGGCGGTGAAAGCATTGTATCAACATCATGCGGTATTACGAAGCCGATTTACCCAAACAAGCTCTAAACCAGTCATATGGCAAGCGGAAATTTTAGCCGAAGTAAACACGACTACGTTTACTAAGGTGGCGGCTTACGATTGGTCGGAATCACAAATTCAAGCCTATATCAATCAACAACAAGCGAGTTTAGAGTTAAGCCGAGCGGGTTTATTCCAAGTCATTTACCTGCAAACTTTGCCTCAACAAAGTGATTATTTAGTGATGTTTGCCCATCATTTAATTATTGACGGCGTTTCTTGGCGGATTTTATTGCAAGATTTGGCAATGTTTTATCAACAATTACAGCAACAACAAGCATTGTCTTATCCTAATAAAACCACTGCTTGGAAAACTTGGCTTAATCATGCCCAAGGTTATTTTGCCTCAAATGCCGATAAGGATAAGGCTTATTTCTTAGCCCAAGCGGAATTACCTTTGACCGCTTTGCCTCAAGATCATTATTTGCCTAATTTAGAACGAGATTTCGCCAAGGTAGCATGGCAATATTCGGTAGAACAAACACAAATAATGCTGTTAGAACTCAGTCAACACTATGCGATTCGGTTTCCTGAATTTCTCATCACTGCTTTGGTATTAACGTTAAGAGATTGGAGTGAGCAAACAGGGATTTGTTTCGCTTTAGAAGGGCATGGGCGGGATACGCAAGGTTTAGGGGCGTTAGAAGCCTTAGATTTAAGTCAAACCGTGGGTTGGTTTACCAATGTTTATCCTGTTTATGTTGACTTAGGTGCCGAACAAGATTTTGGTATCATTCTACAACGAGTCAAACAAGCCTGTCGGACAGTCCCTAATCATGGTATGGCCTATGGTTATTTATCGCTCGATAGTCAAGCGCAAGTGAGTTTTAATTATTTGGGGCAATGGCGAGCGAATACTGCTGAACTGGCCAATTTAAGTACAGTGAATCTCAAGCCTATTGAACGAGCATTGGAAAATCATCGACCTTATTTATTTGATATTATTGCTCAAATTGAACAGGATTGTTTACAGATCACTTGGCACTATTCCAGTGCGTGTCATGAACAAGATACTATGGCGTATTTAAGTAAACAATACCAATTTTATTTACAGCAGTTATTAGAATACTGCTTGCAAACAGAATCTTATGGTTATAGTTTGGACGATTTTAAACTATGCCAATGGCAAGATGATAAACTTGCTCAAGTGGTGAAACAACATAAAATTGATAATATTTATCCTTTATCTTATACCCAAAAAGGCATGGTATTTGAGTCGAATGAAAACCAAGAAACCCATGCGTATTTACAACAAGTGTTTTGCCAATTAAGCGGAAACTTAGATTTTAATTTATGGCAACATTGTTGGCAACAAGTGATTCAACATTATGATATATTGAGAATTGCGGTTGAATCAGACCATCAAATCGTTTATGCCAATGTCGAACCTGAATGGATAGTATTAGATTGGCAACATTTGACACAAGCACAGCAACAACAGCATTGGCAGCAACTATTACCACAAGATCGCCAGCAAGGCTTTGTATGGCATAAACCGCCATTAATGCGATTTTATTGGATTTATTATAGTAAAAATCAAGTCCAGTTTTTATGGACACATCATCATATTTTAGTCGATGGTTGGTCGTTACCCTTGATTTGGCAAGCAATATTTCGTTTGTATGAATATCGTTTAGTAGGGGAATATTACCATTTACCCGCCGTCAGACCTTATAGTGATTATATTCAATGGTTATATCAACAAGCACAAGCCAAGGCCAAAAGCTATTGGCAATCACATTTATCAGGGTTTGACCAGAAAAATCGTTTATTGATTGAATCTTCCCAAGCTAAAAACCTCCGTGTCGAAACGCTGAGTTTGAGCTTTACCGAAGCCCAACAGCAATATTATCAACATTTCTGCCAACAACAACAACTCACCCTGAATACCTTATTGCAAACCGCATGGGCGTTGTTATTAGCACGATACAGTGGCGATAGTGATATTGTTTTTGGGGTAACGGTTTCAGGTCGTCCTAGTGAGTTAGAACAAGTTGAAAATATGGTAGGTTTGTTTATTAATACCTTACCGTTTCGGATTCAGTTAAATTTAGATGAATCAGGTTTCGTATTGTTACAACGCTTGCAAACCGTATTTCAAGATTGGCGACAATATGATCATAGTGCCTTAACGCAAGTGCAAACATGGTGTGATACCCCAGCCCAATCATTATTCTCAACTTTGTTTGTGGTGGAAAATTACCCTGTGGATAAAAACTTGGCAAGTCAATCAGGACAGTTGCAAGTTAGTGCCATGCAGGCATTGGAAATAACCGCTTATCCATTAACTATGGTGATTGCTTTACAACCACAGTTAATGATTCAATGTCGGTATGATTCAGGTTATTACCAACAGGAGGCAATGACGGCATTATTATCACATTATCAACAATTATTAACAGGGCTTTGTCAACAGCCAAATAGCATTGCCTTAAAATTATCATTATTGACCGAAGTTGAACAACAACAACAGCAATTATGGCATCAAACTCAGCGTGTTTATCCTAATCAAGACCAATCATTGATTTATTGGTTTGAACAACAGGTTGAACAACGCCCTTATCAAATGGCGGTTGAATATCAACAACAAAGTTTAACTTATCAACAACTCAATTATAAAGCCAATCAATTAGCCCATCATTTACATTCTTTGAATATTAGCCCAGGTAGTATGATTGGGGTTTGTATGTATCGTTGTTTAGATTTAGTGATTGCATTATATGGGATTATCAAAGCCGGTTGTGCTTATTTGCCTTTAGACCCAGATTTACCCAAACAACGCTTAAATTATATGGTAGAACATGCCCAACTTGAGGTAGTAATTTATCACCATGCCAGTGTGTATTGTGTGCCAGATACTAAAACCAATTGGTGTTGTAATATTGAAAAAGAATGGCCCGATGTTGAATCAAATATTAATCAAAATTTAGGGCTGAACCTTTTGGGTGAAGACCCTGCTTATGTGATTTACACCTCTGGTTCTACTGGACAGCCGAAAGGGGTAGTGATTCCCCATAGAGGGATTGTGAATCGCTTATTATGGATGCAACAACACTATCAGTTACAACCGCAAGATGCGGTGTTACAAAAAACACCTTATAGTTTCGATGTGTCGGTATGGGAGTTTTTCTGGCCGTTAATGGTTGGGGCAAGATTGGTGCTGGCAGAGCCTGATGGACATAAAGACCCTGCCTATTTATGCCGTTTAATCCAGCAACAAAAAATTAGCCATTTACATTTTGTGCCATCAATGTTAGCAGTATTTTTGGATTATCAAGAAGCCAGCGATTGCCATAGTATTAAACAAGTATTTTGCAGTGGTGAGGCTTTAGCCATTGAACATAAAGAACGCTTTTTTCAATGTTTACCCAATGCGGAATTACATAATTTATATGGGCCAACGGAAGCCTCTGTTGATGTCAGTTACTGGGATTGTTCTCAGGCCATTCCTAAACATAGTCATAGCATTCCTATCGGTTATCCTATTGCTAATACCCAGTTATTGATTTTAGACCCTTGGTTAAACCCAGTGCCTGTTGGTCTTTCAGGGGAACTCTATATTGGGGGTATTAATTTAGCGATAGCTTATTTAAATCAAGCCCAATTAACCAGTGAGCGTTTTATTTATTATCAAAAACAGCGTTGGTATAAAACAGGCGATAAAGCCAGATATTTATCCGATGGTGCCATAGAGTATTTAGGGCGGTTGGATTTTCAGGTAAAACTACGGGGGCAACGAATTGAATTAGGCGAAATTGAACAGGTTTTAGTCAAACAATCAGGAATTTTAGAGGCGGTAGTCATTGTTGACAATGAACATTTAGTGGCCTATGTTCAGCCAGAATCAGGGAGGAAACCCGACCTAGAGGTCTTAAAACAGCAGTTAGTTGCCATTTTACCATTGTATATGGTGCCTTCTTCGTTTATGGTCATCAGGGATTGGCCTCGTTTGCCCAGTGGTAAAATTAACCGCAAAAACTTACCTAAGGCTGATCAAGCAGTGATTAATACGCTTACTTGGTCAGCACCACAAACAGCGGAACAACAACTGCTGGCAGGTATTATTGCCAAAGTATTAAATATCACGAAAGTGAGTTTAGATGCCAATTTCTTTCAATTAGGTGGGCATTCACTCACCGCCATGCAGGTATTGACGAAAGTACGCCAACAATTTGCCGTTGAGATTCGTATGAGTGAATTTTTTGTGGCACCAACCGTATTAGATTTAGCGGAATTGCTGAAAACCAAACAAAGTGATAAATTACCTGACATTGAAATTGTTAATCGTAACGCCAATTTAGCCTTATCATTTGCTCAACAGCGTTTATGGTTTTTTAGTCAATGGGAAGCCAGTCGGTCGGCTTATAATATGCCAGCGATTGTTAAAATTAGTGGTAAATTAAATGTTTCAGCTTTAAGAAAAAGTTTAAATCTAATTGTCCAACGCCATGAAATTTTAAGAACACGTTTTATCAATCGTTCAGGCGAACCCATGATTAAAATTGAGCCAGAGATGACAATTGATTGTCCCATTGAGAATTGGCAAAATTTCACCACGACGGAGCAAGACCGTCAATTACAACAGTGGGCTACCCAACAAGCTCAACAGCCTTTTGATTTAGAGCAATCGGTTTTTAGAGTGCAACTTATTCAATTATCGGCACAACAATGGTTGTTTGCGTATAGTTTTCATCATTTAGTGGCAGATGGTTGGTCAGTAGGATTATTTATTCAAGAATTAGCCCAAGCCTATTTAAGTTTTTGTCAACAACAGCCTTTGGTCTTACCTGAATTGCCTATTCAGTATTTGGATTATGCCATGTGGCAACGGCAATGGTTTCAAGGCAAACATTATCAACAAGGTTGGGACTATTGGCAACAGCAATTGCATGCCGTGCCTACCTTAGTTTTGCCGACTGACTTTGAACGTCCTAGCCAACAAAGTTTTAAAGGTAGGCATTTTTATTTTGAAATTGAGGCAGAACTCACCCAAAAACTGTATCAATTAAGTTATCAAACTGAAACAACCTTGTTTATGGTCTTATTAACAGGCTTTGCGATTTTATTATCACGTTATGCGAAACAAAATGATTTTTGTATTGGTACGGTAACGGCAGGCAGACAACGAGCAGAGGTTGAAAATTTAATTGGTTGTTTTGTCAATGCCTTATTATTGCGTTTGGATTTAAGTGGTAATCCTAATGTCGTGGAAATATTACAGCGGGTAAAAACCACGACTTTCGCCGCTTATGCTCATCAAGATTTTCCTTCAGAATTAATGATGGCGTTAGCGACAGAACGGGAATTAAGTTATGCCCCTTTAGCACAAGTAGGATTTGCCTTGCAAAATACACCCATGCCTAGCATTGAATTACCCGAATTAAGGATTGAGGCCGTAGCGTTTGAAACGGGCATTGCAAAATATGATTTAACGTTTAATTTAACTGAGCAAGCTAAGGGTTTGCAAGGCGTGGTGGAATATAATACGGATTTATTTAAACTCGAACGGATTCAGCATTTAGTCGCCCAATATATTTGGGTCTTAGGGGTGATTGCCGAACATGCCGATTGTTATATCAGTAATTTTCCTTGGTTATCACAACAGCAATTATTTCAAGAATTAGGTTTGACCGTTGAGGCGTATGAACGAGTTGAACCCTTATCAGTCGTTCAACGGGATTTATATTTAGATACTGTTTTAAATCCTGAGTCTATTTATAACAGTATGGGTAATGTGTTAGAATTGCATCAAACCATTGACTTAGAATTATGGCAACAAGCCTTACAACAGTTATTACAACAACAACCTGTATTACGCAGTCGCATTATTGCTTGTCATGCCCGTTATGCGGAAATGGCCTATCAGTGTGTTCAAACCGCAACGCAAGCAAGTTTTGAATATTGGCAATATCCAGAGGAAACTTACAGTGATGATGACATCGTGGCACATATTAAAGCATGGATTTATCGCCCCTTTGATTTAGCCAATGATGCTTTAGTACAATATGGTTTAATTCAGCGACGTAAGGATAAATATATTTTACTTGGTCGGGGGCATCATAGTGTGCTTGATGGTACGGCTGGTACCGTAGTGTTTCAACAGATTTTAGCGAATTATCACGCATTGCAACAACAATCACAAGCAGAAACCGTACCTGCGATTTTTTATCAATATGTCCAAGAAAATCGTCAAACCTTTGATCACTTGGCAACCTTACAATATTGGCAACAACAAGCTGCATTATTACAAGCATTAGATTTTCAGCCATTACCCATTAAACAACCACAAAAAATCCATAAAAAATTAGCATTGCCTGAGAATGATTGGCAATTAATTAAACGTTATTGTCGCCAGCAAGGGATGACACCTGCCCTTTATTTTAAAGGGCTTTATGCACTGCTATTGGATATTTATTGTCGCCCTAGTCAAGACTTTTTTATCTTTGATGTGTTAAGCACTCGCCGTGGTCAGCACCGTTATACGATTGGTTGTTATTATCAACAATTACCCATTATTTTTAAACTGGCCAGCCTAGAGTCTGCCAATGGTTTTGCTGAATACTGGCAACAACTTAAAAGGTATAAACGTGAACTCGGTCAGTTTCAACATATTTCAGTATTAGAACAGAATCGCATTTTACCACAACATCGTTTAGCCTTTTTTTATAATTATTATAGTTTTCCGGCGGAATTAGAGGTATTTGGACGTAAGGAAAAAATTAGCCAATATATTCCTTTATTTTTCGATAATCAGGTGCAATTAATTATTAATGCGGGCTTTGCTACCCCAGAATTAAGTTTATATTATCATAATCAGTATTTTACTGATTTAAATTTCTTAGATCGATTATTGCTTTTTTCGAAACAACTCATGCAAGGTGCGGAATCACTTGGGCAACTAACGAGCTTATTAAGTAATGAAACCAAGTTTTGGTACGATACCCAGCCAGTTGATTATCCTGTAACCCAGTGTTTACACCAGCAATTTGCCTTACAAGCCTTAAACTATCCTGACAAAATTGCCGTACGTTTTGAACAAGATCAAATCACTTATGCACAGTTACAGCAACAATCATTACAGCTTGCTGGTTATTTACAACAACAAGGCGTGCAGTCAGGGCAATTAGTGGCATTATCTATTTATCGAAAAATTGATTTAATCGTTGGTTTATTAGGTATTTTGCAGGCAGGTGCCGCGTATTTGCCTTTAGACCCCGCTTATCCTTTGGAACGAGTCCAGACGATTGTGGAAGATGCCAAAGTTGTCGCCATTGTTACTCTTGCGAATTTAAGCACCGTGTTTGCGGAATTAACCCTACCTATAATTTGTTTAGACAGCGATCAAGCAAAAATTCAAACAGCAGCGAAACCTAATGTTCAAAGTCAAATTCATGATTTAGCTTATGTGATTTATACCTCGGGTTCTACAGGTAAACCTAAAGGCGTGCCGATTACTCATGCTCAAGTGCAACGTTTGTTTTTAGCAACTAAGGCTTGGTTTCATTTTAATGCCGAGGATTGTTGGTGTTTATTTCATTCCTATGCCTTTGATTTTTCTGTTTGGGAAATATGGGGGGCATTGTTACATGGGGGATGTTTGGTGATTGTGCCTTATTTAACCGCACGTTCACCTGAGGATTTTTATCAATTACTATTTGCTGAAAACATTACTGTATTAAATCAAACGCCTTCGGCTTTTTATGCCTTGTTGGCAAGTTTAGAGCAAAGGGATATCACCCGCCTCACACGACTACGCTGGATTATTTTTGGTGGCGAGGCTTTGGATTTGACTCGTTTGAAAAAATGGTATCAACGATATCCACAGGCAAGCACGCAATTGGTGAATATGTATGGTATTACTGAAACGACTGTGCATGTGAGTTATCGTTTGATTAATCCGACTGAATTAGATCAAACGTCAGGTAGTGTCATTGGCCAAATTATTCCTGATTTAAAATTAATGTTATTGGATCGACATTATCGTCCTGTCCCGATTGGTGTCATTGGTGAAATTGCGATTACAGGGGCAGGCGTGTGTCAAGGTTATTTAAACCATCCCGAATTAACACAGCAACAATTTATTCTGCATCAAGGGCAACGCTATTATTGTTCTCGGGATTTGGCTCGTTATCGTGACGATGGGGAATTAGAATATTTAGGACGTTTGGATGAACAAGTGAAAGTGCGTGGCTTTCGAATTGAATTAGGTGAAATTGAAGCCGTCATTGGACAATATGCCGATGTTTCTGAATATGCCGTCATTGTACAACAAGGCTTGATTATCGCTTATGTGGTGGCTAAAAATGATAAGTTTGAATTAAGGCAATTAAGAGCCTTTTTGCAACAGTCTTTACCCGATTATATGTTGCCTTCACGTTGGAGGCAGTTAGACCGTTTCCCTTTAACCCAGAATGGGAAATTAAACAAAGTCGCGTTACCCATTCCTGAAGAAATCAGTGATCAACCCTATGTTGCACCCGAGACGGACTTTGAAAAAGATTTGGCTCAAATCTGGCAAAGCTTATTAAAAGTCGAACGAGTGGGTAAAAAAGATCACTTTTTTAATCTGGGGGGGCATTCTTTATTAGCGACTCAGTTGATTTCCCGAATAAGAGATTATTTTCATATTGAATTGCCATTAAAAACCTTGTTTTTAAAGCCAGTATTAGAGCAATTTGCCCAAACTATTGAGCAACAATCCCAACAATCTGAGAATTATTTTGCCATTGTGGATAAATCTCAGCCCTTGTTATTATCCTTTTCCCAAGAACGTTTATGGTTTTTACAACAATTTACTCCGAATAGTGTCAGCTATAATATTCCATTATTCGCTAATATTGCTGGAAAGTTAAACTATGTCGCTTTAGAATTTGCATTGGATCAAATTATACAACGCCATGATAGTTTAAGAACTCGTTTTATTCCTGTGGATGAGGGGGTCAGGCAAGTGATTATCCCTGTCGAAGAATCAAGTTTTAAATTAAAGATTGTCAGTTTAGATGATAATCAAACAGTTGAACAATGGGTTAAAGCAGAATTAGACCAAGCGTTTTTATTATCAGCATCAGTTTTTCGAGTAAAATTATTAAAATTAGCCCCGAATCAGCATTTATTCGCCATTAATATGCATCATATTATTTCTGATGCGAGGTCATTAAGCATATTATTAACGGAACTGCATTATTATTACCAACATTATCATCAAAATAATTCCGTACAAATTGCCTTACCTCGTTTAAAGGTACAATATGCCGATTATGCGATTTGGCAACGCCAATGGGATTTTCAGCAAAGTTTACATTATTGGCAACAACAATTACAAGATTTAACGGTATTACAATTACCAACCGATTATCCGAGACCCAAAGTACAAAGCGAACAAGGTCAACATTGCTCAACCTTGATTCCAGCCCAATTAAGGCAGGCACTAGTCCATTTTGCATCACAGCAACAATTAACCCTGTTTATGCTGACACTGGCAGGTTTTGCAGGCTTGTTGGCACATTATTCTCGGCAACAAGATATTGCCATTGGTACGCCTATTAGTGGTCGTAATCGTTCGGAATTGGAGCCATTGATTGGCTTTTTTGTCAATACCTTAGTTTTAAGATTACAGCCTAATCAACACGATAGCGTGTTGACTTGGTTACAACGGGTCAAACAAACCGCATTAGATGCCTATGCGCATCAAGATTTACCCTTTGATAAATTGGTAGAAGTATTACAGCCTGAACGGCAAACCAGTCATAGTCCATTATTTCAAGTCATGTTTTCTTGGCAAGATGTCAGCGATTTTGATTGGCAATTCCCCGATTTAGTGATTGAGCCAAGGGAAGTTGAAACCGCCGTGGCTAAGTTTGATCTGTCTTGTACCTTAGTGGATTTAGGGGAACATATTCAAATCAATATGGAATATGCCAGTGATTTATTTGAGTTAAGTACGATTCAACGCATGGGACAACATTTTATTTTGTTATTAGAACAAATGCTTGCCCAGCCACAACAAAATATTTGGCAGTATTGTTTAATGACGAAAGCAGAGCAACAACAATGGCAACAGTGGAATCAAACCGACGTTGCTTATGATTTTGAGCAAAGTTTGGGGCAACGTTTTTATCAAGTGGTTAGCCAATACCCCGATGCGATTGCGGTAGAATTTGCCAGCGAACAATTAAGTTATCAACAATTGGATCAGCAAAGCAATCAACTGGCGCATTATTTATCAAGTTTAGGACTGCAACCACAACAAGTGGTTGCGGTAGCATTGCCACGTTGTTTAGAATTAGCGGTGGTCGTCATAGCGATTTTAAAACTGAATGCCATTTATTTGCCTTTGGATTATCAAGTGCCGATTGAACGCTTGCAACGTCTAGTACAGCAAGCCCAAGCCAAAGTATTGCTCACTGAGCATTCTGATGACGAATTTCATGCCATTAGCATTCATCCTAAGGATAAAACATGGTTAACGTATCCTTATCATCCCTTAGCGATTACGCCATTATTACAAGATATTTGTTATTTGATTTACACCTCAGGTTCGACAGGCGAACCGAAAGCGGTGATGATTCCACAACAGGCCATTTTAAATCATATGTTGTGGTTTAATCAAAGGTTTGCCTTAAATCATCATGATAGAGTATTACATAAAACCCCCATTGGTTTTGATGCCTCGATTTGGGAATTATTATCGCCTTTATTAGTCGGTGGCTGCTTAGTGATTGCACCGCCTAATGCCCATCAAGACCCAGATATTTTGATTAATATTTTACAACAATATGGTATTACTGTCTTACAAGTCGTACCAACCCTATTACAAATGTTACAATTGCGTGAAGGTTTTGCCCAACTTAAGTGTTTACGTTACTTATTTTGTGGGGGGGAAGCCTTAACGGCTCATTTAGTACAACAAGTTTATCAGCAGTTACCATTATTACAGTTAGTCAATCTTTATGGCCCAACGGAAGTCACTATTGATAGTAGTTATTATATTTGCCCTAATCCCCCCCCTAAAGTCATTCCTATTGGGCAACCCATTGCGAATATGAAAGCCCATATTTGGGATGAACGACAACAGGCCTTGCCTTTAGGTGTGATTGGTGAGTTATATTTTTCAGGAATGGGGTTGGCTTTAGGCTATTATCAACGTGCGGATTTAAGCCAAGCAAACTTTATTCATAAAGAGAATCAAATTTACTATCGTACGGGAGATTTCGCCCGTTATATTGGTGAGGGACAATTGCAATATCTGGGACGACGAGACCAACAAATTAAGTGGCGTGGGTATCGGATTGAACTTGAGGAAATTAGCAATGTATTATTGCAAGCCGATGCGGTTGAACAAGCCGTGGTATTATTACGGCAACCACAGTTAATTGCCTTTGTCGTATTCACTAAAAAACAAACCGATACTGATACTGTTGACAAGCAAATTGATCGGTTACAGTCATGCTTGGCCAAACAATTGCCTGATTATATGTTGCCAAGTGCTTGGAAAGTATTAGAACAAATGCCAATGTTCGCCAATGGCAAAATTGATTATAAAACCTTAAGACAATGCCCGCTTGAATCTGTAGTGGATGAGGGAGCGGTTTTGACGGACCAATGGCAACAATTAGTGGCCAATGTTTGGCAACGCTTATTAAAAGTGCCTGTTACAAATGCCCACGCTCATTTTTTTGATTTGGGTGGGCATTCACTGACCGCTGTGCAAGCGATTAATCAATTACAACAACAATTACAATTAAGCTTGCCTGTCCGCTTATTATTTGAATATCCACGTTTAGATCAACTCGCTCAACAGTTGGCCGAATTAAGTCAACAACAGGCGTTTCTACCGATTTTAAAAGCCGATTATTCACAGCCATTGCCTTTAGGCTTGGCTCAAGAACGTTTATGGTTAATTGAAAAAATCAAACCGACGACAGCTTATTTAATGCCTGCCTTATTAGAAATCGCGGGTAAATTAAATCCCAATAAAATCAAACAAAGTTTAGAACAACTTAGTCAAGTGCATCAAATTTTACGAACGTATTTTGTGGAACAGCAACAACAAGTTTGGCAAAAAATTGATGATAAGCCGAATTTTGCTTGGCACTATTTGGATTATTCGGCACAATCAGAACCCCAACAAAGTGTGCAACAACTGCTTAGTCAAGAATTACAACAAGCCTTTGATTTATCTCAGCCACCTTTATGGAAAGTGTGGTTAATCCAACGGAATGCGGAACAAACACAATGGCAATTATTCCTGATTTTCCATCATAGTATTATGGATGGCTGGTCAATTCCATTGCTGTTAAATCAATGGCAACAGCTTTATCAAGGCATTGAATTACCCACGCCTGCCTTACAATATGCGGATTATGCGGTATGGCAACGCCAAACATATGCTCAAATTTTAGAACAAGATTTACCTTATTGGCAACAACAACTACAAGATTTAACCCCTACTCAGTTATTCACTGATTATTCTCGTAGTACCGAGATTAGCTATCAAGGCGATGCGATTACGGTACAATGGTCATTTCAGTTGTATCAAAATTTAAAACAACTGGCAAAACGTATGGATACCACCGTTTATACCGTGGTACTGACCAGCTTTTATACCTTGTTATATCGTTATTTAAATCAAAGGGATTTGGTCATAGGCACGCCTGTTTCTGGACGTTCTCATCCGCAAATTGAAGATTTACTCGGTTTTTTTGTCAATATGCTGGTATTGCGAGTGCAATGGCAACAGGATTTATCATTTTTAGATTTGTTGGTCAAAGTCAAGCAAATGTTATTATCCGCTTATGAACATCAAGCCATTGCTTTTGAAACCTTGGTGGATCAACTTTTAGATCATCGTGATTTAAGCCAGCATCCTTTATTTCAAATCGTATTATCATGGCAAACCTCGACTCAGCCATTCTCATGGCCAGATTTAACGATTCGTCATATCCCCATTCCCACGAATACGGCAAAATTTGATATGTTAGTCGCTATCGTAGAACAGCCAACGCAAGGTTTAAATCTTAGCATTGAATATCGTAAAGACTTATATAGGCTTGAGACCATACAAAATTTTATTGAGCATTGGCAGTATTTATTAAAGCAAATTATCGCACAACCACAACAATGGTTAAGTGATTACCCAATGGTATTCCCTGCGGAACAGCAGTTATTATCTGATTGGAGTGGTGTGAATGTGAATCGTGATTATCCTCAAAAAACAGTGGCAGCATTATTTAGTGAGCAAGTACAACAGCGACCGAATGCCACGGCCATTATTTGGGAGCAGACACCGTTAAGTTATCAACAATTAGACCAAGCGAGTAATGCTTTAGCCCATTATTTGCAATCGATTGGTATTGGCTTGGAAACGCCTGTGGCAATTTATTTACCACGCTCTGATGCCTTAATTATTGCAATATTAGCGGTGGTCAAAGCAGGGGCTTATTATATTCCATTGGATATTAGTTATCCTAGTGAACGGCTACGGTGGATGTTGCAAGATAGTGATAGTCAGTTATTGATTAGCCAAAGCCATTATTATCAACAATTCGCACTTGAGAACACGCAACTGACCTTACTTTGGGAGGATTGGCAAGGTATTCATACACAATATCCAAACACGAAGGTTGATTCACATAGCCAATTACATCATTTGATTTATATGATGTACACCTCTGGTTCGACAGGTTTGCCTAAAGGGGTGGCCATTGAACAAAAAGGGGTGGTACGTTTAGTCAAACAAAGCCATTATGTCAACTTAGACCCTAAACAAAAAATATTACAATATGCCCCTGTGGCTTTTGATGCAGCGACCTTTGAAATTTGGGGTGCTTTATTGAACGGGGCTTGTTTGGTCATCGCACCCGCAGGCCAGTTAGGTCTGAATCAACTGGCTCAATTTATTCAACAAAGCCATATCACAACCTTATGGCTAACCGCACCCTTGTTTCATTTAATGATTGATCAAGCCATAACCGCCTTTGCGAATGTGGAACAAGTGTTAGCAGGTGGGGATGTGTTATCTGCCACACATATTCAACGTTTACAGCAACACTATCCTGATTGTCAGATTATCAATGGTTATGGACCCACCGAAAACACAACCTTTACTTGTTGTTATCGTTTGCCTAAACATTGGCAAGGCAATGATGTGCCGATTGGTTATCCCATTCGTCATACCAAAGTAGTTGTTTTAGACGATAACTTGCAATTCGTCCCCATTGGCGTGGTCGGCGATTTATATATTGGTGGCGATGGTTTAGCCAGAGGGTATTGGAAGCGTCCTAAGTTAAATGCCGATGCTTTTATTGAATATCAAGGGCAACGCTTTTATCGTAGCGGTGATAAAGTTCGTTATTTACCTGGGGGCTGTTTGCAATTTTTAGGTCGAGCCGATCAACAAGTGAAAATTCGAGGTTTTCGCATAGAATTAGGCGAAATCGAACAAAAACTGCAACAATACCCTGACATACAACAAGCCGTTGTTGTCGTACAAACCTTAGCCCAACAAAAACAATTAGTGGCGTATTTTACGAGTCAAGCGAAAGTCGTATTAGATGCTTTGCGTTCATTTCTACAACAGCAATTACCCAGTTATATGTTGCCTAGTTTTTATATTGCCTTAGAGCAATTGCCATTCACTGCCAATGGTAAAATCGATACGAAAGCCTTGCCTTTGCCTGAGAGTGTGGGAACGGATAGTCATTTACAAGTTCCTAGAACCGAATTAGAACAACAATTATTACAACTATGGCAACAACTTTTAGGTATTCACCCTTTAGGGATGGATGCTAACTTTTTTGAATTAGGGGGGCATTCATTGCTTGCCGTACAATTACTGAGTCGGATTCGTCAACAGTGGTCAGTCGATATTCGTTTGGAATGGTTTTTTTCACATCCGCAAATTATGCCCTTAGCCAGTTTGTTGCAACAACAACTTGCGCAACAATCACCACAATCCGCATCTGAATTGACTTTAACGAAAGTGAATTTAAAGCATTATCCCTTGTCTTTTTCCCAATCACGCTTATGGTTTTTACATCAATTTGAAACCCAAGCCGCAACTTATAATATGCCTGCTGCGGTAAAATTAGAGGGCAAGTTAGATATTGATGCCTTGCAGTTAGCTTTGCTTCAATTATATCAACGTCAACACAGTTTAAGGACTTGTTTTTGTTTGCAGGAACCATCACAACAGCCCGTTCAAATCGTACAAGCCGTCCCAAAGGTCGTATTAACTCGGCATCGCTTTAAAAACCAAACGCAAGCCTTGGATTGGATTCAAGAACAAGCATTGCAAGCCTTTGATTTAAGTCGATCTCCCTTGTTTTATACCTCACTCTTAGACTTGGATCAAGACGGCGAAAATACTAAGATTTTATTTCTCAATATGCATCATATTATTTCCGATGGTTGGTCAATGGGAATTTTGGTGAGGGAATTATCCAGTTTATATTTATCCATCTGCCAACAAAAAGTGTCAAACCTAGCGGAATTAGAACTGCAATATACGGATTATGCGTATTGGCAAGGTCAATGGTTTCAACAAGGACGGTTGCAGGCAGAATTAGATTATTGGTTGCAACGATTACATGATTTACCTATGTTACGTTTGCCGACAGATTATCCACGTCCGAATGAACAAACGTATTATGGTCAAAGTTTCACGATGGCATTAACGGCAGAACTGACACAAAAATTACGTCAATTTGCCAAACAACAACAAATGACCTTGTTTAATCTATTATTAGCAGGTTTTTATATTGTATTATCTCGTTATAGTGGTCAACAAGACCTTATGGTCGGCACGCCTGTGGCGGGTCGTCAATCACCGAAAATTGAAAATATTATTGGGTTTTTTGTCAATACCTTAGTGCTACGTTGGCAATTAGATGAAACCCAACGTTTACAGGATTATTTACGGCAATTAAAACAACAACTATGGCAAGATTTTTCTTATCAAGCCTTGCCATTTGAGAAATTAGTGGAGCTTATCGCACCTGAACGTGATTTAAGTCATAGTCCGTTATTTCAAATTTTATTTGCCTTACAAAATCAACCAATGGCAAGCATAGAATTACCCGAACTACGGTTTTCACCCTTGCATTTACCCAGTCAAACGGCAAAATTTGATTTATTTATGGAATGGGGGGAAAGCACCGATCAGTTAATTGGGCGTATTGAGTATAATCGTGATTTATTTCAATCGGATACGATCCGACAATTATTTCATCATTATCAACAATTATTGGAGGCAATCACACAACAAGCCTTATCCAAACCACTATTAGACTTATCGTTATTACATCCAGAGGAATGGCGTCAATTAGTCTATCATTGGAATCAGCGTTATTCCTTACCCGAACATCCCTTACCCACCTCAGTGCTTGCACTGGTCTTAGCACAAGCAAAAGCCACACCTAAGCGAGTTGCCATTTGTTATCAACAGCAACAGCTGAGTTATGCCGAATTAATCAGTCAAGCCCAGTTATTAAGCCAACAACTGCAAGCTCAAGGCTTAACCGCTAAGCAAATTGTCGCAGTGTTATTACCAAGAGGTTTGGCATTAATCGTGGCAATCTTAGCGATTTTACTCAGTGATTGTGCGTATTTGCCTTTAGATATGTCATATCCTTTACCACGGTTACAATGGATGTTAAGCCATGCGAAGGCTTGTTTGCTGATGACGAAAACCGTGCCTGCTGATTTAACGGTGGATATTCCCATTTGGCAATTAGAGCAAGAACCAGCCGATAATAATCTCGGTTTAAGCATTCCAGCAACCGCGTCGCATCCGTGGCAAAATTTAGCGTATATTATTTATACCTCGGGTTCGACGGGTTTACCTAAAGCCGTGGCAATGCCACATACGGCTTTAGTGAATTTATTAATCTGGCAAACACAAGAACAAGCCCAAGCCTTAACTACTTTACAATTTGCCCCGATTAGTTTCGATGTGTCGTTTCAAGAAATATTTACGACTTTAAGTGTTGGGGGGCGTTTAGTCATGATGGACGAATCGCAACGTCAAGAGCCTGAACAATTATTGTCGTTACTACAACAAGCAGAAATTCAGCGTTTATTTTTGCCTTATGTGGGCTTGCAACAGTTGGCAAGCACGGCATTGCAATTATCGGTTTATCCCAAGACTTTATTGCAAGTGATAACGGCTGGCGAACAACTGGTGATAACGCCCGAGATTTTGGCTTTCTTTAAAGCCTTGCCTCAAGCACGATTACATAATCAATATGGTCCGTCAGAAACGCATGTGGTAACGGCCTATCCTTTGCCTGCGGAACCGGAATTATGGCAAGGTTTACCCAGTATTGGTTGGCCGATTGCACAAGTTCAAATTTATATTTTGGATGATTATCAACGACCTGTTCCTATTGGTGTCGAAGGTCAATTATATGTGGGAGGACAATTAGCCAAAGGCTATTTATATCAAGAAGACTTAACGGCGGAACGTTTTGTAATGAATCCATTTATGGAGAGGGACAGAATGTATGCCACAGGTGATAGGGCCAAATATTTAAGTAATGGTGAAATTGTCTTTTTAGGACGACGTGATAAGCAAGTGAAAATCAGAGGGTATCGGATTGAGTTAGGGGAGATTGAAGCCGTGCTAAATCAACTGCCCGAGATTGAACAAGTGGTTGTCGATGTGAAGCAACAACAGCTATTTGCAGCGATCATTCTCAATAATAATGCGGTACAATGTCAATCACAACAATGGCAACAATATTTAGCCAAACAATTGCCTGAGTATATGATTCCTAATCAATGGTTAATTTTAGACACATTACCGCTCACACCCAGTGGCAAAATAGATAGATTGGCCTTGGTCAAATTCGCACAAACTCATCAAACCCCTATTGATCAACGTCAATTACCGAGAGACCCTGTGGAAGCGAGTTTGTTAGGCTTGTGGCAACAGTTACTACAGCGTCAAGACTTTGGCGTTCATGATAATTTTTTCCAACTCGGCGGGCATTCCTTATTAGCAACGCAGTTAATGGCGAAAATTCGACAACAATCCAATATTGAACTGCCATTAAAAACCTTATTTGCTTATCCAACGATTGCGGAATTAGCACCGCATTTCAGTGAGCTTGGACAAGGGAAACGTCCCCCATTAGTCAAGGCTGAACCACAACAATGGTTGCCTGCCTCTTATCCACAAGAACGCTTATGGTTTTTAGCACAACTCGCACCAAATACCACCGCTTACCACTTACCTGCGGCATTAGAACTCAAAGGTAAGTTAGATATTGATTTACTCATTGATGCGATTAAAGCATTAATTCAACGACAACAAAGCCTAGCCAGCCATTTTGTCGTGGATAATACTATGGCAACCAGCGTTGGTTTAGCCTTTTTTGCCAGTGAGGATTGGCAACTGAAACAATATCCTAGCCAATCCAAAGAACAAGCATGGCAACAATTATTGATGGATATGACGCAAACCTTTGATTTAAGCCATGATTGGCTATTTCGGGCCAGTTTATACCCGATTACGACGGAATCTGAAACTGATCAGCCACACAATCAACATCATTGGTTTTTGTTATTTAATCTTCATCACATTATTGCCGATGGTTGGTCGATTGGGATTTTTATTCAAGAATTAGTCGAACTTTATCAAGCCTTAAGTCAGCAACGATCCCCTAAATTACTGGCATTACCCATTCAATATTCCGATTATAGTATTTGGCAACGTCAGTGGTTGCAAGGGGAGGTATTAGAGCAACAGTTGGCGTATTGGCAACAACAACTGCAAGATGCGCCTATTTTGGATTTAATGACCGATTATCCTCGACCTGCGGTACAAACATATCAAGGGGATGCGGTTTATTTTACCCTTGATTCAGCATTAAGCCAGCGTTTAAATGAATTCGCTCAAGTACAAGGGGTGAGTTTATTTATGCTACTGTTAGCGGGTTTTTATGCCTTGCTATATCGTTATACTCGTCAAACGGATATTGTGGTTGGGTCTCCGATTGCAGGGCGTGAACATATTGAAGTGGAAAACTTAATTGGATTTTTTGTGAATACCCAAGCCTTAAGAGTACAGTTTGAACCTGAGCAAACGTTTATTCATTTACTGGATCAAGTGAAACACGTTGCTTTAGGTGCTTACGCCCATCAAGATATGCCATTAGAGCAATTATTAGAAGTCTTAGATCAAGCAAGAGATTTAAGTCGCCCTCCTTTATTTCAGGTTGCGTTTGGTTTGCAAAATATGCCCATGCCCAGTGTGAGTTTAAATGATTTAGAGGTTACAACGCTGAGTTTGCCAGTAACAGGGGCAAAATTTGATTGGACAGTTTCTTTAACGGAAGGCAATGGGCAAATCAATGCTATGGTTGAATATAATTGCGATTTATATCAAGCATCAACTTTAAAAACGATGGGGCGTTATTTTAGTCATTTATTACAAGGTGTGGTTGAAAATCCTGAACAGGCTATTTATGCCTTACCTTTGTTGAGTAATGAACTACAACAACAGTTATTATTTAATTGGCAGCAACGTCAAAGTTATCCCATTAAACATCATTTAATCCGTCAGTTCGATGCCATTGCACAACGCTATGCGGATAAGATTGCCATTTGTTTTCAACAAAAAACCTTAAGTTATCAACAATTGCAACAACAAAGTGAACAATTCGCCGCGTATTTATTACAACAAGGGGATTGTTGCAATAAAGTCATCGGTTTATGTTTAGAACGCCGTGAGCAAGTCATTATTGCGATTTTAGCGATTTTGAGAGTAGGGGCAACATATTTGCCATTAGACCCCATTTATCCTAGAGAGCGGATTCAGTTTATTTTGAGCGATGCGGATGCTTGTATTGTGATAACGCAAACCGATTTAATGGCCTTAGTTGCTATTGACGATAGTGTGATGATTGATATCGATAGTCCAGAATTTGCCACAGCGATTGTTGCGATGGATACGAGTGTTTTAAGCAATATTGCCATTCAAGCCCAACAATTTGCCTATATTATTTATACCTCGGGTTCTACTGGAAAACCAAAAGGTGTCGCTATTCGCCATGATCAGGTCTTGCGATTATTTGCCAGTACCCAAGAATGGTTTAATTTTTCGGAACAAGATGTTTGGAGTTTGTTTCATTCTTATGCCTTTGATTTTTCGGTATGGGAGATTTGGGGTGCGTTGTTATATGGGGGACGTTTAGTGATTGTCCCTAATGAGCTTGCCCTTTCTGCACAAGCGACTTATGATTTATTGCAACAACAACAAGTGACCGTATTAAATCAAACCCCTTCGGCATTTTATGCCTTATCACAATGGGCGTTGACGCAAACCCAAGCCTTATCCAGCTTGCGTTATATTATTTTTGGCGGTGAGGCATTAGATTTTTCTGCCTTAACTGATTGGCTTACTGCTTATGGTGATAAACAACCAGAATTAATTAATATGTATGGTATTACGGAAACCACGGTTCATGTCAGCTATCGCCCCATTAAACAACAGGATATTATTAATCATCAAGGTAGTATTATCGGACAGCCCTTGCCTGATTTAGCCTTATATTTATTGGATGATTATTTACAGCCTGTCCCTACTGGCGTGGCAGGTGAAATCTGTATTGCTGGCGCAGGGGTGGCGAATGGCTATTTAAATCGGCAACAATTAAGCAAGCAACGCTTTGTTCAGCATCCTGTTACCCAAGATAAATTATATCGTTCGGGTGATTTGGCTCGATATTTAGTCAATGGTGAATTGCAATATTTAGGACGGGTCGATCAACAGGTTAAAATTCGAGGCTTTCGGATCGAAATTGGCGAAATTGAAGCCGTAATTCAGCAATATAAAAATGTTAATCGTTGTGTTGTGCTGGTAAAACAGGCGACTTTGTTTGCCTATATTACCATTGCAAAACCTGTCGATTTAGTATTATTAAAAGCGTATTTGCAACAGCAATTACCCGCTTATATGGTGCCTACTGCGATCACTATATTGGAAACTTTTCCATTAACTGCCAATGGTAAGTTAGATAAAAAATCCTTGCCATTACCTGAATTGCAAAGCCAAACAGGGCATTTACCTGAAACACCAACTGAACAGCAACTGGCACAATATTGGCAACAAATTTTAGGCATTGCGACCGTAAGAAAACAAGATAATTTCTTTGATTTGGGCGGGCATTCATTACTGGCAACCCAATTATTCACTCAAATTCGTCAATATTGGCAAATTGAACTGCCATTACGGAGCTTATTTGAATATCCGCAATTAGATGCACTCGCCAAACAAATTGATAATATGAGTCAATCAAGCTCAACGGGTATGGTCCAAATTCCAGTACAAGCACCAGAGCAACCACTAGTATTATCGTTTGCTCAACAACGCTTATTGTTTTTCCAAACCTTAATGCCGAATAGTATTCAATATCATATGCCATTTGCCTTTCAAATTCAGGGTAATTTAGATTTGCAGCGTTTTCAACAAGCATGGCAGGACTGGATTCAACGGCAACAAAGTTTACAAATGATTTTTGTTAATGATGAACAAGGGCAAGCGCATGTCAAATTACAAGTACATCAAGCGGTATGGCAATGGTTAGATTTAAGCCATATAGAGGATGAGCAACAACAAACACAAGTATGGCAAGCGTATTTACAATCCGTATTAGAAGCACCTTTTCAATTAGAACAACAACCTTGTTATCGTATTGGTATGATTCAATTATCGGACAAAACTTGGTTGTGGTGGTTAGTATTGCATCATTTGATTGCCGATGGTTGGTCGATTGCCATCTTAATGCGGGAATTACAAGCCCTATATCAAGGGCAGACATTATCCCCCTTAGCCATTCAATATTCCGATTATAGTGCCTGGCAACGGCAGTGGTTGCAAGGTGCCGTACAGCAACAACAGTTACATTATTGGCAACAACATTTGCATCAAGTGCCAGTGTTGGATTTGCCGACGGATTATCCCAGACCGACACTCTTATCAGAGCAAGGGGAGATTTGGAGTTTGCCGTTAGATTTAGACACCCGTCAACATTTAGAGCATTTTGCCAAACAACAGGGTGTAACATTATTTATATTACTGTTAGCATGTTTTAAATTATTATTAATGCAATATAGTCAACAAACGGACATTTGTGTAGGAACTGCCGTGGCAGGACGTCAGCAAGCGGAATTAGAATCAATCGTTGGTTTATTTGTCAATACCTTAGCACTGAGAACCCAAGCCGATTTATCCTTATCCTTTCTTGAGTATTTACAATTAGTCAAAGAAACCGTATTGGATGCTTACCAGCATCAAATGTTACCCTTTGAACAAGTCGTGGAAGCGGTGGCTAATACGAGAGAGATGAATCGTATGCCATTGTTTCAAGTGTTTTTTGGCTTTCATCCTACCGATCAGCAATTAATGCATTGGTCAGATATTGAACTCACGCCCGTGGCATGGCTATCACATACGGCTAAGTTTGATTTATCCGTTGATATTATGGACCTTGGGGCTGCGCAAGGTTTATTGATTAATATTGAATATCATAAAGATTTGTTTCTTGAAATAAGCATTTCCCGTTTCGCAAAACACTATCGTTATTTACTTGAAAACATTATTCAACAACCACAGCAATTATTATCACAATATTTTGGCTTAACGGCAGAACAGCAATTAACATTATTAGTCGAATGGAATGATAATTTGACCTCATGGCAACCGCAATCGATGACGCAATGGTGGCAACAAACGGCGAATATTTATTCCCATTTACCTGCGGTGATTGCTTTTGAACAACAGTATGGCTATAAAGAATTATGGCAACAGTCTAATCAATTCGCCCATTACTTATTACAACAAGATCAGCTGAATACTTGGGTGGCAATTTGTTTGCCACGCAGTTGGGAAATGATAGTCAGTATTTTAGGCATTATGCAGGCAGGGGCAGGATATTTGCCTTTAGACCCGGATTATCCCGCCCAACGTTTACAAAGCATGTTGGACGATAGTCAAACACAAATACTGATTACCTCTAAGGCCTTTGTTGACTTGTTTGCTAAATTTAATGGTCGGATTTTTTATATTGAGGATTGGTATCAACTTGCCGATTATTCCTCAAAACCACCAAAAATTGTGGTGCAAATCAGTGATAGGGCGTATTTGATTTATACCTCTGGCTCGACAGGCAAACCTAAGGGCGTAGTTATTACGCATCAATCACTGTTTAATTATGTGAACGCCGTCAATCAACATTATCATATTACCCCGAATGATCGAGTATTACAGTTTGCCTCCATTAGTTTTGATGCCAGTGTTGAAGAGATTTTCCCTTGTTTATTGTCAGGGGCTTGTTTGGTATTGCGAGATAATCAAATGTTGGCTTCCGCCAGACAATTTTTTGAATTTTGTCAACGATGGCAAGTAACCGTTACCAGCTTACCTACGGCATTTTGGCATCAATTAACGGCACAATTAACCTTAGATACAACTATTGCTATCCCAAGTTGCTTACGTTTAGTCGTCATTGGTGGTGAGATGGCTCAATATTCGCAATGGCAACATTGGCAGCAACGAGTAGGGCCATCGATTCAATTAATCAATAGTTATGGTCCAACCGAAGCCACCGTGGTAACCTTATTAGCCGATATTACCGCATTCGATAGCGATTTAGAAAAATTTAAAACCCTACCCATTGGCCGGCCGATTGCGAATACTCAGGCCTTGGTCTTAAATTCCGATTTAAATTTGCTTCCTATTGGCGTGGTAGGGGAATTATATTTGGGCAGTGACAGTTTGGCTCAAGGTTATTGGCAACGTCCTGAGCAAACTAAGTCCGCATTTATTGCGAATCCATTTGAGACTTCATTAGTTCCGTGGCAACGTTTGTATAAAACAGGGGATAGGGTTCGATTTCGTTACGACGGTCAGTTAGAATATTTAGGGCGAGTTGATCAGCAGATTAAATGGCGAGGTTATCGGATTGAAATCAGTGAAATTGAACAGGCATTATTGCAATATCCCGCTGTAGAACAAGTGGTCGTGCATTTAAATGCCTCCGAACAATTGCTTGCTTATATTCACAGTCAAACAGCGATTGATTTGGAACAATTGCGACAGTTTGTTAAACAAATTTTACCCGAATTTATGTGTCCGTCTGGATTTGTGGTATTAGATAAATTTCCAATGACAGCCTCAGGTAAGATTGACTATCAAGCCTTACCTAAATGGCAAGCCCCTGTCAGCCATAAAAGCATTATTATGCCTAGGGATAGCATTGAACAAGGATTGTGGGACATTTGGCAACAAGTGTTAGGGCAAGATAACTTTGGGATTAAAGATGACTTTTTTAGTTTAGGGGGGCATTCCTTATTGGCCATGCAGGTTATGGCAAGAATTGAGCAAAAGTTTGGGCGAACACTAGAATTAAAACACTTGTTTTTACAACCGTATATTGCCGACTTAGCTATTATTCTGCAACAACAGCAACAATTATTAACGACAGTTAAGATAGAAATGACCTGTCATGATGAACATCAACATCAGGTTTTGTCCTATGCCCAACAACGGTTATGGTTTTTACATTACTATCAAACGGATGACAAAGTTTATCATATTCCCTTTGCGATTAATATCACAGGGGCATTGGATATTCCTCGATTAAAACAAGCCTGGTTAGCCGTAGTGAAACGTCAAGCTGTATTGCGTACTGCCTTTTTCAATCACCAAGGACAAGCCAAACAGCGAGTCCTACCCGCCACTATCATGCCAACAGAGCGTTGGCAACTTATTAGCAAAGACGATCAGATCAGTGATCAGATGATACTGGAACGATTATATCAACGCTTTAAACTCGAAGAAGGCTTTTTGTTTCGGATTATTATTGTGGTTCAAGCCAAACATCAATGGCAGTTATTATTTAATTTACATCATTTAATTGCCGATGGTTGGTCATTGGGGATTTTATTAAATGATTGGATGAGTTATTACCAACAAGTAGAGTTAGCCTCATTAAGTTTTCAATATGGTGATTATGCGTTATGGCAACAACAATGGTTGCAAACACCCGCTTTAGACCAGCAATTAGATTATTGGCAGACGCAATTACAAGGCATTGAGGTATTAGAACTACCCTATGATTATTCTGAGCAACATCAATCACAACAAGGCGAACTTTATCAATTTATGGTGGATGCTGATTTAAGCCAAGCCTTAGAAAGCTATGCGAATCAACAGCAACTAAGTTTATTTACCTTATTGTTGGCAATTTTTGCCTTATTATTACATCGCTATTGTCAACAAAGCGATTTAACCATTGGAACGCCTGTATCAGGGCGACAACAATTAGCATTGGAATCCATTGTGGGTTTGTTTGTCAATACTGTGGTGATTCGCAGTCAAATGACCTTTGACACCAAATTTTCGGATTTTCTAGCACAGATAAAACATACCGTATTAGATGCCTTAAGTTATCAAGCCTTGCCTTTTGAAAAATTGGTAGAAGTATTGCAGCCAGAACGTGATCTAACTCGTACCCCATTGTTTCAAGTATTGTTTGTCTTGCAAAATACCCCTATGCCAAAAGTGGCATTGCCTGAGATTGAGATGCAGGCCGTTGGTTTGCATACAAACACCGCTAAATTTGATTTAATGTTATCCATGGAAACCAGTCCACAAGGTTTATTAGGCGTATTTGAATATCGTTGTTCACGGTTTACGGTAGAAACCATAAAGCAACTTGCTCAAGCCTGGCAGCAACTTGCTCAAGCCGTGATTAAGCAACGCTCGCAATCGCTGGCACTCTCAGCGTTTAGTCTGGTTGATTCAAAACAACAACAATTATTATCATTATTATCGGATTATCATCATACGAAATCCACTTATCCACGTTTCAGTTTGGTTGACTTATTTCAACAGCAAGTCGATGCCTATCCAGATAATCTTGCCGTATTAACTGCCGAACAAAGTTATAGTTATCAACAATTCAATCAACTTAGCAATCAACTTGCCCATTATCTACAACAACAAGGTTTAACATTAGGAACCTTAGTCATCGTTTGTTTGCCTCGTTCGGTCTTAAGTTTGATGGTGATTTTAGCCATATTAAAAGCGGGTGGCGCATATTTACCCATTGATACGGCGTATCCGCCACAGCGATTACAATTTTTATTACAAGATGCGAATACGCCATGGTTAATCAGTTCTACTACAGTTGCCATTCGTTTCCCAGAATTATCCCATTGTTTCTTATGGGAAAGCATTAAGACGGAGGTTGAACAACAAGCAACGGACAATTTAACCTTAGCCATTGATCCAGAACAACTTGCCTATGTGATTTATACCTCAGGTTCCACAGGCTTGCCTAAAGGGGTCATGGTGGCACAAAAAAGTGTGGTAAGACTGGTTAAAAATACCAATTATATTGACATTACGCCTGAGGACCGGTTCTTACATTTTGCCCCCTTAGCCTTTGATGCCTCAACGCTGGAAATTTGGGGTGCTTTATTAAACGGGGCGAGTATTTATATGATGCCTGCTAAATTACCTTCATTAAAACAACTAGGTGCGGTGATTCGAGAACAGCAGATTAGCATTTTATGGCTAACTGCCCCATTATTTCATCAAATGGTGGAACAGCAAGTCGATGATTTAAAAGGATTACGTTATTTATTGGCCGGGGGGGATGTCTTAGCATTACATTGGGTACGCAAAGCCATTCAAGCCTTAGCTCAGTCTCAGTGTCAATTACTGAATGGTTATGGGCCAACTGAGAACACGACTTTTACTTGCACGTATGCCTTAGATCAATTACTGGATGATGCCACAACGGTACCAATCGGTCGCCCTATTCGTTATACCCAAGTTTATATTTTAGACCCTTGGCAACAATTTGTTCCCATTGGGGTGGCGGGGGAATTATATATTGGTGGGGACGGTTTAGCCCTAGGTTATTGGCAACGTCCAGAACTGACCGCAGAAAAATTCGTTGATTCTAAACTGTTAGGGCAACGTTTATATCGTACGGGGGATAAAGTTCGTTGGAATCAACAGCGACAAATAGAATTTTTAGGTCGTTTTGATCAGCAATTAAAAATTCGTGGCTATCGCATTGAAGCGGGTGAAATTGAAACCCAGTTACTTGCGATGGATGCCGTTCAGTCCGCCGTGGTGGTTGCTAAGGCAAATCCACAAGGGGATAAACGTTTAGTCGCTTATTTAATTTCAAGCAAGACTTATACTTTAGCGGATATTCAACAGCAATTATCACAAACCTTACCCGATTATATGTTACCTGTTGCTGTCGTATATTTAGAGGAATTGCCATTAACTCCCAATGGTAAAATTGACAGAAAAGCCTTACCAGAACCGAAACCCAGTGGGATTGAAGTGGGTCAAACCCAAGCACAAACGGCGGTGGAACGGATTTTAGCCGAATTTTGGCAGGAATTATTAGGCATAGCGACTTGTGGTCGAGAACAACACTTTTTTAGTTTGGGAGGTCATTCCTTATTGGCGACTCAATTAGTGGCAAGAATTGAAAAACAATGGTCAATTCAATGTCCATTGCGATGGATTTTTGAATATCCCGTATTATCAGAGCTTGCCAAAAAGTTAGAATCAGTGCTTGAAAAATCATCCGCACAATTGCCACCGATTCAAGCCATGACAAAAACAACTGAGCCGTTGCCTTTATCATTCACTCAAGAGCGTTTATGGTTTTTTGAACAGTTAGTGCCTAATCAAGCAGTGTATCATATTCCGATTGGAATTAAATTGAGTGGTCAATTAAATGTCAACCGCTTAAAACAAAGTTTTGAGTATTTGGTCAATCGTCATCAAGTATTACGCACTAAGATTATAAGCGAACAAGGTCAGGCTTATCAGCAAATTCTACCTCAAGTTGAACTCCCTTGGGAATATCAACGAGTGAATCGTGATAGTGATGGCAATGCGGAGCTTGAGCAAACTGAATTGACCGCAACCATTAGTCAGCCCTTTGATTTTAATCAAGAATTGCTATGGCGAGTCAAACTGTGGCAGTTAAATGATCATACTTATCTATTGATCATGGTCTTACATCATTTAATTGCCGATGGTTGGTCAATTGGTATTTTATTACAAGAAATTTCGCATGCCTATCATGCGTATCAACAACAGCAAGTCCCTACTTTGCCTGAACTTGCGTTACAGTATAGTGATTATAGTGTTTGGCAACGTCGATATTTGCAAGGTTCCGTATTGGAAAGCAGTCTTGAGTATTGGCAACAAAAATTAGCTAAGGTCCCTATATTACAATTACCGACGGATTATCCCCGACCTGAGGTAAGCCGTTTTCATGGGGCACAATACGCATTTCAATTCCCTTTGGATTTAACGCAAGCATTAATACGATTGGCGAAACAACAACAAAGTACCTTGTTTATGGTGTTATTATCCGCTTGGGCATTATTATTGTCTCGTTATGCCAAACAAACCGATTTTTGTATTGGAACACCTGTGGCAGGGAGGTTTCAACCGGAATTAGAAAATTTAATTGGTTTATTTGTCAATGCCTTAGTGATTCGGGTTGATTTTGCGAATCATCCTAATTTTACCCAATTATTACAGCAAGTAAAAACCACTGTATTAGATGCGTTTTCTCATCAACAAGTGCCTGCTGAAAAAGTGATTGAAGCCGTAGCGCCCGAACGGCATTTAAATCATGCTCCTTTAAGCCAAGTGGGTTTTGTATTACAAAATTTACCCACCCGAGGTATGGTCTGGCAAGATTTAGATATTGAATGGTTGACCTTAGATACCGATACTGCCAAATATGATATGATTTTAAGCATGATGGAAACGGACTTAGGTTTAGCGGGTACGATGGAATATAATACCGATATTTTTAGTGAAACCCGTATTAAACAATGGTGTCAACATTATCAGAATTTGTTAAGTGCCATTGTTAGAGCGCCTGAGCAGTCGGTTTTGCATTATCAATTTGTGAGCAGAGCCGATATTTGGCAAGCACTGGCTTGGGATGCCAGCGAATATGTGAAATTATTTGAATTAAGTTCTACCCAACGAGATTTGTTTTTAAACAGCCTCTTATATCCCGATACGATTTATAATAGTTTGGGTAATACCATTGAAATTAAACAGGCGATGGATAAAAGTTTATGGCAAGCTACTTTAGCCTTGCTTTATGAGTCTTATGATTTATCACGGGCGACGTTTGGTCGTTGTAATTTAGTGGAAACCTCCTGTTGGCAAGGGGTAAAAACGTCAGTACCAATGGGGTTGCAATGGCTGGATTGGCAAGATATTGCGGATGACTCTGAACAAATTAAACAACGAGTTCAGGCATTGATTTATCGTCCTTATCAGGTTGATGCGAATCCTCCCTTACTCTTTCAACAAACCGTATCGCAACTTGCACCTGATCATTATTTGGTGATTAATGCGGTACATCATATGATTGCAGACGGGGTAACTGGCTTATTAATTTGGATGAAATTTTCTGAGGTTTATCAGGCCTTGCTTAATCAGCAAACGCCTGAAATTGTTTCCTCACGCTATCAAGACTATGTCGCTTGGGATCAACAGCATTTTGACCAAAGGGATACCTTGCAATATTGGCAACAGCAAGCGACAAAAATTCAAGCCTTACCCGTATTGTCAGCTCATGTAGCACACTCACAGTTTATGAGTGTCTCAAAAACAATTAATTCTGAGCATTGGCAAGCCATTCGTCAATTTTGTCGACATTATAGAATAACCCCAGCGATTTATTTCCGAGGCTTAGTCGGTTTATTATTACAAACCTTATTACAACCTGAACAAGATTTTTATTTTTATGAAATAGCCAGTAGTCGTGAGTATAAATATCGTCATGATCTTGGCTGTTTTTATCACCAAATTCCTGTGATAATGCCCTTAACTTTGTTCAATGCCAATCTCAGCGATTATATTAATCATTGTAAACAATATATACGGCAATTAGGCAAGCATCAATATTTATCCGTTAGTCAACAACGGCAAATTTTACCCCAAGGTCAATTAGGCTTTTATTATAATTGTTACGATTTTATCACAGGGGTTGATTTTCTTGGACAATCAATGGAGATTACTTGGTATCCACCAAAAGTGCCACAAGGACAGGTTTATTTTGTGGTAGAAATTGGCGATCAACCGCAGTTACACTATTATTATCACAGTCAAGATTGGCAAGATGGCTATTGTTTAGAACGATTATTCGCTTTTTCTGAACAATGGGTACAGGATTATCAACAATCATTACATTTATTAGAACATTTGCTTATTTGGGAGCAACAAAAATTACATGCTACGCAAGCCAAAGCACCCACCACCTTATTAACTTGGGATTGGTTTTATCAACAATTCTACCAATATTCCCAAAAACAACCGGAGGTGATTGCGGTGGTATCCGCTGGACAGCAATTAAGTTATCGACAATTAGAGCAACAATCGAATGCCTTAGCTTGGGCGTTATATGAGCAAGGTTTAGGGCAGGCAGATATTATTGCCATTTGTTTACCTAAAACTGTCAATTGGCTAGTCGCCATACTAGCGGTGTTAAAAGTTGGGGCTTGTTATCTGCCTTTAGATGCCAGCTATCCTGAAAAACGCATTCAAACGATTGTTAACGATGCGAATGCAAAACTGGTTTTAACTTGTGCTGAATTGCAATCAGTGTTTGCTGATTTGCCTATGGCTTATGATTTGTTACATGATGACTTAAGCTCATGTGCAGAGGCACCCCCTGTGGTTGCCCGACCTAACGATCCACAATATGTGATTTACACCTCAGGTTCGACAGGACAGCCTAAAGGCTCTATGATTTTACAACAGGGTTTTTATCATTTAGTGCAATGGTATCAACAACAGTTTGCTTTTAATTCTCAAGATAAATGGCTAATTATCAGTGCTATGGGCTTTGATTTGACCCAGAAAAATCTATTTGTGGCATTATTCGTTGGGGGTAGCATTGTCTTTTATCCAGAGACTTGGTATGACCCTGTGAAAATTCAGCAACAAATTCAACAACAGGGGATTAGTGTTTTAAACTGTGCCCCTTCCGCATTTTATCCCATTTTGGATCACGCCAGTGATTTTGATGGTTTACAAGATTTGCGTTATTTATTATTGGGGGGCGAAGCCATTCAAATGCTTAGATTAAGCGACTGGATTGAGAGTCCTAAGTTTGCAACTCGCATTGTCAACACTTATGGTCCTACAGAGGCAACTGACATTGCCACTTTTTATGTGTTAACCCAACCCAAAGTGTGGCAAGAAGCAGGTTTGCCGATTGGACAGACCATTCCTAATGTGGGTGTGGTGATTTGTGATACGTTTTTGAAACCTGTGCCGATTGGCGTGGTGGGTGAAATTGTAATCACAGGGATCGGTATTAGTGTCGGCTATTTAAATCAAGCGGAATTAACTGAACAAAAGTTTGTGGCTAATCCGTTTACTAAAACAAATGATATTGTTTACCGTAGTGGTGATAAAGGGCGTTATCGTTGGGATGGTTTGTTAGAACATTTAGGGCGTTTGGATAGTCAAGTTAAATTACGGGGGCAACGGGTTGAGTTAGGTGAGATTGAAGCAATGATTCAATCATATTGTCATATTAAAGAAGTCGCTGTAACCGTGAAGCAAGAACAGTTGTTTGCCTATGTCGTAACGGATGTTGAGAATTTCGCACCCTCTGCGTGGCGACAGCAGTTAAAACAGGTATTGCCAGATTATATGGTGCCGTATGATTTTATTGCCTTAGCACAATTACCTTTAACCATTCATGGTAAATTAAATTACAGTGCCTTGCCTGATCCTAAGGTTGAAGCGAAGAGTAGAAACGTATTTGTAGCACCACGCAATGCGATTGAACAACAATTACAGCAGTTATGGCAGCAAGTATTATCAAAATCACCGATTGGAATTCATGATGATTTTTTTGAGTTGGGAGGGCATTCACTTATCGCCATTCAACTATTAGCAAAAATGGAACAGCAATTTGAACGAAAATTGCCTGTGGCAGAATTTTTACAAACGCCAACGATTGCCAAGATGGCACAAGTTTTAGCCCAAGCCTCACGACTACCACAACAGCAATTAGTGCCATTACAAGCAAAAGGAAATTTGCCTGCCTGTATTTGGATTCATGGGATAACGGGTTGGGTGAATCATTACACTGCATTGCCCCATTTATTGCCAAAACAGCAACATTATGCCATAGAATCACCTGCTTGCTATGGTCAAGAGCATCATTTACTTCACTGGGATGATTTATTGCTTTATTATGCGAATCTAATTAGTGACCTATTGCCACAAGGGCCTTATATTTTAGGCGGACATTCCATGGGGGGATTGATTGCCTTTGAATTGGCAAAATATTTGCAACAACAAGGTCAGACCATTGATAAGCTGGTATTATTCGATAGCCCCTCACCTGACTATGTGAGGCAGCACCAAAATCAAATGGTGGCGGTCGATGATTTGTATCAAGCCATTACTGAGATTGTGGGTTATAAGGTAACAAGAGCAAGCTCAGCGACTAATATGGCACATATTACGGAAGATTTAGTCGCACAATTAGCGGCACAAGATTGGTTCAATGTTCAGCCCATTGTCAACATTTACGGTTATCATTTGGAATTATTAAATCGTTATGATAATGTCACCATGTATTATGGGAATACACAATTAATGCAAGCAAAACAGGGCGAAATCGTTCATACTTACGGTTGGCAAACCGTGATTTCAGAGACCATTAAAATTATTCCAGTGGAAGGCGATCATCATTCCATGTTGCAAGTGGAATATTTGCGTCAGTTAGGAGAAATATCATGAAAAAAATAGGCTTAGTTGGAATATTATTTTTTATCTGTACAAAGGTTTGGGCATTGGATGCGGCGACAGTACGTTCCGTATTAAGTCAATCTCAAGATTTAGATCAGGCGGTAGAAACTTTAATGCAGGATGATACGACGGCTGAAGTAACACAGTGGTTGATATTAGCAAATCAAGATATCGTGGATGTGATTCGGTCATTGTTTAATAATGGGGCGAGTCCGCAAGCCGTGATCAATGGCTTAGTTTCCTCAGGATTTACAGCAGAGGAAGCCATTGCTTTAGTCAATGCTATCCTAAAGGGGAAAGCTCAAACAACTGATATTGTGATTGGTGGTCTAACCGTATTATCAGCAAGTGCTTTAAATCAAGGGAATGGTGGTGGTGGTTCGGCAAGTCCTAATTAATGGGGATTGATAGATCTCTTATTGTGTATAAATTTATTATTATTTTTTTGATTGTGTTACTCCCTTTTTCCAGTAAGGCATTAGAGCCTTTGGGGGTAAATGTATTGGGTACTGCTTTTGTCCCTGCATTGCAAGTGAAACAATTGTATGATGACAATATCTTTACGACTAAAGACCATCGTGTTGCTTCATGGATTAGTAAAATTCATCCTATTCTTGATTGGCAAGTTCGTCATCAATCTCATGTTTATACTTTAATTTATGAAGCAGAACTTGGTTATTACTATGCGAGTACGGCAGATAACTATCAGGATTATAAATTGCAGTTAGATACCGATTTTCAGTTTGGTTCTCGATTAAATTGGCATATACTTGGACAGTATTTACAAGGTCATGATGCGAGAGGGAGTACGGATAGAGTGGATGCGGATGAAGCCGATGTTTACCATATAGCAGGTTTCCGTAGTGATTTGAAGTATGGGGCTGAAGGTGCCATTGGTCAAATTCAGTGGCAATCTGAATATTTAAGAAAACGTTATGACAATAATCGAGCGTCAACCCAAGCCTTTGATTTAAATCAGTGGAATATGGGACTAAGTTTTTTGTATCGAGTTTTTCCTAAAAGTTACTTACTTTTTAGTGTGGATACGTCTGATATTGATTTTATTTTTTCAGAATCCACTCAGGATAACCAAATTTGGCGTTTGTCAGTAGGTGGTACTTGGAAGGCAACCATGAAAACCACTGGCAATTTTAAAGTGGGCTATATTGATAAGGATTTTGAGAGTGCTAGTCGAGATGATTTTTCTGGTTTTTATTGGAAAGGCGAAATGGAATGGAAAGCCTTAAGTTATTCCACTTTTACCTTTAAAACGGCTAAAAAACTCAGTGATTCTACTGGGATTGGCGATTTTACTGTTATTCGCCATATGGATGTTGACTGGCGTCATCAATGGCTACGACGTTTGGAATCCGTGACACATATTTCATTAGCAGAGGCGGAATATGGTGGCAACAGTGATAGAGACGATGATCGCTGGGAAGCCGGTTTAGAACTACGTTATGAAATGCGGCGTTGGTTGGAATTAGGCTTGCGATATTCTTATACGAAAGTGGATTCTAATTTAGATATTAATGACTATCGTCGTAAGCAATGGTTATTTGTTATTGAGGCGACTTTATAATAGTCAATTAAGATAAGATTAAATTAAATAACTTAGGTAGGATGTATGTTAAAGATGATTTGTGTATTGCTAATGATAGTGCCAAATTTTGCAATAGCAACGGGTATTAGTAGTTACCGTCTTGGCACAGGGGATGTGATTATCATTCAAGTGTATGATGAAGCGGATTTAAGTTTAGAACAACGTTTGCCTGATACAGGCTTGATTTCCTATCCATTTTTAGGCGAATTGAAAGTCTCAGGATTGACAGTGTTAGACTTAGAAAAAAAAATTACGGATGGTTTGAAAGATGGTTATTTAGTCGATCCTAAAGTCACTGTGACTGTCAAAGAATATCGCCCATTTTATATTCATGGCCAAGTGAAGAAACCAGGCAGTTATCCTTATCAACCAAGTTTAACCGTTAGAAAGGCGGTTTCTTTGGCAGGTGGTTTCGGTGATAGGGCGAGTTTAAACAAAATTTTTGTGATTCGTTCGAGTGATGTGACCCATTCACAACGTCGAGTCAATCTTAATTCACCTATTTTTCCAGGTGATATTATTACTATTCAAGAAAGCTTTTTCTAATAAATATTTTATGATAACAACGGATATAAGTGATGATATTGGATTGAAAGAAATTCTCCATATCGTTAACAAACACAAATGGGGGATTATAAGTTTCGCTTTACTGCTAGGAATCCTCGCAGGACTGATTGTCTTTTCAATTCAGCCGAGTTATTTAGGTACTGCGACAATTTTAATTGAAGGAAACAAAACTAAGCTGATATCCATTGAAGATATTTACAATATTGATAATATTGATACCGAATATTATACCACTCAATATGAAATTCTAAAATCAAGACGATTAGCCACTAAGGTGGTGGAACGCTTAGATTTAGTGAATCATCCTGAATTTAATCGCAAACCTAAATCTTGGTTGCAGACAATCCCATCTTGGTTGCCCGAAGAATGGACTGCCCAGTTGCCACTATTACAATTCAAACCTAAAACTTTGTCATTAGACGCTCGTCAACGCGGGGTGATTAGTAGTTTTCTTAATCGACTGAAAATTCAGCCTGTCAGACGTAGTCAATTGGTAAAAATTAGTTTTGAAGCCAATGATATTGATTTAGTGATACAAATTCCTAATGTATTAGCAGAGATTTATATTGAAGATGATCTTGACGCAAGATTACAGATGACTCAAAAAGCAACCTCTTGGTTAACCGAACGTTTGCAAGGCTTACGCAAAAAATTGGAATTGTCAGAACAAAAATTGCAACAATTTCGAGAGCAGTCACATTTGGTGGACTTGCAAGGCGTGACGAATACCATTTCTAAGAAATTTGACGAAGTCACCACTAATTTAGTGGCTGCGCAACGCAAACGCACCGAAGCCGAAGGTTTATATCGACAAATTAAAGGTTTAGGGATTAATGATATTCAACGCTTGGAATCGATTCCAGAGGTATTGCGACACCCATTAGTACAACGGTTTAAAGAAATCGAAGTGGAAGCGGAGAAAAAAGTTTCCGAATTAAGCAAGCGTTACGGTTATAAACATCCTAAAATGAAGATGGCCCAAGCAAATTTAAAAATTGCCAAAGAAAATACTTACAAACAAATTTTGCAAGTCGTACAAGGCATTAAACAAGAATATGAGGCAGCAAAGTTTAATGAGCAGGCATTAAAACGGGAATTAGCTCGGGTTAAATTTGAGGTGCAAGGGGTGAATCGTAAGGAATATCAATTAGCGGTATTAGAGCGTGATGTTGAAAGCAATCGCCAGTTATATGATTTGTTTTTAACACGTTTTAAAGAAACCAATGTTTCTGGTGAATCACAATCAGTGATCGCCAGAGTGGTTGATCCAGCCGTAAAACCACAACATCCGTATAAACCCAAGAAAAAATTAGTGGTTATTTTGACCGTAGTTTTAGGTTTGTTTTTTGGTATAGTATTAGCCTTTTTATTGGAATATTTAGATGATACGCTGAAAGGGGTAGATGATGTTGAAGCGAAACTAGGTGTGAGTGTATTTGGGATTTTACCGTTGTTAAAGCCACGACGAAAAGATAAAGTCAAACCAGAGCTGACTTTTATGAATAAAAATAAATCCGCCTTTGCTGAAGCGATTCGCACGGTGCGAACGAATTTGTTGGTGTCGAATGTGGATCAACCGCCGAAACGAATTTTAATTACCTCGACTTTATCAGGGGAAGGCAAAAGTACGGTTGCAATGAATTTAGCAATGGCATTGGCGCAAATGGAAACCGTGTTGCTTATTGATGCCGATATGCGTCGGCCTTCAATTGGGCGTTTGTGTGAATTTTCAGCTTCGACTCATGGTTTATCTAATTTCGTCTCAGGGGAGAAATTATCAGATTGTATTCATCCGTTCATTGATAATTTAGATGTGATGCCGTCAGGTATTGTGCCAACGAATCCTTTAGAATTATTATCATCAAAACGTTTTAGTCATCTATTAGATGAGCTATCTGAAAAATACGATAAAATCGTCATCGATAGTCCGCCTGTACAATTAGTCAGTGATGCCATGATGCTTGCTAAGCAAATCGATGTTATTTTGTATGTCATAAAATCCGATGATACACCTAATCGTTTAGCAAAACATGGAATTAAACAATTAAGAAAGGCAAACGATATTCATTTCGGCGTCACTTTAAATCGGGTTGATTTTGAGAAAGCGGCTCGATATGATGGGAAATATGGCTATTATAAAGGGGGTTATTATGGTTATTACAGCTACTATGCTTATCATAGTTATTATGGCGATGATAAAGATGAGCATGATGAGCATGATGATCCGCATCAAGAAAAACCTCAGCATTTAAATAAAATTAATGAAACGGCTTAAATTTCCTTTGCTTGGCGTATTAATGTTGGGATTGCTGGCTTTGATCACGATGACGGTCATCAAAATTTTCTTAGAACTCAAAACTTATATTATTTACCAGCAAATTGAACATAATAATGTGAATAAATCGCAATTATATGAGGCTCAACGGCGTTTTGCTTCGCCTGACATGAATGAATTATTGGGACAGTATTACCATTTAGAGGCAAGGCAATCAAAACAACTGGTCCTAAAATCCATTTATTTACGATTATCACTGCATTATTTTAGCCAAGCACTGCAACAACGTCCGAGCTCTGCTTATTTATGGATTAATATTGCCTTATTAAAAGCCCAATTAGGGGAGTTTGATGCAAGATTTGAACAGGCCTTGCAATCTGCTTATAATTTAGGTTCAAATTTGGCCTCAGTTTATACTAAAATAACCGATATGGGCTTTAGTCTATGGGGACGATTACCCAAAAATAGTCGTCAAGTCGTCATAGCAAATATAAGAACTCAACTCAAATATAATCAAGACAAGCTATTGATATTAGCACAGGCTTATCAAAGAATGGATGTGATTTGTCAGTTTAATCAACAATATTGTAACTAAGGGGAAATGTGATGAAGGTGAAATTTATATGGGGAATGCTTGGTTTAATGCTCTCAGTTCAGGTGTTAGCCAAACCAAGTTTGGGAAGTGCCATTATGCAAACCATGCAATCGCAAGATAGGGAAAAATTGCAATATGTTTTGGATAATTATGAGGTTGATGAGGTTGCTTATTGGCGTAATTATGACACAGGGTATCGTTACCAAATTATTCCTGTGAAAGCCTTTTCTCGTTTTAAGCCAATTAATGAGGGAGATAAAATTTGTCGTGATGTTTTTGTTTATGCAATTTTTGATTCTGTTCATGCCAGAGAAAAACATTTAGTTTGCAAGGATGTCAATTATCGTCGTTGGTTATTTATCAATCCTAAAAAGCATCCTGATTCGTATGAACGACAATGGATTGACACTGATTTGATTTATACTCGTAGTCAAGGGGGTTATGTGGGCAGATTATTAAGCAAAGAATTTGCGAAAGCCTATGATAATCGATATTTTGGGCGTAAGGGGGAAAAAGTGTTTATACAACAGCAAATTTCAGGGATTAAAACCGCTTGTAAAATCTTACGACAGTCAAATCAAGCCTTAAAAATGCGATTAAATACCATTGAACATATGGACAATCTATTTAACTTAACCGAAGATTTAAGGGTTGACCATGAAGTATTGGCCTTATTAATTCAAGAAATTCGTTTTCAAAAACAGAATCTTTCCCATATTAGAGAGGCACAATTAGTGAGACAGTTAAATGCTGGATTAGCCGAGTTAATTGATTACACGAATGAGTTGCATGCTATTTTGACTTCGGTGAAACAAGTGAAGCAAGCGCAGTGGTGAGATTAATGGTAAGGAAAAGAAGACACAAGTCTCCCCATGGAAACAGTTTTTTTGTTTCCATAGGGAGCCGTCAGAAATATAAAATAATTCCTAAATTAATTGACGCAATACTAATAGAGCTGACAAATAGCATAGTATATAAACGTTTACTAATTTTTTGTTGGGTTCTAAGGGAACCTTTATAAGAAGAAATAGGGCTTCTTCTATTCGTTTGTCTAGGTAATGACCCGTATGCCGGCGAAATCGGGCTAATCCCTATATTTGTTGGTTTAGCATAAAGACTTGTCAGTGATTTCATGCGGGTACTCCCAAAAAGTTAAAGTGATACTAACTATTAAGCAAATAGTGTGCCAAAATGATTTTTAAGCGTCATGCCAGTGATGACTGAGTTTTTTGTGGCAAGTTGTTTTAAAAAGGGGTGCAACAAATAATGACAGTGATGATTAGCAAACCTTAAAAAAAAATATATAACATTATGTAATCATAGCAATTTTTTCAAAAATCAACAAAATGCAGATAGGCAACAAATGTTGCAGGGGTAGGGCGATGAATCTTAATTTACCTGTTGTTCTGGTCGATGATGATCATTATGTTTTAGTCAGCAGTCAGTTGCTGTTACGCACGGCAGGTATTAAGCATGTTCACACTTTAGACAATGGCAAGCAATTACTCGCATTTTTAGAACAACAAGCCGTTGCGGTGGTTGTTTTAGATTTGTTTATGCCAGATTGTTTAGGATCCGACTTGCTTCCTAAAGTTTTGCAGGCGTTTCCTAATGTCTCTATGATTATGATGACGGCTTCTGATGAAGTTAAAATAGCCGTAGATTGCATGAAAATAGGGGCCTTTGATTATTTAGTCAAACCTGTGGATGAAACGGAATTTGTCAGCACTGTTAAAAAAGCCTTAGAACTTTATTCTTTAAAACAAGAAGTAAAGCATTTAAAGCAATCACTACTTTCAGATGATTTACAATCCCAAGACGTTTTTAATGATATTTATACACGTAGTCGCAAGATGCGTGGGATTTTTCAATACATTGAGGCAGTCGCTACGTCGTCAGAGCCTGTATTAATTACAGGCGAAACTGGGGTTGGGAAAGAATTAATGGCATCTGCTGTGCATAAATTAAGTGGTCGTAAGGGGAATTTGGTTTGTTGTAATATGGCAGGCTTGGATGATCATTTATTTAATGATACCTTATTTGGACATAGAAAAGGTGCTTATACGGGTGCCAATGAGGCGAGGCAAGGTTTGATTACTCAAGCAGAAAAAGGGAGTTTATTATTAGATGAAATTGGTGATTTAGGTTTAAGCACTCAAGTAAAGTTGTTGCGATTATTGCAGGAGCGTAAATATTATCCTTTAGGGGCGGATGTGGCCAAAAATGCGGATGTTAGAATTATTGTGGCAACTCATAGAGATTTAAAACAATTGATTAAAGATAATTTGTTTCGATCAGACCTTTATTATCGATTATCCGCACATCAAATTCACATTCCACCTTTGCGTGAACGCAAAGAAGACATTGCATTATTATTAATTCATTTTTTGGAAAAAGCGGCACAATCTATGAACAAAGCAACGCCAACGATTCCACCAGAATTAATGACGTTATTACAAAGCTATCATTTTCCAGGTAATGTTCGAGAACTTAGGGCTATGGTATATGATGCCGTTGCAAGACATCAGTCGGGTGTATTATCATTGCAGAGTTTTAGAGAAATGATTTTATCTGAAAAGCCGGTGGTCACGCATCATGCCAATTCAGAACAACCAAGCGAAAATATTTTTACCACTATGATAACATTGCCGAGTTTAAAACAGGCAGAACAACAATTGATTGAAGAGGCTTTAAGACGGGCTGAAAATAATCAAGGCATTGCCGCAGGTTTTTTAGGGATTTCAAGGCAGGCATTAAATCGGCGGTTAAAATCCAAAAAGGACCAAACGATTCGTTAATCACTGGAGAATAAGACCATTAAACAATCAGATCACACTTATCAACAGTGGTTGCAGACATTATTTGAGTATTCACCTGATATTATATTGGTGATTGATCGTCATGGCTATATTTTATTTAATAACCGTAACCTGCCGAGCCATAATCTTTCGTCTGAGAACTTAGAAGGTCAGCGATTTGCTGAGTTATTACCACAAACCCATCAATATCGTTATTCTCAAGCCTTAGCAAAAGTACTTGCGTCTCGACAAATGGAATCATTTCAATATTCCATGCAGGATTCAACTTGGTGGGAATTACGCTTAGCACCGTCAAAATCCATTGATCATGTGATTTTAATTATTCGTGATATTACCCAGCAACGTCAATTGCAATCAAAAGCAATGAAACATTCTCGGTTTGCCACTATGGGGGTATTAGCCGCCAGTGTCGCGCATGAAATTAATAACCCTAATAATGCGATTCATTTTAATGCCAATATTTTGCATAATATTTGTCAAGATGTGTTGCCTATTTTACAAGAATATTATGATGTTCATGGTGATTATTCTTGTGGTGGCATGAATTTTAGTGATGTGAATCAGAAACTATTAGACTTATGTCAACAAATTGTTGCGAATTCTGATCGAATAAAACAGATTATTTATCAATTAAAACGTTTGGCTAGAAAAGAACCCGAATCTTTGCAAGAATCTATTAATGTAGCAGAAGTGGTCTCCGATAGTATTGCTATTTTACATCATCAAATTAATAAATATACCAAACATTTTATTGTTCATATAGCAGAAAACTTGCCTTTGATTAAAGGGCATGCCCAACAATTAGAGCAAGTATTTATTAATGTTATTTTAAATGCCTTACAATCGTTAGATAATCGAGAAAAAACAGTTACCGTTACTGTTGCGTTTGAGGGTAATGAAATTGTGGTTAGAGTCGTGGATCAGGGGGCGGGTATTGCACCTGAACATCTGGCAAAAATTACCGAACCTTTTTTCACCACGAAATTCGATAAAGAAGGAACGGGTTTAGGCTTATCAATTAGTGCTAATATTGTGTTAGAGCATCGTGGTATTATGATTTTTGATTCTAAATTAAAACAAGGTACGACTGTTAAAATCGCATTTCCGATTGAAACAGTCGGTTCTGAAGCCTCTTTACAGTTATTACATTAGTGGTTGTGATTTTGGGTGAAGATTGCTAGTATTGGCAAATTGAATCGGTATATGTGATGGGAGCGAATCATGTCAGAGCCACGTCCAGTCGTCGAAGAGTTTCGATTGAAAAATCCTGCGGAAGAATTTGAAGTATATAGCAAAGCCGAAATTGAACGTTTGCAAAATACCCAAGAGCATTTTCAACCAGACCTGTATCAGAAGGCGGTACAATTAGTATTGCGACGCTTAGGGCGAGATGAGGAAATGTGATGATTATTAACCGTTTAGTTGCCGAAAATATTTTGCAGTATCGTCGGTTGGAATTAACCCATTTGCCTGAAAAAGGGTTAATTGCCGTTAGTGGGGCGAATGAATCAGGCAAAACTACCTTAGGGGAAACCATTTGTTTAGCATTATTTGGTCGTACTTTCTCATTAGAACCCAGTGAATTTGTCAAAGCCATTCGTTGGGGGGAATTTCAAAGTTCGGTGATTTTAGAATTTACGGGCAAACGAGGACGTCGTTATCGAGTCGCTCGGGCCTTTGATGGTGATGGTAGCCATAGTGCCCAATTGCGTTGTTTAGATAATCAACAGTCGATTGCACAAGGCTTAATGGCAGTGAATGAAATGATTGTTGAAGTGATAGGCTTTAATTACAATCGTTTTATTGATTCCTTTTATTTAGCCCAGCGTGAAATTGAATTACCTCATGCCAAAAGTAGTACTGTTAAAGCACTGGTTGGCGTGGCAGAATTAGAACATATTGACACAGAATTTGAGAAAGAAATTCATTTATTTGCCGAAAGTATTACCCAATGGGAACAGCAAATCAGCCAAACGCAAGCGCAACTGATAGAATTAGATGTGCAACCTGAGCGTCTAGTGGAATTAAAACAACAACAACAGCAATTGCAACTTAAATTAGAGGCAGGAAAAAAAGCCTGTAGTGAGAAAGCCCGAAAATTAGAACAATCTGAAAAAAGCCTAAAACAGCTAGAACAACAGAGTAAGCAATGGTTTAACTTAGAAAGTCATTTAGCGTATTCCCAGTGGCAAGAACCTATTGAACAGTGGAATAATACCTTAAATTTAATCCAACAACAAAATCAAAATTTAAACCTTGGGGGCATTAAACAGTGGTTAACACAATTATCTTCACAATGGCAACAAGTGGGAAATTTTATTAATCAGGCTAAACAATATCAACAGCAATTATTCACCTTATTGGGTGAAAAACAACAACCCGTTGCCGATAGTTTTTTAGGACAAAAACAAGCGTTAGCAGTAGAACATTATCAATGGCGATTACAACATCGACGACAATTACTACTCAGTATTTTTAGTTTTTTATGTTTAGGGTTGATGGTGTTTATTGGGAGTGTGAAAAATCAATGGTTGGTGCTTACACAGCCATTGTTGCTAGATGCCTTTCAAGCATTACCAACATTCACTATTCCTGAGATTGCAGGGATTAATATTAATCAGCCTTGGTTGATTTTAGCAATGATTTTTGCCGTACTCAGTTTGTGGTCAATCAGTTTAATGCGGCAGAAGGGTCAAAAAATCGCCAGTATTGAAGCAACTCAGCAACGTTTACAAACGGATATTGATGTTTTAGAGCAAAAAATCAATCAATTTGAGGAGGCCACTCAGTCTGATGACTTATCTAGCCAAGCTTGGATCGAGGCTTGCCAGCAACTATTACCTGAGGATAGACAAGTTGATAGCAATCAAATTAATTTATGGTTAGAAACGAATTGGCATAGCAATCAACAACAATGGCATCAATTGACCACGGAATTAAAACAACAATTATTACAACAATGTCAAAGTATTACAACAGAGCATCAACAGCAACAACAATTATTTACGCAAGATCAGCAAAGTTTCGTTGAGGTTGAGCAAGAAATTGAACAACAGCAAATTTGTTTAGCCCAAGCCAAAGGCTTACAAAATCTCATTAATTCTTTACAAAATAATGTGGACGAAAAACAACAGCAAATTGAAATTCGTAAAATCGGTCAGCAATTACTAAAAGGCACTTGTCGCCGTATTCATACCCGATTTAATACAGAAATGCGACGCTTTATGACCAAAGTTGTCCCTTTATTTACGGAGGGGCGTTATCAATATTTACAAATTGCGGATAACCTAGAAGTCTTAGTATTTTCCAGTGATAAAAATGATTTTGTGGGCTTACAAGAAATTTCCACAGGTACGCATAGACAATTAATGTTATCGGTACGTTTAGCCTTATCGCAAGCATTAATTGCCTCAGCCATTCATGGGCCACAATTTGTGGTATTAGACGAACCCTTTGCCTTTTTTGATGAAGAACGTATTCGCAAAGCCATTGCTGTTTTGCCTAAAATCAGTCCAGAATTATCGCAAATTTGGGTGATTTCTCAAGAATTTGAGGAAGATTTACCGTTTACTTTTCATATTCATTGTGAACGAGGGCAGTCGGAATTAACGGTGGATGGGCGAGTGCCAGTTAAATTAGAAAGTGTTGTAAAATCAGAAGAGCTGAGTTCCCATGACTCACGACAAATGCCAGTTTCAATTCGGGAGGCTGAAACAGTCGAGGTGAATGCCAATAATATTGAAACATAGCGATAACGATTTTTACTTGGAACTAATCGAGTTTTCTTTTAGACTATAAATGAATCGAGTTAAATAATATTGTATGGATAATGTTTATGTGGTCATGGTTGACGAAACTTGCTTCGCCTAAACGCTTTTATGATTTAGCGATGGCTTGGATACCTTGGTTATTAGGGTTGGCAATTATTTTGTTAATTATTGGAACCTATAAGGGATTAGTGGATTCCCCGCCCGATTATCAGCAAGGTGAGAGTGTTCGAATTATGTATGTCCATGTGCCTGCTGCGTTTTTATCAATGACCATTTATGTGATTATGGCATGGATGGCATTGGTTGGGTTGGTTTGGCGAGTAAAATTAGCGTATATGTGGGCGAAAAGTTGTGCGTCCATTGGTGCCGTTTTTACATTTTTAGCCTTAGTGACAGGGGCTTTATGGGGCAAACCTATGTGGGGAACTTGGTGGGTGTGGGATGCCCGTTTAACCTCTGAATTAATTTTATTATTTCTGTACTTAGGGGGAATTGCTTTACGGCAAGCCATTGATGACAGAAATACTGGTGATAAAGCCAGTGCGGTATTAGCCTTAGTCGGTGTGGTTAATATTCCGATTATTCATTATTCGGTTCAATGGTGGAATACCTTACATCAAGGAGCAACGATTTCTCGATTGGGTAAACCTTTGATTGATGCGTCAATGTTATCTCCATTGTTAATTATGATTGTGGCATTTTTTTTGGTATTCTTGGTCGCAGTATTAATGCAAGTGAACAATGAAATTTTAGAACGAGAATCCCATACAAGCTGGGTAAAACAATTACTGGGAATGAAATTAAGCAATGATAGATAATAGTTTTTGGCATATGGGTGGTTATGGTTTATATGTCTGGAGTTCGTATGGTTTAAGTTTGATTGCAATTGTGGCATTATTACTCGCACCAAAATTGAGACGCCAAGTATTTTTAAAGACGTTACAACAAAAATTAAAACGTCAACAACGATTAGCGAAAAAATAAATTTATTATGAGAACACAGCAAAAACAACGTTTGTATTTAGTGTTATTTATCATAGCAGGGGTGAGTATTGCCATAGGTTTAATGTTGTTTGCCTTAGGTAAAAATGTCAATATGTTTTATACGCCTAGCCAAATTGTTGCCAAAGAAGCCCCAACCCAAACCACTATTCGAGTGGGGGGTTTAGTTGTTTCTGGTTCAGTGAAACGTCAATCGGATAGTTTAGCAGTAGAATTTGTATTAACGGATCAAACTGAGCAAATTGCGGTACATTATGAAGGTATTTTGCCTGATTTATTTCGTGAAGGTCAGGGAATTATTGCTTTGGGTCAGTTACAGCCTAATGGTATTGTGAAAGCAAGTCAAGTATTAGCTAAACATGATGAAACCTATATGCCACCTGAAGTCGCCGAAAGTTTAAAAGCCGTACATCAAAAGGATTCACCATGATTCCTGAACTTGGACATTTTGCCTTGATTTTGGCATTGTTATTTACTTTAATTCAAGCCACGATTCCTTTAATTGGGGTGGCGGAAGGTCGTTTGGATTTAATGGTGGTGGCCAAATCTTGTGCTTGGGTGCAGTGGTTATTATTCGTCATCGCATTTGCTTGTTTAGTCTATGCCTTTGTTAATAATGATTTTACTGTGGCGTATGTGGCAAAGCATTCTAATTCCTTATTGCCTTTGCAATATAAGATTTCAGCCGTTTGGGGGGGGCATGAAGGGTCGATTTTATTATGGGCATTGATTTTATCGAGTTGGACAGTGGCTGTCGCAATTTTTAGCCAACGTTTACCTGCGACTATGGTGGCAAGCGTTTTAACGGTGATGGCATGGATTAGTTTAGGATTTTTATTATTTATTTTGTTCACTTCTAATCCCTTTGAACGCTTATTACCGAATTTCCCCATTGATGGACAGGATTTAAATCCATTACTGCAAGATTTTGGTTTAATTGTCCACCCTCCAATATTATACATGGGATATGTTGGCTTTTCGGTTGTCTTTGCTTTTGCCATTGCGGCATTATTGGAAGGGCGTTTGGATAGTGCTTGGGCTAGATGGTGTCGTCCTTGGACTTTAGTCGCTTGGTGTTTTTTAACCTTAGGTATTAGCTTAGGTAGTTGGTGGGCATATTATGAACTAGGCTGGGGGGGGTGGTGGTTTTGGGACCCCGTGGAAAATGCCTCATTTATGCCTTGGTTGGCAGGAACCGCATTACTGCATTCTTTAGCAGCGACGGAAAAACGTGGCGTATTTAAAAGTTGGACTTTGTTACTCGCTATTTCTGCCTTTTCCTTTAGTTTGTTAGGCACATTCTTAGTACGATCTGGGGTATTAACCTCAGTGCATGCTTTTGCGAATGATCCTGAGCGGGGGAGTTTTATTTTAATATTTCTCAGTTTAGTGGTTGGTGGGTCTTTAACTTTATTTGCGATTCGTGCTGGTCAATTTAAAAGTTTTAGCCAATATGACTTAGCATCTAAGGAAATGTTATTATTAGGGAATAATTTATTATTATCTGTCGCAACGGCAGTGGTGATGTTAGGTACCTTATTTCCTTTGTTTGCGGATATTTTTCATTGGGGCAAAATTTCAGTAGGCCCACCGTATTTTAATGCCTTGTTTATTCCTTTGGTATTGGGGTTGTTATTTTTGTTGGGTTTTGTACCGTTAATGCGTTGGCGACAAAATGATTTATCATTGCTTGTCAAACAAGCATTACCTAGCTTGATTGCCAGTCTAATCATCGCGGTATTATTGCCTTGGTGGTTGGCAGAACAACTGAATATTTGGGTGGTATTGGCATTGTTTATGGTGTTTTGGGTATTGAGTCGCTTAGTCTTCGATCTGAAACAAAAATTACAACACAAACGTCATCCTTGGCAAGCAATGTTGAATATGACCCCTAGTTATTGGGGCATGAGCTTAGCTCATTTTGGGGTCTTGGTGCTAGTGGTTGGAGCGGCACTAACCAGCGTTTACAGTATTGAAAAAGATGTGCGTTTGGACATTGGTGGCAGTGTTAGCATTGCGGATTATGAATTTCGTTTAATACAATTAAAAGATATTCAAGGGTCGAACTACACGGCAGTACAAGCGGACATTGAGGTTTATCAACAACAACGATTCGTGACGAAACTATTTCCTGAAAAGCGTTTATATTCGGTACAAAAAATGCCAATGACGGAAGCGGCCATTGATCCAGGACTCACTCGGGACTTATATATTTCTTTAGGCGAGCCTTTAGATGGCAATAGTTGGGCCGTCAGAGTTTATTATAAACCTTTTGTACGTTGGTTATGGTTAGGTGGGGTGTTGATGGCATTCGGTGGGTTGATTGTGATTCGAGATCGACGGTATCGTTTCGCGATCAAGTCAACAAAATCAAGCCAGTCTGACGGCTTATTTGCAGGAGAAACTTCTTGAAACAGTGGGTGTATTTATTACCTTTAGTTTTGTTCATAGCATTGGCCATTGTGTTATGGCAAGGTTTAAGCAATGATAGTCGCTTATTGCCTGCTGCTATGTTAAATCAGCCATTTCCTGAATTTGCATTGCCAAGTTTAGCCTCGTCTTCACAGATTATCACTACTAAGGACTTACCCAAACAAATTATCTTAGTGAATGTTTGGGCAACTTGGTGTTCAAGTTGTTTGCAAGAACATCCTTTTTTAGTGGAACTCGCTAAGCAAGGGGTAGTCATTATTGGTTTAAATTATAAGGACAAACGAGCAGATGCCTTAGCATGGTTAAAACAATTAGGAAATCCCTATCAACTAGAAATTTTCGATGCTAAAGGCAGTTTAGGCTTGGATTTAGGGGTATATGGCGCCCCTGAAACCTATTTATTAGATCAGCATGGGGTAATTCAATATCGTCATGTCGGTGTTTTAACACCTGATGTATGGCGACAACGATTGATTCCTATCATTGAAGTATTAAAAAATGGCTAAAATATACTCTATTTTCTGGCTAGTCATCGCAAGTTATAGTCCTTGTCTCAGTGCAATGGAAGTTTATCAATTTGATAGCACTGAACAAGAGCAACAATATCAACGTTTAACTCGAGAACTGCGTTGCCCTAAATGTCAAAATCAGAATATTGCCGATTCTCATGCGCCTTTATCTAAAGATTTACGTCAAAAAGTGTTTGAGATGACGAAAGCGGGTAAGAATGAGCAAGAGATTAAGCAATATTTAGTGGCAAGATATGGGGATTTTGTTACCTATCAACCCCCAATGAAACCACAAACATGGTTATTATGGTTTGGGCCAGTGATTTTATTTTTTGGGGTATTAGTCGTTGTTATTTGGCAGATTAAGCAAAAACAATCACAAAAAATGCCTAGCATTGATCTTATACAACAACAACGTTTAGAAGATATTTTAGATAATCATGAGGATGAGCATTGATGGCGATATTATGGTTGGTTTTTATCACGCTTGCCATTGTTGCTGCTGTGCTAATGGTGAAACTGTCAAATAATGTAACAATAGGAAATCTGGGAAATGTCCATCAGCAAACCAATGTTGATTTATTCAAGCAACGCTTGGCAGAATTAGAACAAGAACGACAACGAGGCTTAATGACACAACAACAATATGAAGGCTATCAACAGCAATTACAATATCAATTACTTACGGAAATAGAGCAACGTCGCGATGGTTTCATTTCTAACACGGATTCTAAAACCAATATTGTGATAGCATTGATGTTATTATTACCATTGATTGCCGTTGTAAGTTATTATTTTTATTTTTCCAATCCAGAAGTGTCACATTGGTTAAAAATTCGAGCGAAATATCAAGCAATGCTTGAACAAACCTTAGCAGGTAAGCCTATGCCTGATGAAGCCATGCAGAATGTTGCAGATTTTGCCAGAGTATTAGTGTATTATTTGCAACAACATCCTGACAAAGAACGAGCTTGGCAATTACTTGGTCTAATTCAGTTAGAATCAGGGAATGCGGAGGGTGCCGAACAATCTTTTGCCAAAGCCGTGAGTTTAAAGCCTTCGGACATCCATTTATCCTTGTTATATGCTCAGGCCAGAATTGAAGCAAATCAGGGGCGTTTCGATCAAATCAGTTTGCATTTGTTAAAATCCGTATTACAAAAAAATCCTAAACATCAAAAGGCATTGGCATTATTGGGCTTTACCGCTTACGGTTCTGATGAATATGCCATGGCGATTTGGGCATGGGAGCAATTATTAAGCCAAGGTTTAACGGAAAAAAGTCGTCAAATTTTAAAAGCCAGTGTTATTCAAGCCAAGAAAAAACTAATCATGCAACAAAAACGACAAGCTCATGCTGAAATGGCAACTCAGTCTAAGTCAGAAACAGATAGTACAAATCTTAGTCTAAAAGTAACCGTACAGTTAAAATCTGAGTTAAGTGCAAAGCTGGATGATAATGCCACTTTATTTGTTTTTGCCAAAGCCGTCAATGGGCCTGCCTTACCTTTAGCTGTCGTAAAACAAGCCATTACAATGACTTCAATGCCGATGACCATTGAATTAAACGACAGTTTAGCCATGACACCAGAAATGAAGTTATCCAATTTTGCTAAGGTACAAGTTACCGCAAGAATTTCTAAAGCAGGAACTGTGCAAGCACAATCAGGGGATTTACAGGGGGTTTCTGAAACGATTGTTTTAGCCGAGCAAGCAAAACAATCACAGCCATTCGTATTAACCATTGATCAAATTTTACCGTAAACCATAACAATGGCTGATTTTTATGCGAATAAACTGACTTGTATTCGAGATGAGCGAGTTTTATTTCAAGACTTAGATATTGGTTTAAATGCAGGCGATATTGTTTTAGTACAAGGTGCGAATGGTAGTGGTAAAAGCAGTTTGCTACGGCTGTTATCAGGTTTAGCGGAAGCAGAGTCTGGTAACATTTATTGGCAAGGGGCAAGCATTCAAGATTGTCGTTATCAATATCAACGTCAGTTATTATATTTTGGTCATACTTATGCGATTAAACCTGAGTTGACTGCGATTGAAAATTTATTGATTTTAAAGCAATTAGGTTTAAGTCAAACCCAAATTGATATGTTTGACATTTTAGCCCAAATTGGTTTAGCAGGCTTTGAAGAAGTGCCAACTAGAATGTTATCCGCAGGGCAAAAACGTCGAGTGGCATTAGCTCGTTTGTGGATAAGTCAAGCCAAATTATGGATTTTAGATGAACCATTTACTGCCTTAGATACGAAAGGTATGGAAGCAATTGAAGCTAGAATTTGTCAACAAGCGGATCAAGGGGGTATGGTGATTTTTACAACCCATCACAGTATGAGCATTCATCATACGGCTAGAACAATTTTATTATAACGCCATGATGCAAGCCTTTTTAAGCATTTTTAAACGGGATATTCTATTAGCCTTTCGCCATCGTAGTGAATTAGCGAATCCTATGTTGTTTTTTGTATTAGTTATCAGTTTATTTCCCTTAGCCTTAGGGCCTTATCCAGAAATTTTACAACAAGTGGCACCCGGCGTAATTTGGGTGGCAGCATTATTAGCAACCTTATTATCCTTAGAGCGTCTATTTCGTGAAGATTTTATGGATGGTAGTTTAGAACAAATGTTATTAAGTCATCATTCTACCGTGAGTTTGGTTTTGGCAAAAATTTTGGCACATTGGTGTATTACGGGTTTACCCTTATTGATAATTGCACCCTTATTAGCCTTATTTTTAGGTTTGCCAAGTTTTAGTTGGGGGGGGTTACTGGCTTCATTAGCATTAGGTACGCCAATTTTGAGTTTTGTAGGCGCAATTGGCGTGGCGTTAACTTTAGGTTTACATCGTGGTGGTATTTTGCTTTCGTTATTGGTTTTGCCTTTGTATATTCCTGTGTTGATTTTTGGGACAGGGGTAGTTGACGCTGCGAGAATGCAGTTGCCATTTTCGGGGCAGTTATTATTACTTGCCGCTATGTTAGTGCTTGCGATGACTTTAACACCTTTGGCAACGGTGATGGCATTGCGGATTAGTGTGGCGTGATTAATGATTCCCTACTTTGGTAGAATAACTATTACTTGAGATAATATCCATACTTTGAAATCAAAAAATCACGAAATTTTTCCGCAGGAGGGGATAAACGTTTTTGTTCTGAATAAACCACATACCAATGACGTTCAATCGGTAAACCTTGCACATCTAAAGTAACGAGTTCACCGTTTTCCAGTTCGTTGATAGCAATATTTTCTGCAACAATAGCAATGCCTAATCTAGCAATGACAGTTTGTTTTACCACATCATTGCTACCTAATTCCATACGCACATTAATCGGAACTTTGTGTTGATCAAAAAAATTTACAATGGCCGCGCGAATCCCAGAGCCTTCTTCACGTAAAATAAATGGTTCATTAGCTAATGCTTTGGGTGGAATGGATTTTTTTGAGGCTAAGGGGTGTTTCGGATGGGCAATAGCGACTAGGTGATTGGGGGCAAATGCTAGGGCATTAACTTTTAAATATTCGGGAGGTTGCCCTAGAATATATAAATCATCTTTATTTTGGCTTAAACGTTCAATCACTGATTGACGATTACCAACAAATAACGAGGCTTCAATGCCTTTGTAACACTCGCTAAATTCGCCTAGTAATCGAGGTAAAAAATATTTTGCCATAGTGGTAATAGAAATGCGTAAACTGCCACGTTCCATTTTATCTAATGCCTCAAGATCATAGCTGAGTTGCTCAATTCGGTCTAAAATATTACGACAAGCAGTCGCTACTTCTTTTCCCGCATCGGTCAAATAAATTTTTTTGCCAATTTTTTCGATTAATGGTTTGCCTGCTGCCTCGGAGAGTTGTTTGATTTGAATCGAAACGGCGGGAGGGGTTAAATGCAAGGCTTTTGCCGTTTTACTGACACTCATATATTGGGCAAGCGTATCAAATATTTTGAGTTGGTGTAAGGTAGCATGACGTATTGGCATAATGATTGTTAAATAAAAGTTTAATAACGTCTTTTATATATTAAACTTTTATTTACTGAAAAGTCCACCTAAACTACACATCAGTTTTTTAAACGCTCTGGCAGTTTGTAACTGTACAGGGTAATCATTCAATTGAATACTGGAGGTCTCATCAATGAGCAACACTTACCAGGCGGGCGTTAAGGATTACCGCGAAAAATACTGGACACCGGATTACGTTCCCCTAGATACAGACTTATTAGCCTGCTTTAAAGTTACTGGGCAACCAGGCGTTCCACGTGAAGAGGTGGCGGCGGCGGTTGCGGCGGAAAGTTCTACAGGGACTTGGAGTACTGTGTGGTCAGAACTATTAACCGATTTAGAATATTATAAAGGTCGTGCCTATCGCATTGAAGATGTTCCAGGTGATTCTGAATCTTTTTATGCGTTTGTCGCTTATCCAATCGATCTATTTGAAGAAGGTTCTGTGGTTAATGTTTTAACTTCTTTGGTTGGGAATGTATTTGGTTTTAAAGCATTAAAACATTTACGTTTAGAAGATATTCGTTTTCCTATCGCTTACATTAAAACTTGTAATGGTCCTCCTGCGGGTATCCAAGTAGAACGGGATCGTTTGAATAAATATGGTCGTCCAATGTTAGGTGCGACAATTAAACCGAAACTTGGTCTTTCTGCGAAAAACTATGGTCGTGCGGTTTATGAATGTTTACGCGGCGGTTTGGACTTAACTAAAGATGATGAAAACGTTAACTCTCAACCTTTTATGCGTTGGCAAGATCGGTTTGAATTTGTGGCAGAAGCGGTATTAAAAGCTCAAGATGAAACGGGTGAACGCAAAGGCCATTATCTTAACGTAACCGCCTCTGATCCTGAACAAATGTATGAACGTGCGGAATTTGCTAAAGAATTAAGTATGCCAATTATTATGCATGACTTTCTCACAGGTGGTTTTACTGCAAACACTGGTTTGGCCAGATGGTGTCGTAAAAATAATATGTTATTACATATTCACCGTGCCATGCATGCGGTCATTGATCGTCATCCAAAACATGGTATTCATTTCCGTGTATTAGCCAAATGTTTGCGTTTATCAGGCGGCGACCATCTGCATACTGGGACGGTTGTGGGTAAACTTGAAGGGGATAGAAATTCAACCTTAGGTTTTGTGGATCAATTACGAGAATCATTTGTACCTGAGGATCGTTCTCGTGGGGTATTCTTTGACCAAGATTGGGGTTCCATGCCGGGTGTATTCGCCGTTGCATCTGGTGGTATCCATGTATGGCATATGCCAGCACTGGTAACCATTTTTGGTGATGATTCGGTATTACAGTTTGGTGGTGGTACACAAGGACATCCTTGGGGGAATGCGGCAGGTGCGGCAGCCAACCGTGTTGCTTTAGAAGCATCTGTTAAAGCACGAAATGAAGGACGTGAAATTGAACGTGAAGCTCGGGATATTTTAGTGGAAGCGGCAAAACATAGTCCTGAATTAGCCGTAGCAATGGAAACTTGGAAAGAAATTAAGTTTGAATTTGAGACAGTTGATAAGCTTGATGTGAATTAATCGTCTTATTAAACTTAAACCAAATTATTTTAAAAGGATATAACTAATGAGTATATATGATGCGGGTGATTTTCAAACCACTCAAACCTTAGAAACATTTGGGTTTCTTCCACGTTTAACCCAAGAAGAAGTGCATGATCAAATTGCGTATATTATTGCCCAAGGTTGGACACCTGCCATTGAGCATGAGCATCCAAGCAAGTCTTTTAACCATTATTGGACCATGTGGAAATTACCATTTTTTGGTGAGCAACAATTGTCTAAAGTGGTTGAAGAGTTAGAATCTTGTCGCCGTGCCTATCCTGACCATCATGTTAGATTACTGGGTTATGATAACTATACCCAAAGTCAAGGTGCTGCATTTGTGGTTTATGAAGGCCGGAGTTAAGCGAAAGCTAAGTTAGTGGCTGTGGTATTGATAATGTGAATATCACTATCACAGTCGCTATTTCACTTTCTTATAATTATTGCACAAACTATCTTATCGAGCGAGAGGTTTCACCATGGCACAGACTGCAAATATTAATGGACGTATGGCAGCGATGGCACGTAGACGTGCAATGGCTCAAGATGGCAAAACTGCCACAAAATTAAGTCCTGAAGCATTGCTTGCAAGAGAAAGTTCAGCGAATACTACTGTTGCTGAACCCACACCAGTCGTATCTTCTACCACTGATTCTGAATCCACTTCTACTTCTACTAAATCAACCCGTTCACCACGGATGGCACTGAGATTACAACAAAGTGTGGCAAGGTTGGCTTCCAGACAACGTCGTCAGGCAATGTCAAGCACGGGAAAAGCGGCGATTAAGCGTAGTGCTGGCAATGTTGAAAGTTCTACTTCAGTGTCAGGTTTGCCCCTTCGTGGAACGGCTGCTAGAAAAGCGGCCGCAAATCGTAGAAACAATCGTCAAACTAGTCAAACAGCAGAAGTTGTGGATACGACAGGTGTTGCGTCTGAAACCAGAAAATGTCATTGTGGATGTAAAGGTGATAAGTCTAAACCGACGAGTAATAGCCCTACTAGTCAAACGGCAACAACGGAACGCAGTAGTTGTCGCAGTGTGGCAATGCGAGACAATGCTAAAATTCGTGCTATCGCAAAAACCACTGCGAATCAAAGCGTTGCCCGTGTGGCATCCTTAGCTCGTAGAAAAAGTATGTCAATTCGTGGTAAAGCGGGCATGGGTTCTCAAGGCTTAACACCTGCGCAAACCGCTCGTGCGGCTAATCCTCAATTATCAGGACGGCAATTAGCACAGAGCTTGCGTGAACAACGTAGTCGTCGTGGTAAAGCTGGGCAAAGAACGACGGGTGCGAGTCGTGGTGCTAGGCGTCGTCGTACCCGGGATACTGGTGCCGCTGAAGATGCTCCTTGGAAAGTGGGGGCAAGTGAAACGACGCATGGTCAAACTGTTACAGGGACTATGGTAGGACGTAGTCAAAAAGTCAGTGGTGATGAACAAAGTACTTGTCGTCCTATCACGGGTACTGAGTATATGGGGGCCGATATTTTTCGTGAATTTTGTCAAACAGAACCTGAACCTGCAAATTTGCGTGGTAGTGTCAGTGAGACTCACCGTGGTCAAACTATCACAGGGAATAAGGTCGGACGTAGTCAAAAAGTTACAGGGGATGAACAGGGGAGTTGCAAAAATGTAACGGGCGATGAATATATTAGTGCCGAACAAATGCAAGAATTTTGTGGTACAAGTCCCGAAGCTAAGAAACCTATGCGGATGAGTTATACTGAAACGCTTAAAGGTAAATTGGTAACAGGGAATCATGTGGGTCGTTCTGAAAAGGTGACGGGTGATGAGGTTGGTTCTGGTCGTCAACTGACAGGGAGTCAGTATATGGAAACGGTTAGCCATGCAAATGACGAAAAAGTACCCCCTAAAGTAGGAAGCAGTGAAACGTTACGTGGTAGCTTAGTAACAGGCAATCGAGTAGGGCGTAGTCAACGAGTAACTGGGGATGAGCAGGGCAGTTGCCGTAATATTACGGGGGATGACTATGTTGGCAAAGAACAATACCAGCAGTTTTGTGAGCAAGCACCTCAACCACAAGATCAAAAAGTCGGACAATCAGGGACACTGCGTGGTGAATCCGTTACTGGTACTATGACAGGACGTTCAGTCAAAGTAACTGGCGATGAATCAGGGACGTGTAAAGCCGTAACAGGCACGCCTTATGCGGGGTTAGAACAGTATCAAGCCTTTTGTGGTACGGAACAGCAAGGACAGATATTCGCACGGACTCGCCCTGTCAGTCATGCGGTTGCTTCCGTAATGACGGGCTTGCAACCTAGCATTGGTGGTAAAATGACAGGTGATGAAAAAGGACAATGTGAGCCCTTAACAGGTACGCCTTATGTGGGGCATGATCAGTTCGTTGAAATTTGTGCCAGTGCCAATAGCTCAGATTTTCCACAACCTATTGATGGTAGTTCTTGGGGAGAATTTAGTATTAATGCCCCTTTACATGCGAGCAAAGCTGAGGTTAATGATTCGGGGGTGACAGGAACGGGTTATGAAAATGGTCATATTACGGGTCCTTTTGGTAAAGCAACGGGGCGAGTAACAGGTACTGAGGAATTTCGCTTTGGTTCTAAGCAAGCACGAGTTGCTACTGAAGCAGTGGAAGTAACACCTCATGCGGATGAGGCTAACACCAATACTGTGCCAAGAATTACGGGGGAAGGCATGGAAGTCGGAAGTAAAATCACTGGTGATGATTGGGGGCGTAATGATAGGGTAACAGGTACTGAAGGTAGTTCTGCAACTCGCCGTAATCCTACACGTCGTGGTGGTGTCATGGCAAGTATGGCTTTTCAACAAGCGTTTAAAAATCGTGAGGAAGTTGAAGTCCCTGTGAGTGTTGTAACAGGTAGCAGTGGTAATACCGCAAATGGTGCACTTGTAACTTATTCGGGGGGGGCCCGTGGCTAAGGTTTTTGGGTAAATTAAGATGTACAGAGATTCTCATTATCGTTTAGTATCGCCTAGTTGAAAACGAGCATTGCTCTATTAAAGTGAGTGTCTGTGAATTTCTCAAATGAGTGGAAACGGTAACATGAAAATATGCCAAGTAGAAAAACCATTGGTATCAACGAATCGCATACCAAGTTTAGAACATAAACATCTGCAAGTAGTGCGCGATGGTAGTTCACAGCTTGTGGCTGTCGATGCCGTGGGTTGTATTCCGGGTGATTGGGTGATTTGTGTCGGAAGTTCTGCGGCACGTGAAGCAGCAGGTAGCAAAGCCTATCCTAGTGATTTAACTATTATTGGGATTATTGATCATTGGCCACCACCTGACGATAGTAAAGATAGTGAGGCAAGTGAATAAATAATGGAGATTTTGCAGGTAGAATCTACCTTAGTTTGTACACGGCGAATTGAGGGTTTAAAGCAAGCAAAATTGTTAGTATTAAAAAATACAAAAGGAAAACGAGTCGTCGCCATTGATCAAGTGGGTGCAAATGCCGGTAATTTTGTGTTTGTAGTCAGTGGTTCCGCGGCACGGCATGGTGCGGATGATTACTATATTCTGACGGATTTAACTGTGGCAGGTATTATTGATCATTGGCAAGCATAATTTTATTTTTATTTTTAAAGAATATAACAGTCAACTGAGTTTTTAACAAATAATTTTTAGGAGATAGGAACATGGCAAACGATACCTATGGTATTGCATTAGGCATGATTGAAACTCGCGGTTTGGTTCCTGCGATTGAAGCAGCGGATGCGATGACTAAAGCCGCAGAAGTGCGTTTAATTGGACGTGAGTTTGTCGGTGGTGGTTATGTAACGGTATTAGTGCGTGGCGAAACCGGGGCGGTAAATGCCGCCGTTCGTGCAGGTGCCGATGCTTGTGAACGTGTGGGTGATGGTTTAGTGGCAGCTCATATTATTGCACGTCCGCATCGTGAAGTCGAACCGGTCTTACCAAAAGGTAGCAGTGATACTTCTGCTTAAACATCAATATAAACATAAACGTAAATAACATATATTTCATTTAATATTTTGAGGAGATGATAAAATGGCAATTGATAGCTACGGTATTGCTTTGGGCATGATTGAAACTCGCGGTTTGGTTCCTGCGATTGAAGCAGCGGATGCAATGACTAAAGCCGCAGAAGTGCGTTTAATTGGACGTGAGTTTGTCGGTGGTGGTTATGTAACGGTATTAGTGCGTGGTGAAACCGGGGCAGTAAATGCCGCCGTTCGTGCGGGTGCCGATGCTTGTGAACGTGTGGGTGATGGTTTAGTAGCGGCTCATATTATTGCACGTCCGCATCGTGAAGTCGAACCAGTACTGGAAAATAGTAATAATAATCGTTCAGAACGTAGCTAGTTTGCCAGTGGTTGGATTTGGAGTTATTGGCTTATGTTTAAAATATGCTTGATTTGCCATGTTTAATGCCAGTGCTGATCAACATACCCTTGGTTTTTTAGGACGTGCACTGAGTTTAGAACTCAGTGCCGTGCAACAATACCGAACCCAAGCACGTTTAGTTGCGGTATGGGGCTTGAATGATGTGGCAGAAAAACTGCAACATGAGGCGGAAGAGGAACTTGGGCATGTGGATAGAATTATTGCTAGAATGATTGCACTTGCGGTTGCTCCTAATGCCTCACAATTGCGTCCTGTTGGTTTAGGGCGAAATTTAACGGAATTGTTGCAACAAAATCAGTGGTTAGAACAGCAGTTGATACAGTTATATACAGTGGCGACAGAACATTGTCATTTAGTTGGCGATTATGACAATCATTTGTTTTTTAGTAAATTATTACAAGAAGAACAAGGGCATGCTCAACAGCTAATGCTTTGGATGCAACAGCTAGGACAAACTCAAACTAAAACTCGAACCACTACAAAAGTTCAGCGTCAGTCACGAGCGACTTTTTAATGGAGCGATAAGAAATGACTGAGCAATGGAAAGAACGACAACGGCCACATCGTTTGGAACGTCGATATAATTTTCCTGATTATAATACCTTACGAGATTTTCTTGATCGTGCCGCAGAATTGTCAGAGCAGCAAGGGTTTTACCCTGATATGGGGTTTGGACGGGATTATGTCAATATCACAATTCATGCACCAGAAGGTGAAGATAGATTAGGGGATATCCAATGGCAATTTGCCAAAATGCTTGATCAACTCATTTAATTTACCATCACAATCATCAAAGTCAGAGGTGTTTTTAATGACAAATGATAATACCGAAACTAAAAATAAACCTAGTATAAGAAAAACGGTAGCAACCTCAAAACCAGTCAGTAGTCGTAAGACGACTACAACTACTACCATTAAAACGAGAGCAAAAGCAGTTACTCAGAAAAACAGCACGACAACTACTAGCAGAAAGTCCACAAGTCGTGCTAAAACTAAAACGACTCAAACTACTGTGAAACGCTTAGTCAAGCCATCGCCACAAACCTCTATTAATCACGGCAATATTGATAGTTATCAAAGGGGTTGTTGTAAAGTTTGGCCAGATTAATCGCCAGCTTTACTTTGAATTTAAGATATTATTTTGATGGGTTTTCATCTAAAGAGAGTTTCATGCAAGGTTATTGGTTCACATTATTTCCATTTTTACGTTGGTTTCCTCTGACTCCTGAGAAGTTACGCAATGATTTTGTCGCGGGTATTACAGTGGCATTATTATTAGTACCTCAAAGTATGGCCTATGCTCAATTAGCTGGATTGCCTGTCGTTTATGGACTTTACGCATCATTTATTCCAGTGATTATTGCCTCAATGTGGGGTTCCTCAAGTCAACTTCATACAGGGCCAGTGGCAATGTTGTCGTTAATGTCGGCGGCTACCTTGATTCCATTTGCTTCCCCAGGTAGTGCGGATTTTATTGAATTATCGATTATGTTGGCATTAATGGTAGGCGTTTTGCGTTTAACATTAGGTATTTTTCGTCTGGGGGCCATTGTTAATTTATTATCAAGTCCTGTGATTGTCGGTTTTACTAATGCGGCTGCGTTGATTATTGGTTTATCACAGCTCAGTAAGGTGATTGGGGTACCCTTTCCTCGTACGGATTCGTATTTAACTGATTTGTGGCGAGTATTAGCACAAATGCCAGAATTACATTGGGCGACCTTATTGTTTGCCATTGCCTCTTGGGTTTTAGTGTTAGGATTGCGTCGAGTTTCCCCGTCACTGCCTGGTGTGTTAATTGTCGTTGTTGTCGCAACTATTGTCAGTGCTGTCAGTGGTTTTGAAAATCGTATGAGTGTATTACCTGAACAAATTTTAGATCAACCCTTATCTGATGCGATTCAAGCGTATGATAAACGCCATAAGCATATCAATGCGTTAGTCACGGAAATTGCAGACATTAGTCGCCAAGCAAAACAACTGGAAGGTATGGGCGGTGCTGATAAAATTCATCAACTCAGTCAACTACATGCCCTATCAGAATTGAAAAGCCATGAATTAAAATTATTAAAGGCGGAGCATACGGTACAACGTGTGGCATTACATGCCCATATTTTACAAGTTGCTACGGATAGTGAAGGTAATGCTTCTTTTTATCCTTATGGTCAGATTCCAGAAGGGATGATGAGTGAGGGGAATAAGTGGCGTTTTAAAAGTTTGGCTGAGGGTAAAGTGGTATTTTCTTCGGGGGGGGATGTCGTAGGTGATATTCCCAAAGGCTTACCTAAATTTTCAGTTCCAACCGTACACTGGGATTTATTATTAGCATTATTACCTTCCGCATTAGTGATGGCGTTGATTGGTTTTATGGAGGCGACTTCAATTTCAAAAGCGATTGCGAGTAGTACTGGTGAACGAGTTGATACTAGTAAAGAGCTAGTAGGACAAGGTTTAGCCAATATTGCGGGTAGTTTTTTTGGTTCATTTACAGTGAGTGGGTCATTTTCTCGTTCTGCGGTGGCCGCGAAAGCGGGGGCAAAAACTGGGGTCTTTGCGATTATCAGTGCCTTATCAGTGGTATCCGTGCTATTGTTTTTTACGGAATATTTATATCACTTACCACAAGCCGTATTAGCCGTTATTGTGATGATGGCCGTATTTGGTTTAATTCGGATTCAGCCATTGCTGCATGCTTGGAAAGTGGATAAAGTGGGGGCGACTATTGGGATTATTACCTTTTTTGCGACATTACTTGTGGCACCTTCGATTGCGAATGGGATTTTATTAGGTGTGATTCTAACCGTATTGCATTATTTAATTCGTACTATGCGTCCCCGTACTGAAATTGTTGGGCGTAAACCCGATGGCACTTTAGGTGGGATTCGGGTTCACAACTTAGAACCTCTTAGTCAGAAATATGTACCCGTACGTTTTGATGGTTCCTTGACTTTTATCAATGTTGCTTATTTTGAAGATATGATTTTGGAAGCCGTGCGTGAATTTCCTCAGGCTAAGAGCATATTGGTGATTGGTAGTGGGATTAATATGATGGATGCTTCGGGTGAAGAAAAAGTTCGAGAAGTGGTAAAACGACTTAAGGACCTTGGCATTGAAGTCATGTTTAGCGGTTTAAAGCATCAAGTCATGAAAGTATTTCAACAAAGTGGTTTAGTATCTGAATTCGGTGAGCAAGTGTTTTTCCCTAATAAAGAAGTGGCATTACAAGCATTGTGGGATAAGTATGAGGCGACTGATAAACAACAGGACAGGCATCAGCAATGATTAAATTAAGAACCTATGTTTATATCGACTCATTACAGCCACAGTTAGCAGAATATATTGCCTCAGTTTCACAAGGTTTTCCACCCGTACCTGGGAATGCTTGTCTTTGGGTAGAAGTCTCACCTGGAATGGCAGTGCATCGCTTAACAGATATTGCGTTAAAAGCGACTCGTGTGCATTTAACTCAAAAAATTGTGGAACGTGCTTTTGGGTCAATGTCAGTCCATCATAGAGATCAAAGTGATGTGCGAGAAGCAGGGGGCATTTTGCTCAATCATCTCAATGCCCAAGTGAATGATAGAGCGAAGTGTCAAGTCGCATGGCAGGAAATTATTCGTGGTATGACCCCGGATCATACGGTATTAATTAATCGCCAAAATCGTCGAGGGTCAATGATTTTACCTGAACAAAGTATGTTTATTTTGGAAACCGAACCTGCGGGTTATATTATTTATGCCGCAAATCAAGCTGAAAAAGCGGCAAATATTACGATAATTGATGTGGGTGCTGTAGGGGCATTTGGGCGTTTAATTATTTCGGGTAGTGAAGCGGATATTGATGCGGCCGCTGCTGCCGCGATTGCGGCAGTTGAACGGCCTTCGGGGACTTAATATGCATCGTCAAACCTTATTAAATTTACTCACGAAACATCGTACTCGTTTTATGGATGAAGCGGCATTTATAACTCGTGCGATTCGCTTTGTGCAACAATATGACGATTGTTTCCATTGCGATTTATGGCCGGCTCATGTAACAGGCTCGGCTTGGGTGGTTAATCCTAAGCGAGATCAGGTATTAATGTTGCATCATGGCAAACATAATCAATGGTTTCAACCGGGTGGCCATGCCGATGGGGAGGCGGATATTTTACGGGTAGCCTTGCGTGAAGTATCGGAAGAAACTTCATTAGAGCCACAGTCTATTCATTTAATTGATGATAATATATTTGATGTGGATATTCATACTATCCCAGCCAGTCATAGAGGACCACAACATGAGCATATTGATATTCGGTTTTTAGTGGAAATTGATGATAGTATTCCTATTCTGGGCAATGATGAATCCAATGATATTTTATGGGTGCCACTTAATCAAGTGCCTCGATATAATAACAGTCGTTCCACATATCGCATGTTGGATAAGACGCGTGCAATGAGATGACGTTTTTACATATTTTCTGGATAGGATATTTTGCTAATGGACTATTTGGCTTATTTGTTGCTGGGATGACTAGTCATATCTGCCTTAGCCGTTCATTTCTTAGCCGCTAAACTTGGTCGTAAAGTTGCCATAATCAGTGTTACTAGTACCGTAGCAACATTTTTATTGACCGTTTTTTTATTAGTCTTAAACCTTTCTGGTTATGGTTCCCTTATAATAGGGAAAACTTGGGGCAAATGGGTTTTATGATTATGGAACGTGGTGTGGGTGCCTTTTCATTAGCAATTTATCATTTAATTGCCCATGGTTTATTTATTGGATATTCAGGTAACCCGCTTGGTAAAGTTTAAGAATTAATTGATAACCTTGCTTCTAATCTAAGCAATAATGATTATAAAATAAATTATACAAAAAATCTTACAAACCAACATCCTAGCATGATACATCCGAATCATACTAGGTGAACTAGTTGGTTGTTTTTTGTCAGGAGGTTTTGTCTTTTCACATCGGTAGGCTAATGGATTGTTATAAAGTTGTCAACTATTATTTAAAATTTATTTAATTTTTTATGGGAAGTTTCATCACAAATTCAACCCCTGCTTTCATTTTGTTGTTTACTGTTAAACTTCCACCTAACATTTCACAAAATTTTCGACTAATGACTAGACCAAGACCAGTACCCCCATATAATCGTGATATTTCTTTACCACCTTGTTCGTAAGGGATGAATAATTTGGCTAATTTTTCATCGCTAATGCCAATGCCTGTAT
>JALWTS010000035.1 GCA_027077805.1 Gammaproteobacteria bacterium
CCCCTAGCCCTTGAATATTATCACTCAATTTTAGTGCCTAATAATCCTTTTAATCACTGTTATTCACTAGCAGTACTGAAACTGACATGAAACCCATTATCTCAATTAATCACTTATCTAAAATCTACCACTCTGGTTTTCAAGCCTTATATGATGTCAATCTTGAGATTGTCTCTGGCGAAATTCTTGCCTTATTAGGCCCGAATGGTGCTGGAAAAACAAGTTTAATTTCAACGATTTGCGGAATTATTTCCCCTAGCATGGGTAATGTAATGGTGAATGGTTATGATATTGTCAATGACTATCGTGATTCTCGAAAAATCATTGGCTTAGTACCACAAGAATTAACTTTGGGTGCCTTTGATACCGTATGGGAAACCGTGAACTTTAGCCGAGGTTTATTTGGCAAGCCACCTAATACGGATTACTTAGAACAATTACTGAAAGACCTTAGCTTATGGGATAAAAAAACCAATGAGCTAAGAACCTTATCAGGTGGTATGAAACGACGTGTTTTAATTGCCAAAGCCTTATCACATGAACCCAAAGTATTATTTTTAGATGAACCCACCGCAGGTGTTGATGTGGAATTACGCAAAGATATGTGGAATATTGTACGTTGCTTGCGTGCAAGTGGTGTAACGATTATCTTAACCACTCATTACATTGAAGAAGCGGAAGAAATTGCCGATAGAATTGGCGTTATTAATCATGGAAAATTATTATTAGTCGAAGAAAAACAAAGTTTAATGCAAAAACTGGGCAAAAAACAATTAATTATTGATTTACAACAAGCTCGCAATTTTATTCCAACCTCATTAGCCAACTATCAATTAGAATTAGCTGAGACAGGCAAACAACTGATTTATACCTATGATTCTTATTGTGAAGGTAAAGATATTATTAATTTATTACAAGCGATTCATGATACCAAACAATTAGTGATCAAAGATATGAAAACCCGACAGAGTTCTTTAGAAGATATTTTTATTGATTTAGTTAAACAGGAAGCACCATAATGTTTCGTCTTAATGTTTATGCGATTAAAGTTATTTACCACCATGAAATGTTACGGGCTTGGAAAACGCTATTTCAAAGCCTAGCATCCCCAGTAATTTCAACGGCTTTATATTTTGTGGTATTTGGTTCTGCCATTGGTTCACGCATTCCAAGTATTGATGGCATCTCGTATGGTTTGTTTATTGTGCCAGGTTTAACCATGTTATCCTTGCTAACTCAAAGTATTTCTAATGCCTCATTTGGTATATTTTTTCCTAAGTTTACAGGCAGTATCTATGAAGTATTATCTGCCCCCATTTCAGCCATAGAAATTGTCATTGCCTATGTTGGTGCCGCTGCAACCAAATCGTTAATGATAGGACTGGTTATTTTATTCACTGCCAGTTTTTTTGTTGAATTACGCATTGCTCATCCAATATGGATGTTAGCATTTTTAATTCTTACCAGCATTTCGTTTAGCTTATTTGGCTTTATTATTGGCTTATGGGCACAAAATTTTGAACGCTTGCAAATTATTCCGCTATTAGTCATTACGCCTTTGGTTTTTTTGGGGGGTACATTTTATTCAGTGAATATGCTCCCTCCATTCTGGCAAGTCATCACGCTATTTAATCCTGTTTTATATTTAGTCAGTGGTTTCCGTTGGAGCTTTTTTGAAGTTTCTGATGTTAGTGTTGAAATCAGTATGCTAATGATCTTGGTATTTTTAGCGATTTGCTTGGCCATTGTAAGCTGGATATTTAAAACGGGTTATCGTTTAAAGGAATAGATTTGCGGTTCTAGCACCGAACTTTCTGAAAATTCGGTGCTATGACGCTATCGTCTTATTATTAATGAAACTATTAAACTATCACACGAATAAACCATTATATTCAATACAATAAAAGATATCACTATGACAATCCACCCCACTGCCATTATTGCCCCAAGTGCTAAAATTGATCCCTCTGTTACCATTGGACCCTACACGATTATTGATGATAATGTGGTCATCAATGCTCATGTCAAAATTGCTAGCCATGTTAGAATTTATGCCCATACCCAAATTGGCTCCCATAATCAAATTGATCATGGGGCAATTCTAGGAGCTGATCCGCAAGACCATCGTTTTGATAATCATCAAGCGACTTGGTTAAAAATAGGCAATCATAATACCTTTCGGGAAGGGGTGAATATTCATCGAGGCAGTGCTGGCACGATTATTGGTGATCATAATTATTTTATGGGTAATTTTCATGTCGGTCATGATTGTATTCTTGGCAATCACAACACTTTTGCACATGGAAGTGTTTTAGCCGGTCATGTAAGGATTGGAAACAAAAACTTTATTTCAGGACTAGTGGCTGTTCATCAATTTTGTCATATCGGTAACTATACCATGATTGCAGGTTGTGCCAAAATTGTCAAAGATGTTCCGCCTTTCGCTACGGCAGATGGGAATCCTGCGACTTTAATTGGTATTAACAGTATTGGTCTAAAACGAGCAGGATTTGATGCAAAATCCCGACAAGCAATTAAACAAGCATATCAAAGGATTTATCGTCAGGGTTTGGGTTTACAAGTCGCCTTACAGCAATTAGAACAACACCCCCTAGAACAAATTCAACAAATTGTCCAGTTTTATCAAAACTCACAACGAGGCGTTACTAAACATCGGTAAAATTATCACAATCATTTTAATTTTAAACCTCAACTAATTCTAAAACTGCGGCAATCACTTGCGTTGGTTTCATTTGTTTTAAACAATTTAAATGTTCTAATGGACATTGACGTTGAAAACAAGGACTACATTCTAAACCCAAACTTAAAATTTTGGCTTGTTCTGATAAGGGTGGCGTAAAATTAGGATCGGAAGAACCATATAAGGCAACCACAGGCCGACCAACCGCACTCGCTACATGCATTAAGCCAGAATCATTACTTACAACAACGTCAGTCAGAGATAATAAATCAATGGCTTGTTCTAAATTGGTTTGCCCCGTTAAATCAATACAATCGTCTACTAATAATTGAATGGCATTGCCAATCGCCGCATCTTTTTCAGACCCAAAAATCCAAACTTGCCAATCTTTTTCCAAAAATGATTGGGCTAATTCTGCAAAATACCCCACAGGCCAGCGTTTCGTAACACCATACTCAGCCCCAGGACATAAACCCAATATTTTTTGTTGTCCCCAATCTAAATTAAAGGCTTGTAATGCTTGCTGTTGTGCCGTAGGGACAATTGATAAGCAAGGGGAAGGAATCTCTGTAGGAACATTGGCTAAGGGCTCTAATCCTAGTGCCATAAATCGTTGTACTGTCATTGGCAATTTTTGTTTGTCTAAACGTCTGACATCATTTAACAAGCCCCAACGCATTTCTCCCACAAAACCTGTACGTTTAGGAATGTTTGCCCAAAACGGTAGTAATGCTGATTTTAATGAATTAGGTAATACAATCACTTGTTGATATTGATGACGTAATTGCTTACCCAACTGATAACGCACTTTTAATTGTAATTGACCATGCCCTAATGGCATGACAATACTTCGTCTCACTTCTGGCATTCTCGCTAATAAAGGCAATGACCATTGGGGTGCTAATACATCAATATTGGCACTGGGATGCTGTTGTCTCAAAACCATAAATAAACTTTGAGCCATGACCATATCCCCAACCCAAGAAGGGCCTATGACTAAAATATTCACGAGTCTTTCAAAGTATAAGTCGCCCCACAGTAAGGACAAATCGCAGACTTATTGGCAGATTCTTCGATAGCTAAATAAACTCTTGGATGAGAATTCCATAAACTCGTATTAGGCAATGGACAATGTAAGGGTAAATCAGCATCCGTAATACTATAATGTTGCTGACTATTTGCTTGCTGTTTGCTCATACTATCATCATTCCTTTAAAGATAAGTTAACCATTCTGGATGCGAGGACACCCGCCCATGAACATGGTTGAAATAAGCCGTTTGTAATTGTTCAGTGATATTACCTCGCTTACCTTCACCAATTATACGATTATCGACTTCTCGAATTGGGGTCACTTCTGCGGCAGTGCCAGTAAAAAAGGCCTCATCCGCAATATAAACCTCATCTCTTGTGATTCGTTTTTCAATGACGGTAAACCCCATTTCTTGAGCTAAAGTTACCACCGTTGCCCGAGTAATACCTGCCAAAGCTGAGGTTAAATCAGGCGTATAAATAATTCCATCCCGTACAATAAAAATATTTTCACCACTCCCTTCTGCCACAAAACCTTCATGGTCTAATAATAATGCTTCATCATAACCACAAGTCTGGGCTTCTTTCAGTGCTAACATGGAATTCATATAGTTACCATTTGCTTTTGCTTTACACATGGTACTATTGATATGATGGCGAGTATAAGAGGAAGTACGAATCCGAATGCCTTTTTCCATGCCTTCATCACCCAAATAACGCCCCCATTCCCAAGCAGCAACCATCACATGTACATTTAAATTATCCGCTCGCAAACCCATACCTTCAGAACCATAAAAACACATGGGACGAATATAAGCAGAATTTAACTGATTTTCTTTCACCACCAAACATTGTGCTTGATCCAATTGTTCTTTGTGATAAGGCATTGGCATTTGCAAAATATGGGCGGATTGGAATAAGCGACGTGTATGATCTTGCAATCGGAAAATCGCTGGCACCTGTTTTTCAGTATCGTAAGCACGCACCCCCTCAAACACGCCCATGCCATAATGCAAAGTATGGGTTAATACATGGGTGCTTGCTTCTCGCCAAGGAACTAGCTCACCATCCAGCCAAATCATGCCATCACGATCTGCCATTGTCATTTGAATATACTCCTCAAAAAAATTATTAAAACTATCACAAGCAGTCAACTTGAGCAACCATAGATAGACGATCTGAAATATTATTCTTCATTATCCAAGTACTTTTGCCAAATCGCCATCACTTTCTCTTTATTTTGTTGATACGGTTTTTTATCCACTAACGCCGTTTGTTCCTGTAACAATTGTTCATGAACTTTTGCTCGATAATTTTTATAAATCGCAATCAAGGTTTGAGTTTCTGACGCTGGCATAAGATTTAATTGCTCTAAAGTTTCTAGAATTCTAATATTATCAGTATATTTTAGCAAATCAGGATAATTGACTGCCTGACTTAACACCATATATTGTACTAAAAATTCAATCTCGGCAATGCCGCCCCTATCATGTTTTAAATCAAACATTTCTGGCTGTTTGTTTGCCAGTTGCTGGTATTGCTTTTCTCGCATTGCTTTGACATCTTGTTGTAATTTTGAAATATCTCGCATTTGTTGTAAGGTCTGTTGTCTAATCTCACTAAAATTTTTTTGAATGTCATCCTCACCAACAATCGCTCTCGCTCTAAGCAATGACTGATGCTCCCAAGTCCATGCTTGCTTTTGCTGATAATAAGCAAAGGCCTCCATACTACTCACTAATAATCCAGAAGCCCCATTCGGACGTAAACGTAAATCCACTTCATATAAAATGCCTGAAGGCGTGCGAATGTTTAACAAATACACAATTTTCCGCCCCAGGCGAGTAAAAAACACCGAATTATCAATACATTTATCACCTAAAGTCTGTTGCAACACACCTTGACTATTATGCAAAAAAACTAAATCTAAATCAGAACCATAACTTAACTCAATCCCCCCTAATTTGCCATAAGCAATAATGGCAAATTTTGCAACTTGCCATTCACCATCGATGTCGATTTTATAACAAGGTTGGCCATATTGCTTGATTAACAACCGCCATGCCATATCAAATACTTGTTGAATCACGACTTCGGCAATTTCCGTTAAATAATCACTGACGACCATTAAAGGATAAACTCCTGTGGCATCCGATGCGGCCACTCGTAACCAATTGATTTGGGCAAATTGATGTAATTTGTCCATCCTCGCTTCGGTATCATCCATATCCATAGTTGCGAATAATTGCTTTAATTCTTGTTCTAAACTGTCTCGAGTTTGGGGTGAATACAAATGGCGATGATCTAACAATTCATCTAATAAAATCGGATAATACGCTAATAAGTGCATAATCCAAGGGCTAACATGGCTTAAATTCACTAAACGTGATAAGGCATTGGGATTTTCAATTAATAACATTAAATAAGCAGAACGGCGAATAATCTTTTCTAAAAATTCCAAAATTCTGATTAAACTCAATTCTGCCCCCTCTTGCCGTTTAATTGCCCCAAAGAGTAATGGCGTTAATTGCGTCAGTCGTTGATAGGCTTGCTTACTTAAAGCTCGAAACGCATAAGAACGTTTTAAATTAACAATGGCTTGCCTCACTTTGACTACTTGTTGCAAACCTGCTTTGCTTAACATTTGTGCTATCTGTGTTTCATCCGTGCAATCTTCCCATAATGCCAATAAATAATGATATTTTCTAAAATTGTCCGTCATTTGATTAGATTGTTTAGAAACGGCAATAATTTGTTGAAAATGCCCAGCAACAGCTTGCCGATGTTGCTCTAATTGTTGATATAACGCCTGCCATTGCTTATATCCCATCGCCCATGCTATTCTGGCTTGAATACTTTCATCTTCGGGTAAACGATGCGTTTGTTGATCCAGATAGGCTTGTAGTCGGTTTTCTAAGCGACGTAAAAATTGATAGGCTTGCAATAATTCCGCTACCACTTTTTCAGGTAAATACTGTTTTTCAGCTAATAGACTTAATACTTGTTGAATTCCTCGTTGCTGTAGTGCGGATTCCTTGCCCCCTAAAATTAACTGAAAGGCTTGTCCAATAAACTCAATCTCTCGAATCCCCCCGGAACCAAGTTTAATATTTTCTTTGAGTTCACGCCGTTTCACTTCGCTTTCAATTAAGCCTTTCATTTCACGCAACGAAGCAAATGCACCATAATCCAGATAACGCCGATACACAAACGGGCGTAAAATCGTCATTAACTGTTGCCCTTGTTTGTCATCACCAGCAATCACTCTGGCCTTAATCATGGCATAACGTTCCCATTCACGAGCCTGAGCTTGATAATACGCTTCCATCGCCCCAAAACTCATCACTAATGGGCCACTTTCCCCATAAGGACGCAAACGCACATCGACTCGAAAACAAGACGCATTGATAATTTGAGTCAACTGTCGTGCGAGACGAGTAAAAAATTCTTCATGACTCATCGCACCTTGTCCTTGCGTCTTACCCTGATAAGGAAAAGCATAAATTAAATCAATATCTGAGGAAAAATTAAGTTCATAAGCCCCTAATTTCCCCATACCCAACACTAATAAAGAAGCATTATATTGAGGTTCACCATAACGCTGTACTAGTGATTGCCATAAAAACTTAATGACAACATTCACACAAGCTTCTGCTAATAATGACAAATCTCGCATTGTTTCATTTAAATCCGCCAAGCCTTGCAAATCTCGCCAAGCAATTCTTAACATTTCTATTTGCCGTTGTTGGCGTAATTGCTGTTGTAATTGTTGTACAGATTCAATAGTATCATTGGAATCTACGGCTTGTTGCAATACTGATTTAATGTCATCGGTTTTATAACAACGATATAAACGCTTTTGCTCGAGTAAAGTCAACAAATATTGTGGTTGTCGCAAACATAATTGCGCCACAAATTCACTTTTTGCAATCACATCAATTAAATCGTCAGGCGTAGTAAAATGCTTAGAAAAATGCTTAGAAAATTGAGTGCTTAATTCGTTTAAATAAGGCTGGATTTTCGCTTGAACTTTCGGTGGAAACGAATTGATATTCATAAAAATGAGTAATAATGACCTAGGTTTAAAATTAACACCTATTATAGTGATTATTTTGAAAAAAACATTGGCAATATCAGTTCGCAATGTGGGTAATATCAATTCCCATAGGTCATGGTATCAAAATCAAAAAACCCTGCCGAAGCAGGGTTTTACAAACTCAGCAACATTGTGCAAAGTCTAGGGAGAACAGGCAAGCAATTACATCATACCGCCCATGCCACCCATGCCACCCATGCCACCCATATCACCACCAGCAGGCATAGGTGCCTCTTCTTTAGGAAGTTCTGCTACCATGGCTTCAGTCGTAATCATTAGACCAGCGACAGAGGCAGCATTTTGAAGAGCCGTACGAGTAACCTTGGTTGGATCTAAAATACCCATGTCAATCATATCACCATAGTCACCCGTACCCGCATTATAACCGAAGCTACCTTCACCTTCCGATACTTTGTTTAATACCACGGAAGCCTCATCCCCTGCATTGCTGACGATTTGACGTAAAGGTTCTTCCATTGCTCTTAATGATAATTCAATTCCCACAGATTGATCATCATTAGCACCTTGCAGACTTTGTGCTTTAATAGAAGCAATGGCTCTCACTAAGGCAACACCACCACCAGGGACTACGCCTTCTTCTACGGCCGCTCTCGTTGCGTGTAAGGCATCTTCTACTCGGGCTTTTTTCTCTTTCATTTCAACTTCCGTTGCCGCACCCACTTTAATGACCGCAACACCACCTGCTAATTTCGCCAAGCGTTCTTGCAATTTTTCTTTGTCATAATCAGACGTGGCTTCGTCGATTTGGGCACGAATTTGACCGACTCTGGCTTCAATATCACTTGATGAACCAGCCCCATCAATAATAGTGGTATTATCTTTAGTGATTTGAATACGTTTTGCGGTACCTAAATCATCCAAAGTAACTTTTTCTAAACTCAAGCCCACTTCTTCAGAAATCACTTGCCCACCAGTTAATACCGCAATATCTTGCAACATGGCTTTACGGCGATCACCAAAACCAGGCGCCTTGACGGCAGCTACTTTCACAATACCACGAATATTGTTTACCACTAGTGTTGCCAATGCTTCACCTTCCACATCTTCAGCAATAATCAATAGTGGACGACCTGATTTTGCCACCCCTTCTAAAGTCGGTAACAATTCACGAATATTCGAGATTTTTTTGTCAAACAATAAAATATAAGGATTCTCAAGTTCCGCATTCATACTTTCTTGGTTATTGACAAAATAAGGGGATAAATAACCACGATCAAACTGCATACCTTCGACTACGTCCAGTTCATTTTCTAAACCAGAACCTTCTTCCACCGTGATAACGCCTTCTTTACCGACTTTTGCCATAGCTTCGGCAATACTATTCCCAATATTCGCATCAGAGTTAGCAGAAATCGTACCTACTTGGGCAATGGCTTTGTCATCATTACAAGGTTTCGACATATCTTGCAACGCCGTAACCGTTGCTTCTACGGCTTTATCAATCCCACGTTTTAAATCCATAGGATTCATACCTGCGGCAACCGCTTTTAAACCTTCTCTTAACATTGCTTGTGCGAGTACCGTTGCCGTTGTCGTACCATCACCTGCCACATCAGAGGTTTGAGAAGCGACTTCTTTGACCATTTGAGCACCCATATTTTCAAATTTGTCGCTTAATTCAATTTCTTTGGCAACCGAGACACCATCCTTAGTAATGGTTGGGGCACCAAAACTTTTTTCTAAAACCACATTGCGTCCTTTAGGACCTAATGTTACTTTTACCGCATCAGCTAAAACATTAACGCCTTTCACCATACGAGAACGAGCGTCATCACTAAATTTCACATCTTTCGCAGACATTAGTTAAATCTCCTTAAATATAACTTAAACTTAAACCTAAAATTAACCTTCAATTACACCCATGATATCTTCTTCACGCATGACGAGAAGCTCTTCGCCATTGACCTTCACTTCCGTGCCTGAATACTTACCAAATAATACTTGATCCCCTGCTTTGACATCTAAAGGACGAAGCTCACCATTTTCTAAAATTTTACCGTTACCCACGGCAACGACTTCACCACGAATAGGCTTTTCAGTGGCAGAATCAGGGATAATAATACCACCGGATGAAGTACGTTCTTCTTCTTTACGACGAACAATCACACGATCATGTAATGGACGAATATTCATTAGTTTGAATCTCCTTAATTAAATTAATACGATTAGTGAACACTTTGTACCGTCTAATGTAAGGACAATTAAAATAATTTCAAGTTTTTTTTAGCACTCTTTTAGTGAGAGTGCTAAAAAAAATTATAAGCTATTGATAAATAAAGATAAAAAATATTTATTTTTTAGGTTCTTCATCGTCAGCCGAATACTCACCTTCAATAATTCTATGCTGTTGATACAAATCATCACGCTGTTTTGTTTGAGCTTGCACAAATGATTGCCGTAAAAATAAAAAAATCATCCCGCGACGCAATGGTGGAATTAAACATAAAAATCCTAAAGTATCGGTCAAAAAGCCCGGAATAAATAAACAAACGCCACCAATAAACAAAAATACGCCTTCAAACATTTCAATCGCAGGCATTTCACCTTGTGCCATACTTTGCTGTGCCCGTTGTAAGGTTAAAAATCCTTGAACTCTTACAATAAACAAGCCAACTACTGCCGTAACTATTGTCAGCAATACCGTAGATAACCCCCCGATTTCTTTGCCCACTTCAATAAAAAAATATAATTCAATTAATGGCAAACCTAAAAAAAACATTACAATAAAAAGACGCATAATATTCCTCAATTACCCAAAAAACGCTAAAATAGCTTGATTAGATTAAAATCAAACATGCTTAATTTCACTATGACTTATATCCAAATTCATTGCAGTTGCCCTGATATTGAAACTGCCGAAAAAATTGCTAAATCACTAGTATCACAACAACTGGTTGCTTGTGCTCAAATCATCCCACAAATTACCTCAGTGTATCAGTGGAATCAACAAATCGAAACAGCTACTGAAAGTTTGTTACTATTAAAAACTACCCAAATTCATTATCCAAAAATTGAAACCGTTATTTTAGACTTACATCCTTATGAACTTCCTGAAATTATAACAGTCCCTATACAACAAGGTTTCTCTTCTTATTTAACATGGATTCAACAATGCACTACCGCCTGATCATTATTTTTATACTTCTTTATAGCAACATTAGTAGCAGTTTTGCTTTAAATGGCCATGATATTTTAAGCAAAGAACAAGCCTTTCAACTGAAGCATTATCAATTGTCTGAGGATAAAAGCAATTTAAGCCTTTCCTGGGAAATCGCACCAGAGTATTACCTCTACCAACATCGGTTTCAATTTAAAGCGAATAACTCTGATATAATATTAGGGCAAGCTGTCTTACCTCAAGGGATAAGCAAACATGATGAGGCATTTGGCGATGTGATTATTTATCGTAATCAAGTGGATATTAACTTACCCATTCGCCACAACGATACGGTCAATCGCTTTGATTTAACCGCAAGTTGGCAAGGTTGTGCGGATCAAGGCGTTTGTTATCCACCACAAACCCAAACCTTAAGCATTGATCTCAATACGACTCGTGCAGCGATTAATCAACAAGCTGTTAAAAATTTTGACCAATTTATTCATTCCATTCAAACACAATCAAACTCAGTGACCGCAAAAACTGACCCTAATTCCAATCTTAATCCTAATCCTGATTTAACTGACTTACAAGCAAGGCAAAATAAACAACGCCCACAAGCAATACCCAATATCGCCCAAAATCAAATTAAGACTAATTTATCTGAAGAAGACAAATTAGTCGCCTCATTAAAAAATGACAATGTCTTTTGGGTAATGTTAAGTTTTTTTGGTTTTGGTGTGTTATTAGCGTTTACGCCTTGTGTTTTTCCAATGATTCCAATTTTATCCAGTTTAATTGTGGGACAAAATAATCCCAGCTTTAAAAAAGCACTGAGCTTATCCATTATCTATGTCATGGCAATGGCAATTGTTTATACCATTGCAGGGATATTAGCGGGATTGTTTGGACAAAATTTACAAGCACAATTACAAAATCCTTGGGTGATTAGCATATTTAGTGGCGTATTTGTATTACTCGCACTGTCTATGTTTGGACTTTACGACTTACAAGTCCCTGCGAGTATTCAAGCCAAAATTACCCAATTAAGTAATCAACAAAAACAACAAAGTTATATTGGCACGGCGATTATGGGCGGTTTATCGGCATTAATTGTTGGCCCTTGTGTTGCTCCGCCATTGGCTGGTGCCTTGATGTATATTGGCCAAACAGGTGATGCCATGTTTGGTGGCATAGCATTGTTGGCCTTAAGTTTCGGCATGGGATTACCTTTGATTGTAGCAGGTGTATCATCTGGACAATTATTAGTAAAAAGTGGCCATTGGATGAATAATATTAAAGCAATTTTTGGGGTGTTATTATTGGGTTTGGCAATTTGGTTATTAGAACGAATTTTACCTGCTAGTATCATTTTATTGCTTTGGGGCTTATTATTTACTATGACTGCCATTTATATGGGTGCGATTGAACCCATGCCGATTGAAGCGACTGGTTGGAAAAAACTGCAAAAAGGCTTAGGCTTAGCGATACTGATCTACGGTTGTAGTTTAATTATTGGTGCCAGTGCGGGTGGAAGCAATCCCTTACAACCCCTTGAAACATTTGCAACAAATACCAACACCACAAGCAACACAACAAGGCTTAAAGTAACAACGGTCAAGAATTTAGATCAGCTACAACAGCAGTTTGCATTAGCAAAAATCCAACAAAAACCGCTAATTTTGGACTTTTATGCCGATTGGTGTGGTTATTGTAAAACGCTGGATCGCCATACCTTTAGCGATCCGAACGTACAACAAGCACTTGATAATAGTATTTTCGTTAAGGCAGATGTTACCGAATTGAATGCTGAAACGGATGCTTTAAAACAAGCATATAATGTTTATAACCCCCCTAGTATTTTATTTTTTAATAAAAAAGGCATAGAAAATAAGCATCAACGTATCGCCAGATATGTTGATGCCAAAGAATTTTTACAAATTTTAGATAAGGCATTTGAGCAATGAAACCTTTAATCGTGCTAGTTGCTTTGCTGGGATTAGGTTTAGGATTTAGCATGGCTTTATGGCTAAACCCATCTGCAAGCACAAGCAATTCAAAGCTAAGTGAAAATTTTATTGACTTTACCTTAACCGATATTGAGGGTAATACTCATACTTTATCCCAATGGCAAGACAATATTATTGTACTTAATTTTTGGGCCACTTGGTGCCCACCTTGTCGTAAAGAAATTCCTAGCTTTATCAAGTTACAAACCCAATATAAAGATCGTAAAGTACAGTTTGTCGGACTTGCAGTGGATACGGCTGAGAATGTCCGTCAGTTTCAAGCACAATATAAAATCAATTATCCGCTACTTTTAGGTGATAACATTCTGAAAATTAGCTATGATTATGGTAATTTATCAGGAAGTTTGCCATATACTGTGATGATTAATCGCAAGCAACAAATTATATTTTCACATTTAGGTGAACTCTCTGAAATGGAACTAAAAACTCAAATTGAAAATTTGCTTTAATTGCGAACAAAAATCATATTATTGCAATTAAAAGTAGCTATTTTGTTGCTAAAATTCAAAAATAATAGCTGATTTTGAAAACTTGCGGTATAATAGATACATAAATTAATAATAAAGACAAACGAATGGCAACTATTCTTGTACTTAATGGACCAAATCTAAATTTATTAGGGGTAAGAGAACCAGAGGTTTATGGTAAAACCAATCTTGCCACTATTCAACAACAATTAGAAACCTTAGCCCAAAGCAGAGGGCATCAAATTCAATTTTTTCAAAGCAACGCGGAATATCAATTAGTCGAAACCATTCATCAAGCCTATCACAACCAGCTTGATTATATTATTTTCAATCCTGCGGGTTATACTCATACCAGCATCGTATTAAGGGACGCATTGCTTGCGACTCAAATTCCATTTATTGAGGTTCATTTATCTAATATTTATCAACGAGAAGCCTTTCGTCATCACTCCTATTTTTCGGATATTGCCCAAGGAGTGATTTCAGGATTGGGTACTTATGGCTATCAACTCGCTTTAGAGGCAGCTATTGCCCAAATAGAACTTAAATAATTAACAGTAAAACAGGTTATCCATGGATATTCGTAAGATAAAAAAACTTATTGAACTGATTCAAGAATCTGATATTGCAGAACTTGAAATCCAAGAAGGTGAAGAGTCAATTCGTATTAATCGTTATTCTCAAGCCTCACCCGTAACGGTTGCACCGACAGTAATGCCTGCGGCAACTGGCTTTGATAGTCATACTTCAACGACGACTAGCACAAATGAAGAAGAACCCTGCCCAGACCATATTCTCCATTCGCCTATGGTCGGCACATTTTATCGTGCCCCTTCACCTACGAGCAAAAACTTTGTAGAAAAGGGTCAAACCGTTGAAATTGGCGATACCTTATGTATTATTGAGGCAATGAAAATCCTTAATGCCATTGAATCCGATAAAGCAGGAACTGTTGTTGATATTTTAGTCGAAAATGGTCAACCCGTTGAATATAACCAACCTTTATTTATCATTGAATAATTCTGACAGGTGTACTTATGTTAGAAAAAGTCATTATTGCAAATCGAGGAGAGATCGCTTTAAGAATCCTCAGAGCCTGTCGAGAACTTGGGATTAAAACCGTAGCGGCACATTCTGATGCTGATCGTGATTTAAAACATGTGTTATTGGCAGATGAATCCGTCTGCATAGGTCCTGCGGCATCGAATGAAAGCTATTTAAATATTCCTGCCTTAATTAGTGTGGCAGAAGTTACCGATGCCGTTGCAATTCACCCAGGCTATGGTTTTTTATCTGAGAATGCTGATTTTGCGGAACGAGTGGAACAAAGCGGTTTTACCTTTATTGGTCCTAAAGCGGAAACCATTCGCATGATGGGAGATAAAATTTCAGCCATTCAAGCGATGAAAAAAGCAGGGGTTCCTTGTGTCCCCGGTTCAGATGGCCCATTATCCGATGATCCTGATGAAAATTTAAAACTTGCCCGAAATATTGGTTATCCAATTATTATTAAAGCGTCAGGTGGTGGCGGTGGTCGTGGCATGCGAGTGGTTTATTCCGAAGGAGCCTTACTTAATTCCATTGCACTGACTCGTTCTGAAGCAGCAAGCACTTTTGGTAATGACATGGTTTATATGGAAAAATTTCTGGAAAATCCACGCCATATTGAATTTCAAGTCTTATCCGATCAATATGGCAATGCCATTCATTTAGGGGAACGTGATTGTTCAATGCAACGTCGTCATCAAAAAGTAGTAGAAGAAGCCCCTGCCCCAGACATCACCCCTGAACAGCGACATAATATGGGTTTACGTTGTGCTCAAGCCTGCCAAAACATTCAATACCTAGGCGCAGGAACGTTTGAGTTTTTATACGAAAAAGGCGAATTTTACTTTATTGAAATGAATACCCGTATTCAAGTTGAACATCCTGTCACTGAAATGGTGACAGGTGTGGATTTAGTCAAAGAGCAACTACGCATTGCCAGTGGTGAGGCATTATCTTATCAACAAGCCGATATTAAAATTCAAGGTCATGCAATGGAATGCCGAATCAATGCCGAAGATCCAGAAACCTTTATGCCATCACCAGGAAAAATTAAACAATTTCATATGCCAGGTGGTCCAGGTATTCGGGTTGATTCCCATATTTACAACGGCTATACCGTCCCTCCCTATTACGATTCTATGATTGGTAAATTAATCGCTTATGGTGAAAATCGTAACTCTACGATTGCTAGAATGCGTAATGCTTTAAATGAAATCGTCATTGAAGGCATTAAAACGAATATTCCACTGCATCAAGATATTATGAAAGATGCCAGTTTTACCGCTGGGGGCGTTAATATTCATTATTTAGAGAAAAAACTTAATCTCTAGTTAAAATTAAAATTAAACAGTAAAATAAGGATTTTAAGTCATGGTTTGGCAACAACTCAAACTGACCGTCTCTAAAGCCATGACTGAAAATTTATCGGACTGGCTCACTGAACAAGGGGCATTAGCGATCACCCTTATTGATCATGCCGATCAGCCAATTTATGAGCCACAACCCCAACAAACTCCATTATGGGAGAGGGTTGATATGATCAGTTTATTTGATAGTGCCACTGATCTCGCTTATATTAAATTAGCATTACATGAAACCTTGCCTGCTGAAGTTTTTCAAAGTTTAGAACAGCAACAACTGGCAGAAATTGATTGGGAAAATGCCTGGAAAATCAATGCCAAAGCAATGACTTTTGGGCAAAAATTAACCATTTACCCTTCTCATTGTGAGATTAATAAAAAACCACCGCATTGCTATTTACGCTTAGACCCTGGACTCGCCTTTGGAACAGGGAGTCATCCTACGACAGCCTTATGTTTACAATGGTTGACCCAACATAGTGATCAATATCAGCAAGTGATTGATTATGGTTGTGGTTCTGGAATTTTAAGCCTAGCAGCTTTAAAATTAGGTGCTTCTAAAGTATGGGCAGTTGATTATGATCCACAAGCACTCGCCGCAACCCAAAATAATGCCCAAAATAACCAACTACTTACCGATAATTTAATCATTGTATTACCAGAAGCCATGCCAACCATAACAGTTGACTTAGTGATTGCCAATATTTTATTGAATCCCTTGCTTGAAAAAGTGCAACAATTTGCTCATTATCTCTCATCAGGCGATCATTTAGTTTTATCTGGAATTTTAGTCGAACAACAAGGTCAAATCGCTCATGCTTATCAAGCTGACTTTACCCAATCAACTTGGTTAGAACAAGAGGGTTGGCTGTTATATCATGCTATACGAAAATAATTATGTACACCCAATGTCCTGAATGCCACACTGTATTTCGAGTCAAAGCGGAGCAATTAGAAATTGCCCACGGTAAAGTGCGTTGTAGTCATTGTAATACCGTGTTTAATGCCTTAGAAACGCTAAAACAAGATAATCGAGATAATCAAAATAAGCAATATAAACACTCCCAAGCGAAGCAAGAAACTCAAACGTCCCAAGATACGATTACCAAGCCCCAAACCCATACTCAAGCGACTAAAGATAGTGAAGATAATGATAGAACCCGTTATGCCAATTATTGGGATGATGAAGAAAGCCCATTTTTATTAGAAGATGAATTAGATTCTCAACTAAAAACGGCAAGGTTTGGCACGCAACAATGGTTATATTTATTGGCAAGTTTGCTATTGATTGCCAGCTTTAGTTTCCAATCAATGTATTACTTACGCTTAAAACTCGCAGAAACCCAGCAATGGCGACCTTGGGTAGAAAAAGTTTGTCAAATCGCCCAATGTCAACTCCCTAAACAACGAAATCTTAAGGCAATTGTGGTTAATCATTTAGACATCCGCCCGCATCCTATTGTAAAAAATGCCTTACTAATTAACTTAAGCCTAGTCAATCGTGCCAGTTTTCCCCAAGATTATCCCTTATTACAACTCAGTCTTACCCATAGTAATGGCAAAGTGTTTGCCCAACGACGTTTTACCCCAGCGGAATATTTAAAAACCACCGAAACTAAGGTAATGAAAAGTCATCATCCTATTCATATCGTGTTAGAGTTAGGTGATCCAGGTCAGGAAGCGACTGGATTTCAAGTGGATTTTTTCTAAGTGAGTAGGCATTATTTAGGCATTGATATTGGCACCTCAGGATGTCGTGCCATAGTCATCAATGCTGAAAAAACCATTCTGGCTGAAAGCCAGTTAAATTGGCTAAGGCAACAAAAAACTGATCCACAACATTGGTGGCAACAAACGCAACAATTAATTCACAATATTGGCTTACAACTGCCACTCACAAGTATTAAAGCAATGGCAATTGATGCTACTTCGGCAACGGTATTCATGGTGGATCAAGGCAAAATTTTAAGCCCTGTGTTAATGTATTATGACAGTTGCCCAGAATTTTTACCAATGATTCAAAGGCATGCGCCTAAAGATAGCCCTGTACAATCGGCCAGTTCTAGTTTGGCAAAATTACTATACTTTCATCAAACAGCCTTACCCAAAACCGCCAAACTTTGCCATCAAGCCGATTGGATTGTGGGTAATTTAACAGGGAAATGGGGTATTAGTGATGCCAATAATGCCTTAAAACTAGGCTATGATCCTATGCGACAACAATGGTCAGACTGGTTAGTGAATGTTGGCATTAATCCACAACAATTACCGAAAATTCAAGCCGTGGGCAGTGATATTCGTATGATCAATGACAGGATTGCCAAACAATTAGGCTTATCACCACAAACCCGTATTATTGCAGGAACGACGGATAGCAATGCGGGATTTTTAGCCACAGGTGCCAATCAAATCGGTGATGCGGTTACCTCTTTAGGCAGTACGATTGTTTTAAAAATTTTATCTAAACAAGCAATTTTTTCAGCCCAATATGGTATTTATAGCCATAAAATTTATGATTTATGGTTAGTCGGTGGCGCGTCTAATGCCGGGGGTGCCGTATTAAGCCAGTATTTTAGTGAAACCCAAATTAAAGACTGGGGACAAAATAATCCGAGAAAACCACTACTTGAGCTAGATTATTATCCATTGCCCCGTATGGGGGAACGTTTTCCGATTAATAATCCCCAATTATCCCCAAAATTATCGCCCCGCCCACCGCAAGATCAAGCGTTTTATCAAGCAATTTTAGAAGGATTTGCCAAAATTGAAGCCCAAGGCTATCAACAACTCCAACAACTAAGCACACCGCCTGCAAAAACAGTTTATACTATAGGGGGAGGTAGCCATAATCATTTATGGCAACAATTAAGACAACATTATATGCCAAAGCAAATAATTCAGGCTGTACCCCAAGCTCAACCAGCTTATGGTTGTGCATTATTAGCCTTACAAGCCGATCAAGCTAAAATCTAAGATGATCTAAAATTAAGATAAGGAGATAACAAAATGACAGGATTATTTTTAGGAAGCGGTTATTTTTTAAAAGGGTTACATTTAATCAGTAAAAAATCCTTAATCCCATTTGTATTAATTCCATTATTCGTTAATACCATATTATTTGCGGTACTGATTTGGTATGGTGCTGAACAATTTGATGCGGTTATGACTTGGTTATTTTCATTTTTACCCGACTGGCTTAATTGGTTAGAATATTTATTATGGCCATTATTTGCCATTACCGTAATTTTAACGGCATTTTATACCTTTACAATGGTAGCAAATTTAATTGCGGCACCGTTTAATGGTTTATTAGCCCAAAAAACAGAAGAATATCTAACGGGTCAAAAACTTGAAGACAGCAGTGATTCTAGTTTTATGCAAGTTCTTAAAGATATTATTCCCAGTATCTTAATCGAAATTCGCAAAATCCTATATTTTATGACCCGAGCCATCCCAGTGTTAATTTTATTTGTCATCCCAGTAGTCAATGTGATAGCACCCATTTTATGGGTATTACTCAGTGCTTGGTTTTTCACCCTAGAATATGCCGAATATCCTATTGGCAATCATGGTATTTCCTTTAACGATCAACTAACTAAAATGCGGCAAAAACGTTTGATGTCCTTAGGTTTTGGTGGTTCAATATTATTAATGACCATGGTACCATTTATTAATTTTTTAGTCATGCCTGTGGCGGTTTGTGGCGCCACTGCCATGTGGGTCAAACAATGGAAAGAATAAAGCATTAGTTATGAACACAGCGTCCACCAATATTTATGCCTTTGAATTATCCAACTGGAGTTTAAAAACAGCCAGTCAATGGATTAAGGCCACCATTCGAGTGCATAACCTTGACTATTTACAGCCCGATATGACGGCTATTTTTGTAGTGAATTATTTTACCCGATTTGAAAGTCTGTTATTACCCTATATCTTACAAAAACATACCCAACGCCCGATTACGGCCTTGGTAACCGATGAGTTATTTCAAGGTCAAATTGGTCGCTTTTTACATTCCAAAGGCACAGTTGTAACTCACGCACCTGATTATGATAAACAAATTATTCATTCCTTATTGCTTGGTCAAAGGCATTGGTTGATTTTTCCACAAGGACACTTATTACGATCAAATCACCAAGCCTCCCATAAACTACAAAAAACCAATGGTGCTGCTCTGTTAGGATTGCGTACCGAATATTATCGTTATCAACTAGACCTACGCAACCAAACGAATAAAGATTCGTTACAGCGTTTATTAAAACAATTTCATTTAGAAAAAATCAGTGGCATTCACAATCAACAAACGGTTATTATCCCTGTTAATATTAGCTATTATCCGATTCGCCCACAACAAGAACTCGTTTTACAAGTATCACGGCATCTTTTAAAAAACAAAACCAGTATTGAACTAGAAAATTCGATTATTTCTAAAGATTCTGATATTGATATTCGCTTTGCCCCACCGATTGAGATTCAATCCTTAGCAAAACAAGCAAAAGCTAACAAACGCTTTCCATTTCATACCGCGATTAAAACCATTGTTCACCAATATAGCAATGATTTAAAAAATGCCATTACTATAAATTATGATCATTTATTAGCGTGTTTCATTTGGCAACAAAACCAACCCTTTACCCAAGAGCAGTACACTCAACAATTATTTTATGGTATTTTAAGTTTACAACAACAGGCTTATCATCTGCATAGCAAATTAGACTATTATCATGAATTATTTGCAGATGAAGGCAATACCATTGTGGCTGATTTTCTGAACCGTTGTTTACAAGAAGGCGTGATTTCGCAATATCAACATTATTATCGCAATAAAACCAATGATGCCATTGAATCTATTTGGTGGCGGAATTTATGTCAAAAAATCGAACAAGAAATTCAAGCCATTCCAGACATATGGCAACAAATTCAAAACATTATTAATTATACGCCAAGCCAACGACAGCAAAAGCTACAAACCGCCTTACTACAACAAGATCAATACTGGTTTCAACAAGATTATCAACACTTTGCCCGTGAAGACAGTAAAGACACCAGTGTTGGGCAACCCTTTTTACTGCGCGCTAAAACGCATACAATTCGAGCTGGCATCATCTTAGTACATGGCTATATGGCAGCCCCATTAGAGATGAGAGCCATGGCAGAATTCTTATGCCAAAAAGGGTTTATTATTTACGCAGTGCGATTAAAAGGTCATGGGACCTCCCCTGAAGACTTAGCCCAAAGTCATTGGAAAGACTGGTATCACAGTGTTAATCAAGGTTATGCCATTCTCAAAACCTTAACTGACAAAATTATTGTGGGTGGCTTTTCAACAGGTGGTGTTATGGCATTACTAGCCGCAGCGAATAAAGCAGATAAAATTAAAGCGGTGACTGTTATCAATACCCCTGTACATTTTCGCAATTATATTGCCCATCATGTCCCTACATTAATTACCCTGAATACCTTATTGGAAACCGTCAAATCCAGCCATAAAGGCCAATGGGAATATGTGGATAATGAGCCTGAAAACCCGCATATCAATTACTTTCAAAATCCTATTTACGGTATGAAACAACTCAGTGATGCCATAGACATTATGAAAACTAAATTACCATTGATTAAACAACCGACATTGGTATTACAATCCTCAGGCGATCCCATCGTCGCCCAAAGCAGTGCTGATTTTATTTTTGAACATATTAGTTCTGACATTAAAGAACTCACCCTTTTATCCACTGAGCGTCATGGTATTGTCAATCATCAAGGTTGTGAGCGAGTATTTGATAGTATTGAAAGGTTTTTATATTGGCAAGGATTTTAGAAAATCAAATCACCACTATACAACAATGGATAAATAATAGATAATAACAAGCTGGCTTAAACAAGGGAAAGTAGGTAGATTATGAAAAAAATATTATTCGTTTGTGTAGAAAACTCATGCCGAAGTCAGATGGCAGAAGCGTTTGCAAAAATACATGGGAAAGAGGTAATAGAATCTTATAGTGCCGGCTCACGAGCATCGGGTCACATTAATGAGAAAGCAATACGATCAATGCAAGAAATCGGCTATGATTTAAACAAACATAGCTCAAAATCACTTAATGCGATTCCTGATATTGAGTATGATTTTGCGATTACAATGGGGTGTGGTGATGAATGCCCTTACGTTAAAGCAAAACAAAGACAAAATTGGGCGATACCAGACCCTAAAAACATGAATGACCAAGAATTTAATCAAGTTAGAGATATCATTAAACAAAACGTCCTATCGCTGATTAAGCGTATTTAAAACCTATTGCCAAGGCAAGCTCACATGACTCACAATATAGCGATATTTACCCGATGCTTCCACAGGAATGTTTGTAGTCATAACAATATCAATACTTACCTCCTCGCCCAAACGCTGTTTTAAACCAGCGACTACTTCCTCTTTTTGTCCTTCTTGCCAAAATTGATCGGCAATAATTTTAACTTCAAATTGAGTATGACTATGTTGAATCAATTTAAATTTCGCAATATTAGGGGTTTCTCGTAGTATGTAAATTACGGCTAAAGCATGCATAACGGTCCCATCTTTAAGTACAATAAAATCAGTGGTTCGCCCTTGTACTTGTTGAATCACATGCAAGCCCTTGCCATCGGAAGCCAAAGCATTACTTGCGACCATGACATCGCCTGTACGATAACGAATAAAAGGCTGGGCTTCAGAGCATAAGCCTGTCATGACAGCTTCACCTACGTCACCATTGGCAACCGCTTGATCATTTTTATCCAAAATTTCGACAATAACGGTTTCACTGCTAACTAACATTTCGCCTGAAGGGGCTTGATGGGCAATTAAGCCCACATCACGGCAACCATATTCATTGGCCACAGGCACTTGAAACACTTGCTCTAATAAACTTCGCTGTTCTGGATATAAAGGTTCACCTGTGGTGCATACGACTTTTAATTCGGGTAAAGTCATGGGGATATTTTCCGCTTTGGCATAACTTGCCAATAACGACACACTGCTGGCATAACCATAAATACATTTGGGTTGGAATTTTTGCATAATTTTTAAATAGCTTTGCATTTGATTTGCGGACATTTGAAACGCATTTAATACCAATTGATTAAATAATTTATCCCGGATGGTTTTGATTTTACCTGTAGCATTTAATTCAACAGGTGCGCCCCATAAATATAATTCTTTATCACCAACATCAACATCCCACCAACGTCTCGCACGCATTCGATTAGCAGCATCCGCTGCTTGGCGACTGCGTCCAAAATAAAAAATCAGCGGTTGCCCAGAAGAACCACCCGTATTATATAAATGCGCACCGCCTGGCACTTGTTTCCATACCATTTGTTCTCGATATTGATTCATTACTGCTTTATCAATAATGGGTAAACGTTTTAAATCATCCCACGCAAAAGCAGATTTTTTTAAATCCAACCCTGCTTGTTGGATTTTTTCACCATACCAATCGGAATTTTGGTGAGCAGATTGTAATAATTGGCGTAACCGCTCTAATTGAATGGCTTCAATTTGTTCTCGGGTTTTATATTGCGTTTGTTCTAATTCACGCCAGTATTTAAAAGTTGGTCGTAACATTAATAATTCATGGGCGGGATAAAGCAAATTTTTGACAAGACCAGGAGCAAGCATAATATTTATTTAGGACAGTGAATTGAAAAGGCCTCGCTATTGTAGCGGATAATAATTTAATTTGGAATGCTTAATCAGCCGTTACATCATAGGATCAACCAATTCAACTTCATCCATGCCAATGTAGGATTCAATGGCTATCATCACTTTAGCAAAAAAAGGTTGCAGTTCTGCTGAGTCTAATAAAGACTGTTCAATGCCTTCTGTCCAACCATAAATCGAATATTTTAAATAATCGATGGTGCGAATATAAAAATGAATATCATGGATGATTTTTTCATACTCACTAAAGGTAGGCACTACCCCTAATTTTTCAAATAATAAGGCTAAAGTCTCCATAACACCCCAAGCCTCACTGGATAACGCAAAATCCTCAGGTTTGTAATCCACACGTTTGCCTGAACTTGCGTTGACCCAGACTCGAAAACTCATTTTTTGTAAAGAATGATACAAAGCGCCTTCGGCAATTAGAAATAATAATAAACGCTCGGGATTTGCGACAAAATTAGTCCCATTACATAACCACTGGCTTGATTTAAGAAATTCATACAAACGAATATGATCACGAAAATCTGCGACTTGTAATTGATCAATAATCAAAATAGTATCGTCCCCCTCGCTAAAAGCACAAGCCTCACTCACCACTCGATCAAAGACATCCACTTCTTTTTCGGCTAAACCATTTTCATCTTTACTCGGTAATAACGTTGCTTTCGCAAATGGATCACTGACTTGGGTAAAATCATAATATAATACATGGGGAAATTCTAAAGCATTCGCTAAAGCATTCGCAAAAGCGGTTTTACGTCTATCCGATTCCCCTTGCACATTAAAACAACGAATCGTGTCCGTAGGACGAGATAATAAACAACGCACATGATATTCATAATCATCATTGGATTCAAAACCATATTCTGCCATCTTTTTTTGTAATGCAGACATTTTATTCCTTATCGTATTTTAACGTGTTATGATCAGCTTAACTATTGTTTGAATTATAGAATATGAGCCAAGAAATTACTATGCAAGCCAGACCTCGTTGTGAAACAAGCTATCAATTTGCTCAAGAGGTCGGTTTATCACCATTACTTGCCCACATTGTGGCTTGCCGTTTGTTTAAGTTTGAAGGGGATATTCAAGCCATTGTTAAGCCACATTTAAAACATATCAGTCGTCCTGAGCAATTAAAGGATGCCGATAAGGCTTGTGAACGTATTACACAAGCGATTGTTGAAAAACAGCACATTGCGTTATTAACAGACTATGATGTGGATGGCATTACCTCACATGTGATTTTATATCGTAGTTTTATTGACTATTTTCATCACCCCAAAACCAAATTATTTAGCTTTATTGGCCATAGAATGAATGATGGCTATGGGGTAAGTGAAAAATTAACCGATAGAATTTTAGAACATCTGCCATTGCCACAATTGATTATTACTGCTGATTGTGGCTCCTCCGACCAAGCAAGAATCCAACGTTTACAACAAGCAGGCATTGATGTTATTGTTACCGATCACCACGCCATTCCGATGGAAGGTATCCCTAAATCGGCTTATGCCGTAATTAACCCGACTCGTCCTGATTGTGATTATCCTGATGCAACGATTGCAGGTTGTATGGTTTCTTGGTTGTTAATGACTTATGTTCGTAATCAATTAATTCAAAACCAATATTTAAAAGCAGATACGCCTAAACTAGGTGGATTATTAAGTTATGTTAGCTTAGGCACAGTCGCAGATTGTGTAAGCTTAGCTTCCAGTGCCACTAATCGTGCCGTAGTAAAAGCAGGTTTGCAATTAATTAATCGTTTTGATCGTCCTTATTGGCGAGCCATGCAAAAATTAATTAATTATCAAGGCAAAACCTTTGATGCAGAAACCTTGGCCTTTCAACTCGGCCCTAGAATTAATGCCCGATCACGAATGTCCGATCCTTATGCGGCATTGCATTATTTATTGGCGAAAACGGATAAAGAAGCGATGGATTATTTGTTGGTGTTAGATCAAGATAATCAAGACAGAAAATATACTGAAAAGAAAATGGTGATTTCAGCGAAAAAACAAGCGGTGGAATTAGTCAAAGCGGGTTATTCTTCCTTAGTGATTTATTTAGAAGATGGCCATGCCGGCGTACAAGGCATTGTTGCCTCACGTTTAATTCAACGCTTTGGTCGTCCTAGTATTGTGTTTTGCCAAAGCACTAATGAAGCACATATCACTGGCTCTGCTCGTAGTATTCCACAACTGCATATGCGTGATTTATTACAACAAGTCGCCGATCAATACCCTGAAATTTTCATTAAATTTGGTGGACATCGTGGTGCCGCAGGATTAAGCATTTTACATTCAGGTTTCGCATTATTTAAACAATGTTTTGAAGAAAAAGTGCAACAAGCCCTTGACAAGCAAACATTATATCCCATTATTTGGACAGATGGTGAATTAAGCGAAGATTTACTTAACCTTGCGACGGTTTATGAATTAGACCAACTACAACCCTATGGTCGAGAATTTGAAGCACCAATTTTTGAAGGCAAATTTTATGTAGAATCAGTTAAAGTCACGAATAATCCCGCCTTACATTTGCGTTTAACTTTACAAGGCAAACAACAAAATTATCAAGCAATTTGGTTTCGAGCTTTAGAAAAAGAAGGTCAAGCGTGGCCAGTGCAAACGGGTCAAGTCATACAATGTGCTTATAGTTTAAGCTGTAATGATTTTCGTGGTAACAGAAGTTTACAATTGCGTATTCAACATGCGTATCCAGTGCCTAAAACCGCAGAAAATACTCCGTCCGCACAATCATGACAAGCATTTTATCCCCAGAAAATAAGTATTTGCTTAGGCAAGCAAAAGGAATAATTGCCAGCATTTTCGGTCATCACAACTGGACTAAAAAATAATAAAACATAAATTAAATTTTTTAGATGACAGCTTTTCGCCACCAACGCCACAAATGCCAAGCATTTAGTTCAAACCAATCACCATGCCCTGTTATCAATACGAGTTGTTGCAATTTTCCTTGTTTTAATGCTTGTTGTAGTGGTTGCAACCACTGTTGTTGATAGTTACAACAATATTGCTGCCATAAGGTATTATCACCTTGCAATAAGGCAAAATATAAATTATCTAATAACAAAATATTATCCGCATTAGATTGTGATGAGGATGATTCTAAAGATTCTAACCATTGATAACCATCTTTAGGCAAGACTTGTATGGGTTGTTTCAAATGTTGCGCTAAACCTTGTAACCAACCTTGCCCCCAAAAATTCGCATTAATAGGATGAGAAGAGGATTGCCCTTGCACTTGTCCTTCCCCCCAAAACCAAATGCCATTAATCATGGCCATTCCCTGCTGTTCCCTGCGTTGATTCACCGAATGTTGATATAAAATCATCTGAATTTCATTGTCAATGACTCGCCATCGCTTGGCATCGGCTCCTTGTAATAAATAGTCATGTATGGGTTTACCTGCCACTTTTTCTATGGCATAGCTTTGAATTTGAGGTAATGTTGGTAATTGTAAATACCAGCGTTCAGGTGTGACCATGACAAACGTCCAACCCTCTGCCTGATAATAGTAGTTCAACTCCAGTACCAGTTGTTTTGCTTCCTCAGTTTGAATGTTTAAACCATGTCCTGAAAAACAAAATAATTGGGTTTTATCGGGATATAATAAGATTGGATCCGCGCGCAACCAAACCCCTTGCTCAACGTCTAAACCATCTGCTAAAGCCGTTAAATAAGCATAAGAAATTGGATTTAGTTTAAGATAGTGCAATAGGCTTGAAACAATCGTTTGATTTGGCAAACGAAAACGATTCGCTCGTGCCAGCAATTGTTGCGTTAACCCGAACCCTGCCATATTAAATACCGCAGGTTGGGCTAATAAACCAGGAATCACCACAATACCACGCATGATCAATCAGCCCAAACAACTAAGCCAAATAATAATTATTTTAAATAAGCCGTCATGGCTTGTTGCACTTCTGCTAATTCTGCTTTGACAGTAATCACTTCCTGGCTTTGTTTAATCGCAATATCAGGGTCTTTTAAACCATGTCCTGTTAATGTACAAACAATTTTACTGCCCTCAGGGATTTTGCCTTGCTTAACATCTCGTAACGCTCCTGCTAAAGAGCTTGCGGAAGCAGGTTCACAAAATATGCCTTCCTGTTCGGCCAGTAGTTTTTGAGTCGCCAAAATTTCCTCGTCAGTACATTCATCAAACCACCCTTGGGATTCTTTTTGCACATTCCACGCCTTATCCCAAGACTGCGGATGACCGATGCGAATGGCAGTTGCCACTGTTTCAGGATGATCGACCATTTTGCCTCGTAAAAATGGTGCCGAACCACTGGCTTGATACCCAAGCATAATAGGACGACTATTCACCAAACCGTGCTGATAATATTCGGTATAACCTATCCAATGAGCCGTAATATTCCCTGCATTCCCGACAGGCAAGCAATGATAATCAGGGGCGGCTTGTAATTCTTCAATAATTTCAAAGGCGGCCGTTTTTTGACCTTGCAAACGAAAAGGATTGATGGAATTGACAATAGTTACCGGTGTGGTTTCACCAATGTCTTTCACTAATTGCATACCTTTATCAAAATTGCCTTGAATTTGTAAAACAACCGCACCATGCATCATGGCTTGAGCGAGTTTACCTAAAGCAATTTTGCCTTCTGGAATCAATACAAAGGCGGTAATTCCTGCTCTTGCCGCATAAGCCGCCGCCGATGCGGAAGTATTTCCAGTTGACGCACAAATAATGGCTTTACTGCCCTCTTCTACGGCTCGAGTTACTGCCATAGTCATACCACGATCTTTAAATGATCCGGTTGGATTTAAGCCTTCATATTTGACATAAACATCAATAGCTTTGCCAAGAATTTTTGGAATATTATTTAAACGTACTAAAGGCGTATTACCTTCACCCAAACTAATAATACGAGTATCATCATGCACGGGTAAACGATCTCGATATTGATCAATCAGTCCCGTATAACGTCGTCGAAAAACCATATTTTATCCTTAATTACTATTATTAACTATCATTACTATCAATTTATTTATTCAAATGTTCTAAACGAATTTTCACTACTTTGGCCATAACGGAATCTAAGCGTTCCATTGCCACAATGGCCTGATTCATATGCTGTTCTATCACTTTATGGGTTAGCATAATCATTGTCACTGCTGGCGTATTTTCATTACTCGGTTCTTTTTGAATCACAGCTTCAATACTAATGTGGTGTTGTCCCAAAATTTGGGTAATTTCAGCCAATACCCCTGCTTTGTCTAACAAAGACAAGCGCAAATAATAGGCGGTTTCAATTTGTGTTAGGGGTAAAATGGGCAAATCAACTAAGGCATCGGCTTGAAATGCTAAATGAGGCACTCGATTGTCAGGATCGCTTGTTAAAGTTCGTACCACATCGATTAAATCCGCCACAACGGCCGATCCCGTTGCCTTACCACCTGCCCCTGCACCATAATATAAGGTAGGACCAACCGCATCCCCTTTGACTAATATGGCATTCATTACGCCATCAACATTAGCAATGAGGCGTTGACGTGGAATTAAAGTGGGATGGACTCGCATTTCAATGCCTTGTTGTGTTTTACGTGCAAAGCCTAAATGTTTGATATGATACCCTAGTTGTTCCGCGTAAGAAACATCTAAAGGTGTAATATCAGTAATCCCTTCCATAGCGACTTTATCAAATTTTAATGTTACCCCAAATGCAATTGAGGTTAAAATTGCCAATTTATGAGCCGCATCTACGCCTTCAACATCAAATGTTGGATCTGCTTCTGCATAACCAAGCTGTTGTGCCTCTGCTAAAACATCAGCAAATTCTCGGCCTTTTTCTTTCATTTCAGTTAAAATAAAATTGCTAGTACCGTTGATAATCCCTGCTAACCATTCAATTTGATTTGCGGCTAAACCTTCACGCAAGGCTTTAATAATAGGAATACCGCCTGCCACCGCTGCTTCAAAGGCAACCACAACGCCTTGTTGCTGGGCTTGTTCAAAAATTTCATTGCCATAATTGGCAATTAATGCTTTATTAGCGGTAATCACATGCTTGCCATTCGCAATCGCTTTCATCACCAAATCTTTGGCGAAAGTGTCACCGCCAATTAATTCCACCACAATATCAATATCAGGATGATTAACTACGGCATAAGGGTCTTGGGTTAATTCAATTGAACGAGTATCAATGGAACGAGGGCGATTAATATCTCTTACCGCAATTAATAAAATTTCAATCGCACGCCCAGTACGTCCTGCAATTTCTTTGGTATTACGTTGTAATATCTGCACAGTGCCACTACCAACCGTGCCTAATCCCAATAACCCAATTTTTACTGGCTTCATTAACTATTTCCTTTTATTTGTACTCATTAATTATTATCTCTACGAAACACATCACGAATGCCTCGTAATGCTTGCCGAGTTCGATGTTCATTTTCAATTAAGGCAAATCTTAGATGATCATCCCCATATTCACCAAAACCAACACCCGGTGATACGGCTACTTTGGCTTCTTTTAGTAATTTTAGAGCAAAATCCAAAGAACCCATCGCTTGATATTGTGGTGGAATGGATGCCCATACAAACATACTAGCCTTTGGTTTTTCAACGACCCAACCCAAATTATTTAAGCCATCACATAAGACATCACGACGTTTGCGATACATAGTTGCAATCTCTTGAACACAGCTTTGATCGCCTTCTAAAGCCGTAATCGCAGCGACTTGAATTGGCGTAAAAGTACCATAATCCAAATAAGATTTCATGCGAGTTAATGCGGCAACTAATTCGGTATTCCCACACATAAACCCGACTCGCCATCCGGGCATATTATAACTTTTAGATAAGGAAAAAAATTCAACCGCAATATCTTGAGCATCGGGAACTTGTAAGATCGAAGGTGCGACATAACCATCAAAGACAATATCCGCATAGGCAATATCATGAATCACCCAAATTTGATGTTCTTTAGCAATGGCAATGACTTTTTCAAAAAAATCCAACTCGACACATTGCGTAGTTGGATTACCTGGAAAATTTAAGATTAACATCTTAGGTTTCGGCCAAGAATTTTTAATGGCTTGCTCTAATTCAGCAAAAAAATCCCTATCCGGTCGTAGTGGGACATGGCGAATATCGGCCCCTGCAATCACAAAACCGTAAGGATGAATGGGATAAGCAGGGTTAGGCACTAACACTGCATCACCAGGTCCCACCGTTGCTAAGGCTAAGTGGGCTAAACCTTCCTTAGAACCAATCGTAACAATTGCTTGAGTTTCGGGATCTAAATCAACCTCAAAGCGACGCTTATACCAAGCACAAATCGCTTGACGCAATCGAGGTAATCCTTGGGAAGCAGAATAACGATGCGTATCCTGTCGTTGCGCGGCTTCAACCAATTTTGCAACAATATGTGGGGGTGTTGGTTGATCGGGATTGCCCATGCCAAAATCAATAATATCTTCGCCTACGGCTCTTGCTTTTGCTTTTAAATCATTCACTCGATTAAAAACATAGGGCGGTAGTCGTTGAATTCGTTGAAACGCTTGCATAATCTATCCCAATAAAATTTGAAAGCATACCATTGCTTTGTTCATCAAACAAGCATCAAGACCAAAACAATGCAAAATGCTATAATAATATTTTTACATTGAATATTTTATATTTTAGATGAAAATTTCGCTAGACACGAATCAAGGTTATGTTATTGAGTCTTATGATCAACAAGGGATTGTCATTCACCAACAAAACTATAACCATAGTTTAATTCTGACGGCAAATCAGTTACAAACATGGGAAATCAAATGCTTTCAGCAATTAACTGAAACTTTAATGCAACCTTTGTTCGCACTCCAACCAGATATTATTATCTTAGGAACAGGACAACAACAATATTTTCTCAGTCCAAGTCAAATGGCTTGGTTTATATCACCACCGATTGGCATTGAAGTCATGCCAACATTGGCAGCTTGCCGAACGTATAACATTTTATTAAGTGAAGGACGGAATATTGTGGCAGGATTGATTTTATAAGCAAACGTTGATTTTGTCCTAATTTTTGCTATAAGTTATATTATATACGGTAATAAAAGGAACTGATAATGGCACAAATTATCAACCCCAGTTTTCAATACCATCCCAATAATACACTAGGAGAACGTGTGCCAATTCGAGATGAACAAGGGCAATATCTCTGTGATTTTATGATGTTAGTTCGAGGATTGCGTTCCATGCCAAAAGCTCAAATGGAGCAAAAAATCACATTAATTTATGGCGTACTTGGCTGGTTTGATAAAACCGTCGTCTTTGCAGACCTTAATATGAAATTAAACTTGCTCTGGGTCAGCTTAAAACCCAAACCCGATATTTGTTTGCGAGTTTCTGGTGCTATTACTCTCATGGTACCAGAGGCAGTATTAATTGGTCCAATGACGGAAGACATGTGGTACAAGCAAAAATAATTCATACCCAAAAGGCAGCACGCCTAATGCGCTGCTATCGACTGATACTATTGCCGTAAAATCAAAGCTGGTTTTATTCACTAAAACGCTGTTTCGTATTTCCTTTTGCTTTACCTGAAAATAATCGATAAAATAGCACGCCATCTAGCTTAGAAATATGTAGCCAAACCATGACCCATTTGTACCCAACGGATGATTTAAGAATCCAAGATATTAAAGAAGTAACGGCACCCATTGACGTGCATCACGCGTATCCTATCACTGAAACAGCCGCAAGCACTGTTTATCATACTCGTCAAGATATTCGAGCTATTTTACAAGGACAAGATGATAGACTATTTGTCGTTATTGGGCCTTGTTCTATTCATAACGCGGATGCCGCGATTGAATACGCCCAAGGTCTGAAAAACATTCAAACTCACCTTGCCAATGAACTCTTAATTGTCATGCGGGTTTATTTTGAAAAACCTCGAACCACCGTAGGTTGGAAAGGACTGATCAACGATCCTGACTTAAATGGCAGTTTTCATATCAACAAAGGCTTATGTATTGCTCGACGTTTATTAAGAGATATTAATGAACTTGGTATCCCTGCTGCAACTGAATACTTAGATTTGATCACACCACAATATATCGCGGATTTGATCAGCTGGGGAGCCATTGGTGCGAGAACCACTGAAAGCCAAGTTCACCGAGAATTAGCCTCAGGTTTATCCTGTCCTGTCGGTTTCAAAAACGGAACCGATGGTGGCTTAAAAATTGCGATTGATGCCATTCGAGCCGCCTCACAACCCCATCACTTTTTATCACTAACGAAAGCAGGTCATTCTGCGATTTTTTCGACAACGGGGAATGATACTTGTCATATTATTCTTCGTGGGGGTAAAAAACCAAACTTTGATGCGGCAAGCGTTAATCAAGCGGCTAAAGATTTAGAAAAACAAGGACTAAGCCCTCGTTTAATGATTGATTGTAGCCATGCGAATAGTCAAAAACAATATAAACTCCAAAAGGATGTTGCGAGCAATATTGCCCAACAAATTTCCCAAGGGGAGAATCGCATTATTGGTGTCATGGTAGAAAGCCATTTGCAGGAAGGTCGTCAAGATATTCAATCAGATCAACCCTTAGTTTATGGTCAAAGTATCACTGATGCTTGTTTAGGTTGGGATGATAGCATGGAAGTATTGGAACAACTCGCTAAAGCAGTTAAACAACGTCGAGGTCAAAATGGCAAATTTTAATACTCACTTACAAGTTGGTGCCATTGTTAGTGGTGTGATTGCAACCAGTTTAATGGCAGCCGATTTAGCCACACCGAGCCAAATGGGACTATATGCCGTATTAGGCACGATTGGTAGTTTACTGCCTGATATTGATTCCGACAATTCAACGCCAATAAAATTGTTTATTAATGCGGTTTCCATTTGGTTAGGATTTGTTGCGTTAGCCTTATGGGCTCAAGATTATTCTTTAATTGAAATTATAATATTATGGACGGCAGTTTACCTAGGCATACGTTATGGTATATTTACCATATTCACCTATATTACGGTACATAGAGGTATTATCCATTCTGTCCCTGCCGCCGTATTTTTTTGGTTTTGTACCACAATTTTATTGGATAATTTAAGCGATGCCAGTATATTGGTCTCTTGGACAGGCGGTTTTATGGTATTTCTTGGATTTCTCACCCATTTAATTTTGGATGAAGTTTACAGTGTTGACTTGTATAACATGACGTATAAAAAATCCTTTGGCACCGCATTAAAATTTTATAGTTTCAGAAATACTAAAATGACTATGGCGACTTTAGCACTCTATGCGACAGTGGTTGGTTTATATTTTTTAATGCCCGATCCTGATCGGTTTTACCATATTATTACGGATGTAAATACTTATAAAGATATTGTGGTGTCTATTTTTCCTCAAGGGACTTGGTTTGTTAAATGATCAAAAACTGTTGCTAACTTTTTACTTAACACTCGACGATCAAAATTTTTCAATTGCTGATTGGCCGTATATTGACTTAATGTTTGTTGCTGCCAAGATTGAATAATTGTTTGCAATTGTTGTGCTAAAGCATCACTATCGTCAGGATTAACCCACCACCCTCCTTGAGTTTGTGTCATCACATCAGAGATAGCACCTGGATAAATTAATGCCCATACAGGACGCTTTGCTCGTAAATATTCATACAATTTAGCAGGCACTAAACTTTGGGTATCATCAGAAAATTGTAGCAATAGTAAAACATCCGCTTGTAATAGATATTCCAATGACTGCTGATATGCTACTCTGGGCAAAAATTCCACCACAGTTTCTAAACTCAGTTGCTCAACAGCCTGCTGAAACACCTTTGCTGGCTGATTAATGCCTAAAAATTGGACTTTGATCTGCTCAATTCCAATCCTATGACGGTCAATCGCTTGTTTTACCGCTTTAAATAATGGACGGGGATCTCGAAATTCCGTATTAATACTGCCCGCATGCAATAATATTAACTGTGATTTTTTTTTCCAAGGCATATCGGGTAATGCTTGAAAATCAGCGTCATCATAACCATTCATAATGCTTATAAACTTATCTTGTGGCAAATCGGGATAACGTTTAATGAATAATTGTTGTAAATCGTGGGTTGAGCTAACCACTGCTTTGGCTTGTTGTATATATTTTTTTTCTAAATATTTGGCAAAGCATTGTACCAACCACGGTGTGCCTAATTCGGGGGACTCTTCATACCAAGGGTCTCGAAAATCCATCACCCAAGGTAATTGACTCCAAGCTTGCAACTTTGAGGCAATGACATGTGCTGTCGCATGTGGACTGGTCGAATAAATTAAATCAATCTGTTTTTGCGGAATGATTTTTTTCCCTTGTGCTACTGCCCAAAATTGCCACCCCATCCAACGATCAGGAATTGCTAAAAATGAGGGATAATGTCCTTTAATGGCAAAATGTTGTTGGCTATTTAAATACGGTGTACGAACGACCTGCACGGCATCAGGGATTTGCTGTGTTAATTTTTCATCAACCACAGTATAGGCATTTTTATCAATGCTTAATACCGTTACTTGCCAATCATATTCTGCTAAATAAGTCGAATATTTTAAAGTACGCAATACGCCACTACTACTCGCTTCAGGTGGATAATGAAATGCAATCATTAAAACGTGTTTCATACATTATGCTTGGTTTTTGGCCAAAAATTGTTGAAACATTAACAAGACCCAAATCAAGGTGGAATGATCTTTTTGTCTGGATTGATGTTGTGTTAACACGGTTTGGATAAATTTGGCTTGAAACCATCCTGTATCTAACAAAATCTCGCTTGATAACGCTTGAGGTACTGATGGCTGTAATTCTTGACGAAACCATTTTGCCATTGGAATACGAAACCCCATTTTAGGCCGATATAATAAATCATGGGGTAAATGTTTTGCTAAGGCTTGTTTAAAAATAGCTTTGCCCTGATTTGATTGAATTTTAACCGCTGTTGGCAAGCCTGCCACCCATTCTAATAATAAATGGTCTAGTAATGGCACCCTGACTTCTAAAGAATGTGCCATACTGGCTCGGTCAACTTTAGTTAAAATATCCCCAGGTAAATAGGTTTTAATATCTAAATATTGCACCATTGCCACTGGATCATGCCTAGGTGCTGACTGGGCGTGTTGTTGTAATACGGAAATGGCTCGATACTCTTGTAGTTGTTGATAAAAACTCGGGCGAAATAATTGTTGTCGTAAACTATCGCTAATCAATGAAACACTATGAAAATATCCTGCCACAGACTCTCTGGCCAAGCCCTCTAAGGTTGATTTCGCCCGAAAAATCTTTGGGGCCCAATCGGCTTTCGGATAAATTTTAGCGAAAGCAGAAAAGACAGGTTGACGAATCCCTAGTGGCAAAATACTACGCATTTTTTCTTCGTAACTATGCCAACGATAACGTCGATACCCTGCCATAGATTCATCACCACCATCACCAGATAATGCCACTGTCACTCGTTGTTTGGCTAATTCACACACTCGATAAGTTGGCAAAGCGGAACTATCCGCATAAGGCTCATCATATAAATCAACTAAACGATTCACTAATGAAAAATCATTGGCATCAACAATTTTAGTTTGATGATCAGTATGGTATTGTTGGGCGACTTGCCTAGCATAATCAGATTCATTAAAACTGGCTTCATTAAAACCAATGGAACAGGTTTTTACGGGTTCTGGGGATAATTCTGCCATAGTTGCCACCACAGCACTAGAATCAACCCCACCTGACAAAAAAGCGCCTAAAGGGACGTCTGCCATTAATCGAATGTTAACGGCTTCTTTAATTCTCGCTATTAATTCTTGTTGCAATTCTAGGGAAGATTGTTGATGCTGATCACTAAAATTCAAATCCCAATAGGCTTGTGGCTCTGGTAAAGTCGATATGGATACATTTAAAGTTAAAGTATGGGCAGGGGGTAATTTATAAGTATTACGATAAATCGTCTTAGGTTCAGGAATATAACCATAGGCAAAATAATCTTCCACCGCTTCTAGCCAAAGTTTTTTTTCAAACTTTGGATGTTGATATAAGGCTTTTAACTCCGAACCAAAAATTATATCACCGTTAGTTAACTGAGCGTAATACACAGGCTTAATCCCCAAACGATCTCTGGCTAAAAATAGTGTTTGACGCTGTTTATCCCACAAAGCAAAGGCAAACATACCTCGAAATTTATTGACACAGGCTTGTTGCCAATGTTGCCAAGCATAAACAATGACTTCCGTATCACAATGGGTTTGGAATTGATAAGCATATTGTTTCAATTCTGCGGCAATTTCTTGAAAATTATAGATTTCACCATTATAAACCACGACGACAGAGCCGTCTTGGCTAAAAAATGGTTGCTGTCCCTGACTGACATCAATAATTGATAAACGTCTATGCCCCAAGCCAATCCCAATCTCACGGTAAATACCTTGCTCATCTGGACCACGATGTAATAGGCTTTGATTCATTCGGGTTAATATCTCAACATTGATTGCTGTTCGTTTTTGGCTATCAAAAATACCAACAAATCCACACATGACTTGTATCCACAAAAATAATTAGTATATCATAGACCCAATCTTGAAAAGAAAACAGTTCATGCGTGATATTTTAATTACTGCCATTGTATTTGGCTTATTACCTTTTGTATTATCTCGACCTTATATCGGTATTTTGCTTTGGTCTTGGCTAGGTTATATGAATCCCCATCGTCTAGCTTGGGGATTTGCTTATGATATGCCGTTTGCTCAAATAACTGCGATTACTTTATTAATTGGTTTATTTTTTTCGCAAGAACCTAAAAAAATGATTTGGAACGCGGCAATTACTATACTGCTGCTGTTTATTATCTGGATGAATATTACCACCTTATTTGCCCTTAACCCCACAGAGGCTTGGCCTCAATACCAAAAAGTCATGAAAATTCAAATTGTAATTTTTTTGACCTTACTATTAATCAATACCAAAGAAAAATTGCACTATTTGCTTTGGATTATTACCTTTTCCATTGCATTTTTTGGCATTAAAGGCGGCGTTTATACCATTGATCAAGGGGGAGGCGGTAGAGTATTTGGTCCACCAGGAGGATTTATTGCGGGTAATAATGAAATCGCATTAGCATTAACCATGGTGTTGCCTTTAATGTATTATCTAAGAACAACTGTGCAACAAGTCTGGCTTAAAAATTTATTTATTGTATTTATGTTATTAACAACTATATCAATTCTAGGTTCTTATTCCAGAGGGGCATTTTTAGGATTATTTGCCATGGGTTTCTTTTTATGGCTAAAAACCAAAACAAAACTTATAACAGGCATGCTTTTATTACTACTGATGCCACCCATATTCATGTTTATGCCCCAAAAATGGTATGACAGAATTGGGACAATTCAAGATTATAAGAAAGATAACTCCGCAATGGGTCGCATTAATGCTTGGCATTTTGCCTTTAATCTTGCAAAAGAACATCCGCTTGTTGGCGGTGGCTTTGAAACTTTTCGATCACAAATATTTTATATTTACGCCCCCGATCCGAATGATGTTCATGATGCCCACAGTATTTATTTTGAAGTACTCGGTGAACATGGGTTTGTTGGTTTGAGTTTATTTTTGTTGCTTTGTCTATTCACTTGGTTAACCGCACGTTCTATTATCAAGATGACCAGAGGTGATCCCGAATTTGAATGGGCAAATACGCTGGCGAGAATGATTCAAGTCAGTTTTATTGCTTATGGGGTAGGGGGTGCTTTTTTAGGTTTGGCTTATTTTGACTTACCTTACCATCTATTAACTATTTTAGTGATTACTCAACATATCATCACTGAAAAACGAAATAAAGCAAAATCAATGGTGCAAACCCAATCATCACCACTAGAAAAAAGTATTTTTCAATAATCAGCAAAAATAATACCTTTACTCATTTGCTTGAATAAAAAATCAAGTTCAAATTTTAATGGGTTTATACTAGAATTTCTATATGAAAACGATACTCCACCTATTTGATCATTCCATTCCATTGCATAGCGGTTATACGTTTAGAAGTTTAGCAATTTTACGGGAACAACATAAACTTGGTTATCGAACCTTACATTTAACCACGCCGAAACATCATGCTAAGCCTAAAGACAAACTGGAAGAAACAGTTGATGGTTACCACTTTTATCGCACGCAAGCAGGTAGCAATTTATTAGCAAAACTCCCCATACTCAATCAATGGGATGTGGTGCTTGCCACTAAAAAGCGTTTAAATGCCATATTATCTCAACATAAGGTTGATATTCTACACGCTCATTCACCTTGCTTAAACGGCATGGCTGCATTACAAGCAGGTAAAAAATTTAATATTCCGGTGGTTTATGAAATGCGTGCCGCTTGGGAAGACGCGGCCGTTGATCATGGAACATGCAAACAAGGTGATTTACGTTATCGCTTAAGCCGAGCCTTGGAAAGCTATGTTTTAAAACGAGCAGATGCCATTACAACTATTTGCCAAGGATTAAAACAAGATATGATGATTCGAGGCATTGAGGATGAAAAAATTACCATTATTCCTAATGCCGTGGATAGTGAAAATTTCACCCTAGACAATAACATTGATAAATCGTTACAAACTGAATTAGGACTGTCAGGATATACCGTCTTAGGATTTATTGGCTCCTTTTATGCCTATGAAGGTTTAGCCTTATTGATAAAGGCATTACCAACCATATTAACACAGCAACCCAACACAAAATTATTATTAGTTGGCGGTGGATTTGAAGAACAAAATTTACAACAACAAGTAAAACAACTGAATTTAGAAAAACAGGTAGTTTTCACTGGTCGAGTCCCTCATCAACAAGTACAACGCTATTATAATTTGGTTGATTTACTGGTGTATCCTAGATTATCCATGCGTTTAACTGACTTGGTTACACCATTAAAACCACTAGAAGCAATGGCACAAGGACGTTTAGTTTTAGCATCGGATGTTGGTGGCCATCAAGAGTTAATTAAAGAGGGACAAAACGGTAAATTATTTAAAGCAGGGGATGCTCAAGACTTAGCGAATAAAGCGATTGATTTTCTTAAACATTCTGAACAATGGCCTGACTATCGAAAAAACGGTCGCCGTTTTATTGAAACCGAACGCAATTGGAGCAAAAGCGTTAGTTATTACCAAGATATTTATAAATCATTGTTAGAAAAATAAAAACACGATACAATACAATTTACACTTGCTACTGTTGTTTGTTAATGTTCAGCATTAAATCAAAATATTTTAATATTTTAACTTATCATGAAATTTTAACACATACGGATTCATTGTTTCCAGAATATTTCACTTGTGCTAAGTTTGAAAAACACATTCAGATTATTGCAAAATATTTTCATAGTTTTACCATATCTCAAGCTTTATGGTTATTACAACAAAAGCAATTACCTTTTCCTAGCGTTTGTGTTAGTTTTGATGATGGTTATGCCAATAACTGTGAAAATTCCTTGCCTATCCTACAAAAATACCAAGTACCTGCGACATTTTTTATCACCACAGGGTATATTAATGGGGGTATGATGTGGAACGATAAAGTCGTTGAAGCGATTCGACATAGCAAATTAGAACAATTAAATTTACAAGACATTGCCCTATCCACTTATCCAATCAAAACCATTACAGAAAAACGCAATACCATTGATCAATTATTATCCTTATTAAAATATTTGGATTTTAATGAAAGAGCCGATAAAGTTGCTTATATTCAACAACAAACTCAAGTAGATTTAAACAGTGACAATAACTTGATGTTAAATGCCAAACAAATTAAACAATTAGCGGATGCCGAAATGGAAATTGCTGGCCATACGGTTTATCATCCAATTTTAGCCAAAATATCCCCTGAACAAGTACGGCAAGAAATTACACAAAACAAACAAGATTTAGAACAGATTATACAACAAGAAATTCATGGCTTTGCTTATCCTAACGGCAAATTAAATCAAGATTATTCACTTAGAGATGTGAGTATTGTTAAAGAAATTGGTTTCGATTATGCTGCTTCAACCGCATTCGGCAGTATAACTTGTTCTACTGACCACTATCAATTGAAAAGAACAAGTGCTTGGGGGAATAATATCATAAAATTATTATGGCAACTCGGCAGAAAATACTAACGCTAAGGAAGGATTGTTTGCTATCTAAAACTAAAATTTTATATCCCACCGTGTGGTGTCAACTTTTTACCAACGTTTAATCAACATATAATACAATCGTCTTAACTTAGTGGCAAAATTTGCTGATTGGCTTACTCGTTGATAAGCAAACAAGTCCAAACCTTCGCCTGCGATTTCGTCAAAAATAATTTGATCCGCCAATGGCATTTTTTGTTGCCACTCATAGACTTTCGTTTTATCCGGTTGACTGACAGAGGATTGATGCCACTGCATACTATGTTCGGGCATTTCCTGCTCGGCTGATTCGGTATAATTCAACATATTAGGTTCATAAGTTTCACCTAAAAAATCACAAATGGTTTGCAAGGTTGTATCTGTGTTTAAAATCAAATCTTCATAACGTACTTCTAAATAATAGTGTTTACCTAACAAATTTCCCATTTTATGCCCAATAAATGTATGCCAATACCAACGTTGCGCAACTTTAGGCAAATGAGCAGAACCCCAAGACATATTAGCATAAGATAAGGCAACATCGCGTCCATCTCGTACCAAATGAATAAACTTAGACTGCGGAAATAATTGCCATAAACTATCTATTTCGATCAAATGACTGGGTTCTTTATCGCCCCATCGTTGTTTGCCTTTGACTTTGGCATATTCTATAAAAATAGCATTCAGCAAATCCGCATAGTTATTAATAGGATGCGCTAAAATTTTAGCATGATCTTGAATCACCTCTGCTTTAATGGCCCATTCATTTTGGGCCAAATCTGCTAATAATTTTTGTTGGTTTGATTTTTGAGTTAAATCACCATATTCTGCTAAACGCTGATAAAAAGGCATTAAAAATCCCGATTCAAACGGTACGGCTAATCTGGAATGATGATTTAACATTAAACGCAACAAGGTTGTCCCTGAACGTTGCATACCTACAATAAAAAATGGCTGATTAGAGAGCGTTGACATGACTTATAATTCTAAATTGATTTGATGGGCTTGTAACCATTGTTCTAACATCATTAATACCCAAACTAACGTGCCATAATAACTCGGATGTTTGACTAAATATTGTTGTGTCAGTTTATCAATAAATGTGGTTTGAATAATTTGTCGTTGTTTTAAATCTGTTAAACTATCTAAAGTGATTTCTCGTAGATTTTTATCTTCTAACATCCATACACCAAACGGCAAACCAAAACCATGTTTAGATTTTGTTAATACTTGTTTCGGTAAAGTATCTTGCATGGCTTGTTTAAAAAAATAACGCAATCCTCGCAAGCCTTTTACTTTTTGACTTGATTCTAGTTTTAATGAGAAATCGACTAAATTATTATCCAAAAATGGAAAACCCACATCAATGCCTGCTAAATCACACATGCGTGTTACTTTAGGCAAATCATTGTCTGCTAAGGTCATTTTCAAATCCACTGCCATCATTTGATTCGCTAAATCAAGGCCTTGAAATAATTGATAATATTGTTTCAGCTCTAATAATGGCTGTTGCCAATTAATTTGTTGATAAAATTTATCCGTCAGTAATTCAGTTGCACCTAAACGCTGAATTAAATTATAAGCCTCGGCACGATCTGGCATTGGCGTATTCGCTTGTTGAATATAACTTTTGATTTTTTGTATGGGTAACACTTTCGCAACTGGCTCTATTAGCCATTGCCGTAAGGGTTTCGGTAAACAATGATACAGTGCAAATATTTTTTGTTTGGCATAACGTTCATTCCCTCCAAATAACTCATCGCCACCATCCCCACCTAATAATAGTTTCGTCCCCTCTTGTTGTGCTAATTTCGCACAATAATAGCTTGGTACCGCAGAGGCATTACCAAAGGGCACATCATAAATTTTAGCAATTTCAGGAATAACCAATACCACATCTTGTGGTGTAACATAGTATTCTTTGGCATCCGTAGGGAAATGATTCGCGGTTACTTGAGCAAATGCCATTTCATCATACCCCTCGGCATCAAAACCAATGGAATACGTTTTAACCTCGGTTTGCGCGAGTTGACTTGCCATTGCCACGATGCTAGAACTATCAACACCACCGCTTAAAAAACAACCCACCGTATCCCAATCTAAATTCACCGTATTATCAACCGCTTGCTTTAACAGGCTTTTAACTTGCTTATGATTATCGGCACCCAAACTAATGTCATTGCTATAAATTGCTTGCCAATATTTTTTTAGCTGGCAACTGTTCGGCTGTTGCAACTGGTAAGATAAATAATGGGCGGGGAGTAATTTATGGCGTTGCTTAAATACCATGGAAGGCTGAGGCACTACATGAAAATAAAGATAATGAAATATTTGTTGTAGATCAATTTGTTTTGAAGTTTGGATTAAATGCCTAAATGGATTACCACTAGACCCAAACACCAAACCCGAGGCAACCATTTCATACACGATAGGCAAACTGGCAAATCTATCGACCGCTAATAATAAAGAACCTTTGACCTCTTCAATAATCACTAAACGAAAGCGACCTTGCAATTGCTCTAACACTAAAGCACCATGCTGTTGGTAATGAGCGTAAAATTCTGGGACTTGTTGTGCTAAAGGTTTGCCTTGCCAATAAGGATAACCTTGAAATAACACAAAATTTCCTTGCTGATTCCATAACACAGTTTTATAAGCGGCATGATCCAGACTCACGAAGGTAGTTGCTTGTCCATGCGCAACTTTAGCGTACTGACGTAAATCTGGCGAAAAACTATTTAATACTCGATTTAACTGATATTTATCTAATTTTTTATCTTTAGTATAGTGGCCAAATAATTCGCTCATAACAACAATACCTTAGTTATCCTTACGGCTTAAAGCCGTTACTTTTTCAATAAATGTTGTTTTTAATGATTTGATTCCAGCAAGCACTAAAAATAATTGTCCCCAAATTGACCGACTATAGACATTAATTTTATAGATAGGCTCCAAATGCTGTTGCCAACGAGTTTTATAAGGATTATTACCCGCGCCCATATAATATTTCATAGATTCAAATTGTGGTTGTTGCAATAATTGTTCTAGCATTTTCCAATTTAAATAGCTTCCGACCGAATCTTCCGCCATTGAGGCTAAATAATCCGCTCTTAAGCCGTAAATTTCCCCATGGCCTAATAATTGATATTCCAAGGCAACCGCCTGTTTATCCAAATATAACACCCACACGGATAACCATTGCTGAGTTAATGCTAACTCAGTCAGCTTAGTAATAAACGCTTTCGGCTGAGGATAATTAAACGTGGTTTGGGTCGATACTTTCCAGCTTTGACTAGAAATATCAATCAACATATCTAATAATTCTTTAAAATCCGCCTCGGTATTAATATTGCTAATGTGTTTCACTTCAATCGTCGTAAATTTACGTTTCAGTTTATTTGCAATTAAATTATTGCCTTTTTTTAATCGTCGAGTTCGAGTTTTGTAATATTCCTGCCAACTCGGGCTGAGATCAATCCAAGGGTTATTATCATAATGATAACAATACCATTGATGGTTTAAGTTTGACATTCGTGGCATTAATGTCACTAAATGAGAATTTTTTCTTAGATAATATAATTCTAATAAATCCCATTGCTGGCGAGTTTGATATAAATACTGATCTAAACTTAATAACACAGATTGCGTTTGTGAAGGTAGCACTAACAAATCCGCATATTGGGTATCAGGCACCGCTAAAAAACTTAATATTCGTGGTTTTAAACCATGATAATCCTGTTGCGTTAAAATTAATGGTAATATCGCCACGCATTGTTGTTGTTGATAAAATACCAATATTTTCAATTGTGCTTGTTTAAACAACCATTGCCAAGCAGCCTGAAACCATTGATATTGATAAAACACAGTCGTATCTGGCAGTTCCGAAAGCAATTGTTGCCAATCGTTGGCAATGCTTTCCCAGATGTCAACGGATTCGACAGTTTGAACAGTAATCGTCATTATGATAACTATACACTTAATGCAATGTAGTTGAAGCAGGTAATGCAGGCGTCGTGGTATCACTTGCCTCAGAATGCTCCTGAATCGGTAATAACAAACTGGGCTCTTGATTAGGTTCTAATACGGTTACCGCATAACGAATCGCCTCAATAGAAAGATCAGGATAAACCACCAAGCCCCCCCCTTTAGGAATACCAATGGCCTTAGCATAAGTATTCGCTTGTTTCGCCAATACTTGTTGCAAATTTGACCATTGTTGATCTTCATGCACACCAATAATATAAGGCACAAACTGAAAGGTGGTAAAACACCGTAAATCCTTATCTTGACCAGTCCAAGCTGTCGTGCCTAATTGAACAGCCCCAGCGGATAATCCCATTAAAATAGCACCACCAAGATAACATTTGCCTATCAATTCTTGTAGTTTATGTTGTTGAAATACTTGCCAACCCTTTTCGGTATCGCCTCCTGCAAAAAATATCACATCGGCTTGTTCTAAATACCTTTTATCCTCTTGAGAAAATTCAATCACAAAACGACAATCGGTAATGCCAATTTTTGCCATTGCAGCTTGAAATAATTCAAAAAATGCGGGTTCATTATCATTAGATGCCCCCAAATAAGCCGCTTTAGGACAACTATGTTCTAATAATTGCTTAATTCGTTGCAAGAAATCAACGGAACCCTCTTGATAAAATAATAACTGACTATCGGCTAATAAAAAAATCGGTTTTGTACCACTCATGCTTAATCAAACCTAACTAAATTATTCAAATGTTTAAAAATACTTTGCTAATTCTAGCTGAATATAATCATCTTTGCTCAAGGAAAACAAGGGATGAGTTTTCGCAATTTGGCTATAAACTCGTAATTCCAAGGATAATTTCCAACTATCGCCTAAACGTCTTGAGGCTTCAAGAGTATAAAATCTAGCATCCCCTTCTAAATCTTGAATCATACCCGCTAATAGCTCGCTACTCTGTTCATCATTAAAGCCCAAACGCAAGCCAACAAATATATCATTATCAAATATAGCACCATCGTCCGCATCTCTATCGTCCCAAAGATATTCTACCAACCCACCTAAATCAAGTGCAGAATCAAACATTCCCACCCAAGTATATTCAAAACCAAAGGTACTGGCCCAAAAACGACCTCGTTGCCCAGTACGAGTCATTAACTCGAGTTTCCATAACCAACTCCCAACCGTTGCTTGCACATCTAAACCCGTTTGATTAATAAGCTCATAAAACGGTATTAATACGATTTCCCCATCAGGCTTAAATTCAGGCAACAAACGTGGTTCACGACTTGTGCCTGAAAAGTGTGAAATGCCAATATCCCAAATATCAAAGGTATGAGACCAACGCAATGCCCAATCCACTCGGCCTTGTTGATGATGCGATTCAAACTTAGGCTTATCCGTATCAATAGGAGGAATACTACGCAAACGCCCTTGTTTTCCCGGAAAACTACGTTCACGAAAGCCAAGTAATATAAACCCATCAAAGGTTCCCCAATTCTCTGTAAAATAAGTCGCTTGAATCATAGGCTGACCTAATTTATCTTCGCCATCAGGATTTTCTACGGCATCGGTTTGATTAATAATATCCACTAAATGTTGCGATTCGGTCACCCCCCAAAATACGGTATTAACCCCGACTCGCCATTCGGTTTTTTCGCCTGACCATAACCAAAACAACTGTCGTATATCCACATGGCGACGCTTAGCATCATATTGATCCCAACGAAGAAATGGCTCAAAACTTATACTTTGATTGTCCCAGCTATGATAATATTCAGGCTGAAATTGCAACGCCAATTGATCATCTCGTTGCTCGGAATCTAAGGGTGAGGCTAAAAACAAACGCGTTTCGCTAGCGATTAATCCTGACCATTCCCCTGCGGACAGGTTAAAACTAAGCCCAAGCCAGCAAAAAATCACGGTTGTTTGCCATAGTTTGTTCATCAAGTATCCACTTTCATCAACAATGTAGGGAGTAACAAAAAATCAGCCATTAGAGCAAACGCAATCGCTAATGCCGTTGCCAATCCCATCTGGGAATTTAACAAAAAAGCGGATAAGGTTAATACTAAAAAACCAGCAATCAACACCACAGATGTAATCACTAATGCCATACCAACCGTAGTAAATGCGTATAATACGGCTTCTTCAGAGGATGCTTGATGCTCACGTCTCGCACGCAAGTATTTGCTTAAAAAATGAACCGTATCATCAACTACAATGCCTAATGCCATACCGATCACCACTGATAACGCTAAACCAACCTCGGCAACCGCTAACCCCCATAAACCAAATGCCATACCAATAGGCACTAAATTAGGCACTAAACTTAATACCCCAATTTTAACCGAACGTAACGCAAACACCAATATAAACGAAATTAACACCAAGGCAATACTCGTGCCTGTCAACATACTACGAATATTTCTTGCCCCAATATGGGAAAACATCATAGTCGCCCCAGAACCTTCCGCTTGCATCTCAGGAGCATGCTGTTGCAACCATTGTTGCGCGCGTTGCTCCAAGGCCAAAAATTCATTAGTGGATAAATTTTTCACCGTAACGGTTAAACGAGTGGCTGATTTATCAATGGTAATTTGATTATTTAAATCTAAACCATAGGGTAATGACATTTCATACAATAATAAATATTGTGCGGCTAATGCACTATCATCAGGTAGCTTGAACCAACTCTCATCATCACCATGCAAATTTTTATTTAAACGCTTAAAGGTATCCGTTAAACTTAAAACATGCAATACTTCGGGTTGTTGTCGATACCACTGAGCAAAGGCATCCACTTTTTGTAAAAAATCAGGGCGAGCAATGCCATTTTCTTCACCCGAGGGTAAGGAATATTCAATCCGATACAAACCATTTAAATTTTCAGAGGCAAAATCAGTGGCTCGCCGAAACGCAATGCTTTGATCAAAATATTTGACAAATTCATCATTTAATTCATTTCTAGGAATAAAACTAATCAAACCAATCGCAAAAGCTAACATTAACCAAAAAATCCAAGTTTTATTCGCAATCACCCACTGAGCAAAGGTTTTCGTCCAAATTTTATTGTCAATATCATCAACCTTTGGTTTATGAAGGGGTAATAACATTACCATTGCGGGTAAAAAACTCACTGAAAACACAAAGGCTAACATCACCCCAAATGCCACCACATTACCTAAATCCCGAAACGGCGGTGAATCTGAAAAATTCATGCTTAAAAAACCAATAGCAGTGGTCAAACTCGTTAAAAAAATGGGCTGAAAATTAATTCTTAAACTTTCTGTGATTGCCGCTGGTTTTGCCAAGCCCTTTTGTAGTTGCAGAAAAAAATTGGTCAATAAATGCACACAGTCGGCAATCACTAAGGTTAAAATCATAGTCGGGGCAGACATGACAGGAGGCGTTAAAATAATATCCATCCATCCTGCCATTCCCATTGCTGACACGACTGAAAATACAATAATAAACAAAGTAACCATCACCGCAGTAATGGAACGTAATAATATGGCCATTAAGGTCAATGCGAATACAAACATAATCGGAATCAATGACTGAATATCATTTAAAGATGCTTCAGTAAAGGCATGATTCATCATGGTTAAGCCCGTCAAATAAATATCAACCTCAGGATATTTTTGGCGAAATTCTTCGGCTAATGCTTGAGAAAAATTGGCAACCTCGGGTGTTTCTTTCGCAATATCTTTATGAGGTAATTCAATGGTAACATTCACCCCTGTTACATGCCCAGTTTCCGACACTAAGCGTTTAACAAGGGTGGATTCGGTCAAGGCAATTTGTTTAATCTTTGCCAATTGTTTTGCTGTTAAGGCTTTTGGATCATCCACTAAGTTTTCTACAATTAAGTCATCCTCTTCTGCATAAGTATGCTGATAATTGCTAATCGAATCCACTCTTAAAGAATAAGGCGTTTGCCATGCGGCTTTGGTTAAATCTTGTACCATTGCTAACATTTTGGGGGTAAAAACCTGCCCATCTTTAGGCGCTAAAACAAAAAAAACATTATCATCTTTGGTATAATTGGCTTGTAAATCTTGAAAGGCTTGTAATTGTGGATTTTCATCACTAAAAAAAACCTCATAATCAGTACTAATAGTCAATCGTTGTATGCCCAAACCCAATAAGCTCACAACCATAATCACACTAAGCATTACCCAATAACGGTACTTTAATATCTTTTGGGTATAAATCACTACAATCATTAATCATGTACCTTTTGTTTAACAAGAGAATTAAATACGGGTAATAATAGCTCAATTCGTGATTGCCAAGAATTATGTTTGGCATATTGTATAATCGCTTGCTTATCCCAATCTTTGGCCAATGCCTGTTTAATCGCTTGTACGAGTTGTGCATGATCCTCAAATGTCACAATACGACCTAAAGACTCATGATTAACCACTTCGGCATTCCCCCCAACATCGGTAGTCACCACAGGTAAACCACACGCCATTGCTTCTAAAAATACATTCGCCCAGCCTTCGTTACGAGTCGATAAGACAAATACATCCGCCGCAGATAAGGCTTGATAAAGCTGATTGGGTGCGATAAAGCCCAAAAAATGAACATGGTTTTCTAAGCTTAATTCTGTCACCAGTGCTTTTAATTTTGCGTCCCAATCCCCTTCAGGTGAGGCACCCCCTACCACTAGATAATGCAAATTAGGATAAGTCTTTAATAATTCAGGGAAACAAGCAATCACCCGATGAAAACCTTTGCGTTCCGTTAAACCACCGACACTGATTAATACTTTGGCATTATTCGGTAATTGATAAATTACCCTTGCTTGTTGTGATTCTATGGCATAAAACAAATCGGTATCAACCCCATTCCCTACCACAGTAATTTTATTGCCATCCGCCCCTAAATTTATCATATGTTGTTTTAAAGAATCGGCAACCGCAAACACGTGATCGGCACGCTGTAAAGCGGTTAATAATCTAGGTCGTAATTTTGCTTGTTTAGAATGGCCAACTTCAGTCCCTCGTAATGTAATCGTAACTGGCAGATTAAACCATTGGCCGACTAAACTGGCCGCATAACCATCAGGATACGCAAAATGTGCATCTAAAATATCAACCTTACCTTGAGATTTTAAACGTCGCACCAAAAAACCAATACTCACCGCCATAAAAAAACCATCCCAATGACGGAATAACATTGGGACTGAGCAAAAACGTGGCCGATAAACCTCAATGCCTAACATGGTTTCATTATAAGGTTTCACGGGTCGATAATTTGGATAAAATTTTCGCAACAAACCCTGAAAAGGAAACCAAGGGACAGGTGATACTACCGTCAAAGGCAAATGCTGACCCACTCGAAACATACGTTCACGAATAAACAAACCCGCACCAGACTGCTGTTGACTAGGGAATAAGGATGATACCACTAAAATATGGGGTGGTTTAGTTTCTGACATTCGTTAGGGTTGGATACTCGTTAAACATTGTCTTATCATTCAATAATAATTCAATCAGTTGTTAACTCACCATTTGAATGGGTACTTTAGCACTGCAATGGGTCATTTTATTTAACGAATCCACATAAATTAGCTTGGGCTGATAAGTCTTCATTTCAGATTGATCTAAGCTAATATAGCTACAAATAATAATTAAATCTTTGGGACTTGCTTTATGAGCAGCCGCACCATTGACCGAAATAATCCCAGAATTAGGCTCGGCACAAATGGCATAAGTGGTCAAACGTTCGCCATTATTAATATTGTAAATTTGAATCTGCTCAAATTCGTGAATATCGGCTAACCGCATTAACGCACTATCAATGGCACAAGAACCTTCATAATCCAATTCGCTATGAGTAACAGTAACACGATGTAATTTTGATTTCAGCATAGTATAGTGCATGTAATATACCTCTATTCTCAAGGATGTAAACCTACCTTCGTAGTACCCGCATTCGCTTCAATAACGACAATACCACTAGAGTTTGCTTGTAATACTATTGGTTTGCGACCAATATCGACAGTCATTTTTTGCAATGGTCGGCACCCAACAATATACACCTTTTGTTGTAGTTTTTTAATCTCAAACGATAAATTCTGATGAGAATTTTCTAAAAAGATAACAGCAAAATCCTCACTTTGCAAGCCATACGCCTTACCTTGAATATTTAATGGTGTCATATTACGACGACGACTAGGTGAATCCAGTGTGGGGCTTAACACGACTAAAAAATGGTCATCCATTGCCATATGGCTAGGCTGTAGTTCAATTCGCCAAAAGCCCTCATCAAACCAAGGTTCTGAAACAGCCCCTTGATTATAATTATGACCGTTTAAATCAGATTCATCGGCATCATCTTCCACATAATATTGATAATCCCCGCCTCCAACAAAACGTACAACAGGCTTTTCAGGATAAATCACCCGAATATCAAGATAACTATTTCGATTTTGAACTAACAAATGTTTACTACGGCTTTCCAGAATACCATTGTCTAACTTACCACGTAAAACTTTCGGTGTATCTTCTAATGCTCGGGGCTTAGAGACAGTATGAAGTAACCACTTTTTCAAATAACGTTTATTCGTAGCGACTATCCTATCAAAAATAATTAACTGATCGTTTGGGTAATAATACCACAAATTTCTTGTTACTAATTTCACTTTCCCGCCTTGATGATTATCATCATACCAAATACTATTGTAGGCACGAGTGAGATCAACTGCGACAGAAACATATTGTTTTGGCTTATCAATAAAGTGAATTAACTCTCCACCTGCAAAATATTGATTATGATACAGATTATCCTTCCAATCTTTCACACTTGTTACCGCACTTCCTGTTGGTGTTATCACACGTTGCCCACCATCACTCACATTATGTTTAAAAAAACGGTTAGGTTTTACTATTTCGTTAGGACGTAAAATCAACAAGGAATTTTTAGCAATGGTGCGCACAGAATAATTTAGTCGATTATCGGTCTTAATCCCCGCATAAACACTGCTATTAATCGCTAAAGGATTGCCCTTAAAAATTGAGATATGACCCGCATCATAATGCTGATGGTGAGTAAAGTGATGCCCTGCTCGGAAATTAATAAATGTTTGATTTTTTCCCCATTTTGGTCGAATAAATACATGATTACTTGCCTTAGCACCAAATATTTCAGCAGTAGGTAAATACCTTTCTAAACCAGATAAATCAGTAATATCAACATCTGATAACGGTGTAATGCTTGGATCATTAAATAATAAAAACCCCCAACGATAGCCTGAATTATAGCTTTGTGCTTGATACAAATGCTCCAAATAGTCAGAATAGGTAGCAAATACAGGATTTTTAGTGATTTGGGCAATTAAATCAATTACTCGCCGAGTTTCGTCTTTTAAATCAATTCTTGAACCTTCATCGCCATAACCTTCTATTTTGTTGTCAGGTCGCGTCATATAAATATGCCATAATCCAATCCGTTCAACTAAGTATTTAATTTTTTCATGGTATTGACTTTGACTAACACCATTAAGATAAGCACTGCTTGCTAACACAAACAGTAATGCTCGATTCTGAATCCAATAATTGTAACCACTTGGCCAAACTTCTGTTAATGCAATGGCATCGACTACATCTAAAAAATGGGCTTGAGCTTGGGTAATCAACGCTTGATTTTCAGGATTCTCAACATCTAAAACAATGGCAATCAACCAAGCGATAGAAGCAAGTGTTGTTCGGCCATGCCATAAAGAAGCACTGTTTTGATTTAAAATTTGTAAATATTGTTTCAGTAATTTTCTCAAACGATTTTCAAATAACAGTTTATCATCAGCTGTTATATTAGGGTTATTCCATAACAAATCATAAACTAAAACAAACGACCAAACGTTACCATAACTTCCCATAGCATTAGGTTTTGAAAAAGACTTATTTCGCAAAACTGTCAAAATTTTCTTATCAATACCTTGTTTATGAAACATTAACCAGCAAACTGTTTGAGAAAGCATATCACGAAATTCACAAGGATTATAAACTGTTTTTCCATATTCTCGATATAATTTTTGACGGGCTTGAATTAATACTGAAGGTGTTTTCTGATTCCAATTAGATAGCTCTGGCAACAAAATTCTAGGATAAGTACGTTTGATTTTACCCTCTAGGACATGTAATGGAAAACGTGGCGTCGTGGTAATATTACTGGGTTTTAATTGATTTATTGTTACATCAGCCTTATGCCAAAAACGGTTAATCGCATACCAATCCCAGTTAATCATATCAGCAAACATAAACACACTAATTGCCAAAACAATATGGATAGTCAGACCGACCACCGCAAAATAAATAATAACAATTTTTTTTAGCCCACGCATAAATTAATATCACTGATTATTGATGGATTGGTATCTTTTTAAGCGTCTTTTCAATAATTTAGATTTTGGCTTGTATTGTAATGCTTTCCTAGTCATTTGAATTGCCTTCTCAATTTCATTTTGAGCAGCATAAACTTCAGCAAGTGTGATATAGGCTTTGACATAATTAGGCTTAATTTTTAAGGAACGTTGTAATTCTATCTCTGCTTTCGTGTATTTTTCCAAAACGAATAATGCTTTCGCTCTCAGCCATACTAATTCATGCATTAACCGAAAGTCCTTGCTCACACCTCTTTCAACATAATCACACTCGCTTACGATTTTATATGCTAAAATTTCCTTGCTTTGATGAATTTTGGGATTATACAATAGAAACAATTCATTGTACCGAAGCAGTGCATGACAATAGTGATGCATATGTTCAAAATTCTTCTCTCCAAATACTTGTAACCATTTTTTGATATGTGGCTGTTTTTTTAATGTTGCATTATTCCAACCAGATGCTAAAGGCTCACAATATGGAGGCAACATTGCTAATTCTGTTTTAGAAGGTTGAAAAAAGGCAATCGCCCACACGCATTGATATGCAAACAGCATTATGCTGAATAATAAAAATTTCTTAGTCGCTGTCATTGAATTTTTCCTCGTTGTTTTAACGAAGTCAACACTTGTTGCACACAATACTCTAAGGATTGTTCACCCGTATTAATCACTAATTCAGGTTTTTCAGGTGCTTCATAAGGTGAAGATATTCCTGTAAACTGACTAATTTTGCCCGCTCTGGCTTTCGCATATAATCCTTTGACATCTCGCTGTTCACAAACATCTAAGGAACACTGGCAATAAATTTCTAAAAAATCACCATGAGGTACCATACTTCTGACTCGTTCCCTATCCATACGAAAAGGTGAAATAAATGCCGTTAATACAATAATACCTGCTTCAACAAATAATTTTGAGACTTCACCAATACGCCGAATATTTTCTTGTCGATCCTTATGGGAAAACCCTAAATCACCACATAAGCCATGACGAACATTATCACCATCTAAGACAAAGGTTGAACAGGCACATTGAAATAATTCTTCTTCAACCGCATGAGCAACGGTTGATTTCCCCGAACCAGAATAGCCAGTAAACCATAAAATGGCACTTTTATGCTTATGTAAATCCTCACGTCTTTCTCGCGTTACTGTAGCGTGATGAAATATGACATTAGAACTTTTCATTTTCAATTTCCTTATTATTATAACTTATGCAGAGCCTTGACAACCTTTTTGATAAATACGCAAATAAGCACTGACCATCGCAGATAAACTAAAATCTTGTTCAATTCTCACCCTAGCCTCCCCAGCATGTTGTATTCTTAAAACTGGGTCATCAATATATATTTGTAATGCGGAGGCAATCGCCTTAGGATCAGCCGCAACAACTAATTGTCCTGTCGTTGACTGTACTAATTCCCTATTACCACCGACATCAGTTGCTACCACAGGCAAACCACATGCCATTGCCTCTAAAATCGTATTAGAAATGCCCTCACCCTTTGAAGGCAAAACAAAAATATCAAAATTATTCATTAAATCAGCAATATCCGAACGGCAACCTGCTAACCATACTTGTGATGCGAAATGGTAATCTTGAACTTGCTGTTTAAGTTGCTCATATAAACAGCCATGACCCACAAAGACCAAACGTAATTGTGCAAATTTCGGATGGTGACGTAATTGATAAAAACCATGTAATAAATTTAATGGGTCTTTCACTTCGGCTAAACGACCCACTGTACCAATGATAATAGTATCTTTTGCCATAAAGTTAGCTGGAAATAACTGATGAGACTTGACGGGCCTTGGTGAAAATTTTTTACTATCTACCCCATTATAAATCTGATTTAGTTTTTCTGGCTTAACGCCAATATCAGTGCTTAACCACTGTTGCAAATCCTTGGACAAGGCAATATATTGATGAATCAATGGTCGATGAAATTGGCGAAATAGATTATATTTCCAATTTTCACCATAAAGATCAAATACATCTCGACCATGTTCCCCATGAATACGATAAGCAACGCCTGCAAAAACAGCAGGTAACACACTTTCTAAGGCAGCTAAATTACGCGTATGCAAAATTTGTGGCTTGATTTGCCGGAATAATCGATATAATTTCCAATATAAACCCAAATTGTTACCTGATTTTTTATTTAAGGCATAAAATCTTACCTTAGGATTCGTAATGCGTTCCGCAAAATCGCTATAATCTGTTAAACAAATAATCGCATGATGATAATGATCAGAAGGTATGCTATTGATCAAATTAACTAAACCATTTTCTAAGCCACCATAATCAAAACGATAGACAACATGTGCAATTAATGGCACTGTCATGGCGTTGGCTGAACAATACTATTGCTTAGATCATCATGCGTTTCAGTCAAAAACTGCTTTAGCACAGCAATCGCTTGATTCTGATCCGCTTGATAATTCGTTGCAATTGCTATCACTGCGGAGGCTTTTTGTTTCCCTTGCAATAATACCCAAACTTCATACAACTTAGCCAGAATTGGATCAGTCGTTAAGTAACCATCAATAGAATACCAGTACCAAATCACCCGTTTTTCATCGGTACGAGATTTTAAAATCACTTGATGAATGGGATAATCTTTATCTGAAATGCTTAGGGTAAAAAACGAATCATTTAAACGCTTCCAATAACTCCCGTCTTGATAAACACGGTTGGTCACATTAATCATTTCTTTACCCTGTTGCTGTTGCAAATATAATGCGATATAAATGCTGACATCCCTGTTATTTTTTCGATAAATCTGTTGGACTTGTGCATCCGCATCATGAAATACGGGTTGCCAATGTTGATCTTTCTCAAGCAATAATTGCCACTGATGTGATTGCTGGGGTAAACTAATTCGAGCAGCTTGTGGTAACTCAGACTCCAATGCGTTTAACAACCAAACGGGGATAAATAACAATAAAACAATACCAGATGAAACGCTTGCCAATGCAACTTTTGACGAAACCGCACCAACATAACGACGACTTAACTTAGTTTGTTTGGAAGTATTTTGGACTTTCGGTTCATACCAAAAACTCCCCACCCAAAACATAATTGAAATCACTACTCCAAAAAAAATCCAGCCATAAATTATATGGTCAATGCCAGTTGCCAATTTCATATCGCTGAGATGACCAATCATAACAATGCCAAAAGCTCGAATGCCATTGGCCAAAACTGGAATCAATGCCGATAATGCAATAAAAATAAATCGCCGATAAAAACTTTGATAACTCAAATAAGCATATAAACTTCCTAAAGCAAGTGATGCAATCAAATAACGCACACCACTACAAGCCTCGGCCACATGCCAATTACCTGTCGGCAAATACAAATACCGCCCTTCCAAATACACAGGAACACCGACCATTTTTACAGCAGCGACCGTAAATGCGGCAGTAAAATCCATCATAGGCGGGATTAAAAACTCACCAAAAGGCACCGCAAAAAATAAATAGGCTAATGGAAAAAATAAAGTCCGACTGACTTTGCTACCAAAAATAGTCAACACAATGCTAACAATCATCGCGACCAAACTAAATTGTTGCGGGCTTAAGGCATCCGCTAAACTTGCTAAAAACCAACCAAACAAAGCCCCAAGCAATCCTATCAATCCCCAAAAATTAAATTGAATCGGCACTCGAACCAATTCCTCCCGTTTTTGCCATATTAAAAATAATACAATAGGAATAATGATAATCCCATGAGCAAAAGTCTCAGAACGCCACCAAGTGCGAGTGATAGAAACAACTGTTGACCAGTAAACACTAAATAAAGCCATCAGCACCAAACTAAAAAACAGTAGTGGTATATTTTTTCTAATAAAAACTGTTGCAACTGAAAACATAACTCAACCTTTTAATAATTCGGGTAACTTTTTTAAATGAAATGACCAACTATAATGGTCTATAACATAAGTTCTTAGATGATACCCAATATCTTCACATAATTTTGAATTTTGACTGAGTTCTAACAACTTTAGTCGCCAAAACTCTGCTTGTTCTGATAATAACTGGTACTGTTCAAAACTGAAGCTTATGCCTTCTTTTGCTTGAGGTGTCACTAAAATTGGTTTCGCCATGACCATCGCTTCTAAAACCTTATTTTGAATGCCTCTTGCTAAACGCAATGGCGCAACAGCAATATCCGCATTCGCCAAATAGGGACGAATATCGGCAACACGTCCGGTTATAAATACTCGAGCATAATGCTTTAATGCCAACACTTGAGCCGATGGATTAGAACCGACAATATAAAACAATAATTGTTCTGATTTTATTGATGAAAATATCGTTTCAACAAACCAAACAACCGCATCAACATTTGGCCAATAGTCCATGGCCCCAGTAAAAATGATAATTTTTTTATTCTCAGGGTAAGGATTGTCATAGACTAAATTTGGATCAAAAAATTCAATATCAACACCATTGCTCATCGCATGAATTTTATGTTTTGCCTCAGGGACTAAGCACTTAAATAAATTTGCTTCAGCATCCGATACAAATAAACTCGCATGATATGACAAGGAAATTTGTTTTTCATAATCAAATAACTTTTGTGATTCTCGTTGATATACCCAGCTCATTGGCCATGATTTTGATCTCGCATATTGCGCCCATTTATCAGAATCAATATCCACAAAATCCATCACACAATTCATGGCATCACACGCTTCTTGTAAAGAAATATATTGAGCCATGACGGAAGAAAAAACAAATATTTTGTCAATCGCATATGTGTTTAGTACGTCATCGACCCATTGTTGCAAGTTATCATTTTGGTAATATGGCAAACTTAAAGCATCACCCGTTATCAATGCTTTTAAACTCTTTAATTTTGACCATATCGGTGCCAATCTCACAAAGCAACTGTCTTCACAATAGGGTGTCAATGCTGAAATATATGCTTCATCTTCGCGCTGATCAACAAAGCCTGCTAAATATATCTGATAATATTTTGCCAAATATTTTAGAATATGAAAAGAACGAATCTTATCCCCTTTATTTGGAGGATATGGGATTCGATGGACGAGATATAAAAGTTTTGCTTGTGATTTTATACGCATTAAATTATCAACTAACCAATATTTTTAACCAAAAAAGGACCAAGCCGATTAGCAATGCTCAAAGGTAAGTTTTTCCATAATTTAATAAACCACTGATACTTTGGATTAAGTGGATTAATATTAGGCATTTCCGTTGCTTTCACTAAATAATATTGATAATGCAGTGGTTTAGGTTCAAATCCCCAGTTCTTCTTAAAACGATAAGAGCCTGTGCCCTGCTTACTACGTCCATAATCAAAAATTCGACAACCTTTAGTCATTGCAGCATGATTTAATAATTGCCAATACATAAAATCATTGCCTTTCACCGCTCTGGCTAAAGGCAAACTTCCGCCATAATAAGGCAAAACCTGATCTTTAAAATAAAAACTCATCACACTAGCAATCGCTTGACCATCGGGGGTATTCACGCTTAATAATTCACAGTCCCCCGCAAATGTTTGATATAAGTTATAAAAATATTTTTTGCGAAATACAGGTGTTCCTAAATTACGCACACTTTCCGCATAAATTGCATAAAATTGTTCTAAATCTTGATGAATCACTGAGCTTAAACCTGCTTTAATCCCTTTTCTCACCATAGCACGCTGTTTTCTTGGAATTGCTTTTAAGTTTTCCTCTTCATTATCAGAAATTGTTTTTTGAAACGTAACATACAAATCTTTCTCTAAAGCTGTTACAGCGGGTGGTTCTAAATAACGCATTTCCAAATAATCAACATTTAAGGACACGGCTAATTGTTTGGCATATTGATATAAGACTTGAGCAACATCATCATTATTCGCCAAAATACCACCATACACACAAAAAGGCAATGATATTAACGCATTAGCAAATAGCCAACTGTTGATATGGCTTAAAGGCAAAATACCAACAATCTGTTGTTCTTGTTCCACATAACAAAACCAAGTTTTATGCCCAAAACTTTGTTCAATCACCGTTTGCCAACCCGCTTTATGAAAAAAGCTTCCCTGTGGATGATCTAACACAAATTGATCCCAACGTGCATAGTCTGTTGCTTGTAAAATCTTAACATCCATTTATTGACTGCCCCAAAAAAATATCATCCATACGTCCCCAAGTAAAATCTTGCAATAATTGCGTTAATCGCACTTCCGTTTTCTTTAAGTTGAGATAATGACGAAATTTTGATTTCCATTTTAAACCTTGTTGTTTTGGCTGTTTTGGATCAATTTCCCAAGGGTGAAAATAAAAAATACAGGCTTGTTGTTCTTGTTGATTCACCGTTTGAATTGCCCAACGAGATATAGGATACGGAAACAAGCGAAAATAACCGCCACCGCCTGCGGGTAATTTTTGCTTAAACCACAAAACCGTACTAATTGGAATTTCTAATAAACCATTGTCAGCATGATAAGCAAAGCGAGGGGCATCTGGCATACCATAGAGATCATGACGCACGGGATAAATACTAGAACTGTATTGATAACCTGATTGTTGCAATACATCCAATGCCCATAAATTTTTAGCACCAATCGAAAAACTTGCCGCCCGATAACCTTTGACCTCACAGCCCCCGAAATCTTCTAACAAATGTTTCGTTTTAATAATATCTTGGCGAAATTCCTCGGGTGATTGATTAATCACTCGAATATGTTGATAACCATGACTTGCCAACTCATGCCCTTGTTGCACGATTCGTTGAATCAGTTGAGGGCAACGTTCTGCCACCCAACCTAATACAAAAAAAGTCGCCTTAGTTTGGTATTGTGCAAATAATTCTAAAATTTTGTCAGTATTCGCTTCTACTCTTAAGGGCAAAGATTCCCATTTAGAACGTGAAATATGTTGTTCAAATGCAGAAACTTGAAAATAATCTTCGACATCAACTGTCATTGCATTTTTCATTGACTTATCCAATCTTTTAACACGGCAACTATTCGCTCTGCGGCATGACCATCCCAATATTTGGGAATCTGACCTTGTTTCCCCCCTGTTGATAAGATATCCGCAACAGTCGCCAAAATTTTTTGACTATCCGTACCAACAATCGTATTCGTCCCTTCGGTTACAGTAATAGGACGTTCCGTATTTTCTCGTAATGTTACACAAGGAATCCCTAATGCCGTTGTTTCTTCTTGAATACCGCCTGAATCCGTTAAAACTAATTTTGCCGATGACATTAATGCCAACATATCTAAATAAGCCACAGGTGGTAACATAAAAATGTTTTCTGATTGACAAAACCCCGCAGAGAGTTTTGCTTGCGTACGGGGATGCACTGGAAAGACTAAGGGCAGTTTCTCACTAATACTTATCATTGTCGTGAATAAATCGGCTAAAACATCCGAATGGTCAACATTTGAAGGACGATGCAATGTCAATAAACCATAATGACCTGAGCTTAAATTAAGTTGGTAACCTTGATTAATATCGGTCAAACTTGGACAACGTTGCTGATTTTTTAACAAGGTATCAATCATCACATTCCCTACAAAATGAATAGCATCGCTTTGAATACCTTCTTGTAATAAATGCTGTTTCGCATGCGCTTCTGTGGTCAATAATAAACTGGAAATTTGGTCAGTTAACACTCGATTAATTTCTTCGGGCATTTGTCGATCAAAACTCCGCAAACCCGCTTCAACATGGACAACAGGAATATGTTTTTTAACCGCAACCAAGGCACAAGCAATTGTAGAATTAACATCACCCACCACTAAAACTGCCTGTGGCTGTTGTTGGTCTAAAACTTGTTCAAACTGAATCATAATTTGTGCGGTTTGCCACGCATGGGAACCCGATCCAACGTTTAAATCAATATCAGGTTCAGGAATACCTAATTGCTCAAAAAAACTCGCTTTCATTGCTTGATCATAATGTTGCCCAGTATGCACTAAAAATGGCATTAAATAACCCTCTGTTTGTTTTAAAGCCTCAATAATGGGAGCAATTTTCATAAAATTAGGTCTGGCACCAACGACACAGATAATTTGATACATTTTAATTTCGCTCTTAAGTTAGTTTAAAAATCCATGGTAATTTGGGCAATCACCCGATGTTCATCGTATTCATTCACATTACTATTTTGATCAGCTCGTCTAATGTTATGAATGTATTCTAGGGACATTTTCAAATTATTTGAAATTTTGTTACTAAGATTCACACCTAACAACCACAAATCGTTATCATCATCCTGTCGCCAAGTTAATCGAATATTGGAAGATAAGCGTTGTGAAAATAAATGTCGCCAATTTGCATTATAAAACCAAGTTTTATCTTCTGTCGCTCGAATTTGGAAGGTTCTTTTTGTATAAGTCATACTGAACCTATAACGATTTTTCCGAGTATTCCAATCCACTGATGCCTGAAATTTATCACTGACAAACACCTCATCAACTAAATCAACCGTATCAATAAAAAACCCTAATACATTACCCGTATCAGGGTCAGTAATTGGATGACCAAATTCATCGACTAAAATCACGAGTTGTTGGTTTAATATTTGCTGTCTTGAACTAGTTGTTATCTGTTGATAACTTGCCTTCCAAACGGACTGTCGCCTTCGGTAATTAAAATTTAGAAAATAATTTGCTTCACCAAAACGCTCACCATAACGTGCATCTAAGCTCAAACGTGGATTTGGTGTCCAAATCATCCCTGCGTTCCAAACATTACCGTCAAGATTGCGAAAACTGCTTTCAAAACGATTCGTTTCCTGACCGTAACTTGCGACTAAACTATATTTACGACTCAATACATATTGAACTTCACCCACAATACTTTCAAAGGTTCTCTTCCCTGGAGCATCCTCAATGATAGTATTGATAGTATTATGACTATAATTAAGCCGCCAAGGAAAACGTCGAAATTTAGGCCCTGCCATAAGTTGAAATTGCCAATTTTTGCCAGTACTATTATCCTTAGTACGACTAGAATCCACTTGGTTATAATTATAACTTAGCGACAAATTTGCCACACTAGCAAAATTATAAAACCATTGAGGTTCAATCTGAAAAGTAGTTACATCAGAACTGTTATTACCTAACACTAAATTATCATCCGTAAAATTCTCATCCACTGAGATAGTCTGTTGCCGTCGAGCAATCCCCGCTTGAATAAAAAAATAGCGTTTAATGGCTTCTAAACGGGCATTGCTTTGTAATTGATGACTTGTTCCACTGCGATCAGTGTTATTCATAAAAAACAACTGTCGCAAACGATAATCCAAGTTAGTTTGTAATCTTGGCGTCTTCCCTCTAATGGTCAAACTAGGACGAATTTCGCTAACCCATTCATCCTGTTCATTATTTTCACTTAAGTCAATATTATCAGTATATAATTGCTGAAAACTCACACTAGGAATAATCGTCCACTCCGCAACAACAGACATGGATACCCAATAAGTGACACTAAAAACAATAACAACAAAACTATTTTTTCTCTTGACCATAGCCATAACCATAGCCATAGCCACCATAGCCATAATATCCCCCATAGTAACTTTTAGAACGTGACGAGTAATGCGTTTTATTCAAAACAAAACCAACAATTTCAACAAACTCTACTCGTGATAAGGCTTCTTTAATCAGTGATTGTGGCGTACGATTCGCTTCAACTACCATAACAATCTGCCCAACTAACCCCGTCAGCACCGATGCTTCACTGGTCACCAGTAATGGTGGTGAATCAACTAAAATAATCCTATCAGGATTATGGTTAGCTAATTCATTCATAATCCATTCCATACGTTGACTTGCCAACAGTTCAGTCGCATTAGGGTCTTGCCGCCCCGCAGGTAAAAATGACAAATTAGGCACATCGCTTTGATGTTGCAACGCCAAAGGTGAATCAATATCTTCAAACAAACAATCAATTAGCCCCGGTTGCTCATCCATGCCTAAAATTCTCGAGGCTTTCGGTTTCAGCACATCCGCATCTAACAGCAATACTTTTTTATCCTTTTCCAATGCCATTGACACGGCTAAGTTTAAGGCGGTAAAGGTTTTACCCTCCCCAGGCATGGCACTAGTCATCATAATAATTCTAGCATTATCAACTTGGCTAGCCCCTTTACCAAAGGCATTTTTAATTAATGGTCGTTTAATTAATCGGAACTCTTCGGATAAACGATCTTTTTTACCCTCAGTATTAACCAAGCCAAGTTGTTTCAACTCTGACCGATTAAAACTGACCATACTATCTTGTTCCAATGAGGTTTCTTGTGCTAATACGTCTTCATCTGTACTCATAAAGGTAACCAAGTTAAATGATTGTTAATATAGGAAATCCACTCAGGTCGTTTGACATAAATCAATATTAGCAAAGCATAAGTTGCAAGTAACGCCATCATACTGGATAAAAATAGTAATACCATAAACCGACGTTTTGCTAACATAACACGACTATAGACCATAGACACTTGCCCTAACACTGGGATACCTGTTTCTTGTTTTAACGACCGTGCATTGGTAAATACAGGTTGAAACTGTGAAATCAGAAAAGCAATGGCAATACCAAACCCTAAGGCAATGGCTAACACTAATGAACTCAATATTGCTCGGGGCGGCCCTGTAGGTTTAAATGAAACACTCGGTGGATCAACGACTTTAAACTGGACTTCATCAGTATTTTGTTCCATTGATTCCGACATTTTCGCCGCTTCTAATCTTGCCAATAATGCTTCATAATTCTGTTTATGGACATCATAATCCCGATTAAGATTCGTTAATTCAGCCTCAACTTCCAATGTCGTATCAACGGCTTGTTTTGATTTTTCAATTCTTGCTTTATATTCTTCAACCCGAGTTCGCATTGAGGCAATATTAGCTTCGGTTTCACCTAAAGCAATTTTCAATTGTTGATAAACAGGATTTGCCGTCTTTTGTTCAACGTCTGAATTAAGCTCAGGCGTGGATACCCCGCTTGCTTGTGATAACTGTGTTTGTTTTTCTTGTTGTATGCGATCCAGCATATCTTGTACCGCAATGACATCAGGATGTTTTTCAGTATATTTTAATAATAAATCATCCAATTGTTCTTGTAACTTCAAAACCCTAGGATCAGTAACCGTTGTTTGTGCCGTATTAGCAAATTCAAATCCCAAAATGTCCTTATCTTCTTCATCCAAACTTTCTAATTGTAATTCTAATTCGTTGCGTCGATTCACTAACTCATTCAATTGCAATTGATATTCTTCTAAAATCTGTTTATTTTGACGTAATTGCTGATAATAATCACTGCCTTCACCTGGCATTTTCCCCATATGTTTACGTTTAAAATCTTTTAAACGTTTTTCCGCCTCAATCAAACGTCGTTCATAAAGTCGAATTTGTTTTTTCAGAAACCGTTGCGCAATATCTGAATCACGTCGGGAATCACCTAAAGCACTTTCGACAAAAATCGTTAAAAATGATTGTACAATCAACTTTGCTAACTGAGGATCACTGCCCGTATAAGTAATCTCATAAAGATTTTGCCTACCAACCCCAATCAGTTTCATCTTATCTTCTAAATGATGTAAAATTTTCTCCAACTCTTCTTCATTTTTTGCATCCAAATCTAAATCGGTCATCCTTGCCACTCGTTTTAAATTTGGAGTGCTAAACAAAGTTTTGGTCATTAACAATACCCTTGCTTTCAAATCAGGGGGAACCGTCAAGTTTTTTAACAACGGTCTTAATATGGTTTCAGTATCAATATAAATTTTGGCAGAGGCATCATATTGATCGGGCATACGAATCACCACAAACCAACCAATGATACAGATAAGCCAAGCAATCCACGTAATATACCAACGGTTTAACCATATCCCTCGAATATAATCTTTTATTTGTTCAATAATCTCGTACATAAATACTTTCTCTTAAATACGTTACAGTGCACTCATGACTAAAACCATGCTTCAGGAATAATCAATACATCACCTGGTAACATTTTTACATTAGCTGTAATATCACCCTCTTTTAGTAAGGCATCTAATCTCACCCTAAATTGTTTTTGTTCACCGTCAATAATACGCACAACGGTTGCATTGTCACCATCGGCAAATTCAGTTAAGCCACCAACGGCAATCATCACATCTAAAACACTCATATCTTCTTGATAAAAAAGACGTTGAGGAGTAGTCGCCTCACCTACCACTCGAACTTGCTGACTAATGGGTCCAACAAAATTGCCGACCATAATCGTTACCACAGGATTACGAATGTAAACCCCTAATTTTTCTTCAATATCTCTTGCGAGTTGCGTTGGCGTTTTGCCACTTGCCTGCATATCTTCAACTAAAGGCGTTGAAATTTTACCATCAGGTCGCACTGTAATTGTGGTGGTCACTTCTGGGTTACGCCAAACAAAGATTTGCACACTGTCACCCGGTCCAATTAAATAATCTACCTCGGGTGATGCTTGTACTTCCTTCGTTTCCAGCAATGGTAAATCACTGCCCGTAAAAGGCAAATAACCACCACAGCCCGATAACAATAACATGACTAAACCTAAATAAACGATTTTATTCATTATTTATCTCTAATTTATCGCTAATGTATCCCTATTTTTAACCTTTAATCGCTTTTAATAATTTTTCTGCTGCCTCTCTTTCTGGAAATTTTATTTTTGATTCCAATAATTGCCGTAGTCTGTTTTGAGCTTCTTTTAAACGATTATCTTTATACAAAGCAAATGCCAAATGGTATTGAATACTTGGAATATGTGGAGCAGTTTGAGCAGCAATTTTTAGCAGTCTCAGACTTTTTGCCAACTCGTCATTATGTAACAAAATCCAAGCATACGTATCTAAAACTTCCGCACGATCTGGTGCTAAATCATAGGCTTTTTCTGCAAATTTTAAGCTCTTATTACTTCCTGAAATATGGTATAACCATGCCACATTATTTAAAACTAAAACGTCTTTAGGGGCAATGTCTAAAATTTGCAAATATTTATTAATGGCCTTATCAGTCTTACCATGATCCTGATAAGCGACGGCTAAATGACGCAGTACAACAACATCTTTAGGGTGTTTTGACAACCAATCTTGTAAAATTTCATAGCCTGGTTCATACTTACCCGTGAGTTCAAAAATTCGTTGGGTCATCATAGCTAAAAAGCGAGAAGGATTCATCTGGTACGCTTTGTGATACAATTCCCCTGCTTTAATATAATCTTTTTTTAACTTATACACATCGGCTTCTGCTTGATAACCTTCTGCTTTATCAGGATATTTTTGTTGAATCACTTTTGCATATGCTATGGCTTGTTCAATATCACCTAAACGAGTTGCCACACCCGCTCTTGCCACTAACGCGGGTAAATAATTTGGATCAGCCTTTAAAGCAAGCTCCAAACTGTCTAATGCGGCTTCTAAATCGCCACTTTTTGCCTGAGCACCTGCTAATAAATGATAAGCCTGAGCATCTTGCTTTAATAATACTAATTCTTCAAAGGTTACTACCGCACTGCTGTACTGATTACTTGCCAGTTGTGTCATACCATGCAAACGTAACACTTTAGGATGACCTTGATGATGTTGACGTAACTGTCTTGCAATACTCAGTGCCTTTAAATTTTCCCGTTTAGAAAGATAAAATTTAATCAATTTTTCAGCCGGTGCAATCGCCTCAGGATTGTTATCCACTGCTTGTCGTAAATAATCAAAAGCTAGTCGAGTATTCCCTTGATTTTCAGCAATCTGAGCGAGTCCAGTTAATGCTGAAATATGTCCCTTGTGATGCGTTAAAATCGTATTGAAATGTTGTTTTGCTGACGCATAGTCTTTCTCTGCCATTGCAAATTTTGCTAAATTCAATTCCGCCGTTGTATAAGTAGGATCGACTTTTAGTGCTTCTCGATATTGTTGTTTTGATTTGTCTAACTCTCCTCTTGCCGCATAACTGGCACCTAACAAACTATAAGGTAAGGGTTGTTTAGGATGTTTTTTAACAAAATCCAAACTTGCTTTAACCGCATCATCATACGCTTGACGTCGTAATTTCATCAAAATTAATAAGGCATCTGCCTGAGGCAAATCATCACCAGATTTTACTGCCGATTCTAAATCGAGCAACGCATCCTCATTTTTTCCAGTTGCTATTTTACTTAAAGCGAGTTGCGTACGAATTGACGCTAAATCAGGCTCTAATGCCACGGCTTTTCTCAAAATTTCCTCCCCTTTTTCTGCCTCACCTGAACGCAAATAAGCCGTACCTAATAATGCAAACAAACGACCATCTTCCACCTCATCTGCCACGGGTTTTAAAATTTCAACTGATTTTTTAGGTTTGTTAAGTTTTAAGTAGGTCGCACCTAACATTCTTGCGGCCGATAAATGAAAGGGTACGACTTCAATCACTTTGGATAAATGTTCTTCTGCTAATTGATAGTGATTACGATTGTAATAAATGGCCCCAATTAATAAATTACTTGGGACATGTTTAGGCAATACTCTTAATACTGATTGTAGTTTTTCTAATGCTTGATCTTCTCTTTTGTCTTTATAGTCTAATAAGGCATGTAGATATTGTACTAAAATCAACCCCTTTTTCTGTTGGTTAATGGTTTGAATATTGATTTGAGCTTGTTTAAGATCATCGACAGCAATATAACAAGCTGTCTGACCAATTAATGCTCTTAAATGAAAAGGTCGAATACTTAAAACCTTAGAAAACACGACAATTGCATCTTGATACTTTGTTTGTAGTCGAAAAATCTCAGCTTTGAGTAATAAACTATCCAAGTGTTTTGCATCAATTGCTAATGATTCCTCAACCCTTGCTAAAGATTCGGTTGCTTTACCTTCAAGCAATGCAATTCTGGCTAAACCTAACAATACATCGGGGTTTTTTGGTTCTTGCTCAAACAATTTCAAATACATTTCTTTTGCTTGAGCTCGTCGATTTGCTCGTAGCAAGATAGTTGCCTGTAATATTTTTGCTTGAAATTGAATACTTTCAGGCAATTTTTCAATCTCACCAATCTCATCAAAGGCTTCTTTTAGTTTACCTTGCAATAAATAAGATTTCACCAATGGTAACAACCATCGGGCTTTATCTTCTGTTAAATTTTTGACTCGACGAATTTCTTTTTCTGCGGCTAAACCATCTTCATAGACTAAATAGGCTTCGCCTAATAACAATCGAGCTTTGATATTATTAGGGTTAGTTTGTAAGGCGTTTTTTAGTTGGATAATAGCTGATTTATATTCTTCCTTTACCATATAACCTTCGGCAGACTGAACAAAGGCATCATCTGATTCTGCGTAAGCCCATGCTGGCAAAAAAATTAAACAAAGCCACAAAATAATACAGTGTTTCATAATATCGTCCTAATAATAAAAAATTAAACTTTAACTTTCACTTAAGCGTTAACTTTCGCATCAACTTTGATTTGGTATTTGTTGATTAATGAATATAAGGTTGGTCGAGTAATTCCTAGCAATTCTGCTGCTTGAGAAATATTACCACTCACATGATTCATCGCTTTTAATACCGTTTCAAGCTCTACTTTCTCTCTTGCTACTTTCAAATTAAATGTTTGCTCTGTGGCTGGTAAAGACTCTAATTCCAAGTCTTTACGGTTAATTTGATAACCCTCTGCCATAATCACAGCCCGTTTAATTCGATTCTCCAGTTCTCTGACATTACCTGGCCAATGATATTGATTCATTGCGGTAATCGCATCTTGAGTAAAACCTTGAATGTTTCGACCTTGTTGTTTCGTAATAGTTTGCAAAAAATTCATTGCCAAAACGTTAATATCACTCACTCGTTGACGTAAAGGTGGGATAGTAATGGTAATTTCACTTAAACGATAGTACAAATCTTCCCGAAATAACCCCTGCTTAATCAATTCTTGAAGATTTCTATGGGTCGCACAAACCACACGCACATCCACCATAATTTCTTTACGTCCCCCAATACGTTCAATCCGTTTTTCTTGTAAAAAACGTAATAATTTTGCTTGTAATGACAAGGGTAAATCGCCAACTTCATCAAAAAAAAATGTGCCTTTATCCGCAAGTTCTATTTTACCTGGTGTACTTTTTACCGCACCAGTAAATGCACCTTTTTCAAAACCAAATAATTCACTTTCTAATAAATTTTCTGGAATTGCCGCACAATTCACCGCAATGCAACGCTGTTCCGCTCGATAGCTGAGATTATGCAAAGATTGTACTAATAGCTCTTTGCCTGTCCCACTTTCGCCTAAAAACAAGGTTGTTGCATCGGTATTTGCCACTTTTTCCACGGTTTGACAAACACTTAACATAATATCATCCACCGCAATCACACCTTGCAATGGATGATTAATCGTTTGTTGTTGTAATCGCTGATTTTCCAATTCCAGTTGATACACTTGCCAAGCACGATTGACCACAAAATTTAATTCCATTGAATCAATGGGCTTTTGATAAAAGTCATAGGCACCTAAACCGATTGCTTTAACCGCATGTTCTCGACTATCATTCCCTGTCATCACAATTATTTTTGTCAATGGGTGCCATTGCAATGCCTCTTGTAAAACCGCAAACCCCTCACTCACCCCACCTGGATCAGGGGGTAAACCTAAATCTAAAGTAACCACAGCAGGTTCAAATTGTTTTAACAAGGTCAGTGCCAATACTCTATCTTGCGCGACCTCAATCTCAAAATCATCAAAGCTCCAACGTAATTGACTCTGTAAACCGACATCATCCTCAACAATCAATAATTTTTTATTCATAACGAGTGGCCATATCTTAATTTATATGGCTTGATAAGGTAAAATAATCGTAAAAGTACTGCCTTCACCTAATTGACTAGTCACATTAATATGTCCTCCTAGACTTTGAATAAATTCTCTACTTTCATATGCACCAATGCCCATACCAGTTAAACCTTTCGTTGAATCAAACGGACGAAACAAACGTTGTTGAATAAATGTTTTGTTCATACCACACCCTTGATCTTGGATGCTTATTATGGCTTGATTTTGTGTTGTCCGCAAATAAATATCCACCTTTTGATCTTTATCACAAGCATCTTGGGCATTTTGAATTAAATGATTTAAAATAATCGAAAACCGTTCCTGATCGGCTTGAATTGTTACGGGCAAACACTCTGACTCAATATGAAAACTGGGCTTAGGCAACTGAATTGAACGTTCTTGTACCACTTGGGCTAGTAAACGATCCAATTCAATATTATGCTCAATTCCTTCAATTTTTTCGGATTGCAAATGCTCCATTAACGCCTTCATTTTCCTTACCGCATGATCAATAGTTGTCATAGCATCTTTAAAAAAAGCAGGATTATCGGCATGGCGTTGTGCATTGCTGACAATCAGTGATAGTTGTGCCGTTAAATTTTTTAGGTCATGCACCACAAATGCGGATACTTTGTGCACCCCTTCAAATTGTTTTGCAACAGATAATGCCTCTAAGGTATCGGAAAGTGCTAAATAACTCGCTGTTTGTTTTGCCACCGTTAATAACAAATCAATATGCTCCCAATTTAACTGTAAATTGGATCGAGAGGAAATTAAAATGACCATACCATAAACCTCTTTCGCAATAAATAAAGGGATGATATAACGTGCTTGAGGCATTTTCTGAAAATAATCAGGAATAACGGCTGATTCGACTTTGTTTAAGTCAATCACGGTTTGTTGCGCTAATTGCTGTAAAAATGAATCAATGTCTATTTGATAAAAGGGAGGTTCCGCCATATTCCAAGCAGCTTTAAATACATAAGATGACTGATTCGCTTGTTTTAACCATAATATTCCACCAGGACTATCCACCAAATCAGCTAAGACCTTAATACTGCGTTCCGTTAATGGTCGTTCAGAATCCGTTGCGGATAAACTGGTCATTAATTTTAACCATTCTTGACGATAGTCATAATGGTAATTAAAAAAATGGCGATTAAGAAATAATTTGAATCGGCTGCGAATTTCACCCGAAAATAACAAAACAAATAATAAAACAATGGCACCAAATAAAAAAATAGTTTGAAAAAAGTTACCCCAATCCCCCCCATAAAATTTAATATAATACCCTGCCATTGACATGAGTAATAAATAAATGCCCGAAGCCAGTAAAGTCGTAGAATGAAACACCACCGTCCTAGAAACAAAAATATCAATTGACCAATCTCGATTTCTTGCCACCGAAATCGCAATTAAGGGGACAGATAATGCGTTAATAATACCTCTTGCCTGCCATAAATCCCTGTTAATATTGTGCAATAATAAAGCATCCGCATACAAATAAAAATCGTAAATAAACAAGGAACCTAAGCCTAGAAATAAATATTTCATTCCCCAACGTTTATCAGGGTGTAAATTGCGATAAATCTGTTCAATAATCAATAATGCAATCACTGGCATTAAGATATTAATCAATTCTTCAAGATAGAAAATAACTGAAAATATTATGCCATGCTCACCTAAAACAACCATCAAATTAGCAACAATGGCGAAAATACCACTAGCAAACAGCCCGAATAACATTATTTTGGGAACTAATTTGCTCATATTTAGAATACAGAGCAAAAATAAATACCAAAATAAATATTTAGTGATTTCTAAAGCCCAAATCTCCGCTAAATAGACATTGCCTTCACCTTCAATAGATAATAAACTTAAACACAAGGCCCAAATACTATGAAAACTTACCGCAAAAATTAAATAAATCCCAACTTTATGAATTTTCCAACCAAAAATCAGCAACACTGCTAATATAAAAAAAGCAACACTGCCAACAAGATAACTAAAATCAATACTCATTCACTACTATCTAAATAATTGCTTTGAAACTATCGACTACCTTTACCCCACAAAACAACTTCGGCTGTTTGCAAAATAATCAATATATCTAAAAACAAACTATAGTTTTTGACATAATACAAATCATATTGCAATTTTTCGACCGCATCCTGAGTTGAAGAACCATAAGGATAACAAAGTTGAGCCCAGCCAGTAATCCCTGGTTTTACAATATGACGATGATTATAATAAGGAATTTCTTTATTAAACGTTTCCACAAAATTAGGTCTTTCAGGTCTTGGTCCCACAAAACTCATGTCACCTTTTAATACATTAAAAATCTGCGGTAATTCATCGATTCGGGTCAAACGAATAAAACGCCCAATGTTTGTTATTCTGTTATCATTTTTCTTTGCCCATTGCGCACCTGCTTTCTCCGCATCCACTCGCATACTACGAAACTTAATCACCTTAAATAATTGACTATTTTCGCCTACTCTTACCTGATGATAAAACACAGGCCCCTTATCTTCCAGCCATATCAATCCTGCGGTTATCAACATAATCGGCCAAAACAATGCCAACAAAATAAGACTAGCGGTAATATCCAAAATCCGTTTAAAAAATAAGGCATATTCTGAATAATCAAAACCATCCGAAAATAATAGCCATTCAGGGCTGATCACATCTAAATTAATTCGACATTCCTCTTTTTCAATGAAATTCATCAAATTGACCACATCAATTCCATTCATACGGCAATTAATCAAATCATCCATTGCCAATTGTTCCATCCACACACAATCGCTTATCACAATTTCATTGATCTGATGAGTTAACACATAAGACAATAAATCAGAAGGTAATTCCATTATTTTTGACCTGTCAATTTTCAAATTTTCATCTTGAAATGCCACATAAGCAATCACATAAAAACTGCTATTTTCTTTATCCAATTTTTCAATTAATTTTGCCTGTTGCCCCGTACCAAACACTAAAACCCTTTTTTTTAGAAACTCTTTATCAGTCAGCTGAAAAAAAACCAAACGGATATAAATAATACCAAGCACGGCAATCAATATAGTGAGACCAAAACTACGACGACCATAAAATAAATCAGGAAAGGTGTAAAACACCAAACTCATTAACATGGTCGTCATAAAGAAACTGGCAATAATTCGCACAATTAAACCCGCATGACCTTCTTTACTACGGCGTTGGTAAAGTCCCATTAGCGTCATACTGATGCTATGAATACCTGAAAATACCAAAGCAATGCCCAATAATTTCCAAGGATCAAAGCCATAATTTAAGTAATAATGAATCACTGAAGTACCAATAATCATAGCACTTGCAGAAATCAATGCTTCTAACAATCCTAGTACCATATACTTTTTAGGAATATACTGACGAAAAACACGAATCACGCTTTTGACTCCAAAACAAAGCTTGCAAAATATTTAGTTGACACATAAAGTTACTAATCTAAGAAATCTTCACATCTTTCAAAGGAACTATTATGCTGGATCTTTCTACCGTTCATATTGGCATTATCGGACTTGGTTATGTTGGTCTCCCTCTCGCTGTTGAATTTGGTAAACATTATCCCACACTGGGATTTGATATTTCCAAACCACGCATTCAAGCACTTGAAAATGGTCATGATGCGTCTTTAGAGTGTAGCTCAGAAGAACTTAAACAAGCAACTAAATTACAATATACTACCAAGCCTCAAAATTTAGCAATTTGTAATGTCTATATTATTACGGTCCCTACCCCAATAGATCAACACAAACGTCCCGATTTAACCCCATTAATTAAGGCCAGCGAAACCGTTGCGAAAGTCATTAATAAAAATGATATTGTGATTTATGAATCCACGGTTTATCCTGGTGCAACTGAAGAAGTGTGTATCCCAGTCATTGAACAAATTTCTAAGCTCAAATTTAACCAAGATTTTTTTGCAGGTTATAGTCCTGAAAGAATTAACCCAGGTGATCCTAAAAATCGTTTAACCACGATTGTTAAAGTTACCTCAGGTTCTACGCCTGATATTACTGACTTTGTTGACGAGCTTTACCGAAGTATTATTACCGTTGGCACTCACAAAGCCTCCAGCATCAGAGTCGCAGAAGCGGCAAAAGTGATTGAAAATACTCAAAGAGATGTTAATATTGCCTTAATTAACGAATTGGCAATTTTATTTCATCAACTGGGCATTGATACCGAAGAAATTTTACAAGCGGCAGGCAGTAAATGGAATTTTTTACCCTTTCGTCCCGGTTTAGTTGGCGGTCATTGTATTGGCGTTGACCCTTATTACTTAACCCATAAAGCCCAAGAAATTGGCCATCATCCCGAAATGATTTTAGCAGGACGACGTACGAATGATCAAATGGGACAATATATTGTCAATCGTTTGCTTAAAGCGATGATCCAACATCGTATTACTTTATGCCAAGCTAACATTTTAATTTTAGGTTTAACCTTTAAGGAAAACTGCCCTGATTTGCGCAACACTAGAGTCGTAGATATTATTGAAGAACTACATGATTATCCCGTGACAGTAGATATTTATGATCCGTGGGCATCCGCTGTGGAAGCAAAACAGGAATATAATGTTGAATTATTACCAGATATTCCTAAAAATCACTATGATGCGATTTTACTCGCCGTAGGCCATCGTCAGTTTAAAGAAATGGGAATTGAACAAATCCGAAGTTTTGGTAAAGAAAAAGCCGTAGTATTTGATGTTAAATATATTTTTCCCGCGGATAAAGTAGATGCCCGCTTATAAAAACTTAAATTAAATAAATTAAATCAAAAATAATAGGAATTCAACATGAAAGTATTAATTACTGGCAGTGCTGGTTTTATTGGTTCAAGCCTTGCTATCAAATTACTAGAACGAGGTGATGATGTGATTGGAATTGATAATTTAAATGATTATTATGATGTCAATTTAAAACTGGCCCGACTAGAACGCAATCAAGCGTATGATAACTATACGACAATTAAAATCGATTTAGAAGATCAACAAGGTGTAGAACAAGTTTTTAAAACCCATCAACCCCAAAGGGTGATTAATTTAGCCGCTCAAGCAGGGGTTCGTTATTCATTAAAAAATCCCTTAGCCTATATTCATACTAATTTAGTTGGCTTTGGTCATATTTTAGAAGGCTGTCGTCATTATGGTGTCGAACATTTGGTTTATGCGTCTAGTAGCTCAGTCTATGGTAGCAATACTAAAATGCCATTTTCAGTGCATCAAAATGTGGATCATCCTTTAAGCTTATACGCCGCTACTAAAAAAAGTAATGAACTTATGGCTCATACTTACAGCCATTTATATCAATTACCTACCACAGGTTTACGTTTTTTTACCGTTTATGGTCCTTGGGGACGACCAGATATGGCATTATTTTTATTCACCAAAAATATTCTCGCAGGCAACGCCATTGATGTCTTTAATTACGGCAAACATCAACGAGATTTTACCTATATTGATGATATTGTTGAAGGCGTAGTTCGTACGGTTGATAAAGTTGCTCAAGCTAATCCTGATTGGAATAGTGATGAGCCTGATAGTGCTACGAGTGCTGCTCCCTATCGCTTATACAATATTGGTAATAATAAACCCACGGAATTAATGCGTTATATTGAAATTTTAGAACAATGTTTAAATAAAAAAGCTGAAATTAACTATTTACCTTTACAAGCAGGTGATGTACCTGCAACTTATGCTGATATTGATGCCTTAAGCGAAGCGGTTAATTTCCATCCAGATACCCCTGTAGAACAAGGCATTGCTAATTTTGTTGAATGGTATCAATCTTTTTATAAATGAAAATTATTGATATATAAAAAAAATTTGCAGACCTTGGACTTGAGAATTAATCACTAAGCTATCACTAAAAAAAACAAATATTTAAAATATGACTAGACATTTAATCATAATATTTATATCATTCGAAAACAGCTATTGAAAAAGACCTATAATTTACATCTACTAGCATGTTCTGCAGTTTCTAAGTTTCAGTCAATATTTTCAAGCAATTCAAGCCTTATTAAGGCACAATTCCATTTAAAATTTAGGATATTTTATGTCACAAACAGTTAAAGGAACCGTAAAATGGTTCAATGAATCTAAGGGTTTTGGTTTTATCGAGCAACAATCTGGTCCAGATGTTTTTGCTCACTTTAGTGCAATCGCAAGTTCTGGTTTTAAAACCTTATCAGAAGGTCAAAAAGTAGAATTTACAATTTCTCAGGGTCAAAAAGGGCCACAAGCAGAAAACATTGTCGCAATTTAATCATTCGATTAATGGCAAAAAGGGGCCGTTTTTTCAACTGGCCCTTTTTTTATAATACTTGAAGTGCTAACAAGTCAACATCTCTTCATCAATTGCCACATAATTTCTAAATTGTTGGACATTTGCTTTGGGATGCTAACTAGAGTGCTGGCTTCTTGTCTTTCTACCGTAGCCGAATCCCCAATTCTCTTAATTGCCGTTGATCCACGATAGATGGGGCATTGCTTAAAGGACAATGAGCGGTTTGGGTTTTTGGAAAGGCTATGACCTCACGAATAGAAGCAGACCCTGTCATTAAAGCAATTAAACGATCTAAACCAAAGGCAATTCCGCCATGTGGTGGACAACCGTATTTTAAGGCATCCACGAAAAAGCCAAATTTATCACTAATTTCCTGCTCGGTAATACCTAAAATTTTAAATACTGCCATCTGCATATCGGTTTGATGAATACGAATCGACCCCCCCCCCACTTCTACACCATTTAATACCAAATCATAGGCTCTGGATAAACTTGCTTTTGGATTTTGTGCTAAAGTTGCGACATCATTGGTATTCGGTGCGGTGAAAGGATGATGTAAGGCTTGCCAGCGTTGTTCATCCTCATTCCAATCAAACATTGGAAAATCAGTCACCCACACAGGTTTCCAGCCATGTTCAATAAAACCTTTATCATGGGCTAATTTGACTCGTAAAGCACCTAAAGATTCACTCACTACCTTTGCCTTATCGGCACCAAAGAATAATAAGTCATTACTTTGGGCTTGGGTACGTTTTAAAATGCCTTCAATCGCACTGTCAGGTAAAAACTTTAAAATCGGCGATTGTAATCCTTCTCGCCCTTGTTGTATATCCTTAACTTTAACATAAGCTAGGCCTTTGGCACCATAAATACCAACAAATTTCGTGTAATCATCAATTTCTTTACGAGTTAAATGACAACCTTGTGGCACTCGTAATACCGCAACTCGTCCATTTTCATCATTGGCAGGGCCAGCAAAGACTTTAAATTCCACGTCTTGTAATAAATCTGCAATATCCACTAATTCCAAACGAATCCTTAAATCAGGTCGATCGGAACCAAAGCGTTGCATGGCTTCTTGATAAGTCATTCGTGGAAAAGGATCATGTAATGGAATTTCTAAAACTCTCGCAAAAACATCTCTAAGCATAGCTTCCATCAAGCTCATCACCTGTTCTTCGTCCACAAAAGATAATTCAATATCTAATTGGGTAAATTCAGGTTGTCGATCCGATCTTAAATCCTCATCCCGAAAACAACGCACGACTTGATAATAACGATCCATGCCTGACATCATTAGTAATTGCTTAAATAGTTGTGGCGATTGGGGTAGTGCGAAAAATTGCCCTTGATGAGTACGACTTGGCACTAAATAATCCCTTGCTCCCTCAGGTGTTGCTTTGGTCAACATGGGGGTTTCAATTTCGTTAAATTCCTGTTGTTCTAGAAAATGACGAAATTGGCGAATAATTTGTGCTCGTAACATGATTTTTTGTAACATCTCAGGCCGACGCAAATCTAAATAACGATAACGTAATCGAGTATCTTCATGCACTTCCGCATAATTATCAATCGGAAATGCGGGTGTTTGGGCTTGGTTCAAAACGCTTAACTTTTCAACTAAAACTTCAATGGCACCTGTGGCTAAGTCTGGATTCTCAGTGCCATCAGGTCGAATCCTTACTATACCTGTAATTTGTAAGACATACTCATTACGCACTTGTTCAGCATGAGCAAAACTTTCTAAATTTTCAGGGTCAAATACGATTTGTACTAATCCTTTTTTATCTCGCAAATCAATAAAAATAACCCCACCATGATCTCGCCGTCGGTGTACCCAACCACATAGTTGAATGGTTTGGTCAATATGATCCTGACAAATTTCTCCACAATAATGACTACGCATACAAGGTTTATCCTTAAACTAAAAAATCAAACACTTAAAAAATTATTTACTACCAATATAGATATAAATTATCCACATTGACATTGATTATGAGCACAAGCCGATGTTGATTTTTCATCGGTCTTAGCACTAGTAGTGTTAGAACCTTTATGATTATTTTTAAAATCAGTGGCATACCACCCCGTACCTTTTAATTGAAAACCTGCCATAGAAACTAACCGGCGTAAACTCGCTTGTTGGCATTCTGGGCAATCTTGTAATTTAGCATCATTGATTTTTTGCATCACTTCAAATTGATGCTGGCAATTATCACATTGGTATTCATAAATCGGCATAATATTCTCCTTGCAAACCATAAATTTCTGCTAGTTTAACATATTTCAACTGATAGAAAATAGAAATTAGAATATGACTAAATTTATGGCTAAAATTTATGATTTCAAGCATCAACTTGCCAAATAAATTTATCCAATAAAGCTTTAATGGCATTAATAGAGACAGGCTTAGTGGTATAATCATCCATGCCCGAAGCCAGACATTTTTCTTTATCACCTTTCATCGCTCCCGCAGTCATGGCAATAATCGGAATGTCTTTATGCGGACTTTGTCGAATGGTTTCAGTGGCCTTATAACCATCCATAACAGGCATTTGGCAATCCATAAAAATCAAATCAAAGTTATGTTGTTCCAAGGCATCTATCGCTTCTTGACCATTATTAGCTAAAGTCACTTTACAGCCTAATTTTGTTAATAGTGCTTTGGCAATTTTCTGATTTACTAAATTATCTTCTACTAACAAAATATTAGGATTTTCAACGCAAGTTGCTGCTTGTCGTTGTGATTTTTCGGGTATAGTCGCATCACTATCGGCAACCGTCCCCCCCCCTTTGCTTAACGGCAATTCAATTTGAAATTGCGTGCCTTCTTTATACACACTTTCAATACTGATCCGCCCATGCATTAAATCGACTAATTGTTTGGTAATGGCTAAGCCTAACCCCGTGCCACCAAATTGACGAGTCGTCGATACATCCGCTTGGGTAAATTTATCAAAAATTTGTTCAATTTGTTCGGCTTTAATCCCAATCCCTGTGTCTTTAATATGAAATATCAATCCTGTTTTATTGTCTTCGTTTAACAGACTGGCTTTCACAAAAATTTTGCCATTTTCAGTAAATTTAATGGCATTACCAATGACATTTAACAAAATTTGGCGAATCCGCCCCACATCCCCTACCCAATTTTTAGGCAAATCCGCTTCTTGTTCTAGTATTAATTGATTATTTTTTTGAATGGCATGGGAATTAGAACTTGCAAAAATTTCCTGCATAAATGTATCAAGATTAAAATCTTGTTGTTCTAACTCAACTTTTCCAGCCTCAACTTTAGATAAATCTAAAATATCATTTAATAATCCTAATAAATGGCGACCTGAATATTGAATCGTTTTCAACCAATCAATTTGCTCGTCATTAAGTTCCGTTTGTAATAATAATTCCGTGGTGGCTAAAACCCCATTCATTGGCGTGCGTAATTCATGGCTCATATTCGCTAAGAAATCACTTTTTGCTTGATTAGCTTTATCGGCTTGAATGGCAAGTTCTTGTGCGGTTTTTTGTGATTCAATGGCCTCTAAACGCAAACGTTCTGATTTTTCTAAAGTGCGTTTTAATTGCTCGGTGGCCTTTTTAGCGGTTAATTCCGCTTGTTTTCTCGCAGTAATATCACGCCCTACCCCTTGTAATTCAACGACATGACCTTGTTGATCTAAAATCGCAGAATAAGTCCATTCTTGCCAATATAATTTGTTATCCACCATAAACATTTGATATTCAATATTGGCACTTTCTTTAGACTCACTCACTTGGCGAATATGCTCAAGGATTTTTGAATGAAATTCCTCAGGCACAAACGCTAAAAATTTTTGACCAAATAGCTGTTCTTGGCTTTGACCTAAACCACGACAATACGCATCATTCACAAAAGTCAAAGTCGTATCAAGTAAATAACGACATACCATATCTGTCTGGTTTTGGATTAAATGGCGATATAGCTCTTCATTATACTTTAAGGTTTCTTCCATTACCTTACGTTTGGTAACATCTAAAATTACCCCATTAAATACTAGTTTATGCTCACCTACTTGAATTGGCGTGGCAATCCACTGAATCCAATTCACAGGCTTTTCTAACATCACTTCTACTTCTAAATTCCACGATTTGGCTTCATTAATGGCTTTCTCTTTGGAATGTAAAAAGCGTTGTCTATCTGTCTCCACAATAAAATTGGGCAATTCCTCAATGGCAATCCCTAACATTTTTTTAATTTTAGGGCTAACATAGCTATACCCTTGTTCCCCATTAGGTAAGACATAAAATTGATAAATAATCCCAGGGGCATGACTTGCCATTTCCCGAAATCGTGCTTCTGACTGCCTCACCGCATCTTGGGCAATATCCAAGGAATATAATAAATCACTAATCGAAAAAGCTAATTCAGCTACTTCATCAGAACCATAAATTTCAACCGCATCCACTTTACCACTATCTTGAATGCTACGAATTTGATGGCGTAAACTATTGATACGAGCTAACAAATATTTGTGAATTAAAAATAAGCTTAAGATAATCAGAAACGTCAAACTCACTACGACTATTACTAGTAAGGTATAATTCGTCGTTTTCGCATACCGATATAGTTCACGAGACTGCACTAAACGATAAACAGCAATGGGTTTTTGATAAATATCATAAACAAAGTTGTACGCAATCAGCGACTGATCCCCATGTCGCTCAAACTGAGCCGTTACCACATTAGGGGCATAAGGTAAAAAATCAATATTTAATTGGCTGGTTTCAATAATTTGGCGATGCAAGTGTTGGTCTAGCCACTTGCCCATCAGCAAAAAACCATTGGCATCTTTATGCCCGACACCTTTCGTGATCGGACGTATGGCAAACAATAACACCCCCTGATTTAGCTTTATAAAGCCTGTTTCAGTTTCAATCGCTTCGGGTAAGTTTAAGATTTTCTGGGCTTTTAATTCTTGAAATAAGGAAATCGCAGGATCCGTTATCATTTTATCTAAATCGACGGCTAACTCATAAATCACCCGATTTTCTTGAGCAAATAACACATATTGCACCCCCAAATTCGCAATATACTCAGCTTGTAGGTTTTCTTCAATGAATTCTTGGTTTTGATCCACAACAAAATCGTAACTATCCTGCCACTCTGCCCAATCTCTTACGGTTTTACCCAAAAAATCCAACTGCTTTTGCATAATGCCATCGACTTGCTGTAATTGTCTTAGTGCTTGCTTCTCTTCTAACTTAGCATAAGTTGGCATCACAAAATATTCGATAAGCAAGAGCATACCAATAATTGTTACTAATAACAAAAGAATTGCAACCCCTGCTGCTTGTCGATAAATGCCCATAATTATCCTGAAATTTAGATTATATCGATATTGTGGAAGAAAAATTTTTATTTTTTATATTATAGGATAAAGTTCTATGCTTACTCACTCAATTCATCAAATTGTAACAATCATTGTTGAGACTAGACTCGCATTTGTTATTTATTCCAATTTAGTAAACGATCATAGGAGATATTTTATGATAAGAAAACTTATGCTTTATGCAACAATCGCTTCTTCCTTAAGTTTTGCGAGTATTACTCATGCGACAGGCATTCGTAATTATATTAGCATTGTCGGTTCTTCAACGGTTTATCCATTTGCCACCGTTGTTGCTGAACAATTTGCTTGAACCACTCGTTACAAAACCCCAAGATGAAATTGTATTCAAACGATTGCCCGCCGCCAACCCTTAGGCAAAGACTTACGCTTAATTGTATCAATTTATAGAATTGCCATTGATTTAGAACGCATTGGAGTTGATGCATAGTAGATAACTTGTTAATATGATTTAATTATTGCTAACAATCCCATGTTTAATTAAGAGTGATGTATAAAATGGAAGTTTATCTAGTCGGTGGTGCCGTAAGAGATTATTATCTCAAGCAAGCGATTAAAGATAAAGATTGGGTAGTGGTTGGCGCTACTCCACAACAAATGTTAGCTCAGGGTTATACCCAAGTTGGCAAAGATTTTCCTGTATTTCTTCATCCTAACACTAAACAAGAATATGCCCTAGCAAGACACTACCCAAAAAATTTCTCTCCTAATAATACTTTGATTGATGATCTAAAATGTCGTGATTTAACCATTAATGCCATGGCACAAGATCAAATGGGTAAACTGATTGATCCCTTTGATGGCTTAAATGATCTACAACAAGGCATTTTACGTCATACTTATACGGATAGTTTTGTTGATGATCCCATACGGGTTTTACGCACCGCAAGATTTTCGGCACGTTATGGTTTTGAGATTGCTGAAACAACCTTAGATTTAATGCGTAGCATCAGCCAGTCAACACAATTTAAACAATTAACCCCAGAACGGGTTTGGTTAGAATTGGAAAAAACCCTTAGCACTAAACAAGCTCGACGTTTTTTTGAAACCTTACGTTATGTTGGTGCTTTGGAAGTTTTATTCCCAGAAATCGATCAATTATTTGGTGTCCCCCAACCCAAACAACATCATCCAGAAATAGATACAGGCGAACATGTTTTAATGAGTTTACAACAGGCTTGTCAATTAACGGATTCGCTATTAGTTAGATTTGCTGTACTCATGCATGATTTAGGTAAAGCCAGCACACCGCCCGAACAATGGCCACATCATATTGCCCATGAAAAAAGAGGAGTAACACTGGTTAGGAATTTTTGTCAACGATTTAAAATTCCGAAAGCCTATCAAAAATTAGCGGAATTAACGGCTCAATATCATACCCATTGCCATCAAATTTTTTCAATTCGTCATCCTAAAAAAATTTATAAGCTACTAAAAGCCTTAGATGCACTACGTCGCCCCCAACATTTGCAAAATTTTGTGTTAGCCTGTGAAGCCGATGCGAAAGGTCGCACTGGCTTTGAACATCGTGAGTATCCTCAAGCCCAATATTTGCTTGAGATACAACAAGGATTAATGAATCTTGATTTAAAACCGCTATTGCAACAAAATCTACCCCAAGCCCAATTAGTTGAAGCCATTATGCAACAACAGCTTAAGACCATTAAACAACAAATGTCCAAAAATTATTGACTGTTAAACGAAAATATTATATCGTTAATAACCAAGTAAATTACTCAAGTATTAAATACGACAAATAAGAACAAATAGGATAAATAAGACCATGATGCAGAATATAAGTATTAACCGCATTCAAGACACATTTGAACTACTTGATGATTGGGAGCAACGTTATCAGTATTTGATTGAGTTGGGTAGTAAACTACCTGAGCTTGAGCCACAATATAAAACCAAAGAAAATCAAGTGATGGGCTGTATGAGTCAAGTATGGTTTAAAGCGAAACCTTCGGATGAAAATCCTGAGAAAATTGAATTAATGGCAGATTGTGATACCAGTGTGGTTAAGGGAATTGTGGCATTACTTGTTGTTATTTATTCGGGTAAAACCCCCAAACAGGCCCTAGCAATTGATACAGACAAAATCTTTAACGAACTAGGCATTTATGATCATCTTAGTCCTACACGCCATTTTGGCGTATATGCCATGGTGGAAAAAATTAAAGGGATTTTTCAAGCGTATTCTTCTCAACCATATGCGACGCCAATAACAAAAAAGCAAGCTCAATCTGATTTGATTAAAACACAGCCATAAACTTATTAAAAAATACGGTTTTAAAACAATTAACCGAAAAACTAGGACAGCTTTAATTTGCCCTAGTTTTTTACAAAAAATTAAGTTAATAGAGCGACTCAATTGAAATCCTAGTCTGAGCTTGAACTTGAGTTTTGGATTTCTTCAGTAACTGTCGTGCTTACTGAATCGTCTGCAAAATTGGTGTTAATTAGACTATAAACCCCCATCCATAATGCAATAACTAAAATCATTTTAATCATCATTGCAATAATAACATACATACTATCTTGGGTTTCAGGTGATTCCATTGTTGTCTCCTTGTCATGAGTAGTTTCTGTTTCTAGCACAGTTGCCGGTTGTTCAGCGACAACTTCTTTAGATTTAGATTTTTCTTTTGTTAGCTTTTCCTCAGCACTATTTTCTACTTTTGCATCAGAGCTATTATCTTTAGTTTCAGTGGCGTTTACTTCTGAGCTATCACCTTTCGTTTCAGTGGTTTCAGTGGCGTTTACTTCTGAGCTATCACCTTTCGTTTCAATGGTTTCAGTGGCGTTTACTTCTGAGCTATCACCTTTCGTTTCAATGGTTTCAGTGGCGTTTACTTCTGAGCTATCACCTTTCGTTTCAATGGTTTCAGTGGCGTTTACTTCTGAGCTTTCGCTTTTCGTTTCCACTGCTTCAGTAACTTTCACTGCTGAGCTATCATCTTTAGTTTCAGTGGCTTTTGCTGACTCAACGGCATCAGCTTGTACTGAATCTATTTTCGGTTGTTTTGTTTGCTCTACAGTATTAGTCTTAGCGACAGTAGTCCTAGTTGAAGATTGACTACGCGATTGATGACCCGCTTGATTTCTGGTCGTAGATTTTTTAACAGTGCTTTTTTTAGTTGTCGCTTTTTTCCTAGTCGCTGCTTTTTTTCGTACGGCCTTTTTACGATTTGTCGCTTTTTTCTTAGGACTAGGACGTGCTTTGTTCGCTTGCTGATTGCTCCCTGTCGTTTTATCTTCTTCTGTCATGTTTAAGCCTCCGAAACTCTGATTAATAATTGATTCACTAAAAATGTAGCAAAAATCAAAAAAAATACAAAAATATCACTGAATAGATTTTAACTCACAGTTTATTTGTTATAATAAACGATTATTTATTTGGGTCAGTTTTTGTGAATAGATTGCAATTCTTTTCTTTGTTATCCTTACTTTTATTCTCACCATTGTCAGTGAGTGCAGAACCTATCAATATATTAGTAAGCATTTTACCATTAAAGCATTTTGTTGAAGTAATCGGTGGCGAAAAAGTCAATGTGTCAGTGATTGTTAGACCTGGACAAAACCCAGAAAATTACACCCCTGCCCCACAAGATGTTATCCAAATCAGCCGCAGTCAAATTTATTTTCAAATGAATTTAACATTTGAACAAATTTTCAATCAAACTTTAAAACAAACTCATCCGAATCTTAAAACTGTTAATGTTACGGAAAGTATTAACGCACTACCTCAGAATACGATTCAAGCCGAGCAACAAAACTTAGGCTCTCAACATCCTACAGAGCAAACACATCATCAGGCACATCAACATGATTTGCATGTTTGGACAGATCCAATTTTAGTAAGGGACATTACCCTTAGGATTAGAAACAATTTAATTCAAATTGACCCAAGTCATCGTTATCAATACAAAAAAAATTATGAAGCATTCTCGAAGAAACTTGAACAACTAGATCAAGATATTCAAAAATTATTTCGCAACAAAACTTCAAAAACATTTCTGGTATTTCATCCGGCATGGGGTTATTTTGCCAAACGTTACGGACTCACCCAAGTTGCCATTGAAAAAAATGGTAAAGAACCCAGTGCCAAAGATTTAGCTCAACTCACTGGCTGGGCAAAACAGGCTAAACTTAATACCTTATTTGTGCAACCACAATTTCATCAAAAATCTGCCTTCGTCATTGCCCAAATACTTTCTGCCAAAATTATTACCTTGGATCCGCTTGCGGAGAATTATATCCCCAATACATATCAAGTCGCCATAAAACTTGCTAACTCAATGCCAGAGTAAGCAATGCTTGAATCATAAATGTTAGTCTCATTACAAAATCTTTATTTTAGCTATCAACACAATATCATTCTCGAGAATATCAATCTTGATATTTTCACAGGAGATTTTTTAGGCATTGTCGGTCCTAATGGTGGTGGCAAAACCACCTTATTAAAAATCATATTAGGCTTATTAAAACCAACCGCAGGTCAAATTTTAATTCAACAACAACCTTTAAAAAAATCCCAATTAAATATTGCCTATGTTCCGCAATTTTTTAATTTTGCCAAAACCTTTCCTATTTCGGTATCAGAAGTCGTGCTATTAGCACGTTTGCCTTATACATGGTTACGTTTAGGCTACTACTCGAAACAGGATAAAATCATTGCCCAGCAAGCAATGGAAGAAACCTCTATTGCCTCACTCGCAAAACAAGCACTTAAGCATTTATCAGGCGGGCAATTACAACGAGTATTTATTGCCCGAGCATTAGCTTGCCAACCCAAATTATTGATACTCGATGAACCGACAGCAAATATTGATTTTAGAGCCGAAGAAGATATTTTTGATTTATTAAAACAACTCAACCAACGTATGACTATTATTGTCGTGTCTCATGATATTGGCTTTATTTCACAATATATTAATAAAATTGCCTGTTTAAATCGTACTTTAGTGTACCATTCAACCCAGCCGATTAATGACTCAGTTATTCAAAAACTTTATGGAAACGCTGTTGGTATGATTCAACACCAACAGGAGCCTCCGCATGAATCTGACCATTGAATTTACGAACAGAATAATCTTATGGAACAATTTATCAACGCCGTGCTAGAATTTGAGTTTATGCAATATGCCTTGCTTGCAGGCTTATTAGTAAGTATCAGCTGTGGTATTACTGGCAGTTATGTTTATATCAAACGACTAGGATTTCTGGCTGGGGGTATTGCCCATGCTATTTTTGCGGGTATGGGTATTGCTTATTATTTAGGCTACTCCCCTATTTTAGGAGCAGTTTTATTTGCCATCTTTGCCGCATTAGTTATCGGTTGGATTCATTTAAGTTTTGATCAACAAGAAGATATTTTGATCAGTGCGTTCTGGTCAGTTGGTATGGCAATTGGGATTATCTTTCTTTACCGTACCCCTGGTTATAATATTGATTTAATGAGCTATTTATTTGGCAATATTTTAATGGTCTCCAAACAAGACTTAGGTTTTATTATTATTTTGAATAGTATTATTTTGCTCAGTACTTTGCTGTTTTATCGCTCATTTTTATTAATCTGTTTTGATCAAGAATTTGCAACCCTTAGAGGCATTTCTGTTCGTTTTTATTACCTATTTCTATTATGCCTAATTGCCTTGACGGTTGTGCTACTGATTCAAATAGTAGGACTGGTATTAGTATTAGCTTTGTTAACATTACCTGCCGCAATGGCAGCACAATATACTCATTCGCTTGCTTATAGGATGTTAATATCCGTTTTACTTGGCGGTTTTTTTACGACAGGTGGCTTAGCTTTGTCTTATCAACCAAATCTACCCGCAGGTGCAAGCATTATTTTATTAGCAGGATTAAGTTACTTATGCTCACTGCTATTACAAGCACTACGCAAAAAATGGCAACAACATAAAACATCAGCCACAAATAAACTCTAGCCCCCCAAAAAATTGGAAGGGCTAGAAACACACTCAGGGACTCAACAAGAAGAGGAGACTTGTATCTTGTTAATGTCAGGATTGTAGCTCATATCCGCAATATTTTTATTGATATATATCAATAACCCAGAGTTTAGACTTTATTTAACTAAATTCTAGATCCCATAACAATCGCCATAAACGAATCGTTTGATCACGGCTTGCCGATACTAAAAAGTCTTTATCATCACTAATCGCAATATCAGTCACAGCATCGGTATGACCTAAAATGGTTTCAATACATTGAGCTGGTTTTTGTGAATAATCCCAAATTTTAATGGAATTATCCGCACTTGCTGAAATTAAAAATTGACCGTCATTAGTCGTTTTCAAGGCTAATACCTCGGTATTATGAGCGGTGATGACCTGATCACATTGTTGTAATTGTAAATCCCATATCCGAATTTCACCACTGATATCACCCGAAAAAGCCCAATCTTTATCCTGAGGGTGAAACCATACCGCTTGGACTGCTTGCAAATGACCTCGTAGTAATACACTAGAATCACTATCACCTAGACACCATAGCTTAATGATACCCTCTTCACTACCTACTAAAATTCTATCACCCATGGCATCAATCGCAACTGACATGGCGTTATAATTTCTTAATCGTTGAAACTGTTTACCTGAGGCTAAACTCCATAGTCGAATATCACCATCCCCCCCCATAGATACCGCTCGTTCATCATTGGCACTAATGGCAACTTTCGTTACAAAATCAGCATGCCCAGGAAACTGATGTAATAATTTTTTGCTTTTCATACCCCAAATGTTTACTGGCTGGCGATCAGAACTGCCTGAAATCGCAAACTTATTATGATGACTTAATGCCAGACTATTCACAATACCCATCCCCTCTTGTTTAAAGCGATGCAAACATTCTCCAGTTTTAATATTCCATAATTGAATGCTTTTATCCAGGCCCGCAGAAATCACGGTTTGATTATCATTAAATAATGCTATGGCTGTTATTTTGCCATGCTTGGTTTCTATTGTTTCCAAATTAAAGTAACAAATAATATCAACAATGTTACCTTTTTGCTGTAATTTACGATAAACTTTGAGAACAGCATCAATATCCCGAAATTGGGCATCCCCCCATGCTTCATACAAAATGGCATAAGCCTGTTCATAATCTCGACGCCGACATAGCTTTTCCGCTTGCCCTACCACATAATCTAAAATTTCAGATTCTTTTTCTCGAATTTGACTTCCTTTTGGTGGTGCTAATTGCAAGCCTGCTTGATAAGGTTGACTTGAGCTTATTTTCCATAGTTTAATCGTTTTGTCATAACTTGCGGATAATACCCATTGTAAATCACCTAATGCCAGCACATCTGAGATTGCATCCGTGTGTTCCATTAAACTTAAGTAACTGCTTTCACCATCAAGTTTCCATAACTTAACCACCTTATCCTCAAAACCGCCAGCAGAAACTAAAAACCGTCCATAACTTTGACTCACTGCAACCGCATTAATCGCATCGACATGACCCCGTCTGACTTTAATACATTCGCCCGTTTCTAAATTCCATTCTCGCAAGGTTTTATCCTTACTCGCAGAAACTAATAGCCACTGTTGCGGATTCACCGCTAAACTGCTGACAGCATCCTGATGACCTGAAAATGTTTTCACACAGCGTTCCGTTTTAATATCCCAAATTTTAATCACCCTATCCTCACCTGCCGACGCAAGATATTGATTAGAATGTGCTAAACAATAAACCTTATCGCTATGCCCATCTTTACCCCATAGATGTTCACCTAAAATTCGTAATGGTTTTGCGGTAGCAATATCCCAAATCCGAATGGTTTTGTCATAACTGGATGAATATAAATGCTTGTGCTTAGCATCATTAATAACAACGAAATCAGTAACCACATCCGTATGACCAACAAATGTATGTACACATCGCCCTGACTTTAAATCCCACATTTTAATGTTACTATCTGATGAGGCTGAAAATACAAATCGACTTTTAGGTATTGCCAATACTTTCTGAATAGCACCTTGATGCCCTGAAAAACTGCGAATAAATTCACCTGTTTTTAATTTCCATAACCGCATTTCCCCCGATTGATCACCTGACACAAAATAACTGCCATCCGCAACTAAAGTAATACTATTGACTTCTGCTTGATGTCCACTAAAGGTCTTAACACAAGTAATAGGGTCAAACTGTATATTGGAAAACAAATGTTGATATTTATCAGGATAATCTTGTAAGGCTTGTTGCACGGATTTAATATCAGCACGCTGTGCATGAATATAAGCACTTAATTCGGCTAATACTTCGGGTAAGACCATAGGATTACTACGGCAATTTTTTAAACGTCGTAAGACTTCTTGATCATCAATCTTACCTTGATTCCAATCTAGCAATGACAAATTATAAGTCGCTTGTGGATGCGATGGATCAATTTTTAAGGCATTTCTAAAACAATGGATGGCATCTTCTTTAGCATTGAGTTGGTAATAGGAATAGCCTTGATTATTAGCATCATCGCCTTGGGCTTGATAATTTTGCAACTCATAGTTAGGGGCATCTTGCTGATAAAGTTCATGATAAACTTGATTCAGTTGTTGTCTTAATTGCGTAAAGTCTTGAATGCGTTGACTACGCTCAATGGCAATGCTAGTCAGTAGAATATCTCTTAACGAGTCAGGCAGATCTTCACGAAATTTTTTAGGATCAGGGGGAGGATTCATCATTTCGACTGCTTTGCGATAAGGACGTTTTTGCAAAAACATTTCCCACAAACAAATACCAAAGCTATACACATCAGAATCAAACCAAACGCCATCAGGATAAGCATCACTACGTTTACGGGAATCAACACGCTGTTCAGGTGCCATATAACCCATGGTTCCCATTACCATACCATACATCGTACCTTTAACATTTTGTAAGTCTTGGTGATGCGTAATAATTTTTTCTTCCACCCCCCCCCCACCCACTAAACCAAAATCCGTCACTTTAATTTTGCCATCTTTAGTCATTAAAGCATTTTCAGACTTAATATCTCTATGCACCATGCCTTTACCATGTGCTTTTTCCATACCATGACAAAACTGAATGGCAATATCTAAACCAATTTTATAATCGAAACAACGCCCTTCTGCGACCCACTCCTTTAAATTCCCTCCATCGACATATTCCACAAAAATATACGGTATTTCATCAATATTCTTAACAAAATAACAATAGGCAATATGAGGATGCATGCCTAAACTTGTCCAAGCATCGGCCTCTCGTAACACCCGAGAAAATATTTCTTTATTGGCTAACATTTCTTTTTTGGGTTGTTTAATCGCAAATACTAAATCTTGATAACGGTCTCTTGCAATGTAAACATATCCCATGCCACCTTGAAATTGTTTTTCTACAATATAACGATCATCAATCACATCACCGACTTGATAATGGATGTGGCTAGGCTCAACTAATTTTCCTGTGGCAATAGTTTTAGGGCGATTTTCAGAATGTGCTAAATGGGTGGGACTTGAGGCTTTAACTGAAGAGATGCGTGTTTGACTAGGACTAGAATCCGCTTCAGTTTCGGCGGATTCTGAATAGGGTGCCTCAATATTTGTTCCTTGCTGGTTTTCAATACCTGTTGATTCCGAAGATTCTATTACGGTCCCTTGAGATTCAATGCCTGTTGATTCTGAGGATTCTATTACGGTCCCTTGAGATTCAATACCTGTTGACTCTGAAGAGTCTATCACTGTTCCTTGAGATTCAACCTCTGTTGATGCTTTTACTGATGACATAGTTTTCACTTTCACTTAATCGACTGATCATATAGATAGCATAGAAAACTAAGATTGAAAAAGAAAGTTTGGAAAATTTAGAATTAGAATGGTGCCTGGGGCCGGAATCGAACCGGCACGATCGTTTAATGGATCGGTGGATTTTAAGTCCACTGCGTCTACCTATTCCGCCACCCAGGCTTGAGGGTTTTCATTTTTAGGCTGAGGCCGGAATCGAACCGACGTCCTCGGATTTGCAATCCGGTGCATAACCACTCTGCTACCCAGCCACAACACTATAAAGGAAAAAAATGAAAACTGGAAACTGGAGCGGGAAACGAGATTCGAACTCGCGACCCCAACCTTGGCAAGGTTGTGCTCTACCAGCTGAGCTATTCCCGCTTAAATAGGATGGCAGGTATTTTAACACAGCTTAATGAAAATGCAAATGTTATCTTTATTTTTATTTTGAGGCATTTAAAATGCTTGGAATAGCTAATTTCATATAAATTACCATTGACCATAGTGTCAAAATTACGGCTAAATATAAACAAATAAAACCAAACTCAACCATAGGTAGCCCCAACAAAGGTTGACCATATAATAACCAGAAAATTGCGGTTAATTGCATACTTGTTTTAACTTTACCCACAAATGATACCGCAACTTTTGCTCTAGCACCAATTTCTGCCATCCATTCCCTTAAGGCAGAGATGGTAATTTCACGTCCAATAATAATAGCGGCTGGCAAAGTAAAATACATATGAGGATGTTTTTCTACGAGTAAAACCAAGGCAACTGAAATAATTAACTTATCCGCAACAGGATCTAAAAAAGCCCCAAAAGCGGAAGTTTGATTTAATTTTCGTGCCAAATAGCCATCAAACCAATCAGTAATCCCTGCAATCGCAAAAATTAAACTACAGGCAAGATAAGACCAAGTAACGGGCAAATAAAAAAATAATACCAATAAGGGAATACAAATCAAACGCAAAAAAGTTAAAATATTAGGCAAATTTGTCATAAATATTGTAAAAATACTTTAAAAGATCATACAATACAACATTCTGAAATAAAAGGCAAAAAGCAACAGTGAGAAACCTTATGCAGTATATTTATCTCCACGGATTTGCATCATCACCCAATTCCTTGAAAGCAAAGTTTTTTGTCCCCAAATTCTCAAAGTGTGGTTATAACCTTATTACACCTGATTTTAATCAACCTGACTTTGTCAACTTATGCCTTAGTCGACAAATTCAACAGGTAGAACCATTGTGTCAAACGCAAGCGACTACCTTAATCGGTTCGAGTTTTGGTGGGCTGACGGCTTTATGGTTAGCACAACGCCAACCTATGGTTAAGCGTTTAATTTTATTAGCACCTGCGGTAGATTTTCTAAACAATTGTTTGGCAAAAAAAGCGGATTTTAAGGCATGGCAACAACAACAATATATTAAAATTTATCATTATGCGAAACAATCCGAACAAGCCTTATCCTATCAATTTGCCAGTGATTTACAACATTACCCTGATATCCAATTACAACGCCAAATCCCTACGCTTATTTTTCATGGCAAAAATGATGGTACGATTCCAATTGAATTATGCCAAACATTTGTAAAAACTCGTCCTTGGATTACAATGGCTACGTTAGATAGCGATCACCGTCTGAATAATTGTCTTGATCAAATTTGGGAACAAATAAGCGATTTTTGCTCACTGACATAAACTAGGATCATAATGAGATGAGGCAGGTAGCAATAATAATGACAAACCAAACCCAATAATCATCATACCTGCGAAATAACGAAACCCAGCATTCGTTTGCAATCGTCTTAAGTAATGACTAAAACTGCCAATGGCGAATAACATGGGTAAGGTTCCAGCACCAAATACCAACATTAATAAGGCACTTTGCATAGGCGAAGCCACAACTAAAGCCCAAACCACCATAGAATACACCATGCCACAAGGTAACCATCCCCAAATCAACCCTGCAATATACGCTTGAGTACTGGATTGAATAGGTAATAATTTTTTCCCAATGGGCTGAATTTTCAACCACAATTTGCTACCCAGTTGTTCCAATGGTTGTAATATCGGGAACCAACCCGCTAAATAAACGCCTAACGCCACCATAAACAAGCCAACTAACCAACGTCCTAATTGAATATCCACTGCCATTTCATATACAGGCAAAGACTGCCCTAACCAACCAACAATGCCTCCGATAAGACTATAAGTCGTTAAACGACCAATGTGATATGCCAACATCATTATGACTGTTGACTGTAATTGGCTAACTTTTAAACTACCTTGCAAAGCGAATACAATGCCACCACACATTCCCGCACAATGGGTAGAACCCAAAAAACCAACTAAAAAGGCAGATAATAAGGTAATTTCCATCGAAAATAGCAACTGATTTTTATTAATAAGATTTTTTTTAATGACAATATTATGGTTTTTTCCAAACTGATTTTTCTAACCACAAATTAAATTTTTCTAATGGTAGTGGTCGCGCAATATAATACCCTTGAACCATATCACAACCAAGTTGTTCTAAATGGCGAAAAGTTTTTTCATTTTCAACCCCTTCCGCAATCACTTTAATTCCCATACTATGCCCTAAACCAATAATAGAATCCACAATATTCGCATCCTCTTTATTGTCCGTCATATCCAATACAAATGATTTATCAATTTTCAATTCTTTAACGGGTAATTTTTTGAGATACGCCATAGAAGAATAACCGGTACCAAAATCATCAATCGATACCTCAATTCCCATACCATGTAACTCTGACAATACTTCCATTGACTGTGTTACATCCTGCATAATGGAACTTTCAGTGATTTCAAGCACTAATGCGGATGCTTTGACTTGAGCTTGTTGCAAGTAACTCATGACTCGCCAAGGTAATTCCTTATCCAATAAATCTTTTGCGGACAAATTAATCGCAATGGTAATATCAACGCCTTGCTGTAACCAAATTTTATGTTGTTGAATCGCTGTTTTCAAAATCCAATCCGTTAGTTTACTCACATACCCTGTTTGTTCGGCTAAAGGAATAAAATCACCTGCTGGCATAAATCCTGTGTCTTTATGATTCCAACGAATCAATGCCTCAACATGGGTAACTTGCTTTGATTTTACATTCACTTTGGGTTGATAATAAAGCTCTAAATCACCATGTTCCATACCTTGACGTAAGTCACTCATCAACGATAGATGTAATAAATTCGTATTATCTTGACTCGCATCATAAAAATAGATTTTTTGATTATTGGCTTTTGCTAAATGCAACGCAATATCTGCTTTTTGTAATAATATTTCCGCAGTTTCACCATGCTCTGGATATAACGCAATGCCAATGCTACAATCCACATCTACCACTACATTTTCAATAATGATGGGATTTGATAACTGCACTAAAATATTTTTTGCTTGTAGTTCAATGTCATACTGCTCTAATTGTAATAAAGACAAAATAAATTGATCATCCCCCAGCTGGGCAACCATCATATTAGAACCAATATATTCTTGCAACTGTTGACCAATTTCACGAATTAATTGATCCCCAATATTATGTCCTAAAGTATTATTGATTTGTGAAAATTGATTTACCTTTAACAAGGCTACCGCAAAATTTGAATTTATTGCGATTAAATCAGTCATATGCTTTCCAAAAGCAAGACGGTTAGGCAAACCTGTTAATGGATCATGCTCTGCTTGATAAATCACTTTATTTTCACGTTGTTCCAAATCATGAATCATTTGATTAAACGCCAAAGTTAATTCACCTAGCTCATCTTGTTGTTGAATTTGAGTAATCGCTTGATACTCACCATGTGCCACTTTAGAAGCAACCAGCACTAATTGCTGAATAGGAAGCGTAATATCTCTTGCCAACCAACGACTTCCTAACAGTACGATTAAAAAACCCACCGCAGAAATGAGCAGTAATAAATAAAACAAAAACCGATAGGGCTCGGTAGTTTCAATCAAAGAGGTTTGCAATACCGCCAATATTCCTGAGGTTTGCAAATTATTACCTTGAGCAATTAAACTGACATAAGGTTGATCTTGTAAATTTAAGATAGTAGATGAATTATAAGGCAAATCTTGTTGTGATAATATTTGTTGCAAATAGGCTTGTTGCTTTGCAGATAATGTTGACGCAAATAATACTTGTTCTTTGTCTAATAAAGATACTTCCAAACCACACAATTCTTTTAAAGTCATCGCCCATTGATCATCAATGACAAAACTTAATTGCACCCAAGCAATAGGTAACGGTGCTAAGATAGGAACAATCACGGTTTGATACGCTTGTTGTTGCTCCGTAATAATTAAACTGAGTCCAGTTTTTTGTTGGGCTTGTTCTAACAACTCAGGATAGGCAAAAAATTGCTCTCTTAGACTGGGTTGCATGGTATCTGCGATAATCTTACCCTCTAAAGAAATTAATGCGACTCGATCTGCCCGAATGATTGCCCCATGATTTTGAATCACCGATAAAACCCTTGGATAGTCTTCAGTAGCAATTGCTTGCCGAAATGCAAAATCTGTGGCTAAAATACTGGCACTAGTCGCTAACTGACGAAAGCGTTGTTGCAATAACTGATGAAACACCCGCTCACCAATAAACAATTCCGATTGAATCAGTCCTATAATATTTTTTTTGGCAATAGTATAAGCGGACACTAGGGTTAATGCTTGTACTAACAAAAATAAACCTACAAATATTACCACTAACTTGCTTTGTAAGCTCTTAAACATAAAATTTTCCTAAAAATAGTCCTAGTTTCGTAATAACTAGCACTATTATTCACAGGTAAGTTAGACTAGACAAAGTCATCTTTTTAATCGCTACAATAATGCTAATAATAGTTTTTAGCATCAGTAATAATATATCAATGTCGGAAACTTTGCACTTTGTATCCAAAATACTAGCAAATAATTACTTTTACTTTCACTCACAAATGATAAAAAATAAAACCCATATTCGCTGATCAAATCATCACTAAAAACCACAAATCAACGACAAATCATGGTAAAATGTAAAAAAATTATTTCAAAAACTACTTTTAAGGATAACTTATGCCATTAATTCAACCTTTTGCTGCATTAAAACCAACTCAAGATTACGTTGATGCAGTGGTAGCCCCCCCTTATGATGTATTAAATACCGCTGAAGCGAGAGAAAAAGCTCAACATAAACCTTGGAGCTTTTTACATATTTCTAAACCTGAAATTGATCTAGCCCCAGAGATTTCACCTTATGACCCAGCCGTTTATGCCAAAGGTGCGGAAAATTTACAAAAAATGCTTGACCAAGGCATACTCGCTCAAGATGATCAGGCTTATTACTATGTCTATCAATTAACAATGGGTGATCATACCCAAACTGGATTGGTCGCTGTAGCCTCAGTAGCCGAATATGAAACCAATCGCATTCGTAAACATGAATTAACCCGTCCGCAAAAAGAAGAGGATAGAGTGAATCAAATTTTGGCCTTAGAAACCCAAACAGGCCCAGTATTTTTAGTTTATCGTCAACATGAAATTGTTGATAAAATTTTACAGCAAACCACCACAAGTAACCCATTAATGAAAACAACGGCCGATGATGGTGTGATTCATACCATTTGGCGTATGACTGACGCTCAACAACAACAACAAATTACGGACAGTTTTGAACAAATGACCGCTATTTATATTGCAGATGGTCATCACCGTTCCGCGGCTGCTTTAAGAGTTGCCAAACATTATCGGGCAATGGCAACTGATAACAATACTGAATCCGCCTATGACTATTTTTTAAGTGTGATTTTCCCTGATAATGAAATGCAAATTTTGGATTATAACCGAGTCATTACCGACTTGTCAGGCTTAAGCATCGCAGAGTTTCAACAAAAAGTAGCTGAAAATTTTGACATCAGTCCTTTAAGCACGCCACAAAAGCCCACACAAGCTCATTGTTATAGTATGTACCTACAAAATCAGTGGTATCAGCTGCGATTAAAACCAGAATTAATTCCAGCGGACCCCGTGGCAAAACTGGATGTCAGTTTACTTGCAAATTACTTGTTAGAACCCATTTTGAATATTACGGACCCAAGGCGAGATTCCAGAATTGATTTTGTTGGTGGTATTCGTGGTTTAGTAGCATTGGAAAAACGTGCGGGAGAAACAGGTGTTGCCTTTGCACTGTATCCAACCCAAATGCAAGATTTAATTGCTGTGGCAGATGCCAATCAAATCATGCCACCAAAATCAACATGGTTTGAACCGAAACTCGCCGATGGCTTATTATCTCATCGGCTAAAATAATAATGGGCCAAAGTTTATATATGCCTAATCAAATTATAAAGTAATCATTATGGTTAGTGTAAGATCCAATATTCCTAAACATGCTAACATTGAAGACAGTGATATTCAGCAATGGCTACAATCCATTGCTGAATATTACCCCCCCAACGAACTAGATAAAATCTATTACGCATGTCAATTTGCCAAAGACAATTACCAAGATAATTGCCACCCTAATACGGGTGAAACTTATTTAAAACATGCGATTGCCGTTGCTGATATTGTTGTGCATCTCGGCATGGATACCGAAACAGTGATTGCGACATTATTGCATGAAATTTATCAAGTGCCGAATCACCAAGCATCCGTAATTTTAGCAAAATTTGGTGCCAATATTTTACATATGATTGACGGCATTAATAAAATGCAACAAATTGATCAATATCAAGAGCAAACCAATCAACACCTAAAAAAAGAACAACATATTGAAAGTTTACGCAAATTGTTGCTTGCCATAGTTGAAGATGTCAAAGTGGTATTAATTCGATTAGCCGATTGTTTATATGATATGCGTCATTTATCCGTCCTATCAGAAGATAAACAGAAAATCATTGCAAAAACCACCCAAGAAATCTATGCCCCGCTGGCAAATCGTTTGGGTATTTGGCAAATTAAATGGGAATTGGAAGATTTATCTTTTCGTTATCTACAACCCAAAATCTATAAAAATCTGGCAAAATTATTGGATGAACGCCGTATTGATCGAGAAATTTATATTCATAAGGTCATTGAAATTTTAGAAAAAGAGCTAAAAAAAGCAGGCATTAAAGCAGAAATCACAGGTCGTCCAAAACATATTTATAGCATATGGAAGAAAATGCAACGCAAAGGGGTGGATTTTGATCAAATTTTTGATGTAAGAGCCGTTAGAATTATGGTAGAAACGAAAACCGATTGTTATACTGTGCTTGGTTTAGTACATAATTTATGGAAACCTTTACATGGTGAATTTGATGATTATATTGCCTCACCTAAGGAAAATCGCTATCAATCCTTACATACTGCCGTCATGACATCTAATCAAAATAAACCGCTTGAAATCCAAATTCGCACCTTTGATATGCATCATCAATGTGAATTAGGCATTGCCGCACACTGGCGTTATAAAGAAGGTGAAAAAAAAGCCGATAAACAATTCGAGAAAAAAATCGTTTGGATGCGACAATTACTCGAAGAATCTCATGACAATGACGATTTTTTGGAACAATTTAAGTCAGAAGTGTATGAAGACAGAGTCTATGTATTAACGCCAAAAGGTGACGTCATAGATTTGCCTAAAGGCTCTACCCCATTAGATTTTTCTTATTATATTCACACCGACATTGGCCATCGTTGTCGAGGGGCAAAAATCAATGGTAAAATCGTTACCCTTAATTCGGTATTAAATAATGGTGATATTGTTGAGATTTTAACCCATAAAGAACCTAACCCCAGCCAAGAATGGTTAAATCCACATTTAAATTACATCAAAACACATAAGGCTAGAAGTAAAATTAAAGCATGGTTTCGAGTTCAAAATTATGAAAATAATGTAACGACTGGCAAAAACTTACTGGAAAAAGAACTGAATCGTTTAGGCATTAACAACTTAAGCCACGAACTATTAGCCAAACATTTTAAATATCCAAAACTTACAGAGTTTTTAGCTGCGGTTGGTTATGGTGAAATCAGTCATATTCAAATCGTCAGTGCCGTCGAGTATATCACCACCCAAAAATCGACCCAAACTAACACTGACACGGATAATATCGCAACACTTAGCACAAATCAGCATTTCAGCCCCCAGACAAAAAATCATAGTGTAAAAATACTTGGGGTTGAAAATTTACTTACTCACATTGCGAATTGTTGCAAACCTGTCCCCTATGATCCAATTATCGGTTATATTACCCATGGTCGAGGAGTTAGCATTCATAAACAAGACTGCACTAGTCTAAAACAAATGCAAACAGAAACAGAGCCTGATAGGTTTATAGAAGTAGAGTGGAATAATGAAAATCAAGCTCGGTATCAAGTCGATATACAAATTCTAGCCTATGATAGGCGTGATTTACTAAGAGATATTTCCAGTTTATTAAGCACTGAAAAAATCAATGTACTAGCAGTTCATACTCAAACTCATAAAAATAAACAAATTGCTGATATGAAACTGACGATAGAAATTGAAAATATACTGCAATTGAGTAGAATTATTAATCGAATCTCACAATTATCCAATATATTGGATGTATATAGAAACTAATCATCAAAGTAAAGTCTGTCAAATTTACTCACTTAGGCCAAGGAATGATCAGTGATAATTGCCTAGATGGCACCTGCCAACTTATTGAAGAATTTCTAAAAATGCAAAAAGAGCTTATGAATCGCAAAAAAGCTCAAACTGATTTGGCAGAAACGGTATTAATTAACATTCAAGAAATCCAAGATTCTCAAGAAAAAGTTAAAATTCTACAAATTCTTCGTAAAGAAACTTTAGAAGAAAAAAACATCAGCCATCAACAAAAAACCGAGTTAATCAACAGAGTCCAAGCGGAGGTTGAACGTTTAGAGGCTGAAATTCATCAGCTTGTAGGTGTGGACCCTGATGCAGAAGGTTGGCACATTAGTGATTTAGTTGAAGATTTGGATAAGGCAGGCAATAACCGAGTAGATGCGTTACGATGTTTAAGTAAACGTTATCAAGTTGATCTTAATGATAAAGATATGCAAGCTGATTTGATTCGATTTGTGTCAGGTATTGAGCGTGCCGCTCGTTTATACGATACACTACTTAAAATGATCGAAATTGCGGATGATATTCGAGATACGGAAGAAAAAATTGAGTATCTTTTAGAAAAAAATCTAAAAAAATATCCACGAAACAAACTAGACGCAAGCGAAGAAAGCAAGCCTAAAGATTCCACCACTCATTTTTGGCAAAAGGCCAAAACTTGGTTATTTCGGTAGCAATTCTATTTCTAAATAATTACAATAATTTCTGATGCAATGCCTTCAAAATTTTAATTGCTGTACTGGAATTATCCTGTTTTCCCTCAGCATTTAAAATCAATACTTTCGTTTGCTCACCTTGTTTACGCAAATTAACTCGATACTCAGCTGCGGTATCCTGTTCATCCTCTTGCCAAAACGCAATATTATCTAACCAAGCAGACTCTTCTGCCTTAGCGTCCGAGTCCTGATAACGAATATAATATAAGCCCTTATCACGGTTTCTATCTTCAATGGATACGCCACTTTTATCTAGGGCAATGCCTGTTAAACGCCATGCCCGATAAAATGCTTCATCTATTAAAATATAACTTTGCCCTTGCTGGTTTTCTACCAATTGACTACGCGCCTTAGTCTTACCACTGGTTTTTAGCAATTGTTTCGCCGTTTGTTGCTCGCCACCCAGATAAACCATTAATTGACTTAACATTTGAGCCTCAAGTTCCGCATCGGAATCCCGTGCTTGCCATTGCGTTGATTCTGGTGTCCCTGTTGGACCATAGGTCATGACTTCTTCAACCCCATAATGAGTCATATAAATTTCCACGGTATTCTCTAACACACCCGATTCTAAACGAGTACGATATTTATCACGAGTTGGTGCAGAATAAGCATTGTCCACCACTGTTTTTAACTTATCACGAATAAAATCCTCAGGAATATCGGCACGATTTTCTAACCACTCGGTTTCCATAATACCAATATTTTTCTGTTTTAACGCTAATTCAAACCCTTGTTTTTGCCAAAACAATACCACATCATCCCATATCTGATCGACATAACCAGTTGCAACCAACCAACGCTTACGACCATCCCGTTCAATCCGAACAGTTTCTTGCTGTAATTCAGAACTATCATTTAAAATACTGGGAACATCACTTGCTTTTACATCCGACTTTTCTTGTTGCTGCGGTAGATCAGGAATATACAAAGTATCTTCAATCATTTTTTCTGATAAATCTGGGGGAATTTCCAAAGGTTTAGTACTATGACTCTTTTTATATTCCGTATGTCTATCTGGCAACTGGTTTTCAATTTTTGACCAAACGCCACAACCAACTAAGATCACAATACTTGCCAACAAAATCAGTATATTTTTTATACTCATCATAACAACTCAATTCCTGCCTGATACATGGCATCTAAAACCTTTTCATGATAGGGTGCGGATAATATTGTCAATGGCAAGCGAATACCCGATGTCATCATGCCCATCATCCACAATGCCCATTTGACTGGAATGGGATTCGATTCGGCAAACAATTGTTGATGCAAACCTTGAAGTTTTTGATCAATTTCTAGTGCTGCTTGTGTGTGTTTGTCCAATGCGAATTGACTCATTTGATGCATTAACAAGGGCGCAACATTGGCAGTCACTGAAATCACCCCATGCCCACCTGCTAACATTGCTTGACAAGCAATGGCGTCATCACCACTATACACGGCAAACGTATCACCACATTGATTAAGTAATGTTTGAATTCGATCAATACTACCGCTGGCTTCTTTAATTCCAATAATATTATCTAATGGTGCAAGTTTTGCCACCGTTTCAGGTAAGATATCACACGCAGTTCGACCAGGAACATTATAAAGAATTTGAGGAATATCAACGGTTTCCGCAATGCTTTTAAAATGCTGATACAATCCTTCTTGAGTAGGCTTGTTGTAATAAGGGGTGACTGACAAACAAGCAGTCGCCCCTGCTTGCAAGGCACATTGGCTTAATTCAATCGCTTCCCGAGTTGAATTAGATCCCGTCCCAGCAATCACAGGAATACGCTTATGGGCATATTCCACCACTTTTTGAATCACCAAACAATGTTCGTCTGTATCTAATGTGGCAGACTCGCCTGTGGTACCAACGGCAACAATTGCATCCGTTTGCTGACGAATATGAAACTCAACTAAACGTTGCAGACTGGTCATATCTAAAGACCCATCTTCATACATTGGTGTGGCTAAAGCAACAATACTACCCGTGATCATCCATCAACACCTCTAATCAAATGAAGCCACTAGTATAGTAATTTTTGCTTAGACCAGCAATGATATTCTTAATGCGTTGCTCATCATCTGAATATAATTATATTATTCCTCTTTAACTTTAGACAGACGATGCACCCGAATCAAACGAAATCCTATCCCACCTTGCTTATAATTAGGAGATTCATAACGTCTTACGGATACTCTCGTTTGTCTCGGTGAGGTATTCCATGCCCCACCTCGAATCACTCGCACTACCTCCCCATCCGAACCACGATAACAACGATTCTCGGCACCACTATAGCTGGCATCATAACGAGAACAAGTCCACTCTGCAACATTACCTAACAAATCATAAATACCAAAAGGATTCGCTCGAAAGGAACCCACAGGGGCTAACCGAGCAAAACCATCATTGCAATAATGATAGTCAGAATTGAAAAATGAATTACTTTTCATTGATGCCACATCACGAACATTTTCATAACGACACGCTTTGTCCAAATCCTCTCCCCAATAATGGCTAAATTGCGTACCACCTCTTGCAATAAATTCCCATTCGGCTTCGGTTGGCAAACGGAAACGCTCCCCTGTGATCTTAGTGAGTTTCTCAATGAATGTTTGAATTTGCGTCAGTGATACTTGATTCACTGGATAATGATCCTTAGCCGTAAATTTTGGTTTTGAACCTTGCATGACCCAATTCCAATGTTTCTGAGTCACTTCATATTGCCCAACCCAAAGCCCATCAACACAAGTTTCATGCGGAATCTCGTCTTGATAACGCTGACTATCCGTCTCATCACTTCCCATTAAATAACAACCACCTTCCACCCAAACAAAAGATAAGCCCAGTGTTGGGTCTTGCCATACTTCACCCGCCGGCGGTTCATCTTCTCTCGCTTCCGTTAAATCATTGCCATCCGAAAAAGAAAATTGATTAATAAAACTATCGGAACTGACCGTTGACTGAGTTGCTAGAAAAACAACATCACCCTGTTTTTTTTGCGGGTCTTCCACCCGAATATATTGTAAATCGGCATAGGTTTTTTGGAAAAATTCGGCTAATTCACTGACAGTAATATTCCCATCACCATCACCATCAGCCTCACCATTTAAGCCAGCAATCCACTGTTTCGGAAAGCCACCATCATTATTTTGTTTTTGCTTAGCATGTTCACAAATGACTAACCATTGTTTCACTGGATTCATGCTTTGATAACGACTACCATAGGCTTTAATTTTAGACCTTGCCAAAGGTAAGCCAGAAACACAAGTGTTTAAAATGACTAAAGTATGTTTGTTACGAACAGTGTCTAATCGCTGTTGTAATTCTTCCAAACTCAAAGCATTTTGGTATAACTTCAATTTATCGCTTACTTTTGGTGAATCCGTGCCTAATAAGTAGGCCTTTTTCTGGTTTTTAAACACTCCTGTATAAGCCTGACCCACAAAATAAATGACTAAGCGGGAATTTACTTTTTTAGAATGCTTGGCTAAAAACTGTTCAATTTCATATTCCAACATTGAAGTTTTAGGATTTTCAACCACCTCAACTTTAAACCCTTGTTCGATTAGACTTTGATGTAACACGTTTAAATTTTGACGAATATTGCTCAAACGTTGCCAATTTTTGTAACGACCAACACCGATTAACAACGCATAACTACCCTCATAACGCCCAATTTCATCCCCAAACTCATCCTGAATGCGAACAAGACCACTATCGGCATAAGCACTTTGAATAGTGGTTACCATTAACCCTAATATTATTATTTTTGATAGTATTAAAATATCTTTTGCCATTGCACACCTATTTTTCTGCTGGAAACGCTTATCAAAATTATAGACAAAATCGCTAATGCCATCTATTATTGCCAGAATAAATTATAATATCAAAAAACGAGAATCAATCCATGTCTAATGATTTTACCCGTGAAATCCGTATTAATCCAATCATTCCTAGTGAGTCTGTTTTAGTTGCGACTGCCAGAGGCATGCGTCCTAAGAAAAAGGAAGAAACCTTAAAACAGGACCCAAGAACTCATGTTGAAACCTGCCCCTTTTGCTTAGGGAATGAAGACAAAACACCACCAGCATTAGCAAGTTATCCTGATCAAAAAGATTGGAATATTCGTATTGTTGAAAATCTCTATCCAGTGCTAGGCGATGATAGAAATCAAACGAATTTAAGTTTAGGACTGCAACAAGTGATTGATGGTTATGGTCGTCATGAAGTCATTATTGACCATAATTCTCATGGGATTCGTGTTCATGAAATGAGCCAAGCACATTTAGCTTTATTATTTCAAGTGTATCGAGATCGTATGCACTATCTGTATGACAACGATCCTCGATTGCAATATATTTTGGTCTTTAAAAACTATGGTCCTGCCGCAGGAGCGAGTATTCCGCATACTCATAGTCAAATGATTGCCATGCCTGTGATTCCTGAAAATGTTTACAATGAAGTGGTACAAAGTCAAAAATATTATGAAAAACATCATCATTGCATTTTCTGTGCTTTAATTGATGAAGCCTTAACCTTTGAAGCCACCATTTATGACCGTCAATCAGGTGAAGTGAGAAAAAAAATCAATGTGGGTCAATATGTGGTAGAACGGGGTGAACATTTTATTGCCATCAAACCTTTTGCCAGCCGTTTTGAATGGGAAGTTCATATTTTACCACTGCAACATCAAAGCAATTTTATTCATATGCCCGACAATTATTTTCAAGATTTTGCCAAAGTATTAAAAAATACTATGGCACGCTTAGAAAAAGTGATTGGCGGGGTACAATATAATTTCTTTTTACATACCCAACCCCGCTGTGATGCCCACTCTAATTGTCAAAATAGTTATCACTGGCATTTGGAAATTTGTCCACGCACCAGCATACCAACGGGATTTGAGCTAGGTTCAGGCTTGTTTGTTACAACCATTAGCCCTGAAAAAGCGGCACAACAATTACGAGAGGTTAAATTATAAAACAGTTATATAACGCTGTTATCAAGCGATTGTTTATTTTTACTCAGAAAATTTTTCTAAAAGTTCCACAACATGAGTATGTTGCATTTGTTTGGCTAAACTCAAGGCTGTATAGTCCTTACCTTGCAAATGCAAAACTTTATTGCCATCGGCATGGGCTTCTAATAATAGTTTCACTATCGCTGCATGACCTTCTTGGGCAGCAATATGCAAGGGAGTAACCCCATTATTTGCGGTACTATTTACCTTAGCCTTTGCCTTTAATAGTAGTTTAACAATCCCAATAAATCCTTGCTGGCTTGCCTTAAGTAAAGGGGTGCGACCATATTTATCCGTCGCATCAACCATTGCCCCCATTTCTAGTAATAATCGTACGGCTGTTGTATGCCCTTGTTGTGCCGCAATAAACAATGGTGTCATCTGTAAATGATCGCGACTATCAATTTCCGCTTGAGATTTAAACAATAACAACATAATTTCAATATAGCCATTGCCTGCTGCCATAAATAAAGGCGTTCGCTGTTCATGATTTTTTACATTAACATCCAAATCTGATCTTAATAATTGTTTAACAGTGTCAATATTGTTTTGATTAATGGCTTGGAATAAAGCAACAATATTTTCGGCAGTCGTTAATACAAACTGGGTTTCAGGATTTAATCTTCCAGTAACGGTTAAATGGGAATCTGTTTGAAATTTACGGATAGCCTTAGCTGTTTTACGCCCAAAAAATCCATCCACAGGTCCAGGATCATAACCTTTATCAGTCAAGGCTTGTTGAGCATCATATACCGATTGTTGATAAGCAGCATAAGCAAAATTCCGCACGAACAACACTAAAATTACAAACCATAAAACCTTACGAATTACCATGTTATTATACTGCTTCAACCCTATCAGATGTCGATACTTGCGTTGGCCATGCGGTTAAAATTGAAGAAACTAAGGTTGCCAACGGAATCGCGAAAAATACGCCCCAAAAACCCCATAAGCCACCAAACACTAAAATAGCCACAATAATTGCGACAGGATGTAAATTGACGACTTCAGAAAATAATAACGGTACTAAGACATTACCATCTAACGCTTGAATCACCGCATAAGCGGTGATTAAATAAATAAAATCCGACCCCCACCCCCATTGAAAATAGGCAATTAATACCACAGGAATGGTCACAACTACCGCACCAATATACGGAATAATAACAGACAAACCAACTAACACCCCTAATAACATCGCAAACTGTAATTCCATAATGGCAAAGGTCATAAATGAAAATGACCAAATAATTAAAATTTCCCAGAATTTTCCTCTCACATAATTCCCAATTTGAATATCAACGTCATGCCAAATATTACGCATTAATTGCCGTTCTTTTGGCAAAAATTTGGAAAACCATTGCAAAATTCTAACTTTGTCCTTAAGAAAAAAGAAAATTAATAGTGGCATTAAAATAAAATAAATCATGACTGTAATTAAGCTAACCACAGAGCCAACTGAAGCCGCTAATATTTGTTGTCCCAAAACGGTTGCTTCTTCGCGCAAGGTATCAATGAGACTTAAAACCTGATCTTCAGAAATAATATCAGGATAGCGTTCGGGTAGTTGCAATAAACTTTGTTGCCCTTCAGCAATCATAATTGGAATTTGTTGAAATAATTGGGTTAACTGTTTATATAACATGGGCATTAAACCGAGAAACACAAATAACAGAAAAGTCATAAAGCTTAAATAAACGATTAATACTGCAATAAAACGGGGAATTTTTAAGCGTTGTACACCCTGCACCAAACCTTCCAGCAAATAGGCAATGACTACGGCAGCCAAGACAGGAAGTAAATCCTCGCCCATAAAAATAATGCTTGTAAATATAATACTTAGCAAAACCATCAAATTAACGATTTGCGGATCAGAAAAATAACGATAAAACCAATCAATAATCACTTTCATTATTTAATGCCTGCTTGGGCTTTGAGTGTTTGATAAGAAGCCTCAAATAACTGCTCTAATTCAGTAATGACTTCCACTTTATCTCGCCCTTTTAAGGTATGTTGCAACATTAAATCGGATACGGGGTTCATCAAACTATCGGTATCAACCATAAAATAACTGGCTGATAAGCGTTTAATTGCTTTAATTACCGATTCATTTGCAGGTTTTTCAATGACCTTAGGCTCAGGAATGGCAACTTTAGATGGTCGTTGTTGTTGATGTTGATAAACTAAAAATTCCGCAAATGCTACTAAAGTCGTTTGCTGTTGTTGACTGAGTTGCTTATAAGCAGTCAATAATTGTTGCTTACTCATTCTTAATCATATTAAATACAAATCGTGGCTATAATGTAATGATTTACTCAGCAATAGTCAATTTTTTATTATTTACAATAAGTACGGGCAAATTCTAGCAACTCCTCCATAACCCGTTGTCGAAACTTTTGCTTTTGCCGTACAAATGAAAAAGGCCGTTCTAATGGTGGCTCTAAAGGAATAGATGACAATAATCCCAAACGTAATTCTTTTAGTATGGTAGTTTGTGATAAAATCGAAATCCCCATACCTGCGCCAACCGCTCCTTTGACTGACTCAGGACTCCCTAATTCCATACTGATATTAAGATCGGATTCTTTCATATTCACCGAGTTCAAATAATCATTAATCACATCTCGAGTACCCGAACCTTCTTCTCGGCAAATAAAGGGGTATTCCAGTATATCGTGGATGGTTACTATTGATTTTTTAGTTAAAGGATGTTTTGGTGGTACAATGGTAACGAGTTGATCCATACGACACATTTCAACAATTAAATTTTTGTTACTGACAACCGCTTCTACCATACCTAAGTCAATAATATTATTTTCCACCATAGAAACAATACCATCGGTATTAGAGACCTTAAGATAAATATTAACATCAGGATATTTCGCTTTAAAATCGCCTAATAATGCAGGTAGCATATATTCTGCAACAGTCGTACTCGCACCAATGGTTAAAGAGCCACTGATTTCCCCTGTCATATCTCTAACGGCGTTATCCATTTCAGTATACAATTCAAAAATACGTTCCGTATATTCATACACCCGTTTTCCCGCTTCGGTCAAATTGATGCGATTATGCGTACGATCAAACAAACGAGTATTAAACGATTCCTCTAATTGTCTGACTTGAAAAGTAACGGCAGGTTGGGTCATGTGCAAAGTTTCAGCAGCTTTAGTGAAACTTAACAACTTGGCAACGGTATAAAAAACTTGGAGACGGCGATCAGACATGGACAATCACTTTATTATTGAAAAAAACAAAAGCATTACCCAAGGGATAATGCTTCTGCTCATCATACAAACCTAATTCATTCTGGTCAAGCATTTAAAAATCATCAAAATCATCACTGATTTCTATCCATTCCCCCCCCGAAACAAGTGTTAATGCCTTTTCTAAATCAGCAGGTGTTTGGGTAATTCGCATAAAACTTTTAGGTCCCATCATGCTTAAATCAGGAAAACTAATCGCAATCCGAAAACGTGCATGAAAGGCAAATACGCGTTTATCAATAATAATCAATTCATAAGGTAAATGAGCCGTATGCTTTAAACGCTCAAAATCAATCACCCCCATAATTTTCTTATCACTACTGTAACCTTCCGTCATTTTTACCCCGTAAAACCTCATGGGTTTACCCGGGATATCAATTTCAGCCACTTTGCTTACCCCACCTTTATTTTTGCGAAATCCTTTTTCAACTTCTCTCACTGCTTTTCTAAAACTAGAATGTGTGGCTAAGGTATGAAAATCATCGAAATATTCCATACCATAGGTATAGTGATAACGAATCAATTTTTTCTTGCTCAAGCCATTATCAGAACCAAAGGTTTTAATTCGTCCTAATGCTGAGCTTAATTTTTCATCCACAAATTTTAAACTGTAACGTAAACGATAAGCATATTGCATATAAACTGGATTAAAATAAGCGACTTGAATTTTACTACCCACTTTGGTGACACTGACTCGCTGTCCTACCGCAAATAACCCCCCAATGGAACGTTTGGCCAATTGTTTTAATTTATCATCAGTAACGACAATTACATGGGCGTCTTTATAAGGCGAATATTCACCTGACACGGTAAAACCCGCATCAAATAGTTTATTTTTCACAAACTCAATTGTCTGGTTAAATCCTCCAGAAGAGTTTGAAGCCAACACAAAAGGCTTTAACATTTCTGCTGCAAATGCTGTTTGCCCAAAGGCTAATAGTAATAAAAATCCAAATTGCATTATTTTATTTGTTATTATTCTCATAACCACCATCCTGATTTAATATCTTTTGAATACTTAATCTTATAGACCAAGATAGAAAAAAAAGAAACCTTTTCAAACTTTCAATCTTTAAAACCGCTATTTTTCTAAATATCACTAATAATAATAGTGAATATTTCTAAAACGACATTAGGCATTATTATATGAAATACCAAATTGTTTTCTAAAAAAACTGCCAATCATTTGAAACTAAAATTTTATACAATATCAACCTTTATATTATCGATTAAACGTACTTGACCCAAAGTTGCGGCTGCCATAATGACCAAAGATTTATCTTTTATTGTAGCAATAGACAAATCATTTGCATTAATAATTGTAAAATAATCAACCTGCCATTGTTGTTGTCGCAATTCGTCAACAGCAAGCGATTGCAATGCAATAAAATTTGTCGCACCTGCTTTAATTTGACGTGCTGTTTTTTGCAATAATTGTGAGAGTAATACCGCCTGTCGCCGTTGCAATGGTGATAGATAACTATTTCTGGAACTCATTGCTAATCCATCGGATTCTCTGACAATGGGATGGGATAAAATTCTAACGGGCAAATCCAAATCTTGTACCATACATTGAATTAACCACCACTGTTGATAATCTTTTTGTCCAAATATTGCCACATCAGGTTGGACTAAATGAAACAATTTTAACACAATGGTAGTAACCCCTGAAAAATGCCCAGAACGAAATGCACCACACAAAATATCAGAAGCCCCTTCTACGACAACTTTAGTAATATTTTGATTGCTTTTAGGATAAATAGTTTCAAGGTCAGGTGTAAATAGCATATCAACCTTTAACGGCTGTAACTGCTGAATATCTTGTGCTAAGGTTCGTGGATACTCCGAATAATCCTCATTCTCAGCAAATTGCGTAGGATTAACAAAAATACTTACGACCACTTTATCAGCATGTTGCTTGGCTAACTTCACTAAGGACAAATGTCCTTGGTGCAAATTTCCCATTGTTGGCACGAAGGCAATGCTTGATTTCTGTTGTTTGTACTGACGAATTTGCTCAGTCAGTGCTGACTTTTTACTCACAATATCCATACGGCTATCTCAATCCTTGACCATTATTCAAAACTATATTCTAAAGAAGGAAAACGCTTGGTCTTAACGGCATAAGCATATTGCTGAATTGCTTGTTCAATACTATTGTGATCTTGCAAAAAATTATAGGCAAACTTTGGCATTGGCGTTGTTATCCCCAAAATATCATATAAAACCAATATTTGACCATCACAATCCATTCCTGCTCCAATTCCAATCACAGGAATTTTTAAAGTCTCTGTAATTTCAGTAGCTAATGTTCTTGGAACACACTCTAAAATCAAAATATCCGCCCCTGCCTGCTCTAAACATAAGGCATCTTCCCGAATTTGTTTTGCATCCAAAGGATTTTTGCCTTGAACACGATAAGCACCAATTTTGTAAATGGATTGTGGTAGCAATCCCAAATGGGCACAAACGGGAATACCCGCCTTAGCAAGATATTGAATCACAGCTTCTAAATGAGTTCCCCCCTCCAGCTTAACCATATGCGCCCCACCTTGAATAAGATTTACGGCTGTCTCTAGGGCTTGTTGCGGATGATTATAACTAGCAAATGGCATATCAGCAATAATAAAAGCGGATTGACTAACTCTTGCGACACAGCGGGTATGATAAACCATTTGTTCAATGGTAACCATTAGAGTTGACTCATGCCCTTGAACCACCATACCCAGAGAATCCCCGACCAATATGACATCAATACCGAGTCTATCAATAATCCTAGCAAAACCCGCATCATAACAAGTCAAACAAACAATTTTTTCCTGATCACGCATTTTTTTCCGTAAATGATTAATACTTTGTCTCATTGCAACTCAAACCCATTGGCACATGAAATAACTGCTGTTTAGAACAACCCATTAATAAGCGCTGAACTTTACCATAAATCGGTATCACCAAATCAGGCGTTATATCATACAAAGGATATAACACAAACGCTCGTTTCGCAATCTGTGGATGTGGAATCGTTAAACGAGAAGAATTAATCACACGCTTTCCATATAATAATATATCTAAATCCAAGGTTCTTGCACTCCAGCGATAAGGTCGTTTTCGTGCTTGTTGATATTCAATTTTCTGTAACTGCTTTAATAAGTGCCAAGGATTTAATTGGGTTTTTAATAAAACCACCGTATTGACAAATAAAGGTTGAATTTTTCCAGCGAAAGGCAAGCTTTGGTAGAAATTTGCTACCTGCATTAATTCTGTCGATTGTAATTGTGATAAGGATAAAATTGCTCGCTGTAGTTGTTGGCATGGAAATCCTAAATTACTTCCCAAACCAATATAAACTAATTCTAATTGCTTATCTAATGGCGGAGATATGAGCAATATAATCACCACTATTTTTTTGATTGTTCAGTTAACCATTTACGGCGTTCCTTGTCGGGTAAATTTTGTAACTGTGCCCACCATTGTACTAAATCAGGATCAATGGTTTCAACTTTCGCTCGCAATAAGAAAAAGTCAAAAGCCGCTCGAAATTTAGGATGATTGAGAAACCGTAAAACTTTCGCCGTTGAACGCTTTTCAACAAAACGTGATTGCAATAACCAAATTTGCTCAATAACGGGTATAAAACGTCTAGGAATGGCGAGTATTTGTTTTTGTTTATCGAAAACATCTGCCATTATTTGAGACAAAATCGCATAATATTTCCCTCGTTTTTTGGCATATTTGGCTTGTTTTAATTTATGTTGCTCCAGCTTGTCTAAACTTGTCAACACTGATGGCCATAATAATACCGCATATAAAAAAGCTAAATTAGTGGATTGTTTTTGTTGTACTCGCCAATCAGTATCAACTAATGCCAAGCGAATAAACTGCTCATAATCCGTTCGCTTTAACCAAAATCGACTCTCTGGAAACAAAATTTCAAATAAATCATGTTTCAATAATAACTCAAATACATTTAAGGCATAACCCGAATGAAATAACTTTATCGACTCTTCAAATAAACGTGCCGATGAAATATGCTTTAAATAGGGGGCAAAATATGGAATCGCTTGAGCAGAACTTGCTTCAATTTCAAACTGTAATTTAGCAGCAAAACGAATGGCACGTAATATTCTGACAGGGTCTTCTTGATAACGTAGCTCAGGTTCTCCAATCAAACGTAAGGTTCTACTCGCTATATCAGACAATCCTCCCGTAAAATCAAGCACGGAAAAATCACTAATATTGTAATAAAGGGCATTCACCGTAAAATCACGTCGCCACACATCTTCATCAATATTGCCATAAATATTATCCTTAACAATCACGCCATGAAAAGTTTCTCTTAAGCCTTTGGTTTCGCCTTGATACCCTCCTCGAAATGTGGCAACTTCAATGATTTCTTTACCAATGTAAACATGAGCTAAACGGAAGCGTCGTCCAATTAAACGGCAACGTCGAAACAATTTTGCCACTTGTTCTGGATGAGCATTGGTAACAATATCAAAATCTTTTGGGCTTACGCCAAGTAATAAATCCCTAACTCCTCCGCCGACTAAATAAGACTGATAACCGCCTTTTTTTAAGCCATACAACACCTTCAATGCGGATTGACTAATATTTTCTCGTGAAATGGCATGCTCAGAACGCTTAACAATATGTTTTGATATTTGACTGCGATTATCCATATATTCTAATGTATCATCCTAGTATTTAATAGTCTTGACCTAAATTCTTTAAATTTATAAGATCAAAGCGAAAAGCACAATCATCAACACAATAAACGGCGGTATTTCTATGTCTCATCATTATCCCCATGCCCCATTATGGCGACGTTTATTTGCATTATTGTATGATAGCCTATTATTGGTGGCATTATTATTTTTAGCAACACTAATCTTACTCCCCTTTACTCAAAGCTATATTGAAGCGGGTAATCCTTTTTATCGTATGTATTTGTTTTTAGTGATTTGTGGATTTTATTTGTGGTTTTGGTTACACGGTGGTCAAACACTGGGCATGCGAGCATGGCGTTTGCAAATTCAAGCATTGGATAATTCCAAAAATCCCATTAAACTCTATCAGGCTTTATTGCGATTAAGCTGTGCTTGTCTTTCTTTCTTATGTTTTGGTTTAGGTTTTATCTGGTCTTTAGTTGATCCTAATAAACTCACATGGCATGATTATTGTTCCCAAACAGTACTAATCGTCTTGCCTAAAACTTAAAAAAACTATCCGATTAATAAACCTTTTTTAACCTCCAAATACCAAATAACAAAAATAAACCACTCGGTAAAACCGCAAAGACGATTGGATTAAGATGATAAACTAATGCCATATAGCCTGAGGCTTTATCAAGCAAAGTGAAACTAATGGCAACTAATGCCCCTGTCAAAATCCGTTGCCCCATTGCAATCACCCGAGTGGAACCCAATAAAAACGGAATGGATAAAAACAACATCACTAAAATATGCACGGGTGCCATGAGTTTATGCCAAAACGCTAATTCATATTCTAAAGTTTCCAAGCCGGCTTGTTTTAAAAATTGAATATATTTAAATAAGCCTGTGATTGATAAAATTTCAGGCTCTACAACCACTACGCTGAGTAAATCAGGCTCTAAAATAGAATTCCAATCGGCTTGTTTTAAATGCTTAACCACCACTCTTTCGGGTAAAATCCAACTTTGTTTAATATTTTTTAAATGCCAAATCCCTTGCTCATAATGTGCCGACCTCGCATAAGTGGCAACCCGTAATCGATGCTGTTGATCCATTTCATAAATCGTTAGATGACGTAATTGATTCGGCGGTAAAATTTGAGCAATGTTAACAAAAGTTAAACCATCTTTCGCCCAAAAACCATATTCGCTTGCTAAAGTTACACGCCCAGTTTTTTCCGCTTCTTTCATACTACGCGCATATTGCTCTGCCATTGGCATGCCCCATTGACCTAATGCTAAAATCAATAAAACCACCCAAATCAAAGATTTAAATAAAATAGTCATTAAATTCAACCAAGAAATTCCTGCGGCTCGAACAATGACTAATTCCGACTGATTGGCTAATGCTCCCAAACCTAGTAAACACCCTAATAATGTTGAGACAGGTAAAAACAGATAGATTCGACGTGGTAAAGTGAATAAAATATAAATCGTCGCATCCGTAAGCCGATAATTGCCATCGCCCACATCGCTAAGCTCACTGACAAATGCCAGAAACGTATCCAACGACACCAAAATTAATAACACAATGATTAAATAACTAATCACCACCTTACCAATATATTGTTCCAAGATTTTCATCAAGCATATCCACGCAATTGTCTATCATAGAACCACAAGAATATGACCAGCACGAATAATACCCCATGCAACCACCACATTCCAATGCCGACCATCACTAACTCTTGATGACGCAACCAATGTTGCATGACACCAATTAAATTAAAATATAACAAATAAACTAACACCCCGACTAATAACTTGCCATATTTGCCTTCTCGGGGCGAACTACGACTTAATGGCACAGCTAACATTGCGAATAATAACACTGACACAGGCATCCCCAAACGGGCATGTAATTCAATGCTATCTTTTACCAGCGTAGATGACCATAATGCTTGCATCGATTTGCCAGAACGCTTCGATTGAAATACAGGTTGGGACTGTTTTAATTGCAATACATAACGTGAAAATTTAATAATTTGGTAATCGGCACGTCCTGCCACGCCTTGATAGCGAATCCCATTTTTTAATTCTAAATAACGTTGTCCTGTTTTTGCATCAATGAAACTGCTGGCAAAATCAGAGGCAACTAAGCCAATTTTTTTCTGTTGTTTATGTTGAATAAATACCTCTTTTAATTGACGTTCATCCTTAGAAAATTGCTCAACATAAAACACTAAATCCCCTTGTTTTAATACATGAAACCGCCCAGGATTCACCATTTTTAATTGTAAATTTTGTTCATCCAAGGTTTTTAATTGATACAAGGTTTGCATAGCTAAAGGTACGACCCACCATGTTAATACAGCCGTGAGTAATGCCAATGGTATTGCCAATAATAATACCGCACGATACACACGCTGCAAGGAAATACCACTAGCGAATAACGCTATCATCTCCAAGTCGCGATACATTCGTCCTAAAGCAAGAATAATGGATAAAAATAATGCCGCAGGTAAAATTAAACTTAACAAACGTAAGGACTGCAAACCAAGTAAGGTAAAAATAATATCACCCGAAATCGATCCCATTGCTGCTTTTTCTAAATAATGAACAAATCGATGACTGACAAGAATCAATAATAAGACTAAAATAACCGCAACAAAGGTGGTGATGATTTCACGCATGAAATAGCGATCAACCAGTAATAATTTATTCATCATAAGGGATTAATCACCTAAAATTTTTATAGTATCATTACTTATATAATAGTTAAGTAACATAGGAGAAATAATGAAATTTTCAATACAATCTTATCCAGATCATGAGACCGACTTACTGATTTTTGGATTTTATCAAAACCAGCAAGCAACTCAAGCAATGAAAACATGGGATAAAAAGACCCAAGGTTATTTAAGCCAAGTTTTAAAAAAATCAGGCATACAAGGAAAAATCGGTCAATCCTTATACATTCCTCAAATTCCTGACATGAAACCCAGTATTTTATTAATTGGTTGTGGGAACAAAAAAAAATGTCAGCACTCACAATACCAGCAAATTCTCAGTTATACAATCCAACAACTCAAAACATTCAGCATAAAAAAAGTCGTATGCTATTTGACCAAACTTAAAGTTGCGGATATCGCATGGCGAATTAAACAAGCCACCTTGATCAGCCAACAACAATGTTATCGCTTTGAAGAATTTAAAAGTGAAAAACAAGCACCCATTGCCATTGAACACCTAACATGGATGGTCAGAAAAAAAGAACAACGCAATGCTGAAAACGCCTTAAAACAAGGTCAAGCCATTGCCCTAGGGAGTGAATTAACCCAAGATTTAGCCAATCGCCCAGGCAATCATTGTACCCCGAGTGATTTGGCCGAACAAGCACAACAATTCGCCCATAACTATACCAAAATCAAGACCACTATCCTAGCGCAAGATGAGATTGAAAAATTAGGCATGGGCGCATTTTTATCCGTTGCCAAAGGCAGTCGCCAACCCCCGAAATTAATTGTCATGGAATATAATTTACAAGCCCAAACCCAACCAATTGTTTTAGTGGGCAAAGGCATTACTTTTGATGCAGGCGGGATTTCCTTAAAATCTCCCTCTAAAATGGATGAAATGAAATATGATATGGCAGGGGCTGCTACCATTTTTGGTGCAATGTTAGCCGTGGCAGAGTTACAATTACCTTTATCGATAGTTGCAGTCATTGCCAGTGCTGAAAATCTGCCTGATGGTAATGCAAGCAAACCAGGTGATATTGTCAAAAGTATGTCTGGCAAAACCATTGAAATTTTAAATACCGATGCGGAAGGTCGTTTAGTCTTATGTGATGCCTTAAGCTATGTTGAACGCTATCAACCGAAAGTTGTCATTGATTTAGCCACTTTAACCGGTGCTTGTATTGTCGCCCTAGGTGATAAATCCTGTGCCATATTAGGCAATAATGATAATTTAATTCAACAACTCCTCAAATCAAGCAACACTACTTTAGATCGAGCATGGCAATTACCATTATGGCCAGAACATCGTCAACAATTAGAAAGCAATTTTGCTGATTTTGCCAATATTGGTGGTTCTGCCGCAGGGACTATTACAGCGGCTGCGTTTTTATCACATTTTACTGAAAATTATGCTTGGGCACATATGGATATTGCAGGGGTGGCTTGGCGTCAAGGTAAAGACAAAGGTGCAACGGCAAGACCCCTAACATTGTTGATGGATTACTTAATTAATCAAGTAGAAAAATAATGACTCAAGTGGATTTTTATCTATTATCAAGACAAGAAAATAAAGCATGGTTGCTGTTTGTTTGTTACTTAACGGAAAAAATCTATAGTCTAGGATATAAAATTGCCATTCACAGCCCTAAGCAATGGCAATTACAACAACTAGATAATTTATTATGGCAATATAAAGACGTATCATTTTTACCACATCGCATCACCAATCAATGCGATAGTATCGAGCCAATTCGTCTATACGCCCAAGAAATCAAACCCATTAAAGCAACGGATGTTTTGATCACACTTAATCCCATCGTTCAACCATTTTTTGCAGATTTTCAACGCATTGTGGAACCCATATCGGCAAACCCTGAAATGAAACAATATGGAAGACAGCGATTTTGTCATTATCGAGACCAAGGTTATGTGATTAATACTCACCATTGTTAGACCATCATCAATTTAATTTAAGGAGCAATAGCATGTCATCTGATGATATTGAAATACCCGTTTTAGAAGAAGTGATTTTTCCCAGTGAGTCAATGCTGGCTGACAACAAACAAACAGAGGTCATAAAAAAAGAAGAAAATAATGCCATTGAATCCAGTAGTTGTAAAGAAATGCAACAGTATTTACAACAACAACTTAACGAAAAACTTGATTATTTAGTTCAAGAAGCCGTATTCCAAACCTTACAAGATTCCATTCCAGTATTAGCAGAGGATATTAAAGACATGATTATATCAAAATTACAACCACAAATTGCGGACATTGTACAAAATGCCTCACAACATAAAAAAATAGATAATCATTAAATAATAAATTCTCGTGAAATCCTGATATAATCACAGTTTTTAAATAGTCGATGATGATAGAATAGATAAAATCCATGGAAAAAACATATCAGCCACAAGCAATTGAACAACATTGGTATCAAATTTGGGAACAACAAGGTTATTTTAGTCCTAATGATAACACTCACCCCTATTGCATTATGATCCCCCCCCCCAATGTAACAGGTAGTTTGCATATGGGACACGCCTTTCAAGACACCATTATGGATGCACTGATTCGCTATCATCGTATGCAAGGTCATAGCACTTTATGGCAAGCAGGGACTGATCACGCAGGCATTGCAACCCAGATGGTCGTAGAAAGACAACTCCTAGCCCAAGGTCAAAGCCGTCATGACTTAGATCGAGAAGATTTTATAAAAAAAATCTGGGAATGGAAACAGCAATCAGGTGGGACCATTACCAAACAACTTAGACGCATGGGTGCCTCATTAGATTGGTCAAGAGAGCGTTTCACTATGGACCAAGGCTTGTCCAAAGCGGTAACGGAAGTGTTTGTCCAGCTTTATAAGCAAGGTTTGATTTATCGAGGCAAACGTTTGGTTAACTGGGATCCTGTCCTACATACGGCCATTTCAGATATTGAAGTCCTTGCCACTGAAGAACAAGGACATCTTTGGCATATGCGTTATCCCTTAGCCGATGACACAGGTCATTTAGTCGTCGCAACCACTCGCCCAGAAACCATGTTAGGCGATACTGCAGTGGCAGTTCATCCAGAAGATTCGCGTTATCAACATTTAATTGGCAAACAAATTAAACTCCCGTTAAGCAATAGAGTTATTCCAATTATTGCCGATGACTATGTTGACAAAGAATTTGGAACAGGTTGTGTCAAAATCACCCCCGCCCACGATTTTAATGACTATGAAATCGGTCAACGTCATCAATTAGAAATGATTAATATTTTTACCATCGATGCCAAATTAAATGATAAAGTCCCCACTGCTTATCAAAATATGGATCGTTATGACGCAAGAAAGCAAATTATCAAGGATTTACAAGCCCAAAACCTACTAGAAAAAATTGAGGATCACCCATTAAAAGTTCCCAGAGGGGATCGTTCACATGCGGTATTAGAACCATTATTAACCGATCAATGGTTTGTTAAAATCGAAGATTTAGCCAAACCTGCCATTAAAGCAGTAGAAACAGGCGAGATCCGCTTTATTCCTGAAAATTGGAGCAAAACCTATTACGAATGGATGCATAATATTCAAGATTGGTGTATTAGTCGCCAACTATGGTGGGGGCATAGAATCCCTGCTTGGTATGATGATCAAGGCAATATTTATGTGGGTCACAATGAAGCAGAGATTCGAGCAAAATATTCGCTTAGCAATGATTGTATTCTCACCCAAGACGAAGATGTCTTAGACACTTGGTTTTCCTCAGCCTTATGGCCATTTTCAACCTTGGGTTGGCCTGAAAAAACGCCTGAATTAGAAAAATTTTATCCTACCTCTGTGTTGGTCACAGGTTTTGATATTATCTTTTTCTGGGTTGCCAGAATGATAATGATGGGCATTAAATTTATGGGTCAAGTGCCATTTAAAGAAGTGTATATGCATGGTTTAATTCGTGATGCTCATGGTCAAAAAATGTCCAAATCCAAAGGTAATGTTTTAGATCCATTAGATGTGATGGATAGTATTGAACTGGAAGCATTAGTGGCCAAACGTACCACAGGTTTAATGCAACCCCAAATGGCACCAAGCATTGAAAAACATACTCGTGAAGACTATCCAAAAGGCATTCCTGCCTTTGGTGCCGATGCCTTACGTTTTACCTTTGCATCCCTAGCATCAACTGGACGTGATATTAATTTTGATATTAAACGAGTGGAAGGTTATCGCAATTTTTGTAATAAACTGTGGAATGCCTCTCGTTATATTATTATCAATATTGATCCTAAAAAACTTACTAATGAACCAATTCAAACCCAAACCTTGGCAGATCGTTGGATTATTTCAAAACTCAATTTACTCATCCAAGAAGTAACGACAGCTATTGGTCAATATCGCTTTGACTGGGTTGCCCAACATATTTATGAATTTACTTGGAATGAGTATTGTGATTGGTATATAGAACTCTCCAAAGCAAACCCGCAAGCAAAGCAAAGCACACTCATTCAAGTTTTGGAAACCTTGTTACGTTTAGCCCATCCAATTATCCCTTTTATTACCGAAGAAATTTGGCAAAAAATTGCACCATTAGCGGGGATTAAAGCCCCGACTATTATGCTACAACCTTATCCCCAAGCAGATCTTAGCCTAGTGGATAATACCACGATTGAAGAAATCGAATGGCTAAAACAATTTATTTTAGGTATTCGCCAAATTCGTGGTGAAATGAATATTAGTCCGAAACAAAGTTTAACGGTTTATTTGCAAAATGCTTCGACCAAAGACCAAACTTATATAGAAAATAATCAAGTATATCTGACGAAACTCGCTAAAATTGATACGATAAAATGGTTACGGGCGGAACAAACCTTATCACAATCAGCCTCCGCATTTGTGGGTGAATTAAAATTATTAATTCCCTTAGCAGGTTTAATTGATATTGACTTGGAAAAACAACGTTTAGCAAAAGCGATTAATAAAGCTGAAAAAGAACAACAACGTTCACAAAATAAATTAAATAATCCTAAATTTATCAACAATGCCCCCAAAGAAATTGTTGATAAAGAACAAACAATATTTGAAGAATTAAATAAACGTTTAGTATTATTAAGACAACAATACCAACAGCTTGACCAATAAAACTAGATATAGATATGTATTTATGACTAATACTGATAACCTGATTCAACTGTCAAGAGCAATTGAACAGTTTCACCAAATGATTTTTTTTACAAACCAAGATGGAACTATTCACTATGTTAATTCTGCGTTTGAAAAACAAACAGGTTATCAATGCCATGAAATTATTGGGCAAAACATCAACTTAATCCATCACCCTCGATATACAAATAGTCAAAAATTACATAAAAAACTGCATCATTGCTTTTATCATCAAAAAAGCTTTTCAGAAATGGTGATTAGCTTGCGTAAAGATGGCAGTGAATTTTACATGGAAGAAGTCGTCTATCCCCTTAAAGATGACTCAGGTCAAATTACCTCGCTAGTATTTCTTTGCAAAGATATTAGCGATCAACTGGCCCAAGAATCTAAAATTCAAAAAGCCATTCGTGAAAAACATAGTGCTGAAGAAGCCAGTCATGCTAAAACAGCCTTTCTTGCGAATATGAGTCATGAATTACGCACGCCATTAAATGCCATTATTGGTTATAGTGAAATGCTAATTGAAGAAGCGGAAGAATTAGACTTAATAACCTTTGAAAACGATCTCAACCAAATTCGTTGGGCAGGCAAACATTTACTCGCACTAATCAATGATATTTTGGACTTAACCAAAATTGAAGCAGGGAAAATTGAGTTATTCCCTGAAACCTTTGCCATAAAAAATCTAGTAGATGAAGTCGCTTATACCATTAAGCCCTTGGTTGAAAAAAATCACAACCATTTAAACATTGAATTAGCACCCGACCTAAAAATTAAAAAAATGCGTGCGGATGTTACTCGTACTCGTCAATGTTTATTTAATTTGCTATCTAATGCGGCTAAATTTACCAAAAAAGGTGAGATTACCCTAAGGGTGCAAAGTTATCAAAGAAACCAAAAAACTTGGATTCAGTTTACCGTAAAAGACACAGGCATTGGTATTACAGAAGCACAACAACAAAAACTTTTTACTGAATTTTCGCAAGCGGATGCCTCAATGACTCGACGTTTTGGTGGTACGGGTTTAGGACTAGTCATCAGCCAAAAATTTTGCCAAATGATGAAGGGTTATATTGAAGTAGCAAGCCAGCCCAACGAAGGCTCTACTTTCAGCATACATTTACCCCAAAATGCAAGCCAAAACTGAGCGTACTTCCCAGCAGGTGAGTGCGGTCATATTAGCAGGCGGTCGTGGTCAACGCATGGCAAATCAAGATAAGGGCTTATTGCAATTTCAACACCGCTCTTATACAGAATGGCTAATCACACAACTCCAACCCCAAGTCAAACAAATCTACATCAATGCCAACCGTAACTTAAGCACTTATCAACAATTTGGTTATCCTGTGATTTCTGATCCTGATCCCAGTGCTTATTTAGGCCCACTTACAGGGATTGAGACCATTTTATCACAAATCCAAACGCCCTATTTGCTGACGATTCCCTGTGACAACCCATTACTTAGCCCTGAATTACTTTCTAGATTTTGGCAAGCAAAGCATGCGAATTATCCTTGTATTGCGAATGACGGTCATCACTTACAACCACTTTATGCTTTAATACCTAAAACCTTATCTTTATCTCTGAAAAAATATTTGCAACAATCTAAAGCAAAAGTATTGCTATGGTATCAACAACAACAAGCCATTATTGTTGATTATTCTGATCAAAAAAAGTTTTTCAGCAATATTAACACACCAGAACAAAAAAAAGCATTTAATCAAACAGCATCTTATATATGCTAGCTATGGGTGGGCTCGAACCACCGACCTCAGCATTATGAGTGCTGCGCTCTAACCAGCTGAGCTACATAGCCAATGAAACACGATGTGTAATTCTAGTCGTTTTTAGCTTAAAACACAAGCCTAATTTTTAACTAAATCTATGGTATAATTTTTACATTAACAGTCAAAAAAATGTCAGTATAAAAACTGAAACTGTGGACTGGTTCAACGTTTTTGTAAGAGCATTATCATAGACTTTAGATTAGGGTTTTTGCAATTCGATATACCTGAACTATGTATTTAAATCATTATGACTAGGAAGAGAGGCAATGGAGAAACCATCTAAATATTCAAACCAAGCTGTTAACTCAGCTCAGGTTTCTTCAAGTGTGTCCGTTTCTGAAGATGTGCGAACCTTAAAACAACGCATTCGTGATCTAGAATTTCAACTTCAAGAATCCAAAAGGGATACTCGTGATTCTTACCATGTCAATTTTGAACAAGAAGAACAATATAAAAAAGAAAATGAAAAACTAAAAACAGAATTATTTGGTGCACAAATTCGTGCTAAAAAAGCTACCGAAAAAAAAGAAGAAATAGAACGTGCTTGGAAAACTGTTATTGAAGAAAATTCTTGCTTACGGACGGGTAATGAAAAAAATCTGCGTTATATTCAAACGGAACTACAAGAAACCCAAAAAAAGCTACAACAAGCCGAAGCAGATGTGGAATATTTAGAAAAACAATATGAAGAACAACAAATTATTCTAAAAAAATTAGAACAAGAATTGAATCATATTCAATCACAAAATGCCCAGCTTAGCCAAGCATTAGAAGAAGAAAAAAACAAAAAAATTCAAACCCAAAGTGATAAAAATAAACAAGAAATTGCCTCACTAAAAGCAGAACTTGAGTTTGCCCAAATTCAAGCAGAAGATACTGCAAATGTTTTGCGTGAACAAGTGAGATTATTACGTCAACAACTTGAGCAAGAAAAACAACGTGCCGAACAAAAAGAAAAAAATTGGTCATTAGATAAAGTTGATCCTAACGCGGTCAAAAAGAAAAAGGTGGATATTGACTCCTTCATCAATAAAAGAATGGAATTGTCTGATGAAGAACAAATGGAAATTGATCTAAAACAATCCATCAAAAAAGAAGTCGAAAAAACTTTAAATAACTCAATTTCAAGCCAAGCAACAATTGACGTTAATCATTATTTACAAGAAAGTAAATGGCAAAGCATTGCTAAAGGAACATTTCTTGGATTATTTTTAGGACTAGTTATTAGTTTTTTTGGTATTAATGGCTTACTTATTTCCAATGGTTCACACAGCTTACTCACGCAATTATTTGAAGAAGAAAGAGATAATGCAACGACTTATGCTCAAAGTAACGTAACGCCTAAGCAAACAGGATGGATAAAAGGGGTAATAGAAGATATGTCTAAAGTAGATATACAAACAAATACGACACAACTAGGTGATCAAAAAGTTTCTATCCATAAGAATACGGCAAGTTTAAGCCAATCAAAATTGTTAAATTCGTCAAATAATGATAATGATAATGAATTAGATAATAATAAAGCAAAGAAGGATCAACTTAGCCATAAAAGTGTGATCATTGCCTCAGTACGCCCAACTAAAACAACTGAACAGACGGAAACGAAACAATCTAAAACAAGCAAAACATTCAAACTGAGTGCTAAAACAGTATTTCGGGATAAACTAAAAAATGGTATGACCTCACCTAAACTAGTTGTCATTCCCGCAGGTGAATTTAAAATGGGTAGAAATTTAGGTGGGCTACATGGCGATGAAGGCCCTGCTCATCATGTCGAATTGCCAATGTTTGCCATAACCCAACATGAAATCACTTTTGAAGAGTACGATTATTTTGCCAAAAGAACAGGACGGCATTTACCTGATGATGAAGGTTGGGGACGAGGCAAACGTCCCGTTATTAATATTACTTGGGATGATGCCGTTGCTTATGCACAATGGCTATCGAAACAAACAGGACAAACTTATCGTCTACCTAGCGAATCAGAGTGGGAATATGCGGCGGGTACAGGCAAACGCAGTTTTTACTGGTGGGGTTACAAAATTGCTAAAAATAAAGCAAATTGTTTTGATTGTGGTAGCAAATGGGATAGAAGAAGCACGGCACCTGTTGGTAGTTTTGATGCAAACCCCTTTGGTTTATATGATACCGCAGGCAATGTGAATGAATGGGTTCAAGATTGTAAAAATCGCAGTTATGATGGCAAACCAAAAGATGCCTCTGCCTGGGAAGAAGGTGATTGCTCACAACGTATGGTAAGAGGTGGTTCCTTTAATAATACGGCCGAAAAATTGCAAACAACTACTCGTTCAAGCTTCCCCAAAAAAGATAAAAGCAATAATCTTGGCTTTCGTTTAGTCAGAGAAATTGACAGTTAATATTAATAAATACAGTACATTGAGAAATCGACTTGCAAAAAATTCTAGGGATTGGTAATGCTACTTTAGATATTATCAATATTATTGACCATTATCCTCAAGAAGATTCTGAATTTCGGATACTAAAGCAACATTTCCAACGTGGTGGTAATACCACTAATACCTTAGCGATACTTAGCCAACTCGGTTATAATTGCAATTGGGCTGGCGTATTAGTTGATGAACCTGACAGCCAATATATTTTACAAGATCTGAATCACTACCAAATTAATTATTCTGCGGTTGAACTTTTAAAATCAGGCAAACTGCCAACCTCCTATATTTTGCTCAATCAAACCAATGGTTCTCGTACCATTGCCCACTATCGTGATTTGCCTGAATACGCTTATCAAAAATTTGCCACAATCAACTTAGCAAACTTTAACTGGATTCATTTTGAAGGTCGGAATATCGCCCAAGTACAATTAATGTTTGCTTATTTAAATCAATCTTATCCACAAATCCCTTGCTCATTAGAAATTGAAAAACCCAGAGAAAATATTGACACCTTATTTACTTATCCCAAAGTATTAATATTTTCTAAAGCTTATGCCAATCATTATGGTTATCAACAGCCTATAGAATTTTTGCATTATATTCGCCAACAAAGTCTGGATAATTTATTAGTCATTGCATGGGGCGAACAAGGTGCTTATGCGTTAGACACTAAAAATCAACATTATCACAGCCCTGCTTATCCGCCTAAAAAAGTCATAGATACTATTGGTGCCGGTGATGTGTTTAATGCAGGCATTATTGATGGCTTACTAAAACAGTATGCTGTTGAAAAATTATTACAACATAGTTGCCAATTGGCTGGGAAAAAATGTGGCCTATTAGGCTTGCAACTATGACATGGTACAAGATTTGTGAAACTCAAAGCTTTGCCCAGCAAATCAGTCAAGGTTTTGAATTCACTCTCAATCAACAAAATTACCATTTGTTTATAATCAAACAAAATCAGCAATATTATGCCTACCAAAACCAATGCCCCCACACACAAGCCCCACTAAACTGGCAACCTAATGTATTTTTAGATAGCAATGAACAATATATTCAATGCAGTCTGCATGGTGCTTTATTTATGATTGAAACAGGGCAATGTGTTCATGGCCCTTGTCTCGATCAATTTCTAACTCATCTCGCCACTAAAATTCAAGATAATTGGATTTGGATAGCATTATAGTGGTGCTAGCCTAGATTTATTATTTGATTTTAGCTTCTTTATATAAAACGTGCTTGCGTACGACAGGATCAAATTTTTTCATTTGTAATTTTTCAGTCATGGTACGTTTATTTTTAGTCGTAGTATAATAGTGCCCTGTACCTGCACTGGATACTAATTTGATTTTATCTCTCATACTTTCTCTCCACGTTTACGCATATCGGCTAAAACGGCATCAATGCCTAATTTATCAATAATCCGCATTCCTTTGGAAGATACTTGCAGTTTTACCCAGCGGTTTTCACTGGCCACCCAAAACCGATGTTGGTGTAAATTAGGTAAAAACCGACGTTTGGTTTTATTATGGGCATGAGAGACGTGATTGCCACTCATTGGACGCTTACCTGTCACTTGACATACTTTTGCCATTGTCATTCCCTTCTATGATTCTTGCAACTGACTAAAAACTTAAATAAACGCTGAACTTTAACAAAATTTATTATTAAAATCAATGGAAATTACATTTAAATCAAACCCTCTTCTGCTAAAGAAACTGCCTGTCCATGCCCTACGACAATATGATCTAAAACCCTGATTTCAAACCCTGCTAATAATGACTTTAAATGTAGTGTCATATCCTTATCAGCCTGACTTGGTTCTGCAATTCCCGAAGGGTGGTTATGGGCAAAAATCAGTGCTGACGCATTATGTTCTAAGGACTTTTGCATAATCACTCTAGGGTGAACATTCGCCCCGTCTAATGAACCCTCAAATAATTCTTCATAAGCAATTACCTGTAATCGAGTATCTAAAAATAAACAAGCAAATACTTCTTTTTGATAGCCACGCAATTTGGCGGTAAAATATTGCAAAATATCAGTAGAGTTTTTAATCATATCAGAACGCTGCATATTTTCATCCCAATAACGCCGTCCTAGTTCTAATACCGCTTGTAATTGCACATATTTTGCCATACCCAAACCTGGAAATTCTTGGAATTTCTCTGCAGATAAAGTAAACAATGTTTGTAGATTCTTATGTTTTTTTAGTAATTCCCGTGCTAAATCAATGGCAGTTTTGCCTTTAACGCCTGTCCGAAACAAAATTGCCAATAATTCCGCATCAGATAGACTTTTCGCCCCTTTTGCTAATAATTTTTCTCTTGGACGTTCATTAATTGGCCATTGTGAAATTGCCATCTTATTCCCTTGTGTTAAAATCTGTGCTTAACTATTTTACTCTCAACTTAGGCATAATAAAAAATGAAAACAATTGAAGCCAAAATTATTAATCCCTTATTAGGAACAAGCATTCCATTACCTGATTACAGCACAGATGGTGCCGCAGGCATTGATCTTAGCGCTTGTATTGAAACATCTGTGACTATTGAGGCCAATCAAACCAAAATCATTCCCAGTGGTCTTGCGATTCACATTCACGATCCACAACTCGCCGCAGTTTTATTGCCCCGCTCTGGTTTAGGCATTAAACATGGGGTTATCCTAGCTAATTCAGTGGGATTGATTGATAGTGATTATCAAGGGGAAATTAAAATTGGCGTTTGGAATCGAAGTGAACAAGCCTTTACGATTAATACAGGTGATAGAATCTGTCAATTGGTATTTGTGCCTGTAGTGATGGGTAAATTAACTTGGGTAAACGAGTTTAGCCAAGATTCAGATCGTGGGGAACAAGGTTTAGGACATACAGGGCATCAATAATGGGTAGCAAATCTTTGTGATAAATTGCATTTTCTAAACTAGAATCAACTACGTTTGTTACTTCAGATAATGGCACCCATTTACCCGATGAAGAACGAATTTTATAAGATAATATTTGATCTAAATTGGTTTTATCCACAACATCTCGCTCTAAACGTAACGGAATCGGATATTTGGCTTTATCATTATGCAGATAACTGACATCCCCCCCCATAATTACGCATAACCGTTGCTTCTACATCACTAGAAACAAATACACCTTTTAACGCATCTAAACGCTGAATCACTTGATTCTTCAACCGCATTAGTGCCTGGTTTTTTTGCTACGGCAATGGTTACTGCGGGAAAATGCCCTTGTTCAGTTAAACCAATGGTATTAGCGGCAGGCCCTGTTCCCATCCGAGTATCAGTATCAGAATGTTAAATCTCCTCCTGAGTAAGGAATTTATCAACCATAAATTCCTTTATAACTTCGCCACTAAAAATTCTATGAGTTGCTCAATGGCAATAAGTTCCGCATCTTTAGAACCACGGTGTTTATATTCTATGTTACCTGAATTTAAACACCGCTCACTCATAATTAAACGATGGGGAATACCAATTAAATCCATATCAGCAAACATTTGTCCTGCACGAATATTTCTATCGTCTAATAATACGTCAATACCTACCTCAAGTAATTGTTGATAAAGTTTCGTTACCGCAGTTGCAACTATCGTCGATTTTGCCATATTCATTGGTAAAATCACCACTTGAAATGGGGCGATGGCCGTTGGCCAAATAATCCCTGCATCATCATGCCCCTGTTCAATCGCTGCCCCAATAATACGAGAAATACCAATACCATAACATCCCATAGTTAATACTTTCGCTTTGCCTTGTTGATCCAATACCGTCGCATTCATTGCTTGTGAATATTTTTCGCCTAATTGAAAAATATGACCAACTTCAATACCGCGCACAATGGCTAATTCCCCTTGACCATCAGGACTAGGATCACCTGCTTGCACATTACGCAAGTCCATAGCCTCAGGCACGGCTAAATCTTTCCCCCAATTGACACCAGTCAAATGATAATTCGCTTGATTAGCACCACAAACAAAATCCACCATTGCTAATACACTATGATCAGCAATAATCGGCAAGGATAAACCAACAGGCCCTAAATAACCAACGCCTCCGTCTAAACTTTGATTAATCTTAGTGGCATCTGCAAAACTCAAGGGTTTTGCCACTAAGGGATGTTTTTCAGCTTTAATATGATTAAGCTCATGATCACCTCGAATCAATAAAGCCACTAAAGGTTGTTCTGCTTGACTGCCATTGACGATTAAGGTTTTCACACACTGATTAGGTTTGACTTTTAAAAACTGGCACACCGCTTCAATTGATGCTTGCTGTGGCGTTGCAACTTTCGTCATAGTCTCGGTTGGGATTTGATCTGAGGTTAATGGCACTGCTTCTGCTAATTCAATATTAGCGGCATAATCACTTTGATTAGAAATTGCAATGGCGTCTTCACCCGTTTCCGCTAACACATGAAATTCATGTGAAACCGCCCCACCAATATTACCGCTATCCGCCTGTACCGCCCGAAACTCCAAGCCCAAAGCTTGAAAAATATTGCAATAGGTTTGATACATAATGTCATAGGTTTGTTGTAAACTCGTTTGATCTAAATGAAAAGAATAAGCATCCTTCATCACAAATTCTCTGGCTCGCATTACCCCAAATCGAGGTCGAATTTCATCCCGAAATTTGCTTTGAATTTGATAAAAATTGACAGGTAGTTGTTTATAACTCCGTACTTCATGTCGTACCAAATCGGTAATAATTTCCTCATGGGTTGGCCCTAAACAAAACTCACGTTGATGTCTATCGGTAAATCGTAATAATTCTGGACCATATTCTTGCCAACGTGCCGATTCTTGCCACAATTCTGCGGGTTGTACGATAGGCATTAATACTTCAATCCCTCCTGCACGATTCATTTGTTCTCGCACAATGGCTTCAATTTTACGCAACACTCTTAAACCCAAAGGCAACCATATATAGAAACCTGAGGCAAGTTTACGCATTAATCCCGATCTTAACATTAATTGATGACTGATAATTTCAGCATCCGCAGGAGTTTCTTTAACGGTAAATAAAGGAAATTGACTTACTTTCATTAATCATTCTCAATAACTAAAATTCTAATAACACTATTCAAACGATTCCAAATTTTTAACATATTGCTCAATAAGTAACTCGATAATATCTTGCTCTAATGACGATAACGGTTTAAATCTTAAGCCAACGCCTAAATCACCACAATGGACAATCTGACAAGTTATCACTAATTGAATAACAATATCAACATCAACTACTAATTTCGCAACGTTACCTACATATTCTTTCCCCAAGCAAATTTCAGTTTGCAAAAAAACGCCACTAATACTAATATTATCAATCAAACCTTGATATTGCTTAGCTTCAACATGCAATATTGCAACAAAATCATCGCCTTCATAACGAGGATGTTGACGCTGATCATTATCACTCATTTTTTTTCTCTCCTAAAGAAAAGCACTGTTTAAAACAGTGCTTTTTTTCACAACTTTATCTACCAATAAGGATGAAACCAACGTGCCTGCTGTTGATGTAAGTCCAACAGTGCATCAGCATACGCATCATTTAAATCTTGAATCGCATCAATTCTAGCATAACTTCGATCCAAATAGTGCCGAAATGTCTCGATCAATAGACATTCCACCTCATAGAAAGTTTCCGTATCAATATCCGCTTCAAGCTCAGAAAAATCAATGCGAATGGGCAGGTCATGAAACTCAGTGGAATTAGGTCATTCCATAGTATCCGACCAATTTAATGCTACCTCAGACAATATTTGAAAATCCATATAATCAACAGATTGTATTAATAGATTGCGGTTGCGATAGTTTTAGTCATGGCATAGTTGAAAATATGGCTATCGAGCATGCGGGAATATAATCGGACAGATCAAAAATTATTAAAAAACTCCGTATTTTATCCCTTAAATGTTACAATTATATTAAATATATATTAAAAAAGTTACAAGACTTTATTTTATTTTTTATTGTTTTTTAAAGACAAATGTTATTCACTCGTCTTGTAACGATAATAGGTACTTATTTTATGTTACAAAAAATTGTTTTGCCAGTTATTCTTATTGTGCTCACTTATGGTTTTTGGGTCAGTCCAGACTTTAAAGAAATATCTGCGGGTGTGGCTATTTTTTTATTTGGCATGTTATCTTTAGAGGATGGTTTTAGAACATTTACGGGTGGAATATTAGAAAAGCTATTGCACAAAACCACTAACAAACTTTGGAAAAGTGTCATGTTTGGTATTGTTTCAACCACACTAATGCAATCAAGTTCCTTAGTTTCTGTTATCACCATATCGTTTCTCAGTGCAGGGCTAATTAGTTTAGCGGCAGGGATAGGAATTATCTTTGGTGCGAATTTAGGTACGACAACAGGTGCTTGGTTAATTGCTGGCTTTGGTTTAAAAGTTAAAATCTCAGCCTATGCAATGCCCATGCTGGTATTTGGCATTATTCTGACATTTCAATCCTCCAAAAATTTAAAAGGCATTGGTTATATTCTTGCTGGATTAGGTTTTTTGTTTCTTGGGATTCACTATATGAAAGAAGGTTTTGAATCTTTTAAAACAACCATTGATCTGGCAGAGTTTGCAGTCAGTGGTTATTTGGGATTATTTTTATTTTGTGGTATTGGTGTATTTGCAACGGTAGTCATGCAATCAAGCCATGCCACCTTAGTACTCATTATTACCGCACTAGCGGCAAATCAAATCACTTATGAAAATGCCTTAGCATTAGCAATCGGAGCGAATATTGGAACAACGATTACCGCTATTCTTGGTTCCGTCAGTGCTAACATACAAGGGAAACGATTAGCAGGTGCACATCTGATATTTAATATGGTTACAGCGATTGTGGCAATATTATTTATTTATCAAATTCAAGCCTTAGTCGATTACTTAAGTGATAACTTAGGCATAGCAACGGATGACTATGCCTTGAGATTAGCGGTATTCCATACGATTTTTAATCTGTTGGGAATTATATTAATGCTTCCTTGGGTTAATCGATTAGTAACCTTTCTCAATCATATACTTTCCGATCCCGAAGTTAAGGTAATTGCACCACGTTATTTAAATGATGCTAGCCTAGAATTTCCTGATACCGCCATTAAAACTTTGCATAAAGAAGTCTTACACCTTTACGATAATGCCTTTGAAGTATTAGCACATGGATTAAACTTACATCGTCATGAGATTAATTCGGATGTTGATCTTAAGACATTGTGCCATCCCTCCGAAAAGATTATTGAGCTAAATATTGATAGTGTATATAACACGAAAGTTAAAGTGCTATACAGTGCGATTATTGAGTTTGTGAGTAAAGCGCAAGGAAAAATGTCACCCAAAAATGCTACCCGATTATTTGCCCTGCGTGATGCGACACGTGCGATTGTTGATGCCGTAAAAAACGTAAAACATATGCGTAAAAACCTATTGCAATACACGCAATCAGATAACCAAGCGATACGCAATGAATACAATAAGCTACGCATACAGATTGCGGAACTACTGCGAACATTAAATGCCTTAAGAACAGGACAAGATGTTGATATATTGGAATTGGATCATTCCCGTTTACAAATTGAAGAAAATGATGTTACCAGCAATGGTACCTTAGACAAGTTAATACGCAATCAGCAAATTACATCTTACATGGCAACATCATTGATGAACGATAGTGGTTACGCTTATGATGCGAGTATGAACCTTATCCAAGCAGCCACCCATTTATTTGGTACTCAAAATGAGATAGAACAAGAAATGGAATCCGCATTATTTTTAGATGAACTTGAGATTGAAAATATTGCTGAAAAAACACAGTAAATCATTATCCTTACCTTGAAATAACTTGATAGAGTAATTCAAATATCTTATAGTGATGGACACCTTGCTATTCTTAAAACAAATGGGTGATATGTAATGACTGTAAAAAAATACCTCAAACAAATATCCAGATTATTTAATGCAAAACGCATAGAATGTGAAAATAAAAAGCAGTGCATGCAAAAAGTGTTGAAAAAATTACATAAACGCAAACAACTATTAAAAAAACAGCTTAAACAAGAAAAATCAGCAAAAGAAATTGCACAATTAAAAAAATCCTTGGTGATTGTTTGCACTCAACAAAAAAAAGGCATTGTATTATTGAAAGAATTGCGGAAAAGATAATGCCACTCGCCATGATCATCCATGCTACTTTTTACAATGCCTAATAAAAACCTATCAACCTATGGCAACATCATACCCCTAATCATAAAATAAAGCATAGCGGCCATCAAACCTGATGCAGGCACAGTAATCAGCCATGCCGCAATAATTTTAAATAAATGTGAACGTTTGACTAGTTCAGTTTTATGTATCCGCTTTAGCTGTTTACGTTCTTTCTTATTCAACGGCATAGGGGCACTATCTGGATTCTCGGCACTTTGTTGTTTTAAGTCAGTCAATATTTTACGCTGTTCTTCAATGGAGGCATGTTTAAATTTTGATAATAATGCCTCTACTTCCTCTGGGTTGGTATTCTGATGGTGATGTTTAATATCTTCAATCATCCCTCCATAAGAGGTCTTTAAATATTCACGCAGAAACCCTACCCCAAACACACCACCTACCGCAATATGCGTAGAACTAACAGGCAATCCCAACTGTGATGCAATAATTACCGTAATAGCCGCTGCCATAGCAATACAAAAAGCCCGTACCTGATTTAACTCAGTAATTTCACTGCCCACCGTTTTAATCAATTTAGGTCCATATAACACAAGTCCTATGGCGATACCAATCGCACCGATAATCATCACCCATAATGGAATAGATGCTTTAGACGCAACCACACCGTGACTGATCGCCTCATTAATCGCAGCTAAAGGACCAACCGCATTTGCCACATCATTAGCACCATGAGCAAAACTTAACAATGCGGCGGCAAAAATCAATGGCACGGTAAACAATGAATTAACACTTTCTTTATCATTACGTAATTTAGACGCTGCTTTAATGATTAAAGGTTTAATAATAAAATAAATCGCCATAGCCATCATAAATCCAATACCCACAGCCGATATAAAGTCAACCTTCCAAATTTTTTTCAAACCTTTTAACACCAAATAAGTACTAAAAACCCATGCCATCATTGCAATCATAATGGGTACGATTGATTTTGCAGCGACTAACATATCCGATTTATAAGTGACTGAACGTTTAATAATATATAAAAATATTGCGGCAATAACACCGCCCATGACAGGCGATATTACCCAACTTGCGGCAATTGCTACCATTTTATCCCAATTCGCAATGGATAAACCACCCGCAGCAATACCTGCCCCCAACACACCACCGACAATAGAATGCGTTGTGGAAACAGGCGCACCTAATGCCGTCGCAATATTAAGCCAAATCGCTCCCGCTAAAAGTGCCGCCATCATTAACCAAATAAATACATCCGCACTAAAGGTATCACCCGGATTAATAATGCCTTTTTTAATCGTGCTGACAACATCACCACCTGCAATTAATGCCCCAGCCGCTTCAAAAATGGCCGCAATCACAATAGCACCAACTAAGGTAAGTGCTTTAGAACCAACCGCAGGCCCCACATTATTCGCCACATCATTAGCCCCAATATTCATTGCCATATAACCACCAATCATTGCGGCAATAACTAACATAATGCCAGATGTCCCCTCAATCGCATTAATCGACGAAGTATATAGCATTACGGCTATGATAAATAACAAGGCACTCCCTAAACGAAAAAGTTCTACTCGTGATTTTTTAGTCGCATTTTCAATCGCATTGATGTTTCTAAATTCCATATTTCAGCCTCATATTATAATAGAAAATTATCAGCATGCGCTATCACTATAAGCACTGCCAAATTACCAAGCTATCAATTTTTTTTGTAATTTAACATAGTGTAATAATTTTGACAATGTAATATTTCTGTAATATGAATGACACAAATCAAGGAATTAATACTGTTCTTAATGCCATAATCAATTTAACCCGAAATAACAAAGACAAAACAACACTCCCTAAAATTGCTTTAGGGAGTGTTATCAAAAAATACTAAATTTTAGTATTTGAATTTAAGATCTAACATCATGCGTTCAAAATCATCATCATCGGCATCAATATTATCAAAGTAGCTTACGCTAAAATCCCAATTCTTAGCAATCTTATACCCAAAACCAAATTCATGACCCTGTCCATCCGTCCCCCCTCCGATAAAATCAGAATCAGTATAAGCACCAATCACGGCATCTTTTTCAACATCACGATAGCTGTATTTAAATTTCCATTCGCCAGGTTTTTTTGCTTTACCCACTTGGAAACCAACTAAATACGCCTCATCTTCGTCCTTACCATTCGGATCTAACTCACCATCATGACCTTTACCATCGACCTCAGTATTGACCACATAATCAGCAAATAATTTCATTGGAAGCCCCATGGCTTTAAAACCTATCTCCGTAAATAATTCCACTTCCTCAAAATCATATAAATAAGCACCATTAGTCGCAATAGTATTACCAAAACCATCGCTAGAATCAAAAAAGGTTTCTTCATCGGTATTACTAAAATAAAAATAGCCGATACCCGCTTTTAAATAGGTATCTTGGTTCATTGCCATTTTCGCCCCTAACTGACTACCATAAAGACGAGATTCTGCATCAGAACTACGTTCTTCCACTATGAATGCCCCAACATTAGTAAAAATGACCCCACTATCGTATTTAATGGCAATCCCTTCAGGACGTAAATCGCCATCCCATAATAACTCAGTTTTACCCGGTCTGAAAAATGGATTTTTAAACTTACCCCCTAAAACCTTAAATTTCGTGCCTTCTAAAGGATGCCAATCAAAATAGGCTTGATCTAATTGTATTCCTTTGGTAGAAAAACCATCATCCAAAGTTTGATTAGTAGAAACAGGTTCATCTGAACCAGTTACTATCCATAAACCTGTATCAACTGTATCATTGATTTTCGCTAATAAGCCTAAACGGGCACGAATCCGTTGACGATGACGATCATTTTCATGTTCACGCCAAAAACTTTCATGACGGAAACGAAAATCACCTTTTACCTTAATTTTTTCCGCCCATTTGATTTTATCAGTGGTTTTTTCGATTTTGTCCATGGCTTGTTCTTGTTTATCTTCTAGTTCCTGAATTCTGTCCATCAACACACGGACTTGTGCTTTTAATTGTTGTATTTCTGCATCACTTGCGGCCAAAGCAGGCAAAGAAAAAGTTAAACAGCCCGAAGCAACTGCACAAGCGAATGATTTTTTTAATAATTCCATATCAAACTCCCCGTTTCTTTATAATTATCTAGTTGAATAAAGTGTAAAAAACAACATGACATATTTTTTACTACTTTTAGTTTGTAAACAACAGTATTTTGAGATGCTTACTGCTAAAACCACTCATAAATCAGTTGCATCCCCAAATAACAACGAATACTATCACCGTTAGGGAGCCAATCTTTGTAATTTATCCATAGTAGCAGAATCAAACTCGCCTGTTACCGCTAAACCGTAATCTTGTTGGAACATTGAAATAGCTCGACGAGTATTACGCCCTATCACACCATCAGGTCTGCCGACTGGATACCCTAAATCAGCTAAAATCTGTTGCCCCACTCGTACATTGGAATTTCTGACATCATATGCGGGTGTATTTGATTGTGAAGAATAACTTGGCGTTGAATTTCTTGGTTTATATTTTCTATCAATATCATACACGGCTTCTTGAACTAAACGTTGTACTAAGGTATCCAAACCAACACTTTGCGTACCTGATTGACTTAAGCCCAAGATAGAAACCCCTTGACCACCTAATTCCATTTTCTTTTCAAAATAGCCTTGTCCCATTTGCTCAGTGGTTTGCGCATTAATCACTTTATAACGTAAACCAATAATCCAAACTTTAGCAAATTCATCCGTTTTAATCGAACTCACCACACGGCCAGCATCACCGCCAATAATATTTCCTATCACTCTGGCATCAAAGGCATTTGCCGCAGAAGCGGCAGGTTCCGCTTTTAATATATCAAAACGCACTATAAAACGAGTGGATTTAAACTTACCTCGTTGTAATAAACGTCTTGCGGTTGACGGATCACCCATTTTATAAGCAATTTCAAATTCATTTAACAACCCACCTAAATCAGAACGCTCTAATACTCGAAAATTGGCATTGGATAATTCCAATTCACCAAAATCGGCAATATTATTAGCAGAAACACGTTGCACAAAAGTGGCATTACTACTTTTGATTTCCCCAGGTAATACCACAACGGCAGGTCCTTGTACATGCGAATTTTGATAACTTTTCGCTTGATACAAGTTTTGGTTTGCTTGTTGATTTGCCCGAGTACTGGCAGAATTCCCATGAGGTGCACAGCCTGATAGACTTAACATTGCGAATAACACCGCTAAATAAAATCCAATCTTCATAACATCTTCCATGTAAATAACTACTTTATAATATACTAAAATTCAATAAAAAATCAAGCAAAAAAAGCAGAGGTTTAAACTCTGCTTTTATAGTGTATGTAAAAATTTAAAAATTACCAATAGTATCGATAGCATCCACCGCATCTTGAGCCATTCTATCCCCCTGATTTGCAAGTTGTTTTACCGCCTCAGGATTAACTTGCGCCACTTTTTTCATGGTAAGCTCATCTTTGACAATTTCCCGAATCCGTTCAGGCGGAGCGGAAACTAAAGTAGTTGAAGGGGTTTCATTAAAATTCATATCATTCTCATTGCATACAACATCAATATCAACGGTTTCACCTTCGGCTGCCTGTAATTTAAAACACTTCTGACTTAAACTAAATTTCCGATTTAATGGACGTAAAACGGCACCATGGACAAAATCGACAAAGGAACCTCGACTACCGGCAAATTCAATTTCAAATAAGCTACCAGAATTTGCCCGAAATCGACGTAAATCCACATTTAATACCGAACGCAAACCAATAAATTCTTTTTTCATTAATTTAGCGGTGTCCATATCAGGTAAACCATATACATTGACTCGATAAATTTTTGATGGCTGCATTAAATGATCCCGAAAAAAATCTTCTGAAAATTCGCCTGCTACCATATAACCAATATCCATCATAGCGGCATCTTCACTATCCCAAGCTTTCCCTCTAGGGATACGATTATTGGTTTTAATAATTTCGCCTGTACGATTATTACGGCAACGAACTGAATAAGAGGTCAAACCATAACGATCAATCGTTAAACCCGAGGCTTTTAGTGTGATTTGACGATGTTTAAATTTTACTTCCCCTATGACTGAAAAATCGGCCTCAGGACTAACCGTTAATTGGGTACGTCTGAAATTACCTTCACGCTCATATTCTTGACTTTCACGAATATCACGGGTTAATTCTTCTGACCAAACTCGATAACCAAAATTTTGCAATTTTTCAATAAATAAATTTTCAGCCACTTGCGAACGTTCCGCATGAATGTTCGCACCACGCTGTGCATCTCTAATATCAATTCTCACTGAAATGGTTGGGTTGCCATATTCTTTAATCAAATGCAAACGCTCAATTTTTGACATTTTACGTAAGGCATCTTTAACACTAGTGATATAAACTTCCGCTTTAATCAAAATATGGGCAAAACCATCTTTACTAATCCAATAGGGACTTTCTTTGATCACACTTTTGATAATACCTTGCGATTTGCTTAATACCCGATCATGAATTAAAGCGTAATTTTCAACCAAAGTAGAACTATCCACAAACACACCCACTGCTTTTTCAATTGCCTGCTTTCTCGCATCTCGTCTTAAATCATCTATCATCAAACCTTTATCACGCTTATAGGCATCAGAATTCGGGTCGGCCAAGCCTTCTGCGGTTACAATAAGGGTATCAGCGGCATGCAACTGTAAACCTACCATTAAAAATAGGATAGCTAGCCACATTTTCATCAGCTTGATCACATTCATTATTTTCATCGATTTTTCCTTTATCTTCGGGTATATTGACAATATTGTTGATACAATTTGGCTGCAATCATATTTGATTCTTCTCGTACTAAATCTAAAGCAACCGAATAAACATCTGCACCTGAAAATGAATCCCTAGTTGTCGATACATCTGCGACAGTACGACCCTGATTATCCGTTAAGCTAAATGACATGGTAACATAAACTTCCGTTAAATTTGCCATATCATTATGATGGGTACGAGTATAAATAATGCCTTTTAATGAAAGCGGTGCCCCTAAACGTTTCGCTACTAATAAGGCCTCACCATCTCTAAAATTTGCAATGAGTTCTTGTTCTTCTTGGGCAATGGCTTGATCAATCTGCTCTTGTCGGTAAGTACGAAAACCTGAACGTCGTAAACTGGCATTCATTACCCGATACATTGAACCATAATTAGGAATCTTACCAATATTAAAACCATCTGCCACTGACTCCGCAATCACTAATGCCACTTTTTGCCCTTTTAAATGGGGACAAGATACGGATAATAAATCACCGACTTGGCGTTGTTTTTGATATTGTTGCTGTCTTGCTTCACAATCCGCATCCCAAAATTGACATTCAGCAAAACTAGTGATATTCCAAACGAGCAACAATAACAGCCCTAATAATTTCATTTTTAACATTGCTAAAACTCCTAGAAATTAAAAACCAAAGGATCGACATTACGCCGATCCTTTGACTTTAATCGAATTTATTGTAAATTAACCGCACCACCTGCATCAAAAGATTCCCGTTGTTGATATCTATCATCCATGCCTTCACCGACTAAAGGTTGACGATTAGGCACAGGCATTGGAATATTTAAAGACCCTTCACGAATAGTGCTGGCATCTTGGCGATATTGTGGTTCTTCTTGATATCGTTGTTGTCGTGATTCGCTAAAATCATCATGTTGTGCCCCATTGCCTTCTACTTCAACAATACGACGATCATATTGGATTCTTTGACCTAGAACATCTTCAACTTTATCTAATTTTAAGGCTAATTTTACATAAGCATCCCCTTGCTCATCCCAACGATAGGCGACTAATTCCGCACCATAAATAGCTGCCATCATTTTAGTTTTGATTTCATCAGATTTTAAAATATAGTTTTCGACTAAAGAACCACTTTTCAATTTAAACCCAACAATTTTTCTGGCTAATTGGGCATAGGCATCTAATTCCGCCGCCCGTAAGGCTTTTAAAGGACCTACCATTCTAGGATCAGAGGTACCAAAACCAACTCGTTTAATAATTTGATTACCATAATTGATGCGTTTGCCAATAATATTTTCCACTTTACCTACTTGTAATACAGCGGTTACTTTTGCAATATTACGTTGGGGATCATAAACCGTGTCAATATATTCAATACCACGAATTTTTGCCATGGTTTTGGCTTCAATTCTGTAATCTTGAGCCACCATATCAACGACAGATGATGTACTACGAACTTTTAGACCAATCACACTTTCAACAATCGCACGTTCTGCCACCATTTTAGCTGCTTTAATTGACATAAATTTACTATTCCCTGCAATTGCTGCTGTATTTGCTAAAACTAGCCATCCAACCATAAAACTTGTTTTTAACATTTTCATTTTACTTACCTCAATATTACTAATAAAAAAACTATAAAAAAATTATACTGATATAACATTAAACAACTAGAAACTTGATCACACTACCAATAAATCAATACGCCTCCAGTGAAAGCATTTTCCTCTTTTAATGGAAAATCTCTAATATCATTTGGCTGTAGTTTAATTACTTTCGCTTTAGGATATTGATTAATCCATTTTGAGACTTGATTCACTTTCTCAGCAACACTCATGGGACGTTGGCTTGCCATTGGAAAGTGTTCTTGTTTGGGCAATGACTCATAACGAATATCACCCGTATAATTTTCACCCGTTAAGATTTGCTTTTGTTGCAACGCCATTGGTGTATGTTTTGCTTGTTTAGACGGAACTTTATCTTTCTCAACGGGTTGATTTTCTGGCACTTTAGTCATAATCGCTTGCTCAATTACAATGATCTTCTTGCCATTTTTCTCAACAACTCTCGCCTCTAACTGAATTTTTTCATTATTTTCAATGCCACCTAATTGCTGTACTACTGTTTCATTAAGTTGAATCAGTTCTTTTGCCATATTTTCCATCATGGCTTTATTGCCTGCCCAACTCATAAAACTAAGTGATGATAGCAAAGCAATGCTGACGATTTGACGATTGATATTCATAATAACTACCTATTTTGATTGTGATGATATTAGATTGCTTCCTTATATATTGTTAAGGAAGCAATCATTGACACTCGGCTACCATTCACTTTCTTTTAATTGTTTCGCACCACCCACAAAATCATCGGCTTTCTCATATTTCGGTTTTTTGACTTTGGGTTGACACATAGGTGCTAATTTTCTTAGCCCTTCTTTTGCGTCTAATAAATCAGGCTGAATGGATAAGGCTTTGCGGTAATTATCTCCAGCTTTACTACAAATCACTTTTTTGCGGTAAATTTCACCGAGATAATAATAGGCAATCGCCAAACCCGGATCATATTTAACGGCTTGTAATAAATGTCCTTCGGCTGGCGTATATTTTAACTTCATAATATAAATCCCTGCTAGCTCAGCATGAGCATTCGCATAGGACGGACGAATTTGTAAACAACGTTTATACGCATTCATTGACTGATCCCAAACATCGAGTTTCGCATAAGCGTTCGCTATCCAATAATAAGCATCCGCATAGCTAGGATCCAAGCTAACGGCTTGTCTAAACTCTGCAATGGCCGCTTGATAACGACCTTCCCGATACAAAAAACGACCTTCGTTATAATATTCGTTCGCAGTAGGTGGGATAAAAACTTCTTCTTCCTCTTTAGGTGGTGGTGCACAACCGACTAATATTAAAGAAATTAGGATAAAACCTAAGCATTGATTTTGTATTCTCATATTTCATACCTTTTAAATTACAAATTTTAAGTATAACCTTAGTTCAGACAATTAAATATCACAAAATATTTTATCTATAATAATGAGATAAACCTGAATTAAAGCTGAACAAAGATATTGTAAGACCTTTTCAGAAAAATATTGTATGATCAAAAAGAATAAAATCATCACCAATGAGATAAACCAGAATGATTAAAACATTAGGCAAGTACCAAATCGAAGCAGAACTAGGTCGAGGAGCGATGGGGATTGTTTATAAAGGTTATGATCCTAATATTGATCGCACCGTTGCTATTAAAACCATGCTGTTACAAAACTTTCCTGAAAAAGAAAGAGTAGCATTAAAAGCCCGCTTTAAAAACGAAGCCAGAGCAGCAGGTAAACTGCATCATCCTAATATTGTTACTATTCATGACTATGGGGAAAATGCGGAACAAGCCTATATTGCGATGGAATTTGTGAAAGGCAAGGAATTGCAATCTTATTTAGATGAAGGTCATCAATTTAACTTAAAGTCAGTCATTGATATAATGACACAATTACTGGAAGCCTTAGCCTATTCTCATTCCCACAAGATTATTCACCGTGATATTAAGCCTGCGAATATTATGATTCAAGCAGACGGTCAAATTAAAGTTACTGATTTTGGCATTGCACGTTTAGAGTCTTCTAATTTAACAGCCACAGGCATGGTATTAGGTACCCCAAGTTATATGTCACCCGAACAGTGTCAAGGGATTGAAATCGATGGGCGTTCTGATTTATTTTCAGCAGGGGTCATTCTTTACCAGCTATTAACAGGAGAAAAACCGTTTATTGGTAATAATATTACTGCTATTATGCACAGAATTATTAATCATAATCCTGAGCCACCTTCACTTTTAAATGTCCAAATTCCGAAATTATTAGATCATGCGGTACAAAAAGCCTTAGCAAAATCACCTCAAGACCGATTTAATAATGCCAAAGAATTTATTGCTACCTTACAAGATGCCATTAAACAACCAGGAACAGTAAGATACCAACCTTCAACAATGGAAGTACCACAACCTGATCTCAATACCTTTACTAACAATAACAGGCAAACAAAATCTAAATCGTTGAGTATTGCTACATGGTTAGTATTGATACTATTACTGGCTAGTGGTTTTGGACTTATTTATTGGAAACAACCACAATTAATCCAGCAAGTATTAAATAATAATGATGAAGTTGAAGTGAAAACCCAAACCCAATTAAACGCCAAGCAACAGACAAACAGTCATAAAGCAGTTAATGATAATAAAACCATTGAAACCAATAATGATACTCAAGAAATTAAAATCGTAGCGCAAAAACCACCCCAACAAAATAATAATAAAAATCATGATAGTAACAGCAATGATAACAAAACTACTCAAGCTAAATTAAACCGCAATCATAACGATCAAAAAATTGTCAAAAAACCACCTATTGATCAGAAACAAACTCAAACAAATCCGAAACAAAAAAATGAGGATAGTTTTCATCCTTCTAAACAATGGCAACCGTTTGATCAAGATACAGAACAAAATCGGGCATTAACTAACAATAAAAACTCTGATTCCCGTGATTCTCATTCGACAGATCAAAAATTTAAAGAAAAACCATTTCAATTTGACACAGGTTGGCAAACGATTAATTCGGATAGTTCAATATCTCGACAAAATGATAATAATAGTGATAGCGATAGCAATCCATTACCCTTTAACATGGATGGAGGTGAGCAAAATTCTGGTGGGGTTCAGTGGGAAGATTGAACTGATCACAAAAAACAAGTAAAAAACGCTCCTTAAAAGGAGCGTTTTCTTTGTTTGGCACGCCCGGAGAGATTCGAACTCCCGACCACCAAGTTCGTAGCCTGGTACTCTAATCCAACTGAGCTACGGGCGCATTAAGAAACTGATACTCTCTTTGTCGGAGAGAGAGGGATTCGAACCCTCGATGGAGTTTCCCCCATACTCCCTTAGCAGGGGAGCGCCTTCAGCCTCTCGGCCATCTCTCCAATAAAGGGGAGTATTCTTTCATAAATTTCATCAAAAGGCAAGCACATCTTAACATAATTTACGTCCCATTTTTCGTATTATTATGTTCCTTCTGGATACGTTGATAAATTTCCTCACGATGCACACTGACATCACGTGGCGCATTAACACCAACTCGAACTTGATTCCCTTTGACACCTAAGATAGTAATAGAAACATCATCGCCAATCATCAGTGACTCACCCACTCTGCGTGTTAAAATCAACATCTCAAACCTCCTTATTAATTAACATCCATTGTAATATTATTGCGACGTATGTATTAATCATAGTTCAAGCTAATCTAATAAACAAACTATTGCGATGACATTAAAACTATTCATCTAAATGAAAGGCCTGATGTAAGGTTCTTACCCCAAGTTCTAAGTATTTTTCATCCACTACGACTGAAATTTTAATTTCAGAAGTTGAAATCATCTGAATATTAATACCTTCTTTTGCTAATGCCTGAAACATAGTGCTAGCAATACCCGCATGGGAACGCATACCAACGCCAACCACCGAAATTTTGACAATTTTATCATCACCAAGGGTTCGTTCAGCACCTAAATCCTTAGCAATGGTTTCCAGAATTTGCAATGATTTTTGGTAATCATTTTTGTGGACAGTAAAGGTAAAATCAGTGGTAGAGCCATCTTCAGAAATATTTTGAATAATCATATCCACTTCAATATTAGCCTCAGCAATCGGCCCTAAAATACGATAGGCAACACCAGGTTGATCTGGCACGCCTAAAATGGTTAATTTTGCCTCATCACGGTGATGGGCAATACCGGCAATTCTTGCATCTTCCATTTTTTCTTCCTCCACTCCAATTAAGGTTCCATTCCCTTCTTTAAATGATGATAATACTCGTAAAGGCACATGATATTTACTGGCAAATTCTACTGATCGAATTTGCAACACTTTTGATCCTAAACTTGCCATTTCTAACATTTCTTCAAATGTAATGGCATTAAGACGTTTTGCCCGAGGTTCAATTCTGGGATCAGCCGTATAAACGCCATCAACATCGGTAAAAATTTGGCATTCATCGGCATTTAATGCGGCGGCCAATGCAACCGCAGTCGTATCCGAACCCCCACGCCCCAAAGTGGTAATATTGCCATCTTCATCCACCCCTTGAAATCCCGCGACCACTACCACTTTTCCTTCACGCAGATCTTTTTTGACTCTCGCTCCATCAATATCCCGAATTCTAGCTTTGTTATGCACATTATCCGTTAAAATATGAACTTGAGCACCTGTATAGGAGCGAGCATCCCAACCCTGTTTATGCAATGCCATACTTAATAAGGCAATGGTCACTTGCTCACCGGTGGATAACAATACATCCAATTCTCTTGGATGCAAATCAGGATTAATCGCTTGTGCTAATGCTAATAAGCGATCAGTCTCACCACTCATAGCCGACACGACAACCACGACTTGATGCCCTGCTTTGCGATTTGTGATCACTTTATTGGCGACATTTTCAATACGTTCCACATCCCCAACCGAGGTACCACCATATTTTTGTACAATTAATGCCATATCTCTCCCTTTATCATCTTATAATAACTGCTCAACCCAAGGTTTTACCGATGCCAAGGCTTGTTTTAACTGACTTGGATCAGTGCCACCTGCTCTTGCCATATCCGCACGCCCCCCCCCTTTACCACCGACTTGGTTTGCCACCATATTAACCAATTTGCCTGCTTGAATTTTATCCGTACAATCTGGAGTTACGCCAGCAATTAAATGCACCTTGTTATCAGTAACAGTGGCTAACACAATCACCGCAGAATCTAATTTCGCTTTGATTTGATCTAAAAATTTTGGTAAAGACTTCGCATCTACGCCATCCAAACGTCGGGCTAAAATTTTAATGCCTTGGATTTCTTCCACTTGCTTTAACAAAGCCTGACTTTGATTACCTGCTAATTTTGCTTTTAACTGTTGCAAATTTTTATCGGTTTGTTTTTTATCTTCAATTAATTGCTGTAATTTATCAATCACTGATTTCGTTTCGGTTTTTAATAAACCTGCCATTTGTTCTAATTGTTGTTGTTGTTGTTCTACCCATAACAAAGCCTCTTCCCCAGTAACCGCTTCAATCCGCCGCACACCTGACGCAATGCCTGTTTCATGAATAATTTTAAACAAACCAATTTCACCCAGTTGATTCACATGCGTTCCACCACATAATTCAATCGAAAAATCCCCCATTTTTAAGACTCGAACTTTATCGTCATATTTTTCATCAAATAATGCCATTGCCCCTGTTTTTTTGGCCTCATCTAAATCCATAATTTTAGTTTCAACGATTGAATTATGACGAATCTGTTGATTCACTAAGGTTTCAATTTGCTGACATTCAGTTTTCGTTACCGGTTGAAAATGCGAAAAATCAAAGCGTAAGCGTTGTTCATCTACCAAGGACCCTTTTTGCATGACATGATCACCCAACACCCGTTTTAAAGCGGCATGCATTAAATGCGTAGCCGAATGATTCAATGCAATTGCCTTACGTTTATTACCTGCGACTATTAAATCAACGGTTTGTCCAACGCTTAAACTCCCCGTTTTCATTACTCCAATATGCGTAAAAACCTTGCCAGTTTTTTGGGTATCCGTTACTTCAAAACAATTCTTATCCAAAATGATTTGCCCAGTATCGCCTACTTGTCCACCTGATTCTGCATAAAATGGGGTATGCTCTAAAACAATCATACCTTGTTGCCCTTCCATTAATTCAGTAACCGCTTTGTTATTAGCATACAGTTGGGTAATTTTTGCTTGTCCTGTTAAATGTTGATAACCAATAAACGCTGTCGGCTTGCTAGTATCAACCACAGCGACATCTACTTGCTTAAATTGTCCTGTCGCTTTGCCCCGTTGTTTTTGTTGTTGCATCGCCTGTTCAAAGCCTGCCATATCTAACTGTAATTGTTTTTCTCTTGCAATATCATTGCTTAAATCGACAGGGAAACCATAAGTATCATATAATAAGAAAATAATCTCGCCTGCAATAACATTCCCACTCATAGTATCAATGTGTTGTTGTAAGATTTTCAACCCTTGTTCAATGGTTTCTGCAAAACGCTCTTCTTCACGTTGGATCACTTGTTCTACTTTCGCTTGCTGTGTAAGCAATTCGGGATACGCTTGTCCCATTTCTGCGACTAATGGCTGCACTAATTGATAAAAAAAGGGTTGTTGTTGTCCTAATTGATAAGCATGACGAATCGCCCGTCGCATAATCCGACGTAACACATAACCTCGCCCTTCATTGCAAGGATAAACACCATCAATAATCAAAAACACCGTCGAACGAATATGATCGGCAATGACTTGTAAGGCAGAATGACTTAAATCTTGACACCCAATGACTTTGGCACTGGCTTGAATTAAGTTTTGGAATAAATCAATGTCATAGTTGCTATGCACACCTTGCATGACTGCGGCTAAACGCTCTAAGCCCATACCCGTATCTACCGAAGGATGGGGCAAAGGATGTAATTGACCTTGGGCATCACGGTTATATTGCATAAATACTAAGTTCCAAATCTCCACAAAGCGATCCCCGTCGGCATCCGCAGAGCCAGGTGGTCCACCAGCCACTTGTTCCCCATGATCATAAAAAATTTCACTACAAGGGCCACAAGGTCCAACATCGCCCATTGACCAAAAATTATCTTTTTCATCGATACGGGCAAATCTTGTCGGATCAATTTTCATATGATTTAACCAAATATCTTCGGATTCTTGATCTTTTTCATAAACCGTTACCCACAATTTTTCTTCGGGTAAATTTAACGCTTTGGTTAAAAATTCCCACGCATATTCAATCGCTTGCTGTTTAAAATAATCACCAAAACTAAAATTACCCAACATTTCAAAAAAAGTATGATGTCTTGCCGTATAACCCACATTTTCTAAATCATTATGTTTTCCTCCTGCTCGCACGCAACGCTGTGAGCTTGCGGCACGCACATAATCACGTTGTTCCTTGCCTAAAAAAACGTCTTTAAATTGCACCATACCTGCATTAGTAAACAATAAACTTGGATCGTTGGCAGGAATTAATGAACTACTTGGCACTATTTGATGTTGATAAGATTGAAAAAAATCCAAAAACCGCTGACGTAATGCTGCACTTTTCATACTAACTTATTCCCCATTGTCGTGGTAGTGTTGTAAAAAGGTATAAATATGTTCCATAGAAAAACCACGATATTGTAAAAATCGAATGCGTTTTGCCTTATCTTTATGATCGTTAATTGGATGATGACCAAATTTTTTTTGGTAAACTTGTTGTAATTGCTGATACTGCTGTTGCTCTAATTGTACCAAACATTCTGTAATCAAAGCAGGTTCTACGCCACTTTTCAATAAAAAAGATCGAATTTTTATGCCCCCCCATCCTTTACGCATGGCTGTTTTTAAATATTGTTCCACAAATCGCTGATCACTCAAGTAATCCAACGCAATCAAATTTTTTAGGACTTGTTCAATGGCAAGTAAATCAAATTGATACGCAATTAGACGTTGACGTAATTGCACTACTGTATAGTCTCGATAAGACAAAAGCAATAAAGCTTTGTCTTTAATGGTTTGGATTACTTGAGAATCAACTGCCAATTAAGCTTCCTCAGAAGTTTCTGCGGCTGCTTTTTTAGCATCCGCTTCGCTTTGTTTTTCAGGCTCAGGATTTAAACTTTTGCGAATATTTGCTTCCAACTCCTGTGCTTTATCAGGATTTTCACGGAAAAATAAGCGGACATTATCCTTACCTTGACCAATTTTTTGCCCTTGATAACTATACCAAGCCCCTGCCTTATCAATCAATCCTTGTTTTACCCCTAAACTGATAATTTCACCTTCTTTAGAAATCCCCTGACCATAAATAATTTCAAACTCTGCTAAACGAAACGGCGGTGCCATTTTGTTTTTAACCACTTTCACCCGTGTTTCATTGCCTAAGATTTCATCGCCTTTTTTAATCGCACTAATTTTACGAATTTCTAATCTTACAGAAGCATAGAATTTTAAAGCGTTCCCCCCTGTTGTTGTTTCAGGATTACCATACATCACCCCAATTTTCATGCGAATTTGGTTAATAAAAATGACTAAAGTATTACTTTTCTTGATATTGCCTGTTAATTTTCTTAAGGCTTGCGACATTAACCGTGCTTGCAAACCCACATGAGAATCTCCCATATCACCTTCAATTTCGGCTCGTGGCGTTAAAGCAGCCACGGAATCAACGACCACAATATCAATCGCCCCAGATCGCACCAACATATCGGTAATCTCTAAGGCTTGTTCACCCGTATCTGGTTGTGAAACCAAAAGATTTTCAATATCTACCCCAACTTTTTCCGCATAAACAGAATCTAAGGCATGCTCGGCATCAACAAACGCAGCCACGCCCCCTTGTTTTTGTGCCTGAGCAATCGCATGTAACGTTAAAGTGGTTTTTCCTGATGATTCAGGTCCATAAATTTCAACAATCCGCCCCTTTGGTAGCCCACCGATTCCTAATGCTAAATCAAGATTTAAAGAACCTGTTGGAATCACATCTACCTCACGAATAGCCCCAACATCCCCCATACGCATCACTGATCCTTTACCAAACTGCTTTTCAATTTGACCTAATGCGGCTAATAGTGCTTTTTTTCGATTATCGTCCATAGCTTACCCTCTTCGTTGCGATTTCTCATAAAATTTTTTTATAAGAAGCCGTAAAAATGATACATAAAGTTTATTAACTCTTATATTTTCTATACGCTTTTGAATTGCAAGGAAAAATTTAAGAATTTCCAGTATTTTACCATTTTTAACAATAATTTACCAATATTTATTCTGTAAAAATCAAAAAATATTCCACTTATTTTTATGAGATTGTTTATTCATAAGTTGCAAATATACAACAAAAAAAATGTCACAAACCCAAAAAAAATTTATCTACTTGATCTACAAGCAAATATATTTTACTTCACAAATAAATCAAATCCATCTACAATTATTAGAAAATAATCAAATGTTGAATTGGGGAGTCTAAAATATATGAAATCAATAATAAAAATAATGTTATGTTTGCTGCTAATACCTTTAGGGGTTAAAGCAGATGAGCCGATAACGCTACCAACAGGCTGGTACATAGTGCCAAGCATCGGTTACTATTTCTTTGACGATGACCAAGATGTCGATGATAATGCCATTGCACAATTGGGGATTGGTTATCAGTTTAGCCAACGTTGGGCAGTCGAAGGGAATATTGGTGGTATCAGTACGGACAATAAAGACATTGATGGCGATGCCGATGTTTATTTATGGCACTTAGATACACTTTATACTATCTTACCTAACAGTGAATGGAAACCTTATCTTGTGGCAGGTATTGGTCACTATGACATTAATAAAGACAATACCAATGATGATAAAGGTGAACAAGCAAATGTTGGATTAGGTGTGCAACGCTTGTTAAGCCCTGCATTAAGCATGCGTTTAGATGCAAGAGCATTACATACTTCAGATGAAGGTTATACCGATTATATGGCAAATCTTGGCTTTGCTTATTACTTTGGCTATCCTTCTCGACCCCCGAAAGATCAAGACGGCGATGGCGTTTTAGATGCCGATGATGCCTGTCCTGATACACCCGCAGGTGTCGAAGTTGACTCCGTTGGTTGTCCTTTAGACAGTGATAATGATGGTGTGCCTGATTATATGGATCAATGTCCTAATACGCCTGAAAATACTGTTGTCGATAGCACAGGTTGTCCTTTAGATAGTGATGGTGATGGCGTGCCTGATTATATGGATCAATGCCCCAATACCCCTCAATATTCCATTGTTAACGAACAAGGTTGTGAACAGCTTGCCGAAACGGTAAGAATGGAATTAGCGATTGAATTTGATGTCGATAAAGCCATAGTAAAACCCCAGTATCATGATGAACTAGCAAGTTTTGCTGACTTTTTGAAACGTTATTCTGATATTACAACGACTATTGAAGGTCATACCGATTCAACGGGTGAAGCAAGCTATAATCAGCAATTATCACAACGTCGTGCACAAGCGGTATGTGATTATCTTGTCAATAACTTTGGTATTAGTGCAGATCGTTTAACACCAGTGGGTTATGGCGAATCTCAACCCATTGATACAAATGATACACCTGAAGGACGTCAAAGAAATCGTCGAGTCGTAGGACAAGTAGAATCGACTCAACAATCTTATCGTTCACACTAAAATCTAACACCGCAAACCAAATAAAAAATAGAAGAAGGTTCGCCTTCTTCTATTTTTTTATTTGTTCAATTAAACCTATTAATGCTTTTTCTACCGCTTGTTGACGAATTAATGACCGATTCCCATAAAAACAATAGTGTTCAACGTTAACATCCCCCTTTCGTTTAAGCCAAGCAATATAAACAGTCCCAACAGGCTTGCTTTGACTACCACCACTAGGTCCTGCAATACCTGATACGGCAAAACCAAGCTGAGCTTGACTATAAGTCAATACCCCTTCAACCATTGCAATCACCGTTTCTTTACTGACAGCACCATAATTAGCTAGAATTTCAGTCTTCACTCCTAACATATCTTGTTTTGCCTGATTACTGTAGGTAACAAACCCTCGATCAAACCATTGAGCACTTCCAGCAATATCTGTTATCGCTTTCGCAATCCATCCGCCTGTACAAGATTCCGCACCTGCTAATAAATATTTATTTGCCAATAATAACTGACCTAACTCTACGGCTAATGGTTGAATTTTTTTATCCATTATTCGTCCTTTTTGTTACAATAAGTAAAATTATAATAATAGTGTTATCACCTTGTAAAACTCTCTTGCCGTAACGCCCAAAATAATAAGGAATACCAATGAACCCCCTACTATTTTCAATGATTTTTAGTTTGATATTATTGACATCACCAAGTCATGCCAATGAACAAGCACAAAAAATGATACAAACAACCATTGACCAAGTGTTGTCCACACTTAAACAAGATAAAGCTCGTTTACAACACAATCCTCACTATATTGATAAAATTGTCGATCAATATATCGTACCCCAATTTGATTTTTCTCGTATGTCTCGTTGGGTTTTAGGCAAATATTGGCGACGTGCGAACAAACAGCAACAAAAACAATTTATCAAAGAATTTCAAACCTTACTGGTCAAGACTTACACCTCGGCATTACTGCAATTTACAGATGAAACCGTGCATTACTTGCCAAGTCGTCCGAGTAAGAGAAAAAATCGCACAGTGGTTCGTACTGAAATTCATCGTTCCGCAGGTCCTAAAATTGCTATCAACTACAAAATGTACAAACATAAAAAACATGGTTGGAAAATTTATGATGTCAAAATTGAAGGCATTAGTTTAGTCACGAATTATCGCTCTAGTTTTTCCCATGATATTCGTAGATCAGGCATGGATTATTTAATTAAAAAACTCCATAAAAAGAATCAAAAATCCTCTTAATCACTAATCCTAGACTATCATGACAGCTCAACATTCAATGTCATCCGTTACGCCAGCATGGCAGACAGAAGATGTCAGTAAACATACGCCTATGATGCAACAATACTTGAATATTAAGGCACAACACCCTAATATTTTACTGTTTTATCGTATGGGTGATTTTTATGAATTATTTTTTGATGACGCAAAATATGCCGTTGATTTATTAAATATTACACTAACCAAACGAGGCTATTCAGGTGGCAAACCGATTCCAATGGCAGGTGTCCCTGTTCATTCATTGGAGCAGTATTTAAATAAACTATTGAAATTAGGTGAATCCGTTGCGATTTGTGAACAAATCGGAGACCCCAGTAAAAGCAAAGGCCCTGTCGAACGCAAAGTTACCCGAATCCTAACCCCCGGCACATTAATTGAGGATGAATTATTAGACGATAATCAGGACAACCTACTGATTGCCATTCACCAAAAAAAGGACCGCTTTGGTTTCGCCATATTAGAATTAAGCAGTGGCCGATTTTTAGTTCAAGAATTAGACAGTATTCACCTTGTACTGAGTGAATTAGAACGCTTAAAACCCGCTGAATTATTATTGGCAGAAGACAGTCCATTGCTCGCACAATTACCCCCAAAAAAAATTATCACCCAACGTCCAAGCTGGCAATTTGTTTACAAACACTGTTTACAACAACTAAACCAACAATTTGGGACGCAACATTTAGCAGGCTTTGGTTGTCAGGACTTAGATATTGCCATCACTGCGGCAGGTGCGTTACTTAGCTATTTACAAGAAACTTGTTTAAACGATCTCCCCCATATCCAAAAAATTCAAGTAGAATATCCCAACGATAGTGTTATCTTAGATCCCAATACTCGCCGTCATTTAGAAATTGATCAACATATTAGTGGTCATAAGCAACATACCTTACTTGGTGTATTAGATACCACTATAACAACAATGGGCAGTCGGCTATTACGTCGCTGGTTACAGCGACCAATTCGAAATATTTCCCTACTACAACAACGTCATGCTAGCATTGCCAGCTTACTAGACGACCACCACTACCAAGCAATATCACCATTGCTATCACCCATTAGTGATATTGAACGTATTTTATCAAGAATTGCATTAAAATCCGCCCAACCCCGTGATTTAGTAGGATTACGCCAAAGTTTGCAACAATTACCACAAATTAAACAATGGCTACAACAACTCCCCAAATCATCAAAACAACTACAGACCATTTGCCAACATATTGGTGAACATCACGCGATTAATCAGCTATTAAACCAAGCTATCATTGAAAATCCTCCCTTATTAATTCGAGACGGTGGCGTCATTGCCAGCCATTATAATCAAGAATTGGATCAATTACGCAATATCAGCCAAAACGCTTCTGATTATTTATTACAACTAGAACAACAACAACAACAACAAACAGGCATTCGTAAACTTAAAGTAAGCTATAACAAAATTCATGGCTATTATATTGAAATCCCACGCTCTCAAATTAAAGCACTGCCCCAATATTATAGTCGCCGTCAAACTTTAAAATCATCTGAGCGTTTTATTATCCCTGAACTTAAAGCATTTGAAGATAAAATTCTCAGTGCCAAAGAAAAAGCCTTAAGCAAAGAAAAACACTTATATGAAGAATTACTACAAACATTAATCCAATATTTACCTGAACTACAAGTTACTGCTCAAGCATTAGCAGCATTAGATGTATTTCAGTGTTTAGCAGAAAGAGCCGTCAGCCTAGAAATGCTTGCCCCCAAATTTTCAGATCAAACATTAATTGAAATCCAACAAGGTCGTCATTTAGTTGTTGAACAAAATATCAAGCAAAATTTTACCCCTAATGATTTAAAAATAAATCCACCATGCCAATTGTTATTAATCACAGGGCCCAATATGGGTGGCAAATCAACCTATATGCGACAAACAGCAATTATTGTATTATTAGCTTATGTTGGTTGTTATATTCCTGCTCAAGCAGCAACGATTGGTCCTATTGATAGAATTTTTACCCGTATTGGTGCCTCAGATGATATTAGCAGTGGTCATTCAACTTTTATGGTAGAAATGACAGAAACGGCGAATATTCTCAATAATGCCACTAAAAATAGTTTAGTATTAATGGATGAAGTTGGACGTGGTACTAGCACTTTTGATGGTTTGTCTTTAGCCAAAGCCAGTGCCATTCATCTCGCAGAAAAGATTCAAGCCTTGACCTTATTCTCTACCCATTATTTTGAATTAACCACACTAGCAGATGATTACCCTAGCATTGAAAATATCCATTTAGATGCCATAGAACATCAAGAACATATTGTGTTTTTACACCAAGTGAAATTAGGTGCTGCGAATAAAAGTTATGGTTTACAAGTTGCATCACTTGCAGGTGTTCCTAGTGCCGTGATCAACCAAGCAAAAACCTATTTACAGCAATTAGAACAATTATCCCAGCTATCGCACCAACAATTAAATACCACAACAACACTACCCCAAGATTCAATTTCAGATTCAAACGCAGAAAAATCAGAAGAACCCAAACAAATGACCTTATTTGATGACAACCCTGTTATTACAGAACTCAAACAAACCCAAGCAGATGATATTACCCCAAGACAAGCGTTAGCATTAATTTATAAACTTAAACAAATCATTGTCAGTGAAAAACTATAATTTGATTAATGAACTTTGCGTGAAATGCTATGGAAACTATAGTTGTAAATAACCATCAAATTATCTCAGACTGCAACAAATTTTTGCTGGGATCAGATCGTGGAATCAATCTTGTGTCAGTAATAAATTTGATAATTTTATCTTTATCAGTTTTAGATATTTGGCGTTTCAGAGTTGGATCATGTTTTAAAAAATGAATATACTCTTGGTAACGATTTTGATAATTAATCCCCCCTTTTTCACCAACAGGGGTTAATACGGAAATTTGGTAATTTTTATTTATTTTATCTCTAATATAATCATCTCGATGACGATGATAAATCCAAAGGTCATCTTGCCATTCATCAGGTTCTTCTAAATAGCTCACAACCCAATCTACTGAATAAGTAACAATATCACCACCTGCAAATTGCAAACGAATAGTGGGAGCAAATCCCCGCACTTCCTGTAATAACTGATCAATTGCTGTTATCCATTTTTCAAAGTAGCTGGAATAACGTTTACCTACCTTAATTTTTCTAATCATATCCAGTTGTTGTCCAAACATCGTTATTTGAGGATCGATATCTGAAACCACTGATTTCAATGCTTTTACTAATGAATGTTGTTTTCGCGATAACATCGACCAATAAGCACTAGCTAAAGCTTTTGCCTGATTTTGATTAATAGTTCGTAGTGGTGATAACGCTTGTCGCAATGTTTCGACATTAACTTCATCAGAAATATTCGATAATATGGCAATATAACTTGGTTTAGATTTATTAGCAGTATTACAACAATACACTGTCCCTTGACAATCACCCCGTGCAACTCGTCCAACCCTTTGCAAAAAGGAGGCAGGATCTTTGCCATAATTGATAATGGCTACATTCAAATCAGGTAAATTTACCCCCATTTCTATGGCTGAAGTAGCAATAATTACCTTATGTTTGGCTTCAGGATAATTTCCAGCATTAAAATAACTACTGCCTTGAGAATAGTTTGCTTGTCGATCTTGACCATTAATCATAATAATCTGTTGTGATAATAAACCACATTCTTGATTAAAATAATCACTAAGTTCTACTTCATCAGCTACCAGCTCTTTTAAATTATCATATAACAATAATAATTTTTGCCCACTGTCTAAGATTTGCTTTCCATACAATATAGCCGTTTCTAAGATATGATTTTCTGTTAAAACTAATTCAACATCCCCATGAATAATTCTAGCATTTGTATCTTCACTAATTTTTTCATCAATCACTTCAACTAAATTTTGAGTTTGAAATAATTTTTCATTAAATAATTGAAAAATCATATCACTTTGAGTTGCTGATAATACGTTTAAACATGGCGTAGGCATTAAATTATGTTGATGACGTACCGCAATAATCGCACTCCAGAAATACAATAAACCATAAGATTGCACAGTTAAACTATGCGATTCATCAAATACAATATGGTCAAATTCTTCCCAAATTTTATTGACTTCCGTTACTACTTTTTTCAAACGAGGTATTGCTAAAGTTAAACGTGCTAAAGCTTCAGGTGTGGCAATAATCATCCCTCCTTGTGCTTGCAATGCTTCAATTTCCTGTTTACGCACCTGCCACGGTTGCTCATCTTGATCCTCATCCAATATTTTTCGTGTTTGATTATAATCCCATACAAATGCCATAATTTTTTGTTTTGACAAAGTTTGCTGAATATCTTTCGCTAATGCTTGAGTCGGTACAATAAAAAAAACACGCTGTCGTTTTTGTTTAATTAAAGCTGAAAAAGCGTAAGTTTTACCTGCCCCTGTTGGAGCACTACAAATTCTGATTTTTGCTGAACTCTCTTGTAAACGTTTTTGAGCATAAGACAAGCCATTTTTTAATACCACACCATGTCGCTTAATTTTAATCATTATAAAAACCTCCACGATATATCGATACCACCGACACTAAACGGTTTAATTTGATCTAATTGTCTTTTTTTATTCGGTGGTATTGTCGTTCGTTTCAAATAAAATTCTAATATTTCCATTGTCATAAGTGCCAAAGATTTAGGCGATAATAAATATAAGCGTTTTTCTTGTAATGGGTCTTGTTTTAAACATCGAAATTGTGCCAGTAAACGTTCTCGCTGCCATACATTTTCAACTAATAAGAATATTTCAACTGTTAATTCTTGTTCAATTGTTTGATAATCTTGGCTATTATTACCCGTTATGATTACTGGATGAGCCACTCTCGTAAGATTCAAATTCGTACGCCAACCATTTTTTCGCCAAATCTGTAAATACACAGAATCTGCTCCAAACAAAAATTTGATGGGAATTCCTTTTAATTTATTTGGTTGCCAAACTTGATTTTCCTTAGGTAATGCTCGATATTCAAATGCTACTTCTACTTGCTGTTGTTGTGCTAATAAAAAACAACGTAATTGGGAAGAGCTTAGCTTTGGTCTGAGTGGTGAATCTAACCAACTTGTTCCTAAACCCCAACTAATGGCATCATCATCAATATGTGGCTGAATCTTTAAGCCTTTAGTATGGGCACCATAATCTAAATCATCACACAAGTTTGCATAACGAGAAAAATCTTCGTTTAAAGTTTGCCTGCTAGGAACTTTCATTCCAGCTTGAGCTAATAAGGCTTGATATTCCTTAATCATTATGTCTCCAATAGAGGATTGCCGTAAACTATTTTCTAAAATAATCAAACGTTTAAGTCGGGATTGATCAAATGCAGGTTGTATAATACTTAATATCATATTAAACTGGCCTTATAAAAATGTAAAGTTTATTTTTTACTTTATGACTTGACAAATTATAATTATCATTTTAAACTTGATTTATATTCCTTACAACAAGGTTAAAAAATTATGAAAACTAATGGTGTATTAGCATATATTGATCTTCCACGCAAAAAAACACTAAACCAAACGCTTATTCGAGATCGAGGCAGAATTTCCAATTTATTAATTGCTGCTATGTCTAAATATGGTTTTCAATTCCAAGCTAAACAACCTGCTCGCTGGGGATTTGGTGCCATTGCAAAGCCAATTAAAACTGCCCCCAATCAACCTAAATTTCATCGAGTAGAACGAGTAATGGTAGGTAGCAGTGATCCCACTATTGCAAGTGCTATTGCTCAATTAAAACCTGAAGATTTGATTGAATCAAATGCCAATGATGCTTTAGATTTGCGAACAGCAACTATTCGTCTTGCACCACCTTGGATTGAAACAGAAGCAGTCAACTTTTATTGCATCTCACCAATACGAGTTTTGGATTTAGACCTACCTCAAGAAACAAAAGACCGAGCAGTATTAACGATTGATACTAAACTAAACCAAGCGATTAACCGCACAATGGAAACTCGATTTAAACGCCAATTTCATCTAAAAATCATACCTGATTCTCTATATATACGTTCTCGCAAAGGACAAATTAAATCAACAATGGCAATCAAAACCTTGCCTTCAGGCAAAGCAGTTACATTGTCAGGTTTAGTATTTCCATTTACCTTAACAGGATCAAGCGATGACATTGCTGAAGTTTGGTACAATGGTATTGGTCAAAAAACAGGACAAGGTTTTGGTCGATTGGAGGTAGCTCAATGGACATAACGCAATATTTTGGTTCCCAAGGCTTATTTATAAAAGCGTTTCAACCGCTACAAGTTCAATTAAATCAGCAGGCAAAAGATTTATGGAACAACGCTGAACGTAAATTTTCACCTTGGCTAATAAAATGCGGTAAAGGCAGTTCACAATATTTAGACTATCCAGATATATCACTATATCGACATTGTATGGATGTTGCCATTTTATCTAGTTATTTATTTATACACGCTTGGCAACAACAAAAAATACCTAATCTAACGCCAGATGATGAAAAACAGGCAGAACAACGACTCAAACAACTTTTTGCCATTAGCTTCAGTCATGATGCTGATAAATATACAGATTCAAAATCACAAAGTCCAAGCCTTGAAGATGTCAATCAAGTTCATCAAGACTTAAATATAATAGAATGGGCGAATCTTGACAGTACCACACTTCACGCCCTAGTCAGCCGAGTAGAATCAAGAGGTTTAGGGAATGTATTACTTTCTAACACACCTAGCAATGACTTAAGAAAACTCGCTGAAATGGTACAAATTGCCGATAAATTATTATCTATCGCTAGTCGTAAGAGTTATACTGCATTTTTATCTGAATATAACCTACGATTAAAGCAATTACATAATGATTATGGTATTCCTAAACAACCGTTAAAACTATTAACAGTCAACAAACATCCTATTATTTTACATTATCTATTAGGTCAAATTACAGATGATTTATATGAACAAGGCATTTTGCCATTAATTGCCCAAATATCAGGAGAACAATTATGGGTTAGCCTACCTGAAAATTATGATTTAGCATCGACTATCAATAAATTACAAAAGCAACTATCAGAAGAATATCCAACAATTAAACGTAACCAAACCAATGGTACAACAACAATTAATTACATTTATAATATTCTAACTTTAGTTGATACTATTATTGAACCCGATCAATTCAATCCTTTATTTTTGGTCATCCATAAAGAAGATTGGGAGATTGCTAATGCTTATATTCAAAGCTGGGCAGGTGAAATTGGCGACTTATCTTTACCAGAACCTAAAGAAAACCAGAAGATCCGATTAGCCGTTACTCCAAATTCAGAACATAATTTTCCAATACGTTACCATTATGCACTTGCTATATCTGCTAGTTTAAGCATTGGTGCAGATAAATCAGAATTTGAAAGTCGAATTTCCACACTTAAACAATATTATCCTGATGCGTTTAATTTTTTAAACCAACATTTTTTAGATAACCCACTATGGCAAATGAATAGGCATAGTCAACAAACTCTCATTGCGATGCAACTGTCTAAAACTATTCCCATGGAAAAACAAGCACTTTATGAACTTATTGAATTACTAAAACTCCCCTTTCCTGAACCACAAGAAGATTTAGGTGTTATCCAAATTATTAATAATCTAAGACAACAATGTGGTTTAACCCCCTCTGAACAATCAGACTTAGTAGAACCTTATACATTTGATCAAAAATGGGGCTATTGTTTACTTTCAGGCGAACCTAGTCAAACGAAAATTGAGACCAAACTTAATCTAATCGCTATTAAGTCATCTGCTTTTTCAGATCGATTTGGACATAAAAAAAGCCTGTGGAGTCCAAAAGGGAATAACTATATTTCAGAGGCAGTAAAAGTACAAGAACGCTTAATGAGCAACCTTGCTTCTCAAACAAAAATAGCAAGAGATAAACGCTTTCAATTAATTGCAATGCCAACTCGACATATTATTAAATCAGTTAATAATTCTAGTTTTAATAAATTTACACTCATTAAATCTTACGATGCCATCACTTATAAACAAGCGACATGGATGCGGGTATTACCTTGGAATACTGATATTGATGATAGTTACCATATACTGCTTGAACCTATAACAGATACTAAAATTGACAAAATCATTAACCACTTACTCAGATTAGCAATGTTAGCACTACAAAGCGGGGATGCTATCCATGTATTTAACTCGAAACAATATGATAATAAAGGTGCATTATTTTTTGAGCCTATGCCTGCACTATTAAAAATACTATTTCAAGATTTAATGTCATCCACAGAACCTTATGTGATAAGACGAGATAAATTAAAAACACTTATTATTCGTTTAGATGTGATTAAAAATTTATTTTCAAGAAAAAAACAGTTTGATGCCTTACCTTGGCTTGCAAAATATGGTTGGTGGACAGTGGCATGGGCAACTTATAAGGAAAAACCGACAAAATTTAACGGTAACTATTTAGCCAATCTAAGTTGGCAAGATTTAATTAACAAGATGCAACAGGAGTACAATATGACTGAAACCATTGATATTAGCATAGATAACTTAGCGTATCTCGCTTCAAGAATTCAACGAAAACCTAACTCACAAAGCGAAAGTGTTAAAACTTTAGCCTTAACGACAGCACTTAATAGTTATCAAGAAGGTGAAAGACGACAACGACAATCCCAAGAAATTATTGCGGCAATGGCAAATCAAGTAGCCAGTTATCTTTCAAGAAGAGAGCAATATATTGGAAGTGAAGAAGGTGGCAATTATAGCCAGCGTTGTGAAAGATTTGCTCAAGCAGTTTATGAATTTGTGAAACAAAATGATACCGATCAACAACCCTTTGACGCAAGATTTCAACGCTTTATGTTAGCTGCCTATACCCATTTATTTATTAAACATACGGAACAATACAATAAAGAACGTAAAGCTGAAAAATCAACTCATAACCAAACAGACAAGGAATAAAATCATGAAACCAGAACTATTCGATCAATTAGAAACTAATTATTATCAATCTCATACTTTCGCAAAATCTGCCTTTGATATACCGACATTACCTAAAGCCCAATGTATTGTTATCCCTGTTATTCGAGAATCCATTGGCTCATTATTAATTCGCAATAATGATTCTGATATGGTAACAGATATTTATCTTGCCAATCAGTTACGAGTTAGAATGATTGCATCTAAAACTAAAGGAGTTGAGCGTCGTCGAGGTTCTCAAATTTTGCGTTCATTAGATTTAGGAGGCAAAGCCCCTACCAACAAAAGTTATATTCCAGCAAATACCAAAGCAAGCGAAGTATTTGATCTAAACACCTTTGTTTTTGGTGATTCTGCTAATACCTCAGATAGTAAAATTTGCCCAGTACATTCCGCTGTATTGTATAGCGATGCCATCTCCATCCAACCCAGCAAACTGATTATTGATGATGTTTTCCGCCAAGGCGGTATTTCAGACGAATTTGTCAGCTTTGATGCTGAAACTAAGAAAAATAGCAGTAATATTTTCACAACCCGTTCAGTATTACCCAATAGTTTGTTCATACAATCCCTCGTTATTACAGGTAATAGAATAACGAGAGCAGCCTTAGATCATTTATTATTATCCATTGGATTAACAGGAGCCTATGGTGGTGCCACAGCAACCACAGGAACTAATCTAAAAACACATTTTGTTGGATTATATTGGGGTGGTTTTGAACGTGCAATCAACGCTCCGAGTGAAATGTTACAGTTAATTGCTGAACAACAGCAAGCTAATGTAACAAATATTATTACTGATTTGAATAACGCTTATTGCAATAACTACCCTAATCATATACTCACTGATGAGTTAAATGCTTATATTAAAAATCTTATCAAAAATTTTGAAGATAATGACAAAGCATTAATTGAGCGCTATCAACAAGCCAGTCAAGGAGTAGCAAAATTATTTGATAAATGGTTTGGTTATGGTAATGAAAAAAAATCCAAAGCAAAAGCAGGGAATCAATCATGACTACTCAACTTGATAGTATTCCAATTGAAGCCACAGTATTAAGTCCATTTTATTATCACGGCTTATATGCAATGGATGGCAGTGCGACCCATCCTGATATTATTACTGATACCAGTATTTTATTTGCATTACGTTCAGTATTTGGACTCGCGCCTATGTTACCAAGAAGCACGCCGAATTATCAGCAAGATATTATGGCAATGCCTTGGCGTTCTTCATTATTAACTGGGGAGGGAAATTTGACCCTCCCTGCTATTCGACATTCAATCGATGTCGAACGTGAAGGTGGTTACAGCATTAAATTACAAAAAGATATGGCATCAGGCTACTTCAAGAAAACCTTTTTTGTGCATGAAGTAGATGTTGGTGCTAAATATTCAGGATTGTTAATAGGATTAAATCCATTCAAATATTTGCATACAAAAGAAATCGTATTGAGAATTGGTGTACGTCGTTTAGGAATGCTTAAAATTATCCCCAAAAAATTAGTTTCACCTTTACATCTTAATACAGCCACTGCAAAACTTTTTCAAAGAAATATTTCAGAACAATATCGTATTTTAGATACGATTCGAGTCAGTCAGGCATATTCCCTAGAAAATGCCACAAATGAATTAAAACAATGGTTTCTTTAATCACTTTTATATTGCTTGGAACAAAGTATGGACATACTATCACATCATCATATTCAAGAATTTGTGCAAACCATAGAAAGCTATCAAATCAATGGTTTGTTATTTCAACATATTCTATTATGCCATACTCGAACTTGGCTTCACTATCACAAAATAGACTGTGCCCACCTAAACCGACATATGCAAAAAGGTATTTTACTACATGAAATTAGCTACCAAGGTATGCCTCAAACAAATCAACACTGTGGCATCCCTGCCGATTTAATCAATTGGAAAAAAAAAGAAATCAGTGAAGTAAAACATAGCCGTTCCAGAGAAGATGCAACTATCTCTCAATTGCTATACTATCTTGCACTAATCAGTTTCAATACTCAAACCTTATGGCAAGGTTTACTACGTTATCCAAAATCGAAACGAACCAAAAAAATTACTTTAAATTTAGATAACTTATCACAACTCTCTCATCATCTGATGCAAATAATTAATATTATCAAACAAGCAACACCTCCCCAAAAACAAGAAAAATCTTTATGTAGACATTGTTCTTATTCAATCTTATGTTGGGGAAACTCTACTGAAGATTATGATTACTATTAAGGAATCAATATGGAAACACTTTATTTATTAAGTAATACTAAACTAAACCGATGCAACAACACCATTAAAATCACTACTACATCAGGTATCAAAAAAAGTTTTCCTGTAGAAACACTTAAACATATTATTGTCATTGGTTCAGCAACATTTAACAGCGAGTTATCATCATTTTTAGGAAAAAATAATATTAGAGTATCGTTTTTAGATTACTATGGCAATTTTTCATCTTCCATTGAACCTTGTAATAGAACTCAATCAGGAGCAGTACATTTAGCACAAGCAAAATGGATTTTAGATGATAATAAACGTTTATTAGTTGCAAAAAAAATCATATCCGTTGCATTACATAATATTATTAACAATCTCAAATATTATCTTTATCGGGGCTATAAAAAATTAGAACCCAACATCAAAAAAATGTTAAATTATAAAACTGATTTAGTAAAAGCGACTTCGATTGAACAAATGATGGGATATGAAGGACAAAGCCGACAAACCTACTATGCGAGTTGGCGTATTATTAACCCAAAACTAACAATTGAAAAACGTACCAAACGACCACCCACAGATCAAATTAATGCCCTACTTTCTTTTTTAAATTCCCTAACTTATAGTTTATGTAAAAACGAATTATCTAAAACCCATTTAGATACAAGCCTAAGCTTTATTCATGCCCCAACCCAATCCAGAGCGTCATTATCTTTAGATATAGCTGAAATTTTTAAACCAATATTAGCTGATAAAATCATATTCCGACTTTATAACAAAGATATTATTCATAACTCTGATTTTGATCAACATGAAAATGCTTGTTTATTAAACGAAAAAGGACGAAGAAAAATTATTGAATTATTCAGAAAAAAAACTGATCAAGAAAAAATTCATGAGTTTACAGGTTATCGATCATTAATTCTAAAAGAATGTTATCAATTAGAAGCCTATTTACTAGAATTATCTGAATATAAACCTTATATCCAAAGGATTTAATAATGTATGCCATTATTTGTTACGATGTTCCAGCGAAACGTACTAATTTATATAGAAAACATTTACTAAAATACCTAATAGCCACCCAAAATAGCGTATTTTCAGGTGATATCACACAATCTTTATATGAAAAAATGCTAAAAGAACTAGATAGAATAAGAAGCAAAGATGATTCATTATTATTTATCACAACTAAAAATCGACATAATATTCAAGTCAATGTCATACAAAATGGTATCATTGATAAAGACGAAAGCCACCTTGGAAGTGGTATATTATAGAACCCATTTGAAACCTTTTTATTGGCAATAATGGAAAAAAGACAATAACAAAGAAAAAAGTTTTTAATACTTCAACCACCTATGTATCTGAATACTACAAAGTACGAAGTAAATTTTGAAGACTTTAGCATGAAAATATTCTATAATAACTATAGTAGTATCGTAAATGCTCTTTAAAATTAGGGGGTTTCAGTTTCCTATTAGGAGTAGCAAGGCAATTAGTGATTACATAGAATCAAAACAGGATACGTTTCAGTTTCCTATTAGGAGTAGCAAGAATGCGTATGAATCACGAAATTACACACGAAAGACAGTTTCAGTTTCCTATTAGGAGTAGCAAGTCACGCTGTACCTGATTCTTGGCAGTGCGTTCTTCGGTTTCAGTTTCCTATTAGGAGTAGCAAGTGCGACTTCTATCTAATGTATTATAGTAGTCTTTTGGTTTCAGTTTCCTATTAGGAGTAGCAAGAACTTATCTCAGAACTAGCTAAAATTGAGATTGGGAGTTTCAGTTTCCTATTAGGAGTAGCAAGATCGTCGTTCTCAACTTTATAAAACACTTTTCTGAAGTTTCAGTTTCCTATTAGGAGTAGCAAGTGCCTGTGTTTTTAATGAGGGTAGAAAATCAACAGGGGTTTCAGTTTCCTATTAGGAGTAGCAAGAAATTCTGTAAAATAGTCAAAGATTATTGATCCATTGTTTCAGTTTCCTATTAGGAGTAGCAAGATTAAAATCAAGAGATGGTCAACCACTAAGGAACACGTTTCAGTTTCCTATTAGGAGTAGCAAGAAATTAAAGATACTGTTGTTTGTGGCTCAATTAATGTGTTTCAGTTTCCTATTAGGAGTAGCAAGAAATTTGCACCACAAACCGCAATTGACTTATTAAAAGGTTTCAGTTTCCTATTAGGAGTAGCAAGTTGGGCAATTATGGAAGTATGTTTGTAATGATGTTTGTTTCAGTTTCCTATTAGGAGTAGCAAGAAAATATTTTAGGGTTTGATTTGCCAAAGTTGCGACGTTTCAGTTTCCTATTAGGAGTAGCAAGATGTTAAGACAGATCAGCTTGCAGAATTGAAAACAGAGTTTCAGTTTCCTATTAGGAGTAGCAAGACTAACAGTTTCGCATCCTTGAGGCGTTCCAAGATCGTTTCAGTTTCCTATTAGGAGTAGCAAGTCATCAGTTACGCTGCCAGAAGTAATACTTACTGAGGTTTCAGTTTCCTATTAGGAGTAGCAAGCTGCTGTTGGTGGCGATATAAACCAATCTGTGTTTGGTTTCAGTTTCCTATTAGGAGTAGCAAGTCATCAGTTACGCTGCCAGAAGTAATACTTACTGAGGTTTCAGTTTCCTATTAGGAGTAGCAAG
>JALWTS010000036.1 GCA_027077805.1 Gammaproteobacteria bacterium
AGTTGGTTGCACCAGAAGTAGGTAGTCTAACCTTCGGGAGGGCGCTTACCACGGTGTGGTCAATGACTGGGGTGAAGTCGTAACAAGGTAGCCGTAGGGGAACCTGCGGCTGGATCACCTCCTTTAAAGTATTAAGGTATCTTAAGTACCCACACAAATTGCTTGATCACAGACAAAGGGTCTGTAGCTCAGTTGGTTAGAGCGCACCCCTGATAAGGGTGAGGTCGGTGGTTCAAATCCACCCAGACCCACCACTTTTGAGTGATTGACTCGTTAAATTATCAAAAGCTTTGTTTATCTGGGGCCATAGTTCAGCTGGGAGAACGCCTGCTTTGCACGCAGGAGGTCGGCGGTTCGATCCCGCCTGGCTCCACCATTTGTCTGTATATGTATTTAATCTTGAGCAGTAATTACAGTGTTTAGTTACTTTTCAAGACTGAATATATAATTTTCAGTTTGTTCTTTAACAATAAGGTAATGTTTATAATCAAGTCAACCAAAGTATATTTATTTGGGTATATTGTATTTAACAGAGTTTTTTGCAACCTCAGACAACTTGGGGTTGTATGATCAAGTGAATAAGTGCATATGATGGATGCCTTGGCGATAACAGGCGATGAAGGACGTGGTAGCCTGCGATAAGCTTCGGGGAGTTGGCAAACTAACTTTGATCCGGAGATTTCCGAATGGGGAAACCCAATCTATTTATAGATTGCTTGTAACTGAATTCATAGGTTATGAGGGCAAACCTGGAGAACTGAAACATCTAAGTATCCAGAGGAAAAGATATCAACCGATATTCCGTGAGTAGCGGCGAGCGAAAGTGGAACAGCCGATCGATTAGTTAGTAGTGGAACATTCTGGAAAGTTTGGCCATAGGTGGTGATAGCCCAGTACACAAAACCATCTAATCGACATATTAAGTAGGGCGGGACACGTGACATCTTGTCTGAACATGGGGGGACCATCCTCCAAGGCTAAATACTCGTTATCGACCGATAGTGAACTAGTACCGTGAGGGAAAGGTGAAAAGTACCCCGGCGAGGGGAGTGAAATAGTATCTGAAATCATATGCATACAAGCAGTGGGAGCTTAAAATATAGTCTTCGGGCTATAAAGTAGAGTGACTGCGTACCTTTTGTATAATGGGTCAGCGACTTACTTTCAGTGGCAAGCTTAACTTTTTAGGGAGGCGTAGGGAAACCGAGTCTTAATAGGGCGTTTTAGTCGCTGGGAGTAGACCCGAAACCGAGCGATCTATCCATGGCCAGGGTGAAGGTAGGGTAAAACTTGCTGGAGGCCCGAACCGGGTAATGTTGAAAAATTATCGGATGAGCTGTGGATAGGAGTGAAAGGCTAAACAAGCTCGGAGATAGCTGGTTCTCCTCGAAAGCTATTTAGGTAGTGCCTCATGTCTCACTCTTAGGGGTAGAGCACTGTTTCGGCTAGGGGGTCATCCCGACTTACCAAACCGATGCAAACTCCGAATACTAAGAAGTGCAATCATGGGAGACACACGGCGGGTGCTAACGTTCGTCGTGGAGAGGGAAACAACCCAGACCGCCAGCTAAGGTCCCTAAATTACAACTCAGTGGGAAACGATGTGGGAAGGCATAAACAGCCAGGAAGTTGGCTTAGAAGCAGCCATCTTTTAAAGAAAGCGTAATAGCTCACTGGTCGAGTCGGCCCGCGCGGAAGATTTAACGGGGCTTAAGTTGTATACCGAAGCTGCGGATGCGTGTTTACACGCATGGTAGAGGAGCGTTCTGTAAATCTGCGAAGGTGTATTGAAAGATATGCTGGAGATATCAGAAGTGCGAATGCTGACATAAGTAACGATAATACGGGTGAAAAACCCGTACGCCGAAAACCTAAGGTTTCCTGCGCAACGTTAATCGGCGCAGGGTGAGTCGGCCCCTAAGACAAGGCAGAAATGCGTAGTCGATGGGAAACAGGTTAATATTCCTGTACTTTTTTATATTGCGATGGGGGGACGAAGAAGGCTAAATCAGCCAGCGATTGGTGGTGCTGGTTTAAGCAAGTAGGGAGATTTTTAGGTAAATCCGGAAATCATTATCCTGAGATGCGATGACGAGCTCTCTTCTGAGCGAAGTGATTGATGCCATACTTCCAAGAAAATCCTCTAAGCTTCAGATATAAAAGAACCGTACCTCAAACCGACACAGGTAGGTGGGGTGAGAATCCTAAGGCGCTTGAGAGAACTCTGGTGAAGGAACTAGGCAAAATAGTACCGTAACTTCGGGAGAAGGTACACCTCTGATGGTGATGGGATTTACTCCTTAAGCTGTTGGAGGTCGCAGTGACCAGGTGGCTGCGACTGTTTACTAAAAACATAGCACTCTGCAAACTCGCAAGAGGAAGTATAGGGTGTGACGCCTGCCCGGTGCCGGAAGGTTAATTGATGGAGTTAGCTTATGCAAAGCTCTTGATCGAAGCCCCGGTAAACGGCGGCCGTAACTATAAACATAATGACCGATTGTAGTTACGATAATAAATTTGGCTATATGCTGGAAACTCCGATGTATCTGGTGATACTCGTTTGTTAATATTAATAATCAAGCAGTAACAATTCATCCAGTGCGGACAATCAGCAGGAAAGGTTTTTAGATGAAATATCTAAAAAAATCCTCAGAGACTACATGCCAAACTTGGCTTACAAAATCCAGTAAGTTTAAGAAGATATAGTCCGATCTTTATAGCGATATAAAGGCTTTTACTTTCAAAAGCATATTAATTTTAAAGTATCTTAAATTTAGTATTAACATTAATGAACGGTCCTAAGGTTAATGACGCTAGCCTTAGTAAAACTGAACTATATGCGGGAAACTCCTCCAAAACTGCTTAGTACTCGTTAAATTTATTTTAACAGTAAAAATCTGACAGACATGGGGACAATCCGCAGGGAAGGCCTCAATGCAAGAGGAACCCTCAGAGACTTTACGTTTAGGAGTTGTCAATGAAGCTTGATGCACAATGGGTTACAGGTTTTGTGGATGGTGAAGGTTGTTTTCATGTTAGTGTTAACCCACATGAAGAAATGAAAACAGGTTATCAGGTTTTACCTGAATTTACTGTCGTGCAGCACAAACGCGATATTCAAGTTCTTCACGCCTTGAAAGATTATTTTGATTGTGGTGTGGTTCGTGCAAATCACGGCGATCGAATGGCTTATCGAGTGCGTAGTATCGAACATTTACTGAAACATATCGTCCCATTTTTCATGAAGCACCCGTTAAAAACTAAAAAGAATATCGACTTTAAAAAATTTCGTAAAATTCTTTTAAAGATGGAGACGGGCGAGCATTTAACAGTTGAAGGTATTGGAGAGATTCGAGCCATTACTGAACAAATGAATCGAGGCAACTTAAGATAAAGTCCGACCTTTTTGGAAACATCTAGGATTAATCGAGCGAAATTCCTTGTCGGGTGAATTTTTTGCCCCACATAATTGTGAAATTATGTGAAAAAACTAGCTCATATCGGGGAACCCCCACTTGTGAAAGCAAAGGGCAATCCCGAGGGAAGTCGTCTAAATAGTAATATGTAGATTGACCCCGTAACGACTGATTCGAAAGATGAGGTACAATGATAATTGTACAATACGCTAGTTGCTCATCCTTTAGTTATTTAAAGAAGATAGGTTCTATGGAGACAAAGTCTTTTGATATACACCCATGGTTTATTACTGGTCTTATTGAAGGTGAAGGCTGTTTTAGTATTTCATTTAGTTTGAGAAAAAAAATTAAATTAGGTATTGAAGTGAGACCATCATTTTCGATTTCGTTAAATCGTAGAGATTTAGAATTGATAAAAACTGTGCATCAATATTTTTGTTGTGGTGCCGTTAGATATAGTCGGAATGATAATACTTATAAATATGAAACTCGATCAATTAATGATCTAATTCAATTTATTATTCCACATTTTCAACAATATTCTTTACAAGGTAGCAAACGTCAAGATTTTTTAATTTTTACTGAGATTTGTTACTTAATTCGTGCTAATAAGCATAGAAATAAACAGTATTTATATGAAATTATTAATAAGGCTTATGAAATGAATCCAGCGGGTAAGCGAAAGTATCATCAACAAGATCTCCTACGGAAGCTTGATGAGATAATGGTATAGTCTACACCTTATGGTAACATAGGGATAATGTGAAGTTCCGACCTGCACGAATGGCGTAACGATGGCCACGCTGTCTCCACCAGAGACTCAGTGAAATTGAAATTGCTGTGAAGATGCAGTGTACCCGCGGCTAGACGGAAAGACCCCGTGAACCTTTACTATAGCTTTACACTGGACTTTGAATATGTTTGTGTAGGATAGGTGGGAGACTTTGAAGCGTGGACGCCAGTCTGCGTGGAGTCAACCTTGAAATACCACCCTGGCATATTTGGGGTTCTAACCTCGGTCCATTATCTGGATTAGGGACAGTGTATGGTGGGTAGTTTGACTGGGGCGGTCTCCTCCCAAAGAGTAACGGAGGAGTGCGAAGGTACCCTCAGCACGGTCGGAAATCGTGCAATGAGTGCAAAGGCATAAGGGTGCTTAACTGCGAGACATACACGTCGAGCAGGTACGAAAGTAGGTCTTAGTGATCCGGTGGTTCTGAATGGAAGGGCCATCGCTCAACGGATAAAAGGTACTCCGGGGATAACAGGCTGATTCCTCCCAAGAGTTCGTGAAAGAGCTCCCCATAAAAGTAATTTTATGGTAAACTGTGGCTCAAATCGGTGAAACCCTGCTTTAAGGGCAATACCGAGGGTAAGGTAATTTGTCGTGGAAACTCAAGAAACGCAGCGAATGCGTGAGCAAGTCTTAACAGGTTGTCAAGTTGATTTAGTGATGGGTTCACTTTTAGGAGATGAATATCTTGTAAAAACTACAAGAGGTTATGCTTTTAGGGTCAATCACGGATTAGCACAAAAAGAATATGTTAATTGGAAATATCATATTCTAAAATATTTTGTTAGGACAATGCCAAAAGCAAGCGGGCGTTGTTATTATTTTAGAACAGTAATACATCCATCTTTCCAATTGTTTAGAAGTCAATTTTATAAAGAAAATAGAAAATGTTTATCATTTGATGTGGTAAATCAGTATTTAAATTCTTTTGTATTGGCCATCTGGATAATGGATGATGGTGCAAAGGATGGTAATCAATCAAAGTTTTACTAGGGAAGAAAATCAATTATTACAAGAGGTTCTACGAGCTAAACTTGGTATAGAGACGACACTTAATCAAGATAAAAATAAATACAGAATTCGTATAAAATCGAAAAGTATGAGTTTATTACTTTCATTGATAAAGCCATATTTTATACCGAGCATGCTATACAAATTTCCCCTGTAACGACTTCTTCTTTTAAAGAAGAGATAGTAATCGCTAGTCAGTAATGGCTAAATCTAAGATTATTATAACACGCCACCATCCTGAAAGGGATGAAGGTATAGTCTATACTATTAGTAATAATAGATTGTTCGATGTCACATCGACGGAGGAGTTTGGCACCTCAACATATAGGGGTGAAATAGCAGAAATGTTGTTTAAAGTATCGGCTTATAACGGTGAAACCCTAACGAATACAGACGAGGGCAATACCGTGGGAAGTCTAACGAAAACTCAATGTTCCATCGTAATTGGAAGTTTGCTCGGAGATGGAGCAATGCGTTGTAAAGTAAATGCTTTGTTAGAAGTTAATCATTGTTTAGAACAAAAGTTTTATGTTGATTGGAAATATCAACATTTAGCTAATCTTGTTTTAACGCCACCCAAAAGCAGAAAGGGTAATGGTAAGAGAATTGCTTATCGTTTTACAACGAGAAGTTTGCCAGAATTAACTGATTTTTATTGTTGGTTTTATCCAAATAAAATTAAAGTAATTCCAAGTAATCTTGTACTAGATCCTTTAAGTTTAGCAGTGTGGTTTATGGATGATGGTTCTAAAAGCTACAAAGCATTATATCTTAATACGCAACAGTTTGATAATGAATCGCAATTGCGACTCGTTAGAATTTTAAGTGAACAATGGGATATGAAGGTAACTTTGAATAAGGATAAACACTGTCAGAGATTGAGAATAGCAGTTTCTAGTGTTCCTAAATTTAAAGAAATTACTAAAAATCATATTTTATTGCCATTTGAATACAAGTTTTCGTGATGACCCCGTAACGACTTAGGCATTGTTGCCTAGATGGTATTCTGCTACCTACAAAGGTAAATTTATAGATACCATAACACGCCGACCCTTCAGTGAGAAATGAGCCTCACTAAGGTGAAGATATAGTCTATGCTACTGGAAACAGTAGATTACCATGCGATGTCGGCTCATCACATCCTGGGGCTGTAGTCGGTCCCAAGGGTATGGCTGTTCGCCATTTAAAGTGGTACGCGAGCTGGGTTTAGAACGTCGTGAGACAGTTCGGTCCCTATCTGCCGTGGGCGTTGGAGATTTGAGGGAATCTGCTCCTAGTACGAGAGGACCGGGGTGGACGTACCTCTGGTGTTCCGGTTATCATGCCAATGGTATTGCCGGGTAGCTATGTACGGACGGGATAACCGCTGAAAGCATCTAAGCGGGAAGCCCTTCCCAAGATGAGATCTCCCTAGACTCTTGAAGTCTCTAAAGGTCTGTTGAAGACTACAACGTTGATAGGCTGGGTGTGGAAGTGTAGTAATACATGAAGCTAACCAGTACTAATTGACCGTGAGGCTTGATCATACAACACCCAAGTTGTTTGATATAAACATTACCTTTTTTCTTGAAGGTTTTTTTTGAGCTTAATGTTATCGAACATGACCAGTTTTTCTTGGTGGCCATAGCGTTTAGGTACCACCCGATCCCATCCCGAACTCGGAAGTGAAACTATTCAGCGCCGATGATAGTGTGGGGTTTCCCCATGTGAAAGTAGGACACTGCCAAGAGCCATTTACCAAAAACCCTATCTATTATCTAATAGATAGGGTTTTTTATTGGTCTTTTTTTAATGTTTCACTCTTAATCTTTTGCATACTCGAACGCATCATAAAAAATATGTTGCTCTAAGGCTTGATGTGCAATAAAGGCAGGTTTTGCAGTGCTAATCATTATAGGGGGACCACCCATATAAATATGATAATTACTTAAATTGGGGTGGTCTGCTAATACTGCTTGATGCACCCAAGCTGTTTTACCTTGCCAATTATCGTCATTTTTAGGTTCTGATAGTACGGGAATAAATTTGAAATTTTGGTATTGCTGTTGCCATTGTATGGGTAAATCTTGTAAATATAAATCTTGTAAGCTTCTGACTCCCCAGTATAAATAAATTGCTTGAGTTAGTCCCAAATAAAAAATATGTTCTAAAATAGCTTTAATTGGTGCAAAACCAGTGCCACCTGCCATTAAAATAATGGGTTGGTGGTTGTTTTCTCGTAAATAAAATGAACCATAAGGCCCTTGAATCCTTAAAATCGCTTTGGGATTTAATTGATTAAATACATAATCAGTAAATTTACCCCCTGCGACATGGCGAATATGTAATTCTAAATATTCATCATTATATGGGGCATTGGCTAAGGAAAATGCCCGTTTGTGACCATCTTTTAATATAAAATAAATATATTGTCCTGCTAAAAATTGTAGTCTTTGGGTATTTGGTAATTTTAAATAAAGTCGCATCACATCATGGGCTAATTGCTCAAATTTAGCAATTTTGCAAGGGGTAGTTTTAACTTCAAAATTAGGTAAAATCTCAATATCTAATACTAAATCTGATTGAGGAACTGCTTGACAAAATAGATCATAGCCTTGTGCTTGATTATCTGAATCTAAGCCTATGGGTTGACCTTTAGGATATTTAATACTGCCATGAATAATTTTGCCTTTGCAATGACGACAATAGCCATCTCTACAGCCGTAAGGTAGAGCAATATTTTGACGCAAAGCTGCTTCTAAAATTGTTTCATTGGCATTTGCTGTAAATTGTTGTTGATTGGCTTGAATTTGAATTTTAAATGTCATTAAATTTACTAGTTGTTGATAAAATAATTAAATTTAGTGTGAAAGAAATCCTTAGGTAATACAAGCACTAATTTATAATATATTTAAATCATCCCAAATATCATCAATTTTTTGTTTTACCTCTGAACTCATAGTAATAGGTCGTCCCCATTCACGTTGCGTTTCTCCTTGCCATTTATTAGTAGCATCAAAGCCGATTTTAGAGCCTAAACCAGAAACAGGCGAGGCAAAATCTAAATAATCAATTGGGGTATTATCAATTAAAACACTGTCCCGTTTAGCATCCATACGGGTGGTAATTGCCCAAATTACTTCTTTCCAATCACGGATATTAATATCGTCATCAGTAATCACAATCCATTTGGTGTACATGAATTGACGTAGAAATGACCAAACCCCAAACATAATCCGTTTGGCATGACCGGGATATTGTTTTTTAATACTGACAATAGCCAGTCGATAAGAACAACCTTCTGGGGGTAAATAAAAATCAACAATTTCCGTAAATTGGCGTTGTAAAATCGGGACAAAAACCTCATTTAATGCTACCCCTAAAATCGCAGGTTCATCCGGAGGGCGACCCGTATAAGTGCTATGATAAATAGCTTGATCTCTGTAGGTAATGCGTTCAATGGTAAACACAGGAAATGTTTCAACTTCATTATAATAACCTGTATGATCACCAAATGGGCCTTCTGTGGCCATTTCATCAGGATAAATATAACCTTCTAATACCCATTCTGCCGAAGCAGGGACTTGTAAATCATGGGTTTTGCATTGAGTTAATTCGGTACGACTACCACGTAATAGTCCTGCAAAAGCATACTCAGATAAACTATCAGGAATTGGCGTAACTGCCGCTAAAATTGTGGCAGGATCGGCACCTAAAGCAACTGCAATGGGAAATGGTTCACTGGGATGGGCTTGTTGCCAATCTTTAAAATCTAAAGCCCCACCACGATGTGCTAACCAACGCATAATGACTTTATTTTTAGTAATGACTTGTTGCCGATAAATGCCCATATTTTGGCGTTTTTTATAAGGACCTTTAGTGACGACTAATGCCCAAGTAATTAATGGGGCGATATCACCTGGCCAACAGGTTTGAATCGGGAGCTTTTCCAAATCGACTTCCGAACCTACCCATTGATTAGCCTGACAAGGGGCTCTGCTAATCATTTTAGGAGCCATATTTAATACTTGTTTAAATACAGGGAGTTTTTCCCAAGCATCTTTCATGCCTTTGGGTGGCTCAGGTTCTTTAAGAAACGCTAATAATTTACCAATTTCTCTTAAGGCAGCAACTGAGTTTTCACCCATACCCATGGCAACCCGTTCAGGTGTGCCAAATAGATTGGCTAATACTGGAATTGTAGAGTTTTTGGGTTGGCGAAATAATAGGGCAGGGCCTTGAGCTTTTAAGGTGCGATCACAAATTTCAGTGATTTCTAAGTAAGGATCAATCGGTATATCAATGGTTTTGAGTTGGTTTTGTTGTTCTAATTGGGTGATAAAATCTCGTAAATCTTTATATTTCATATTAAATCCTAAAGCCACCATGCCGTTTGCGATGTTGCCAATCTAACCAAATAATTCCAATGATAATGCCTAAAATGAAACTTAGGCTAGTAAAAATAATAAAATTAGTTGGCAAGGTTTGCGTTTGATTAGCTTGTAATAGTTGAGAGGCAGTATTTATTTGTCCTTGTAGTTGTTTGATTTGTTGTTGTAATTCTAGTTTAGACACTGAATCAATATCGGCATTAGCGAATTGTAATTGTTGTTGATATAAGTGTTGTTGAATTTGTTGATAACTGTTAATTTGCTGTTGTAGTTGTTGTATTTGGGCTAAATAATAGGCTTGCAGTTGTTGTTGATAAATGGCGGTTTGCTGTTGTTGTTTAATTTTAGTTCTATGATCTTGTATGGTTTGTTTGAGTTGATTTATTTCTTGTTGCAGTTCTGCCATACTATCAAAACTTAATTTTTTGCGAGCTAAGATTTGTTTGGATAATTTTAGTTGTTTTTGTAGTTTTTCATTATCTTGTGCTAAGGTATTATTTTTAATTTGAGTTTTTAGCAATACGAGTTGGGCAGGTAGTTCCTGACTGAGATATTGACGTTGAATCCAGCCAATTTTGCCATCAGAGACTCGAATTCTTACCCACTTATTTTGACGTTGTAATATTTCAAATGGTGTACCTGTGGCTAAGGTTTTAAGGATTTTAGCATTGCTATCCGCCTTTTGATATAAGGGCACAAAAATATGGTCAGTAATATGTGCCATTTCTAGTGCTAGAAGTTGCTTTGATGGCAATAATAGCAATATTAATAAACCAACGTAATGACAAACCATTAGGGGCATGAAGCTAATCCACTATGGCGTAGTAATGCTTTGGTATTGGGACGGCGACCACGAAACTCAACAAATAAATCCATGGCATTTTTGCTTCCACCTTGTTCTAAAATATGATGTAAAAATGCTAAGGAAGTTGTTTTGTTGAATAAACCATCTTCTTCAAATTTTGCAAAGGCATCACTGGATAACACTTCTGCCCATTTATAACTATAATAACCTGCGGCATAAGCTCCTGCAAAAATATGGCTAAAACCATGCGGAAAACGATTAAATTCTGGTGGACTGATGACTGATACTTTGGCTCTAACTTCTGCTAAAATTTGGTAAATTTCAGCAGTATCAGGGCTGGGTTGGCGTTGATGAATTAAAAAATCAAATAAAGCAAATTCTAATTGTCTTAGCATTTGCATGGCTGATTGAAAATTTTTACTGGCTAACATTTTTTGATACAGGGCTTTAGGTAATGATTCTCCTGTTTGGTAATGTTTGGAAAGTTTGCTTAAGATTTCAGCTTGCCAACACCAATTTTCCATAAATTGGCTAGGGAGTTCTACCGCATCCCAAGCCACACCGCTAATCCCTGCTACACTACTACAATTTACTTGAGTTAATAAATGATGTAAACCATGACCAAATTCATGAAATAAGGTTTGAACATCATCATGGGTTAGTAAACAAGGCTGGGTTTCAGTCGCAGGGGCAAAATTACAGACAATAAAGGCGATAGGGGTTTGTAAGCCTTGCACTTGTTGTTGGCGATTGCGATGATGTCCTAACCAAGCGCCACCTTGTTTATTCGCACGAGTATAAAGGTCCAGATAAAAATGCCCTCGTAATTGTTGCTGGCTATCATGAATTGCAAATAATTGAATTTGTTCATCCCAACGATCAAACTCGGTAATTTCAGTGATTGTCATGTCATACAATGCTTGGATTAAATCAAATAAGCCAGTTAACACTTGTTTAATCGGAAAATAAGGCTTGAGTTGTTGTTGTTCAATATTATATTTTTGTTGTTTTAATTTTTCGCTGTAATAACTTACATCCCAAGCGTTTAATTGATCCGTACCATCATATTTTTTAGCAAATTGGGTCAATTCAGCTAGTTCTTGTAAGGCAATAGGATAACTTTTATCCGCTAAATCATATAAAAAGTCTAATACTTGCTGTGGGGATTCAGCCATTTTATCGGCTAATGAATAATGGCTATAATCGTCAAAACCTAATAATTGTGCTTGTTGTTGACGTAAGGCTAGAATCTGTTCCATTAATTGGCTGTTATCCCATTGATTCGTTTCAGGATAATCGGAGGCTCGTGTTTGATATGCGGTATAGATTTGTTGGCGTAATTTAGGATTATCCGCGTAAGTGATGATAGCTAAATAGCAAGGAAAATCTAACGTTAATAGCCAACCTTGTTGTTGTTGCTGTTTAGCGTTTTCTGCGAGTAAATTTAATTCTGCCGCGGGTAAACCTTTTAATTCGTCAGCATTCGTAATAAGTTGATGCCATGCTTTCGTCGCATCTAATAAATTGTCCGAAAATTGATGACCTAAGGTCGATAACTGTTGGCTTATTTGTTTATATTGTTGTTGTTTTTCAGGCGTTAGGTCAATGCCTGCAAGTTTGAAATCTCTAAGTGCATTTAAAATGCTTTGTTGTTGTGCTTGGCTTAATTGCGAAAATTCATCACTTTTATAGATAGAGTGATAGGCTTGGTATAATTTTTGATTTTGACCGAGTTCGGTCATATAAGCAACAATTTTGGGTAAACAGTCATGATGGGCTTGACGTAAAGCATCATTTTGGGCAACCGAATTTAAATGGTTAATGGGCGACCATAAACTTTGAAAGGCTTCTTCTTGTTCTTCAAAGGGTTGAATTAAATTATCCCAAGTATAATGACTGGTTTGTGCTAATAATTGCTTTAGATTTCGTTTATTGTTGGCTAATTGTTGTTCAATTGCCGTTTGAATGGCAGTCGTATCAATTTTTGAAAATTGGGGTAAAGAAGAATCCATGGTTTATAACCTAATTTATATTATAATCATCCTATTATATCAGAGGAAACAACAATGCCAATTTCTAGCTATAAAAATATTAGTCCCAAAATTGATGCGACAGCTTATATTGACACAATGGCAGTGGTCATTGGTGATGTGGTGATTGCCGAACATGTGTCTGTATGGCCCATGGCAGTCATTCGTGGTGATGTCAATAAAATTCGGATTGGAGCTAATACTAATATACAAGATGGTAGTGTGTTACATGTTACCACGCCAAGTGAGTTTTTTGCTGATGGTTTTGATTTAATCATAGGTGCGAAAGTTACCATTGGTCATAAAGCGGTATTACATGGTTGTCATATTGCGGATAATTGTTTAATTGGTATGGGAGCGGTAATTATGGATGGTGCAAGTATTGGTGCGAACACTATGGTCGCTTCGGGTAGTGTGGTTACGCCTAATAAACAGTTGGAAGGCGGATATTTATGGCTAGGTTCTCCTGCACGAAAAGTTCGGGCTTTAAATGAAAAAGAATTGGCATTTTTGGAATATTCGCAAGCACATTATGTTAAGTTAAAGCAAGATTATATGTTGTAGTTTAGTGAATTATTAGCATCAACTTCTAAAGTAGCAATATCGGCTTAGATATTAGTGCTGTTATTCACCATAGTATCAGCTTATTTTTTCTTCCAAAATCGAGACCACAGAGAATTTTTCGATGATGGTTCAATATCAGGATTAGATTGCTTATTAGTATTAGTTTGAGTTTTAGTTTGGGTTTGGGTTTGAATTTGACCATATTGTGCTTGTAATTGAGCCGTTTTTTCTAATAACGGTTTACCTTTAATTGGATCAACCATATGTACAAAACGAGCATAACCTTGCAGACTGGCTAATAAATTTCTGGTGTTTAAATGATTACCCCAATGTTTATTAGCCAGCCCATCTTTTTCAATTTGAAATAAAGTCGCCCGAAAGCGTTTTAAGGTTTTACGATCAATGGACAATTTTTGATTGACGACCAAGCCTGTTACTTCCTGTCGGCGACCTTGATGTAATACTCTCGTTTTATCAGGATGAATGGTAAAACCATGTTTTTTGACGGCTTGTTTAATATGAGCAAAGAGTTTACTAATCTGTGGACGTTTGTCTTTAGGACATGAAAAGGTTAAATCATCGGCATAACGGGTGTAAACAAAGCCTAAATCTTGGGAAAGTTTACTGAGATAATGATCTAAACCCCGACAAATTAAATTGCTGATTGCTGGGCTAGTCGGTGCACCTTGAGGTAAATGCCGACTCCCTTGTTGTACATAATAAGTTTTGCCATCACATTCTACTTGCTCAACCTTAGCTTCGGTACAAAGTAGGGCAAGTATGGTCGCAATTTGTTTAGAATAGCCTAAACTGACAAATAAGCCTTTTACTCTTGGATAAGTAATCCTAGGAAAAAAATCTTTTAAATCCATATTGATAATGGTAGCTTGAGCAATATGAGGTTTGGCATTACTGATAATTGAACGCTGTTTCACAAAACCATGTGCTTGGGAAGATACATTAATTTTGTCTAAAATATGTTGCAAAATCCAATATTGGGCTTGTTTTAATTTGGGCATAGGGGCTGAGATTAAGCGTTGTCCTCCTGTTTTTTTCTCTAAATAAAATTGTTGATAATGATGAACGGTACTGACTTTACGATCAAAGCTTAAAAACCGAAGTTGGCTTAAAGAGAGTTGCATGGCTTTTGCTAAATCTTTGGCTTGATTGAAAAGTGGTAATTGATGATTTTCAAGTTTAGTGGCATCACTTTGTGGTTGATTCAGATCGTAAGAAACGGTTTTGCCTAAGTAAACGATTGCTTGTTGCTGTTGTTGTTGCCAGGCTTTGGCTTTGGCTAAACGTTGTTGTTGCTTGCGTTGTTTCGTTTCCGCTCGTTTTTTACGAGAGTCTAATAAGCGTTGTTTTCTTAATTGGCGTTGGAGCTTTTCTGCATCTTTGAGATTTTTTAGTTGGGTGCGAAGTTTTGATAATTGTTGTTCTAAAGATTTTTTTTGGGCTGCCTCTTCTGGGGTTAAGGCTGGAAACGGTTGGTCTTTTTCCCAAAAACCTAAACGCTTCATCTCTTCTAAAATAAATTGTGTTTTGGAACTTTTTGCAATTTGATCATAGAGTTCTTGTCGAGTTCTGGGCTGATCCATAATGATTTTTTTAGTTGTGATGCGGAATTAATAAAAAAACAAGACTGTGTCAGAGGCTTCGTTATCCAATGACTAGCTTGCTCAACTCGACAGCTGACCTATCGGTAGTGCGGGATAAAATTCAAGGAATTGTTCCCGTTATCCGTACTACCGATAGGTCAGCCACAGTAACGAGCAGGCTAGTGATGCGTGAGTTCTCTAGTCGCATGAACGGCGATCCACCGCTCGGGTTGCAAGGTTATCTAGCACAGTCTTGCATAAAACTAATTATAGATGATATTTGTTATTTGTAAATATTAATGCTAATCGATACGTTTAAATATGATGTTTTAGTATATGAATGGTGATGGGTTTCGCTGATTTGACCACTTGATTTTTTTTATTAAAAACTTTGGCAGACAAGGTATGGGTGCCACGATTAAAATTGCTGACTGTGGCACTAGTATTTGCTCTATCAACCACTAATTTGCCATCCATATAAATCCTAATATAGTGACCTTCCTGTAAGGCTGGTTTAAGATTTAAGCTGACATTAAACTGATTAGAAGTCGCATAAAACGCTTGGTCATGTGCCGGACTTTGAATCGAAAAATGTTGATATTTTTTGTCTTTTTTGGCTTGTTGCTCTGGAATTTGCTGTTGTCCAGATGGATTTGGCACTGATCTTTGCTGACGCTCATAACTTGGTGGCGCATAAATCATCATTGGTTCAGTAGTGATTTTTTCAGCTCCTTGTACTGGGATATTGCTATATTTCACTTGCCCAGTATTTGGATCAACATAACGGTAAATATCGCCTGCAACAATGGATAAACTATAACTGGTCATAAAAATCAGGCTAATAATTTTTAACATTCACAATTCCTCATGATTTAATCTAATTGAATTTATTTTAATCATAGTACGCTTAGTTTATTATTGCAAAGCGTTAAAAACAATAATTTAAACGTCAGTTTAAGCATAACTTGATTTAAAATATATCCTCTTCTTCATGAGTATTAATTTTAGGTGAGGTAAGATTATTTGCTTTAGGCACATGTTCTACCCGAAAAGTTTCAAAAATCGCGGAACTATCATTACTATTGGCGAGTTGTCCCGTTTTAGGATTGATTTTTACCGTTGTAAGACCCTCAGGCATGACGAAACGATGTATTGGCTTATCTTTAAGGGCAACTTTCATAAATTGTATCCATGCGGGTAGTGCTGCACGACCACCTGTTTCTCTATTACCCAAGGGACTCATATCGTCAAATCCCGTCCAACTCACACCGACAATATCAGGATGAAAGCCATAAAACCAAGCATCACGTTGATCGTTAGTCGTTCCTGTTTTACCTGCAATATCACTACGACCTAATTTTTTAGCACGACGAGCAGTCCCATTTTGCACTACATCCCGTAATACCAAGTTCATAAGATAACAATTTTGTGGTGTGATTATAGGTTTGGCAATGGGATAAACGGGGGGATTTGTACTATCGATTTGACAATCAACACATACTGTCATTGGCTTGGCTTGGTATAATACTTCGCCATAACTGTTTTCAATGCTTTCGATAAAATAGGGTTCAATTTGATAACCACCATTAGCAAATACTGCGTAGGCTTTGGCCATTTGATAAGGCGTTACCACTCCTGATCCTAACGATAAGGATAAATTTTTAGGTAATTTGTCATAATCAAAACCAAATTTACTGGCATATTTTGCGGCATAATATACGCCAATTTGACGTAATAATCGAATGGAAACCAAATTACGAGATTTACGTAAAGCGACTCGCAAACGTGTATCGCCAAATACTTTGCCACTATAATTTTCAGGTCGCCATGCTTTTTCTAACGATGGATCATCAAATACTACAGGGGCATCATTGATTAAGCTGGCTAAGGTGTAGCCTTTAGCTAAGGCTGAGGAATAAATAAAAGGTTTAAAACCTGAACCTGGTTGGCGTTGAGCTTGTGTAACACGGTTAAATTTGCTTTGATAAAAATTAAAGCCACCCACTAAGCTAAAAATTGCGCCATTCTTTGGGTTTAAGGCAATAAATGCTCCTTCGACTTTGGGAATTTGAGCTAATTGCCATTGTTGTTCTTGATTTTGCCGTACTCGAACGATATTTCCAACATTTAAAACATCCGTCATAATTTTTGGTTTAGGGCCACGTTTATTATTGCTAATATAAGCTCTTGCCCATTTAACTGCATTGAGGTTTAAACTCACTAATTCGCTTTGACCTTTAATATAAACTTGGGCAGTGCTTGGGGTCGTATTAACGACAATGGCAGGGATAAAGTCATAAATGGGTTCAATGTGTTTTAAAATTTTGGCAAAGGTTTTCAGGGTTTCAGTGCCGAATAATGGCACTTGACTTTCTACACCACGATAACCATGGCGTTTATCATAACGGACTAAATTATCAATTACGGCTTGGTTAGCGGTTTGTTGTAAAGTATTGTCAATGGTCGTATAGACTTTAAAACCAGAGATTAAGGCTTTATCGCCGTAGCGTTTAATCATTTCTTGACGTACCATTTCTGCTACATAAGGGGCTTGTAACTCTATCGATTGACGATGAATTTTGGCAGTCAGTGGGGCATGAATGGCATTATGATAGTCAGTAGCCGTAATATAATGAAGTTCATACATACGTTTTAACACATAGTTGCGTCGATGAAAGGCTTTAATACGATTGCTAATAGGATTCGTTGTCGATGGTGCTTTTGGTAAGGCGGCAATCATTGCCATTTGGGCAATGGATAAATCTTCCAAAGGAAGGTTATAGTAAACTTCAGCTGCCGCACCGACACCATAAGCACGATGACCCAAATAAATTTTATTTAAATATAAGGCTAAAATATCGCCTTTGCTTAATTCTTGTTCTATTTTTAGAGATAAGAGGATTTCCGTCAATTTTCGGATAAAGGTTTTTTGTCGAGTGAGCAAATAATTGCGTGCGACCTGCATGGTAATGG
>JALWTS010000037.1 GCA_027077805.1 Gammaproteobacteria bacterium
ATATTGCGGATGCCCAACAATGACAGCCAAAGCTCGGTGGATTTTACGTCGAGTCAATTCTTGATTATTCTCAATTAATTGCTCTCGAATGCCAATTGCCAATGGTTTAAATTCCGAAAGCACCGACTATTTATGTTTTAACTGTTCCACAATATCCAATAATTTTTGGTTTGCTTGTTCTGCTGACACTTCCATCGTTTTACATTCCCCAAATATACAGATGTTATTATATTCTAAATAGTAAAAATGATAAAGCAAAACTATCGAATTGCTTCTAAGCGATCAAGGTACACTCTTACTAATTTATAATGACGACTTAACTCCTGAATATCCACCCAAGATACTAAAAAATGATGAATAAATGTTTTAAGTTTCATATTGCCAAAACGAATATGAATCACATGTGGTGGTGGTTGATTTAACAAAATTTTATCTGAAAAATTAGTATCTTTCGTAATAATCGTAAGATTTCTTGCTCTTGCATATTTCCACATTTGCGTATCAGTAGATGCGTCATTTAGGTCTCGCATATGGATAAAGTCAACACCACAATCTTTGAGTAAATCATAAGGCAAATTGGCATCAATTAAATACTTTGCCATACTGGTTTATTTTTATCTGGTTACGAATCATATAAACACAGTATAACACCATTAAGTAGAATGATATAATTTTTTAACGACACATTGATTTTGGGTAATTTCTTTGGCAAAATTTAAACAAGTATCAATATCCTCAGATTGTAATGATGGATATTGCTTTAAAATTTCTTCACGAGTCTCTCCGGCATTAAGAAACTCCAAAATTGTTTGCAAAGTAATACGCAAGCCACGAATCACGGGTTTGCCATTACAAATATCAGGATTTAATGTAATATTACCTTGAATATACCGAGTTCTATCAGGAAATGAAACCATTATTAAAGTCCCCGTAAAAATTAATACGATAGCTAAGATAATATAAAAAAAACATGACGCTCTTCGCAACTATGACATTTCTTGACATCTTTAGGTTCTCATCTATCCTTTGTAACATAAAAATTTAATAGTTGGTCATTATAGTGATTACTGAAACTGAAAAACAACAATTAAAATCCTTAGGTTTAGCGGTGATTGAAAAAGAAGCCCAAGCCATACTCAATCTAAAAAACCGTATTCAAGATAATTTTGCCATTGCCTGTCAATATATGTTAGCTTGCCAAGGCAGAATCGTCGTTTTAGGTATGGGAAAATCAGGCCATATTGCAGGAAAAATTGCGGCAACGCTGGCAAGTACAGGCACGCCTGCATTTTTTGTCCACCCAGGGGAAGCTAGTCATGGTGATTTAGGTATGATTACAACGAAAGATGTGGTCATTGCCTTATCAAATTCAGGTGAAACCGATGAAATTCTCACATTAATGCCATTACTTAAACGCTTAGAAGTCCCATTAATTGCACTGACTGGCAATGAACAATCAACCTTAGCCCAAAAATCGGATGTTCATATTGACACAGGCGTCGCACAAGAAGCCTGTCCATTAGATTTAGCCCCCACCTCTAGTACCACCGCAACCCTAGCGATGGGAGATGCCTTAGCAGTTGCTTTATTAGAAGCCAGAGGTTTTACGGCAGAAGACTTTGCTCGTTCACATCCGGGCGGGAAACTTGGTAAACGCTTACTACTCTTAATTAGTGATATTATGCATACAGGGGATGATTTGCCAATGGTGCCTGAAACGGCAAGTTTAAAGCAAGCCTTATTAGCGATTAGCCAAAAAGGCTTTGGTATTGTAGCAGTAGTGAATAGTAAACAAAAATTACTTGGTGTTTTTACGGATGGTGATTTGCGTCGTAGCCTAGATCATGCCATGGATTTAAATACCACAATGATTTCTGAAGTCATGACAAAACAATGCAAAACCATTCAAGCGGATAAACTGGCAGTAGAAGCCTTACAACACATGGAACACTACAAAATCAATGCCTTATTTGTCGTGGACTCGCAACAAACCTTAATCGGCGTGTTGAACATGCATGATTTGCTTCGAGCGAAAGTAGTATAATTTAAAAAAAATATAAACGAAAGCAAGATTATGATAACTCCAATCCAACAAGCAAAAGCTATTAAACTCGTGATATTTGATGTCGATGGTGTTTTAACCAATGGTGCCCTATTTTTAGGTGATGATGGTCAAGAATATAAAGCATTTCATTCCCAAGATGGTCTTGGTATTAAAATGCTACTCAATACAGGGGTAGAAATTGGCATTATTACTGGCCGTACGTCAAAGGTCGTCATCAAACGCATGGAAAGTTTAGGTATCAAATATATTTATCAAGGTCAACTGGATAAATGGCCGGCCTATCTTAAGCTAAAACAGGCATTAAATTTGCAGGATCATCAAGTTGCTTATGTCGGTGATGACGTGGTTGATTTACCGATTATGACGAAAGTTGGTTTAGCGATTGCGGTTGCCAATGCTCACCCATTAGTCAAACAATATGCCAATTGGCAAACGCCTCGTATAGGCGGTGAAGGTGCGGGTCGAGACGTCTGTGAATTTATTATGGAAGCACAAGCCACCTTAGCACCCGCGTTAGAACAGTACCTCAATGTTAGATAGTAAAACCTTATCTACCATTATTCTTGCCTTGCTTGTTGCCTTAACTTGGTGGTTATATTATACCACCACCCCTGACATCATCACCCCAGTTTCAACTCAAAATACCCCCGATTATTATTTAGAAAATTTTACCGCAACCGCAATGGATAGCACAGGGCACCCCAAATACCGCTTATCCGCAAAATTAATGCAACATTTTCCCCAAGATGATAACAGCAAACTAACCCAACCCCATTTAATCGTGTATAATCCTGAAAAACCACCTTGGCATATCTATGCTCAAACGGGATGGGTTTCCTCAGATGGTGAACTAATTTTATTACTAGGTGACACTTTAATTCAACGTAAAGGCACTGATACTATCGCACCAGTCACCATTATGACCAAAGATTTAAGAATACAACCTGAAGACAACTATATTGAAACCGAAGAATTTATTAAAATACTTAGTAATGAAAACCAAGTAACGGCTACAGGAATGCAAGGGTTTTATCGTCCATTTTTACAAATTCAATTATTATCTAATGTTAGAGGTTATTATGTTAATCCGCTACCTTAACTATTTTTTACTTAGTTTGCTAATATTGCCTATGCCATTATGGGCATTATCATCGGATAAAGATCAACCCATTCAATTAGAAGCCGATCAGGTGGAAATTGATGATAAAACCGGGGTAAGTATTTATACGGGCAATGTTAAATTTGTTCAAGGCAGTATTGTGGTTACCGCTGATAAAGTTAAAATTTATATGGAAAAACGTGATTTGAAACGAATTATCAGTTTCGGTCAACCTGCGACCTTTAAACAAACACCTGATGACAGAAAAGGTGATATTCACGGACGTTCCAAAAAAATGGAATATGTCGCTAAATCTGATTTATTAATTTTAACCCATCAAGCCAAACTGTGGCAAAATCAAGATGTATTTGAAGGGGAACGGATTGAGTATGATAGGATTAATGCCAAAATCAAAGCAGGTAGCTTAAAAACCAAAAAAACCCGAATCAAAGCAGTTATTCAACCTAGCAAAAAATAAAATCATGAGTGTTTTAATTGTTCGCCAATTAGTTAAATCTTACAAACAACGCCAAGTTGTAAAAAACGTTTCTTTAGATGTGTATAGTGGCGAAGTAGTGGGCTTACTCGGCCCAAACGGTGCGGGGAAAACAACGACATTTTATATGATAGTTGGCTTAATTGTGGCAGATGGAGGGCAAGTTATTTTAGATGATAATAATATCACTGCCCAGCCAATTCATATTCGCTCACATATGGGCTTAGGCTATCTTCCTCAGGAGGCTTCCATTTTTCGTAAATTATCGGTTGAAGAGAATATTTTAGCGATTTTGCAATATCGCAAAAACTTAAGCAAACAACAACAACAACACATATTAGACCAATTGTTAGAAGATTTGAAAATCACTGAACTACGCAAGCAATCTGCCACTAGTTTATCAGGTGGTGAAAGACGTCGCTTAGAAATTGCTAGAACGTTAGCAGGCAACCCTAGTTTTATCTTATTGGATGAACCCTTTGCAGGAATTGATCCCATTGCAGTTTCTAATATTCAAGAAATTGTAACAGAGCTTTGTGAACGTGGGATTGGTGTCTTAATTACTGACCACAATGTTAGGGAAACCTTAAAAATCTGTCAACGAGCCTATATTATTAATGAAGGAGAGGTTTTAGCAGAGGGCGATCCAGAGCATATTCTACAACATGAAGAAGTTAGAACTGTATATTTAGGTAGCCAATTTGAGATGTAACGGATGAAACAAAGCCTACAACTACGTCATAGTCAGCAATTGACTATGACACCACAATTACAACAAGCCATTCGTTTGTTGCAATTATCAAGTTTGGAATTACAAACTGAAATTCAACAAACCTTAGAATCCAATCTAATGTTGGAATTAGAAGAAGCCCCAAGTGTTGAAATAGACGCGATGGAAAGCCAACAAAATTCGGATCAAGAACTCAATATGGAAGAAATGGCAAATATCCCTGATGATTTGCCCTTAGACAGTCAATGGCAAGAAATTTACCCCAATCAAGCCCCAAACGAAGATGTTGATCCAATTGCACAACAAAGCTCAGAAACCAGTATCCAACAATATTTGCTTTCCCAAGTCGAATTATTACACCTTAGCTTAATTGAACAAGCAATAGCAATGGCCATTATTGATGCCGTTGATAATCGTGGTTATGTGTCAGTTGCGATGGAAGAGATATGTGAAAATTTAAACACTGAAACTGAATTAGTCGCGTTAGCACCTGACGCTAAAATCGATTTAGAAGAGATCATGGTCGTATTACATCAACTACAGTCATTAGAACCATCAGGCATTTGTGCTCGTAACCCAAAAGAATGTTTACTCATACAATTACAACAAATGCCAACTACTACTGTTTGGCGAACAGCCGCCATTCAATTAGTAACTCGTTATTTACATTTAATTGCAGTTCATGATTATACCCAGCTAAAACATCAAACGAAATATTCCGACCACCAACTTGAACAAATCTTAGCATTAATTACCCACCTAAATCCTTATCCAGCCGATAGCATTATCAGTAAAACCGCTGAATATGTTGAACCGGATGTTTATGTGAAAGAACATCAAGGGCAGTTTCTCGTGGAACTTAACCCTAGCACCCTGCCAAAAATAAAAATTAATCAAAGCTATGCCAATTTAATCCAACAATCGCAAAATGCTCAAGACAAAACCTGTTTACGCACCCATTTACAAGAAGCACGTTGGTTTTTAAGCAGTTTACAACGCCGTAATGAAACCTTATTAAAGATTGCGAATAGTATTGTACAAATCCAACAAGATTTTTTTCGTTGTGGAGAAGAAGCCATGCAACCACTGATCTTAAAAGATATTGCCGATCAGGTAGAAATGCATGAATCTACTATTTCCAGAGTTACTACCTTAAAATACATGCATACGCCTAAAGGTATTTTTGAGTTTAAATATTTCTTTTCCAGCCATGTCCCTATGACAAATGGTAGCAAGTGTTCTGCTACTGCCATTCGGGCATTAATTAAAAAACTGGTCGCCAATGAACCTGCGAAAAAACCATTAAGCGATAATAAAATCACACAATTACTTGGTGATAAAGGCATTAAAGTTGCGAGAAGAACCGTTGCTAAGTATCGTGAAGCCTTATTAATTCCCCCGTCTAATGAGCGTAAGCGATTGTCTTAGCCTTGCTCACCCGCTAGACGTTTCATCGCTATTAAAGTTACTGATAAAAGTCAAAGTTTTAGTGAAAGATTTTGCGAATCACAAAGTTTTGAATTATACTTGGTTTATAGTTAGATCTATTATTAAAGAAAAAGGAATAAGATTGTTTACTCAGGGTTCCCCAGCCTTAAATCAAGGCGTCTCTTATCAGAGAGCATGCTTAATCAAGCATATTTCACTACCTATTCATACCTAAAAAAAAATAGATGAAGGAGCAATGCTCATGCAAATTAATATCACAGGACATCATTTAGAAGTGACCACTGCCTTAAAAGAGTATATTAACAGTAAATTTGAACGCCTAGAACGGCATTTCGACCATGTAACAGAAGGTCATGTTGTCCTAACGGTTGAAAAGTTACAACAAAAAGCGGAAGCAACACTTTATGTTAGTGGTAGCAACATCTTTGCTGATGCAACTCATGAGGATATGTACGCCGCTATTGATGCTTTAGTTGACAAACTTGATAGACAAGTTAAAAAATACAAAGAAAAACTCACTAATCATCATCGTCAAGAAGGCAGTCATCGAAAACAGGGAGTTGTTTAAAACACTGTCCATCCAAAAGTATTTACTTTGTTACTTTTGGGTGGACTTAGTTAAGATTCAAGGATGGATCAATGCAAATCTCCAAATTACTACCATCGAATAGCATTGTTTGTCACAGTCCTGTTAATAGCAAAAAAAGGGCTTTAGAAGAACTAAGTAAATTATTAGCCGTACAAATTAATTCCCCTGATTCTGTGCTGGAAATTTATAATAGCTTACTCGCAAGAGAACGAATGGGAAGTACGGCAATTGGTCATGGCGTAGCTTTACCTCGTGCACGTCTCCAAGAGAATAGTACCACTATTGGTGCATTTATCACTTTAGATCATGGCATTAATTTTGATTCTTTCACTGACAACCAACCCGTTGATTTAATCTTTGCATTATTAGTTCCAATCAAATCAACGCAACAAGATTTACAAAATTTGTCCAGTCTAGCAAATATGTTTAATGATTTAGAATTATGTGAAAAATTAAGAAATAGTGATAATGAGCAAAAACTTTACCAACATCTGGAACAATGGCAGTCTAATAAAATAACGAAAGCACAACAACAAAAATAAAAATAATAATAATAAAATATAAGGAATAACAGCGAATGGCCAAGTTAATCATCATCAGCGGTCTTTCAGGCTCAGGTAAAACGATTGCCTTAAATACTTTAGAAGACTTTGGCTATTATTGTATTGACAACCTGCCCATTTGTTTACTGCAAGAATTTTCCAAACAAATTATTGAAGGCTCACCACGAATTTATCAAAAATCTGCGGTAGGCATTGATGCCAGAAATCTACCTGAGGAAGTGTCTCGATTTCCCAAAATATTAGAACAACTCAAACAAAACTCACTGCAATGTGAAATTATTTTTCTCCAATCTGATACGAATGTATTACTCAAACGCTATAGTGAAACTCGCCGTAAACATCCATTAAGCAATAATATTACACCATTAGAAGAAGCCATTGAATTAGAATCACAACGTTTAGACCCACTCTTACAAGAAGCAGATTTAGTGATTAATACCACGCATAGCAATGTTCATCAGCTACGCCAATTAATTCGAGAGCAAGTGATTAAACGTGCCCCAGAACAACTTTCACTACTGTTTCAATCCTTTGGCTTTAAACATGGTGTCCCTAATGATGCTGATTTTGTCTTTGATGTACGTTATTTACCGAATCCTTATTGGCAACTAGAATTACGTCAATTAACAGGTCAGGATCAAGCCACCATAGATTTTTTAGAACAGCAAGCCCAAGTAACAGAAGCACTCACTGAACTAAAAACATTTTTATCCCAATGGATTACTCGATTCCGTCAAAATAATCGTAGTTATATTACTATTGCCATTGGTTGTACGGGTGGACAACATCGTTCTGTTTATATTTGTGAACAACTACAAAGGTATTTTAAAAAACATTACCCATTAGTATTAGTACGACATCGAGAATTGTCATAATTCATTCGCACTTACTACTGATATCTAAAAAGAATCTTTATGTCTGAGCAACTACAACAACTTGCGACTGCTTTACAATCGGGAACCTTGCAAGATATTCGTCCCTTAATCAATCGCTTATCTCCTGCTGAAATCGCTGATTTTTTAGAATCCTTGCCCCCACCGCAACGTAATATTGCTTGGCAATTATTAGATAATGAAGGAGATATTCTTGCTGAAATAAACGATGAAGTTCGTTCTAAACTGCTAGAACAAATGGATACGGATGAAGTAGTATCTGTTGTTGAATCCTTAGAAACCGATGATGTCGTTGATATTCTTCAAGATTTGCCTGATGACGTTGCCGATGAAGTTTTGCAATCAATGGATCAGCAAGATCGACAACGCATTGAATCAGTCTTATCCTATCCTGAAGATAGTGCGGGCGGATTAATGAGCACAGAAGTGCTTACGGTAAGAGCGGATGTTACCCTAGATGTCGTCTTACGTTATTTACGCATGCATGGCGATCAATTAAATCTAAAAGATCACTTGATTGTCATTGATAGAGAGAATAATTATTTAGGCAGTTTATCGCTGAATGCTTTATTAACCAGTAATCCGTGGGTTACTGTTAGCAGTGTGATGTCTGAAAAAGCCCAAGTGATTACTGTCGATATGTCAACAAAAGAAGTCGCAAATTTATTTGAAGATTTAGACTTAATTTCTGCCCCAGTCGTTGATCACGAGAATAAATTACTAGGTTATATTACCATTGATGATGTGGTGGATGTGATTCGGGAAGAAGGGGAACATTCTTTAATGGCAATGGCAGGTTTAAATGAAGAAGAAGATATGTTTGCCCCAGTTATTGTCAGTAGTAAACGGCGTTCATTATGGCTGGGCATTAATTTACTCACAGCATTTTTAGCCGCAGGTGTCATTTCTTTATTTGAAAAAACCTTAGAAGAAGTAGTTACCTTAGCGATTTTAATGCCCATTGTTGCCAGCATGGGTGGCATTGCAGGCAGTCAAACCTTAACCCTAATCATTCGAGGCATTGCCCTTGAACAAGTCAATAAAAATAATAGTCGCTGGTTATTGATCAAAGAACTGTCAGTTGGTTTATTAAATGGCTTACTATGGGCAATCATTATTGCCATTGCCACCGTAGTATGGTTTGAACAATATGAACTAGGAATATTAATTGCCGTAGCAATTGTGATCAATATGATCAGTGCGGCGTTTTCAGGCGTGACCATTCCTTTAATTTTAAAACACTTTGGCATTGACCCTGCGTTGGCTGGGTCAGTGATTTTGACGACAGTAACGGATGTGGTGGGGTTTATGGCATTTTTGGGGTTTGCGACCTTGTATTTGCTTTAACCCATTGCATATTTGTGATAAATTCATTAATTATCAGAATGATAACGACGCAAAAACTTGGTTAACAATAATGGGGGATAGCCCAAAAAAAATACAAAAGTTATCTGCATCTCAGATACCTGTAAGAATTAATCTTGAAAAAGCAATGTCTCTTGGTGTTTCTCAAGAAAAATATGATGAAACAATTAAATTTAAAAAAGCTAATAAGTCTGCGGGATTTAATCAAGTAGATAAAAGACCAGTTCTAACATATCAACAAATATGGGGATTTGACGATAATGTAGCAAAGTGGTTAAGATTATTTACGGGAGACATACTTCCTCAAGAAGTATTATTAAAGCAAGAATTAAAAAATATAAAAGATGATGGACGACTGTTCTTAACAGAAATTCCAAAAGATGCCCTTGAACATATTATTGACTTTTTTCAAGATAATATAACTCTTGTAATTTCAGATATTTTAAGGGGTAGAGGTGGATTAAGTGCTGAATGGTTCCTTGTTACTAGAACAAATGATAATAATTTATTGAACTGGGTATTAAAAGATATAAATACAGTCGTTAACTTTTATGTGCGAGGTGGTGTGTCATTAAGCCCTAGGGGAAGTCTAAAAATTGGTCGTGTGACAATGCAACGAAAAGGTGGAACACCTGACCCTACAAGTTTACAGTTTAAAATCAACCCATTAGATTTATTTGAGGAATAAAATCAATGTTTAATCAAATAAGATATATTGATTTATTTGCAGGAATAGGTGGTTTTCATCAGGCAATGAATTTATTTAATGGTAAGTGTGTATTTGCTTCAGAATGGGATAAAAATGCTGCGAAAACTTATTTTGAGAACTATGGAATACTTCCAGATGGCAATATTACAAAAATCAAGGAAGAAGAGATTCCCAGTCATGATATGTTATGTGGTGGTTTTCCATGCCAAGCATTTTCTATATCTGGCAAACAAAAAGGTTTTGAAGACACGAGGGGAACTTTATTTTTTGATGTCGCTCGTATAGCCAACTACCATAAACCAAAAGTGTTATTACTTGAGAATGTCCGTAATTTTGAAAAACATGATAATGGAAAGACTCTAAAAACTGTTTTAAACACATTAAAAGAATTAAATTATAATGTTAATTATAAGGTCTTGAATGCAAGTCATTATGGTTTGCCACAAAATCGAGAAAGAATATTTATTGTAGGTTTTAGAAAAGACTTATCTGTGGATGATTTTAAGTTTCCTGAACCAGTTAATAAAAAAGTTTCATTATTAGATATTCTTGAAAAGAACCCCAAAGATGCAAAAGTCATTAAAAGACCAGATACCGTTTTTACAAAAACATTTGAACCACAAATAGATTTGTTCGGCGAAATTGATTTACCCAATAGACCTATACAGATAGGATATGTTAATAAAGGCGGACAAGGAGAAAGAATTTATAGTCCTTACGGCCATGCCATTACACTGTCTGCCTACGGAGGTGGGGCAGGAGCAAAAACGGGATTATACTATATTGATGGAGTAATTAGAAAATTAAGCCCAAGAGAATGTGCAAGGGTTCAGGGATTTCCAGACACTTTTAAAATTAACACTTCACTAACGCAAAGCTACAAGCAATTTGGTAATAGTGTAGCAGTTAATGTATTAAAAGCAATAATTAAAGAAATTTATAATACTGGATGTTTTGAAAATAAAGAAGAAACACATAACAAATCGTTACACATGGACATGCTTTCCGCTTCGCTTCAAGCATGCCAGTGAACTTATGCGTTGTTGATAAATCATAATAGTATTACTTTGTTAGTTATTATCTGATGCTATATCCCAAAAACCACTGATCCCTGCAATACCATAACCACCCACTTGTACACAAGTGTCCAATTGATTAGGCTTTACCCCACCTAAAGCAAATACTGGCATATTAGCATATCTCACTAACTCAGCAAAGCCTTGCCATCCTAATAGTTGACTAGAAGTATAATGTTTGGTTTGAGCAACGGGTGATACGACAATAAAATCAACACCTAATTGCTTAGCTTGTTGGATTTGGGCTTGGTTATGACAAGAGGCCGCTAATAATAAATCAGTGGGACGGGAATTTAACGCCATGAGTTGTGAGCTGGTTAAATGTAAACCATCTGCTTTACCTGCGAATTCATGCCAGATGTCCAAAGATAAGTTACATAATACTTTTGCTTGGTAACTATGAGCAAGCTCAATCACATTATCCGCAAGTTTTACATATTGCTTTTGGCTTAAAGCCTTAGCTCGAAATTGGATTAGTTTATATCCTTGTTGCAATACTTGTTCTAATTTTGTTAAAAATTCAACTGGATTTTGCGGATTTTCGCCTGTAATGACGTAATATGGCAATAATTGCAAACGATTAATAATCGCCTGATTCGCTTCAGGAAACGCATATTGATTAAGATTAGCAATATCCACCCAAATCAAGGGTTGCCCTTCGCAGGCTTGAGCTTGACCTTGATATTCCATCACAGTATAAACAAATAATTTAAGCTGTTTATCGGGATAACAAAACGGCAAGCTCATTAACGGCTGGCATTGCTGAATCTCAATGCCTAATTCCTCTTTAAGCTCACGTTGCAGTGCATGAAAATGGGTTTCCCCTGCTTCAATTTTTCCCCCTGGAAATTCCCATACCCCCCCACAATGCACATTTTTTGCCCGTTTGCTAATTAATACTTGCTCTTGTTGTTGAATTACTGCAACCACCACGTCAACTATTTTAGGTTTAGTTTTAGGTTTAGTTTGGGTTTGAGTTTTAGACTTTGGGTTAGTTGAATTAGGTTCGGTATTCGGCATTGATTTTGACATAATCATAGGACAAATCACAACTCCATAAGGTCCAATTACTCTTACCTCTGGCTAAGTCAATGCGAATAGTTATATCAGACTTTGCCATGACTGCTTGACCTTGGGCGTCTTCATACGTTGTCGCTCGTTGTCCATTCTCAACCACACAAATATCATCAAGATAAATTTTAATTTGATTAATATCTAAGGCAACTAAACCTGCCCGTCCAACCACGGCTAAAATCCGTCCCCAATTCGGATCACCTGCAAATAAAGCGGTTTTAACTAAAGGCGAATGGGCAATGGCATAAGCAAGTTGCTTGGCTTCGGCTAAATCATTGGCTTGATTGATATTAATGGTAACAAAACGGGTCGCCCCTTCGGCATCGGCAATAATCTTTTGGGCTAATTCTAAAGCAAGGTGATTAATCACTTTTGCTAAAATAGCGTAAGCGGGATCATCCATACTATCCATCATAACATTAGATTGTGCCGTTGCCATTAATACACAGGCATCATTAGTAGAGGTATCACCATCAACAGTAATACAATGAAATGATTGATCTACTGCTTGTTGTAAACACGTTTGTAATAAATTATCCGCAATACCTGCATCAGTGGCAATATAAGCCAACATGGTTGCCATATTAGGACAAATCATGCCTGCTCCTTTGGCAATCCCTGTCACCGTAATCACTTCATTATTAATCGTTACTTGATGGCTGACTATTTTTTCCACCGTATCAGTTGTCATAATTGCTTGGGCTGCTTGTTGCCAATGATTGGCATCTAAGTTTTGATAGGCTCGCTCAATGGCAGGTCGCATTTTATCCACAGGCAAATATTCACCAATCACCCCTGTTGAAAAAGGTAAAACTTGTTGCATCTCAACCTTTGCTAATTCAGCTAAAGTTTGACAACATTGTTGACAATGTTTTATCCCTAAATCCCCAGTACCCGCATTGGCATTGCCTGAATTAATCAGTAATAATGTTGGTGTCGTAGATTGCTGATGCTGTTTTGCCACAATGACAGGAGCGGCGGCAAACGCATTTTGGGTAAAAACGGTTGCCATCGTTGTAGTAGGCACACATTCAAACACGGCAATATCGGGTTTGCTCGCAGTTTTAATCCCAGCCGTTGCGACCCCAATTTTAACCCCAGAAACTACGTTCATGCTAACTGCCCACAACAATGTTTATATTTTTTACCCGAACCACAAGGACACAATTCATTACGCCCTACTTTACGTCCATCACGAATAAATGGAGTGGGCTTTTCTTCTACCATCTCAGGATTTTTTTCTGTTGCCATATCCATGGCGGAAGATTCCGCATGTTCGTAATTCATATTACGATAATTCGGTTGCTTTTCTTCCAATTGTTCAACATCCGATTCGTTTTTTAACTGAATTCTGGACAAGATTTGAATCACTTGATGATCAATTTTCGCTAACATCTCTTGAAACATTTCAAAGCCAAGTTTTTTGTATTCCTGTTCAGGATTTTTTTGTGCTAACGCATGCCAACCAATTCCTTGGCGTAAATAATCCATTGCGGCTAAATGTGCCATCCAACATTCATCTGAAACTTTTAACATGATTTCTTTTTCAATATGACGTATGATCTCAGGTGGAAAATCTTTGGCTTTCGCCTCATATTGCTGTTCCATTTCAGTCAGAATTTTTTTCCTTAAACTTTCTTCATGAAGCGTATCATCTTGTTTTAACCAGCCTTGAATATCAAAGGCTAAGCCAAATTCATTGACTAAGGCTTCTTCTAATTCGGGGACTTTCCATTGTTCTTCTAAACTTTGCGGTGGAATAAATTCATCAACTATTTCATTGACGACGGTTTCTCTAATCGATTTAATGGTATCAGAAATATCTTCTAATTCCATTAATTGATTACGGCGACCATAAACAAATTTACGCTGATCATTGGCCACATCATCATATTTTAATAATTGTTTCCGCATTTCAAAGTTTTGCCCTTCTACTTTTTTCTGGGCATTTTCAATGGCTTTATTAATTAACTTATGTTCAATGGCCTCGCCTTCTTCCATACCTAAGGTTTGCATGATGCCAGCAATTTTTTCTGAGGCAAAAATCCGCATTAGATTATCTTCTAACGACAAATAAAACCGACTCGATCCCGGATCACCTTGACGACCTGCCCGCCCTCGTAGCTGATTATCAATTCGTCTGGACTCATGACGCTCAGTACCAATAATATGTAAACCACCACTTTCTAACACTTGTTGATGGCGTTGTTCCCAAGCGACTTTGACTTGATTTATCTTAGATTCATCGGCTTTTTTATACTCAGCCAATTCCATTTCTAAATTCCCCCCTAAAACAATATCCGTTCCCCGACCTGCCATATTCGTTGCAATGGTAACCGCACCTGGCAGACCTGCTTGTGCTACAATTTTTGCTTCTTTCGCATGCTGTTTGGCATTTAACACTTGATGTTTGATTTTACGTTTGCTTAATAAGTTGGATAAATATTCTGACGTTTCAATAGATGCTGTCCCTACTAAGACAGGTTGCTGGCGTTTTTGACAGTCTTGAATGTCATTGATAATGGCATCAAATTTTTCTTTTTTGGTAAGATAAATTAAATCTGTTTTATCATCCCGCACCATCTCCCTATGGGTTGGAATTAATACCACTTCTAAATGATAGATTTGTTGAAATTCTGCTGCTTCAGTATCCGCCGTACCTGTCATGCCTGCCAGTTTATGATATAAACGGAAATAATTTTGGAAGGTGATAGAGGCTAAAGTTTGGCTTTCATTTTGAATCGGCACGCCTTCTTTGGCTTCAATGGCTTGATGTAAACCTTCTGACCATCGGCGACCAGGCATTGCTCGACCTGTAAATTCGTCAATAATCACCACTTGTTTATTTTTAACCACATAATCCACGTCTTTTTGATACAAGGCATGAGCTCTTAATGCCGCCGTTAAATGATGCATTAAGCCTAAATTATTCGTTTGGTATAAACTTTCACCTTGCTGAAGTAAACCTTGCTCGATTAGTAATTGTTCAACTTTTTGATGACCTTGTTCAGTGAGAAATACTTGTTTATATTTTTCATCCACTTCATAATCACCATCCACTTCAACAATATGATGCCTATCCCCTGCTTCATCTTTTTCTTGTTGTTTTTCTGCTTCGGTTTTTGATTTACCTTGCACTAATTTAGGAACAAGTTTGTTCATAGTAAGATAGTGCTGTGAATTTTCTTCTAAACTTCCTGAGATAATTAATGGGGTTCTCGCTTCATCAATTAAAATTGAGTCAACTTCATCTACAATGGCAAAATTTAGCTCTCGCTGCACTTTATGTTCTTTAAGAAAGACCATATTGTCTCTTAAATAATCAAAACCAAATTCATTATTCGTACCATAGGTAATATCTGCCGCATATGCTTTTTGGCGTTCTAAAGGTTCTAAGCCTCCAACAATCACACCCGTGCTTAAACCCAAAAATTTATACAGTTTTCCCATCCACTCAGAATCACGTTTGGCTAAATAATCATTAACGGTAACAACATGTACGCCTTTTCCAGGCAAAGCATTAAGATAAACCGCTAAAGTTGCCACTAAGGTTTTACCTTCCCCCGTACGCATCTCTGAAATATTGCCATCATGTAATACCATACCGCCAATTAACTGCACATCAAAATGACGCATATTCAGTACACGTTTCCCCGCTTCTCTTACGGTTGCAAATGCCTCTGGCAAAATTTTCTCTAAGGACTCGCCTTGTTCAATTCGTTGTTTAAATTCACTGGTTTTTGCTTGCAACTTTTCATCCGAGAGTGCTTTAAAATCATCTTCTAACTGATTAATTACATCAACTACTTTATAGTAACGTTTAAGCAAACGTTGATTACGACTACCAAATATTTTTTGTATAAACTTTGTAACCATTAATATTCCACTTTGTTTGACTTTAAATAGCTAAACCTGAATAATTTAGCACTTAAATAAAAATTATCCTACCACTGATGTTTGAATATATTGCTTAGAATCCAAGTACAAGTATTAACCCAATTCCAGCTCAAGCAATCTAACCTGCACCTGCAACCAATTTTTTGAGATATTGTTTAGGATTAAGCAATTTGCCTTTGTATAACATTTCAAAATGAACATGTGCCCCTGTGGAACGACCCGTTGAACCAACGAATCCAATCACATCACCCTTTTTAACAATTTGACCAATTTTTACCAAATTTTTTTGGTTATGACAATAGCGGGTAATAAATCCATTGCCATGATCAATTTCAATCATATCACCATACTCTTTATGTTTTCCCTGCCAACGTATAATACCAGACGCAACCGCATAAATATTACTTCCCTTTGTCGCCGCAAAATCAATGCCTTTATGGAAAGCACGCCGTCCTGTCAAAGGATGAATACGATAACCATAGTCAGACGAAATCCAACCTTCTTTGACGGGCCAAGCAGAAGGAATCATCGATTGTTGTAATTGATCATTTTTTAACCACAAATCCAGTCCTTGAAATTGCTGTTCTTGTTGCCATAAACGTTGTTGCACTGTTTGTATCAGTTGATTGACTTCGAGTGTATTCAAGGCATTTTGAGCATTATCCGTTAACCCCCCCTGTCCAGGCACAGTTGAAAAATCGAATTCCTGTGCTTGTAATCCAATACTATCAGCAAAGGTTTTGCCTAACACATCTAAACGTAAAATTCTTGACTGAATTTCAACTAACTTCACTGCCATCACATCTAAGTGTGTTTGATAAGATTTTTTGATATTATTCAAAATTTGTTGTTGTTGAATGAGTTGTTGTTTAAATTGATAGCGTTGATAATCACTTTGCTGTTGTGATTGTTGCAAACCTAATTGATAACTCCAATGGTAAACGAGAAAATTAGTCAACAATACTAGTAAAATAAAAAATGCAATAAACAAAATTTGCTGATAGAATTTAGAATAATATATTAACATTTTGAGATTCCATCCTCATGTCCCAACCTAAAGTCATCAAAGATATTATTACCCAAAGTAACACAAGTTTTTCCCAAATGATTGCAAAAGCCCAGCGTTACATCCAATTAACAGAATTTATCAAGACAGCCTTGCCCGATTTTATAAAGCCCCATTGTGTGAGTACTTTTGTTCAAGATGGTATTTTAACGATATACACTGACAGCAATGTTTGGCATAATCGCTTACGTTATTATTCACCCATTATTGAAAAACATTTAAAAAAACATAATATTGAACAAATCAACCGCATTGATTTTCGCACTTTACCTGCCAAGCAACCCCCCCCCACCAAACCTAAAACCCCCCCACAACCATTCACAGAAGAGCAGGCTCAGTTTATTCGTGAT
>JALWTS010000038.1 GCA_027077805.1 Gammaproteobacteria bacterium
TTGTAAACTCTCTGTTGCAATGGTTTCATTGGCTTTTACTTTTGCTTTGGGTTGGATCGGTTTTAGTGGACTTGAGTCAATATTTGCCACTTTTGAGACTGCGTCAGGTTTGGGTTCTGGTGTAACTTCTGGTTTTTTTTTCAGTTTCGCTTTTGGTTCTGGTTGTATTTTGGGTTTTTTAGGTTCTATTTTAGGATTAAGCACGACTTCTGCATTATGTTGTTGGGTGATGAGTTCTTTAACAACCGGTTCAGGTTTAGGTTGCGATTGAGGTTGTTGTACTATTTTAGCGGATTCTAGCGTTTGTTTCGTTACCATTGTTGCTACTTGAGTAATATTTTGCGGATCAAATTTTGCTTGAAATAAGGTAATTGTAACAGCGGTATTTATTGGCATTGGATTTTTAGCAGGTGGAAATTGTATTAAAAGTGCTAATAAATGCAAAAATATTGCTGTCAATAAATAAACACGCATAAATCAAACTTAATCTAATGAAATTTAATAATTCTATAGGGATTCTACTATAAACCAATTAGACTTGATTTTTTATTCAAGCAATTGATACAATCCCTCACGAGTGATCTTCATAAATAGTTTGAATGAGTGACTATTCTATGGATTTTAACATTGAATCCTAGTAAAACATTGAGGGTATCGGAACGATTGGGATCATTGGATATTTTATACAGAGGTATGAAATGTTTTTATATCGCTATTGGATAAAATATTCTGCATAGCGTCACCCTTTCGGGTGATAAACGGATTAAAATCAATTTTATTGGTTTCGGCAACTCTCATCCGAAGGCAGAAAGAAGCAATTGACCAGTGGATCGGGGATCAGAATCGTTTCCAGGAAAAGCAATAACCTAAAGGACACGGAAAAGCTCATGAAGCTAAAAGATGCATGCATACCTAGACAAAGTGTATTTGCCAAAGATCGTCGGGATATTGTTTTAGACTTAGCAGATCTTTTTGAAGATAACATTGATGCGGACAAATTCTTTGAAGAAAACTTCGTTACATCAGGTATGAATATGCTGCTAGAGAAAACGTTGGATAGATTGTTAAACAATAATGATCAAGCCAGCACGTTTTTGTTAACCCAGGCGATGGGTGGTGGTAAGACGCATAACATGATCGCTCTGGGGTTGCTGGCAAAACATCCCGAGTTAAGAGTTAAATACAACGTTAGCTCAAACCTGGACAGCATCAGGGTTGTTGGATTTAATGGTCGTCAATCGGATGCACCGTTAGGAATTTGGGGTGAGATTGCGAATCAATTAGGTAAAAAAGACCAATTCTCTGAGTATTACAGTCCTTTACAGGCGCCTGGACCACAAGCATGGATCAATTTACTGAAAGGCGAACCTACCCTTATTTTGTTGGATGAGTTACCGCCTTACATGGAGAATGCCCTTTCAAAGGAAATTGGTGCAAGCAACTTGGCCAGTGTTACAACAACAGCACTTTCTAATTTATTAGTAGCAGCTAACAAAGCAGAATTAACCAATGTCTGTGTTGTTATTTCTGACTTAACCGCCTCATACGAAGGTGGTTCAGATAATATCAACAAAGCCTTGGATAACTTACAGAATGAAACCAATCGTTCAGCACTTCCAATTGAACCGGTTTCACAATCTGGCGATGAAATTTATCATATTCTTCGAACGCGCTTGTTTGAAAAGTTACCAGATGATGACGTAATAAAATCCGTTGCAAACGAATATGGAGAGGCAGTAAAAAAAGCAAAACAAATGGATATTACCCGTGTTTCTGCTGATTCATTTGTAGCACAACTCATTGACTCATACCCGTTTCATTTTTCCATGCGTGATCTCTATGGCCGCTTTAAGGAAAATCCAGGGTTTCAACAAACACGAGGACTGATTCGCTTAATGCGGATGGTCGTGTCCAACTTATATAATACGGACCGAGCAGATGAAATACAGCTCATCAGCCCTTATGACCTTGATTTAAATGATGATGAAATTTTGTCAGAAATCAAAGCGATCAACCCGTCGTTATCTGAAGCGATTACTCACGATATTGCGAAGGATGGCTACTCAGTTGCGGAGGAGTTGGGGAAGAAATACAACAACCGTGATGCCCAAGATGTCGCCACGTTATTACTGGTGTCTTCACTTGCCAATATTCCTAATGCCACACATGGCTTGCGAGAAAGTGACATTGTTGGCTTTATCTGTGCGCCGGGAAGAGATATTAGCACCATCAAGAAAGATGTGATTGACTATCTTCCAACGCAAGCCTGGTATTTGCATACCAGTCAGGATGGGCGGTATTTCTTCAAGAATACACAAAACCTGGCAGCCAAGCTTCATAGCTTGGCAAATTCTTATAATGAACAATCCAGCCTGAAAGAATTACGGGACTTTTTGAAGCACCAATTCTCACCGAGTTTAAAAGATTGCTATCAAAAGCTGGAAGTCTTGCCCGCCATCGATGAAGTTGATATAGAAGCGGATAAAACGTTATTGATTTTGACTGAGCCGACCAATGTTGACTTAGCACCAAGTAAGCTACACAAAGATTGGGATGCGTTTGCCAATGATGCACAGTATAAAAATCGACTTCTGTTTTTGAGTGGCAGCCATGAAACACTGGCACGAGTTAAAGATCAGGCTCGGCAATATAAAGCCATACAATCGATTATTGCTGAATTTGACTCGGAAAGACTGTCTAAAAAAGACCCTCAATACGTCGATGCAACCCGACAGCTTGATATTATTCAGCTGAGATTACGCTCAGCGATACAGGAAACATTTACTACCTTGGTGTATCCATCAAAAGGTGGCTTACGCTCAACGGATTGCCGGATTGATTTTAAAGACAATCAGTTTGATGGTGAGTCTCTCATTCGAGACACATTGAAAAAGCTTCATAAATTTACCCATGACATCACCTCGGATTCATTTCGAAAAAAATGTGAGGCTCGCCTTTTTGGGGGTCAGCAAACCGCTCCATGGAGCGAAATTAAACGCCGTGCCGCAACGAATGTCGAATGGCCTTTACATAGAACTGATGCTTTAGAAGCACTCAAATCAGAATGCCTAAGTCGTGATGTGTGGCGAGATAAAGGCGGCATCATTGACAAAGGCCCGTTTCCTCCGCCTGCTACACAAATTTCAGTACAGAAACTCAATCGAGATAATGACACGGGTGAAGCGACACTTAAAATTACCCCAATGTATGGTGACACGGTGTATTTTGAGGAAGGCGATAATCTACCAACAACGGCCTCCAGTAACGTATCTGATGCATCTGGTGGCTTTTCGGGCTTTAAAACCCGAGAACTTAAGCTTAATTTCATCTGTGTCGATAGCACAGGAGAACACCAACAAGGTGCCCCATTCCTGTGGGAAAACACCATCAACTTAAAATACAGCGTCTATCAACAGGGTGACGACTGGATGGTCGAATTGCATGCCATACCACAGGGTGCTATTATGTATAGCACCGATGGTAGTCATCCAAAACAAAGCAGCACACCATACCATGCCCCCTTTGTTGTTCCTGACGATTCACAATTAGTCCTCGCCTTTGCACAAGCAGCAGGTATTGAATCAGAAATTGCCAGGATACCGATCAATCAATACCGAACGAAAAAAATTGAAATCAAACGGGATTTGCCGGTGACCTGGAAACGTCGTCATAAAGACTTAACGGGAAAACAGGCATTTGATTTACTAGACCGTTTGAAGAAATTTAATGGCGTTGCCAAAGGGATCATCATTGATGTTCGTGCGAACAACGAACAGCAAGATATCAATTACACTGGTGCCGATGATTTTACCTTGGATGGTGAAAGTTTTGAAAAGACGGTCAAGCACTTACAATCGCTTACCGAAGGAAGTCAGATATTTTTGAATGTTGCGTCTATTCATTTTGAAAAAGGGCAAGATTTACTGGACTGGATCGCCGATATGAAGGGAAGTCTGAAACCTGGAGAAACCGTGCAGGTAGAGACCTAAAGGTTATGGCCAAAATAAAAAGGCGGGTGCTGGGGTTTGGATTTATTCCAGAAAAGAATGAGCATTTTTTTTTAGTCACGTTACCTGCATCAAAATCGCAAGATGCTCACGTATTCATTTCAGAGCACTATTTATGGCAAGAAACAGAAGATAAAAAGCCAATTCCCATTGAAGTGAGCCAGGGTGATACTGAACTGAAATGCTTATTAAAACGACGTCAGTGGGATGCGATTGAAGATGAGACACGCGCTGAATTTAATCGGCGATTGAAACATTATGGGATGAAAGCGGGCAAATGGCTAAAGCGGGGTCAAATTCCAATCGATAGGACACTGGGTAAAGAACTCACTTTGCTGGCTTGGGCGATTGAAGATTGTGAACCCAATCGAATTTCTATCGCTGTTAGGAACTGGTTAGGGTTAGCCCCAGAAGAACGTTGGTGGCTTTATACCATGACCAATGCTTCCACAGGACAGGCGCTGACTGATCGGAACAAGGGGTGGCGTAAAGCCGTGCGTTTTGCATTGTCAGAAAATCCTGTCTCTGAAAAGGCGATGGCGTTAAGACAAAGCGAATTTGATTTAACTCTGATGTCAGGCAAATGCGGTTAGTGATAGTTAAAAAGGAGCATCAAGATGCAAGCCTATGAATTTGAAAGCAGTTTAGAGCATGGTGTGATTAAGGCACCAGAAGCGCTTAACTTTAATGATATAAAAAAAGTTCGAGTAATTGTTTTATTTGAAGAAAATCAACCCCAACCTCAAAATAACACCATTGAAAATTTAATCAATAACCCTGTTTCCGTCGCTGATGGAAAACCATTGTCCAGGGATGACATCTATGAGTGATGATGGATTTATTGACACCAACATATGGTTCTATGCGTTTACCCAAAGTAACTCAGCAGAAGAGCAAGCCAAACGTCAACAAGCAATCGAACGCATCCATTCTGATATCAAGATCAGCCTCAGTATTCAGGTTATCAATGAACTGAGCTTTAACCTGATCAGAAAAGCCAGCTTTCAAGAAACGGCGCTGAAATCTTTAATCCAGTCCTTTTATCAAACATATCGCGTCATTGGTCTAACGGAATCAGTATTAATTGCAGCAACGGATTTACGACAGCGTTATTCATTGAGTTTTTGGGACGGATTGATCGTCTCTGCGGCATTGGAAAGTGGCTGCAAAATGCTCTATTCAAAAGACATGCAACACAATCAAAACATTGATGATCGACTGACGATTATCAACCCTTTTAAGGCATAAATATGGATGATTTAACCTTTATTGAGCAACAATTTCCGGTATCGAAAATTTCCAAGGAGAGTTATAAGGAGCGGAAAGCTGGGGCGAGTCAAACATTGACGGGGCTAGGCAAATGGTGGGGGCGAAAACCGTTGATTCTGGTTCGCGCATCCATTATCGGGTTGCTCATGCCCGCCTCAAATGACCCGGTTAAAGATCGGGATATTTTTTTGAAAATTTTGACCATGGATGATGAGGGATTATGGCAAAGGCGGTCAAAATCTGTTCCCCTTAAAATCCTGGCCGAACGTGCCAGCACGGGACTAAAAGAGGCTTATCTGACAGAAGATGCCAACGGCAAACCTAAATGGCAAGCAAAGTTATCACAAGCCGATAAAAACAAGGTCATCCGCTTTGTGTTTGAGCGGATGAGTTATGACGAAAAACTGAACTATTGTGATCGCCCGGAGCAGATCGACGGGCCGTCAGCAGAGACCTGGCAAGCGATTAATAAACATTTGGGCACACAAGCAAAAACACTTCAGGAATTGACGGATCAATTGGGTCGAAAACGCTTTGGTCATACGCCCAGGGTTGGCGATGCGTTCTGCGGCGGCGGTTCCATTCCCTTTGAAGCGGCGCGCCTCGGCTGCGAGGCCTATGGTTCCGACCTGAATCCCGTCGCAGCACTTCTGACCTGGGCGAGTATTCATCTGGTGGGTGGCGGCAAGCAGGTACAACAACAAGTTCAAGATGCACAACAAAAAGCCTTTGAGGCTGCCGACAGGCAAGTGACCGAATGGGGTATTGAGCATAATGACAAAGGCTGGCGTGCGGATGCTTACTTGTATTGCGTGGAAGCGAAATGTCCCGCCACCGGGTTATGGTTGCCACTTGCACCTAGCTGGGTCATCAGTGAGAAATACAAAGTCTGCGCGGTATTAAAAAAGAATGCGCAACAGGGCAACTATGATATTAATATCATTACCGGTGCCGATCATGAAACCTTTGCGAAAGCCAAATTGGGCACGATTCAAAACAGTCGCATGATCTGCCCTGAAACCGGCGAGTCTTTTCCTATCTCCCAGATACGAGGCGATTATAAAGACGAAAACGGTAAAACAGTCTATGGACTCAGGCGATGGGAAAATGAGGATGTTGTCCCCAGACCGGATGATGTGTTTCAGGAACGGCTTTATTGCGTGCGTTGGGTGGAAACGTATCGGGACACCAATGCCAAAGGGGAAAAAGTCGAGAAAATCAGACGTCACTATTGTCGTGTCGATTCGTCAGATATCGCAAGAGAAGAAAAAGTATTGCAATTGCTTCAGGAACGTTTTGTTAATTGGCAGGAACAAGGCTTTATTCCCAGTCGGGAGATTGAAGAAGGTAACGAAACAAGTAGATTGTTTCGAGAAAGAGGCTGGACGCATTGGCATCATTTGTTTAATCCGAGGCAGTTGTTGGTTCATGGTTGTCTAGCCAGTAATTTAAAACATAAAAATGTTCAAATAACAGCATCATATCTTTTACAGCAAGGAAGATGTGCTAACTTCGATAGCAGGCTGTCAATTTGGGATTCATCAAGAAATGAGGGAAAACAAACATTTAGCAATCAAGCATTCAATACATTATTCAATATAATAAGTCGTGGTCAAAACTATATTTTTACTTTTTGGGAAAGCAAATATAAGCCTGAAAGAAATATTTTAGATGGAGTAATATCAGTAAAGGATGCTAGAAGTATAGATTTTAATTCAGGCTGTTGGATTACCGATCCCCCCTACGCCGATGCCATCAACTACCATGAACTCACCGACTTTTTCCTGGCATGGTATGAAAAACACCTAAAAAAAGCATTTCCAGATTGGTACGCCGACACCAAGAAAGCCTTGGCCGTCAAAGGATCAGGCCAGGATTTCAAACAATCCATGGTCGATATCTATTCCAACTTGACCCACCATATGCCAGACAACGGTTTACAAATTGTCATGTTCACCCATCAAGACCCTTCTGTTTGGGCGGATCTGGCGATGATCCTCTGGGCTGCCGGTTTAAAAGTTACCGCCGCCTGGACGATTGCCACAGAAACATCGTCCGGCTTAAAACAAGGCAATTACGTTCAAGGAACAGTGCTCCTTGTCTTGCGTAAACGTCTGGAAAATGAGGTTGTCTTCCTTGACGAGATTTACCCGGAAATCGAAGATGAGGTCAAAAACCAGCTTAATCAAATGCTGGCGCTGGATGATAAGGACGATCCCAACTTTGGTGACACCGACTATCAACTGGCCGCCTATGCCGCCGCGCTACGTGTATTGACGCATTACGGTGAGATCGAAGGACAGGATATTCGCCATGAGTTGTTCCGTCAGCGTGCCAAAGGGGAAAAATCCGAGTTCGAGAAAGTCATCGACCGTGCGTTGGAAATTGCCTGTGATCATTTGGTGCCGAATGGTTTTGATACATTCCACTGGAAACATTTAAGCGCCAATGAACGGTTATACCTGAAAGGACTGGAACTGGAAAAACATGGTGAAGCGCGTGCCGGTGCCTATCAGGAATTAGCCAAAGGTTTCGGTGTTCGGGACTATAAAACCTTACTGGCTAAAACCAGAGCCAATGCCGTCCGCTTTAAATCCGCCAGCGAATTTAAGCGCCAGGGATTGGATGGTGATGGCTTTGCCGGGAGCATTACCCGTCAACTGCTTTTCGCACTACACGAAACCGTTGACAAAGAAGACCCGAAGCAAGGCTTGATCTGGCTGAAAACCGAGCTGCCAGACTACTGGAACAAGCGCAAATTGATACGGGAAATTTTAAATTACCTGGCACGTCTTATCCATATGCCACACCTGTCCCATTGGGAGCAGGATGCAGATGCCGCTGAGCGATTAAGTGGTGTGGTCGAAAATGACCATGGATAGAAAAAAGCATGATATCACGTCATTCCTCCCGCCGGACGAAACTGGATCAATCATTCATCAACAAGCGACTAAACGGCGCGATTTCCTATGATCGTATTGCTGGTTTTTTTCGTTCCAGCATGTTGGAAGTGGCCGGTGAACAGATCGAAGCCATTGATGGCATCGTTCGGGTGATTTGCAATACCGACCTGCAACCGCAGGATGTTGAAACCGCCAAAGCAGCACAACAGGCTATGCGATGTTCCTGGTGTGCGGGCAAGCCGGAAAACACAACGGCTGATGCACAACTCAGATTCCGGCGGCTTTATGATTTTTTGGTCAGTGGCAAACTACAGGTCAAGGTACTTCCAGACGAAGCATTTGGGTTAATCCACGGTAAAGCAGGTGTCATTACCTATGCCAACGGTTCACAAACCTGTTTTATCGGTAGTGCCAACGAAAGCCTGACCGCCTGGAAATTAAATTACGAACTGGTCTGGGAAGATGACAGCGAGCAAGCAGTCAACTGGGTTCAGGAAGAATTTGACGCCTTATGGCAACACCCAATGGCCATGCCGTTGGCGGATTTTGTCATCCAGGATATTGGGCGAATTGGCTTTAGAAAGGAATTGGACTTTCAACATTGGCAACAACCTGAGCAGAATAACCCGGCATCCCCCATTGTAGAAATGCCTATTTATCGCAAAGAATATGGCTTATGGGCACACCAGAAAGCCTTTGTGAAACTGGCTTTTGAAGCCCACTGTGCTGAAGGGGCGCGTTTTGTCCTGGCGGATCAGGTGGGACTTGGCAAAACGGTTCAACTGGCACTCGCTGCCATGCTCATGGCACTAAAGGGAGATAAACCCATTTTGGTATTAGTGCCAAAACCCTTGGTATTACAATGGCAGGACGAACTAAGAGAATTGCTGGCACTACCCTGTGCCATTTGGACAGGTAAAGCCTGGCTGGATGAGCAAGGGATTGAACACCCGGTTAGTTCCTCTGATGCGGTAAAGAAATGTCCTCGCCGCATTGGCATTATTTCACAAGGGTTAATTACCTCAGGCTCTGACATCGTCAATCATTTAAAATCGTTGCGCTACGAGTGCGTCATTGTCGATGAAGCGCATCGCTCCCGTCGCAGACGTGTCAATGATCGCTGTGTTCATGAACATGCTGAGCCTAACAAACTCATGGCCTTTTTGGGTGACATCAGCAACAGGACAAAAAGCCTGTTATTGGCAACAGCAACACCCGTTCAACTTCATCCTGTAGAAGCCTGGGATCTCTTGGGTTTATTGGCAAACGGTAATGATTTCGTACTGGGCAATGTTTGGAGCGAGTGGCGAAACCCTGCTAATTGTTTGCCTTTAATTCAAGGCCGTGAAGCGATGTCAGAATTACTAGCAGATGCCTGGAACTGGATTCGAAACCCACTACCACCGGGTAAAGAACATCCGGCCTTTGCCAAAATCAGACGCTCACTGGCAATGGACGACAGTGCCTTTGTTGCACCAGGCGATGCACTGGATAAACTATCGAGGCCTGATCACACCCAGCTGCGAAGAATTTCTGATGATTTCGCTCGTTATCATAACCCCTTTATTCGTCACATTGTACGGCGAACCCGTCAATACCTGGAAGATGCCATTGATCCCGAAACGGGTGAGCCTTATTTAAAACCCGTTAGCGTCAAATTATTCGGGGAATCAGAAGATGACGCCATTCACTTCCCCCCCTACCTGAGAGATGCCTATCAGGCGGCAGAGGATTTTACGCAAGCCTTAAGTCAACGGGTACGCGGCGGCGGTTTCTTTAAAACATTGCTGTTGCGACGTATTGGAAGCAGTATCTATGCAGGCAGGCAAACGGTTGAAAAATTATTGAATGAGTGGAACACCTCAGATGCTTTATACGAGGAAGAAGATGATGCGATAGACAGTAATGGCTCTGATTCTATGAAGGATTTAACACCTACTGAACAATGTCATTTACAGCGGTGCTTAAAAGCACTCGATGCGAACCAGGAGCGCGACCCAAAATATCAAAAAGTCGTAGATTATCTGATTCATCAATCATGGATTGACTATGGTTGTATTATATTCTCACAGTATTTTGATTCAGTCTGGTGGTTAACTAAAACACTATCGAAGGAACAATTACCTTCAGAACCCATAGGTATTTACGCAGGTGCTGGTAAATCAGGCATTATGTTATATGGTCAGTTCAAAAAAACAGACCGCGATAATCTAAAACAACAGGTCAGAAACGGACAAATCAGATTACTGGTGGGTACCGATGCCGCCAGTGAAGGGTTGAATCTTCAACGACTGGGTACGTTGATCAACCTCGATTTACCCTGGAATCCAACCCGCCTTGAGCAGCGGAAAGGCAGAATCCAGCGAATCGGTCAATTACGTGATGAAGTTTATGTGTATAACATGCGATATAGAGGCTCTGTTGAAGATCGAGTGCATCAATTGCTTTCCAGCCGTTTACAAGAAATATTTTCATTGTTTGGTCAGATCCCCGATGTGCTAGAAGATACCTGGGTATTGATCGCTGAAGGTGAAATAGATGAAGCGAAAAAGCTCATTGCATCCGTGAAACCTACTCATCCTTTTGATGAAAAATATAGCCGTGTTGAAAGCATTGATTGGGAAAGTTGTCGGGAAGTGTTGTCGGCTTCAGATGTATATGAGCAGTTGGTTGGGAAGTGGTAATAAAAGTAAGTGGTAGATAAAACCTATCTACCTAAGCCAAAAGAAATATGAGAGGTTATCCAACTCAAAAAAAATGCTTTTTTTTGGCTTCTCTCCATAGGATGAATCTTTTTTGGAAGGATTTTTTGAAGCTTGTTTAAGTGGCGGTTTTACAAGGGAAAACATTTTGCGGATTCAAGCAATTTGTGTCCGAAAAATTTTGAAAAGAAAGGCCAAACAGAGAAAAAATAGGCAAAAATGCGGTTCTCAGAGCTTGGCTGAGTCCGAAAATGGAAACCGGAAAACCCTGCACCACAAGGGATGTTGCGGGCTGAGCGAAATTAGAGGAGAGTTTCCTATTGATAAGCATTGGTGGAGGCGGCGGGAGTCGAACCCGCGTCCGTTGGTCCGCTACCTTTAGCTCTACATGTTTAGAACCACCTATTGTTTTAATAGCCAACGACCCGATGGGCGGGGTTGTTTGCTACGATTCTGAAAAAGTTTAATTATCAATACTCAGACAATATCAATAACGAGTTTGCGGAGTCGATCCCAATCTAAGGTTTGCAAACCTAACCTTAGGTGGGACTAGCTATTATATTACGCAGCTAGAGCGTAGTTGTCGTCATTGGCAACTATAAGCGTTTGTAGCGAGTTTACGAGCGGCTACCACTCGACATGCACTAGAAGGTTTTGTAACCCACGTCGAAACCATAATCGCCCCCATTTCGCAAAGGGTGGTGGATTCAGAGCAATTCTAGCATAATTGCCGTTTGTACGCTACAATTAATCTTAATTAATATGTTTAATTGTAAAGAGAAGAGTATTAAACAATGCAATGGCAAAAAATTTTATTCACAATGGTTTTTTGGTGTCCTATATTAGCGTTCGCAACGACTACTATGCAAATTCAACGGCTTGAGCCGATTCGAGGGAATATCCGTTTTGAAAAGCCTTATGCGATTTATCAAATTACTCATCCTAGTCAGCCAATCCCAACGAATGCGATTAAATTTCAATTAAAAAATACGACAGTAAAACAATTTCCTACTCGCATTTGGCATCGGTATTATAACGGTCAATGGCAAACTAAGGTTTTGTTAGATTTCTCTTATGAAATCAATCATCGTAAGGTGATGCTTAAGTCATTAATTCGTCCTAATCGCCACCAATTTTTTGCGAAAGCAATATTTGAAGTGAATTTACAGGTCAAATCCATTGATGCAGAGCAATCTTTTAAAGATAATATTACCTTGGATGCTATGCATCCTTTAGACTATGTTAGTTTAAACGCTAAGTGTGAATTAACAGCACCATTTGATTATTATATTACCTTCTCAAAAGAGCAAATCGTAGAAAATGATCCCCAAGGCTTACAAATTGATGTCCATTTATTTGAAAAACCTTGGAATTGGACTTTAGCAGCTTATCAAGGTTATGAAGGTTCTGAAATTGGGGCTCGTTTATTAAATAATATGGTTATTTCTAGTAATATACCCGACGCTAAAATTCAAACTTTAGGTGCCAGTCAATTAAAACGCTCATATCGTTTATTATTAAATAGCTTGCAAGCACCGACTGAATTTTTGGAATTGCAACTTAAAACGCCTAAAAACATCCTTATACATCACACTATGGGTAATCAGTCCAATTCTAAAGTTGCGTATCATGCGTTTCCGAACGCACCTAAACAAGGATGTGGTGGGCCTTTACGTTATTTTTTATCATCCGATTTGCAATCTCAGACTATGGTGTTACCCATTGCAAGACAACATGCTTATCCAGAAGGCGAATTTAATTATTCACGGATTAACAAAAAACTACGGTTTATGTTAACCAATAAAAATGCGAATACGGCTTATTTTACCGATGTATCACAAGCAGAATTAATATCTGAAGCTAATCATTATCAAGCACCATTAACAGCGATTTCAACTGAAGAATCGGGATTTTTATTTGATAATGTTGTCGAAGGACAATATACCTTAAAAGCAGGCATTTATGCCAATGGCGTATTTAGCAATGGTAAGCCTTATGTCATGCTGCAATATCCTTACTTAGTGAAGTCTTCTGCACCAGTGGTTAAACAGGTGAAATATCAGCCAAAATCAGGTGCTATTGTCGTCAAAGCTAGCGATAAAGGCACACCATTGGATCAATTGACAGGAAAACTAACCATTAAAGGAAAAGTTTATTCGTTAAAATTTTCCAAAGGGGGGGAAGCCATCGTTCCTTATCCACAGTTACTACAAAAGACCTCAGTAACCGTAATTGTGGAAGATTTAGCCAAACAATCTTCAAGACCTAAGTTGGTTATTATACCTTAAGTGTGAAAAATTAATGGAAAATCCTTATGCACCACCACAAAGTGAGCTTTATGAAGATAAAGGGGAGCGAGTTTGGCAGCAGGGGCGTTATTTAGTCTTTGATCGTGATGTTGCTTTACCTCATCGTTGTTATATTTGTAATCAAGCCACGAATCAACGCTTGCAGTATAAAGTAACTTGGACACATCCTATGGTTATTGTTATGTTTTTTGTGATGTTGTTTGGTATGGGAGTATTTGCCGACTTGTTGCATCATGCGACATTAAACAGTGATGTGCAAGCAATAGTTTTTATTCTTTATCTTATAGTAATGTTAAGCCTAATTTTTATTAAACGTCGCTTTAAAGTATCAATTGGCATTTGTGAACAACATTATCAAAAACGGCGAAATTTAACCATTACCGCATGGCTGGGTTTTATAACTAGTATCGTGTTATTTTTTTTAGCCACTTATGGGCAATCCTTTGAATTATTGATGCTGGCCTTAGGGATATTTCTAGGGACATTAGGCGTTGCGATTTGGGCCAGTCAATTTAATATTAGAGCGAGAAAAATTGAACCAAGATTGATTTGCTTAACCGGGATTAAAAAATCCTATTTAAACAGTTTGTCGCCTATGCCATAATTTATACATCACTCTTTTTTTGTGCAGATTCATCAAAAAACTCGACGACAAATATCCTATAATGATAGCACTATCATTTATTTTTGGAGAGAATTATGTTTAGAAAAGTATTAATGGTTATCACGCTTGTTGCACTGGCTTCAATGCAATCTGCATTTGCTAGGGATAATTTTGGTGCGATTGCTTATTCGCCTTCTACGGGTGCTTATGGTTATTCTATTAACTATGGTTCCAAACGAGTGGCTCAGAATCGTGCATTAGATAAATGTGATGAATATGCTAGAACGAGTGATTGTGACGTATTGGTTTGGTTCCAAAATGCTTGTGGTTCTTTAGCCGAAGGACCCGATGGCTATGGCTCAGGATGGGGAACTGATCGTAGCACGGCCGAACGTTATGCTTTAGAAAGCTGTAGCGAATATTCTCGTCGTTGTAAAGTCACTGAAACGGTTTGCACGGAATAGTTTTGTTTTACCTACTTAATGCTAGGACGAAGGCAAGTTTTAGACTTGCCTTTGTTTTCATGTGGATAATCCTAGTGCGTTTGATTACAATTTCTATGAGTTATGATTTATTTAGGAATAAATTATGAAATTAATCCTAGTTATTATGGGTATTTGTTTAACGTTTTCTAGCTGGGCAGTGGATGAAATTGTGGTGCAAGCCTTATTTAAAAATAAGGCATTAGTAACAATTGATGGTAAACGTCGAGTGTTAAAACAAGGGAAAGCATCACCTGAAGGGGTAATTTTAATTTCTACTACCAGCAAAACCGCTCGTTTAGACGTTGATGGGGAACAAAAAGATTATGGCTTAAATCGAGTGATTGCGAATAGCTATCACAAAGCAAAATATCAAGAAGCGCATATTTGGGGTAGGTCTCAAGGTAATCAAATGGTGTATTTGACTCAAGGCAAAATTAATGGTGGTTCAATTAAATTTTTGGTGGATACAGGGGCTTCTTCAGTTGCTTTGAATGAAAATGATGCCAAAAGTTTAGGGCTATTATATCGTTTTGCACCTAAAATTATGGTTTCTACGGCATCAGGTATGGCACCTGCGTATGAAATTAGTTTGAAAACCGTACAAGTAGGTGAGATTATTGTTAGAGATGTTAAAGCCTTTGTGATTACAGGCTCTAGTCCAGCGACGGCACTATTAGGTATGACCTTTTTAAGTCGTTTAAGCATGGAAACCAAAGGAAAACATATGATATTACGCAAAAAATATTAGTGCTAAAATTATTTTAAATTATTATTTGATAATAATGGCTGTAATATTTGCCAAACATTGTCTAATAAAAGTATTTGGGCGGAGGCATTAGGATGAATGCCATCCGCTTGCATATTATCAGGATTAATCGCAACATTATTTAGAAATTCTGGCACAAAATGCAGTCGAAATTGCTGTGCTAAATCTGCATAAATTTGAGAAAACTTTTCCGTATAACGCCGACCGTAATTGGGTGGCATTTGTATGCCTAGTAAGATAATTTGGCTATGTTGGGTTTGTGAGAGTTTAATGATTTGGCTTAAGTTCTTTTGAATCATGCGCAGTGGAAATCCTCGTAAACCATCATTACCCCCAATTTCAATAATGACAATATCGGGTTGATATTTCTGTAAAATCTTTGGCAAGCGTTGTAATGCTTGAATTGTGGTATCGCCACTAATGCTTGCATTCACTACTTGGTATTGATAATCTTGTTGTTGTAAGCGTTGTTGTAGCTTTGCCACCCAGCTTTGTTCAATTGCCATGCCATAACCTGAACTTAGGCTATCACCTAGTATCAAAATGCTTGGTGAGCTTGCATTTGCCCAAGTAATATTAGCCGTAGTAAGCCAAACCCAAGCCAAAATAAAATAAATAAAATTTAAATTAGTGTAATGATTGAAGCAAAACATATTAAAAAACAAGTAAAAACCGAAGAACAGACCTTAACTATTTTAGAAGATGTTAGTCTATTTGTCCAAGCCCAACAAACGGTGGCAATTTTAGGGGCATCAGGCTGTGGTAAATCTACCTTCTTAGCCATTTTAGCAGGCTTGGATAATCCAACGAAAGGTGAGGTGTATTTGGATCAGGTTTTATTGAATGAGTTAAGTCAAGATCAAAAAGCTTTATTACGAGCAAAATTATTAGGCTTTATTTTTCAAGATTTTCAATTAATCGCCAGTTTTACCGCTTTAGAAAATGTGATGTTGCCTTTGGAATTAGTGGGAAATAAAGCAGCAAAAGAACAGGCAAGTTACTGGTTAGAGCAAGTTGGTTTAAGTCACAGATTAAAACATTATCCAAAACAATTATCCGGTGGTGAACAACAACGCGTTGCCATTGCTAGATCCTTTATTAATCAACCCAAAATTTTATTGGCCGATGAACCGACAGGGAATTTAGATCAAGCCACAGGTCATAAAATGATTGAGTTATTGTTTGAACTCAATCAAACGCAAGCAACGACTTTGGTTTTAGTTACTCACGATCAAGCATTAGCCCAGCAATGTCAACAGCGTTATCGTTTAGAACACGGCACTTTACAAATACAAGATGATTAATTTTAATTTATTTTTATTTATTCCTAAGTTACTTTGGCGTGATTGGCGAGCAGGGGAACTGCATATCTTAGTGTTTGCCATTGTCGTGGCTGTTACTAGTATTGTCGCCATTGGTTTTTTCTCTGCTCAATTAGAACTTAATATGCAAGGTCAAGTCTCACGGCTATTAGGGGCCCCTTTTATTGTGCGTTCCATGAATCACCCTTTAGAAGCACGATGGCTACTGCAAGCAGAGCAACAACAACTTACTATTAGTCAATCTTTAGTGTTTGCCAGTGTGTTATCCACCGAACAACAGTTGCATTTAAGTGATGTTAAAGCCATTGATGATAATTATGTCAAACAAATTGACATACGGATTGCCCCTGATTTCGATCAAGTTGCCATAAAAACCCAATCCCCTCCTAAATCAGGCACCATTTGGTTAGAAGAACGTTTGTTTTATTTATTGCAAGCAAACATTGGTGATAAAGTGGAATTAGGTTATCGGGAATTAGAAATCGCAGGGGTGTTTGTCTATGAATCAAGGCAATCCCGAAGTTGGTGGATGATTTCCCCTAAAGCCTTTATTAATCGAAAAGATGTGGCTTCAACTAAGATTATTCAACCTGGCAGTCGAGTTACTTATGATTATTTGTTTTATGGCGATAAATCTAACATTGAATTATTTCGACAATGGCTACAACCCCAACTGAGTTCATCACAATGGATATTAACTGAAAAAAATATTCCTCGGGCTTTAAATTCAGCCTTACAAAAAGCCAGAGATTATTTGTTATTGGCCAGTTTAATCTCAGTGATTTTAGCAGGGGTAGCAATAGCCATTGCCAGTCAACATTTTAGTCGTTTACGTTGGGATCAAACCGCAGTATTTCGTTGTTTCGCCTATCGTAAGCGTGATGTGTTAGTAAGCTATATTGCTTATTTTTTATTATTAAGTGTGATCAGCAGTAGTATTGCCTGTGGTTTGGGATGGTTATTGCATTGGGTTTGGTTAATTTGGTTTAAAGACTTTTTATTAACCTTTGCGTTAATCCCGAGTTGGAAACCAATCGTAGTCGGGATAGGTTCAGGTATTGTTGTATTATTTGGTTTTTCCTTACCTGTTATATTGCAACTCGCTTCCGTTCCACCATTAAGAGTATTGCGTTCGCATTTGATGCCATTATCTATTTCAGCGATTGGGTTATGGTTATCTGCCATTGTTACGGTTTTTATTTTATTGTGGTGGTATTCACAGCACTTTTTATTGGTATTTTTATTATTTGTTTTAGGTTTTGGCTTATTATTATTATTGCTTGCTATGAGCAGTATTGGTTTAATCAGTTTAAAAGCCATAGTCAACTTAAGCAGTGGTAGTTTTCATTGGGCATTATTACGCATTTTACGCCAACTTTCTTGGAGTTTAGCTCAAGTATTAGCCTTGAGTTTAGTGTTTATGCTGGTTGGTTTAGCTTGGTTTGTCAAACTTGATTTATTTCAAGGTTGGCAACAGCAATTACCCAGCAATACACCCAACTATTTTTTAATTAATATTCAGCCCTTTCAAATTGAGCAGGTGAAACAATTTGTGGCAACATCGCAAATCAATGCCACGGATTTTTATCCTATGATACGAGGGCGGTTAATTGAACTCAATGGACAAGCCATTAAAGATGCGATTCCTGCTAAAGCGAAAAATCATAATGTCTTACGGCGAGAATTAAATTTATCATGGGCAAGCAAAGTGCCAGAACATAATTCCTTAGTACAAGGCAAATGGTGGTCTGATGATATAAGCGAACATTGGGTATCAGTTGAATATAAACTGGCAAAAACTTTGGGGATTGAATTAGGGGATCGTTTAAGTTTTCGAGTGGGTTCAGAAGTGATTACTGCCACAGTCAAAAATTTTCGTCAAGTGAAATGGGATTCCTTTTATCCAAATTTTTATATGATTTTATCGCCAAGAATATTAGATCAATCATCGATTACTTGGATAAATAGCTTTTATTTACCTCCAAAAAAACAATTATTACTCAAGCAACTGAGTAAACAATTTCCGAATATTACCATTATTTCCATTGACGCCATTGTCCATGAAGTCAGACAAATTTTACAACGCATGTTATTAGCGGTAGATTATTTGTTATTGTTTGTACTCGCTGCCAGTTTTACCGTATTATTCGCAACTTTACAAGCAAGTTTAGCTCAACGCCGTACCGAAATGAAAATTTTTCATTTATTAGGTTGTCAGCAATCACAATTACAACGACAACTATGGTGGGAATTTTTGATTTTGGGTATTTTTTCGGGGATTTTAGCCATGTTAGTAACGGAAGCGGTGATTTATGGTTTATATACTTGGGTATTGCATTGGGCGTTTCATTGGCATCCTTGGTTATTGGTATTGCCAGTGTTGACGGTAATGAGTTTAATGCTTGGGGTGAGGGGGATGAATCGTAAGGTGCTGTCAGCACCTTAGGTTTTATCCAACCTAAACCTATCACAAAAAGACAGCGAGAATATCACCAAAGATAGATTGTTGCATTGAAAAAAACCGTGTAAGGTGATATTGTTCCAGAACTGACTGAGGATTTAAAACAAATGGCAGTGAATGCATTGGCAACTTATGTGTTGTTAGACGATGACGATTGTCAGCAAAGAATTGCACAAGCAAAGCAAATTTTAGGTAAGGATTTAGTGATTTTAGGGCATCATTATCAGCGAGAAGAAGTATTTACTCATGCCGATTTTGCAGGGGATTCCTTAAAGTTAGCCAGAGAAGCCGCTCAATCACAAGCCAAATATATTGTATTTTGTGGGGTGCATTTTATGGCAGAAGTCGCCGATATTTTATCACGTCCCGAACAAGTCTCAATTTTGCCTGATTTAGCCGCTGGCTGTTCTATGGCAGATATGGCAAATCTTGCGAAAGTAGAAAAGGCTTGGCAAGAATTAAATCAAGTGTTAAACGTAGAAAATACCGTAACACCAATGACCTATATTAATTCTGCCGCAGATTTAAAAGCCTTTTGTGGTCGGCATGGTGGGGTGGTTTGTACTTCCAGTAATGCCAAATATGTTTTAGATTGGGCGTTTGAAAGACGTGAAAAAGTGTTGTTTTTCCCCGATCAGCATTTAGGTCGTAATACAGGGGCGACTATGGGTATTCCTTTGGAAGATATGGTGGTTTGGGATTTTGACAAGCCTTATGGTGGTTTAGAGCAACCGCAAATCAAACAAGCTAAGATAATTTTATGGAAAGGCTTTTGTTCGGTTCATCAATTATTTCAAACCAAACATATTGATGATTTTTTAGCGAAATATCCTGAGACGAAAGTCATTTCACATCCTGAATCCTCTTATGAGGTATGTCAAAAATCTGATTATGTGGGTTCGACTGAATATATTATTAAAACCATTAAAGAAGCACCTAATAATACACGCTGGTTGGTTGGTACGGAATTAAATTTAGTGGAACGCTTAGCCCAGCAATATAAGCATCAAGGCAAATCCATACATTTTATGTCGCCCACTTTATGTAAGTGCTCTACTATGTTTAGAATTGATCCACAACATTTATTATGGGTGTTAGAACAATTAGTCGAAGGCAAGGTCGTTAATCGAATCACAGTGCCAGCAACGGTTGCAAAAGAAGCCAAATTAGCATTACAACGAATGTTGGATATTTTTTGAGTAAACTAAGAGGATATTCGCACAATTAAGTGAGTTCTTTTTATGGGTGTTTTTGATTAATATGGGTTTTTTGTTAGTGTGGTGGTTAATGTTTATTTTTGCCCATGATTGGATTTATCAATTACATAAACAGTGGTTTCAATTAACGATTACCCAGTTTGATGGGATTCATTATAAAGGCATGATAGCCTATAAGTTGTTGACGCTTATATTTGCTTTAGTGCCTTATTTGGCATTGTCAATCATCAACTAGAAACAAGTTTGGCTACCTGTCTCTAGTTGTTAATTTGAGATTTAATGACTTGCTTCAACGCCATAAATAATGCGATATAAAATGCCATTAAGGGTAATAAACATGGGAATGGTCCAGATCAATCCTAAACCAAATGGAATCGCACTAATCATATAAAGTATCATCATTAGAATGTATAAGCCAAAAATTTTAAACCAGTGGTGGGTGATTCCCTTGCGTGAGGCTTCTAACGCTTGCCAAGCACCAAGGTTTTTTTCTACGATCAATGGAATGGTTAATATATAGGCAACACTTAAGTAAATCCCTGGCAATACTAGCAATATAAATCCGATTGTGATTAAAATTGTCATTAAGAGCATGGCCATAAAAATTGGGATCATCTTATCAAAATAGCCAAAAATCATGCTTGCATTGACAGGTAAATTCACTGATCGGTAAATCCCAATCATCATCATACCGGCTAAAAATGGATAAATTAATAACATAATAATAGCTTGGCTTATTAATGCACCAATAATACTGGCTTCAGGGACAGCCAGTATTTGTAGTGTAAAGGCAAGTGCAATGCTAATGGCAATACTTACGATAATGAAAATAATAAATGCGCCCCAAACGGCAGCTTTCACCCCATTCGTTTTTTCCCAAGCCTCTTTAAGCACTGCCATAATTTCAAAATCGTATTGACCATTGATACCACTGTCTAAACTACCCCCTGTCGAATCAGGCGGTAACGGTTGTTCTAGCTCACTTTGCGGTGAGGCGTATGGATTATTTGTCATAATAAAGTTCCTTTTGCAATTAATAATGATTTATTAATAGCGTAGTTGGAAATATTAAAAATAATAGACTTTTGATTGATGTCAGTTTTGATTTCTTCTACCATTAAATTTGAATAATAAATTTGGTTTTTTAATGCAAGAATTTATCCAGACTTCATGGCAAGCAGTTTTAAGTGCAAATGGTTTAAGGGAATTTGAAGATTTTTGGGCAGTGGAACACGCATGGTTTGAAGTGCCTAATCATCGACGTGGTGGTTGGAGTGGGGTGATGTGTTTTACACTAAAACAGGCCGATGGTTCTGAGCTTGAAGTATTTTTAAAGCGTCAAGAAAACCAAATGACCACAACAATTTGGCATCCGATTAAAGGTATGTTAACGTTTGCTAAAGAGTTTTATTATTTAAAATTATTTAAAAAATTGGGTATTCCTAGTTTAAATCCCATTTATTTTGCTCAAAAACAAAGCAAACATAGTCATCGGGCGATTTTAATGACGGAGGCTTTGCAAGGGTTTCTCTCATTGGAAGTGTATTTAGAGCAATGGCATCAATCAGGCTGGCCAACATCAAAACAACAACAGTTGATCATGCAAGCCGTTGCACAACCGATTCGATTAATGCATCAACATCATTTGCAACACAATTGTTTGTATCCTAAACATATTTTTATTTACTTTCATAAGCCTGTCGCACAATTAACTCGTATGACACAAATTAGCGTGTCTCTGATTGATTTAGAACGGTGCAAATGGCAAGCATTGCGTTTAATAATTCAACTGAGAGATTTATATACATTTTATTGCCATGCGGATAAAATTAAATTCAAACAAGCATTAAGGTTTTTTAAAATTTATTTTCAAATTGATAAACTCACACCTTATCACAAATGGTTATGGCGAAAAATTGTACATAAAGTTCGCAGGAAAAAACGTAGTTACTAAGAAAAATGTTGGAATATATTAATGCCCTTGATATAAAGTTTCAATTTGAGCTTGGTAATGGGCGAGTAATTTATTGCGTTTCAGTTTAAGCGTAGGCGTTAAGAATCCTTGTTCAATCGTCCAGACTTGATCGGTAATACGACAACGGCGAATTTTGGCATACCCTGGAAATTCTTGAATTTTATCGGCAATTCGGCTCAATAAGACTTTTTCCAAATCGACACTCATATTATTCGTATTAAAGTCATGACTGAGCTGATAGCCTTGTAAAAATTTTGGCCATATTTCTGTGTTAATCACTAATAAAGCGACAAGATAGGGTCGATTTTCGCCAATAACCATGACTTGTTCAAATAATGGGTCTAAGGCAATGGAGGTTTCCATATCCGCCGGTGGAATCTTTTCGCCATTGGCTAAGACAATAATTTCCTTAAGTCGTCCTGTAATATATAAATGCTCATCGTCTAAAATGGCTTGATCGCCTGTATGAAGCCAAGCTTGCTCATCAATAATTTGAGCAGTGGCTTCAGCTTGATGCCAATACCCTAACATTACCCCTGGGCTTTTCACTAATAATTCTTGGTGTTGGCCCGATTTAATTTCAACATCTTTAATTAACATGCCAACACTGCTAGGATGGTTATTTTCTAAGGGATTGACACTAATGACAGGACTGGTTTCAGTTAAGCCATAACCTTGACAAATGGTAACACCTAAACCAATAAATAACTGCGAAATCTGGCAAGCCAAAGCAGCGCCACCACTGATGGCAATGCGTAATCGTCCGCCGAGTTTGGCTTGTATTTTTTTTGCTACTAATTGCGAGAGAATCGGCCAAAGCAAAAAATTAGCTTGCCACGGATAACGACCTTGTTGATATAAAAAATATTGCCAACCTATGGTCGTCGTCGTATGGAATAATTTTTGTGCTAACGGGCTTTTTTGTGGGAGTTGCTGAGTAATTTTATTATAAACTCGTTCAAAAATTCTAGGGACTGCCACTAAAAGCGTTGGGCGAATCACTAATAAGTCTTCACTCAGTTGTGGAACCGAACGGGCATACGCAACAGTTGCCCCTGCCATAATGGGTAAATAATAACCAATAGTGCGTTCCAAAGTATGAGATAAGGGTAAAAATGACAGTAATAAATCACTAGGATAAACCGTAATGCTTTGTAAACTGCTCCAAGCATTCCATAAAATATTATAATGGCTTAACATCACGCCTTTCGGCTTACCTGTGGTACCTGAGGTATAAACAATCGTAGCAAGACTGTGTTTGTCAACGGTTATGGTCTGTGCCTGTGGTTTGTTAGGCAACCATTGATACAAATTTTTTAAGCGTTGATCTTTCGAAAATTTTTGGGTATCAATAGGGGCGAGACTAATAACGGTTTGTAACTGGGATAATTTAGGTAATACTGGTTGTAATTTTTGCCAATCTTCGGCATTGGAAATAAACAGCACTTTAACGTCGGCATCGTTTAAAATATAACTAATATTATCTGCTCTGTCATTGGTGTAAAGTGGAATAGTAACTAAGCCAAGATGTTGGCAAGCCTGATCAATCATCACCCATTCTCGACAGTTAGGTAATAAAATGGCAACTTTGTCCGTAGCTTGTAGTGATTCTTGTTGTAATGCTGTTTGCCATAGGGCAATCGCATCAGCCATTTCTTGCCAAGTAAAGTCTTCCCATTGTTTGGATTCATAATTAAACTGTCGATAAGCCGTTGCTTGCGGTGTTCGTTGTACTCTTTGTTGAAACAATTCCGCTAAACTGGAAACATGGTCTAGGGCAATAATATCAGCAGAAGGCATTTTGTTCTCAATTATTAAGATCGTTAAGCAGAATTAACATAGTTTAACCAAGATGGATGCGGAACAAAGCGTTTGCCATGACGTTGTTCTAAGGTTTGTAATTGTTGGTATAATTTGTCATAGCCTTTGCTTTGTATATGGTGTAAGGGACCCCCACGAAATGGGGCAAAACCTGTGCCAAAAATAATGCCTGCATCTAATAAATCCGCTGATTCTACAATTTTTTCATCTAAACAGGCCATGGCTTCATTCAGCAAGGTTAAAACTAAACGTCCACATAAGTCCACAGGCATTTTTTGATTCTTATGAGCAGGGGCAATTAATTTGCCTTTTTTATAATGATAAAAACCACGCCCTGTTTTTTTACCCAAATGTCCCATCTCTACCATTTTTGCTAATCTTTCAGGTACTTTAAATGATTGATATTCCGACAAAATCGTGGCAACTGAGTAACAAATATCTAAACCAACTAAATCCGCTAATTCAATAGGTCCCATCGGCATACCAAATTCTAAAGCCGCTTTATCAATTAATCGGGGCGATACTCCTTCACTTTCTAATAAAAAGGCTTCCATCATGTAAGGCATTAAGACTCGATTCACTAAAAATCCTGGATTGCTTTTTACGGGTAAAGGCAGTCGTCGGATTTGATGGGTAAAACCACAACTAGATTTAATAATATCGGGACTGGTGCTAGCAGTATAAACAACTTCAACCAAGGACATTTTTTCCACAGGGTTAAAAAAATGCAGACCAATAAAGCGTTCAGGTCGTTGTAATACATCAGTCAGTGCTTCTAGGGGAATACTCGATGTATTCGTTGCCAGAATCGCATGGTCTGCCAATTGGGGTTCTATGTTTTGATAAAGTTGTTGTTTGGCTTGTTTATTTTCAAAAATGGCTTCAATGACAACGTCGGCATGGGCTAAACCTTGACCTTGAATATCAGGGACGAGACAGTCCATGGCTTGTTGAATAGCACGAGCTTGTCTTAGTTTTTTCTGGAATAATTGATAAGCACGTTGCATCATTGGCACGAGTGCTTTGGCATCACGATCTTGCACACTTACCTTTAGACCTTGTAAGGCACACCAAATCGCAATATCACCTCCCATAATGCCAGCACCAATGACATGGACTCGTTTGGCTTTAAAAGGAGATTTTTTGCCCAAGGCTTTCATTTGTTCCTGTAAGAAAAAGACTCGGATTAGGTTTTTTGAACAAGACCTTGTCATTAATTCTGCGACGGCATCGGCTTCGCTTGCAAATGCCTTCTTCCCCCAATTTTTCTGCCAATGTTTGATTAAAGCATAAGGTGCGGGATAATGGGCAGGATGTGCTTTTTGTTTAACTTGCTTGGTTAATAATGATGCCGTCGCAGGGCGAAGCAAGGGAAAATTTAATAGCTGTTGCCAATATGGGGCGGATTGCGGTGTTGCTTGTTGCAATACCATATAACGTGCCATCGCTTCTAATTGGCGTTCAGGCGCGATTTGATCAATTAAGCCAATTTTTTTGGCTTGACGTGCGTTTAAATTTCGTCCTGTTAACATCATATTCATTGCCGTGAGCACCCCAAGTTTTTGGACACTACGCACACTACCGCCATAACCAGGAAAAATACCTAAACGCACTTCAGGAAAGCCTAATTGCACGGAAGGTTTATCACTCGCTAAACGATAATGACAGGCTAAAGCTAATTCCAAGCCACCTCCTAAACAGATACCGTTTATCATGGCTAAACTGGGGTAAGGCAGTTGGGTGATTTTCGCAAAAATTTGATGGGCTTGATTGATTTTATATTTCGCTAAGCCTTTATCCGTACAACGGGTAAATTCTTGAATATCCGCACCTGCAATAAAGCCACTGGCTTTCGTTGAGTAAATCACCAAACCTTGACTGCGTTCTGTTGCGACTTCAAGTAAACAAGTTAATATCTTATCTAATTCTTGTAATACATCAGAGGCTAAGGTATTCATACTACGATCCGCTTGATTTAGTGCTAACCAAATAATACCATCTTTATCTTTACGCAAATGCCAATGTTGATAATCCGCCATACTTAATTCCTATCAATCCCTTGCTAATAATAATGCACCACCTTGACCACCGCCAATACATAAACTGGCAATTCCCCGTTTGCTTTGGGTGCGTTGTAAGATATGGAGTAAATGCAACACAATTCTTGCACCACTGGCACCGACTGGATGTCCCATGCTAATCGCACCGCCATCAATATTTAAACGTTCATTGGGGATTTCGCCCATCATGTGGTTTAAACCGAGTTGTTGCTGGCAATAATTCTGATCTAACCAAACTTCTTTACAAGCTAATACTTGAGCTGCAAAGGCTTCATTGATTTCCCAATAATCAATATCATCAAGTGTTAAACCATGTTTTTGCAGTAATGGGGTCATGGCATGAACGGGACCTAATCCCATGATGTCAGGTGCTAATCCTGCCCATTGTGCCTCAACGACTCGGCCTAGTACGGGCAATTGATGTTGTTTCACTGCTGGTTCTGAGGCCAATAATAAACAGCAAGCACCGTCTGTAATTTGTGAGCTATTCCCCGCGGTTACTTTGCCGACTTTGCGATCAAACAATGGTCGTAATTTTGCGAGTTTTGCCGTACTGCTGTCTGCTCTTACACCTGTATCTTGGTGATAATATTTGCCTTTTTTATCATAAATTGGAACGATTTCTTGAAAATAATCTTGTTTTTGTGCCGCTATTACTCGTTGATGACTGTTATGGGCATAAGCGTCCATTTGTTCCCGACTAATATTGAATTGATAAGCAAGTTGTTCCGCCGTTTGTCCCATTGATAAACCCGCAATTGGATCAGTCAACCCCTTTAAAATACCGATAACGGGGGCAAGTTGCGTCAATGGAAACTGTAAACTGTGAGACAGTTTTTCAAGTGTATGACGTTTTTGCATTAATTGCCCTAACCAGATGACGAGTTTAGGATTAAGTAATACAGGTGCATGACTCATGGCTTCCGTGCCACCCGCTAGAATTAAATCACTGCGACCATTAGCAATATTCGTTACGGCACTGTCAATTGCTTGTAAACCTGAGGCACAGTTTCTTTGTACTGTCCAAGCAGGAACCTTATTGCCACAACCTAAGCGTAATGCCACAATTCTGGCAATATTTGCCTCATTCACCTCTGGCATAACACAACCAAAAATAACTTCATCTAATTGTTCTGGTGAAAATCCATACCGTATTAACAATGAATTGCCTGCTAATACAGCCAAATCACTTGCTTGAAATGGATTAGGAACACTCGCCGTTTTCAAAAATGGTGTACGACAGCCATCAACAATATAAACGGGGCGAGCAAGTTTAGTGCTTGGTTTTGCCATAGGTCATAGTATTCCATTAATACGTTGTTGTCGATTTATCGTTGTTGTAATTATATTTTGGCGTTTCCCAAACATTAGGTTGGGTATTTGTATTTGGGTTGGGATAAGGATTAAAACTAGGTTGGTTTACATTCGGATTTGGCTTGGGATAAGGATTGATATTAGTTTGGTTTACGTTTGGATGATTAAAACTAGGTTGATTTAAACTAGGGTTAGGGTAACTATTGGGATAGTGATTAGGATAATTTTGGTTTGGGTAGCCATAGTTAGGATTGGGATAGCCAGAGTTGGGGTTAGGATAACCATAGTTAGGATTGGGATAGCTAGAGTTGGGGTTAGGATAGCCGTAGTTAAGATTGGGGTAGCCATAATTGGGGTTGGGATAGCCATAGTTAGGATTGGGATAGCCAGAATTGGGGTTAGGATAGCCATATTCTGGGTATTGACCATTATTATTATTTTTATTCATCATTTGGTTCATAAAGGTTTTTGGCATATCAAACATATTGCCAGCATAAACTGGAGTTATCATAAAAATAGCAACAAAAGCAAAGATGTGAATTTTCATAAAATGTCCTTTTATAGAAGTGTTAAATAATAGCATTTTGTATTTTTAAGATAATAGCATAGTCTAAAATTCTTGCTGGTCAAAACTATTCACCGCAATGACTTTTTGACGTAACTCGATTGCTGTTTGCAATGCTTTGGCTTCTTTGGCACTGATAATCTTTGCTGTTACGGCTTGTTGGATTTGTGCGATTGGCTCTAATGGGGTGAGCTGTTTGCGTTTCACGGCTTGTCGGATTTTTTTCTCAATATCTATGGTTTTGTGAGAATAAATCAGTGCTTGTTCTAGTTGATAACCAATTTCTTCTGCATGTTTGGGATAAAACATTCCTTGCGTAAGTCTATCTCTGTGGGGAGAAGGTTGGCTTAGTAGTTTACTTAATGGTTGATCTAATTTATCTTTAGGAGGATGGTAAGGATAGCCCGTAGGGAAAATAATGAAACGCAATAAGCAAGCTAATAGTCGATTCGGTAAATTAGCAAATAATGCGATTAAGCTTTGTTGCATTGCATAAAGGCTAGTTTGACAGCTCCAGTTGAGTAGTGCTAGATCATCACTGGCTTCCCCTTGTTGATGAAAATGTTTTAATACCGCACTGCTAATATAAAGCTGGCTTAAAACATCGGCAAGTCGAGCAGACAAACATTCTTTACGTTTTAATTGCCCGCCTAGTGATAGCAAACAAATATCCGCACTGACGGCAAACGCAGTACTCATCCAGTTTAATTGTTGATAATAAGGTAATGCTTTGGAATAAACAGGGGCCGTTGATAATTTTGCTCGGGTTAAACCTAAGCAAAAACAACGTAGTATATTGCTGATGCTGTAGTAAATATGGCTATTCAGGGATTGATCAAATTGATCAAGTTGATCCTGTTCCACCGCTAAAATTTCTTCTAACAAATAAGGGTGGGCTCGAATAGCCCCTTGACCAAAAATAATCATATTGCGAGTTAAAATATTAGCACCTTCTACGGTAATACCAATCGGCATGCCTTGATAAGTTCGTCCTAGGTAATTATTGGGGCCTAAACAAATGCCATGTCCTGCCTCAATATCCATGCCATGATTGATAATTTGTCGCATGGTTTCGGTGGAATAATATTTAACGATGGCGGATAACACGGCAGGATTTTTGCCTTGGTCTAAAGCTGCGAGTAGAAATTGACGACAGGCGTTCAATTGATAAGTTTTTCCTGCCATTTGGGCTAAGACAGTGGCAATGCCTTCAAATTTTGCCAACGGCAGATGAAATTGTTGGCGAATGCCAGCATAAGCACCACTATAACGACAAACCATTTTTGCTGTGCCAACACTGGAGGCAGGTAATGAAATTCCTCGGCCATCGGCTAAACACTCCATTAACATTTGCCAGCCTTTGCCAATATATTGCTTACCACCAATAATCCAATCGAAAGGGATAAAGACATCCTTACCCGAATTAGGGCCATTTTGGAAAGGAATATTTAATGGATTATGGCGTTGGCCAATGGTAATGCCTTTGGTATTCGTTGGGATTAAGGCTAGGGTAATGCCTAAATCCGTGTTATTAGCGATTAAATGTTTGGGATCATAGAGTTTAAACGCAAGTCCAAGTAAGGTCGCCACAGGACCTAAGGTAATATAACGCTTTTCCCATTGCAGTAATATCCCTAAGGTTTTTTGACCTTGATATTCTTGGTAACAGACTTCACCATAATCGGTCATTGCACCTGCATCACTACCTGCATTAGGACCTGTTAATGCAAAACAAGGAATTTCTTCACCTTTGGCTAAACGCGGCAGATAATAATCTTTTTGTTGCTGGGTGCCATAGTGCAGTAGTAGTTTAGCAGGACCCAGTGAGTTTGGCACCATTACTGTTACTGCGGCTGTCATACTACGAGAGGCTAATTTCATGACCACATTGGAATGAGCATACGCAGAAAATTCTAAACCACCATATTTTTTAGGAATAATTAAACCAAAAAAACCTTGCTGTTTAATGTATTGCCAAATGTCAGGGGGAAGGTCTTTTAGATCATGGGTAATTTGCCAATCATTTAATCGTTGACAAAGATTTTCGACTTGATTGTCAAGAAAATCTTGTTCTGCTGGCGTTAATTGGCAATTCGGGAAGGTGAGCAATTGTTGCCAATTCGGACGTCCTGTAAATAATTCTCTATCCCAAAATACGGTACCTGCATGCAAGGCTTCTTGTTCCGTTTGTGATAATGAGGGTAGGGTTTTTTTATAAAGTTTAAAAATAAAATAAGACCACCAATATTGGCGTATAGCTGGCTGTAACAATAACAATAGGCTTAGGTAAGTCAAGCCCAATGGTATCCAACTACGGCTAGGTAGCCAATTAAAACTAATGGCTAAACACAAGTAACTGCCAAGTGCAAATGTCCAATATCTTGCATTGGCTTGATGATAAAGTAGTCCTAATGTTAAAGTGGCAAAACCACCCCAAAATAGTAGTTGCATATTTTACTTTGTATTTCTAGTATGTATTTTTTTTATGTTGCAAGGATTGCCTCGCTTTTATAAAAAATATAGTCGATATTTCTGCTGACAGAGTAAACTATTTTATGCCATGCTTATTTATACATCACTCTTTTTAATTGAAATCCAAGCCTTGATAAAAAGTTTTTCAACAATAACCAACGTCTAAGTCGTATTTAATATCAATTGTTTTTACGGTTGGCATTTTTGATATTAGGGGCGAATTTTTAAGGAAATGATGGTAAAGTATATTCTGATATATTAAAATACTGGTAAGTTTAATTTTGGAAAAAATCCGCTAGACTTTAGAAATCAACACTTTGATTCTTTTTAGGAGTGAAACTTATGAAACAAAGGTTTGCCATCATATTTTTAGTATTAAGTTGCTTCGTTGCCATGCAAGTTTATGCCGATAATGTCAAAGAAAAATATCATCGTGATTGGCGTTCACGAATTATTCATGTTGGCAGTGAAGAACGTTATCGGGCTTATACTATCAGTCAAAAGAATATTATTTTAACTTTGGATCGACGGGAAACGGATTGTCAGTCAATTTTTGTCACCATGAATGTTTTGCATGATAGCCCTAGTACGATTACTGACGTGTCTGAAAAACTGTGGGGACAAATGCGAGTCGATGAAAAAGCCATTCATAATGTAAGCTATGAAATTAGCATGGAAAAAGGTGATGATATTACTTTTATTAGTTTTATTGATTTTGATCGAGGTTATGACATTATTAAAGACATTGAGCAAGGGCGAACCTTGCGAGTAAAATTAAGCCTATCCGGAAAAGATTTTTTCTTAGCATTTTCCTTATCTGGCTCAACTAGTGCTTTAAATCGTTCATTACGATTGTGTCAAACTTATGCACATCGATATCAAAGACGCAAACCTGCGGGTGGTTATGATGGCAACAAAAATAATAAAGACTATTTTCAAAATAAAGACTATAGACGTAACAAATCAGATGCAGAGTATTTTTAGTTGACAATATGGAATTATACCATCGGCTAATACGGATAAAAATCCATATAGAATGCGGAATATGGAATTGAAAATGCTAGAGCTAGACTAAATGTTACTTTTACTTATTCCAATAGGACAGTAATGATATATGAGTAATGCAGATATTGATGCGGAATTGGTTCGGCGAGTGCAACAAGGAGAAAAACGAGCATTTGATATTTTAGTGCGTAAATACCAGCAAAAAGTGATTGCATTAATTGCACGTTATGTTCACGATTCTAGTGATGTTTTAGATGTTGCACAAGAAGCATTTATCAAGGCTTATCGGGCATTACCAAATTTTCGTGGTGATAGTGCGTTTTATACTTGGTTATATCGTATTGCCATTAATACGGCTAAAAATTATTTAATTGCGCGTAGTCGTAAACCACCGAGTGAAGATATTGAAATTGAGTCAGCGGAACAATTTGAGGGTGTTTCTAGTCTTAAGGAATATGCAACGCCCGATCATTATTTATCAAGGGATGAGATTGCAAAAACTATTACACAAGCTGTTGAGGAATTACCTGAAGAATTACGCACAGCAATTTTATTAAGAGAGATTGATGGTTTAAGTTATGAAGAAATTGCAGCGGCAATGGAATGTCCGGTAGGTACAGTAAGATCAAGGATTTTTCGAGCAAGAGAAGCCATTGATAAACGTCTTAAACCTTTGTTGTCTTAAAGTGGAGGGATAAAGTGATAACAGAACAAGAACAACATAAATTTTCAGCACTCTTTGATCAGGAATTATCCGATCAAGACGCATTGCAACAGTTGGAGAATTGTGATGAGCAACAGTGGCAATGTTGGCACCGTTATGCCATGGTTCGTCAAGTGTTGCAACATGAAGCTGTGGCATGGCAAGCTGATTTTGCGGATAATGTCGCCGATCAGATTGCGAATGAAGCCACCTTTTCATCAACATCTTCTATCCGTCAGTCAGAATCAGTTGCGACTCGATCTCAAGGCCAGTGGGCCATGGATCGCTTATGGCCCATGGCAAAATGGGCGGGTGCTACCGTATTAGCGACATTAGTCGCATTAAGCACGATTTTAGTCATAATACCACAACGAGAGTCAGAGCGTTCACAGGTATTCGCACAAGCTGAGACTGCGATCAAAAGCGACACCATGCTGAGAGTGACACCAGTATCGTCAACACCTACTATATTGACCAATGAAAATGGTATTTATTGGGATTCGGTAAGCCCTAAATTAGGGGATAAGCTGAATGGTTATCTAGTCAATCATAGCCAGTATGTGCCTGCGGGAGGGATGCGTCCCTATGTGCATATTGTCGGTTATAACACAGAATTAGACGACTAGAGCGATAGACTTAATATGTCGATGAAGCGTCAACGTCAACCAAAATTTACATTTGTAATTGCCATTATTTTAAGTGCTTGCTTATTCAATACCATTGTTAGGGCAGATGAAAATACCCTATCTGCTCAACAATGGTTGGATAAAATGTTATTTAATTTGGAACATGCCAATTATCAAGGAACGTTTGTTTATCTGCATCACAATCAAGTTGAAACGATTCAAATTGTGCATGGTTTCAATGCGCAAGGTGAAGCAGAACGATTATTTTCTTTAAATGGTGAGGCGAGAGAAGTCGTAAGAAATCAAAATGTGGTTACTTGCATTTTGCCAAAGTCAGAGCAAGTTCGGGTTGATAAAAGTTTACCAAAAAAATCCTTTCCCAGCTTTTCAATACAGCAACTCGCATCATTTGCACCGCATTATTATTTTGTCTTAGGTAAGTCTCAACGTATTGCTGGTAGAAGTACCCAACAAGTTAAAATTCTGCCTATGGATGATTATCGTTATGGTTATGACTTTTGGCTGGATATCGAAAGTGCCTTACCTTTAAAATCACGGCGTTTCAATCATCATGGTGAAACCATTGAGCAAATGTTATTTACCTCATTTAAGATGTTAAGTGAATTTCCCGATAAATTATTACAAGCCAGTATTAAAGGTGATCGTTTTCGCTGGCATGTGGATGATAACTCTGAAACTAAGCCACTGATGGATAGTTTATGGATGGTTAAGTCTAATCAATTACCCAGAGGCTTTCGTAAAACTGTTCATACCATGCAACCTATGGGAGAAAATCAAGTTACGGTAGAGCATTTAATTTTTTCTGATGGTTTAGCGTCCGTATCTGTTTATATCGAGCCATTTGATCCAGAAGGTCAACCATTACAAGGTATTTCTAAAATGGGGGCCGTGAATGCGTTTGGTTTGATTAAACATGATTATCAAATTACTGCTATTGGCGAAGTGCCACCCATGACGGTAAGTTTAATTGCCCATGCCGTTGAAATGGAAAAATAATATAATGTTAAAACAATTTGCCACAGTGGTTGATACTCAGCCTGGAATAATTGTATTGCGATTAGACGATGGTCATAACGGTTGTGCCAGTTGTCATAGTGCTTGTTCAGCACTATGGTTAAAACAATTATTTCAATCATCACCCGTAGATATTACTATAAACTGTCATAATAAAAAACAAATTGGTGAGCGAATAACTGTGGGTATTTTAGAATCACCTATCGTTAAGGCTTGTTTGTTAGTTTATTTATTACCTATCATGATGATGATAGCTTTTTCTTTGTTAGCAGGTTTGTTTACAACCACTGAAGTTGATGTGGTATTAAGTGCGTTAATAGGTTTTTCTATCGGTTGGTTATTCGCAAAATATTTTTTTAAACGTTATTTATTATTGCAACTAAAAATAGAAATTTTAGAGAATAATTAAATAACTTAAAACGTCAAATGAACTTATTATTTGATTTCTTATCCAATAAGCCAATATTATCTATTGGTTAAAAGGAGTTGTTCAATGAAAATAGTTTTAAATTTTGCATTGTTTTTTTGTTTGGTTTCGCAATCAGTTTGGGCGAGTTTACCTGATTTTACGCAATTAGTGGAACACTATGAAAAAGCAGTTGTTAATATTAGTTCCTCACAAAAAGTAAGACATCGTCGCTCAAACTCTGGTCATCTTCCTGGATTCCCAGAGGATAGTCCATTATCCGAATTGTTTAAACATTTTGAGCGTTATTTGGATAATCCTAAACAAGAACTTTATTCTAAATCCTTAGGATCAGGGTTTATCATCTCTGAAGATGGTTATATTCTAACTAACTATCATGTGGTGAATAATGCGGATGAAATTGTTGTGCGTTTAAGTGACCGCCGTGAGTTTATAGGTCAAATTATTGGTTCTGACGAACGCAGTGATATTGCCTTAGTCAAAATCAATGCTAAAAATTTGCCTACGGTAAAAGTTGGTTCTGCTGAAAATTTAAAAGTAGGGGAATGGGTATTAGCCATTGGTTCTCCCTTTGGTTTTGAACATTCTGTTACCGCAGGTATTGTCAGTGCAAAAGGGCGTAGTTTGCCTTCAGAAAATTATGTGCCTTTTATTCAAACGGATGTTGCGATTAATCCCGGAAATTCAGGCGGACCATTATTTAATTTAGAAGGGGAAGTCATTGGGGTTAATTCACAGATTTATAGTCGTAGTGGTGGTTTTATGGGCTTGTCGTTTTCAATTCCAATTGATTTAGCCATGAATGTTGTAGATCAAATTAAAACCAAAGGGCATGTCTCAAGAGGATGGCTTGGGGTTTTAATTCAAGATGTTACTCGTGAACTGGCCGATTCTTTTGGTATGCCACAACCACATGGTGCATTAGTTGCGGAAGTATTTGACGATAGTCCTGCAAAGGAGGCAGGGATTGAAGTAGGGGATATTATTGTGAAATACAATGGTAAGACTGTGGATAATTCAGCGACGTTACCACCGCTTGTCGGTGCATCTAAAATTGGAAGGCCATCCGATGTCGAAGTCTTGAGAAATGGTGAGTTGACGATGCTTAACGTAACGATTGCGGAATTGCCTGATGATAATAAGTCTCCTGCCAGACATCGTTCTGAAATCCAGCCGAAACAAAATCGTTTAGGATTGGTCATTGAAGACTTAAATGATCAGCAACAACAACAGTTAGGTTTATCTTATGGTGTACGCATCAAAAAAGTGAAACCAAATAGTATAGCGGAAGCCTTTGGTTTACAAGCAGGGGATGTTTTGTTAAGAATCCAAAATCAAAAAATTCAAAGTAGTGAGCAGTTTATTGATGTTGTTGAAAAACTACCCGCAGGTAAAACAATTGCTGTATTAGTACATCGACATAATAGTCCTGTATTTTTAGCCTTGCGTTTACCCGAAAAATAAGCCATGATTGATTGGATAAAATTTGATCCTCACAGAATCCCCCAAAAGGGGATTCTTTTGTATTGAGCAACAAGGAATAAAATAATGGCAACAATTAAAGCGATTCATGCGCGTGAAATCTTAGATTCTAGAGGTAATCCAACTATCGAAGCTGACGTTATTGCCGATAACGGACAGCAAGCAAGGGCAGCCGTACCATCAGGTGCTTCAACGGGTTCTAGGGAAGCCATTGAGTTAAGAGATGGTGATAAAAAACGTTATTTTGGCAAAGGGGTCATCCAAGCGGTTGCGAATGTCCATGATAAAATTGCTCCCGCATTATTAGGTCAAGAAGTCACCAATCAAGCACAAATTGACCAAGTGATGTTGGATTTAGATGGCACAGATAATAAAGGTAATCTGGGTGCGAATGCCATTTTATCTGTATCTTTAGCTGTTGCGAAATTAGCGGCAGTGGTCACTAAGCAATCTTTGTATCGTTATTTGGCGAATGATAAGGCTACTCGATTACCTGTGCCTATGATGAATATTGTCAATGGTGGTGTCCATGCTGAAAATAGCGTTGATTTACAAGAATTTATGATAGTGCCAGTTGGGGCAAGTTCTATGGCAGAGGCGATTCGTTATGGGGCCGAAGTGTTTCATACCTTAAAGAAAGTATTGCATAGTCGGGGTTTCAATACTTCGGTTGGTGATGAAGGTGGTTTTGCCCCAAATTTATCCTCTAATCAACAAGCCATTGATTTTATTTTGGAAGCCATTGAACAAGCAGGTTTTAAAGCAGGAAAAGATATTTATCTTGGTTTAGATACGGCGAGTTCAGAGTTTTATCGAGAAGGACAATATTTTTTAGCTTCTGAAAATAAACGTTTTTCTGCGGAACAGTGGGTGGACTATCTTTCAGATTGGGTGAAACAATATCCAATTATCTCTATTGAAGATGCGATGGATGAGAATGATTGGCAAGGTTGGAAATTACTCACGGAAAGTTTAGGCAATAAAGTACAATTAGTCGGTGATGATTTATTTGTAACGAATACCAAAATTTTACAACAAGGCATTGAACAAAATATTGCCAATTCCATTTTAATTAAACTGAATCAAATTGGTACAGTCTCTGAAACTGTGGATGCCATTAATTTAGCCCATCAAGCCAATTATACCGCAGTCGTTTCCCATCGTTCGGGTGAAACTGAAGATAGCAGTATTGCTGATTTAGCCGTAGGTTTAAATACAGGACAAATTAAAACGGGTTCTTTATCACGTTCTGATAGAATGGCAAAATATAATCAGTTGTTGCGTATCGCGGAAGATTTAGGTGATAATGCCGTATATGCAGGCGCTTCAGCTTTTGCTTTTTTAAAAGAAAAGTGATTATTTTGGTTTGATAATGGCAATGGCAAGCACAAGTTCTAAGATAAGGTTCAGCTTATCCAGTACCCAATGGTTTTCTTTGTTATTCATTGTTTTATTAGTAGTATTCGCAGGTTTACAATGGGTACTGTGGTTAAGTGAGAATAGCTATCAAACCTTACTGAGCTTACAGCAAAATATCCAACAGCAACAACAAACTAATCAAAATTTAGCACAACGCAATACCAAATTAGCCAATAAAGTATTTGCGATTAAACAGACGCCACAAAGTGTTGAAGCCGAAGCACGTTATGAATTAGGCATGATTAAACAGAACGAAGTGTTTTATCAATGGGTGGACAAACCATAGTGCAAGCAAACTCAAACTATTGGGCGATTGTACCTGCGGCTGGTATTGGTTACAGAATGCAGGCAAAACAGGCCAAACAGTATTTAATGTTGCAAGATAAAACGGTATTAGAGACGAGTTTAGAAAAATTATTAAGTTGTTCTAAAATTAGCAAAATTATCTTAGTTTTAGCAGAACATGATCAGATTTGGCAACACAGTTGTTATTACCAACATCCAAAAATTATTACCGTAGAAGGTGGGGACGAACGGTTTTTATCAGTGTTTAATGGTTTAAAATATCTAAAGCAACATTTAGCCCAAGCTCATGATTGGGTATTAGTCCATGATGCTGCTCGTCCTTGTGTGAGAGTTGACGATATTAATCAACTTATTCAGCAATTAGCAAATAGTGAGACAGGTGGTTTATTAGGATTCCCAGTGACGGATACTTTAAAAACAGTGGTAGATAAACAAGTTATGGCAACCCTAGATCGTCGCCAATTATGGCGGGCGTTTACCCCACAAATGTTTCGTTTTGAAAAATTATATCAAGCCACCGAATTTGTGATAAAACAGCAACTTGCTATTACAGATGATGCCTCAGCCATTGAAGCAATGGGGTGGTCAGTTGCAATGGTATTAGGTCATGCGGATAATATTAAAATTACTTATCCTGAAGATTTGGCATTGGCTAGGTTTTATTTGCAATCACTTTGATACATTCAGGTATCCCCATAAAAGGGGAATTGTTGCAAACATTGTGCTAATACTGTACTCGTTTGCTTATCAGTTGCATAAATGGAAATAAATTCGGATATATCAGACATAGTCATTCAACTTAAATAATTAATGGGGGTTGTATAATGTTATGATGATGAGATCATTAGATTCTATTATTAGGTTTTAAGGGTTTAATAAAAACCTTAGAATTTCGTTGATAATTATAAAACTTTTGTTTTTGTTGAGGTAATTGTTCAATATTGGCAATTTCAAACCCTTGTTGTTGAAACCAATGAGCGGTTTGCGTCGTTAATACAAATAACTGTTGGATTTGTTGTTGTTGTGCTTGTTGTTCAATGGTGGCTAATAGGCGATAACCTCGTTGTTGATTGCGATAATTTGGATGTACTGCAAAACAAGCAAGTTCGGCAATAGTCTCGTAAGGGTAAAGACTGGCACAAGCGATAATCATCCCATCCCGTTCAATGACAGTAAAATGGGTGATTTCTTGTTCTAAATGTTCTCGTGAACGTCTTACTAACAGTCCTTGTTGTTCTAATGGAGTGATTAGTTCTAAAATTCCCACTAAATCATTAATGGTTGCGGGACGAATATCTTCATAGGTCTCTGCGGTAATTAAACTACCGATACCATCACGGGTAAATAATTCCAGTAATACTGAGCCATCCGTATGATAATCAAGCAGATGTGCTCGACGTATGCCTTGGCGACATACCGTGATTGAGGCCTGTAAATATTGGCTTAAGTGGGGTGATAATTGTGAGGAGGTATTGAGTAATTGCTCAATATCCGATGGGGTAAATTGTTCATTGGGTAATGATTCAGTATTAGTTAAACAAATTAATTTATCAGCTTTTAATGCAATCGCTGTTTGGGTAGCAATATCTTGTACACTAAGATTAAAAATTTCTCCTGTAGGCGAATAACCTAAGGGTGGTAGCAAAACAATGGCTCTATGATCTAAACGCTGATGAATCGCTTGATAGTTTATTTTTCTCACTCGACCAGTCCAACCATAATCAATGCCTTGATGGACACCTAAAGGTTGTGCCGTTACAAAATTACCTAATGCCACACAAATATCTGCCCCTGCCATAGGAGAATTCGCCACACCCATGGATAAAATTGCTTCAATATCTACTTGGATTGATGCAATACTCGATTTTATCCAAGGCATAATCGTTTCAGTACTAATCCGAATGCCTTGATGAAAATTTGAATTTAAGCCTTGTCGCTTCAAACATTGATTAATTTGTAATTCAGCACCATAAACTAATACCAAACGAATGCCTAAGCTATTCAGTAATGCCAGATCATGCAATAGGGCTGGAAAAGTGTGATGAGCAACGGCTTCACCATCACAGGCAATCACCATAGTGCGTTCTCTATGGGCATGGATATAAGGGGCAGAATGGCGAAACCAATCCACATAGTTATGTGAAGTTTTATTAGTCATATAGTCGTCATATGCTCACCATATAGTCATGGTATTTTACTTTAGTTTTAATCTTTAAATTACTTTGTCTTATGCCCTAATTTTAATTATAATGATAAACCATTTTTAGGACAGAAGGAAAACTCATGCCAGAATATCGATCCCGAACGACGACTCATGGTAGAAATATGGCGGGTGCTCGTTCCTTGTGGCGGGCAACAGGAATGCAAGATCAGGATTTTGACAAACCGATTATTGCCGTGGCAAATTCATTTACCCAATTTGTCCCCGGTCATGTGCATTTAAAAGATTTAGGTCAAATGGTGGCAAGAGAAATTGAGCAAGCAGGTGCGGTTGCAAAAGAATTTAATACCATTGCTGTTGATGATGGCATTGCCATGGGGCATGATGGTATGTTGTATAGTTTGCCTTCCAGAGAAATTATTGCGGATTCGGTGGAATATATGGTCAATGCCCATTGTGCCGATGCCTTAATTTGTATCTCTAACTGCGATAAAATCACCCCAGGTATGTTAATGGCAAGTATGCGTTTAAATATTCCGACAATCTTTGTTTCAGGTGGTCCAATGGAAGCGGGGAAAGCCGAAATTCGGGCGCAAAAACGCCAATTGGATTTAGTGGATGCCATGATTGTTGCAGGCGATGATAATTATACCGATGAGCAAGTGGCACAATTTGAACGTTCTGCCTGTCCGACTTGTGGGTCTTGTTCGGGAATGTTTACTGCTAATTCCATGAATTGTTTAACGGAGGCTTTAGGTTTAGCATTACCTGGCAATGGCAGTTTATTAGCAACCCATGCCCAGCGACAACAATTATTTTTAAGTGCAGCCCGACAAATTGTGGCGTTGACTCGGGCGTATTATGAAAAGGATGATGACTCAGTATTGCCCCGTTCTATTGCCAGTTTTAAAGCCTTTGAAAATGCCATGAGTTTAGATATTGCTATGGGGGGGTCAACGAATACGGTATTACATTTATTGGCAGCCGCTCAAGAAGGTGGTATTGATTTTACCATGAGAGATATTGATCGCTTATCCCGACAAGTGCCAAATTTATGTAAAGTAGCACCAAGCACCCAAAAATATCATATGGAAGATGTTCATCGTGCGGGTGGGGTCATTGGCATTTTAGCGGAGTTAGATCGAGGGGGGTTATTGCACAATGACTTATCAACCGTACAACAACAATCGCTTGCTCAAGTGTTAAAAACTTGGGATGTGATGCAAACGGACGAGGAAGCGATTCAAATCTTTTATCAATCCGCCCCCGGAAATGTACCCACTACCCAAGCCTTTAGTCAAGATAAACAGTATCCAAGTTTAGATACTGATAGAGAACAAGGCTGTATTCGTGATGTGGTGCATGCCTATAGCCGAGAAGGGGGGTTAGCTATTTTATATGGCAATCTAGCCGAAGACGGTTGTATTGTTAAAACTGCGGGTGTGGATGCGAGTATTTGGCAATTTACCGGACCTGCGCGTATTTTTGAAAGTCAAGATTCTGCGGTTGCGGCAATTTTAGGTGATAAAATTCAAGCAGGAGATGTGGTCGTCATTCGTTATGAAGGACCAAAAGGTGGTCCTGGAATGCAAGAAATGTTGTATCCTACCAGTTATTTAAAATCGAAAGGCTTAGGTAAAGTCTGTGCTTTAATTACCGATGGTCGTTTTTCTGGTGGGACGTCAGGTTTATCCATTGGTCATGTATCACCTGAAGCAGCAGAAGGTGGTTTAATTGCTTTAGTCGAAGAAGGCGATACCATTCAGATTGATATTCCACAACGTAAAATTAAACTAATGGTTGATGAAGCGGTATTAGCTGAACGACAACAGCAAATGCAAGCCAAGGGCTTACAAGCATGGAAACCGACGGAACAACGTACTCGTAAAGTCAGCAAAGCCCTGCAAGCCTATGCGACAATGGCAACGAGTGCGGCTTATGGTGCGGTTAGGGATTTAGGGCAGTTATCTTAAGTTGATGAAATTTTATCCATTGATTATTGTTGGATTATTACTAACTGGATGTACTGCCTTAGATGGGTCTGGCGTACATCCTAATTATAAAAACACAAGGTTTTTGCCCCGTTCAAATTCTGATGCGGATATTAGGATAGCATTTTCAGAATCAAATCAAGTGGCCACAATAGAAAAAAAAGCAACCGCAACCGTTGAAACAAATCAGTTGCCACAAACCAATGTTGTTATTGACAAAGACAAATACAAAGACAAAAACAGCGGCAATCATCAGAATAAGTCAACATCAAAACAAGTTGAAATCTGGCAACGACAATTACGGCAAGAATTTTTAAATCAGCAACAGCAATCACAAAATTCACAAAATATTGTTGTGTCACCTTTTGCCCCCCAAGCGTCGATAAAGCCAATTCCAAAGCAAAACTCGCCATTATTTCCTAAGCCCTTGTCGAAACAAAATCCTATTATTATTTTTTCACATCAACAAGGGGAGGAAATTCCATTAAGTAAATTAATTGTTATGAACTATTTGTTTTTACCGCAGGCAGAAGGCGATTATTTATTGGCATTGCTTGATGGTAAAGTGAAGAGCAAGCTGAAACAAAAAATGGGACGTTTAATTGTAGGAGAATTGCCTGTTGGTCAACACCAAGTTACCTTAAAATTATATGACAAAGCCAATCGGTTTAGAAAGCAACGGTTTGATTTAGCATTTACAGTGAAACCAAAGACGATGATTGCGGGCGCAAAAACAGTGGAATCGGTGCTTGAATCCCCTAGAAAAGTAAGCAAAGTATTGGCATTACCCGATAAAAAAACCAAAGCTCCATCAAGTCGCAAAGCCAAGCAAAATCAACAAATTCTAGCCAAACTCCCCCAATTAAAACAATCTACTGTTAGCAATCTTCCTAAGTGGAATGCGGTTGACTTGCCTAAACAGCGTTTAAAATCTGACGTAGTTGCAACAAGCAACGTCAGGCAAATACCAACACCCTCCCAAGCAACGAAAGTTATTCAGATACCAGCAAAGGTGGAAGCAGTGCCAACTGTTGTTAATAATACTAAGCAAACGTCCACTAAAACTGTTGTTAAAGCAACGCCACTGGAAACAACCACAGACTCACCACGAATTAAGTTTGTTTCTCACCAAAGTGGTGATATTATTTCTGCTAAAAAATTAGTGTTGCTAAAGTATGAATTTAAACCACAACATTCAGGTGAACATCTACAATTATTTGTCGATGATCAATTAAAACAAATGTTACGCCAATCCAAGGGGCAATTTATTCCTGGGCAATTATCAGTGGGTAAACATCAAATTCGTTTGGAATTACATGATAAAGATTATCAATTTTTAGGTGTTAGCAAGACGATTGAGTTAATTGTCCAAAAATAACACGATAATAAATATAATAACAAGGATAAAAAATGAAACAACTCATCGTAGTCTTATTGCCATTATTATTAATGGCTTGTGCTAACTCGGAATTTTCGCCTTCTGTTAATCGTGGTAGTTATTCGCCTTATCAGGGGGACGTGAATGTATTATCACAATTTCCAAGCACTAATACTTATATCAAATTAGGCACAGTGACAGTAACAGGTGGCATTACCCATAATCAAGAGAGTTTAATCCATCAACTTAAACTAAAAGCAGCTGCCCATGGGGCCAATGCAGTGGTGATTAATCATAAACTTTCAGGCGATTTTTCTTTTTCTAAAGGCTATCGTTCTACTATTTCTGGTATTGCTATCCTTATTGAGTAATCAATATACTTGTCCACGATAAACTTTTTTAACTTCTTTTTCAGTTTTAACTTCCTTGTTATTATTAATAACTTGTGCATCATTAGTAGCTTGTTTTTCATCTTCATAAATAGGCACACCACGGTAGTGTTTGATAACTTTTCTGGTTGGCTTATTTGCGTCAGCACTAACGTCATTTTGTTTGGGGTTTTCAGTAAATCCATTTGGTTGAGCAGTAGTCTGTTGTTTCATAGCAGTTAATAGCTTTAATTCATCACCTAACTCATGCAGTTTGGGATTAGTTGAGATTGGAATATAAGTAAAAATCCAATGCATCAAATTATCTTGAGTTAGTGGAATACGAATGTTGAATTCTTGGTAAATACATTTACGAATTTCCACAATAATTTTAATGCTAGTTGGTGTTAGCTCAGGCATTAATAAATCTTGACTCATGATTATTTCCTCCTACTCTCTCTAATATATAAGCATAAATAATGCCAATTATTTTATATGTTGCCAGTCATCCCCATAATGAATGGTAATTTCTTGATTTGGCTTAATATTTTTCAGACTGTAAAGATCAAAACCGTCAAATTCCGCATTGGGTTTAGAGCTGTGATTTAAATAACGGAGCAAATTTCGACCACAACGCCCTATAATGGTGCCGTCTTCTTCCGTTAACCATAAAACATATTGACCATTTCTTTTAGCGGTAGGACCTTGATAAGTTCCAATATAACAGCCTTTCGCAATCAGGCATTTGGCAAAAAGCCCTGTACCATGAATACTAGACGGTGCGGAATAAACTAATTTAGTAGAGTTCTTTGGTATGGTTAAGGTGGCGTTCTTTGGTGTCATCTCGTAATTGTTTTTTGTCAATTTTACCCACGCTAGTTTTGGGGATGTGTTTAAAAAAATAAATTTTATCAGGAATGGCCCATTTGCTAATCAAACCCTGTTTCACAAAAGGTTGTAACCATTGCTTGATTTCTTCCAAACTTAAATTTAAAGGTTCTGAGGTAACAATACAAGCGGCAGGTCGCTCATTCCATTGGGGATCAGGAGCGGCAACCACCGCAACTTCATGTACTCTGGGATGTTGTCCAATTAGATTTTCTAATTGTAGCGATGAAATCCATTCACCACCTGATTTTATCACATCTTTTTTTCTATCCGTAATATTAATATAGTGATCTTGGTCAATAAAACCAATATCACCTGTATGCAGATAACCTTGTTGCCATAAGTTTGCAGAGGCTTGTTTATTATTTAAATAACCTTGGGTTAACCAAGGACTTCTCACCACTATTTCACCAATGGTGTCAACTTTATTTGTCAGGTGTTGTTGTTCATTTTCAATTTTGACTTCAACGAAAGGGATAGGACGACCCGCTTTGCAACGGTGTTTCACTTGCTGTTCTATGGGTTGTTTAAGTTGCTCAGGGCTTAATAATGCCAAACTCAAAATTGGGCAGGTTTCGGATAAACCATAACCTGCATAAATTTCAATATCTTTATCCATTGCCGCTTCAGCTAACACTTGTGGTAAGGCTGAACCACCAATCACTAATTTCCAACCTAAGAAATTCACTTGTTTGCTATAAGGATGTTGCAATAACATTTGCAAAATAGTCGGAACACAATGCGAAAAGGTGACTCGTTCTGTTTCGATAAGTTTTAGTAATTTTTCAGGCTCATATTTTCCTGGGTAAATTTGTTGCATACCTAACATGGTTGCCAGGTATGGCATCCCCCAAGCATGAACATGAAACATTGGGGTAATGGGCATATAAACATCATTGGAATCAATGCGACCTTGGGCGGCAATGCTTGCAACGGCAGTACTTGCCGATAAGGTATGTAATACTAATTGTCTATGGCTAAAATACACACCTTTAGGATCACCAGTGGTACCTGTGGTGTAAAACAAGGTGGCACAACTATCCTCAACAAAATCTGGAAAGTCATAGGGTTTATTATTGTATTGGGTGATTAATGCCTCATATTCACCAACAAATTGAATGGGACTTTGAATTTTTGTACTAGTTTCGTTAATAACAAGCCATTGTTTAACGGTTTGTATATCTGCCAAATAAGGCTCTAGTAATGCCAGAAAATCACTGTGAATAATAATCACATCATCTTTGGCATGATTAATCGTATATAAAATTTGCTGGGGTGATAAACGAATATTAACAGTATGTAATATCGCACCTAACATTGGAATGGCAAAAAAACATTCCAAATAACGATGGCTATCCCAATCTAAAACCGCAATGGTATCCCCCGCATTGATACCTAAATGAGTTAAAGCATGAGCTAAAGCATCCAAACGACTAAAAAATTGCGGATAACTATAACGTTTATTGCCATAAACAATTTCATGGCCATGATGATAGGTTTTCGCACTATGTAATAGTTGTTTAATTAATAATGGATAATGATAAGCAGAGTCGGTTTTATCAATAAGTTTTGTGGTGGATATCATGAGCTTTGTTTTTTAGGGTAATATATGAAATAGTATAGAAGAGTTAAAATACTTAGCCAAATGAAGGTAAGATAGCCAGTAATGCCATCATATTGACCGACAAGAAAGCCTAAGTCTGAGTCAGCACTATCGGTTAATTTTTTGCTGATTTTAATACTCATTACCCAGCCAGCATGAATACCCACACAGAGGGCAATATTTTGACGATGTTGTCGTACCATTGCTAAAAAAACGCCTGCCATAAACAAGGCTAAAAATGAATCCAATTGATTATTTTGAGGGGTAACACTGTCTTGTAAAATCAATAAACCTGAAAACCATTGCACATGGTTTGCTTGGATTTCTAATCGACTGCGTAAAAAATGAATACCTGCATATAATACCGCCGTTGCTAATATAGCAAATACTATTGACGCTTGACGGCGAATGCCTGAATATAAGGCACCTCGAAAAAAAGTTTCTTCAATTAATGCGACAATTAAGCCAGTAAACAAGCCATATAATCCTAGTTTAATTAAATTAACTAAGGTATGGTCAAAATCTGGATCAACTTGACGTATGCCTAAAATAAACAAACTAATCGCTACTGTGCCTAACATAAAAATTCCAATCCCAATGCCAATGGCAACTTGAGATAAAAATTTGCTTAATGCTAAGTCATAACCTAAGGCTTGACGATTTGTTAACTGTTGCTGTTTTAAAAACCAATAAAAACTAAGCAGGGCCAATAGCATGGGCAAACGATGTGCGACCTTATCAAATGGGATGTCATAAAATAGCAAAATAAACTGATAAACAGGATAAGATAGTAACGAACCGAGTGTTAAAAAAAATAACAAAAATAGAATAAAATGCCATAAGGGTTTCACAAGTTTTCCAACATAACTCGCCAATTAAAATCTTAAAATCAAGTATTATTGATAAGATTACAAATTGCAAATTGTAATTCTATCAGTTTCGTTGCTTATAATTTGCTAAACTATAAATTCTTTGTGCACAAAATATAAATTTATTATGAATTGGCAATTTTTTCTGCCGCACTATTGGTTGGTATGGTTATTTTTAGGGATATTATGGGTAATTGCCCAATGGCCTTATGCTTGGCAAATGGCAATAGGGCGTGGTTTAGGGCGATTATTGTATGCTTTAATGCCACTGCGTCGGCATTTTGCTGAAGTCAATATTGGCTTTTGTTTTATTGACAAAGAGGAAGTAACTAAACAACAATTATTAAAACAACATTTTGAATCCTTTGGTATGGGGATTATTGAAACAGGCATGGCTTGGTGGGCACCGAATGCGAACTTAGACAAACTGGTGACAATTCAAGGTTTAGAATATTTAACCACTGAATTAGAACGAAATCATGGGGTGATTTTACTCAGTGCTCATTTTACCTCATTAGAATTAGGCGGGCGGTTATTAAATTTATATCAAACCTTTGATGCTTCTTATCGTTTACAAAAACGTAATTTATTATTCAATCATATTATGACGAAATATCGAAATAAACATATTAATCAGGCCATTGATAGTCGTAATATTCGGCAAATGTTGCGTTGCTTAAAATCTGGTCATGCTTTATGGTATGCCCCTGATCAAGATCATGGGCGTAAAAATAGTGTTTTTGTACCTTTTTGCCATGTTTCGGCAGCAACCGTGTCTGCTACTGCAAAATTTGTTAAATTAACGCAGGCTAAAGTGATACCATTTTTTACGCAACGCTTATCTAACAATCAAGGTTATCGGATTATATTATCACCTGCCTTAGAAAATTTCCCTGTGGATAATGAGGCTGAAAATGCCAGAAGAATTAACAAAATTATTGAGGCTTGGATTCAATTAGCACCTGAGCAATACTTATGGAATCATCGGCGTTTTAAAACTCGACCTAATCCTGATGATCCGAAATTATATCGACCAAAACCCAAGAAAATTAGGAAAATAATTAAAAGATGGATTGCAAGTCAAGCATTTTTTCGATAAAATCGAATTTCCTTGCGAGAGTGGCGGAATTGGTAGACGCGCTGGATTTAGGTTCCAGTGGGGCAACCCGTGAGAGTTCGAGTCTCTCCTTTCGCAGCATTTCTTATCATTTCTTGATTGTTTCATCAACAAATTCGTCTATATTTAATCTACCCTTATAGCATTATTTAATGTATTATATGAGCTTTTTGCAATCGACAGTTTTAATGAGGTAATAAAATGCAGGTTTCAATTGAAACAAAGCAAGGTTTAGAACGATGTGCTACCATTAAAATTCCTAGTCAGGATTTAAAGCAAGCCGTCAATAAAAAAATTCAAGAATATGCTAGGCAAGCTCATGTGAATGGATTTCGTCCTGGAAAAGTTCCCGTAAAAATAGTAAGACAACGCTTTGGTCAGAAACTCGAACACGAAGCCCAAATGGATATGGTGCAGTCTAGTTTTTCAGATGTCATGCGACAAGAAAATATTTACCCCGTCATGCAACCATTGGTGAATATTGTGGGACAAACTGAGGATGACTTTTTTACCTACCAAGCAACATTTGAAGTCTTTCCTGAGTTTAAATTAGCCGATTTGAAAGAAGAAAGCATTGTGCAACCTGTGGTTGAAATTACCTCTGATGATCTTGATAAAATGATTGATAGTTTACGTCAACAACGTTTAATTTGGGATGCGGTAGAACGTCCTGCTCAGAAAGATGACAAAATCACATTTGATTTAGCAGGAACCATTGATGGTGAACCATTTGATGGTGGTGTTGCCAAAGATATTCCATTGGTATTAGGTGAAGGTCGGATGATCGATGGATTTGAAGAAAAATTGCAAGGTGCAAGTATTGGTGAAACTGTGGTCATGGATTTAACTTTTCCAGAGGATTATCATAAAAAAGATGTGGCAGGCAAAGCGGTGCATTTTGAGGTAACTGTCAATTTAATTGAGCAAGCGGTTAAGCCCGAAGTCGATGCGGAATTTATTCGAGATTTTGGTGTTGATAGTGGTGAATTAGACGATTTTCATCACGAAATTAAACAAAATATGCAACGAGAGTTAGATCAAAAATTGCACCAAATTATGAAAGATAAAATTTTTGATTTATTGTTGGAAAAAAATCCCATTGATTTGCCAAAATCCTTAATTGCTAGTGAAGCGAAAAAACTTTATGACGAAGCTCAACAGCGAAATCAACAAGAGGTGTCGTTGCCAAAAGAATTATTTGAAAGCCAAGCAAAACGCCGTATTCACTTAGGCTTAGTGTTTGCGGAATTAATGAAACAATATCAATTAGAGCCTGATCCAGAAAAAGTCGAACAAAAAATTGATCAGATGGTCGCAAGTTATGAAGAACCTGAACTTTTAAAACAGATGTATTACCAAAATAAAGAACAACTAGAAATTATCGAACAAATTGTGCTTGAAGATCAGATGATGGCAATTATCCAATCACAATTGACATTAGTGGAAACTCCCCAAACTTTTTCTGAAATTATGAATCCTAATGGAGAGACTGAATGAAAACAGCAATGGATACCCAAGCCGTTGGTTTAGTGCCTATGGTGGTAGAACAAACGCCTAGAGGCGAGCGAGCCTATGATATTTATTCTCGATTATTAAAAGAACGGGTAGTGTTTATTGTTGGCCAAGTAGAAGATTATATGGCAAATTTAATTGTGGCTCAGTTATTATTTTTGGAATCTGAAAATCCTGATAAAGATATTCATTGTTATATTAATTCTCCGGGTGGATCGGTATCGGCGGGTTTAGCAATTTATGATACCATGCAATTTATTAAACCTCATGTTAGCACTATGTGTATTGGTCAAGCGGCCAGTATGGGGGCTTTATTACTTGCAGGAGGTGAGAAAGGGAAACGCTATTGTTTAAAACATTCTAGGGTAATGATTCACCAACCTTTAGGTGGTTTTCAAGGCCAGGCGACAGATATTGAAATTCATGCCAAGGAAATTTTATTGGTAAGAGAGCGTTTAAATCATATTTTAGCCTCACATACCGGACAAGATTTAGGGGCTATTCAACGTGATACTGACCGTGATAATTTTATGAGTGCTGAAGAAGCCCTTGAATATGGATTAATTGACCAAATATTGGTTCGTAGAGAATCCCAAGAGACCGAGAACTAAAATTTGACTTAATTTAATTGGATGGTTTAAGTTGAGCTTAAATGTTCTATATTTTAATTATAAACTAAAGAAAGACGGGAGCCACATTCGTGTGGATGATAAAAAGTAATGAGTGATTACAAACAAAAAGATGATGATGGAAAGCTACTTTATTGCTCATTTTGTGGAAAAAGCCAACATGAAGTTCGTAAATTAATCGCAGGCCCTTCGGTTTATATTTGTGATGAATGTGTGGAATTGTGTAATGATATTATTCGAGAAGATGTGACCGAAAGCAGTGAAAACCACAATCATTTGCCAAAACCAAAAGAAATTAATGCGGTTTTGGATGAATACGTTATTGGTCAGGAACAAGCGAAAAAAGTGTTATCCGTAGCGGTTTATAACCATTACAAGCGTTTAAGTGCGGATAAGCGTGGTGATGTTGAATTAGCAAAAAGTAATATTTTATTAGTTGGCCCTACGGGGTCAGGTAAGACCTTGCTCGCTGAAACTTTAGCCCGATTGTTGGATGTTCCTTTTACGATAGCCGATGCGACAACTTTAACCGAAGCGGGTTATGTGGGTGAAGATGTCGAAAATATTATTCAAAAGCTATTACAAAAATGTGACTACGATTTAGAAAAGGCTCAAACAGGCATTGTTTATATTGATGAAATCGACAAAATTTCACGCAAGGCTGATAATCCCTCTATTACTCGTGATGTGTCAGGTGAGGGAGTGCAACAAGCCTTACTCAAATTAATTGAGGGGACGGTAGCCGCCGTTCCACCCCAAGGGGGACGTAAGCATCCTCAACAAGAATTTCTACAAGTTGATACAAGCAATATGTTGTTTATCGTCGGGGGGGCGTTTGCAGGCTTAGATAAAATTATTTTAGAACGTTCTGCAAAAACGGGTATCGGTTTTTCTGCCGAAGTTAAAAGCAAAGACGATTCACGCAGTATTAGCGAATTATTTTCTGAAATTGAACCAGAGGATTTAATTCGTTATGGTTTAATTCCTGAATTTGTTGGACGTTTACCTGTGATTGCTAATTTACAAGAGTTAGATGAAGACGCATTGCTGAGGATTTTAATAGAGCCTAAAAACTCATTAACCAAACAGTATAAACGTCTGTTTGATATGGAAGGGTGTGAATTAGATTTTCGTGAAGATGCGCTGCGTCAAGTTGCGAAAAAAGCAATGGAACGTAAAACGGGGGCGAGAGGTTTGCGTACTATTTTAGAACATGTCTTACTCGATATTATGTATGATTTACCTTCAATGGATGATGTCGTTAAGGTTGTGGTTGACGGTAGTGTCATTTTAGGTGAGGCAGACCCTTATATGATTTTTAGTCATTCACCTAAAAAACAGATGATTGCAGAATAAATATATAGTTATTAAGGATAGGCATCACAATGAGTTTAAAACATATTGCACCTGTATTACCTTTACGAGATGTTGTCGTTTATCCCTATATGGTGATTCCTTTGTTTGTTGGGCGAGAAAAATCCATTCAAGCCTTAGATGTTGCTATGCAAAATGACAAGGAAATCTTGTTGGTTGCTCAAAAAAGTGCCGATATTGACGATCCTGGCATAGTCGATGTTTATGACGTTGGTACTTTAGCACATATTTTGCAGTTGCTGAAATTACCTGATGGTACGGTTAAAGTTTTAGTGGAAGGTAAAACTCGGGTTAGAGTGACGCAATATATTGATGTCAACGAGTATGTTTCAGCGGAGTTATACCAAGTTGAAGCCTCGGATATTAAAACTGATGAGCAAGAATATGAGGTTTTAATACGTTCCTTACAAGCATTATTTGATCAATACATTAAACTCAACAAAAAAATTGCTCCGGAAGTTTTAACTTCTTTAAATGGTTTAGATGATCCAAGTCGTATTGCAGATACCATTGCAGCCCATATGCCAATTAAGTTAGAAGACAAGCAACATGTTTTAGAGCTGATTAATGTGCAAAAACGGCTTGAATACTTAATGGGTACCATAGAATCAGAACTCGATTTGATTCAAATGGAAAAGCGGATTCGGGGACGGGTCAAACGTCAAATGGAAAAGAATCAGCGTGAATATTATCTAAACGAGCAAATGAAAGCGATTCAAAAAGAATTAGGTGAGTTAGAGAATACACCGAATGAAATTGACGAATTAAGCAAAAAAGTTGAAGCGGTAGGCATGTCAGAAGAAGCTAGGGACAAAGCGATGGCTGAATTGAAAAAACTGAAAATGATGTCGCCTATGTCTTCAGAAGCAACCGTGGTTCGTAATTATATTGATTGGTTAGTACAAGTGCCCTGGCAAAAACAAAGTGAAATTTGTCATGATTTAAATCAAGCTGAGGCTATTTTAGAGGCCGATCATTATGGCTTAGAAAAAGTGAAAGAACGGATTTTGGAATATCTTGCCGTACAACAGCGGGTTTCTAAATTAAAAGGTCCTATTTTATGTTTGGTTGGGCCACCCGGTGTCGGTAAAACTTCTTTAGGTAAATCAATTGCTCGATCTACAGGACGTAAATTTATTCGCATGGCATTAGGGGGGGTCAGAGATGAAGCTGAAATTCGGGGGCATAGACGAACCTATATTGGGGCTTTACCCGGAAAGATCATTCAAAATTTATCGAAAGTCAAAACCCGAAATCCCTTATTTTTACTGGATGAAATTGATAAAATGGCAATGGATTTTCGTGGTGATCCTGCCTCAGCTTTGTTGGAAGTATTAGACCCCGAACAAAATCATACCTTTAATGATCATTATTTAGAAGTTGATTTTGATTTATCCGATATTATGTTTGTGGCAACGGCGAATACTCTGAATATTCCGCCGGCCCTGTTGGATAGAATGGAAGTGATTCGTTTGTCAGGTTATACCGAAGATGAAAAGATCAATATTGCTGAACGTTATTTAGTGCCGAAACAAATGGACAGTAATGGCATTAAATCAGGCGAAGTGCAAATGAGTCGATCAGTATTGCAAGCGATTGTTCGCTATTATACCCGTGAGGCGGGTGTCAGAAACTTAGAACGTGAAATTGCGAAAATTTGTCGTAAGTCAGTGAAATCAATTTTATTGGCAAAGAAAACCCAACAAGTGCATGTTACGTCCAGAAATTTGTCCAAGTATCTAGGGGTAAAAAAATTCCGCTATGGTTTAGCCGAACAATATGATCAAGTAGGACAGGTAACTGGTTTGGCTTGGACCGAAGTTGGGGGTGAGTTGCTTACCATTGAAGCCGTTGTGGTTGATGGCAGGGGTAAATTAACTCATACAGGTCAACTCGGTGATGTTATGCAGGAGTCCATTGTTGCCGCAACGACTGTGGTCAGAAGTCGAGCAAAATTATTGGGGATTAAATCTGATTTTCATCAAAATAATGATATTCATATTCATGTCCCTGAGGGGGCAACTCCTAAAGATGGGCCAAGTGCTGGGATTGGTATGTGTACTGCATTAGTATCCGCATTAACGAATATTCCTGTACGTTCTAATGTGGCAATGACAGGTGAGATCACCTTAAGAGGGGAAGTTTTACCTATTGGTGGCTTAAAAGAAAAGTTACTTGCTGCCCATCGTGGCGGGATTCAAACGGTATTAATTCCTTATGAAAATGAAAAAGATTTAGTTGACATTCCAAAAAATATCAAGCAAAATCTCACCATTTATCTCGTTCGATGGATTGATGAAGTTTTAGAGAAAGCCTTACAGCATATGCCTTCCGTGGATGTCGACCCCGATGATATTGGTGAAAAAAATAACAAGCAAAAAGCAGAGCAACAAAAATCAAAGCAGTCTAATGTAGTGAGACATTGATTTTTTTAAAAAAAAATTGCTATCATGACTTGTGTCGCTAAAATATAGCAACTATAATACTCAAACGATAATAAAGAGCATTAAAACTTTTTATTTTTTACACTGAAACAACGTATAAGGATGGGGAAATCATGAACAAATCAGAGCTAATTGAGGCGATTGCCGATTCTGCGGATATTTCAAAAGCCGCCGCAGGAAGAGCATTAAATGCAACGTTGGAAGCGATTATTGATGCCTTGAAAAAAGATGCAAAACAAAAAAATGCAAAAAAACGTGAAGGCGTTACGTTAATTGGGTTTGGTACATTTTCAGTGCGTGAACGAGCGGCAAGAAAAGGTCGTAATCCTAAAACGGGTGATGAAATTGATATACCTGCAACGAATGTTCCTTCATTTAAAGCTGGAAAAGCATTGAAAGATGCGGTAAACTAGTCATCTCTTTCGGGTGCTTAGCTCAGTTGGGAGAGCGTCGCCCTTACAAGGCGAATGTCGGGGGTTCAAGTCCCTCAGCACCCACCAAGTTTGAATGCGGAGTGGTAGTTCAGTTGGTTAGAATACCGGCCTGTCACGCCGGGGGTCGCGGGTTCGAATCCCGTCCACTCCGCCATTTTTATCTTCAGTCAAGCATTTTCAATTCAAACTATAAACTACAAACTTAAACTATGTTACAAGCTATTCGTGATCGTGCTCAAGGGGTTTTCGCTTGGATTATTGTTGTGATCATTTGTATTCCATTTGCTTTATGGGGCATTCAGGAATATGTGGGTGTTCAAGAGCAAACGGCGATTGCCATTGTTGATGGCGATGAAATTTCACAACAAGAATTTTTATCGGCATTTTATAATTATCAATACCGTTTACAACAAATGTTTGGCGAAAATGCAAAACAGTTGCTCAATGATGAATTTATTAAACAACGAGTTTTGCAGAGGATGATTGAGGACAAGAT
>JALWTS010000039.1:0-93862 GCA_027077805.1 Gammaproteobacteria bacterium
TTTTTTGACTTATTGGATCAATTAATGCTGACGGGCGAACTGGAAGATTTTAAGCAATTAGATCAACAAGTCGATAAATTATTTGCCCATCCTGATTTAGAAGCAGATGATTCCTTGCAAATTATGACCATTCATAAATCCAAAGGACTAGAATTTGACATTGTTATTATGCCAGAACTAGGTCGTTATCCACCAACGAAAGATAAAGAATTATTATTATGGTCAGAACTCACCTCTGCCAACCAGCATTTGGATACGGATTTATTACTTGCACCAATTACTCGTATAGGGGAACAAGAATCTCAAGACAGTATTTATGACTATTTACGACGGATGAATGCTAAAAAAGAACGTTATGAAGATGGACGCTTATTATATGTTGCCACTACTCGCACTCGCTATAAATTACATTTATTAGGTCATACCAAAGCAAAAACTAACAAAGACAATGCCAATTATCTCCTCAAACCGCAAAGCAATACCTTACTGTACCCATTATGGCCAATATTACAACCTCACTTTGACTTGGCTTTAAACGAACAACGTATTTGCCAAGAAATGCAAGAGAATAAGTTTGATGATAAGACTACTGACGACATGACCACAGAAAATTCACTGCACGTTGGTATTCAACCGAATTTATTGCGTTTAACTCAAGATTGGCATTTACCGCCACCTCCTCCAAACTTTCAAATAAAAAATAAGATTACGGCGATTGAAGAAGCAGAAGAACAAACGATTATTCGCTTTGACTGGAGCAGTCATTTAGCTAGAAATGTTGGAGTTGTCGTGCATCGTTTCATCCATCAAATTTCCGAGCAAGGTTTCGCTAAATGGCATGCCAATAAAATTCAACAACTGGCACCACTTTATCGCAATGCCCTAGCCCAACAAGGCTTATCTAAAGAAGAATTAGCACAAGCCACGCAACGAGTGATGACGGCTTTAGAAAATATTTTACACGATTCCCATGCCCAGTGGATTTTTTCACCAACACATAAAGAAGTTGCCAATGAATATCCTTTAACGGGTATTGTGAAGCATAAACTAGTCAACATTGTCATTGACCGAACCTTTGTTGATGAAAATAACATTCGCTGGATTATTGACTATAAAACCAGTTCTCATGAAGGCACTGATTTACAAAAATTTTTGGACAATGAACAACAACGTTACCAACCGCAGTTAGAACGTTACGCAAAATTAATGCATCAAATTGATGCTCGAACGATTAAACTTGGTTTATACTTTCCATTACACCAGGCTTGGCGAAGTTGGCATTATGCAATGGATAAAAAATAAGGGATGGCAACCGCGATTAAGCCTAAAAGAAATAAAATATCGACTTTTAGCACAAAATTTAAACGTTGTTGTTCCGCTAATTCGGCCTCAGGCTTCAAAACCAAACTTAAGACAATATCCAGTAATAATACAAAAAAAACTAAGGGTAACATGGTCGGTATTAACAGTGTTATAACAAAACCCCATCCTGAATAAGCGACTGCCATTTCAGTCTTAGGTAAAAAAATAATAATCACTGTTGCCAGGAAAATTAATGCTATTCTTAAAGGGCGTAATTGAGAGAAATAAGTTTTCATTTAATAAATAATACAACTTGGTTTTTAATCAATTTCGATTAAAATAGTTTAACATAAAGTTTTTTAATAATGGAGTGGTACTAATGGCACTTGTACAAAGTTTTCTTAACAATACCTTAATTCAAGAATTAGAGTTAAGAAAACCCATTACGACAATTGGTCGTAATAGTAACAATGATATTCATGTTAATTACAGTGCAGTATCAGGGGTACATGCACGTATTATCCAAGAAAATAATCAATTTATTATCGAGGATAATAATAGCACTAATGGTACTTATGTTAATGGGAAACGGGTAACACGTCAAATCTTAACTGATAAGGATATTATTACTACCTGTAAAAAACATCAACTTAATTTTATTATGGATGCATCAAGCATTAGCAAAGATTCATTCAGTTTTTCTAGTCCACCATCCACGAATGTTGAAAGTCAAAGCAACCTTGAAATTCCTGATGAAGGTAGCACCATGCTATTTGATCCCGCAAAAATGGGGGAATTACTTCATGATCAAAAATTAGAAGCCGAATTACATAAAGGTGAGAAATTTGCGTGGGTACTCGTATCAGGTGGAAATATGACCAATGAGCATTTTCAACTCAGCCAATCAGATTTGAAAATAGGAAAAGCAGCGGATGCCCATATCAGTACTTATACTTGGTTTTCTTGGTTTGAACCTAAAATTTCCGCAGTGATTCACTATCAAAACAATGGTTATTTTATCATTCCTAAACGAGGGGTGAAATCAAAAGTAGAGGTAAATCGCAAACTGATCAAAGAGGCAACGAAACTCAGTAATGCGGATCATATTAAAATCCGCAATGTAGAACTGACCTTTTATATTTCTGTGAAGCCTTATGAAAATGTGATTTAGTTTGAATTTAATTTAAACTTTGTTACAATACCCCAGCTATTTGGTGCTGAAAGCCGTATTTTAACTAAAAATATGGCTTTTTTAGTTAAACGGGAATTAGGTGAAAAACCTAAGCTGCCCCCGCAACGGTAATAGAGTCATAGTAATATCATCCACTGTGAAATATTTCATGGGAAGGCAATTACTAGGAATAATATTCATAACCTTGCTTTGCAAGTACTCTTAAGCCCGGATACCGGCCAATAGAGATACACTTAATCTTATTGCGGTGGGCTGTATAGATTCATAGCAAAGTGATTGCAAATCGACTCTATAAGTCCCCCTACCTATTAATATCAGGGGACACCATGAAATATATTATTTTTTTTATTATTATTACGATTTTTCCAAGTTATTATACTACTACCATAGCAGACACAAATACTTCAACTTTAGATACCGTCTGGGTAACTGCTAGTCGCATTGATGAATCCACAGCGACTAAAACCAATCATATCAGTATTATTAGCGACCAAGAAATCCAACAAAGTGCGGCTAAAAATCTACCCGAACTATTGGCTGAATATGCAGGTGTGTTTAGCCGTAGTTTATTTGGCGATGGTACACGTTCTACTGTGGACATTCGAGGCTTTGGTGCGAGTTCGACTCAAAATACCTTGATTTTAATTGATGGCAAACGTCTGAATGATATTGATTTATCCGCAATTAACTATAACAGTATTCCTTTAGACAATATTGCGAGAATTGAAATTATTCGTGGTTCTACTGGCGTTTTATATGGCGATGGTTCGGTTGGTGGCAGTATTAATATTATTACTAAGCAATCGCAACAACAAGGCTTATCAGGACAAGTCAATACGACTTATGCCACAAATTCCCATCAACAATATGGTATTAATCTCTCTTATCAAAACCAACGATTTTCCAGTTATATGGCTGCCAACCAAACCCAAGCGGACAACTATCGTAACCATAATGACTTAAACCAAGATGATCTTTATAGTGATATTCGTTGGTTTGGTGAAAGCACTGAAATTTATTTTAAAAATAGTTATTATAATCAACGCCTACAACTGCCTGGTCCTAGAATTGTTGATCCCAATATTAATCTTGATCAACTGAAAGACAATCCTCAAGGTTCTGATACACTCAATGATTTTGCCAAAGAAAAGGCTTATCAAACAATTTTAGGCTTGCTTTACCATTGGGGACAGCAAAATGAATTAATTCTTGATGTTGCTTACAAGAAAAAAAACCAACAGGCATTTTTTGATGATTATACGTTTGGTGGCTTATTTGCCAGTTATTTAGATACCGATCTTACTACATTTAGTCTTACCCCAAGATTAAACATTAATTACCAACTTTGGGGTAAAGCAAATACCTTAATTACTGGAATTGATTATTATCACTACCAATATGATTCCAAACGGGCATTGAATCCTGATACGATTGATCAAGCCATTCATGATCTTGATATAAAGCAAGATAGTACTGCTGTTTATCTGCATAATACTATGACCTTAAATACTAAAACTCAAATGGTCATAGGAGTGCGTTGGCAAAATGTTAAACTGACTGCAAAAGATGAGTTTGATGCAACGGCACCCGGGGCATTATTTGATAATCAAGCCCCAGACTATGATCAACAAGACTCAGAATTATTACTAGAACTTGGTCTATCTTATCAAATTCAATCAAGTATTGAGCTATTTAGCAAAATTGCTCGCAGTGCTCGCTTTGCAACGGTTGATGAATTATTTGAATTTGATCCCAATCGCTTTGTGCGGGTATTTTCACCATTGAAACCACAAACATCAAAACATATAGATTTAGGTATTAAATATCGGCAAGCAAAATTAGAATCGGTATTGACATGGTTTTATATGCGTTTAAATAATGAAATCCATTTTAATTCTGCTAGTTTTAGCAATGAAAACTTAGATAAGACTGAAAGAACAGGTTTAGAATGGAGTAATCAGTGGCAACTTTTAAATAATCTTAGTCTTAAGGCAAATTATACTTATACCCAAGCAAAATTTCGCCAAGGAGTGTTTGATGGCAATACCATTCCATTAGTCCCTAAACACAGTTCAAATCTTGCCATAAATTGGCAAATCAACCAATACCTAAAATTTGCTAGCAGTTGGCAACATATTGGTGCAAAATATTTTGATAATGATCAAGCCAATCAGGCACAAAAAATCCCACATTATGATCAAGTGAATCTTAAGTTATCCGCACAATGGCAAGCGTTAGAATTCAATATTAAAGTTAATAATCTATTAAATAGCAAAGCCTTTAATTTTGGTACAATCAGCACTTTTACCCCAGGAAGATTTTCAGCATTTCCATTAGCTGAGCGTACTATTTGGACTAATATGAAACTGACGTTTTGAGTGAATTTGCTATTAATAAAAAAACCGCAATCAATAAACTGGGGGGGTGTTTATCAATTGCGGCAACACACACACTAACAAAAGGTTTCTTAATATATGGCTAATTTAAAATCTAATTAAACTGATTTTACAACATCATGATATTTTCGCAACTATTTCGTTTTGCTGAAAAATAATGACATCAATCAAGTATTATAGTTCAATATATTTAATTACCCAAAATGATAAAAATAAAACACCAATTCAACTATAAAAAAACGTTTACAAACAAAAAAAATATCCAATAAATTAAATGTGATACAAATCACAATCCTTAAATATGTTGAGTTTGTAGTGTTTACTATAGTAAACTTTTCATCACAAAAAAGTGATAACAGTCACAGATTATGGTTATATTTTGTGACTATCATCACAAATTACAACGATTATGGCGGAATATTCGTTAAAGTTAACTTTCCTAACATTCGTAATAATCGGAAATAACTTAGTTGCAATTCAACTTGAGCAGTTGCCGTATCAATTTGAGCTTGCAGCCAATCTTCTTTGGCTTTTAATACATCGGTAATTGGCCGTAAATTCTGAGCAACTTCTTGCTCAATATTAGTCACGGCTTGTTTTTCAGCCATTACTGATTCCAACCAAAATTGATAGGCTTGTTGTTGACTTTGCCAATTTTTCCATTGGGTAGTAATTTGTTCTTTAATTTCCGCTTGTAATTGTGCTAAACGTTGTTGCTCTTGACTTAAACGTTCCCCCGCAGAACGAACTCTGGAACGTAAGCGTCCGCCTTCATAAAGTGGAATCGTGATCATTAGATTGATTGCCTCAGAATCTGCACTCACATCCCCAAAATCACCACGTTCAATACGACCCTGTAAAGCAAGATTGGGTTTTAATTCCGCTTGTTGTTGTTTTAATTCCGCCTTTGTCATAGTAACTGCCGATTTATTCGCTAATAATGCGGGTCTATCAGTCAAGGCTAATAAAATTAATTGCTCTAAATCATCAGGCAATACTACCGCTAAATCAATATCAGTGGTAATGGGTTGACAGGCATCACTAGGAAATCTTGTAATGAGACGCCGTAATTTATTTTCAGCCCCACTGAGTTCTGCTTGAGCCCTAGCACGTTTTGCTTTGGCTTGTTCTAAACGTGAACGGACTAAAAATACATCGGTACTACGCATTAACCCAGATTTGGCTTGTTCCTGCATATTTTGCCACTGGGTGGCTAAATTATCTTGATAAGTTTGATACATAGTCAATACTTGCTGATGATGCGCACATTGATACCAAGCCTCAATGGTTTCCAATAACACATCTTGCACTACCGCTAAACGCTGATATTCGGTCATCGTTACTTTGGCTCTTGCACGTTCAATATCCGCCGAAACCCGCCCAAAGGTATAAATATTTTGAGTAACTTCTAATCCGATCACATATTTATCCCCATCTCTAGTAATGGGATCCTTATTACTTTGCGTGCCAACTTCCCCAATCCCTTTAATAGTTGGCCAATATCCACCCCCTGCTTCAGAAAGTTCAGCTTTTGCTTCCTTAAGCTTAGCATTTGCTTCATGAATACGCGGGTCTTGTTGATAAGCTAAATTAATCGCTTCATACAGTGCTGATTGATCAGCGAATAATGGCCAACTTAAGCTGCATAAAAAAATTAACCATCCATAGTAAAATTTCGTCATTTTTTTTATTCCCCAACAAAAAACCCTCTACAAGCAATATTAACATTGTAGAGGGTAGTCAATTTTGTCTTAAGCAATATCGTCAGTATTAGTATCAAATATGACTTCTGCCATTTCAATTTCAACACTGCCCGTATCAGCGACATCCATAGTATCACTACTGCTATCATCAGCTACATCAATGATCTCATCCTCACTGATTTCGGTAGATACTGATGTCCACAAACTTGGATCATCCCAGCGTTCAATACCGGTGTCAGTATAAACTGATAAACTACCTTCACCAGATATTATATCAATACTACTTGCCTCCCAAGCATTAATATCTTCAATCACAAAATTAATATCAGCACCAATATCCAATTGATGTATGTCAGATAGACTTAAAGCCGATGCATAAATATCAGCCGATTCTGTCGTATTATTAACCAAACGTAGAATTGAAGTATCACCATCACCCGTAATCCCAGAAATGCTACCGCCTTCTGAAGTGAGTTGGGAAATACCTAAAGTAATATCAGAATTAACATCGACTTGGTTAATATTTGCTAAGACTACATCGGTAAAATCAGTGTTACCAAAGACTAATAAAGTATTATTGCCAAGACCGCCATCATAAATTTCGCCAACCACGACATCACTTTCGTCTCGACCATTGAGCTGATCTAAGGTCAAAAAGTTGGACAAGTCAATGCCTGTCCCTGCGGGATTAGTGATATCACTTTCTTCATATTGATCCGCAGTCGTTGTCCCTAATGCCACTAAAACATCATCACCATCTTCACCAAATAGCTCATCTAGACCTAAGCCCCCAAAGAGAATGTCATTACCATCCCCCCCTAATAATATGTCATCACCCTCATCGCCTAACAGACCATCATTATCATCACCACCGTCTAATTGGTCATTACCAACACCTCCAGATAAGACATCATTACCAGCACTCCCTTCTAAAATATCATCACCTTCTTCACCAGAAAGTTCATTATTTAAACTATTACCTAAAATATTGTCATCAAACCCAGTGCCAATGACATTTTCCAAGAACTCTAGATCAACAGTGCCTAAGGCTGTTTCTATGGCATCAATAATATTACTACTATCTGAGGAAAGCTCCACTACATCCCCCACACCTAATTGCGCAACTAGGTCTTGATACGTCGGAATATCATCTGAGGTAACCGCAAATACAGGATAGATTCCAAAATTTTGCACAGCCTCACGCACTTGCGCTACCGTAGGATAATCTTCCCCTGTACCTGGTGGTGTGCCATCTAAAACAGTATCCCCATTATTTTCACCAGCACTCGCATGGTCCCCTGCTTGATGATAATCCGCATCAGTGGTTAACAATACTAAGCGTAAGGCGTCAGGACGAAACCCAATTTCAGAAGTATCTGACCGTAATGCCGTTTGGAACAAAGCTTCTAATTGTGCTTCAGGACCATCATTACCTGAACGTACGATCATCGCATCTACTGCGGCAATAAATTCATTCTCATCACGACGCATAGCAATTTCAGTTTGATACACATAATCACCTGATGAAGAATCTCCAAATGGATCAACTGGCTTATCCACAAAACTACCTGCACCAAAATTACTATCAGCTTGTAATTCACGAACACGATTAATTAAACCATCCTCCCCTTCTAATAGATTTTGTACCGTAACGACATCATCACCAAACGAACCCGAAAGATCTTGTAATAAAAACAAATCTAAAGCAGAAAAACCTGATTGATTTAATTCAACAGTAACACCACCAACCATACCACCAACAGCAAGATCTAAATCCGCAGGCCCTCTTGCATTAAACAAATCCAAAGTGTCATTACCTGAGGAATCACTGATGTTTTTAGTCCCACTATTATTTTCATCAATAATAAAAGTATCATTCCCACCTAAACCTCGGATAATATCATCCCCACCTAAACCATTAAAAGTTTCATCGATATTAGAACCTTCAATCAAATCATTGCCATCAGTCCCAACTAAATCTGTTTTAGAACCATCGGATTCAATGATCTCATCAAGCACCGTTCCACCTTCAGAAGGAGAACCATCAGAATCTAAAACCGAAATTTTACTGTCTAAGGTAAAACCCGTTAAATCCAAATCCCCTACCGTAGAGCGAATCGTACCACCACCAGTTAATACGCTTGCCCCACCTAAATCATCAATAGATTCTATATCTAAGGTAACACCCTCACCCACATCTAAAGTACCCATGCCTTCCAGTATAATTCCAGTGACTTCAACCACGATTTCTGCCAAACTTTTTAGGCGTAAAATACTCCCCCCATCCCCTCTTGCCGACGTTAGGGTAGAAAAAAAGCCTGCATCAACGGTAACATCAGAGCGAATTTCAATCTTTTCAACACCTGTAATTTCATCATTACTAATATCTGCGGTGCCATAAACATAAATGGTATCGTTTTCACCCTCACCACCAGCAATAATTTCTACTGAACCATCTTCATCTTCATTAAAGGTTTGACCATTTAAATCCGTCAATGGAAAACCCAAAATTTCAGTATCTTCCGCTGAATCAACTTTACCACCACCTGATAAGTCACCAACAATTACAAAGGCATCATCACCCTCACCGCCATACATTTGGTCAACCCCTGCACCACCTCGTAGTACATCGTTGCCATTACCACCTTCTAAAAAATCACTGCCTTCTAAACCGTCTAAACGATCATTACCTGATCCCGATAAAATTTGGTCATTACCTTCCGTGCCAAAAAGTTCTAAATCATCAGTGGAATCTGAAAAGTCAATCAACTCACCAGAGAAAAACTCTAAATCATCGCTGATGTCAACCTCACCTAAATCGGTAGAAAAAATACCATTCCCTAATTCTAAAGCACCTGTTCCTGAAATAGTATCAATTCCTGAGGCTTGAAATGCCGCCACATCATCAATCACCAAACGAACATTTTCACCAATATCAATTTGTTTGATATTGCTTAACCCTAAATTTGAAAAATTAATGCTTACTTCCGTATCATCTGGATTAGATAAACGAATAATTGATTCACCATCCCCTTGAATTTGTTTAATCGTGCCGCCACCTGTCGGGCTATCTGCTACAGCTAATTGCGATACTTCAAAGGTTACATCTGAATTAACCACGACTTGGGTTAAATTCGCTAAAGAAATTCCTGTAAAATCCGCCGTACCATAGACAAATAAGGTATTATTACCTGAACCGCCATTTAAAGATTCACCTGCTACCGCTTCACTAATCGTTTGGTTGTTTAAACTCTCTAAATCTAACACACTGGATAAATCTATGCCTGTCCCTGCGGGATTAGTAATATCTGCTGCAACATATTGATTTGCCGTAGTCGTTCCTACAACTACAATAATATCATCGCCTTCGCCTGTGTTTACCGTATCCGCACCTTGACCAGGACGAACAATATCATTGCCTGATCCTGTTAATATGGTATCCGCACCTGCCTCACCTGACACCACCAAGTTATCAGAACTTTCTGCTTCACTTAATATGTCATCATTATCAGTGCCTTCAAAGCGGTTGCCACTAGCAGTAAATCCTGTCTCTGACTGTGTGCCTGTATTTGCGGCGGCATCACTAGTATCACTATCGGCATCCGTTGGGCGTAAGGCTTGGTTATCACTACCACCGCCTCCGCCACTTAAACAGCCTGTCAATGCTGCTAAGGAAAACGCATAAAATCCGACTTTTCCTACCCGACTGGCATACCAGCGTAGTTGTTGGTTGATTAATTCTTGTTGTGCTTTGCTTAGTGTTTGTTTGTTGCTCATTGTTTTTCCCCAGTTAGTTTTCTGTTAATATAGGATTAAATAATCATTGCTATATTGCTATTGTCAGCAGTTCACTGCTAACTGACATTGATCCAGATCATTGGATAAATCACTTATTAATTTTTCCCGGACTCAGTCTGTAAGTAGTATAGTATCGTTTCCATATAGGAATTCTAGTATAAACCCATTAAAATTTGAACTTGATTTTTTATTCAACCAATTGCTATAACCTCTCACGGGTGATCTTAATAAATAGTTTGAATGAGTGACTATTCTATGGGTTTTAACATTGAATCCTATGTTATGTAAAACATTGAGGGTATCGGAACGATTGGGATCATCGGATATTTTATACAGAGGTATGAAATATTTTTATATTGCCATTGGATAAAATATCATGAATAGCGTCACCCTTTCGGGTGATAAACGGATTAAAATCAATTTTACTGGTTTGCATTGGTTTCGGCGACATCCAAATGACTGTTAAATAAAAATTAATCTTCTTTCATTCCCTTGCGTATGACTTCCTCCAATGGCGCTAATAAATATTCCATTGCCGTACGCTCGCCTGCTTCAATTAACACATCTACTGGCATCCCAGGAGTAATGTCTTGATCAGGTAGTTTTGCGACTTCTGTGGGTTCAATCGAAATTCTGGCTAAATAGTAATTTTGTTGAACTGCCTCATCAAATAAAGCATCCGCAGAAATATATTCAACTTTACCTGCAATGGTTGGGGTAAGTTTGCGCTTAAAGGCAGTAAAGCGTACCCTTGCCATCATATTAGGCATGACATTATCAATATCAATTGGCTTTAATTTTACTTCCACTAATAAGCGCTCACTTGGTGGCACGATTTCTAAAATCGCTTTGGCACTGGGAATTACGCCACCAATGGTATGAGTGCTTAAACCCAAAATAGTGCCTGCTTGTGGTGCCACAATTTTAGTTCGAGTTAGTTTATCTTCCGCAGTAATTAATTTTTCTTTGAGTTCTAAAACTTGGGTTTGTACTTCTAAAATCTGCTCCGAGACTTCTTGGGCTCGATTTTTTTTGATTTGTAATAATTCTAAACGGGTTTCATTGATTGCGACTTCAGTCGTTGTTACTTCGGTGGCAATTTGGCTGATATTGCCTTGAATTTGCACCAGTTCTTTTTTCTGTTTAATCAATCTTGGTAATTCAACCAGTTTCTTTTCATACATGGCCTGCGTCCGTTTAAGTTCTTGTTGAACTAAACGAACTTGCTCCGCTAAAGAACGTTTTTGGGCATTTAAGCCCTTGATTTTTTGTTCTAATTGTTTGATTTTTTGATTCAGTAAATCAATTTGACCTGAAATTTCCGTTTGTCTGGCATCAAAGGAATTGATTTGACTGACTAAAATTTTATTCACACTAGGGTCTTGTTCTCTTGTCAGCAATTCTTCCGAAAATTCTACCTTATCTTGTGCCAACCGTTCAGCATCCAAACGGTTTAACATGGCTAAACTATGAAAATAGCGAGTTTGTAATAAATCACGTTCCGCTTTGACTCTCGTATCATCCAATTCAATTAATAACTGCCCGGCTTTAACCTCTTGCCCTTCAGTAATATGAATTGCTGCAATAATCCCACCTTCTAAATGTTGTATGGTTTTACGCTTATCAGCCACCACCACCTGACCAGACGCAACCACCCCCTTCGCTAAAGGGGCATATAAAGTCCAAGCTAAAAAACTACCAAAACCTAAAATGACGACTAATAAACCAAAAATAACGGGTTTCGCATAAGCAGCGGTTGCAATATTAGCAGTAGTAGATTCCGTCATGGCTACGATTTAATCTGTTGTACAATTTGATTAAGAATTTGCTGTCTCGGGCCAAATTTGACCATGTGTCCCTTTTCAAGAATCAAAATTTTATCGATCATATCCACTACTCGATTACCATGGGCAATAATAATGACAGTAATCTTACGATGTTTTAAATAACGTAAGCAATTCAGTAAGGCAATTTCACCCTGGGCATCCATATTAGAATTGGGTTCATCTAAAACAATAAAGGCGGGTAAGCCATATACCGCTCTGGCTAAGGCAATACGCTGACGCTGTCCCCCCGATAAACGAATCCCATCTTCACCAATTTGAGTTTCATAACCTTGCGGTAACTGTAAAATCAATTCATGACAACCTGCAATTCTAGTGGCTTCTAAAATCATTTTTTGATCAGCTTCTGGTGCAAAACGGGCAATATTGTCCATGACATTACCATCAAATAATTCCACATCTTGCGGTAAATACCCCAAATAGGCATTTCGGTCTTGATCATTAAATTGACTCATATCTGCCCCATCCAAACGTGCTTGACCACGAGAGGCTTTAATCACACCCATTAACACTTTAGCCAATGTTGATTTACCTGCCGCACTTGACCCAACCACGCCTAAAAGTTCCCCTGCCTCTAATTCAAAATTTAAGCCTTGCAAAACTGGACGATTCGCATCAGATCCTACAAAGCTAAGATTTTCAACCACTAATTTACCTTGTGGTCGTGGTAATGATAAGGATTCTTTTAAAGTTGGATTTTTATCTAAAACGTCTTGTAAACGTCTATAAGCAGAACGAGCATTGACAAAACTACGCCAAGCTCCAATGGCCTGTTCAATCGGAGACAAGGCTCGTCCCATCATAATAGATGCTGCGACAATCACCCCCGCAGTAATCGCCCCATCTAAGGCCAACCATGCCCCTGTGCCTAAAATCGCTACTTGTAACATAAACCTTAAGGCTTTAGACAAACTCAATAAGGTGCTGACTTTCTCACTGGCTCGGGTTTGCCAAGCGGTCATTGGGGTAAAATGTCGTTTCCATTGCTGACAAATGCCATCAAACATTCCCATAGCTTTTAACACATCCGCATTACGCAAACTAGATTCCGCAAAAGCAAAGGAACGAATCGAATGTTTGGCGGCTTGACTTAAGGGCTTTCTTGCCACAAACTCAGTAACTAGCATCAAGGTCAAAATACTCATTGCCCCACCCAGAGCAATAAAACCCAACCAAGGATGCAGAATAAAGATTAAGCCAATGAAAATTGGTGCCCAGGGCGAATCAAAAAAGGCAAAAACTTGGCTACTACTAAAAAACTGACGAATGGTTTCAATATCTCGTAATGCTTGGGTATGTTGGGTAGTGGTTTGATTCGTGGCATTAAATAAACTATGAAACACTTCATCACCAATGGTTTCACTAATCCCTAACCCTGCTCTAGTCATAATCCGATTACGAGTTGCTTCCAGCAAACCAAATAAAATCAATAAAAATAAAGCAATCCCAGTTAACATAATCAAGGTTTCACGACTACCACTGGTCAACACGCGATCATATAACTGCAACATATAAATCGGTGACACCAGCAACAGCAAGTTAATCACCAAACTAAACCCCCCAACAACTACAAAAGCCGATCGAATATTTTGAAAGCTTTGTTTTAAGCTATTGGAATTAGAATTTGCATCAAGGTTATTCATCATTCAAAAAACACTCACCATCCAAGCCTATTGCCAAACATACCATATATTGGTTAAAAATCAACATTAACTTTACAATTGTAGTTGGCACTATTCCCATTCCGAAAAATGACCTTCTGCTTCTAATTGTTGCATCGCTTGTTCCAGCTTAGTCATAAATTCTGCTCTATTACTTGTTCCGTAAATACTATCCCCAACAAAAACATCACAAAAAAATGGCACTAATAAGGCTTCACCTTTAGGCAAGGATTTGCCAAGACCATGCAGTAATACGGGAATAACTGGCACATCGGGAAATTTTGTGGCGAGTTTGGCAATGCCTTTTTTAAATTCAGATAGTTGCTCAGGTTCTCCACGACTGCCTTCAGGAAAGAAAATCAAAACATTGCCACTTTGTAACGCACCAAAACAAGGTTGCAATGGATTATCATCAGGATTATCTCGTTTTCTTTGAATCGGTAGTATGCCCACAATTTTAATGGCAAACCAAGCCAGTATAGGATTACTTAAAAAATAATCCATAGCAGCAACAGGTTTAATAATCGGTAGCAAACGACTAGGCAATAATGAAATTAACACCATAGTATCTAAATGACTATTATGATTGGCAACGATAATTGCAGGGCCTTTAGTGGGTAATTTTTGGCGATGACGTACATTTAAACCTAATATAATAAATACCACAAATTTAACAATAATTTGATAAAATAAATAACGCATTAGGTTGTGCATCTAATGAAATCGCCTAGTAATAAAAATAATAGACAAAATGGAAAAATAATGGGGCAGAATAAGTAAGACTATCAATTCTATCAAGGATTCCACCATGTCCAGGTAAGAGATTGCCACTATCTTTAATCCCTGTATCTCGTTTAATCGCAGAAATAGTCACATCGCCAACAAAACCTGAAATACTGATAATCAAACCAGCAAATATTGCCATTTCTATGCGAAAAGGCGTTAATAAATTCGCAATTGCCATCGCAATTAAAGTCGTGGTAACGACACCACCAATAAAGCCTTGCCAAGTTTTATTAGGGCTTACCTTGGGTATAATTTTATGTTTACCTAACATTTTTCCCCAAATATATTGTGCCACATCATTAAACTGGGTTAAAAATACTAAAAATAAGACTAAACCTACCCCACCAACGGTAAAACTATTGGCAGATGGTAAAACTAATAAAAAAGCCAAATGACTTATACTAAACACCATGGTCATTAAACCCCAATGTATCGTCCCTACGGCTTTAAGAAAATTTTTAGTTTCGCCAATCATTATCATACGAAAAGGTAGAAATAAAAAAACATAAATAGGGATAAAAATAATAAACATGCCATACCATTCCTTTGCTATCCAATAATATTGCAAAGGTATGGCAAGATACGCCCAAAATAACACCCGTCTATCCGCTCGTCTTGTTGGTATAATGGAAAAAAATTCTTTAAGGGCTAAAAAACTTACTAAGGCAAAAAAACCAATAGAGACATTACGATTAAATACCAGTGCAATGGTAAAAATAATCACCATTACCCACCATGATTTTATTCTTAATGATAATTCTTCAATAGATAACTCAGGCTTAGTTTGTTTTAATAAAAATGTGCTTAAATTTGCGATAATAAGCATCGCATAAATAGCACCTAGCATACTAAGAACATTATTATCAATAGTTAATGACATCATGTTACTTCTGCTAATGCCTTATGTGCTCTATTGATAATGGTAAGGATTAATAATAGCAACACTATTATCCATAGGTAATCCAACCAAGATTGTAGATTTACTCCAAGCCCTAGTAATAAACCAATGCCCCCGAATACAAATGCTCGATCACTTTTGCCCATGGGGCCATCATAACGTCGAGTTGCGCCAATCTGTATGGCAACTATGCCTGTCATTTCGCTAATAATGGCTAATATAACAATTAACACCACCCAAATTGCATTGACACCTGCAATAAAACATAAAGGTAAATACAGTGCGGCATCAGATAACACATCACCTAATTCATTTAGTATCGCACCTAAAGGGGTTTTCATATTATGCTCACGAGCTAACATTCCATCAATCGCATTTAATGCCATACGAATAAATAAGATAATAGGTATGAGTAACAACACATGATGCTGATTAGGATACATAGCAATCAAACCACCTGCTAGAAATGAAATTATCATCGCTAAAATAGTAATTTGATTCGCAGTAATGCCACCACTGGCTAATGTTTTAACTAATGGTCTTAGTAAGTTTTGAAAAGCTGGTTTTAGATCGTAAATAGATGGCATAGTGTCATTTGTTGCGAGTTATATTATGGTTATATTATTCATTGTAATAATCAGATTCCGCAATACTTTATTGTCATTTCCAAACAGCTTGCTTGTAATTATCTAAAATATTATTATCTTTTGTAATCAATAGGTTTTCGTTTAAAGCGGCATTAGCAACAATTAAACGGTCAAAAGGATCTCGTGTCCAAGTATAGTTTAAAGCTTCGCTAATAACCGCATCAAAAGACTTATCACATTGTTGTAAGCCAATACGCTTAGACAAATCCAACAATAGTGCATCTGCATCTACAGTAATACGTTGAATTTCATATAAATATTGTAATTCTAAACGTATGATTGTTGATACATATAAATCGTTGTGATTAATCAAGTCTTTTACTTTACTACCAAATTTTTTAAAGTCGCCCGCATATAACCAAACCACAACATGACTATCAAGGTAAATCAAGATTTATCGCCCCTTCCCAACTAATGTCAATAAGTTCATCTGAACTGCCTTTAATTACCTCAGGTCTTGATACTAAATTCTGAAACTTATCTACTTTTGCAACAGGAACTATTCTTAGTTTTTGATCACCCTTATTAATCTCAATAGGAATTCCTGTTTCTAATACTTCATCAAGAAGATTATAAATATTACTACGTAATTCTGTTGGAGTAATGGTTTTCATAAAAGTACCTCCATAAAAATCAGATACAAATAAAAACGTACGTATAAATTTAAAAACACGTACATTTTTTTATAATAGCACAGTTTTCCAAAAACCAATAACACCAACCCCAGATTTTTGATATGATTGTCCTACTTTACTCGTAACTATTTTACACGAAATGAGTGATTAAAAATGAACCAAGCACTTCTAGAAAAACATGAAAACCTTGTCATAGAAATTGCTAAGCTATATTTGAGTAATATGGAATCAGAATTAGGTAAAAAATATCAAGACCATCGCTATGAAATAAATCCTAATCTATCCAATGGACAATCTGTTGAGCTAAAAAGCAAATATAATATTTCCAGTGATGAATTTGCAAATCTTTATGCGGAATTTCAAAATATGACACCCACTGAGCATCTTGAAAAAGCAATGGGAGCATTTACTGCCTCAGGCGGTAATGTTGATATAGCCCCTTATTATGATGAAGACAGTCAAAAATTAAACGTAACGATTAACTTTGTGATTAAAGGGAATACACTGGATAAAATCGCAGGATTATCCCCTATAGAAGATATTATTTTGAAAATGGATGCCATGTTACAAGTGGAGAGCATTATGTCGGAATCTGATCCCAATCTTTAAATTTAAATACGGTTACTCAGGCAATGGATAGCGTTCCATAATATAACACAAGCAATCTTGGTAAATAACTTTTTTGTTGCGAGTCAACATAGCAGGGATTAAATTAATACTGGTTTTTAAGGTATTATCCGCATCCACAAAAAAGTAAGATTGCTTAATTGCTTGTCCATAGGTATCAAAAATATCAAACGGTAATTTTTCCGTCGTATTTAAATGGGCTAAAGTAGTATTTGCGGGTAGTTCTTGAAAATTTAATTGATCCAAATCATCAGCAAAACAAATATCAGCAGGCTCATACCCAAAACCAATAGAAATTGAATCTGGAATTTTAACTTGGGCAATGGTATGTAATACCCGAATTTGACCATGCGCTTTGCTAGGAATTATTTCCAGTTCTAAACAGCGTTTTAAATAAGCACAGACATGATCTTGACCAAATAATTCCCCTACTTGCCCACATTCTAAAGTAACCGCGGGGCAACTATCAGAAAACGCTAAAGACTGTACCCCACGAGGGTAAGTAAAATATACCAAGGTTTCACTGAATAACGATGCTAAAGCAATAAATTCTGGCTCTAGTTTATTAATACAGGCATAATGCGGATTAGAACCAGTATTATTATGCAAATCAATGCTCATGAATAGCGAGCGTTGTTGCATAATTTGACAAATTTGCAACATCATGTCTGCTTCAGGATGTGAACTTATCGCTTGATTAGGATAATCAGGATCAGGCCATTGCCGATTATAATCGGGTTGCGATTCTAAGCGGCGTAAACCAAACTTAGCCGCACTAACATTACCAATAAACAATGTTAATGCTCTAGGCAAGCCTTGTTGGTATTGTTTTAGTAAAGTTTGTAAGGCATAAAATCCCGTATCTTCATTGCCATGTTGTAATACTGAAATAAAAATCTCTTGCGGATTTTTCCCTGCTAAATGAATTAAGCAAGGTCCTCCTAAAAAATCATATAAATCTTTAGGCTCAAGGTCTAAAAATCCTTGTGGAAGCTGGTGATAAATTTTAAGCATTTAATGTCCATTCATGTACTGCCTGCCCACTATTTTGCAAATTTTGATAGTGTTGCGTCAAGCCCAACATATCATTGCCATATTTTTTTACCCATGCTTTTTGCCATGCAGCCCCTGTCTGAGCAGTGCTTAAGCGTCCTTCAATTACGGCTAAATATTGTTTAATATCATTGCCATCAATCGCTAAGGATTCCAATCCTTGTTTGGCTAAAGGCAGTAATTGTTGGCGTAATAAGTTACGAATATTGCCAGTTTGCCCATTTCGCCAAGTAATATCAGCATCCAAACTATATTTAGCGGCTTGATAAAAATTATGTTTGGCAATATTAAAAGGTAATTGTTGTTCAATATCGTCTTGTTTCGCTAATGCGGTCATCAAGCCAAAATAAAATGCCATATTGGCAATTAAATCAATCACAGTTGGTCCTGCGGGAATCACTCGATGTTCAATTCTCAAATGAGGCGTACCATCCGCATCAAAACCAATTAGCGGTCGATTCCAACGCCAAATCGTCCCATTATGTAAACGTAAATGCGGAAAATCATTAGCAGATTGATCACTAAGCTGGGGTAATAACACAGGATAACGGCGATAATTGGCCTCAAAACATTCCATTAAAGAATCTTGAGCATAACAAATGCCATATGTTACCCGTTTCGTTAAATCCGATCCCCCTACACAAACCGCTTGCTCAAATAAAGCAATTCGAGTTTCATCCCATAATTGGCGTCCAAATAAAAATGGGGAATTGGCAGTTAATGCCACCATTGCTGCGGAAACTATTTTGGCAAGATTATAAAATTTTGGGGCTTGTGCTTGTGTGACTTGTAAATGCACTTGAAACGACGTGGTCGCCGATTCCAACATGACATCACCATGTTGCATTTTTAAAGTATCTTTGCCTTGAATATCAATATCAATCGGATGACCTTGACGTAAAGCCAAAATTTGTTCATTTAATGCCCGATAACGGTTGATATTAGAAATGTTATCTAAACATAATTGTTCGACTTTAACCGAAGGTAAAATCCCTATCATGATCAATTGGGTTGCTAATTGATTCGCAGTGTTACAACAATACTGCCAAGTTTGTTCTAAATCCGCTTGCATATCAGCTAAAACGCTACCTTGCAAAGCTTGCGGATGGGTGTTGATTTCAACATTAAAATTTGCCAACTCTGGCACTATCATAGGATGATTTAAATGTTGTAAAAAGCGCTGATTAACCGACGCAGGTTTGCCTTGTTTATCCACCAACCAAATTTCTAGTTCTGAGCCTGCAATATTATTAATCTTAGAAAATGCTTGCTGTTGAAACATTGATTTTAACAATGCGGTTTCTTGTGCTAAACGCTGTTTAAACTCTTTAAAATCTGCTTGACTAAAATAATCACTGGCTATTTCATCACCCATAAATCTTCCTTAGCATATTGATTGATTGTTAGGATTCGCTGTTCAAACTAGCGTTCAAATCCCGTTGCAACTGCTGTAAACGTTCGGGTGTGCCAATATCCCGCCAATCACCTTGATACAATGCGCCTGTTACTTGCTGAGTTAGCATTGCCTGTTTTAATAACGGTGCTAAGGGAAATCTACCCGCTTGGCACTCAGCAAATAATTCAGGACGATATAAACCAATGCCACTAAAGGTAAAGCGATCTTGAGCATTTGCATGAGTTGTAACTCGATCCGAAACTAAGCTAAAATCACCATCAGGATGTTGGGGGGGATTCGGGACTAAAATTAAATGGGCTAAAATATCATCCGCCAGTGCGTGTTGAACGAGATTAGCAAAATTATAATCGGTCCAGATATCACCGTTCACCACAATAAAAGGATCAGCCCCCAGTAAAGGCAAGGCTTGATAAATCCCCCCCCCCGTTTCTAACGCTTGATGCTCAGGTGAATAATCAAGCCTTACATTATGACAACGTCCATCGCCTAAAAATTGTTCGATTTTTTCACCTAAATAGGCATGGTTAATCACAATATTAGTAATACCTGCCATAACTAACGCCTGAATATGATATTCAATTAAACGCTTATTCCCAACTGCTAATAAGGGTTTGGGTAGATGATCGCTGAGGGGACGCATTCGTTCCCCTCGCCCTGCTGCTAGAATCATTGCTCGCATCATTAAATTAGACCGATTGGCTAAACTCAATAAATTGTTGCAACTTATCCCAGGCTTGACCTTGTTCTAGTCTATTCCAAGCGGTTTTGACACCAGTGGCTAAATCAGGGGCCAAGCCTGCCACATAAATCGCCGCACCTGCATTTAAAGCAATAATTTGCATGGCAGGTTTGTCTTGGGCTTGGAATGCGGCTTCAATTTTAGCCACACTTTCTGCCACACTCTCCACTTTTAATGCACTGGCATCTACTTTATCAAAGCCAAAATCCTCAGGGTTAACAGTATATTGTTGAATTTGTCCTTGCTTTAATTCGGCAACATCAGTTGTCGCAGTTAAACTCATCTCATCCATACCATCTTGTGCATGAACTACCATAACATGCTGACTGCCTAATTGAGCTAAAACTTCCGCTAAGGGTTGTAACAAATATTTCGCATAAACACCCATTACTTGATAGGGAGCAGAAGCAGGATTGCTTAATGGCCCTAATAAATTAAAAATCGTTCTTACCTTCATTTCTTTTCTAGGAGCAATCGCATATTTCATCGCACTGTGATGATTTGGGGCAAATAAAAAACCTAAACCAGTGCTTTCTATCGATTGTGCCACTTGTTCTGCGGTTAAATTTAAATTCACCCCCATTGCTTGTAACACGTCCGCACTGCCCGATTGGCTGGATACCGAACGATTTCCATGTTTCGCCACCTGGCAACCTGCGGCTGCAGCAACAACGGCACTAGCGGTTGAAATATTAAAACTCCCACTGCTATCACCGCCTGTACCACAAGTATCCACTAAATGTTTTGCCGTAACCTTAACAGGTGTGGCTAAAGCTCGCATGACTTTAGCCGCCGCGGTAATTTCCGTAATAGTTTCCCCTTTCATACGCAATCCAACTAAAAAACCACCCATTTGTGCAGGCGTGGTTTTGCCTGTCATCATGCTTTGCATGACGGATTGCATATCAGCTTCGGATAGTGATTGATTATCAATAACAGCTTGAATGGCTTGTTGGATGTTCATAAATAATGCCCTAGAAATGCCCTAAATTTAATTTTTTTATATGTTATATTTTAATAGCCAAAAAATTTTGTAATAACTCATGCCCTTGTTGAGTCAAAATAGATTCAGGATGAAATTGCACCCCTTCAATGGGATAGGTTTTATGCCTCACGCCCATAATTTCATCCATTTCGCCTGCTTGATTTTGTGTCCAAGCCGTTATTTCTAAACAATCGGGTAAACTTTTTTGTTCAATCACCAAAGAATGATAACGAGTTGCCTGTAACGGTTGGGCTAAATTGGCAAATATGCCTTGTTGTCGGTGATAAATCCATGAGGTTTTACCGTGCATAATTTGCTTGGCATGAATAATGTTACCCCCAAAGGCTTGAGCAATACTTTGATGCCCTAAACACACCCCTAAAATAGGCACGACCCCTGCAAATTGGCGAATCACTGCCATAGAAACCCCTGCTTCATTAGGTGTACAAGGGCCTGGGGAAATCACAATCCGTTCAGGGGCGAATGCTTTAATTTGTTCAAGGCTAATTTGATCATTACGATAGACTTGCACATCCGCCCCCAGCTCTGCGAAATATTGCACTAAGTTGTAAGTAAATGAATCATAATTATCAATCATTAACAACATTGATCTAACCCCGCTGTTGCCATTGCTACTGCTCGAAAAATAGCCCGACCTTTGTTTAAGGTTTCCTGCCATTCTTTTTCAGGCACAGAATCAGCCACAATACCGGCTCCCGCTTGAATATATAAGGTTTGTTTATGAATGACAGCCGTGCGAATGGCAATGGCCGTATCCATATTACCTGACCATGATAAATACCCTACAGCTCCAGAATAAATTCCTCGTTTGACAGGTTCTAATTCCGCAATAATTTCCATTGCCCGAATTTTAGGCGCACCACTGACTGTCCCCGCAGGAAACGTTGCTTGTAAAGCATCTAAAACCGATAAATCCAAATTTAATTGTCCTTCAACATTAGAGACAATATGCATAACATGAGAATAACGCTCAATCACCATTCTATCCGTTAATTTGACACTCCCTATTTTCGCCACTCGCCCAACATCATTACGACCCAAATCAATTAACATTAAATGCTCGGCTAATTCTTTGGGATCGGCTAATAACTCTTGTTCTAAGGCTTTATCTTGCGTAGGGTCATTGCCTCTTGGTCTTGTTCCTGCAATGGGTCTGACGGTAACTTTATTATTTTCTACTCGGGTTAAAATTTCAGGCGAAGAACCCACAATATGATAATCGCCTAAATCTAAATAATACATATAAGGTGAAGGATTCATACTACGCAAGGCTCGATATAAATCCAAAGCAGGGGCGTCATAGGGAATAGACAAGCGTTGTGATAACACCACCTGCATGACATCCCCTTCCACAATATAATCTTTGATTTTATTGACGGCTACTTCAAAATCCGCTTGTTTAAAGCCTGACACAAAATCCGCTTCAGTCACCACTTGATTAGTATTCAAATGTTTCGGTTCGGCAACGGTTTGTCTTAACTGGGTAATTAATTGATCCAAACGCTGTTGGGAATATTGATAAGCATTTTCACGACTAGGATCAACGCCAACAATAAAATAAAGCCGTTTGGCTAAATTATCAAATACCAATAACTCATCCGATACCATTAATAAAATATCAGGTGCTTGTAAAGGATCAGGCAAGGCTTGGTTGGCAAGTTTGGGTTCAATATATTGTATGCTATCATAGCCAAAGTAACCGACTAAGCCCCCATAAAATCTTGGCAAGTCTGCTAATTCAGGAATTTTATAACGTTGCAAATACTGTTCTAACCATGCAAATGGATCTGCTGAAACAGCGGTTTCAATGACTTGTTGCTGTTCTTCAATAGTAATTGTTTGTCCTGAAATTTTAATCACGCTTTGACAAGGCAAGCCAATAATGGAATAACGCCCCCAATTGTCCCCTCCTTCCACTGATTCTAATAAATAAGAATAGGCTTGGTTGGCAAGTTTATAATAAGCACTTAATGGCGTATCTAAATCGGCAAGAATTTCTCGCATGACGGGAATCCTAGTATAGCCTTGTTCTGCCAGTGCCAAAAATTGTTGTTCGTCCATTATTTGGGTACCTTTTCTACTCATCCAAACTAAAATCATAAAATCTGTGGCAGTTCTGCCATAGAATCAATGACTTTATCAGGATTCGCTAAGCGAATATCTTCACCATGATTATAACCATCACTCATACAAATAATCTGAAATCCTGCCGCTCTTGCTGCTTTGACATCACTGATCGAATCTCCAATCATTAGGGATTGATTGGGGGATAAATTAAAAAACCGACAAGCATGTAACAAAGGTTCAGGATCAGGTTTATTACGAGCAACGGTATCCCCTGCAATCACAATGGAAAAATAAGATTTTATCTGTAATTTTTCCAATAATGGCAAGGTAAACCGTTCTACTTTATTGGTAACACAACCTAAAGCATAGCCTTGTTGTTGTAAATAGTCTAATCCTTGCAACACGCCTGAATATAATTGACTACGCTCACAGACATTGTTTTGATATTGTTCTAAAAAATACGGATAGGCTTTGGCAAATAAAGCATCCTCAGGTTCGCCATATAATTGCCCGACTAAGGCACGCCTAACTAAACGCTCCACCCCATTGCCTACCCATTGTCTGACCGCATCTTCGCCCCAAACGGGTTTTTCCAAATACAACATCATTTGATCCACACAATACGCCAAATCAGGGACACTATCCACTAATGTCCCATCGACATCAATCAATACCATTTGGGGCTTACTTATCTTATCCAACGCTTGATAACTCCTTACGCATTTCATCAATGGTTGCTTTGTAATCATCGGTATTAAAAATAGCCGATCCTGCCACAAATGTGTCCGCCCCTGCTTCGGCAATTTCGCGAATATTGTTGATTTTAACGCCACCATCAATTTCTAAACGAATATCTAAACCGCTATCATCGATCATTTTTCTCGCTTGTCGTAATTTATTTAAAGTACCTGGAATAAAACTTTGTCCACCAAAACCCGGATTCACAGACATTAACAATATCATATCTACTTTATCCATGATATGTTCTAAATAATTTAAAGGTGTTGCAGGGTTAAAGACTAATCCAGATTTACAACCTTCATTGCGTACTAATTGTAAACTCCTATCAATATGCTCTGATGCTTCAGGATGAAAAGTAATATAACTTGCCCCTGCTTTCGCAAAATCAGGAATAATTCTATCCACAGGTTTTACCATTAAATGCACATCAATCGGTGCGGTGACGCCGTGTTTACGCAAAGCTTCACAAACCAATGGACCAATGGTTAAATTAGGGACATAGTGATTGTCCATGACATCAAAATGCACAATATCCGCGCCTGCGGCTAATACATTTGCGACTTCTTCACCTAATTTAGCAAAATTAGCAGATAAAATTGAAGGGGCAATGCGATAGTCAGTCATAGTATTTCCTTAGTTGTAAAAACGATTATTGTACTGATTATCACAAGATTGTCTATTTCTGGCGAAACTATTACGTCAATACACAGTAGTATTCATTTGTATTTCCTGCTCTAAAAAAATCTAGTCTAAGTTGGTCTTTAATAAAATGGCAACTAATACCGTTTTTCCTGCATTTTGATAGACTTGTTGAAAAACGGGTATCATATCTGTTGCATTTAAACGAGCAGCAGGATAAAAACTTTCAACCGCAGGATGTTTAATATTTAATAATAATAAATAATCACATTGACTTAATTCTGATTTAAATTGTTTTTCGCTGGTATCAATATTAGGCACATAAATACTGGATCGTTGTGCAAAAAATATGATCAATTCTGGCATGACGGATGATACACACTGATCAGTTCTTACTATTGTGGGTATTTTCTTTATTGCCACGATAATTTCATGTAGTAATCCTAATTCTTTTATGCCTTGATTGCGATTATCAGCATATAGCCAGTTTGGATTATGGTGAAGATATTGTATATTTGAGGGCAAAGGATAGAAATATTGTTTGCCAATTGAAATAAGCGCAGGCATGATTGTAATTAATATCACTAACAAAAAAATCATTTCCACTTTAATAAATTTACTATAAAGTTTTGCTTTATCAAGTGAGTAAATAATAATATTTAACGCATAAAACATCAAAATCGGAAATAATATGTGAATAAAGCGAGTATTCTGATCGGGAAAATTCCAAACAAAAATAATGGCGAAATAAATCAAAACATATACGGCATCGTAAGTGATATTAAGTAAGCGTTGCAACCAACCCAAAATAGCTAAAATACCTGATAAGCCACCAATCACTAAGATTAAAGGTGATAATTGTGAATCAAAATTTAATAACCATGCAAGACCAAAAGTTTTACTTTGTAATAATAATAACTCCCAAAACATTGCTAACACATCACCTTGCATTATCTCAATAAAATGATGATAGTTTTCCAATAAATCACTACCATAATTTCCGCTGTAATATGTAATATCCATCACCAAACTATAAATTTTCCATAGTAACAATGGCAATAATGCCAGTGATATAACTCGAATCTTATAGGGTCGCCGATGATAGATTAAATAAACCAATAATGCTAGAATTAAACTAATGCCAACGGTTCGGGATATAATTGCTAATCCACAACTTAAGCCTGCGAAATACAGCCATTTTGAATTTTGCCTAGACTTTTCTATGGCATAAAAACATACAAACACCCAAAGCAAATATAGATATTCACTCCAAATTTCCTGAACAAATAATAACGTTCTAGGTAATAATAAAAATAATACCCCTAATCCCCAAGCAAACTGGATTTCAAAATTTAATTGGCGTAACCATTGAATAAAAAACCAAACGGCAAGTAATAAAAAGCTAGTTGAAATAAAATAAGAGATAGCAATATTTTGACTCCCCCCTCCCAATAATCCTAATAATAGTGGATACAAAGGTGGAAATGAACGGGAACGAATCGCATAGTCAGTAATATTACTCGCAATATCAGAATAAGGTGAAAAATAATCCGCTTGTAAGAGATAAATAAAACCATCTGAAATAAAACTTGGCATATCATGCCAAGTGTAAAAATAATAACTTAGTCCTAGTAATATCCAACAAGCGATAACAATTTTTTGTAGTAAAGTTGTCGTAGGCGTAGAATGATATTGAGTAAGCATTATTTTAGATTCTTTTAATTTCAGTTGTTTTAATTAAGCATTACCCGCAATCGTCATTTGTGCTAACCATAAGGAACCCGTACGAATATTTCGTTGTAAATCAACATCATTACCTACTGCTAATAGGTGTTGATACATAGTTTTTAAATTGCCTGCAATGGTAATTTCTTCGACAGGATATTGGATTTCACCATGTTCTACCCAAAAACCTGCGACTCCTCTGGAATAATCGCCAGTTACTAAATTAACCCCTTGTCCCATTAATTCGGTTACTAATAAACCTGTATCCATTTGCTTTAATAACTGTGCTAAATCTTTATCACCTGTCTCAATAATCATATTATAGGTACCACCTGCATTGCCTGTGGTTGTCATATTAAGCTTTCTTGCCGCATAACTGTCCAAAATATAAGTTTTTAAACAACCTTGTTTAATTAAATCATAAGATTGTGTAAGCACACCTTCATCATCAAATGGGGCACTCGCAATCGCTGATTTTAAATGAGGTTGTTGTGAAATATGTATAAATTCTGGAAAAATTTGTTGCTCTAAGGCATCAACTAAAAATGAAGACTGTCGATAAATAGCAGAACCATGACAAGCAGCCATCAAATGACCTAATAAACTCGGTGCAACTTCCGCCGCAAAAATAACACTTGCTTTACGAGTTGACAATGGTTGACTGCCTAATCTTGCTAAGGTTTTTTGAGCGGCAATTTGTCCAATTTCCGTTACTGATTGCAATAAAGCTGCATCTCTAGCACTGCTATACCAACCATCTCGTTGCATGCCTTGTTCCTCTTCCGCAATCATCGTACACCCTAGACTATGACGAGTGCTAGGATAACTACCAATAAAACCATGGGTATTACCATAAACTCGTAATCCTTGATGCGTGCTTAATTGTGCTCCTTCAGAATTACTAATTTTAGCATCAAATTCTAAGGCTTGAGTTTCACATTCAGTCGTAATGTCAATGGCTTGTTCCACTGACAAATCCCAAGGATGATATAAATCTAAATCCAATATTTGGCTTGGCATTAATGCCTTGTCGGCTAAACCAGAATATTGGTCTTCATTGGTATAATGAGCGATATCACAAGCCATTTTTATAGTATTATCAATGGCAGTATTGCTTAAATCAGCCGTGCTTGCAGACCCTTTGGATTGACCACGATACACAGTAATCGCTAAACCTTGATCATTGTGATGTTCAATAGTTTCAAGCTCTCCTAATCGAGTAGTCACTTCTAATCCTTGGCTAACACTGAGCCCAGCTTCAGCATGTGTCGCACCGTATTGTCTGGCTTTGTCTAAAACCTGTTGTAATAATTGTTCTAAAGATTGTTGCTTTTGCATATTGACGCTTTCATAAAATAGAGAAAAACTTAAAGTCTAAGCACTCGTGCCACCAACGGTTAATCGATCCACTTTCAAGGTTGGTTGACCGACCCCAACTGGCACACTCTGCCCTTCTTTACCGCAAACCCCAACACCCGTGTCCAACGCCAAATCATTCCCTACCATAGAAACTTTTGTTAGCACATCAGGACCATGACCAATTAAGGTGGCCCCTTTCACTGGATAAGCAATTTTACCATTCTCAATCCAATACGCTTCGCTGGCAGAAAATACAAATTTTCCAGAAGTAATATCCACTTGGCCACCTCCAAAATTTACCGCATATAAGCCTTTATCCACTGAAGCAATAATGTCATCAGGCTCAGTATCTCCAGCTAACATATAAGTATTTGTCATTCTTGGCATGGGTAAATGAGCATAAGATTCACGTCGTCCATTACCCGTAGAACGTGTGCCCATTAATTTCGCATTGAGATTATCTTGCATATATTGCTTTAAATAACCCTTTTCAATTAATACCGTTGATTGCGTTGCTGTCCCTTCATCATCAATATTTAATGATCCCCGCCTACCTGCTAATGTACCATCATCCACTACCGTACATAAAGGTGAAGCAACTTTTTCACCAATCCGTCCACTAAACGCAGAACAACCTTTACGATTAAAATCGCCTTCTAAACCATGACCAATGGCCTCATGCAGTAATACCCCTGGCCAACCTGAAGCTAAAACCACTGGCATTTGTCCTGCGGGCGTTTCTTTAGCATCTAAATTCACTAAGGCTTGACGTACCGCTTCTTTGGCAAAATCAAAATGTCGATCTTGTTCAAATAGCGAGTGATAATCATAACGACCACCACCACCAGCAAATCCTTGTTCACGCTTGCCATTATCTTCGGCAATGACTTGGATATTTAATCTGACTAAAGGTCTCACATCGGCGCTTAAACGACCATCAGAGGAGACCACTAGTATGACTTCAAACACACTATTTAAACCTACCATAACTTGTTTAACTTTACTATCTAACTGACGGGTATAACTATCGATAGCGTAAAGTAAATCAATTTTTTGTTGTGAACTTAAACGCTCAATAGGATTACTGCTTTGATATAACTGGTGTTTTGGTAGTTGACTGGCAATTTTAATTTGACCACTTTGCCCTGCTTGGCTAATAGCACGCGCTGATTGAGCCGCTTGTAATAAGGCGGGCATCACAATTTCATCGGAATAAGCAAAGCCAGTTTTTTCACCACTAATCACTCTTAAACCAGCCCCTTGTTCGATATTATAACGACCATTTTTGATGATTCCATCTTCTAAGCTCCATGATTCATAACGGCTAGATTGTAAATAAATATCCGCCGCATCAATTGTTTGTCCTGATAAAGTATAAAGCAGCTTATCTAAATCTTGTTCTTGGATTTGAGCGGGTTGTAGTAGGGTTTGTTTAGCAATATCAATACTGGACATAAAATTCTACTTAATTTACTATTTACAATACAGTTTACGATGTTCAATGGCAGGAAAACTACGTCGAATATTTTTAATACAATCGGGATCGACTTGGGCTACGACAAATCCTGCACCATGTTCTAAGTGAGATAACACTTGTCCCCAAGGATCAACAATCATACTATCGCCGTGAGTTTCTCTGCCGTTGATATGATAACCACCTTGTGCGGCTGCAATCACATAACACAAATTTTCAATGGCTCTGGCTCTCACCAAAATTTCCCAGTGAGATTTACCAGTAATGGCGGTAAAAGCAGAAGGAACAACTAATAAATCCATGCCTTTGTCTAGCATATAACGGAAAATTTCAGGAAAACGCAAATCATAACAAATCGCAATCCCAACACAACCAAAAGGGGTCTTCACTAATTGCACCGTATCCCCTGCTTCAATCGTCTCTGATTCAGTATATTGTTCGTTATGTTCCACTAACTCAACGTCAAATAGATGCATTTTGTCATAGCGAGCTTGGCACTGACCTTGATCATCATAGACTAAGCAGGCCGCTCGAATTTTTCCGGGTGCAGAGGCTTCTAAAGGAATGGTACCACCAACCAACCAAACATTATAACGATTAGCTGTAGTAGATAAAAATTCTTGCATCACCCCAAAACCTTGCTGTTCTCTTTGTTCGACTTTATCAGTTTCTGAGATTCCCATTAATGCAAAATTTTCGGGTAACACCACTAATTTTGCACCAGCATCAACGGCACCGCCAATCAAACGATCCGCTTCTAGCAAATTTGCATTGACATTAGGACCAGATGCCATTTGAATGGCCGCAACTGAAAACTTTTCTGCCATTATTTCTAAATAACCTATTTTTGTTTGCATTCTTAAGACTTTAAGTTTAGCAAAAATCCCAAAAGATAACTACATCATTCCGAATTTTCTGAATTTTCCGAATTTCCTAGATTTTTAGGCATTTTTTCTTTGAGAAATTTAGTGAATAAGGGTTGTTTTTCAATGTGAGGATTCTCCCATGAACCAGTAACACGGTAACTATATCCCGAGATTTTATCAAACTGATCGCCAAATACTTGTTGCAAAACAAATGCGGCTGCACCAACGGCAGGACCCCCTGCGACAGTTGCTGTTACAGGAACACTAGCCGTTAATTTGGGAATGACTAAAATTGTTTGATCATAGTTTTTTTCTAACACATTAGTTTTACCCTTAATTTCAATGCTAACATTAGGACCATCTATTCTTAATGGCTGATTTTGTTTAATATAAATCAATCCCCCCTCTTCAATCAGCATAGCACCCGTAATGGTATCAAAGCTTAAACCCGCCGTAACAACATCGCTAACATCAAGTTTTAAACGTCGATTAACCAAGCTATCTAAACTAAATAATCCTAAAGCTCGTCCTAAGCCTGGTTCAACTTTGATGAATCGTCCCTGATTAATCGTGATATTTTTAATATCCCCGGATAATTTTGCTAGATTAACGTCTATAGGTGAGCCTATCCAGTTTAAATGAAAGCTAATATCCGTTTGTTTTGCTTGGATACCACTACTAAAACCAAATCGTTCCAACATATTTTCTAACTTGCTAGACACTAATTTGCCTTCAAATTTGACGGTATTAGCTTGCGGTTTAATCTGCCATTGTCCATTCATTTTAATCCGATATTCTTTTGGGTTCTTCGCTAATAATCCGAGTCCAATCTTAATTTGATTGGCATCAGGTGTTAAATTTAAAGTCAATTTTCCCAATGCGAGTTGATTAAATTGAAAATCCTCAATAGTTAATACCAATTTGGGAATATCCTCTGGATTTAAATCAATCTTATCATTACTATCGGCTAATATATTATCAGGTGATTGCCAATGCCAATGATTAATCTTAGCCACAAGCATATTTGGCTTTACTAATCGAATAATGCCATCTAACTGTTGACTTTTAATTTGGTAATACTTACTCGCCTTATCTGCCTCTTGCTTTAGTTTTAATTCTGCTTGATCCAACAACAAACCCAAAATGTCTAATTGATCAATTTTTAAATCAACACGGTTTAATTGCACTGGATTTTTTAAATGATTGAATGCGTGATCAGATTTAATATTAATATCTAACTTAGAAAAAAAATTTAACCAATCCGCAAGCCTCAATTTTTCTTGATGACCTACAAGATATAAACCAGTATCTGGTAATTTAGCGAGTTGTTCGCCTAAAGCAATTTCACCTTTTAAACCAGTATTATCTCGCAATAATATGACATCTAACTGCGGATATTGAAACTTAAATTGTTGCTGTTTATTGGTAATGTCTGCTAGGAAGTGTAACGATTTGTCTTGTGCAATCGTTTTATTAAATGGCGATGGTAAATCAATCGCAACTTTGCTTAAATTAGAATTTAGCTCAATAGCGACAGGAATGTTAGTGGGATCAGGAGTATCTAGCATTTTTATTTTCGCTTGATAATCTAGCAAACCAGACAGGGGTTTTAACCACTGCCTAGATTGTGGATACAGTTGTTTGATAGTAGCAATCGGGATATTACCCGTTGCGACAATCAATGTTTGCTTACGACTAGTTTTAATTTTAATCGCAATCGCTTGCTCGGCAAAATAGGCTTGCAATTGATGAGCATCAATGCTTGATTCCGTAAAATTAATTTGTCCCTGAATTTTATCCAAACGGCTAGGTAACATTGGTAGTTGTAATTGATTCGTATATAGCTGAATGTTACCCTTTACCTGAGAAGGATGATGATTAAATGGCAATTTTAGTTTTAAATCCAAATCATGTTTACCTGATGCCACAACTCCTTGCAAATATTTGCCAAAATAATGTTTTAACGGACTTTGCTTTAAAAACTCAACACTAGAACGGATATCACCCGTAATACGGGTTTTTAGTTTCAAAGGTGATGTTGGACGTAATGAATCAATTTCAGCCAAAATATGTTTGGCAGACCCTTGTAAAATATATCCCTTTGTTGCGGTAATTTTCAAAGAATTTTGTTGAAATAAAACCTTAGCATTCAGTTGTTTTAGTTCAGGCCAGTTAGCTTGATAGTCTAATACTACATCATCAATATCAAAATCCACATAAAACACCCCGTCTGCTTGATCATAAGGAAAATCTTTAGCATATCCTAACAAACGAAACTGCCCTTGTAGCAACTTACCGCTAACTAATGCCCGATCCAACCATTTCACTAAATTTTTGTTCATAATCCCCGTAGGCAAATATTTACCCGTATGTGCAATCACACCCTGTTTGAAATAAGTATTAATATCTAAAAACGGTTGTGCTTGACTAAAATCTAATGCTAATTGGGTTTTCGTTTGAATATCTTGATTAGAAATCAATAGTTCGGGTGTACTTAATTGCCAACCTTTATTAACTAACTGCCATTTTACCACACCTAAAACTTTATCCAGTAATAAGGGTTGTCGGAATAATGCTGGGTAATCAAAATTTAAATGCTTACTGTTTAAACGTATCATTCCTTGTTCGCTTGTGGCTAAAATGCTTGCATTAAGATTATTAACCCCAGGTGATTTTCCAAAACTTTGGCTACTGACTTGTTGTAAATCTGCTTTTACAAACCATTGTTGTTGCTGTTGTTCAAATTGTAGGTTTCTAATCATACCTTGTGGTTGTGCTTTCGCTAATAAATCAGCATAAGTTTTAGAGAATACTGGAAACCATGCTCGCCATTGCGAAATGTTTAATGGTGAAAAACCCGCTTTAAACTGCTGGTGATGATGAATAATAGTCGCAATATGTTGTTGATATTTGTCTTTATAAACATTGACTAACCATTGTTTTGCATTCACTTTCGTGACAAATTCCATTTTTAACGATGGCATCATTATCTCTGGATTGATACTAGATTGAATTTCTGTCAAATTGACTTGCCCTTGCCAATGATTCGTTTGATTAGGATCAAACCAACCCCATAAATCCAAATCCAGTTTTGCCTTAGCAGCAAAGACATTATTTTCAACGTTAAGCATCACTTGTTGTATATTGGCATAAACTTTACCTTGCCATTGTTCGGGTTGTAATACCTCACCTTGAAACTGACTAATTAAACTAAATTTTTCACCAATGCTAGTCGGTAACTTCGCACTTAATTGTAATTGATGTTGGTTTTCTTGATTTTTTAATACCAAGTTTAAATTATTTAATACGAAATCCCCTAATAGAATTTGGCTATCAACTAATTGTAATTGTTTTTGAGACAACAACCATACTAGAACAACATTATCCTCAAGATTTGACACAGAGGCTTGTTCAAAATCGATTTTTATACTCGATAAATCAATGCGTAAGCCATAAACTTGAATAAAACTCGGTAGAAAATTTTGTTTCATAAATGCAATAAAGCTTGATTGTGCCACTAATTTTTTAATTTCAAATGCAACTTTATCCATAGAATTTGGAACTAAGACTTTAATATTCTTTAAACCAAAACGTAAACCACTGCCATATAATTCCGTATCCACAGCACCAATCACCACTCTTTGACCAATATTTTCACTTAACCATAGTTCTAACTCTGGTTTAAAATTGTTTAAATAAAATAAACTTGAACGCAATATTGACCATAATACGGTTAAAATAATTAAACTAATGGCAGTATATAATACTAAATGACGAGATACGGTGTAACAGTGGTGTACAACTTTCTTCACAGGCTTAGAAACTTTAGTTACTTGAACGAGTAAATCATAAGTGATTTAGCAAAAATTGGCAAAATTTCCTATAATCAAGCAAATTTCTGATAAACTAATAAAGCAACAAACTATCAATTAAACGCAATTATTTATTGTTATCAGATGCAACTAGACACCTTACAATCCATCTCAACACCTGAAGGTATTCGTTTGGATATTCGAGTGGCAGGGCCTATGGTTAGATTTTTAGCATGGGTAATTGATGCTTGTTTTCGGATGGCCATTGTCATTGCGTTTATATTTGCATTGCTTCCCTTTGGTAAATTAGGCTCAGGATTTTGGTTGATTTTAATGTTTTTATTAGAATGGTTTTATCCTGTTATTTTTGAAATTTATTATCACGGTGCTACCCCGGGTAAAAAAATAATGGGGATATTAGTGATGAAAGAGGATGGTGCGCCGATGACTTGGTCTGCCTCATTATTGCGTAATATTTTACGTTTTGTTGACTTTTTACCTATTTTTTATGGCTTTGCTTTGGTGAGTATGTTATTGCGTCAAGACTTTAAACGTTTAGGTGATCTAAGTGCAGGGACTTTAGTCATTTATGCGGAACCTAATCCGATTTCACCTACCGAGCCTAATGCGGAAAGTCTCGCATTAACCTTTCCCTTATCTATTGAAATGCAACGAGCAATTATTGATTATAGTCAACGTAGTCAACAATTTTCTGAACAACGGCAACAAGAACTAGCGGATATGATTCCAGTATTAACGGGTGATCAAGCCCAAAATCGCATTCAGCGTTTACACGGTATCGCAAAATGGTTGTTAAATAAATCATGAGCCAGCAAACCTTTGAATCCAAAAACCAGTTGTTTTGGCAAGATTTTGAAAAACTCTTAAGCGCATTGGAACAGGGTAAAGCGACAGGAAAAATGCAATTAACCGAGTTTCCTAGATTATATCGCCAACTTTGCCATCAACTGGCATTCGCTCAAAACCGTCAATACAGTCCTTATTTAATTGATCGCTTAAACCATTTGGTACTCAGAGGTCATCAGCAACTTTATCAACAAAAAGCAGGGTATAACCCCCAAATTTTGTTTTATATTACGACGGGTTTTCCACGTTTAATTCGTCAAGAAGCTATTTATTTATGGATGGCTTGTTTCATGTTTTATGGTTCGTTATTGATTATGGGGGCAGTGGTTTATCAATGGCCAGAAATGATATATAGCTTATTAACTTCCGATCAAGTGCTTACAATGGAATCCATGTATCAACCTGACAAAGATGTCATTGGTCGAGATCGTGAGTCTGATAGCGATTTTTATATGTTTGGACACTACATCAAAAACAATATCGGTATTGGCTTTCAAACATTTGCTGGTGGAATTTTAGGCGGTTTAGGCACATTATTTTATCTGCTATACAATGGCTTATTTTTAGGAGCAGTAGCAGGACATTTAACTCGTATTGGCTATGATCAGACATTTTATTCATTTATTATTGGGCATGGTGCTTTTGAGCTAACCGCCATTGTATTAATGGGGATGGCTGGCTTAAAGCTAGGTTATGCCTTAATTGCTCCTAAACAAAAGACCTACATACAATCATTAAAAGAGGCGGGGAGCATTGTTATTCAAATTGTTTATGGTGCAAGCTTGTTTTTTCTCATTGCCGCATTTATCGAAGCATTTTGGTCATCAAGCACCTTATTGCCTAATATGGTTAAATATATAGTAGGCTCTGGCTTCTGGTTATTAGTCATTGCTTACTTGGGTTTGGCAGGTCGTTGAATATATTTGCAAATTGTTTTAGATATTACTTGAAGCAGTGATAATCATATGCTAGGCTTTAGGATTAGGTTTAGCATTGCTATACTGGCATATTAATCCAACTAATGGCTTAATATGGTGTGAATATCAATTTATTTTACATAGATTGGTCCATGAAATAACGGTGATCTCGTTATGAATGGTGTTTTATTTTTAAGATCATATTTATTGAGAGTAAGTTCGTGAATATATATATCGGAAATCTGGCCTACAGTGTGACTGAAGATCAACTAAGAAGTGCCTTTGCTGATTTTGGTGAAATTTCAGAAGTCAATTTAATTAAAGACAAATTTTCAGGAAAATCAAAAGGGTTTGCTTTTGTTGAAATGCCAAATAATGTTGAAGCAGATGCGGCTATTAAAGGCTTAAATGAAAAACCCATTAATGGTCGTCCTGTCAAAGTAAATCAAGCGAAGCCACGTGGCGAACGTCCACCACGCAGACCAAGATAGTTATTTGTTTTAGTATTCGTTTTGCTACTAGTACTCACCACTAGTAGCAATTATTATTTCCCCTTAATCTAAATATAACCAAAAAAAACGTTAATCCTAACTGAAATAGGTAAATCCTACCTGAAATAGTTTCTCAACCGCAACAATCTGATTCTTATCCACTAAAAATAAAATTACATGATCATCGGATTCAATGACGGTATCATGATGAGCAATAATCACTTCTTGTTTACGTACAATGGCACCAATAGTAGTACCATAAGGTAATTTTATATCTTCAATTTTACGTCCCACTACTTTGGAATTGCTGGCATCACCATGAGCAATCGCCTCAATTGCTTCAGCCGCTCCTTTGCGTAAAGAATGTACGACCACAACATCACCTCGTCGCACATATGCCAACAAATTACCAATGGTTGCTTGTTGTGGCGAAATAGCAATATCAATCAATCCACTGCTTTCAACTAAATCCACATAAGCAGGACGATTAATTAACGCCATCACTTTGTGTGCACCTAAACGTTTCGCTAACATTGCGGACAATACATTGGCATCATCATCATTAGTCAAGGCACAAAATACATCCGTATTATCAATATCTTCTTCCAGTAATAAATCTCTATCAGTCGCATCCCCTAATAATACAATACTTTTATGCAATTCTTTGGCAATTAATTCAGTACGCGCTTGATTCATCTCAATAACTTTAACATCATACTGTTTTTCCAATGCTTTTGCTAAAGATACGCCAATATTCCCCCCCCCTGCGATCATAATCCGTCGAAACGGTTTTTCTTGTCGCCTAAGTTCACTGATAAATTCACGAATATTTTCGGTGGTAGAAACATAAAATATTTCATCATCCGATTCAATCACCGTATCACCTTCAGGAATAATGGCTTTCCCATGACGGAAAATAGCCGCAACTCTTACTTTAATATTAGGCAAATGTTCTTCTAAAGTGCGTAATTTATGTTTTACTAAAGGACTACCATAATAAGCCTTTACTGCCACTAAACGAACTTGTCCACCTGCAAAATCCAAAACTTGTAAAGCACCCGGATGTTCAATCAAACGTTTAATATAGTCAGTAACAACTAATTCAGGACTAATTAACAAGTCAATGGAAAATTTTGAGCTTAGATTTATGGATAAATCTAAATATTCATTAGAACGAATTCTGGCAATTTTCGTTGGTGTACGAAACAGTTTATCCGCTATTTGACAAGCCACAATATTGGTTTCATCACTATTCGTAACGGCAATAATCATCTCTGCATCATTAGCACCTGCTTGTTTTAAAGTGCTAGGATAAGAGGCATGACCAAGCACAATGCCAATGTCCAAACGACCCTGTAATTCTTTGAGCAAATTTTCATTGGTATCAACAACAGTAATATTATTGTCTTCTTTCGCAAGATTACTTGCGACTGAACTACCGACTTGCCCTGCACCTAAAATGATAATATTCATAGACTTATTCTATTTATTTTGTTTATTTTATTTTTGTTTTAATGTGACTAAGGTCTAACGTTTAAATTTAATCCCTAAATTATGCAGTTTGCGATAAAGATGGGTGCGTTCCATTCCAGCAACTTTTGCAAGCCTGCTGACACTATCACGACATTCTCGCAATTTATATTCCAAATAGATTTTTTCAAATTGCTCTCTTGCTTGGCGTAAAGGCAAATCAAATGAAATAGGCAATGAGGTTTTAGTCTCCCCTGTATTTGCCATACTACTAAAATCCATTTCGACTTCTTCTAAACTAATTTCATCACCCACCCCTAAAATTAACAATCGTTGCACTAAATTCTTAACTTCACGGATATTGCCTGGCCAAGCATAATTTCGTAAATAATTTTGGGCAGCCACGGTAAAATAACGTAAGGGTAACTTTTCCTGATTCACAAAATAATTCACATAGTAGTTAAGTAAGTCTGGAATATCTTCTCTATGCTCTCGTAAAGGCGGAATTTGAACAGTAACCGCATTTAAATGATAAAATAAATCTTCCCGAAACCGTCCTTCTTTGACCTCTTGTTCTAAATCCTTCTGACTAGCCGCAATGACTCTAACATCAATTTTAACAGCCTGCGAACCACCGACTCTTAAAAACGAACCTGATTCTAATGCACTTAACAAACGCCCTTGCGTTTCCAAGTCCATATCAGCAACTTCATCTAAAAATAATATCCCACCGTTGGCCTGCTCTAAGCGACCATAAAATACTTTATTCCCTTCTTCATGACCAAATAATTCTACTGACGAATTTTCTTTCGCAATTGATGCAACGCCAACATCAACAAAGTTTTCATTACGTCGTGAACTATTGGCATGCAAATATCGAGCAAAGGTTTCTTTACCACTTCCAACTTCACCTAAAAACAATACCCAAGTATTATGCTGTGCAATGCGTTGAATTTGTTCTCGTAGATGTTGTAATACAGAACTTTTACCAATGGGTTGATTAATATTGATTAATTTTTTTCTTAAGCCAATATTTTCTTGACGTAATTTATCTGCGACTAATGCTCGTTCTACTGTTAATAACAATTTGGCTAGTGTTAAAGGCTTTTCTAAAAAATCATACGCACCTAAACGGGTCGCTTCAACTGCCGTTTCAATTGTACCATGACCTGACATAACAATGACAGCACAACTTAATTCGCCTGAATCTGACCATTCTTTAAGTAAGGTAATGCCATCAACATCAGGCATCCAAATATCTAATAAAATTAGATCGGGACGACGTTGCCGACGTGCTAATCTTGCTGATTCACCGTTTTCAGCCGTCATTACCTCATAGTTTTCATCTTCTAAAATGTCCTTAACAGTATTACAAATTTCAGGTTCATCATCAATAACTAAAATATATGGTTTGCTCATCTGATTATTCTTCCTAATCGTGCATTAACGATAATTTTTTGACTTCAGGACAGGAAAACGAATTTTAATACTCGCACCACCTTGCTGTCGATTTTCAACATGAATCATCCCCCCATGTTCTTCGACAATTTTCTTTACAATTGCTAATCCTAAGCCAGTACCTTTTGTTTTAGTAGTGATATAAGGCTCAAACAAATGACCTAATACTTTTTTATCAAAACCTGAACCATTATCCAAAATTTGCAAACTCATACTATCGTCTATTTCTGGCTGGTAATCAGTCATTACTTCAATTTTATTGTGATTATTGGTTTTAAATGCTTCTAAGCTATTTTTGATTAAATTGTGAATCATTTGGCGTAGTCTATCACTATCTGCTCGGATTTTGGGTAAATTTTCAGCCAAATTTAATGAAATTTCAATATTTTGCTCTGTTCTACCCCGATATAAATCTAAAACATCTTGTAGCAAGTGATTGAGATTTAACGCTTGTGGATGAATATCTGGTGCTTTCGCATATTGTGAAAAGGCATTAACCATTGACTGCATGGCTTCTACCTGTTGCACAATTGTTTGAATAGAACGTTTTAATATCGTTGCTTTATCTTCATCTAAATCTGGTAAGATTTTACGTTGTAGTCGTTCTGCTGATAAACGAATAGGGGTTAAGGGGTTTTTGATTTCATGAGCCAAGCGTCTTGCGACTTCCCCCCATGCCGTATCCTTTTCTGCTTGAATCAATTTGGTCACATCATCAAATACCACGACATAACCTTGTGTATTGGGCAAATAGGAACCTCGGCAAATTAATACTCGACGCTGACTTTGTATAAATAACTCAATTTGTTTTTCCCATGACTGTTCTGAAGGCTGTAAATCTTTAAAAAAATCATCTAAATAATCGTTGGCATCGGCATCCTCTAATACCAGCATATCATTTTGTTGCGATTCTTGAAACCTTACCCCTAAAATCTGTTCTGCGGCTTGATTGGCAGTTTTGAGATGATTGGTTTCATCAAAAGTCAATACCCCTGAAGATAAGCGTTGTAATACGGTTTGCAAATATTCATGTTGTTGTTCTAACTGTTGTTGGGCTGAGGCAATTTTTTGCATCATATTATTAAATGATTGCACTAAAAATCCCAGTTCATCTTGACGAATGGTTTTCAAAGGTTGACTATAATCACCTTTTGCGACGGCCTGTGTTCCTGCCACTAATTCTTGAATGGGTTTCACTAGACGTCGAGTAAAACCAAATGCCATCCAAATTGCAGTTAAACTGCTAAATAGCAATACTAAAGACAAAGTTAAGGCAAAATTTTCCATAAGCGATTGATGCAAAAACACAATTTCACGATAATGCGAAAATGAGGTTTTGATTGAATTTGCTAATTTATCCATTTTTTCAGGCACAGGAAATAATGCTTGAATCATTAAGCCACTTCCTGAATCATCATAGGCAATAATTCGCATGGATAAACCTTGATCTTTAACAATATCAAGCCCCATATAATTATGTCGCTGACTTAAAAATAATGTTTCATTCGCTTTAGGTAAACTGGGTAAAATCTTAGAAGGATCATCATGACTACTGGCCATCACTTGTCCTGATTTATTAAACAATGTTAATTCATAGGCTTGATACGATTGACGTAATTCATCTAAACGTAATGCTAATAAACTTTGGGGCATATTGACAAACTCGGGCAACATTTGTTGCGTTTGATATAATTTTTCACGCATATACAAATCTAAAGCATTACGACTTAAATCCAAGGCATCTTGCATGGTTTGTTCAATTTCAACATCAAACCAGCTATCAATCCCTTGTTTTAAAAATTGTAAGGAATAATAATAAACAATACTAACAGGGACTAAACCTAATAAAACAAATAGTAATACCATGCGTATGGTTAACAAAATACCTGGCACTTGATGACGATATTGCCGAATTAAGCGATAAATATTAATGCCAATCAGCATGAGTAAAATGACTAATCCTGCTAAATTAATTAATAATAATTCTGAGTAAAATCCTTTTAGTTGGGCCGAGTTTTGGCTAGCATTGCTGATTAAATCCAATGATATCAATAACAAAATAAATAATACAATCACTGGAAAACTACTGCTGATCCAGCGTTTAATAAAAGTTATCATACTAACTTGCTACTCGATTTTTTCATTTTGTTCGTTCTGTTCACTTAAAGTCCATTGATACCAGTCACTACTTAATAGCCAAGAAGGTGAAAAATAAGCAATCGGTAATAATGGTAAAGGTAAATCTTCAATCACTAATACGGCTTTCAAACGGACTTGATATTGTTTATCCGCCTCTAAAATTTCTTTGTCTAAAATCGGTAAATCTTGAATGTCACCTAAAGCGGTTATTGCCGCAGATAATGAAAAAAAACTTTGTTCAATGTCAGTATTTTTATAAGAAAGTTGATATTTTTTGGCCAAAGCATGATAGTGAAGAATATAATACTGTCTTAACAAAGCAATGGTTTTATTCCATAACCACTGCCGTTGTTCTAATACTTCAATTTTTACTTCAAATGTAATGGGAACCCCATTATTCAAAGCGTCTAATGCGGCTTCGCTTAATTGATAATCTATTTGACTATTAAGCAAATAAACACCATTAACTAAATGGGTTTCGGCATTGATAATTTTAAACTCTCCGGCTGATAAGCAAGTAGTCCAACAAAATAAAAAAATAGAAATATACTTCACATTACTGTCTTTTAGTTATTATTATTTATTATTTAATTATCTATTGACAACAATAGTAATTAACTTGTTTTTTGTAAACAAGCATAATAAAACCCATCTCGATTCACATCAGGCAAAATCTGCCAACCATACTGGGAATAATTTTGCCAAACTGGCTTGGGTAATATTAATTTAACATTATGCTGTGATTGCAGAAATTTCTCAATCTGTTTATCATTTTCCTGCACTAAAATCGAACATGTACTATAAAGCAGTAAGCCATTAGGCTTTAACAATGGCCATAAGCTTTGTAATAACAATTGTTGTTGTTGGATTAGCACGCTAATATCTTCGAAAGTTCGTAAATATTTAATTTCGGGATGACGTCGGATAATACCTGTGGCTGAACATGGCACATCTAATAAAATTCTGTCCCATAATTGACCATTTGACCATTTTTCTGGCTCTAAAGCTGAGGCTTGTAATACGTCTGCCTGACATTGTTGCCGTTGCAGATTTTGTTGCAATCGTACACAGCGTTCCTCACTCACATCTAATGCTAATAATTTTGCTAAACCCGCTTGTTTATCCCAAATATGAGTCGTCTTACTTCCTGGGGCGGCACACGCATCTAAAACCGTTAAATCAGCTTGTAATTGTAATAGTTCTACAGCAAATTGACCTGATAAATCTTGTACCGCAAACCAGCCTTGTTGATAACCAGGTAAACTTACAATATCTGACATATGCTTTAAAATTAACGCTGATTGACATTCAGGTACTAAAGTAGCTGTAATATTTTGTTGGCTTAGTTCATTTTGATAATCAGTGGTACTGATTTTTTGTTGGTTAATTCTCAAACATAATGAGGGAATTTGGTTGTTAGTGCTTAAAATTGCTTGCCATTGCACTGGCCAATTTTGTTGAATTTCAGTGATTAACCAGTCAGGATGTGAGTAAACATAGTTTGCTTGCTGAGATAGTTTTTGTTGAATTTGTGCTTGTTCTCGCAAAAATCGACGTAATACTGCATTAACTAAGGCTTTTGCCCATAATTTTTTTCTTGATTTGCTTAAAGCTACCGTTTCATTAACTGCCGCATGATTAGGTATGCGTAAGTAAATAATTTGGTATAAACCCAGTAAAATAATAATCTCAATATCTTTGTCTTTCGTTCTTAAGGGTTTCTCAATTAATGCCAAACTAATTGATTGTAACTGATGATAATAGCGCATCACTCCAAAACATAATTCATGTAATAATGCCTTATCTTGGGGTGTTATTTTGGATATGGTAGGCAGTAGTTGCTCTAATTGCGAATTTAAAGTATGTTTTTTAACAATTACGGCGATTAATATTTTAAGTGCCAAATTACGAATATTATTCATTCAGCTCCCAATATAATGCCCTTTGTCGCATAAGCATTGGCAAAATCGCTGGCATTCATTGCTTGTTTACCAGGCAATTGGATTTTCTTTAAGCGAATAATGCCCTGCCCTGTCATAATATCTAAACCTGTTTTGCCCGCTTGAATAATTTCACCTACTTGAGCCTGTCCAGAATCAGTAGGGGAATGACTATCAGTAAGCAATTCTGCTTGCCAAATGCGTAAAACGTTACCTTGATACTCACTGTAAGCAATCGGCCAAGGATAAAAGCCTCGAATTTGATTATACAACTCGATTGCACTTAATGACCAATCTAATTGAGCTTCTTGTTTGCTTAATTTATGTGCATAAGTGGCTAAATCATGATTTTGTGGTACTGCTTTAATGCTTTGATCAGCAATTTGTGGTAATACCTGTAATAATGCTTTACTGCCTAACTGACTTAAACGATCATGCAAATCTTGAGCAGTATCTTTAAAACCAATATCACAACTTATAGTACTAAATATCGCACCAGTATCCAGTCCTTTGTCCATTTGCATAATGCTGACACCTGATTGCTTATCCCCTGCTAAAATTGCTCGTTGAATCGGTGCCGCACCTCGCCATTTAGGTAATAATGACGCATGAATATTAATACAACCCAATGTTGGTATGGCTAGAATAGTCTCAGGCAATAACAAACCATAAGCCACTACAATCATAATATCAGGTTTTAATGCTGCTAATTGTTGGACTTGTGCTTGGGATTTTAAACTTTGCGGTTGTAATACGGGCAATTGAGAGTTTAATGCCAATTGTTTTACTGGACTTGCTTGCAATTTACGCCCTCGACCTGCGGGTCTATCTGGTTGGGTGTAAACGGCAACTACGGAATAATTTGCATCAATTAATGCTTGTAAAGGCGGTACTGAAAATTCAGGCGTACCTGCAAAGACGACTCGGAGTTGTGTCATAGATCATGCTCGATATTTTTGTTGTTTTTCTAATTTCTTACGAATGCGTTGCCGTTTTAAATTGGACAAATAATCCACAAATAACTTCCCTTGCAAATGATCCATTTCATGTTGAATACATTGTGCCAATAAACCTTCCGTTTCTAATTCAAAGCGTTCACCTTGTTGATTTAAGGCTTGTACTTTAATCCACTTATGACGAGTTATATCTTCAAAAACTCCTGGCACGGATAAACAACCTTCGGTTAACGTTTCCTCACCTTTAGATTCAATAATTTTGGCATTAATAAAACATAAAGGCTGGTTTTGCTTTTCAGAAATATCAATCACCAAAATTTGCTTATGTACATTCACTTGCGTTGCTGCCAAACCAACACCAGGTGCGGCATACATAGTTTCAAACATATTATCAACGAATTGTTGAATGGATGAATTAACTGTCTCAACAGGTTTTGCTTTAATTCTCAAACGCTGATCAGGAAAATGTAAAATATCTAATACTGCCATTTTAATGCACTTTTTCTGCGACTAATATTACCATTTTAGCGTAAATTACTGGACTTGGCATTAGGGAATTTATGGAACCATCAAGCATAGATAATAAAACCTTAAGCAAGCTTTGCAACCTCTATTGTATCGACTCGATACTTAATTTAAACTTATAATTTAACTTAATGTATAAATTAGGGTCAGAGTAAAATTTTTCGTTTGGCATTCGTTTATAAGCTACTGATTTTATTAAAAGTGAATAGCTTTACCCCAATATTACCAACATCAGCCCATCAAAACTTCTTCCTCCAAATAACTTGTTACCGTTTCAATCACTGAAGTATTAAAATCCTCAAAGGCCGTTTCATCATCATGCAAAAAAATACCCCATTCTTGCCAACTTAAGCCTTCAACATCAGCAACTACCATAAATACCGCATCATGTAAGGCAGAAAAATCGTCATAGTTGTGATATTCGGGTTTGAGTTTCAGTAACATTGAGGAATCTTCGCTTTCTTTTTTACGCACTAAAGCACCCCCATATAAAAATATTTTAAATATACAATTGATTTTATTTTTGCTTAGGGTAAGTGCTTCGATTTGTGTCGCCAGTTGTTGTTCCACTAATTGATTGATAATATCACCACGAGCTGTAAACTCATTGGTAGTTGTCAGTACGTCAAAAATAGCTTGTATGACCTGCTGTTGTAGTTCTGCTCCTAAAAACTGCATCCCTTGTTTTCGGATTTTAGCTAAAACACGATTGACTCTATGTTCAAATGATAACATTACCTCACTATCATCGGCATGTTCAACCACAAGCTCCGCAATCACATCACTGCCTACGTCATCAGGGCTTAATTTAATGATCCCTTTTTCCTGAGCAGCTTTTAAAAATTTTCTAAACTGGGAAAAACCATAGTTAGACTCATCAAATGAAGAATCTAATTGTCGCATTGTGCTTTTAATTTGTGATCCCCTTAGTTCATGGCCTTCTTTTTCCATTAATATCAATGCTCTAGTTAATAAATCACAAGCGTTATGGACATCAGTCTCATTGACTTCCTGTTGTCCAATCAAGGTGGAGTAATAAATTAATTCATCACAATAGCCTTTTAATAACTCGCTGACGCTTTTTTTATCCCCAACAACAATGACATATTTATTATATTCCCGTAACTTGGAAATCAAAGGGGTATAATCACTATCACCTGATACAACAACAATGGTATCAATATATTCTTTGGTAATCGCAACTTCTAGGGCATCAACCACTAATTTAATATCGGCAGAGTTTTTACCTCGCTTGCCATGTGAAGGTAATTCAGTTAATTCAATGGAATTTTCTAACATTTGACGTTTGTATTGGGCATAGCGTCCCCAATCAGCATAGGCTTTTTTAACAATCAAACGCCCTTTTTCTTTAAGTTTTTCGACTAAAATTTTGGCATTGAAAATATCAGGATTACCAAAATTCTCAAAATCAATAAAAACTGCAATATTACTTAACCCCATAAACCACCTATAATAATAAAAGCCAACATTTATATAAATCATAGTCCTATCACAAAAAAATCCTAGCTTATTTACAAATAAAATAATTATTACATTGCGTTAAAATCTAGTAATTAACCAGTTGATAAACTAAAATTGACAGAAATAGGAATCTAGCTTTTCTTAACAAAGGGGACTATGATCATTTCAATGCTATAGTGATAGGAATTTATTATGATAACAAACAAAAAAACAATTATTCTTTATGTATTAATGGGGTTTTTCATTAGCACTTGGGTTCATGCGGATGAAATTATGTTAAATCCAGATCATCCAACAACTTATACTGTTGTTAAAGGTGATACTTTATGGGATATCAGTGGTCGATTTTTACAATATCCTTGGCAATGGCCAGATATTTGGCATTCGAATCCACAAATTGAAAATCCACATTTAATTTATCCTGGTGATGTGATTTCTTTAGAAATTGTCGAAGGACAGCCACGTTTATACTTAGATAAACGTACTGTAAAACTAAGTCCTAAAGCTAGAATTACACCTTTAGATACGGCTATTCCAACTATTCCAATTGATGCAATCAAACAGTTTTTGGATCAACCATTAATTATTGAAGCGAATGATATGCCAAATCAACCCTATGTCGTTGGTTTTCCTAATAAACGCTTAATAGGTGGTGGACAAGAAAAATTTTATGTTAGATCAATTGAAACACAACCTGAAAATTTAAATTATTATATTTATCGTCAAGGCAAAACTTATAGAGATCCTGACACCAATGAAATCTTAGGCTATGAAGCGATTTATATCGGTAATAGTAAACTAAAAAAATTGGGGGATCCTGCAACATTTATGGCTGTCAGTTCAGTGCAACAAATAGCCAAAGGTGATAGGGTAATGCCAGCATCTCAAGAAGAATTTCAGCAAGCATTTTACCCTAAAAAACCTAGTGAAGATATTTCAGGATACATATTATCAGTACAAAATGGGGTTGCATTAGTAGGACAATATCAAATTGTTGCAATTAACAAAGGTTCTGCTGATGGCATGAGTGTTGGTACTGTTTTAGCAATTAGTCAACAAGGTGATACTATTTATGATGTGATTAAAGGGCATAGTAGTCAAGTAACACTACCTAACGAACGCAGTGGTTATATTATGATCTTCCGTACCTTTGACCGAATCAGTTATGCATTAGTGATGAATGCGACTAGCATTATCAGAACAGGTGATATTGTACATACACCCTAATCATAATTATAAGGCTTGGTATTGGCGGATATAGTGTTTATCCGCCTTTTTCAGTGCGGATTATCAATCCCGAAATTCAGACACTCGAATTCGTCCATCTACCATTTTTGAGGAACGTTGCTCAAGTTTTGCCATTTTATTCCAAAAGGCTTGGTTTAAATCAAACTCTTTTGCAATCGCAGTTCCCATTAGCAAAATCAGTAAATCAGCGCATTCTTCAGCTAATAATTCAGTGCTTTTACCTTTAGTAACACAAGCAGAAATTTCACCCAATTCTTCTGCCATTAAGGCTACTCTATAGTTTAATTCTTCACCACCATATTTTTTTAGTTGATGTTTATCATGAAAATTTTGTACTTCTGCTAACATTGTTTGGTAAGAATCTTGGTTCATTAAGTTCATTAAAAACAATCCTTATTATAATTGTAGTTTAGAAATATCCGCTACTTGCAAAAATAATTGGCTCAATTGATTTAATAATGCTAAACGATTATTTTGTAATGCTGGATCATCTACCATTACCATAACATTATCAAAAAATTGATTCACACTTGGTTTTAGTTGGGCTAATTTTGTTAATGCTTGGGTATAATCATGACTCGCTAAATCTGGCTGAATGTCTTGTTGTAATTGTTGAATATGTTTGGCTAATGCTTGTTCATTATCGGATTGATATAATAATGCTTGCGGTGTAGAAGTATGAGTTTGTGGATTATTCGCTTTTTTCAAAATATTCCGAATCCGTTTATTAGCCGATGCTAAACTTCCCGCTTCAGCCATAGTTCGAAATTGCTGTACTGCCTGCAAACGTTGGGCAAATTCCAGTGGATAATGAGGTTGGCAACTAAATACGGCATCAAAACTATCATACGCAAAATTCTGCTCTAAATAATAGGATTTTAAACGTTCCATCATGTAGGAAAACACTTGTTGTGTTAATTTTATCGGTTCAGAAACTTTAAACAAGTGTTCAGCAATTAAATTAATCAATTGATATAAATCAATGGCTAAGTTTTGCTCAATACAAATTCTTAATACGCCTAAACTAGCACGACGTAAACCAAAGGGGTCTTTTTCTCCTGAAGGAATTTGTCCAATTGAAAAAATACCAACAATTGTATCTAATTTATCGGCAATAGATAAAATTTGTCCTGAAATACTATTAGGTAAGTCATCACCTGAAAAGCGAGGCTGGTATTGTTGTTCTAAAGCTATCGCTACTTCATTCGCTTCACCATTTTCTAGGGCGTAATATTTTCCCATTGTGCCTTGTAATTCAGGAAATTCACCTACCATTTCAGTGAGTAAATCTGTTTTAGCTAACCATCCCATAGCTTGAATATGTGCTAAATTTAAGCCCAATTGAGTTTGCATTGCCTCACAAATTGCGACTATTCTGGATGCTTTATCCCAAAGCGTACCGAGTTTCTGCTGAAATACCACTTGTTTTAAAGATTCAACTCGTTGTTTTAAAGGTTTTTTTAAATCTTGTTGCCAAAAAAATTCCGCATCGTTTAAACGAGGATGAATTACACGTTCATTGCCTGAACGCACAATATCAACTTGCTGACTTTCAATATTGCTAATGGTAATAAAATAAGGCAGTAATTTTTGTTGAGCATTAACCACTGGAAAATATTTTTGATGGGATTGCATTGAGGCAATTAAGACTTCTTTAGGTAAGGTCAAAAATTTCCTATCAAATTGACCTAAAATTGCCACGGGCCATTCAACTAAAGCGGTTACCTCATTCACTAAGTCTGGATTTAAAATTACCTGCCCCTGTACCGAATTTGCTAAAGCTTTTGCTTGTTCAATAATCACTTGTTGGCGTTGTTCAAAATCAACAATCACTTTATTCGCATATAATTTATCAATATAATCATTAGGTAATGCTAATTCTATGGAGGCACTGGTATGAAAACGATGACCTTGACTTAAATTGCTTGGTATGACATCTAAAATTGGCTGTTTAATGATATGCTTGCCAAATAATAAAACTACCCAATGAACAGGACGAATAAACTCGGTATCCAAACTACCCCAACGCATACGCTTTGGGATCGGTAAACGTTGCAAACCTTTGGTAATAATGGCAGGTAATAATTCAATGCTTGCTTGTCCTGCTTGCGTTGATTGGAAATTTAACCATTGACCTTTATCCGTTTCTAAAGTGCTTAATTCCTCAATTGTTACTCCACAAGCGCGAGCGAAACCCAATGCCGCAGGCGTGGGCTGACCTTGCTCATTAAATGCGACTTTGTAAGCAGGACCTCTTTTTTGTATAACTTGATCAGCTTGGGCAATGTCTAAATCTTGAATTAGAAAACTTAAGCGTCGTGGTGTTGCAAAATATTGGGCGGTTTGATAATGTAACTTTGCTTGTCCTAAACCTGTTATTACTTCTTGTAATAATGCTTGTGATAGTTTTAATAATGCTTTCGGCGGTAATTCTTCTGTGCCAATTTCAAACAGTAAATGTTGAGTTTCCATAGTAACTAATCCTCCTGACACAATGGAAAACCTAAGGTTTCACGACTTTGATAATAGGTTTTAGCAACCGCTTTAGCCAAAGCTCTTACTCTTAAAATAAAACCTTGTCTTTCGGTCACTGATATCGCATGTCTAGCATCCAATAAATTAAAAATATGTGAGGCTTTTAATACGAATTCATAGGCAGGTAATGCCAATGATTTTTCAATCAAGAGCAAACTATTTTGTTCACATTGATCAAACCATGTAAATAACTGCTTAGTGTTGGCATATTCAAAATTATAAGTGGACAATTCCAATTCATTTTGATGAAAAATATCCCCATAAGTTAGCGTACCTTGCAAACTATCCCCCCAGACTAAATCATAAACACTATTCACTTCTTGTAAATACATGGCAATTCTTTCCAAACCATAAGTAATTTCACCTGTGACTGGTTTACAATCTAAACCACCGACTTGTTGAAAATAAGTGAATTGAGTAATTTCCATACCATTTAACCATACTTCCCAACCCAAACCCCATGCACCTAAGGTTGGCGATTCCCAATTATCTTCTACAAAGCGAATATCATGGACTAAAGGATCAATGCCTAAAATTTTTAATGACTCTAAATATAAGGTCTGAATTTCTAATGGCGAAGGTTTTAAAATCACCTGAAATTGGTAATAATGCTGGAGTCGGTTAGGATTATCACCATAGCGACCATCTGTTGGTCTACGCGAGGGTTGCACATAAGCCCCATTCCAAGGTTCAGGACCAATTGCTCGTAAAAATGTAGCAGGATGAAAAGTTCCTGCTCCAACCTCCATATCATAAGATTGCAATAATAAACAACCTTGCTTTGCCCAATAATCTTGTAAAGCCATAATCATGCCTTGAAACGTCAAAATATTATATTTTTGTTCCAACTTTCTATCCTTGCCACAGAAAAAGCTCACTTTATCCAAAATCACTAGATTTATCAAGCAATCTATCCAGTTTTTAGTTACCCATAAATGGATAACCGGTACAATGTTTATCCATAAACAGATAATCTTTGTATTGTTAAACAAAATATTGTAATGTAAACAATGGTAATGACATTTAAATTTAAGTTTGATAGAATTGGAATTCATTTGACGATATTTATTATTTATCAACTGCTCTTGAGCTAATAACATTGGCGATAGGAAGCAACCGCGTAAGCGTTGATATTAACTTAAGAATTTTGAATAAAGGAGTTAACAATGTCAGGTATGGCAATGGAAGTTTTTCGTAGTGTGAAAAACCGAGAACATCCGTATGCAAGAATCAGTGCAAAAACCATTGATGATAAATCTTTAACGCCAACAGCATTTAGAATCTTGAGTTATTTATTAAATCGACCGAAAGATTGGGTGTTAAATATTCATGATTTATGTAATAAACTCTGTTTGGGACGTTCTGCCGTTTACAATGGTTTAAAAGTATTGCGACGTTTGGGTTATTTATTATGTAAAGCGGTACGTAATCGTAAGGGTCAATACAGCAAATGGGTTTATATTGTATATGAAGAGGCGAATTTTGTAGCGGCTAAGTTTTTTGTTGAGCAAAATAAACGTAAATCAGATAAATCAGATAATAGTATGAGTGCAGATGCCACTTCTGATTTATTTTCTGATGAAACATTTATTAAAAATGAAATAGAAACCTTAAAACAGAAATTAGTGGAGAAGGAACAAGAATTGACTGAAAATGTTGATTTGGATGCTCACGCCGATGTTGATGCTGATGTTGACGTTGATATCGACGTTGATGTTGATGCTGATGCTAACCAATATCTGAATCAAACCTCTCAACATGATTCATCCGAATCAAAGTTGACAGTTAAACATCCTATTACACCTCCAAAAGTTGCGCTTTCCAGAGAACAAGAGTTAGAAGAACTTCTACAAAAAAAGGAAGTTGAACTAGTAATTTTGAGAAAGCGACATGAGCTAATTGAACAACGGCAACAAGAACAGCAACAACGGCAACCATTACCAGAACCAAGCCAGAATCGGCATTATGGTAGTAGAACGTCTCAGCCTCAATCTATTGGTGCTGTTCTTGGCAATTTTATGGAGAAAGCAATGTCAGAGATGACAGAACCCACTCCAGCTAAACAAGTTACTGAGAAACATCATCAATCTACGCCTAAAAAGCCTAATGTTGATTTAAGCCATTTGAACTTAATTTATCATGAGGAATTAGAGCCATATCGTGATGCAATGGAGCCGAAATTGGCTGAGATAGAAGAGAATGCTCAAGATGTGTTAGATGCAATTGCGACTGCGATTGAAAATAAAAATCCTATTGCTAATATGTTTGGTTATTTTCAAGCAATTGTACGTTCAGTTAAGCAAAATCGCTTTGTGAAAACTAAGGTTATTGAGGATTACCAATTAAAGCGTCAAATGGCTCAAGCATCCCAGAGCGATCAAATGGTGGCAGGTACAAGTGTTGATAATAGCAATGTTGAAATGGCGATAACCTCGGAGTCTAGCAAAACCGCTAAAAAAGCGACAAAGACAAAGACAAAAACAAAAAAATCAGCCATATCGAAAGAATCACCAGAACCAATAGAAGCAGGAACGTTTGCTGAAAAAGAAGAAGTTCTGCATTCCCCTTATCCTGATGCACCTGCACAATTGGCTCGATATATTGAAAGCAAGCTCGAACGGCCTTTGGGATTTGCTAAATTTGATGAAGAATTTCGATGTATTAGTGAAGAGAGGCGTAAAGTATTAGAAGAACAAAGAGCATTATTGCGATTACAATTTCATATTGCGATTTTTAATAGTCTATCGGGAGATGAACAACCTGAGCAAATTAAGATATTGCACTATTATGCTCATCATACCCCTGAGAAAGTTAGCACGCCTGCAACTGCCCAAGAACGTATTGATAGGTGTCCAATTTGTGATAGTAAAGGTTATTATCGTATATTTGATACTAAATCGATGAGTGATAGGAGAGTGTTGTGCTGTCATTATCCGAAGCAGATATTGGAGGATAAGAATCGCAAAAATTGGTTGTTTTATGCGGATTTAGTCCAACGTATTCAGCAAAAATGCAATCGAGATAGTGTGGGTTTAGAAGATATTCAATTTTATTTAACAAATGAAATGGTTTTAGAAGAAGATATGTTTTTGACCATGGATGAGATTCTTGAAAAATATAGAGTTCCAAAACCCATTCCTAGGAGGTTTCGGTAAGTGGTGGTAGAGCGAGATGAATGGATATGCAGGCGAATTAGAATGTGATGGTGCAACACTTTTTTGAACAAAAAATTATGCGGATTGTAAAAGTTTTTCATAAGCCATTAGTGATAAATATCCTAAAGTGGAATGCTTACGAAATCGATTGTGATAAACTTCAATGTATTGAAATAGAGTGGTTTTAGCCTGTTCCTAAATATGAGTGTTATACTTGGACGTGATTGGTTATGCTTTGTTGAGTTAAGTCATTTGCTTCCCATTGTTTCCGTTGATGGCACTTTCGTCCTGCAACTGGAATCTTTGTTGAGCAGCTCCAACCGTTGGCTTTCAGTCTGTTTTAATAAGTTGAGTCCAGTAGCATTTACATGGTGTAAATGGGTATTTCTATCATATGAGTGCCTTAGACAATATGTCTTTTGTCCGGGCATTCATTCTACGATTAAAATTTTTCCACTGTTGTTGGCTGGAAAACGATTGATTCAAATCTTCGGCAACCGCTGATCCTATTTTATCCACAATGCGATGGTCAGCTTGGGTTTTGTGTTCGCTGATGAGTGAGTTTTATCGTGCTTAAATTATGTTGCCTAATTGGTTTTATGGTTTTAAGCCTCGTTTAGTGATGAATGATAAAGGAGAAATTATCTCATTCGCCATTACACCAGGTAATGTTTCTTGTCGTTGCTATGGGTGGATAACCTGTTTGCTTGCTCAGCTTGAGGGTGATGCTTAGGTTTTCGGTGATATCAACTGTTTTTTTATCACTGCGTGCAATAAACTGACTGTTAAAATGCGATTTGCTATGACAAAAATGCTTCCGTATCCGTCTGTGTAGAAAATTATTTGTCAGCCATTTATCCTTTTTTGGTAGGGGATACTACAATGCCCTCTATCTCCTTAGTAAACTTTTCAGTGGCATTGGAAACTACTTTTCTTAAAGTACCCAAGGAACCGTCGATGTTACTATTGATCAGTCGTTCCGTTGATGACTTAAATAACCCACGTTTCACCCGTTTCCCTAAATAAGCCGCTTGTTTCTCAAGTGTTTCAAAGGAATAGTTACAAAGGTCTGATTGTTTCGCTTACCAATTGACTTTAAGGGTTTCCCATTAATCAAACAAGTCTGACCATTTGAGATAAAAATAGTGGCTAAGTTATTCACACTTGAATCCATTGACATGACATTTCCATCGATTAATTGACCTTCAGTCGCTTTTTCATAAGCTGCTTCAATCACATAATATGAATATCTTGGAATGATTCTAACTTGTTGTAACGTTTCTATGACTTTAGAATAGAAATGAAGGCTAGTCTTGGATAATGATATTAAGCCTTTCTTGAGTTGTTTTTTAGAAATCGCTTGAAGAGTATAAATTAAGATGTTTCTACTATGTTTTTTAGGTTTATACTTTGGTAATTTTGGTCGTCCTAAATACTTATTTGGATGCTTTTTCCAATCTTTTATGGTCTTGAAAAACGACATCCAATTTTTGTTTAATAATTTTGAAACTTGCTGTGGAACCTTGGCGGGTAATGCTTTATAGGTTTCATGTGAGTGCAATAATTTGTCTGATTTTCCATAGCTTGAATGTTCCTTGCTATTAATAAAGGTTTGACGAACAACATAATTGGCGTAGTTATATAAATTTTTGGATGAAAATGCCAACTGATCTATCTCTTTAAATAGGGCATGCGACTTATTGATAATATGTTGTTCAACTAATTGCATTACTTTACTTCTTTTCGAGTTCTTTGGTTAATTGTTCGGTTTTTCTTTTCGTTCTACGTTGTTCATAAAGACGTGCGGTAAACAATGTGACTAATGGTACAAAGTCTTTCATTTAATGGCAATAACTCCATATATCTGGCACAAACGTTTCATCGCTGCTTTGGATGTATGGGTTAACAGGATTCTTATGACTTTGCTTTCTTTATTCATTGCTTTTTAGTGCTGGTTTTCGTTGGTGATGGGTATCAAATTCAATGCTTCTCGCAAATAGGATTCTTCAAATTCATTAGTAGGGAAATCTAAATTATCTTCAGGGGAGATTATAACTAATAGCGAGGGCGAATGCAAGCCTGTTGAGGGTTGTGAAGAAAGTTTGAGATCGAAAAGTATCTGGTATGAGTTGGTTTTTAAATTGGGCTTTGATGGGAAGCCTTGATGGGGGGGGGAAAATACACAAAAAAATACACAAAAAACACAGGAGTTTTTGTTTTTTTTCTTTTTATTAATTTTTTCTTTTTTTTATTACACTAACACTAAATACACTAAAGGAAAATTAATTGTTTGTTATCATATAGTTACACTATAGTGTTAGATTGGGATTTTTTTTCAATAAGTTTTATTTATAACTAACAATAAAATAATTTATTTTAACTTTTGATAGTAAATACCTAATTTTCATAGTAAAGAAATACATTATAACCTAGTCTTATTATTACTTAGTAATATACTGATGAAAAAAATAAATATAAATTAAATTTATCTATAGATAAAATTCGTTTATATTATCTGCTTAGAGTAATTTTTCAGGTTTGGCAAATAAAAAGCCTTGGGCATAGTTAATGCCTATGTTTTGAAGTTTGTTTAATACACTTTGACGTTCCACTAATTTTGCTACAACATCAATGCCCATAAATTGACTGATTTTAAAAATGGACTCTACCATGGCATAGTCAATGGGGTCAGTGTCAATATTTTTGATAAAAGCACCGTCGATTTTTAGAAAATCAAATGGCAAATATTTTAGATAAGCAAAGGAAGCTAAACCTGTCCCAAAATCATCTAAAGCAAATAAAAAGCCTTCTTGTTTTAAAATTTCTAAAAATCGAGTAGTATTTTCTAGGTCAGTTACTACGGTTGTTTCTGCAAGTTCAAAACAAACTTTATTGGTAGGAATATCATAGTGTTCAAGTTGTTCCAAAATAAATTGGGCAAATTCGGGAGTAATAGAATGTTCAGAAAGATTAATACTACATGAATATAGTTGATCTAAGCTCGAATCTTGGGTTAAATGGTGAAAAACTGTTTTAATTACCCATTTCTCAATATCAACTAATAAATTTTGTCTTTCGGCAATGGCTAAAAAGGAACTAGGAGAAATATATTGTCCGTGATTGTCAGGCATGCGTAGTAATATTTCATAAAATACTCCCCGATTCTCGGTTTCTTTAATGGGGACGACTCTTTGATAATTAAGTTCTAATATATTATTTTCTAAAGCATTTTTTATTTGAGTAATAAATGTTTTATCCACACTCTCTGAGGTAGTGGTTTCCGATTGTTCTTGATAAACTTGCACACAATTTCGCCCTGCATTTTTAGCCGCATAGCAAGCAGTATCTGCTTGATTTATTATGTCTGAAACTTTTTGAGGACTGTATTGATCAATGAGTGTTAATCCAATACTGACACCAATTTGAAAACTACGATTTTCCCAAACAAATAAAAATTCTTCGACTAATTCTCTTAGATTATCGGCAACCTGAATTGCCCCTCTTAGTGAACAATTCATTAATAATACTGCAAATTCATCGCCTCCTAAACGAGCAATGGTGTCTTCTTTTCTAACTTTTCTTCTAAATAAAGAGGTTACTTGACGCAATAATTGATCGCCTGCTAAATGACCACAGCTATCATTAACAATTTTAAATCGATCTAAATCCATAAATAAAACAGCATGTTCCGTTGTATTTTGTTTGGATAAATATAACGCTTGTTCCAAACGTTGTTCAAATTCACGTCGGTTAATCAACCCTGTTAAAGCATCATGACTAGCATGAAAAATAATTTGTTTGGCAAGTTTACGTTCTTGGGTAACATCATGTAAGACAACAACTATTCCTGCAACTTTGTTATTGTTCCTGATAATGGTGGTGGTATTTTTGATGTTGATTTCACTACTATCTTTGCGCACTAAAATCGCATGTTCGTCTAGGTGTCCTACTTGACCTTTTTGTAAACATTGTTTAAATAAATCATCCATCCATTGACGATCTCGTTCATTCAGTACTCGAAATACCGTTTGTAATTGTAGCCCTTTGGCTTGTTGATATAGCCATCCTGTCAGTTCTTCTGCCGCAGGATTAAGATACTCAATTTTTCCTTGAGCATTAGTGGTAATAACACCATCTCCAATCGAATCTAAGGTAACTTGGGCTTTTTCTTTTTCTTTAACTAAGTCTTCTTCTGCTTGTTTTAGTTTTAAGATATAAGAAATTTGGTTGCGTAAAATATCCCAATTGATAGGTTTGGTAACGTAATCTACTGCCCCTGCTTCAAAGGCTCGATCGACTAAATTAACATCATTATGACCTGTGACCATGATAACAGGCGTATTATCTTGAGGATATTGTGTTTTGATTTCAGCACAGGCGGAAATGCCATCTAAAACTGGCATATCGGCATCCATTAGTATTAAATCAGGGTGATGTTTAGAAAAAATTTCTAAGGCTTGTTGACCATCTTCTGCTTCAAGTACAGTATAACCTTCTTTACTAAGTGATTCCATTAACATAATGCGAGTTAAAGGTAAATCATCTACTACTAAAACATTAGCACTCATGGTCATTTATTCCTATGATGTTATGTATAATTGATTATTTTATAGTATCATTTTGATATTCATTTAACACCAGCAAAACTTGCTTGATAGTTTCTTCCATCTCTTTCCTAATCATATCAAATTGTTCTGATTTTTGATGGATTGCAAGATTTTCTAACTGTTGACACTGTTCCGCTAATAGTTGAGCTCCTATTTGTTTACAACCACCTTTTAATTGATGACTGGCTCGTTTGATTTTGAGATAGTCTCGTTCGGCTATCACTTGTTTTAACACTTGTAATTGCTGTGGTAAATAACGTAAAAATTCCTGAACCATTTTGTCAACAATACTTTGTCCTAAACTCTGTTTTAATTGTAAAAGTATGGTTTTGTCAATGACAGGTTTGTGATTGATTTTAGGGTTTAACCAGTGCAATAAGGTTTCACGCAATTTACTTAAGGAGATAGGTTTACTGATGTGAGCATCCATTCCAACTTCAAAACTTTTTGCTTGATATTCAGGCAAAGCATGTGCGGTCATTGCTATAATAGGCAAACGAGATAATGCTTTTTGTTGTTCATATTTTCTAATTTCAATAGTAGCTTGATAACCATCCATTTCAGGCATTTCACAATCCATAATCACTAAATCATATTGGTTTTGCTTGACTGCCTCAAGTGCTGTTTTGCCATTATCAACAATATCCATTTCACATTTCAATGCTTTTAACATACCTCGAATGACAATTTGATTCATTGCATTATCTTCTGCGACTAAGATTTTGCTTTCTGTTGGCATTTGATCGGCGACATTTAAATCTTCAATGGTTGGTTCTGATGGTATTTGAGGTTTATTAGGGCGTTGGCTTAAAGTATCCGTAATAATTTGGTAAAGTTTGATTGGTGAAATTGGTTTTGTTAAATAACCATGAATGCCAAATTGCTCAGAACGTTGATAATCAATCATATAATCTACAGAGGTTAATAAAATTAAAGGACAACTCAGTAATTTGTTTTGTCTAATAGTATTAATTAATTCTAAACCATTATAATCGGGCATATTATAGTCAATAATCGCTAAACCAAATTGATATTGCTTTATAATTTCAAGTGCTTGTTCAGCACTTTCAGCAAGTTGGCAGGTACTTCCCCATTGATATAATAGTTTTTCTAAAATAAAACCTTGGCTTTTATTGTCATCAACGACCAACACATGTAATTTTTGAAAATGTCTCAAATCTAAGGTATTATTTTTTTGTTCGGCAATATATTCTAAGTTTAATGTAAACCAGAAAATACTTCCTTCACCAACAACACTTTTTATACCAATTTCTCCTTCCATTTTTTCGACTAATTGACGAGTAATCGATAATCCCAAGCCAGTTCCACCATATTTACGAGTAAAGCTATCATCAACTTGACGAAACATTTCAAACAAATGTGCTTGATCTTCCAACGTAATACCAATACCCGTATCTTGTACTTCAAAATGTAATTCTACTTGCTTGTCAGATTTATGTTGACAATCAATGGATACGATAACTTGACCATCTGTTGTAAATTTAATGGCATTACTTACAAGATTAACTAGGATTTGACGAATTTTGCCAGCATCCCCTTTTAAATTTAAAGGGACATCAACCGCAATGTCTTGCATTAATTCCAAACCTTTGCGTTCTGCTAGGGTTGCAAACATATTAAGCACTTCATCAATCATTTCTTGTAGTTGAAATGTTTCAATATCTAATCGGAGTTTTCCAGCTTCTAATTTTGAAAAATCGAGAATATCATTGGTAATACTAAGTAGGATTTTGCTAGAATTTTGCAATATTTTGACATAAACTTGTTGTTGTTCAGTTAATTGGGTGGTAAGTAATAAATCTGTCATGCCAAACATACCATTCATTGGTGTGCGAATCTCGTGGCTCATTTTTGCTAAAAATTCACTTTTAGCTTTACTTGCTGCTTCCGCAAGTTCTTTTGCTTGACGTAGTTCATTTTCAACTTTTTCTCTGGCATCAATATTGTCTTTTAATTGTTGGTTAGATGCTTGTAGTGCGGCGGTACGATTAGAAACACGATTTTCTAATTCGTGATGGGCTTGTTGTAATCTTGCAATATAAATCTCTAATCTATCCGCCATGTCGTCAAAGGTACGACTAAGATGAGCGACTTCATCTTTTCCTGAAAATCCCACTCGAATACTTAAATTACCTTGGGAAAAATGTTTGGCAACATGGGTAAGTTTTTCTAAACGTCTAGTGAGTAAAAAACCAATGACTAGACCGAAAATCGCAACAAATCCAATACCTGTTATTGCTAAAATAATGGAATCATGGCGAATTTTTTCCATTGATCGTACTAAGATAACATTAGAAAATTGTACGGCTAATATGCCAATTTTTTGAGAGTGATAAGTAATTTTTCTAACTCGCCAAAACTGACTGTTATTATCACTTAATAAGGGTAATTTAGAGCCTATTTGCGAAAAATCACTACTCGCAACGATTTGATTTTTCCAATCAGCAATCAATACATTCAGTACATTAGGATCGGCAGCAATGGGTTGAATAAATTTTTGTAATTCATGGTATTCACCATCAAATAATGTATTACGGATGGAATAACTGAGCAAATCTAAGACAATATTTTGGTTGGCAATCATTTGTTGATATCCCTCTTGATACGAAAGGGATAGAATACGCCATAAAATCAACAGAATAATTAATACTTGTACGATGAAAATGGTAACGGCAATACGATAGCGTAATGAAAATCGGATATTCATAATTGTATGGATTGATTACGCCCTTGATTTTTTGCTTGATACAATGCTTTATCTGCCCGATCAAATGCTGTCGCAATTTCATCTTTAGATGTAAATTCAGTAATCCCAAATGATAGGGTTATGGGTATGGTATGGTTTTGATAACAAAAAGGTTTTTGAAAAATTTTGGTTCGCATTTTTTCCATCACTGGAAATGCAACTGTTTTCGGTGTTTCTACTAAAATAATAACAAATTCTTCACCGCCATAACGAGCGACAAAATCGGTTTTACGAAAGCTGCGGTTTAATAAACTTGCAATATAACATAATGCTTGATCCCCTACTTGATGGCCATAAGTATCATTGATATTTTTAAAATAATCAATATCGCAAATCGCTAAAGATAAATGGTTTTGATAACGCTTCCAACGGCTAAATTCTTCCACTATTTTTTCGTTATACGCTAAACGATTAGGTAAACCTGTTAAAATATCGAGATAAGCCTTTTTTTGTTCTAGTTGTAAATAAATTCTTAGTTGTTGTGCTTCGATTTCTAGGGTTTGTAGTTTTTCAGTTAACTCATTAAGTTGCGTTTGGGTTGATTGTGATTGTTGTTCACTATAGGCTAATTGTTGCATTAATGAACTGCGAATAGATTGTAGTTTGTGGCTAAGTTGTTGTTTAATTATTTCAGGTTGTAGCTTGATTTCATCATCAAGTTCTTCGACTTGCTCATAAACTGATTGGTATAGCTCAGAACAATCGGAAACGGATAGTTGCCATTGTTTATGTGAGAGTGCTAATTGTTGCTCAATTTCTTGTAAATATTGATTGAGATGGTTAAAAAATTGTTCTAAATTTGCTTTTTCTAAAGAATTTTGATCATATTGTTGTTGGATTAATTGAATAATTTCAGATAATACATAAAACCAATTGTCTTCGGAGTCATTATTAATTAATAACTGTTTATACTGATGAAATTGGGTTTGTATCGATTGTGGTAGAGAAAGTTGATCCAATAAGTTTACAAATTGTTGACTGATTTTTAGCATTTTACTATTCACACGGTAAATTCATCACTTTACATTTAGCATAATCTAATTTTTACAGTTTTGTTACTAATTTAACGACACTCTATATTATTTTAATAACACTTTAATTAAAAGTGATCTTGATTAATACGAGTTATTTAGAATAGACTAACTTCAATAGCTTAGAATCAATTTTTAGTCCAACTTTACGAGCGGCTTTGACATTAATATAAAAACGCAGTCGGTTAAGGATATTGATAAATCCAATCATTCCTCCTTTTTGGGTAAAATCTTCCGTTTCACCTACCGTTAAAATTGGATATTTTCTGGTTTTGGCTAAGATGCTCGGTAGCTGGTTTTCCATTGACACAGCAATAAATAAGATTTGGCATTGAGGCAATTGTTGGAGTTCGCTGAGTTTTAGAGATAAAATATTGATTTTACGGTATTTAATGCTTTTATCTTGCAATTGGTTTTTCATTACAATATCATGTTGTTTCATGCCCAAAAGACAGAGAGTCATAGCTTGTTTAGGTGAATACCAAACAAATTTAGGCCATTGCACAAAACGAGCGAAATTATAGAGAAACTTCGCTTTGAGTTGGTATTCTGATACTAACACATTTGCTTTAACTTCTAAAGCGTAAAAGCAGAAAACCAAAGATAATATAATAAGACATTTATATTTAATCACAACCCTGACTAATATCCATAAAATTGCCAATCACGAATTTAAAGTTATGTCGGGTGTTTAACTAATTAATAGGTCAGCATATGCCAAATTAGAACAATATTCAAGATTTTATTAAATAACTTGTTATTCTAGGAAAAATACCCGTAATTTTTAATATTTTTTTTTATGAAAATTTTCAATTTGTTTTACATGACAATTAGTGATATTTTATTATCATTAATTTAATTGGATAATGACATGCTACTTATCCAAACCAAGTTTTGATTTTATTGAAGATTAAAAAATGTATGCAACATTAACAACACTATTTCCTTTCTTAATATGGTTTAAATTAGTAAACAAAGCATCTATTAAAGCCGATTTTATAGCAGGCTTAACAGGGGCTGTCATTGTACTACCACAAGGGGTTGCGTTTGCAACCATTGCAGGACTACCCCCAGAGTATGGTTTATATACGGCAATGGTAACACCTATTATTGCCGCATTATTTGGCTCCTCCTATCATTTAGTATCAGGACCAACTACTGCGATTTCAATTGTCGTATTTTCAGCCATTAGTCATCATGCAAGCGTTGGTTCACCTGAATTTGTATCTTTAGCCCTGACCTTAACATTTTTGGCAGGTGTTTATCAATTGGCATTTGGTATTGCTCGTTTGGGATCATTAGTAAATTTTGTTTCTCATACGGTTGTCATCGGTTTTACCGCAGGTGCAGCAATTTTAATTGCCACCAGTCAATTAAAACATATTACTGGCATAGCGATACCCAAAGGCGAATCATTTTTACATACATGGCTAGATTTACTTATGGGAATTGCTGATGTTAACCTTTATTTGGTTGCGATTGCACTGATTACCATGTTGACAGCAATAATGAGTAAAAAACTTTTACCAAAATCGCCTAATTTATTATTGGGTATGATTGCAGGGAGTATTGTTGCATTGTATTTTCAGACATTAACGGATGATATAAAACTAGTAGGTGCTATCCCAGCACATTTACCCCCACTATCCATGCCAAATTTTTCAATGGAAACCATAAGAATGCTCGCACCAGAAGCCTTTGCTGTTGCATTACTCGGATTGATTGAAGCCGTTTCTATTAGTCGAGCGGTTGCGACGAAATCTAAACAGCGGATTAATGCGAATCAAGAATTTATTGGACAGGGTCTGTCTAATATTTTTGGCAGTTTTTTATCCAGTTACGCAGGTTCAGGGTCGTTTACTCGATCAGGGATTAACTATGAAGCAGGGGCAAAAACCCCCCTTTCTGCTATTTTTGCAGCACTTACTTTAATGGGGATTGTCTTATTAATCGCACCATTGACCGCTTATTTACCCATTGCTGCGATGGGCGGTGTCATTTTGTTGGTAGCATATAACTTAATTAATTTTCATCATATTAAAAAAATATTACGTTTTAGTAGGTCCGAATCCGCTGTTTTACTGACCACTTTTTTTGCCACCTTATTTCTTGAATTAGAATTTGCAATTTATTTAGGGGTATTGCTATCGTTGGTTTTGTTTTTAGCCAAAACCTCTACACCTAGGATGCCTAGTTTATCGGTTGATCCTGATAATGATACTAGAAATTTAATTAATGTTAAGAAAAAACCTATTGAACAATGTCCACAGCTTAAAATCATCCGAATTGATATGTCGATTTATTTTGGTTCAATTAATCATATTCAAAAACGTATCAGCCAAATTGCAGATAAAGAAGGAATTTACCATATTTTAATCGTTGCATCAGGTATTAATTTTATTGATTTAGCAGGTTCTGAAGCCTTAGTTGCTGAAAATGATTATTTAAAACACAAAGGAGGTGGTTTGTATTTTGTGGGTTTAAAATCCACTGTGTATGAATTTGCAGCAGAATCTTGTTTGATTAAAAGTATTGGTAACGATCATTTTTTTGATAGCAAAAAGGATGCGATCAATAGTATTTATCAGCGTTTAGATAAACGTATTTGTCAGCAATGTCAGTTTAGGATTTTTAGGGAATGTGCTGAGAACGAACGGCAGTAGATTAAGTATTGTATAATGTTGTTAATCACCTAATCCTTGGTATAAATCATGGTAATAATCATACCTTAGGCAAGGTTGTCATGATTATCTACCATAATTCAAAATAATTAAAACAAACTATCTTATCTATTTTCAGGAGAAAAATATGAGCCAGCAATTTGTCTATGGATTTAATCAAGGTGATGGAAGAAATAAACAACTACTCGGTGGTAAAGGGGCTAATTTGTGTGAAATGACCCAAATCGGGTTAAATGTTCCCCCAGGATTTGTGATTACTACGGAAGCCTGTTTAGATTATTTATCTCGAACGGATAAATCATTGCCAGATGGATTAATGGCAGAAGTTAGAGAGCATATGGCAAGCATTGAAGAAGCCACTGGCAAAGGCTTTGGCGATTCGGATAATCCTTTATTAGTTTCGATTCGTTCAGGTTCCGCAATGTCTATGCCTGGCATGATGGATACAATTTTAAATTTGGGTTTAAATCAAACGACTTTACAAGGCTTAATCCAACAAACTAATAATGAACGTTTTAGTTATGATGCTTATCGTCGTTTTATTCAATTATTTGGTAAAGTTGCCTTAGGCATTGCAGATGAGGCCTTTGATCAACCTTTTGTCCAAGCGAAAAAGCAAGCAGGGGTGGTTGCAGATGTTGGTTTAACCGCAGAACATTTAAAGGCCATTAGTCAAACATTTTTAGCCGTTGTCAAAGAACAAACGGGACGGGCATTTCCTGAAGATGTATTTGAACAATTAGAATTAGCCATAAAATCGGTTTTTAATTCTTGGATGGGAAAACGTGCGATTGATTATCGTCGTGAATTTAATATTACGCCTGAAATGGCAAATGGTACAGCAGTAAACGTGGTATCAATGGTATTTGGTAATATGGGCAATGATTCTGCGACAGGCGTTGGTTTTACCCGTGATCCTGGTACGGGTGAAAATAAAATGTTTGGGGAATATTTAACCAATGCACAAGGAGAAGATGTTGTCGCAGGTATTCGCACCCCTAAACCTGTGTCAGAATTAGAAACTGAAATGCCAGAAATGTATCGACAATTAGTTGAACTTAGAAATAAATTAGAAGCTCATTATAAAGAAGTTCAAGATTATGAATATACCATTGAAAAAGGGGTATTATATTGCTTGCAAACTCGTAATGGTAAAATGAATGCTATTGCTACGGTAAGAACATCCGTAGAAATGGTAGAAGAAGGTTTGTTAACCAAAGAACAAGCCTTAATGCGAGTAAATCCTGAATTACTAGAACAATTATTACATCCGCAAATTTCGCCTAAGGTAGAAGATAGAGCGATTGCTAAGGGTTTACCTGCATCACCTGGTGCGGCGACAGGGAAATGTGTTTTTGATGCCGATAGGGCGGAACTCATGGGTCGTGCAGGTGAAAAAGTGATTTTAGTGCGTGAAGAAACCAAACCTGAAGATATTCACGGCTTTTTTGCGTCTCAAGGTGTGTTGACAAGCCGTGGTGGAAAAACTTCTCATGCCGCTGTGGTTGCGAGAGGTATGGGAAAAGCTTGTGTGGCTGGGGCCGAAGGTATTTCAGTTAATGTGGAAAAACGTTTGGCTAAAATTGCCAATATTGTGATTAAAGAAGGTGATTTTATTACGATTGATGGGAGTTCTGGGGAGGTTTATTTAGGTCAAATTGATAGGGTAGAGCCTGAATTTTCTAAAGAATTGCGTACCTTACTGGCTTGGGCTGATGATATTGCAGAACTTAAAGTCATGGCAAATGCCGACACACCAGAAGCGGCGATTCAAGCGCGTCATTATGGTGCAATGGGCATAGGCTTATGCCGTACCGAACGAATGTTTAATGCGATTGAACGCTTACCTTATATGATTAGCATGATTTTAGCGGATGATGTTAGCGAACGAGAACAAGCCTTAACTTTCTTACGGCAAATGCAACGTCAAGATTTTAAAACTTTATTCCAAACAATGGCACCTAATCCTGTTACAATACGTTTATTAGACCCACCCATTCATGAATTTTTACCAACCGAACGTGAATTAGAAAACGACATTAAAACCTTACAACAACTACGTCAGGATATTCACGGTGTTGGTGTATTATTTAATTCCTTGCCTTTACTACGACCAAATGATAGCCATTTACCAAACCAAGCGGATATGCCGTTCAATTCTGATGGTGAACAGTTAGTGGAAGAAGCCATTGCGAAAAAACAGCATATGTTAAGAAAAGTCAGAGAATTATTTGAAGTCAATCCCATGTTAGGTCATCGTGGCGTAAGGTTAGCGATTACCTACCCTGAAATTTATGCCATGCAAATTCAAGCAGTTTTAGAAGCCGAAGCGGAATGTATTAAAGCAGGAATCGAAGTCCATGTTGAAATTATGGTGCCTCAAGTTTGTACTGTTGAAGAGTTAAGAGTGGTTAAACAGCAGGTAGCACAATTAAAACAACAAGTGGAACAACAATATCAAGTTGAGTTGGGCTTTAAATTTGGCACGATGATTGAGGTCGTTCGAGCTTGTATGCGGGCAGGACATCTGGCGGAAGAAGCGGAGTTTTTCTCCTTTGGAACCAATGATTTAACGCAAGCAACCTTCTCATTTTCTCGTGAAGATGCGGAAAATAAATTTTTACCCTTATATGCTGAGAAAAATATCTTACAAGACAATCCATTTGATGTCCTAGATGTTAAAGGCGTAGGGCAATTAATGGGTTTAAGTGTGGATTGGGGGAGACAAACTCGACCTGAATTAAAAGTGGGGATTTGTGGTGAACAAGGTGGGCATCCACAATCAATTCGGTTTTGTCATCATATTAAACTAAACTATATTTCCTGTTCGGCACCAAGAGTGCCTATTGCTAGATTAGCTGCTGCTCAGGCAAAATTAACCGAGCAAGGGTATGAAGTGGATGAAATGATTAAGACGGTTTAAATGCTTGATTGTAAACTTTAATTTTCTCCCTTTTTAGGAGAAAATTGAGTTGAGAAAATTTATAAGTTTTTAATTCAAGACCTAGCCAATTTCGGCAATTCCCCACTCATCCCCATTGCTTGAACCATAATATGATTTTTCACAGGTTGAAATTGATTCGTCAGGTTTAAGCCTTGGTTTCTTGCCCATTTTACTGGGGTGAATTGATTACCAAACAGGCGTTTAAAGCTATCCATTACCCCCATCATGAGTAAATTATCACCTTTACGCCAGCGTTCGTAGCGGCGTAAGACTTTAAAGCTGGAAAATAAACGTTGTTGTTCAAGGGCATCTTGCATGACTTCCGCTAATACTATCGCATCGAGTAAACCCAAATTAACCCCCTGCCCTGCTAAAGGATGAATACTATGGGCAGCATCACCAATTAATGCGAGTTGTGGTTGTACATATTGTTTGGCAGTTTGCAAGATTAAGGGAAATCCTGCTCTAGGACTGACCCAGTGAATATCGCCTAAACGATAGTCAAAGGCGTGGGCTAATTGTTGACAAAACTCCGCATCGGATAGGGCTAATAGTTGTTCTGCTTTATGTTGATCTACTGACCAAACAATGGAACATTGTTTGGGATTAACGGGTAAAAAAGCCAATGGCCCTGTGGGTAAAAAGCGTTGCCATGCGGTATTTTGGTGCGATTTTCCCGTGCTTACTGTGGCAACAATTGCTGTTTGTTGATAAGACCAACCTTGGGTTTTAATATCCGCCCATTGGCGAATTTTGGAATGACGACCATCGGCACCGATCACCACTTGGGCTTGCCAACATTGTTCAGCTTGCCATACTTGAGCCATACGCTGTTCTTGAGATAAAACTAATTTATCTAATTCAATATTGTAATAACAGTCAATGTTTGCTACTGATTGTATTTGTTGCCATAAGCTGGCTAGTAATGCTCGTTGTTCAACAATATAGCCTAAATAATTTTGATTGATATTGCTACAATCAAAATAAATATTACCCTCACCTTCCGCATCCCATACTTGCATTTTTTGAAAATAATAAGCATGAGCTTGAATCGCCTGCCATACGCCTAAGTTTTGTAAAATGTGAATACTGCTGTGGTTTAAGGCAAATACTCTTAAATCGGTAGTAGTTTGATCCCAATCTAAAATCGGTGGCGATTGTTTGTCAATAATAGCGATGCTTAAACCACTTTTTTTTAAAGCACAGGCAAAGGTTAATCCAACCACTCCGGCACCGACTATAATGATATCATACTGTTTGGTATCCATTGCTATCACCTTGAGTTTGAATTAAGCTAGGTAATCTTCCTGATAATCCCATGCTGTATTGGCAAAATTGTTGTTTAATTAAGGGTGAAAGTTCTAAAGCCATTAAACCAGCACGGCGTAAGCATTTAATGGGTAAAAATGACTGATTAAATATTTCCACTAAACTATCGGTAAACCATTGGGTTTGTAATTGATCTTGGCTTCGCCACTGTTGATAATTTTTTAGCAATGCAAAATCGTCAATGGCTTGCTTGTGATTAACAGCTTGGGTCAGTAATTCTACTAATACGGCCACATCACGCATACCTAAATTAAACCCTTGTCCTGCCACAGGATGTACAGTATGGGCGGCATTGCCCATTAATACCACTTTCGGTGCAATACATGATTGGCTACTGACCGCTTGTAATGGATAGGCTTGACGTTGCTCTATGGCTAACCATTGACCTAGACGCTTGCCAAAATAAGATTGTACTAAAGGCAGTAATTCCTCATCCGATAAATCTAAAATATCTTTTTGATGCGGATGTTTAATACTCCAAATAATTGCAGATTGATTAGCGAGTAAGGGTAATACGGCTAAAGGGCCTAATTCAGTAAAACGTTCATAGGCAGTATTTTTATGGGAATATTCGGTATGAACATTGGCAACCAAGGCAGTTTGTTGATAGTCTTTGCGTTTAGTGGCAAAGTTTAATTGTTGTCTGACAATCGAACGACTACCATCAGTTGCCACTAGCAATTTTGTCGTAATTATGGTGTTGTTGTCTAAAGTAATTTCAATATCATCAACAGTTTTATGAATAGTTTGAATTTTCGAAGGACAAAACCAAGTGAGATTATTAAGCTCCGTTTGGGCTTGGGTTTGTAAATATTGTTTTAATTGCTGGCTAAGCACGACATAACCAAATGCGTCGATTGCCATATCTTGACAGTTAAAATGCGTAAAGGCAAACTTACCTTGTTCTGACACATGAATGCTTTTAATGGGTGTCGCAAAGTGGCTAATCGCTTGCCAGAGTCCTAAATTTTGCAAAACTTGATAACTGGCACGACTTAAAGCAATGCTACGCTTATCATTGATGACAGCTTGTTTAATAATATCTTGGGATTCTATGATAGCGATATTCAGTGGTAGCTTTTTCAAGGCATAAGCAAAACTACTACCCACTAATCCCGCTCCAACAATAATAATATCAAATTTTTGATGCTTCATTGATTTAGACAATTTTTTCTTAAATGATATTAATAACTATATCTAATATGCTTACAATAGCAACTTTAAATTTGCTATTATTTAATAATAGCAAGAGAGTAATAACAAGGTGATGATGTGTTATGTATATTTTTTTATATACATTAGTGCAATTACTAATAAATAATTAGCAGTCAGAGCCTGAGATTAATTTAATTAAATACACCGCTCATGATTTAAACGACAATAACTATCACTGCTTTGTGTTTCAACTTGTATGGTGATATGAGAAATATTAAAATCTTGGTGTAGCCGTTGTTCAATTTTTTGCAACAATTGGTTATCAATTTCATAATAATCAACCACTAAGTGAACAGTTAAGGCAATTTCAGTCGTACTTAATGCCCATATATGTAAGTCATGAAAGCCACTCACATTATCTAAATTAGTAAAATATTTTTTAATTTCTTGAATGTCAATATCTTTAGGAATCGCATCTAATGCCAAATTAATCGAATCTTGTAATAAATGCCAAGTTCCCACTAAAATCACCACAACAATCACTAAACTCAATACTGGATCAAGCCACAACCATGGTTGAAACAACAAAATCACGCCAGCAACAACCACACCAACTGATACTGCGGCATCAGCCACCATATGTAAAAAGGCTGCCCGAATATTTAAATCATGTTTTTGCCCTGCCACAAATAATAAAGCCGTGGCAATATTAATAATCACGCCAATCGTTGCGACTATAATTACCACTTTGCTATCTACTATTTGTGGCTGTAATAAACGTTGTACTGATTCCCAAGCAATACCACCCAAGGCGATTAACAATAATATAGCACTGGCTAAGGATGCCATAACCGTTGCCTTACGAAAACCATAGGTATGATATTCAGTTGCTTGTTTATTCGCTAACACACTACCACCCCACGCCAACAATAAACTTAAAACATCACTTAAATTATGCCCTGCATCGGCAATTAATGCCATTGAACCCGCCATAAAGCCATAACCAGCTTCAATAATTACAAATAATAAATTTAATCCTACCCCTAAAGCAAAGGCTTTATGTTGTGGATCAAGCGGAGCATGACTATGAATATGCTCAGGTTGATGGTGATGATGATGATGATGAGTCATAACAATAATTTATTATTATGTGGTTAAATTTTAAGTTTTTCTGCAAATTTCCTCTGCAATTTATCCACTTTAGGGGCAATATTAAAGGCACAATAAGGTTGATTTTTATGAGTATTAAAATAATTTTGATGATAATCTTCTGCAGGGTAAAAACTATCCAGAGCTTTAATTTCTGTGACAATCCTTTGTTCAAATTCTGCTTGCAATTTATCTAATATTTGTTGGGCAATCTGTTGTTGCTTGGCATTATGGGTAAAAATCGCACTACGATATTGCGTGCCTTTATCTGCCCCCTGTTGGTTTAAAGTAGTTGGATCATGGGTTTTAAAATGAATTTCGACCAGTTCCGCATAAGCAATTTGCTTGGGGTCAAAACTAATTTGAATTACTTCCGCATGCCCTGTTTTGCCCGTACAAATTTGACGATAATTGGGATTTTTCGTCTCACCACCACTATAACCACTGACCACCGTTGCCACGCCTTTTAATCGTTGAAACAATGCTTCTGTACACCAAAAACAGCCACCACCAAAGGTGGCGAGTTCCATTGTAGTTGCATTTGAATTTGAATCTGCAACGGCACTTATTTTATTTAAAGCCAAGGCATTAATACAATAACGTAAGCTACTAGGTGCAGGGCCATCTGGAAAGACATGCCCTAAATGTGCCTCACAACAATTACAACGCACTTCTACTCGTTCCATAAAATGCGTATTATCAAGATGATAGGAAATCGCATTGTCTTTTGCTGGTTGGGTAAACGATGGCCAGCCTGTGCCTGAATTAAATTTTTCACTGGAATCAAACAATAAACTCTCACAACAAACACAAGCATATCGCCCTGCTTCAAACAATTGACACATTTCAGAACTAAACGCTTGTTCAGTGCCATGTAAACGAGTAACTTCGTATTGTTCTAGCGTTAATTGTTTACGCCATTCTTTTTCAGTTTTTTCCACAGTTTTATCTGGCGTAGGATTAGCTTGTTGGGCAAATTTTAAAATATCATTCCATTTCAACATAAGCATCACATTTTATAATTCAACATATCTAAAATAATAGCCGAAACTCTGAACTATAATTGGTATAGTTTATAACTAAAAAATACTGATAAATAGTAATGAATAAGCACAAAAATTCACATTCAATAAACTATTTATTTGCAATATATAAAACTAAATAATAATAAATACAAATCATCATGGAAAAAACCAACGTTTTAGGCACAATAAAACACACTTGGCACAGTTTGTTCAATCCTGCCGAACAAGTCTTGCCATCAAGTGATGATAGTGATAAACATCAAACGGCAATTGATCAATTGATGGAAAAAAGTTTACCGAATTTTATTCGACGGCAAATTGTCTTGCGTTTATCAGTCGTATGTCTATCAATGACAGTGATTGCCATTATTCATACTAATCTGATTCTAGGGGTGTACGACAAAAATGATTTGGGTCAATTTGAAACAGGTTTTTATGATCAAATCATCATTACCTCTGCGGTACTGATTTTTTTAACCTCAATGATCGTTTTTGCGTTACTAAGATTACAACAGCGTTCTGCTATGGAACATATTATTGTATTAGGCTTAGTTTATGAAGTGATCATTGCGTTTTTTATGTCACTCACTGATTATTCCATCCCTGGCGGACCTGGTTATCAAGCCGATGGTAAAATTACTTGGGTGTATTTATGGATTACCATTTATCCCTTAATCGTGCCTTGCTCTCCGAAAAAAACCATTATTGCGGCTGCTTGTTCTTCTGCAATGGTCATGGTTGCTATGTTATTTGCTACTATGGTATTCCAAAATCCTATGCCCTCTAGCACTGCAATTTATTTAACCCTAGAAGGGTTAGTCATGGTAAGTTTTTTTGCCAGCTTAACTGCTTATATTATTCATCAATCCAATCTAGCGATTAACAAGGAACGCCATCACAGCAGTTATCAATTAGAATCACTGTTAGGTGAGGGAAATATGGGTAAAGTTTGGCAAGCCAAACATAAAATGTTACACCGCCCTGCTGCCATTAAAATTATTGATATGGATAAAATCTCCAGTCACCCTAAAGTACAACAAGAATACATTTTACGCTTTGAACGAGAAGCTCAAAGCACGGCATCGCTGTATTCGCCTCATTCCATTTCATTATATGACTTTGGTATCACTGAAGACGGGTCATTTTTTTATGTCATGGAAGCCTTGCATGGCATTGACTTACAACAATTAGTCAAGCAATTTGGACCATTACCTGCAGAGCGAGTGGTTTACTTGTTACTACAAATTTGTGAATCCTTAGCCGAAGCCCATCAAAAAGGCTTAGTCCATCGTGATATTAAACCTGCCAATATTTTTGTGTGCCATTACGGTATTGAATATGATTTTGTTAAAGTCTTAGATTTTGGCATGGTCAAAAGTCAAAATGAAATCACTACGCATTCATCCTCAACTACAATTAAAAATATCTCCCCAGAACTTACCCAAGCAGGCAATGTTTATGGCACCCCTGCCTATATGGCACCCGAAATGCTTAGACGTATGCCAGTGGATCATCGTTATGATATGTATAGCTTAGGTTGTGTCGCGTATTGGATGTTATCAGGCAAACGTGCGTTTCTTGCCAAAGATATGCAAGACCTAGTAAAAAAACAGCTCTATAATCCGCCAATCCCATTTCGCCATCGCACCAATAATCCTGTCCCTGAAAAGTTAGAACAAGTTATCTTCTGGTGTCTCGCTAAAAACCCAGATGAACGACCTAAAGATATGCTAGAACTCATTCATGCCATTAAAGGTGTCGAAATCAATCGAGAATGGACAGGCACTAAAATGACGGCTTGGTGGCAACAGAATTTGCCAGAGTTGTGAGAATCAAAGTTTTATCCAAACAACCCTTATTTCATCCTGACAAACAAGATACTGATACGCTAATCAAACATTGGCATTATCTCGTTGGCTTATTACCACAATCTGCTTCTAATATTTGAAAATTTAGTTTCTTATTGCTGTAAAACCAACTCAAATCGTTTGGTTTTATTCCATCTTAATATCTTAAAATCACTATTATCAACTGTTAATATTTGCCCAGTATTATAGTATTCTGCTGCAATGACTAGTGATATCTCTGCCAAATCAATATCTAAATCTTGATACTTATATAGCAATTCAATCACTCTATTGCTAGATTCATGCTCTAAATTACATACATCAAATTCTAAACGTTGATAAGATTGCATTAAATTTATCGCAGCATCAAACCCTACTTTATGCTTGATTAAAAAAAATGATTCATACAATACAATCCATGTAGTCACAAATCGGTAATTTGTATTAATATTCTTTTCTAACCATTTTATCGTTAGGTTATGATACTCATCTTTATGATTACTGGCTGCTAACCAAAAACTAGTATCAACCAGAATATTTTTCAAGTAAACGCTCCTGATAATAATCTTTATGATTGCTTGATAAGTCTGCTGGACCAGATTCATTTGACATTGAAAATGTTTTTAATAATGCGGGGACTGAAGCTGGTTTTTGGTTCTTGGTTTGTTGGTATAGTAATTCAATGCCTGCTTTAACTAAATCAGTTTGTCCATAACCTGACTCAATAAGATATTTAACCATTAATTGGGAGTCAGTATCTAACCGTACTGATAAACGAGTAAGTAAATTGCTAGCTTCTGCCATTATCTTGCCTTCATTATTTATTTGTCGTACAATTGTATGACAATCATAGCAATTCATCAATACTTATTTTTATTACAAATATCCACTCAAAACTGGAATCCTAAGTGAGTAATACTAATACCCCCAATAAATACCAAGCCACCCAAACCATCACCCTAATCGGAGCCATTGCCAATATCATCCTAGCCACAATGAAACTAATCGTAGGCTGGCTAGGGCAATCGCAATCGCTATTTGCCGATGGTTTGCATTCGTTGTCGGATTTATTAAGTGATGCCTTAGTTATGGTTGCAACGAAATTTTCGCATCAAACGGCTGATAAAGACCATCCTTATGGTCATGAACGTATAGAAACCCTAGTTACAATTATTTTAGGTTTATTACTGGCTGTTGTTGCGATTGGTATTATGCTGGATTCAATTTGGCGGTTGAGTGATTTAAATAAAGTGTATCAGCCGGAAAGTTTTACCTTGTGGATTGCCATATTATCAATTGTGATTAAAGAATTACTCTATCAATATACTTATAGAATTGGCTTACGTTATCGTTCTAAATTATTACAAGCCAATGCTTGGCATCATCGCAGTGATGCCTTGTCTTCCGTTATCGTTGTGCTTGGCATTAGTATGGCATTGTTGGGTTGGGGGATTTTGGATGTGATGGCTGCTTTTGTCGTCGCAATTATGATTATTAAAATGGCTTGGGAACTGATTTGGCAAAGTATCCAAGAACTGATTGATACGGCCTTAGAACAAAAAATTGTCAACCAAATTCGTCAGTTAATTATTGGCGTGGATGGCGTGCGTTCATTGCATTTATTACGCACTCGGCGTATGAGCTCTCATGCCTTAGTTGACGTGCATATTTTAGTCTCACCAACGATTAGTGTTTCGGAAGGTCATCAAATTGGCGATCAAGTCAGATATTTATTAATGAATGATATTGATGAAATCAGTGATGTTACTGTACATATTGATCCCGAAGATGATCAATATAAATCCCCTTGCCAAAATTTGCCTTTACGCACGGAAGTGATTCAAAAATTGCAACAAGCTTGGCAGACAATTGAGGCGAGTCAAAAAATTGAACGTATTGTATTGCATTATTTACAAGGTCAAATTTGGGTGGATGTTATTTTACCCTTATCTGTATTGCAATATAATGATTGTTCTAATCAATTATCAGAACAGATTATTCAAGCCAGTTTAAAAATTGAGTATATTGGGCAAGTAAATGTTTTTTATCATTAATGTACTAAATTTAATACGATTATAGCGATAGGCACTAAAGTGGTGCAAATAAAATTCTACGTTTAGTGCAATCAATATAAGTTCAAAAAAATACTATGGCATTTTATTTATGTAGCCAGTATGATCTACATAAACGAAGCACTCGTTGTAAACAAAAATATTTTTAATACTATTTAGGAAATCAAGATGTCAGGAAAAGATATTTTAACGACAATCCAAGAAAAAGATATAAGATTTGTTGACTTACGTTTCACCGACAGCCGAGGCATGGAACAACATGTAACCTTGCCGTCTAATCAGCTGGATGATGACTTTTTTATCGATGGTAAAATGTTTGACGGTTCAAGTATTGCGGGCTGGAAAGGAATTAACGAATCGGATATGGTTTTAATGCCAGAAGCGGAAACCGCTGTAATGGATCCATTTTCAGATGAATCTACTTTAATCTTACGTTGTGATATTTTAGAACCTAGCACTATGCAAGGTTATGAAAGAGATCCTCGCTCTGTTGCAAAACGTGCCGAGGCTTACTTAAAAGAAACGGGTATTGCTGATACCGCTTATTTTGGGCCTGAACCTGAATTTTTCGTCTTTGATGATGTGCGTTGGGGTTCCGATATGTCAGGTTCTTTCTGTAAAGTGGATTCAGAAGAAGCCAGTTGGAATTCTGAAAGAGTGTATGAAGATGGGAATATTGGTCATAGACCTGGCGTGAAAGGCGGTTATTTTCCAGTGCCTCCTGTTGATTCATTGCAAGACTTAAGAAATGCCATGACCTTAGCGTTAGGTGATATGGGCGTGGATGTAGAAGTACATCACCATGAAGTAGCAACTGCTGGTCAATGTGAAATTGGGACTGCCTTTAATAAAATGGTTAGAAAAGCAGATGAAGTTCAAATCTTAAAATATGTGGTGAAAAATGTGGCACATGCCTATGGTAAAACCGCCACGTTTATGCCAAAACCCTTAGTCGGTGATAATGGTAGCGGTATGCATGTGCATCAATCTTTGTCAAAAGGTGGGGAAAACATTTTTGCAGGGAATCTTTATGGGGGCTTATCTGAAACCGCTTTATATTATATTGGTGGTATTTTTAAACACGCCAAAGCAGTCAATGCCTTTACCAATGGAACTACCAATAGCTATAAACGTTTAGTCCCTGGGTTTGAAGCACCTGTAATGTTAGCCTATTCTGCTCGTAACCGTTCAGCATCAGTACGGATTCCTTATGTGAGTAGCCCCAAAGCCCGTAGAATTGAACTACGTTTCCCTGATAGCTCAGGTAATCCTTATCTTGCCTTTGCCGCCATGATGATGGCAGGCTTAGACGGTATTGTCAATAAAATTCATCCAGGCGATGCCATGGACAAAGACCTTTATGACCTCCCTCCAGAAGAAGAAGCCAGTATTAATAAAGTTTGCCACTCATTAGACCAAGCATTAGAAGCCTTAGATAATGATCGTGATTTTTTAAAAGCAGGTGGGGTATTTACGGATGATATGATCAATGGTTATATTGCATTGAAAATGGAAGAAGTAACTTTACTTCGTATGACAACTCATCCCATTGAATTTGATGAATATTACAGTTGTTAATTATCCATTAATTCATTATTCTTTTGATGAAACGCTCCTATGGGAGCGTTTTTTTTGGCTTATTTCTTGCTAGATAAAGTTCAGCAAAATAACTAAAAACCGCTTATGATTGCCATTGAAACTAAAATTTTAGAAAATTTAAATACGTCAGTGCTACTGTTTAATCATAAACAAGAATTAATTTATATTAATACGGCATGTCAGATATTATTTGCGGTCAGCGAGCGTCAATTACTGGGTTTAACGGCATCAGAGCTGATTGTTTGTCCAAATGGCAAGGTGAGTGCAACTTTAATGCAGGCAATTGAAAACCGTCGTCCGTTTACTGAAAGAGCCATGGAGCTACCCTTACCTGATCAACGTAAAATTACGGTTGATTGTACTGTTACGCCCTTATATGAAGAGCAAAACTATAATATTTTGGTTGAATTGCGACAGGTAGATAGACAAATACAAATTAGCAAAGAACAACAATTATTAGAACAAGAGCAAGCCAATCGGGCTTTTATTCGGGGCATGGCTCATGAAATTAAAAATCCATTGGGTGGTATTCGTGGGGCGACTCAATTATTAGAACAAGAACTCAATCGTTTAGAACTGAAAGAATATACTCAAATTATTTTACAAGAAGTCGATAGATTAAAAACCTTAGTCGATAGAATGTTAGGTCCAAATACCTTATTAAGAAAACGTCAAGTTAATATTCATGAGGTTTTAGAACGAGTAAAATTTTTAATTGAAGTAGAAAATGATAGTAACAAAGTGGCTGTAAAATGTGATTATGATCCAAGTATTCCTGAATTGTATGCGGACAGTGATCGTTTAATTCAAGCGATTTTAAATATTGCAAGAAATGCCGCAGAAAATTTTAAACAAAAAGGACAAATCACCTTAAAAACTCGGATTCATAATCAATTTAGTATTGCTAATAAAAAATATCGTTTAGTGATTCAAGTGGATATTATTGACAATGGTCCGGGTATTTCTAAAACCATGCAAAAACATTTATTTTATCCTATGGTAACAGGACGAGCGAATGGCACGGGCTTAGGCTTATCCATTGCCCAATCATTAATTAGTCAACATCAAGGTTTAATCGAATGCAACAGTAAGGTTGGCAATACTGTGTTTACTATATTATTACCATTGGAGGATACTTTATGCAAATAAGTCAGGTTTGGGTCGTTGATGATGATCGTTCGATCCGTTGGGTATTAGAACGTGCCTTACAAAAACAGCAATTTAATGTTACTTGTTTTGCCGATGCCAATAATATTTTAGAAAAACTCAAACAACAGCAACCTGAATGTTTAATTACCGATATTCGTATGCCTGGTATTGATGGTTTGGAATTACTAGATCATGTTCAACAATATTATCCTAATTTGCCTGTGATTATTATGACTGCCCATTCTGATTTAGATAGTGCGGTTTCAGCGTATCACAGTGGTGCGTTTGAATACTTATCTAAACCGTTTGATGTGGAAGATGCTGTAGAATTAGTGAATCGAGCCTGTCAACATAGTTTAGAAAAAAAACAATCCATTGAGGATCAAACTCAAACTAAAATGCCTGAAATTATTGGTCAAGCTCCTGCCATGCAAGAAGTATTTCGTGCCATTGGTCGTTTGGTACGATCACATATTACCGTATTGATCAATGGCGAATCAGGCACAGGCAAAGAATTAGTGGCTCATGCTTTACACAAACATAGCCCTAGAGCTAACAAACCATTTATTGCTTTAAATATGGCTGCCATTCCTAAAGATTTATTAGAATCAGAATTATTTGGTCATGAACGAGGGGCTTTTACAGGTGCTCAAAGCCGACGTGCTGGACGCTTTGAACAAGCAAATGGTGGCACTTTGTTTTTAGATGAAATTGGTGATATGCCTGCTGAATTGCAAACTCGCTTATTACGAGTATTAGCCGATAAGGAATTTTATAGTGTAGGAGGGCATATGCCTGTTAAAGTTGATGTCAGAATTATTGCCGCTACCCATCAAAATTTAGAGCAATTAGTGGCGCAAGGGCAATTTCGTGAAGATTTATTTCATCGACTTAATGTCATTCGCATCCATATTCCGCCCTTACGAGAACGCAGTGGAGATATTGCACTCTTAAGCCAATATTTTCTAAGCCAAGCGGCAGTAGAATTGCAAGAAGAAAGCAAAACTTTATTACCTGAAACCTTAAAATTTTTGGAAACCTTGCAATGGCCAGGGAATGTCAGGCAATTAGAAAATGTATGTCGTTGGATTACGGTCATGGCATCAGGACAACGAGTACATATTAAAGACCTACCACCAGAACTGATCCAACAGGCAGTGAATACCACTGATATAACAACAGGTAATAATGACTGGGAACAATCGCTAAAAAAGTGGACAGAACAACAACTATTACAAGGTCATCATGGCTTATTGAACCAAGCCTTACCTAAATTTGAAACCATATTAATTCAAACCGCATTAGCTTTTACCCACGGCAAACGCCAAGAAGCAGCAAAACTCTTGGGCTGGGGACGCAATACCTTAACACGAAAAATTAAAGAATTGGGAATTGATAAAAAATTGGTTTCTGAAGTGGATTCTTGACAATAAGGCGATGAACGAATATGGACATAAATAGTGCCGTTTGCTTGTTTATGCACTATATTTGTGCATAACGAGTTGTCATTTGATAGTAAAAACGACTAATGATTTATAATTAATTGATTTATAAAAAAACTTTTAATTTAATTTTTCGCATATTTTTTATCGTATTTTTGGCATATAATATGCTCTGTCAATTATACCTATGCCTAGGTAGCTATATCTTAGATAGGATGATTATTTAATTTAGTTTAACTTAACGAAAATATCTTTGGAGATATAAAATATGAAAAGTAAGTTGGAATACATTTGGCTAGATGGATATAAACCAACTCAAAGTTTACGCAGTAAAACAATGGTTCGTTCAGATTTTAGTGGCAAATTAGAAGATTGCCCAATGTGGTCTTTTGATGGTAGTTCTACAGAACAAGCAGAAGGTGGTTCTTCCGATTGTTTGTTAAAACCTGTTGCCGTTATTCCCGATCCAGGACGTAAAAATGCTTATTTGGTGATGACAGAAGTGTTAAATGCGGATGGAAGTCCACATCCATCGAATGGTCGTGCTACCATTGATGATGACGATGATGACTTCTGGTTTGGTTTTGAGCAGGAGTATTTCCTATGGGATCCAAGCACTAACCTTCCTCCGGGTTTTCCTGCGGGTGGCTATCCTCCACCACAAGGTCCTTATTACTGCTCAGTGGGTGCGCGTAATGCCTATTGTCGTGAATTAATCGAAAAACACTTGGATATGTGTTTGGAAGCGGGTTTAAATGTTGAAGGTATTAACGCTGAAGTCGCCGCAGGTCAGTGGGAATTCCAGATTTTTGCAAAAAGTGCAGCGAATGCTGGTGATCAAATCTGGCTTGCACGTTATTTATTAGAACGTACGGCTGAAGAGTATGATCTTGCGGTTGACTGGCACCCAAAACCACTCGGTGATACTGATTGGAACGGCTCAGGTATGCATGCAAACTTCTCTTGTAGTGCTATGCGCGAGGCAGGCGATGAAGGTGTTTTTACTAAGGTCTGTGAAGAATTTGGTAAAGCAGCGAATATTCCTGCGTGTATTAGTGTTTATGGTGCTCACAATGAACAGCGTTTAACTGGAAAGCATGAAACCCAATCAATTGAACAATACAGCTATGGTGTATCTGACCGTGGTGCTTCTATTCGTATTCCAATTGCTACGGTTGAAGATGGTTGGAAAGGTCGTTTAGAAGATCGTCGCCCAGCGTCTAATGCTGATCCCTACAAAGTTGCTGCTATTATTTGTAAGATAACTAAGGAAGCCTTAGCTTAAGCGTCATTTGTTATTTAATTAAATGACTGGAGGGGCTTGCTTTGCCTCTCCAATTTTTATGTTTCTAAGCGAATTGCAGTTGTTTATAGTTTTTAGCCGTTCCCTAATTTTTTGTTGTCCAAACTTAATCTATATGAATAATTGCAGTTTTGATAAAAAATCAATCAACAGTTGGTAACTCTAAAGTTTATGACGAATCTCACTTATCCAGTCTAGTTGTAACACTTGTATGACCTCATCTATAGACGCAGGTCGTAATTTTGGATCCTTTTGCAAACATTGCAAACATAATTTTTCCAGTGTTTTAGGGACTCGGTATTTACTAAATTCAGATGGTTTGGCAGGTTCTTGATTCTCTATCATATCCAATAAGTCATAAATTTTGTTACTATCAAAAGGTGGCTTACCTGTTAATATTTCATATAAAACAGAACCCAAACTATAGATGTCAGTGCTAAAACTAATCTCTGGATCTCGTTTAATTTGTTCAGGTGACATATAACAAATAGTTCCTTGTAATTTCCCATAGCCTGTCATAGATTTGTCAGAGGTATCAGCAGACTTTGTTGCAAACTTATCGCCTTGATAATCAAAATCGGCAGCCTTACCATCTTTTCCCCAGACTTTGGCAAGTCCCCAATCAAGTAACAATACTTCCCTATAAGGCCCGACTAAAATATTTTCAGGTTTAATATCACGATGCGCAACCCCATGATTATGAGCAGAGGCTAAACCATGGGATATTTGAATAATCACATCTATCAGTTGGGATAAGTCATAACGTTCCCGATAATCAATAATCTCCCGCAAGGTGTAACCATGGACTAATTTCATGGTAAAATAATATTGCCCTTGATTATCACGCCCTATTTCATAAACAGGAATGGTGCTAGGATGTTGCAATATCGCCGAGACACGCGCCTCACGAAGAAAGCGTGTTTGTTCTATTTCATCGTTCAAAAATTCTTTACGCAAGGTTTTATAAGCGACTACCCTATTTAAATGCATGTCTTTACATAATTTAATTAAGGATTTTCCTCCAGTCGCAAGCGTGTTAAGGTGTATATAACGTGTGTTAGGATTCAAGACTTCGGGTAATGGCTTATCCGTGTCTTCAAGGTAAATCGTTTTATCATTTGATGTGGCTTGTTGAAACGTTAAGATATTTTTTTGGGTCATTTTTTAATCTCGTTCCCATGCTACATAATATTAAGCAATCGGCAACTGAATACGCAACACTAAGACATCACTCGCAGACTGCTCTAGTAATAATTGACCATGATGGGTATTAATCACTTTCGCACTGATTTCAATTTCTTTATCTAAAGCTTGCATGGCTATTTTACCTTGTAATTTAATCACTAATTCAACCGTTTTTTTATCTTTAAGGGTTAATACAATGCCTAACTTAGCTTGTGCTTGACATTGTTCGATTAAAGCATTTAATAAACTCACTACGACTTGCGATATACGATAAGGGTCAATTAATATTTTAGGGGTGTCCTCAAATTCAGTGCTTAAATTAATCTGTTTTTGACGCATTAATGCCATTTGGTTTAACAATGCCATTTCAATAATATCTTCTAAATGTGTTAAACAAAAAGCATAACCTAAACACGCCCGATCAATTTCAGAGGTATCACATAATTGTTCTAATTTTTGTAACATCCCATGACTGGTGGCCATCATTTTTTTAAGATAGGTTTTAATTTCAGTGGGATTCATTCGTTCCATATCATCATATAACATGGCCAAAGCGCCAATCAAACTGCTTAAAGGTTCTTTTAAATCATAGGCAGAGGTTCTTAAAATAGCGTTTTTTTCTTCGTTTAACAAGGCTAATTGTCGATTGGAAACCTGTAGTTGCAAATAAGTTTTCACCCGAATTAACACTTCTTTTTGATGAAACGGTTTGGCAATATAATCAACACCACCATATTCAAAGCCTTTTAAAATGTCTTCATGTTCGATTTTGGCCGTAATAAAAATAACAGGAATTGCTTGAGTGGCTTTATTCGATTTTAAGCGTTTACAAGTTTCAAAACCATCCATTCCCGGCATCATGACATCTAATAAAATTAAATCAGGCTTTAAACGCTTGGCTAAATTTAAAGCCTTTTCGCCACTTTGCGCAAAAGCAATATTATAGCCTTGGGCAATTAATACTTTACGCAAAATATCTAAATTAGCAGGTGTATCATCAACTAAGAGTATCCGTAACTTAGTCGGATCAAATAATAAGTTATTCATCACTTACCCCCTATTTGTTGAAAAATTGTTTGGATTTGCTCCATATCATAGGCAATCAACAAGGCTTGAATTTTATCTACAAACCAATTCTGTTCAGGTGTTAACACTTTTTTTAATTCTTCAATGGCTTGTTCTAATTCATTAAACATACACAGTTCTGCCGATTGTATAAATTCCGAAATTAAACTCTTAGGTAAACGAATGGTATTAATATCCTGTTGCACGGCTGGTTTTTCAATGACTTCTGTTGTTTGATATTCATACTCAACGCCTAGTAAGGCTTGTAAGGATTGATAAACCTCTTCTACTCGAAATGGCTTTCTTACCATACCATCACAACCTGACTGGGTAAATTTTTCGGCACTGTGATCAAATACTGACGCCGATACCATGGCAATTTTAATTTTATGACCAAACAATTTCCGAATATGTTGTGTTACTTCAATGCCATTCATGCCTGGCATGCGATAATCTAAAAAAATAATATTAGGTTGTTCTTGTTGAGCTAATTCTAAGGCACGTTGACCATCGTTTGCCATGCTGACGTTAACGCCAATACTCGTTAATACATTCTCCAAAACATTAACATTGGTTTGATTATCATCAACCACTAATGCCTTAATATGATACCCTTTAGCAAGTCTGATAACTTTGGCTTTGGGTTCTTGGTGTCTTTCAATATAATTGGATTCGGCAGTCGCTAATTCCAAGGTAAAATAAAATCGAGTGCCTTGATTTAATTCTGATTCAACTCGTAACTCACCTCCCATTAATTCCACATGTTTTTGGGCAATGGCTAAACCCAAACCGGTACCGCCTTTTTTAACGCCAGTATCCGATTGTTGAAACGCTTGAAAAACCGCCTGTTGATGTTTAACTTCAATCCCTGCCCCTGTATCAATGACTTCAAATAAATATTTATCTTCACTAATATTGGCAATTTGTAAACATACTTTGCCTTCTTCAGTAAATTTGACCGCATTCCCTAAAAGATTAATGAGGACTTGTTTTAATTTGCCTTGATCACCGGACACATAAACGGTTTCAGTAGGGAAATCTAAACGCATTTCCCATTTTAATTGCTTTTGATTACAACGCAGTTCAAACATTTCAGCCAAATCTTTTACTAAGCCAATCAATTCAAAATTTACGGTTTTTAATTCCATACGCCCTGCTTCAATTTTGGAAATATCCAAAATATCGTTGATCAAATCTAATAAATGCAAACCACTGCGTTCAATAATATTTAAGGCTCGTTGTTGTTCAGGGTCTAATTGGCCTTCACGTTGTAAAATTTGGGCATAGCCCAGTATCGCATTCATAGGGGTGCGAATTTCATGACTCATGTTCGCAATAAAAATAGATTTAGCCCGATTAGCGGATTCTGCCCCTAATTTTGCGGTAAGTAATTGTGAATTTAAATTTTCTAACTCATGACTTTTGCAATCTAATTGATTATACGACTCTTGCAGTCTATCCATCATGGTATTGAAATTAAAGCCCATATTAGTAATTTCATCCTGACTGGTTTCTTCGGAAATATTTAATCGTACATTAAAATTACCCCCGGCTACTTGTTGCAGTGAATCAATTAACTGATTGATTTTGTCGAAAATTCTATTTTTAAAAAACCATAGCAATAAAATTGAAAACATAATCGTTACTATAAAAGGTAATATATTACTAATAATCAAATGTTGTTGTTGTTGTTTATATAACATACTATCTAAGGCAACGGCTAAATGCCCAATCGTTTTATTCGTTGGGTTTAGCAACGGTTTTGATTTAATAAAATATTGCGAAGGTTGATGATTAATCACTTCATAAATCACCTCAATTTCTTCAGTAGAGGATAAAATTAATTGATTATTATCATCGTAAATAATTGCATTTGCTCCAGATAGTTCGGCCATGCGTTTGACTAATTCGGTATCAACATTTAATAATTTTAAAATCAAGATACGACCTGCAAGCTCACCTGAATCATAAACGATTTTTACGACGCTTTTAAAACACAAGGAAGGCAAATCGCTATGGCGTTTCGTATAATCAGGAAAAATATGCGAAAAAACCTCGGAAGGCACGGCATCAATACCAAAATCAGAATTTAATTGCTGATGCAATACTTGATACAAACTATCGGGCAATGCTTGGGTTAAAAACTTATTACTTGCCACCCATCCCGCATCTTCATCATATAAAAAAATTAAATCCACATCATATAAATTAGAAATATTTTGGAAAATAATATTAATATCTCGATAATTGTCATAATCCAATAGTTCTAAAATCTTGAATGTTTGTTCTCTTATGGTGAACGAAAGATCACCAAATTTATCGAGTTCATTCATCAATACCGAATAAGAAATGGTTAATTTATTATTTAAATCCCGTTCAATCCGTTGTTTAGTATTACTACTCCATTGGTAGGTTGAATACACCCCATTTAAAATAATAAAAACAATTAACATTCCAAACATTAATAGGATTTTAGTAATCAAAAATTTCTTAGTGGTATTTGCCATATGTTATTTAACTAAACTAACTTGTTTCATCGGCACGGTTTCATAACCCTCTTTAATCCAACGAATAATGCCACCTTTGACTACACCTAATATTTTATAACCTTTTGACGCTAAAAATTTACCTGCACTTGGGGACTGTTTCATATAGCCGTCAACAATAATAATCGGTTTATCTTTGGGTAATTCTTGGTATCGAATATGTAATTTAACTAAGGGAATAAAAATTGAATCAGGAATCGCTTTGCGTGGGCCAGTCCAGTATAAAGGTCGCACATCTAAAATAATAGGATTATGCTTTGTTTTTAGTTTTAATACTTTTGCAGGACTCAAACGTTTGTTTCTAATCTTAGCTAAAGACTCATCTACTATCATTTTATAATGAAAGCGATACCATTCAGGAATGCCTCCTCGAAACCAATAAATATTGCGATAACCCATTTTTGCCACTTTCAATGAGGCTTTGCCACTATACAAACAGCGATAGCCCATACAATAAAAAATCAATCGAGTGGTTTTATCCGAAGGTAATTTATCAGTGGTTTCAATTTCAACGACAGGGATGTTAATAGAACTTGGAATCCGCTGAATATTAAATTCAATTTGGCTTAAGGTATGAATTAATAAAGTCGGATGGGTTTTACTCTCAACTTCAAGCATATGTTTTACTTCAGGTGCCGTTACAATTTTCGCCCCTGAGGCTAGCACTTGTGCCACAAATTCATCGGCAATGGCATAAGCGACAAAGCACTGAATGACTAAGCACAATATTACTTGCATAATGTATTTCATAATCAATCTCCTTCTTAATTATTCAGTGTAGAAGATTTTTTAGGATTTTGATAGTTAGCAAAACATTCAAACAAACCGTTATGATTGAAAATCAGTAAGACATGATTGAGGTAAGTTTTGTGCTAAAATAGCCAAGATTCTAAATAATGGTTTTACTATGTTCCACATTGCCTTACACCAACCCGAAATTCCCCCTAACACGGGCAATATTATCCGCTTATGTGCTAATACAGGTGCAAGTTTGCATTTAATTCATCCTTTAGGTTTTGTCTTAGATGATAAAAAATTACAACGGGCAGGTTTAGATTATCATGAATGGGTCAGCACCCAACAACATCAAAACTTTGCTGAATTTCAACAAAAGGCAAATTATTCTCGTTTATTTGCGGTATCGACCAAAGGGCAACAGTATTATCACCAAGTTCAATACCAAGCCAATGATGGCTTTTTATTTGGTGCAGAAACGAGCGGTTTACCAGCAGAGATATTAGAACCACTTGAAGTGATTCGAGTGCCAATGTTAGCGAATCAACGCAGTTTAAATTTGTCTAATACCGTTGCTATTGTGCTTTATGAAGCCTTGCGACAACAACAATTTGAAAATTTGATTTAATTTTCGGCTTTTTGTGCCCGAGATAATAAATGATCCACAGCCGTAATGGGGGATAGATTTTGATATAGCACTTGATAGCTTTGTTCCACAATGGGCATTTCAATCTGATGTGCTTGAGCGAGTTTATATACCATTGCCGTAGTTGCATAACCTTCCACTTCTTGCCCAATCGCTTGTTTAGCTTGCGCAACGGTTTTACCTTGGGCAAGTAATAAACCAAAACGACGATTACGGGATAAATTATCAGTACAAGTTAATACTAAATCACCCATTCCTGCCAACCCCATTAAGGTTTCCGATTTTGCCCCTAAAACTTGACCAAAACGCATCATTTCAGCCAAACCTCGGGTAATTAATGCGGATAAACTATTGGCTCCAAAACCTAAACCATCCGAAATACCTGCCGCAATAGCCAAACTATTTTTAACCGTACCACCAATTTCAGTTCCTATTAAATCAGTATTGGTATAGGCTCGAAAATAATGATTATGCAATTGTTCCGCAATTTGTTCTGCAAATTCGGTATGGGGTGAGGCAATCGTTAATGCTGTGGGTAAGCCTGATGCGACTTCTTTGGCAAAGCTAGGTCCTGATAATAAGGCTTGTGGGAAATTATCGCCTAAAACTTCGGCAATAATTTCATGCATAAATTTCGCACTGGGTACTTCTAAGCCTTTCGTCGCATATAATAAGCGTGAATTTTGATGTAAATAAGGCTTAATCGCTGTTAATACCTGACGAAAGGCATGACTTGGCACCACAATTAAAATATCATTAACGTTTTTTAAGGCTTGTGCTAACTCTAAATGAATACTAATATGCTTAGGTAATGCTATCCTAGGTAAATATAAGCGATTTTCACGATGCTCTGCCAATTGTTGCATATGGGACTTATCATGTCCCCACAAATTGACATCTATTTGCTTATTCGCTAATAAAATCGCTAATGCCGTTCCCCATGAACCAGCACCAAGCACTGCAATAGGTAAAGTAGAATAAGTCATAAATATTAAATATTTAATATTTAATATTGTATTAATGTTTGGTTTGTTGTTTTTGTTTTAAATGTTCTGCATACATGGCATCAAAATTAACAGGTGCTAACAATAGTTGAGGGAACCCCCCTTTTGTTACTATATCAGACACAACTTCTCTTGCATAAGGAAATAAAATATTAGGGCAAAAACTACCTAACATTGCCCCTAATTCCTGTTGCGTAAAACCTTTAACCGTAAAAATCCCTGCTTGTTGCACTTCGACTAAATACGCAACTGTTTCTTCTAATTTTACAGTTGCAGTGACTGTTAATGTTACTTGATAAACATCATCATTCAAAGGTGAACTACTCATATTTAAATTTAAATCCAGCTTTGGTTCCCATTTTTCAGTAAAAATTTGCGGAGAATTTGGGGTTTCAAATGATAAGTCTTGAGTAAAAATTTTTTGAATTACAAATTGTTTTTCTGAGGACTGAGTATTAGTTTCAGTTGCGTCGGTCATAATAATCCTTTTAATTTTAATTTTAGTTTGGTATTTTAACGATGCTTGATAATAACTTAACTTTTTGCTTTTTCAATCGGGAGATTTGCACTACGCCAAGCCATAATACCACCCGTTAAATTATACACTGATTCAAAGCCTTGTTGGTGTAACTGTTTGCAAACGGATTTGGATCGGTGACCACTTTGGCAACTGACAATGACTGGTTTTGATTTATACTTATCCAAGCGTTTCATTTGTGAAGCAACTTGCGACATAGGAATATGGACAGAGTTTAAAATTACCCCATCTTTTAATTCACTTGACTCTCTAACATCGATAACTACCGCTTGATTATGGTTAAGCAATACCGTTGCTTCATTCGGATCAATCCGTTGATAACCCGAAAAACTATCGGCAAAAATATCTGCTAACAACAATGATAAGATGACCATAAATACTGCCGATAACAACCAGTGATTACCAATAAATTCAATTAATTGTTCCATATTAACCTCTTGAACAAAATACTTCTCGCATCATACCAATTAATCTCAGGGTACGAGCATCACCTACCCGATAAAATACTCGATTCGCATCTTTACGGGAAGATAAAATCCCTTTGTCTTTTAAAATACCTAAATGCTGTGAAATATTACTTTGAGATGTGCCGACCATATCGACAATATCTTGAACACTCACCTCTTGATCACTTAAACTACATAAAATTTTTAAACGCAATGGATGAGACATTGCTTTTAGTGAACGTGACGCACGTTCAATATCATTATCATCTTCTAATAATCTTCGGTCTAGTGAAGCAAGGGGGTTTAATTGAACTTTATCATGTGCATCATTCATTATAACTCCATCATATTGCATTGATATTATCCTATGATTTATTCATATTTTAATAATATTTTAATGTACTTTGAAAAGAAAATATAGCTGGATTTTGGATTTTTTTGTAGAAAAAAGATCGCAGTTTTGTTCACAAAACAAATCTTGCACTCTGGCAGGAAAGTTGTTAAAGTTCAGATATTTTCCAAGTCTTTTAATGTGTTAGCAATATATAGAAATCAGTGCTTATGTCAAGACCAAAAACTGTTGTACTAACGATTCTTGATGGTTGGGGATGCAATGACAGTATTCAAAATCAAGAATTCAATGCGATTTATCAAGCCCGTAAACCTGTTTGGGATAGATTATGGAATGAATGTCCTCATACCTTTCTACGTTGCTCGGGTGCCGAAGTCGGCTTACCCGCAAAACAAATGGGAAATTCCGAAGTTGGACACTTGAATTTAGGTGCTGGTCGAGTCGTTTATCAAGAAATTACTCGTATTAGTCGTTCCATTCGGACAGGCTCATTTTTTACCAATCAAACCTTAACAAATGCTGTTGATCAAGCGATTACTGCAAATTCTGCCATACATATTCTAGGTTTATTATCAGCGGGTGGGGTGCATAGTCATGAAGATCATATTCATGCTGCTCTGCGTTTAGCCGTTGATAGAGGTGTCTCGCAAGTTTATTTACATGCTTTTTTAGATGGTCGTGATACCGCTCCCAGATATGCAGAAGGTTCTTTACGAAAAACCCAAGAACTATTACAAGAATTAGGCAAAGGTCAAATTGCCTCAATGATTGGTCGTTATTATGCCATGGATAGAGATCATCGCTGGCCACGAATCCAAAAAGCGTATGATTTAATTACCTCAGGTGAGGCGTTATTTAGTTCCAGCGATCCATTGGAGGCATTACAGCAAGCCTATGATCGAGGTGAAACCGATGAATTTGTGCAAGCTACTGCATTTTTAGATGCGAATGGCAATAAAATCACCATGAATGATGGTGATGTGGTGGTCTTTATGAATTTTCGATCAGATAGGGCTCGTCAAATTACTCGTCCATTTATTGAAGCAGAATTTGGTGGCTTTATTCGCAAAGTTCAACCGAAACTTACGGCATTTGTTAGTTTAACCGAATACCATAAAGATTTTGATATTCCTGTGGCATTTCCCCCTGAACATATTGAAAATGGGTTTGGCGAATATATTTCTAAACTCGGTTTACATCAACTACGCTTGGCAGAAACAGAAAAATATGCCCATGTAACCTTTTTCTTTAATGGTGGCATAGAAAAACCATTTGAAGGTGAAGATCGAATTTTAATCCCCTCGCCTAAAGTCCAAACTTATGATCGACAACCTGAAATGAGTGCTCATGAAGTGACTGACCATTTAGTCAATGCGATTCAAAGTGGTCAATATGATGTTATTGTTTGCAATTTTGCCAACCCTGATATGGTTGGCCATACTGGAAATTTAGACGCAACAGTCAAAGCAATTGAAACCATTGATTACTGTTTAAGTCGTATTATTACCGCATTACATAGTGTCAAAGGTGAAATGCTAATTACCGCAGATCATGGTAATGCGGAATTAATGCAAAACAAACAAACAGGGCAAGCCCATACTGCCCATACAACCAATGAAGTGCCATTGCTTTACCTTGGACGACCTGCTCATTTACTAGAGGATGGCGTATTATCAGATGTTGCCCCAACCTTATTAAAAATCATGGACTTAGATCAGCCTGTCGAAATGACAGGTCATGCTTTAATTGAATTTATTGAACAAGTCGATTAATCTCTGCTATGCTTGTCATTAGTGTCTTTTATCAACCTTTTTTGATGGAGTATTTTTTATGAATCCTGTGAAACAGCAAGCCACCACAATATTTTTGGTTTTAGCAATTATAGTCTTAAGTGCTAGTCATGTATTTGCTGATAAAACAGTCAATAACAGCAGTACCTTGCCCTTAGCGGAATTGCGTATGTTTACGGAAGCATTTGCTCGTATCAAACAAGATTATGTGGAAGAGGTTGATGATAAAACCTTGTTGGAAAATGCAATTCGTGGCATGTTGACTGGATTAGACCCACATTCGTCTTATTTAAGCCCTGATGATTTTAATGAACTGCAAGTCGAAACTTCTGGTCAATTTGGTGGCTTGGGTATTGAAGTTACTATGGAAAATGGTTTTGTGAAAGTAGTTTCACCCATTGATGATACTCCTGCCCAGCGTGCGGGTGTTGAAGCAGGTGATTTAATTATACGTTTAGATGATACACCCGTTAAAGGCATGACTTTAACGGATGCAGTGAAAATTATGCGTGGTAAACCAGGAGAACCCATCTTATTAACCATTGTTCGTGAAGGTGAATCTAAACCCTTAAAAATTACCATAGTGCGTGATATTATCAAAGTCAAAAGTGTGAAAAAGAAAATTTTAGAACCAAACTTTGCTTATGTCAGAATTACCCGCTTTCAAGCACAAACGGGTCGTCATTTAAAAAATATGATTCGTGATTTAGAAAAAGAAAATAAAGGCAAATTAAAAGGTTTAGTATTAGATTTGCGTAATAATCCGGGTGGCGTATTAAGTGCAGCCGTTGCCGTCAGCGATGCCTTTTTAAATAAAGGTTTAATTGTTTATACCGAAGGTCGTGTGGCTGATTCTAAACTAAAATTTCAAGCCACATCAGGTGATATTTTGAATGGCTCACCCATTGTGGTTTTAGTGAATGGGGGTTCCGCCTCTGCGTCAGAAATTGTTGCAGGAGCATTACAGGATCACAAACGAGCAGTGATTGTTGGAACAAAAACCTTTGGTAAAGGTTCCGTACAAACCATTTTACCGATGAATAATCGTGCGGGCATTAAATTAACTACCGCCCGTTACTACACCCCATCAGGTCGTTCAATACAAGCAGAAGGCATTGTCCCTGACATTGATTTATCAGGTATAAAAGTAACGGCTGCTAAAGAAAGTGATATTGATCCAATCAAAGAAGCAGATATGCGTGGCCACTTAGAAAATGATGATGAGGCACATAAGAATGGTCGTCATAATAAAGATAGCACTAAGCAAACTAAAAAAACCAAAAAAGAAAATTTAGCTGTAAAAGATTATGCTATACATGAAGCCTTAACTATCTTAAAAGGTTTAACTATTTTAAAATCTAATTAAAAATAAGGTGGTGATATTATGCCAACAGTATTAGTGCCTCTCGCCCAAGGCTGTGAGGAATTAGAAGCGGTTACTATTATTGATCTTTTACGTCGTGCTGAAATTACGGTTATTACCGCAGGTTTGGATAAGCAAGCTGTAAAAGCAAGTCGAGGTACGGTATTAATTCCAGATAGTTGCTTGGATGACGTAATGGATCAGCCTTTTGATATGATAGTATTACCTGGCGGTTTGCCAGGTGCTGATCATCTTAACCAAGACCCAAGAATCCATCAATTACTACAACGCTTGAATAAAGAAGGGCATTATACCGCCGCTATCTGTGCCGCCCCTAAAGTTCTAGCAGATGCGGGACTTTTAGCAGGCAAACAGGCAACTTGCTACCCTGGATTTTTGAATGCAACTGAGCAAATAAGCCTATCAAACCAAGCCGTTGTTAAAGATGAAAAAGTCATCACCTCACGAGGACCAGGAACGGCAATGGATTTTGCCTTGGAATTGATTGAAGTTTTAGTCGGT
>JALWTS010000039.1:93872-148871 GCA_027077805.1 Gammaproteobacteria bacterium
TAGTCGGTCAAGAGAAACGTCAACAAGTAGAAACGGCGTTAGTACGTTAATAGGAAGAAATTTTAATTGAAATGGCACGGAAGGATTACCTGCTTTATCTTTGAAATTCATATAGCGTTAGCTATTTAACCAAATCACATAGCTTTTATTAGGCAGTTGTTCACTCTAGTTTCATAGGCAAAATATTTAAAGTTTTAGTCATCACTATCCTCACAATTGTTGACTTATTTTTTCTTACGAGTAATAGAAAATTTCATATTCACCCCGCGAACTTGAAAAGTATCCCCATCTTTCAGTTTTTCAGTTTCACTAATCGCTTTGCCGTTAACTTTAACCTTACCCCGTTTTTGTGGCATTAAATAATAGCCATCCCGACGACGGTTGATCACTGCGGATAATTTTGGAGCAAACCAACCACCTATCGGCAAATCAGCCTCTTTCTTTTTACCCATTTTAAAGGTAGTATGGCTCATGGTATAAGTTTGAGCTCTATCTACCACAATAATTCTTGCCGTGGTTTGACCTTTTTCAATGGCCGCATTTAACTCATGCTCATGCAATACGGACTTCATTTTAGAAGCCCCAAACAATACCGTACCTTCGGATTTAATTTCATTATCATCTAAAGAAGGTGGTGACTCCTGTTGCACAGTATCCCCAGAATCATCTTCTTCCTCAACATAAGAAGTCGGTAAGCCCCGCTCATCAACATATTTAATATTGTGCTTACAAATCGCAATCATATCACCATTACTTAAGGCATGACGTTGAATTTTTTGACCATTTAAATAAGTTCCATTAGTGCTTTGGGTATCTTCCATATAATAAGTCCCATTCATATGCACTACTCTTGCATGACGACTAGAAACAGCCAAATTATCAATGGTCAGATCATTTTCAGGTTTCCGTCCAATGGTAACAACTTTATTCGGACTTAAAGGAATTTCTTCTTGCAAAGCATTGTTGAAATAGATTTGTAATGAAGGCATAATGGTTTCCGTTGTTTTCGTGGTTGTAAAACTCTTTGTTAATTATTATAAATCATTTTTGGCAAATAAGTAGTCAAATCAGGCCAATAAAATAAAATTCCTAATAAAACAATTTGTAGCATAATAAATGGTATTACGCCACGATAAATCGTACCAGTGCTAATTGTCTTCGGTGCGACACCGCGTAAATAAAATAATGCAAAGCCAAAGGGTGGTGTTAAAAATGAGGTTTGCAAATTCAAAGCAATCATAATGCCCAACCAAATGGGATCAAATCCCATACTTAGTAATATAGGCCCAACAATTGGCACCACAACAAAAGTAATCTCTATAAAATCTAGCACAAATCCCAAAAAGAACATTAATAACATGACCGTCAAGAATGCGGTATATTTGCCACCGGGTAAGTCTAATAGTAAATCTTCCACTAATTCATCACCACCAAACCCTCGAAATACTAGGGAAAAAATAGAGGCACCAATTAAAATCAAAAACACCATACTAGTGATTTTGGTCGTGGATTGCATGACTTGTTTTAACTGTTGCGGATTCAACTGTTTTTGTATGCCTGCCAATAGCATAGCACCTATTGCCCCAACCGAAGCGGCTTCGGTTGGGGTGGCAACGCCCATCAAAATGGAACCTAATACTGCAACAATTAATGCAACAGGCGGTAATAACACGGTTAATAAACGCCAAGCAAGTTTAGAAAAAGGTAATTGTTGTGCGACAGGTAAACTTGGCACCATACTAGGACGAACAATCGCAAGCACTAATAAATAAGCCATATACAATCCGACTAACATTATGCCCGGAATAATTGCACCGACAAATAAATCCCCTACTGATACCGTTTCAGGCGAAAAAATCCCCATATCTAATTGGGCTTGTTGATACGCAGATGATAAAACATCGCCTAGTAACACCAATACAATTGAGGGTGGAATAATTTGACCTAAAGTACCTGAAGCACAAATAATCCCTGTGGCAACCTGTGGATGATAATTGTGTTTTAACATACTAGGTAAGGATAATAAGCCCATGGTAACGACTGTGGCACCGACAATACCCGTACTTGCCGCTAATAACATTCCGACTAAAGTAATGGCAATGCCTAAGCCTGCTCGTACAGAACCTAGTAATAACGCCAAGGTATCTAATAGATTCTCTGCGACTTTAGATCGCTCTAGCATTACGCCCATAAACACAAACAATGGCACAGCAATTAAGGTTTGATTGATCATAATCCCATATAAACGATTCGGTAAGGCTTGTAAAAATATGGGATCAAACGCATCGACTAACACCCCAAAACCCGCAAAAAATAAAGCGGTTCCTGCTAAAGTTAAAGCCACAGGATAGCCTAACATTAACACCAAACAAACCATGACAAACATAATAATGGGCAACCATTCAATTAACATTAAGATGCTCCTTGTTGTTGAATGGTTTGCACATCTGTAATTAATTGGGCAATGCCTTGTAGTAATAATAGGCTTGCCATCACCAAAATCGAGGTTTTTAATAAATACACGCCAGCTAAACCACCCGCTTCTCTTGATCCTTCATAAACTGCCCAAGAATCCAAAACATATTGCCAACTTAAATAAAAAGTCATACTACAAACAGGAATTAAAAATAACAAACAACCCAATAAATTTATCCATGCTTTCGTTGTCGCTGAAAATTTCTGATAAAACACATCAACTCTTACATGAGCTTGATGTTTAAGTGCATAAGAAGCTCCTAATAAAAATACTAACGCATGTAGATAGCTAACAGACTCTTGCATGGCAATCCAACCCAATGAAAAACCATAACGCAATACGACTACTAAAAATGTAATAATGACCATAAACAAGGTTAACCAAGCAACAAACTGCCCTACCCATTCACTTAATTGATTAATCCCATTCGCTAATTGACAATAATGCTTATATTTTAAACCATAACTAAAACTCAGTACTATCATGGCAATATTTAAGTACAATAAAGTTTGTGCTATAGATAACTGACCTAAAGAATAATATTTTAAAATCATCACTAAAGCTAATAACCAAAATGGGAGTAACAATGATTTAATCATTCTAAAAAATCCAAACTTGGCGGATGTTCAATCCGATGTTGTAAAATTTGTTTAAATACATTGGGGTCTTTAATATGGGTTAATTCCCCAGCTCTTGGGAAATACATATCATTTAAACGTGATAACCAAAACCGCAAGGCAGCCGCACGCAACATAATGGGCCAAGCCTTAAGTTCTACCGTTTGTAATTGCCGTTGTTTTTGATAGGCTAATAATAAGCCCTTTAATTTTGTTTGCTCAAAACTGCCATCTGTTAAGGTACACCAATCATTCACCGTTACAGCGACATCATATAACAATACATCATTACACGCATGATAAAAATCGATCATTCCTGTGAGTCTATTCCCAACAAACAAGGCATTATCCCGAAATAAATCCGCATGCACTACGCCTCTAGGTAATTCTGAAAACCGATACTGACTTTGGATATGAATTTCATTTTCTAATAATTGGGCATCATTTTCAGGCAAATGTGGTAATAATTTATCAATCGTTATTCGCCACCAATGTGGCCCGCGTTGATTGGCTCGAAAATCAGTAAATTGTTGGCTTACGGCATGAAATTTCCCTAAACCACAACCAATGGCTTGACATTGGGTTTGATTGGGGAATCTAACACTACTTCCCTCTAAACATTGCACAATAGCCGTTGGCTTAGATTTTAAGGTTTGCAAATAAACCCCTGCTTGATTCGCAATAGGATGAGCACTAGGCACTTGATGTTCGGCTAAAAATGCCATGACATTTAAAAAATAAGGTAGCTCTGATGCGGTTAATTCTTCAAAAATCGTTAAAACATATTTACCAGTTGAGGTATGTACAAAATAGTTAGTATTTTCAATTCCATCACTAATGCCTTGATAATCAAGCAACTCACCTAAATCATAATGGCTAAGTAATTCAATTAAATGTTCGGGTTCAATAATAGTATAAACGGACATAAAGTTTAAAATTTTAATCACCAAGCACTATTGTATTATAATTGTTATAACTTCGCTACAATAGCATTTTCATTTATATGGCTTGATATTATGACTCAAATAAGAAAATTGATTATTATTGACGGTTCTTCCTATTTATTTCGAGCTTATCATGCCTTGCCCGAATTGAGCAATTCCAAACACCAACCCACAGGGGCAATTTATGGTGTGGGCAAAATGTTGTTTAAACTACTACAAGATCATCAACCCAGCCATATTGTAACAGTGATGGATGCCAAAGGTAAAACCATTAGACATCAGCTTTATCCTAACTATAAAAGCCATCGCCCTAAGATGGATCAAAACTTAGTGGATCAATTAAAGCAGGTCGATGAATTAGTACAAGTCATGGGCATACCTTTAGTAAGAATGACGGGTATTGAAGCCGATGATATTATGGCAACTTTAGCCATTCAGGCACAAGCCAAGGGCTGGCATTGTACTATTGTCAGTAATGATAAGGACCTCACCCAATTAATTAATCCGCAAATCCAAATGCTAGATACCTTAAAAAATATTGTTTTAGATGAACAATCCGTGTTAAATAAATACCAATTACCGCCTAAACTAATAGCGGATTATTTAGCCTTGGTAGGTGATAGTGTTGATGGTATTCCAGGCATTGCTAAAGTTGGTCATAAAACCGCTGTCAAATGGTTGCAAACCTATGGTGGTTTAGAACAACTTATCCAAAATGCCGATAAAATTACAGGTAAAGTCGGTGAGAATTTACGCAATAATCTGGACAACTTAAAACTTTATTACCAGCTCACTTGTTTAGATACCCAGATTGCTTTAGATATTGATTTAGAGCAACTCACTTGGCAAGGATTGCAAACCCAAGCATTGCTAGATTTTTGTCAACGTTTAGAATTTCATGCTTGGCCAAAAGATTTTGGGATTGATAACAATCATAACAATGCCGATAAGCGTGTCAAAGCCGATTACCAAGCCTTACTGACTTGGGCAGACTTTCATCATTATCTAAGCCAACTACAACAAAGCCAAGCATTTGCTTTTGACACTGAAACCACTCATTTAGACCCACTGCAAGCCGAATTAGTCGGCTTATCCTTTGCCATACACCCCAAACAAGCGGTTTATATTCCATTCAATCACCATTATTTAGATGCCCCTATGCAACTGAATCAAACCCAAGTATTACAAGCCTTAAAACCTTTATTAGAAAACCCCGACATTGCCAAAATTGGGCAAAATTTAAAATATGATCAACATGTTTTGGCAAATTATGGTATTGCATTACAGGGCATTGGTGATGATACCATGTTGGCATCTTATGTCTTAGACAGCACCGAAAAACACGACTTAGATTATTTAGCCATTAAACATTTAAACTATACTACCATTCATTACAAGGACATTGTAGGCAAAGGCAAAAAGCAAAAATCATTTGCCCAAGTTGATATTGCAACTGCCAGTGTTTATGCCGCGGAAGATGCAGATATTAGCTTACAACTACAACAAAAATTTCGCCAAGCTCTTGCACAGCAACCGACATTGCAACAATTATATCAAACCCTAGAAATCCCCTTAATTAAAGTATTATTTAAAATGGAACGCCAAGGCGTATTAATTGATCGAGTCGCTTTAAGCCAGCAAAGCCAAGTTTTAAGCAAAAAAATTCAACAAATCGAGCAATCAGCTTATCATATTGCTGGCGAAAAATTTAATCTTGCCTCTCCCAAACAAATTCAAAGCATACTCTATGAAAAATTAAAACTACCCATTTTGAAAAAAACCCCCAAAGGCCAACCATCAACCAGCGAAGAAGTCTTACACGAACTAGCTGTTAATTATTCATTACCCAGACTGATTTTAGAACATCGAGGCTTTGCCAAACTAAAATCCACTTATATGGAAGCTTTGATCAAACAAATCAACCCTAAAACCCAGCGAGTGCATACCTCTTATCACCAAGCGGTAGCAGTAACAGGACGCTTATCCTCAGTACAACCGAATCTACAAAATATTCCTATTCGTACCGAACAAGGGCGAAAAATTCGTCAAGCCTTTATCGCGCCAAAAGGCTATAAAATCGTCGCCGCCGATTATTCGCAAATTGAACTCCGAATTATGGCACATTTATCACAAGACACAACTTTATTACAAGCCTTTCATAACAACCAAGACATTCACCAAGCCACAGCAGCCGAAATTTTCGACATAGCACTAGAGCAAGTTAATGCCGAGCAACGCCGTTCTGCCAAAGCCATTAATTTTGGTTTAATTTATGGCATGTCTGCCTTTGGCTTAGCGAAACAATTAAATATTGATAATAAGCAAGCCAAACAATACATAGAACGTTATTTTCAGCGTTATCCCCAAGTCAAACGATTTATGGATCAAACCCGTGAACAAGCAAGCAAACAAGGTTATGTTGAAACCTTATTAGGACGACGTTTATATCTACCCGAAATCAATGCTAAAAATACCAAACAACGGCAATATGCGGAAAGAACTGCCATCAACGCCCCAATGCAAGGCACAGCCGCCGATATAATTAAACTCGCTATGCTGGCCGTTGATCAACAACTCAGCCAAACTCAAACCGATGCCAAAATGCTCATGCAAGTCCATGATGAATTGGTATTTGAAGTAGCAGAAGCAGAGGTATCAGCGTTTAGCCAATGGTTAAAACCGATTATGGAAAAAGCCTTAAAGTTAGATTTACCCTTAGTTGTCGCAATTGGCGTTGGGGATAATTGGGAAGAGGCGCATTGAAAAATGTGCTAAAAACTGGGAAAAATTTTACGCCGATCCGAATATTCCACAAAATAATATAAAATTTTCGTTTGTAATTTCGCATCACTCCACTGTTACCGACTTCGCCAAATTCCTAGGCTGATCCACATCTGTCCCCTTTAATACTGCCACATGATACGCTAATAATTGCAAGGGAATAGTATAAATAATTGGGGCGAAATAATCGGCAATCGTGGGGACTGAAAGCACATGAATATTCGCTTGTGATTCAATGACAATCGCTTGATCCGCAAAGATAAATAATTGTCCGCCTCTGGCTTCTACTTCTTTTAAATTAGATTTAAGTTTTTCTAAAAGTTCGTCATTAGGGGCAACGGCAACCACAGGCATTTCAGTATCAATTAAAGCTAAAGGCCCATGTTTGAGTTCGCCTGCGGGATAGGCTTCGGCATGAATATAAGAAATTTCTTTAAGTTTTAATGCTCCTTCCATTGCCACGGGATATTGGGCACCACGTCCTAAAAATAAGGTATGATGTTTTTCATTAAATAACTGTGATAAAATTTCTATGGCAGGTTCTAAAGCTAAGACCTCTTGTACTTGGCTAGGTAAATGGCGTAAATTAGTAATGACTTCATGTTCAAATTCAGTATCTAAACTATTATAGCGACCTAAAGCTAATACGAGTAATAATAATGCCGTTAGTTGAGTGGTAAAGGCTTTAGTTGACGCTACTCCAATTTCTGGCCCTGCTCTGGTCATCAGTACTAAATCGGATTCTCGCACTAAAGAACTTTCAGGAACATTACAAATACACAAACTATATTGATAGCCTAGTTGTTTCGCTACTCTGAGTGCTGCTAGTGTATCCGCCGTTTCGCCTGATTGTGAAATGGTAACAAATAAGCTGGGTTGTTTGACAATATGATTGCGATAACGAAATTCGCTGGCAACTTCTACTCGACACGGTAAACCCACATACTGTTCTAGCCAATAAGTGGCAATTAAGCCTGCATGATAACTCGTACCACATGCCACAATTTGTACAGCTTCGATTTGGGCAAAGATAGCTTTGGCTTCTAAGCCAAATGATTCGATCAAAACTTTATTCGTGCTAATTCGACCTTCTAAAGTGTTGGCAATCGCCTCGGATTGCTCAAAGATTTCTTTTAACATATAGTGTCGATATTGGCCTTTTTCTACGGCATCAGCACTCATGTCTAAATCTTTAATGGGGCGTTCAACTAATTTCCCTGATTGATCATAAATATGGCATTGCGTTGGGGTTAAATCGGCCATATCACCTTCTTCTAAAAAGATAAAACGGCGAGTAACAGGTAGTAAGGCAAAGATATCAGAAGCGATAAAATGCTCACCAATCCCTATGCCAATCACTAATGGACTGCCACTCCTCGTGACTATTAAACGTTGTGGTTCTTGAGTGGCAATTACCCCTAAAGCATACGATCCTTCTAATTCAGCAATAGTTGCTTTAACTGCTTGGAATAAATCTTGGCATTGTTGATAATATTTGTAAACCTGATGCACAACAACTTCAGTATCTGTATCTGAAGTAAATTCATAACCTTCCGTTAATTGTTGTTGTTTTAAATCTTCATGGTTTTCAATAATACCATTATGTACTAAGACAATTTGTTGCCGACAAATATGCGGATGAGCATTTTTTACCAAAGGTTCGCCATGGGTCGCCCAACGGGTATGTGCAATACCGACATAACCATCTAATGGTGATTGCACAATCGCTTTAGCTAAACCAGCGACTTTACCTTTCGTTCGATGGCGTTGAATACAATGCGTTTGATCCAAAATTGCCATTCCTGCGGAATCATAGCCACGATATTCTAAACGTCGTAAACCCTCTAACAAAATAGGTGCCACAAAACGTTGAGCAACTGCTCCGACAATTCCACACATTAGTCCATCCTCTCAGTTTTGCTTGGACGTTTCCAACCATGGATAGTTTTTTGTTTGCTGCGACTTAAGGTTAATTCGTTTTCTGGGGTATTGGCCGTAATAGTTGAACCTGCCCCAATCATTGCCCCTTGACCAACTATTACTGGTGCTACTAATTGCGTATCCGATCCGATAAAGGCATTATCGCCAATAATAGTTTGATGTTTATAAGCCCCATCATAATTGCAGGTAATCGTACCTGCCCCAATGTTGACTTGAGAACCCATAATAGTATCACCAATATAACTTAAATGATTAATTTTAGACCCTTGGGCGATTTGAGATTTTTTGATTTCCACAAAATTTCCCACACGTACATTTTGGGCTAATTCAGTTTCAGGACGAATTCTGGCAAATGGTCCAATGCGACAACCCTCGGCAATTTTAGCCTGCTCAATCACTGAATTGGGTAAAATTTCCACATTATCACCAATTTGGCTATCTTTAATCACCACATTGGCTCCAATTTTGACATTATGACCTAAACTCACTTGCCCTTGAATTAGCACATTAATATCCACTATGACGTCTTGACCAATCTTTAATTCACCGCGTAAATCAAAACGTTTGGGATCTAATAGGGTTAGCCCTTGTGTCATTAAATGCTCTACTTGCTGTTGTTGATAAATTCGTTCTAAATAGGCCTGTTGACAATGATTATTAATCCCCATGGTCTCCGTGAGTTTTTCAGCTTGCGTGCTGGCAATTTCAATACCATCTGCGACGGCTTTCGCAATAATATCGGTTAAATAATATTCTTTCTGGGTATTACGATTGCTTAAACTATCCAACCAGGGTTTTAAATAAGCGGTTTTTACAGCTAAAATTCCTGTATTAATTTCATTAATCATTAATTGTTCGGGGCTGGCATCTTTTTGTTCGACAATGGATTGAATTTTATCGACTTGATTACGAATAACACGACCATAACCTTGTGGTTGTTCTAAACAAGCCGTTAATAACGCAAAGCCGGTGCTTTGGGTTAAATTTAGTAATTGTTCTAAGGTTGCTACTTTAATTAAGGGGACATCAGCATATAAAACCAAACTAATGCCATTGGGGTCTAAATGGGGTAGTGCTTGTTGTACCGCATGACCTGTACCCAATTGTTGAGCTTGTTCAATCCAGTTAATATCAAAATGGGCTAAGGCTTGCTTTACTTTTTCGCCTTGATGTCCATAAATCACATGGAGTTTCGCTTTGACTAAATTTTGGGCAGTTTTGATAACATGGGCTAACATTGCTTGCCCAGCAATTTCATGTAATACTTTAGGCTTATTGGAACACATGCGTGTGCCTTTACCTGCCGCTAGAATAATAATATCTAATGACATAATAATTCCTAATGTTTGATTTTAATTCCGAAAAAAAAAACGCTATTCCATAATTATAGAATAGCGTTGGTGTTTGAGTTTGTCATTTAATGGTAATTATTTTCTGGGTTTGCGATATTTTTTAATTGCCTGTAATTGTGCGACTGCTTTCGCAAGTTCCGCTTTAATTTGTGCATCACTAATATCATCATGTTGATCTTGAAGTAATTTTTCGGCTTTTTGTTTGGCTTCTAACGCTGCTTTTTCATCAAGATCATCTGCTCGAATGGCAGTATCTGCTAAAATAGTTACGACATGAGGTTGGACTTCTAAAATTCCCCCTGAAACATAATAACAATCATGCTCTTTTGGGCTGGGTGCTTGTAAACGAACAGACCCCGGTTTTAGGCGAGTTAATAAGGACGTATGCATAGGTGCAATCCCTACTTCGCCCATTTCCGCTGGGGCATATACCATTTCTGCCGTGCCTTCAAAAATTGACGCTTCAGCACTTACGATATCGACATGAATTGTCATTGCCATAATGCAAATTCCTTATGAGTTTTTATAGGGTTTTATAGCGTTTTCGCTTTTTCAACTACTTCTTCAATAGAACCTACCATATAAAACGCATCTTCAGGTAGATCATCATATTCCCCTTCAACAATGCCTTTAAAACCACGGATACTATCTTTTAATGGGACATATTTACCAGACGAACCTGTAAATACTTCTGCGACAAAGAAAGGCTGTGATAGGAATTTTTGAATTTTTCTTGCCCGATAAACCACACGTTTATCTTCTTCAGATAATTCATCCATCCCTAAAATTGCAATAATATCTTTGAGTTCCTTATAACGTTGTAAGGTACCTTGTACCGCACGAGCGACATCATAATGTTCTTGTCCAACGACTAACGGGTCTAATTGACGGCTGGTAGAATCTAATGGATCTACCGCAGGATAAATCCCTAATTCTGCAATTTGTCGGGACAATACTAAAGTCGCATCTAAGTGAGCAAAGGTGGTAGCAGGTGACGGATCAGTTAAATCATCCGCAGGCACATAAACGGCTTGAATTGAAGTAATCGAACCTGTTTTAGTTGAAGTAATCCGTTCTTGTAACGCCCCCATTTCTTCTGCTAGGGTGGGCTGATAGCCTACCGCTGATGGCATACGCCCTAATAATGCTGATACTTCAGTCCCTGCTAAAGTATAACGATAAATATTATCTACAAATAATAATACATCACGACCTTCATCACGAAAAAATTCTGCCATGGTCAAACCAGTTAAAGCAACCCGTAAACGGTTACCAGGTGGTTCATTCATTTGTCCATAGACCAAAGCAACTTGATCTAATACTTTTGACTCTTTCATTTCATGGTAAAAGTCATTGCCTTCCCGAGTCCGTTCACCTACCCCTGCAAATACCGAATAACCACTGTGTTCTCGTGCAATATTCCGAATTAATTCCATTAAGGTAACGGTTTTACCAACACCCGCCCCCCCAAACAATCCAATTTTACCCCCCTTAGCAAAGGGACAAATCAAGTCAATGACTTTAATCCCTGTTTCTAGTAATTCAACCGAGGTGGATTGTTCTTCAAAGCTGGGGGCTGCTCTATGAATTGACCAAGATTGTTCCGCACCAATCTCACCTTGCTCATCCACAGGTTCACCCAGAACATTCATAATACGACCTAGGGTTTTTTGACCAACGGGTACTGAAATTGGTGCACCTGTATTCGCCACTTCTAAGCCACGTTTCAATCCATCGGTAGAACCCATCGCAATGGTTCTAACGACACCATCGCCTAGTTGCTGTTGTACTTCTAAAGTTAAAGATTGTTCGTCTAATCTTAAAGCATCATATACTTTAGGCATGGCATCACGAGGGAATTTGACATCCACTACCGCACCAATAATTTCAACAATATTACCCAAACTCATCGTTTTGTTTTCCCTTTTAACTTAATCTTGATCTTAACATTAAACTGCCGCAGCACCACCAACAATTTCGGAAATTTCTTGGGTAATGGCGGCTTGTCTTGCTTTATTATAAATAAGCTGTAATTCGTCAATTAAATTACCTGCATTATCCGATGCTGCTTTCATCGCTATCATACGAGAGGCTTGTTCACAGGCAATATTTTCAACCACGGCTTGGTAAACCAACGATTCAATATAACGAATCATTAGATCATTTAAAATATCTTTAGCATCAGGTTCATATAAATAATCCCAATGATGTTTTAGCGTTTTATCCAGTTCAGCAGGTTTAATTGGCAAAATAGGTTCAATGCTTGGTGTTTGAGTCATGGTATTGACAAATCGATTAAATACTAAATAAACACAATCCGCTTCTTCAGAACAATACGCATCCAAAACACTTTTGACTGGACCAATCAAAGCCTCAAGCTGTGGTGCATCCCCTAATTGTTCGGCATGTGCTACCACGTTACAAGTTTTAAAGCGTTGGAAAAAACGATGGGCTTTTTTACCAATGGTACAAACAGTAATTTCTCGACCTTGTTCTTGTTGCACCTGTATGTGGTTTAACACTGCTCGAAACGCATTATTATTTAAGCCACCACATAAACCTCTATCACTGGACACCAAAATATAAGCAACACGTTTAATCTTACGCTGTTTCATATAAGCATGTTGATACTCTGGATTCGCATGTGCTAAATGACAAATGACCACACGCATTTTATTTGCATAAGGTCGAGTGGCATACATACGATCTTGGGCTTTACGCATTTTGCTCGCTGCCACCATTTCCATTGCACTGGTGATTTTTTGCGTGTTTTTAATGCTTTTAATTTTGGTACGTATTTCTTTTGCACCTGCCATAGATTTAACCTTTTGTTTAAATTACCAACTATGATCGGCTTTGAAACTCGTTACCGCTGTTTCTAATGCTTGTTCAATCTCATCATTATAATCCCCAGAAGCATTAATCTTGTCTAATAATGCTTGCTGATCAGAACGCATATAAGAATGTAACGCTTTTTCAAAATCTACAATTTTAGTGACTTCAATGTCATCTAAATGCCCTTTATTTGCGGCATATAATGAGACTGCCATTTCAGCAATGCTCAATGGGGCATATTGGGCTTGTTTCATTAGTTCCGTAATCCGCTGACCACGTTCTAATTGTTTACGAGTGGTTTCATCTAAATCTGATGCAAACTGGGCAAATGCCGCTAATTCACGATATTGTGCTAAGGCTAAGCGTACCCCACCGCCGAGTTTTTTAATCACCTTGGTTTGAGCGGCACCCCCTACCCGAGATACGGATAAACCTGCATTAATCGCAGGGCGAATCCCAGCATTAAATAAATCGGTTTCTAAAAAGATTTGACCATCCGTAATCGAAATTACATTGGTAGGGACAAATGCCGATACATCACCCGCTTGGGTTTCAATAATGGGTAATGCCGTTAAAGAACCTGTTTTACCCTTGACGTCACCATTACTAAACTTTTCAACATAGTTGGCATTGACTCTTGCTGCCCGTTCTAATAACCGAGAATGTAAATAAAATACATCCCCTGGATAGGCTTCCCGCCCAGGTGGCCGTCTTAACAACAAGGAAACTTGACGATACGCCCATGCTTGTTTGGTTAAATCATCATAAACAATTAAGGCATCTTCACCACGATCTCTAAAATATTCTCCCATGGCACAGCCTGCATATGGGGCAATATATTGCAATGCTGCCGATTCGGATGCGGTTGCTGCCACAATAATAGTATGTGCCATCGCACCATGTTCTTCTAATTTGCGTACGACATTCGCAATAGAAGAGGCTTTTTGCCCAATGGCAACGTAAATACATAAAACCCCAGTGCCTTTTTGATTGATAATGGCATCGATAGCAACCGCTGTTTTGCCTGTTTGTCTATCGCCAATAATCAATTCTCGTTGACCACGACCAACGGGTACCATCGCATCAATGGATTTTAATCCAGTTTGCACAGGTTGATCCACGGATTGTCGTTCAATTACCCCCGGTGCGACTTTTTCAATCGGTGATGTAAGGTCGCTTTCAATGCTTTCTTTACCATCGATGGCTTGACCTAAAGAATTAACCACTCGTCCTAATAACGCTTTACCCACAGGTACTTCTAAAATCCGTCCTGTACATTTGACGGTATCACCTTCGGAGATATGTTTATAGTCGCCTAAGACGACTGCACCGACAGAATCTCGTTCTAAATTTAATGCTAAACCATAGGTTTGTTGCGGAAATTCTAACATTTCCCCTTGCATTACGTCAGTTAAGCCATGAATGCGGACAATCCCATCCGTGACACTAACTACTGTACCTTCAGTATGTGCCTTAGTAAGTATTTCATAGGTTTCGATTTTTTGTTTGATTAATTCGCTAATCTCAGTTGGATTTAGTTGCATATTATTTATCCTAGATTCCGATATGATTTGCCATTTGTTGCAAACGCCCACGAACTGACGCATCAATCACGACATCACCTGCACGAATAATTAAACCACCAATTAATGCGGGATCTTCTTGGGTATTGAGTTTAATTGTTCTAGCGAAATGTTGACTTAATTGTTGGTTAAGATGTGCTAGTTGTTCTTCGGTAATTGCTTGAGCAGTAATTAATTCCACTTCTTGTTGCTGTTCACGCTCTGATTTCAACTGCTCAAACAATTGGGCAATTTCCACCATAAAATCCAAGCGTTCATTCTCTAATAAAAGTTGAAGCAAATTTTTTGCTTCTGCCATCAAGCTATCACCTAAGACATCAAGCACAAACTGGTTGATAGTTTGTTTATCAACATTAGGATCAGCAATCATCTCAACAACTTGTGCTTGTTGACACAACGTTGCCAACAGTTGTAATTGTTCTGACCACTGAGCTAAGTTATCAGTTTCAAGCGCTCGTTGCAGTAATGCCTCTGCATAAGGACGTGCAATAGTAATTCTTTCTGCCATAATTATTTAACAATTAGTTGTTCTGCGACCTGATCTACCATTTGTTGATGGGTTTGTAGATCAATCTCTTTTTGTAAAATTTTCTCAGCTGCGATGAGTGCTAAACTCGATACTTGCTGTTTTAAGTCTTGTTTCGCACGGTGTTTTTCTTGTTCAATTTCAGCTTGAGCACCTGCAAGTAAACGTTCCCCTTCTTCACGAGCTTGAATTTTGGCTTCATCAACAATTTCATCGGCACGCTTTTGAGCGTTATTGATAATATCCATTGCTTTCTCTTTTGCTTCGTGTAAACGTTCGCTTGCACGTTGTTCTGCTAGCGCTTGTTCGTGTTGCCCACGCTCGGCTGCCGCTAAACCATCGGCAATACGCTTTTTACGTTCTTCCAACATATTGGTCAGTGGTTCCCATAAAAATCGCATGACAAACCAAACCAAGACAGAAAAAGTAAGCATTTGACCAATTAAAGTCGCAGTAACATTCACGGTATTACTCCAAATGTTTTAATAGTTTTCAGTCATTTATATTTATTTAACTAAGTTTTCAAACGCACCAATAAATGGATTCGCAAATACAAACCACATTGCCATACCTAATACAATCATTGGGAACGCTTCCATCAACCCCCCAGTAAATAACATTTGTCCCATTAACTGAGGACGCATTTCTGGTTGTCTGGCAATGCCTTCAAGATATTTAGAACAGATCATCCCCCAACCTAGGGCTGAACCAAGTCCTGCTGCCGCAAGAATAATACCTACAGCTAAAGCAGTATAAGAATAAATCATTGCAATAGTTTCTGGAGTCATAAATTTTCCTTTCCTCAAATTTACCAGTTTAAAATAAAAATAAGCCCAAAAGCTCAAAAGCGTAAACGATTAATGCTCATCAGTATGTGCCATACCGAGATACACAATGGTTAACAACATAAAAATAAATGCTTGCAAAGTAATGACCAAAATATGAAAAATCGCCCATAAACTACCAAATAATACTTGTACAGGCAAGACATACCAGGCAAACGACAATAATGCAATTAATAAAAACAGTAATTCACCTGCAAACATATTGCCAAATAGCCGTAAACCTAAACTGACAGGCTTAGCAATTTCTTCGATTAAGGTCATGACAAAATTGACAGGCATTAACCATTTCCCAAATGGGTGAAATAAAAACATCTTAAGATAGCCTATGGGGCCTTTGATTTTAATATTATAATAAATAATCAATACAAATACCGATAGGCTTAAACCAAATGTGGTTGCTAAATCAGTGGTGGGGACGACTTTAAGATAAGGAATGCCTAAAAATAGTGCAATCGAAGGTAAAAGGTCAACAGGAATTAAATCCATAGCATTCATTAAAAACACCCATACAAAAATAGTTAATGCTAAAGGACCAATTAAAGGATTGCGTGATGGAAAAATTTCTTTTACTTGGGTATCCACAAATTCAACCACGGCCTCAATGACGTTTTGTAAAGCAGATGGTTTATCAATGCTTAAACTTTTACCAATTTTCCAACTAAGCCACATGATCAAGCCTGCTAATAAGCAACTAAAAAATAGGGTATCAATATTGACTACCCAAAATCCATGAGATTCCATAGGAAACTGTAAATTATGTAAATGATGCTGAATATATTCCACTGGATTAGATGAAGGGGTTGCGCCACTACTCACTGATTATTCTCCGTTCACAGTTACTTTATTATGTAATGCAGGGGTTAAAATATAAGCAAATTGAGTCAAGCTAAAAGTAATTAACAAGGGAATCGGCGACAATGACAAGCCACCCATGGCAATCATCATTGCACCTAAGGTAAAGACAAAACGTTCTACAGCACCCAAATACAAAGACATAACATCTTGCTGTGGGTTTAATTGATTGCGTTTTTGTATCCGTTTTACCCGACATGCCAATAATAAATTATTAACCACTGCTATTCCACCCCCATAAATGACAGCGATTACCGCACTTGGGTTTGCGATGGTAAAATAAATTGCGACAGCAACAATAATTAACAATTGGGTGAATAATAAATTACGCATAAGTTGGTTTTGTTATTTACTTGCGGGCGCAGTATAAGACTTTGCTATAAATAGGTCAAATCCTATCATCAATTTTTTTCTATATTAATGATTGGTGATGTTTTTATATATTATAAATTTTAGATACACCAAATGCTGTAAGTTCACCGTTCCAAAAAGCCTATACAAACAAATCATCTCATTGTATCATTTGGGATAGTATTAAAATATCAAGGGGATCATTAATTCATAATGACTTGCCCAAATTGAATTACTTTTTAATTGGTTTATACTATAATTCATATATGAAAACGGTACTCTAGTTATTATTATTGACTTGGAAACAACCATGCAAAACAACCAACGTGTCATTGATGACCTAGGTCAAAAATTTTCAGATTTATTACCGAGTGGACTACATTATTTAAAACAAGATGTTGAAAAAAATATTAAAGCCTTGATTCAAGCAAATTTAGCTAAGATGAATTTAGTAAGCAATGAAGAATTTAAAGTGCAACAACAGTTATTAGCACGATGTTATATGCGTTTAGAACAATTAGAAACCAGAGTCGCTGAATTAGAACAACAATTATCTGCAAAAAATGACAATCCAAGCGAATGACTAATTTAGCCATTGTTTATAGTCGCGCGCAACAGGGATTAGCCTCGCCGTTAATTCGAGTAGAGGTTCATATTAGTAATGGTTTGCCCGGATTATCGATTGTGGGTTTAGCAGAAACCTCAGTGAAAGAAAGCAAAGATAGAGTCAGAGCTGCCCTATTAAATACCCAATTTCAATATCCTAAACAACGGATTACCATTAATCTCTCTCCTGCTGATTTACCCAAAGAAGGCAGTCGCTTTGATTTGCCAATTGCCTTAGGAATTTTAGCCGCCTCAGGACAAATTCCTAAAGACAAATTAGAACACTATGAATTTTTAGGCGAATTGGCATTAACAGGCGAACTGAGAGAAGTGGGGGGCAGTTTATCCGCCGCCTTACAAAGCCAACATCAAAATCGTAGCCTAGTCCTACCCTGGCAAAATCGAGAAGAAGCGGCTTTAGTGAAACAAGCTAAAATTTTACCGAGTAAGCATTTACTTGACGTTTGTGCCCATTTGCAAGGACAAAACCTATTAAGTCCAACAGAACATGAACAAGTTGAGATTCAAGCGAATTACCCTCATGATATCGCCGATGTCAAAGGTCAAACCCATGCAAAACGGGCTTTGGAAATTGTGGCTGCGGGTGGGCATGGTTTATTAATGCTAGGTCCACCTGGTACAGGGAAATCATTATTAGCCAGTTGTTTGCCTAGCATTTTGCCGCCATTAAATGAAACGGAAGCCTTAGAAGTGGCAACGATTACTTCACTACAGGGTAAAAAATTTACTTTATCACAATGGAAACAACGCCCGTTTCGCCATCCTCATCATACCGCATCAGCAGTAGCATTAGTTGGTGGTGGCACTGCCGTAAGACCTGGGGAAATTTCTTTGGCTCATCATGGCGTATTATTTTTAGATGAACTACCAGAGTTTGATCGTAAAGTTTTAGAAGTATTAAGAGAACCAATGGAGGCGGGTAAAATTAGTATTTCCAGAGCCAATCGCCAAGTTGAATATCCAGCCAGATTTCAATTGATCGCCGCCATGAATCCTTGTCCTTGTGGTTATTTAGGCGATGCTAATGGGCGTTGTCATTGCACGCCTAAGCAAATCCAACGTTATCGTAGTAAAATTTCAGGTCCTTTATTAGATCGCATTGATTTGCAAATTGAAGTACCTGCGATTCATTACAGTGAACTACAACAAGCGAAAAGCAATGATATTGAAACAAGTGCAACGGTAAGAGAACGGGTGATCAAAGCAAGAATACGACAACAGCAACGAACAAATAGTGCCAACCAGTTTTTAAGCAATGCTCAAATAGAACAAGTTTGTGCATTAGATTCCTCAGGACAAAAATTATTGCAACAAGCCGTTCAGCGTTTAGGGCTTTCTCCTAGAGCTTATCATCGCATTCTAAAAGTCGCTAGAACGATTGCTGATTTAGCCGAATCAGAAACAATTCAAGCGAGTCATTTAAGTGAAGCCATTAGCTATCGACGTTTAGATCGCTGTTTTCGTTAAAATTTTTTCACGATTTGCTTAAACTGCTGTAAACCTTGTTTAGAATAGTGCGGACTATAGCGTAGTTGTAAATAAAGTTGGGTAATCTTATTCACTATGACACTAAGTTGCGGTTGTTGTTGTTTAATCCTAAGACTAAAATCAATGGGACCTTCCCATGACTGCCGTTGAATTTTATAACGTTTGTTCAACTTTTGACAAAAACTTAAATAAATTTGTTGTACTTTATCAATCGTTGGTGAACGATGGCGTAATAAAATTAACATGGTAACAATAAATAATATCGCCATTAGTAATATGACCAATACTAACAGTTTTTTAGCTGTAACCTTTTTAAAACCCAAATATTCTAATAATGACGTTTGTTCTACTCGACTAAAACCCAAAACCGTGTCATTCCATTCATTATTTAAGGCATCCCAATAATATATAAGTTCTTTATTCCAAGTTAATATTTGTTGACTTTGGGGTAGTTGAAACTGAATAGGTGAGCCTAAACCTTGCGAGTTTAGATCAATTGACTGATGAACGCGTTCTGGAGCAATCACAGCAGTTGGATCAACTCTAACCCAACCACGCTTAGGCAACCAAACCTCTGCCCACGCATGAGCAGCAGATTGCCGAACAATAACATAGTCACTGATAGGGTTAATCTCACCGCCTTGATAACCTGTAACAATGCGAGCGGGAATATTTGCTAAACGCATTAATACCACAAACGCAGAGGCATAATGCTCACAAAAGCCTTGACGAGTTTCAAATAAGAAGCCATCCACAGGGTCTTTACCAAGTTTTGGTGGATTTAAGGTATAGATAAATTTTTGTTTATTAAAAAAATCAAGGGCTTTATCTACCACTTCTGAATCACTGCTACTTTGTTGTTGCCACTGTTGAGCTAAGCGTATTACTCTTGCACTAATTTGATAAGGTAATTGTAAGCCTTGTTTACGATCTTGGTAGGATAGTTTTCCCGTATTATATTGCTGGTAAGACGTAGCCGTATATTGAATACGATTTTTTACGTTTAACGGTGCTAATAATTCAAAGCTGGGATTGATTTGTCCGAATTGATCGGATTTTGTTGGCAAATCTAAGGCAAATAACCAAGGTTTATTATGAGGTTCTAAAGTTATAGAATGACGAATGGGTTGCGATTTTTGTGCTAACCAATATTCCCCATCCTCTCTTTTATTAGAAAAACTACTTAAACCCCGTCGCCAAGTGATACCATCAAATTTCCATAAAACAGGCCCACGCCAATAAAGTTGCTCAACAGGTGGAATGGCTTGTTCAAAAGTCGCTCGAAACGCAATGGCTTCAGATTGGCTTAAATGACTGATTTTACCTGGTGACATCGTATCACTTAAACCTGTCATTGCCGTAGCAGAATCCGTATATCCCACTAACGGACTAGAGGCTCTAGGAAAAAGCAAAAACAGTAACAAGGTCATTGGTAGTGCTTGAAGCAATAATACTATCGTTCGCTTAATATACTGTAAATATTGTCCTTGGCGAATGGGATTCACTAAAATCAATAAATTATTGCTTAATAAAATAATTAAAATGAGACTGTAAATGCTAATTAAAATAGTTTGTGAAAATAAAAAGTGGGTTAAAATCGCAAAATAGCTCAAATATAGAACAATATAGGCATCCCTTGGTGAATGAGTTTCCAACAGTTTTAAGCCTAACAAAATGGTAAATAAGGCACTTCCTGCCTCTTTGCCCGTAATACGACCAAAAGTTGCAACACAAGCAATCACTAATACAAAAAACAATGAAATTAATACAAACTTATTAGGTAAGCATTTAGGATAATAAAAACCTAAGACAAACCAAAATAACAAGCCATAAAAAGTCAGACTAATCCAGATTGGAAAATGAAATACATGAGGCAGAATAATAAAACCTAAAACGGTTGCTAAAGTTTTAAGTGTAGTTTTAGCATGATATTGATCTTCTAAAAAATTCACTATTTTCTTTTTCTATTTTTTTACCGTAAATAACAGTCTGCAATAACAAACGGCAATTTGTCCCAAAGCGGGTTTATTGCCTCCAATAGCAGTAATTTTAGTTGATGCTGTAGATTTGTCTAATTTTTGTTAGCAATTTTAGTCAATCACAAGTTCTTTATAAAATTAATGATTGAAACTTTAGATGGCTTGATCTAGGTGATAATGATATATTAAATAGTAATCTTATTATAGCACCTCCAAGTTATGCATAATTTAGAACTGATTTTATTCCCACCCAATATTATTTGGTGGTTATTGTGTTTCGCTACGCTACTCGTTTTGTTCAAAAAAAGTTTGGGCTATTATTTATTGATAATGGGCTTGGGATTGCAATATATTTTAAGCATACCCATGACAGCACAATATATTTTTAATTATCTACAAGCCTATCCCATTGTTTATTTAAACCGTATTCATCCAAAAGTTGACGCTATTATGGTTTTAGGTGGGGGACGTTATCGGGGGGCACCTGAATATGGTCAAGATACCGTTAATCGTTTTAGTTTAGAACGTTTACGTTATGGCGTATGGTTGGCGAATAAAACTCAGTTACCATTATTAATTGCGGGTGGTCATACTTGTGATTGTTATAAATCAGAAGCATTTTTAATGAAACAAGTGGCCGAACAAGAATTTCATACTAAGGTGTTGGATATTGAAACCCAAAGTCAAACTACTTGGGAAAATGCCAAATATAGCGTTGAGTTATTAAAACAGCATCAAATTCAAACCGTATATTTAGTTTCTCATGCTTGGCACTTACCCAGAGCAATCTATGCTTTTCAACAAGCAGGTATTAATGTCATTCCCGCACCTACTATGTTTTATTCGTCTTATGTAGGTGGGATTTATCAGGGCTTACCTAATGGCAAAGCCCAAGCAATGATACGCTTGGGCTTGCATGAATTATTTGGAAAATTGTGGTATCAATTACGTTATTAACTATCCGACTGTTTTTTAGGCATACAACTTTGATCTTTAAAATTTTTTCGCCGTATGTAAAAAATTAACCACACTGCTACCACTACAATTAAACCACTCCATGTGAGCATATCAAACATCATAATGATCTCCCTATCATTAGCAAACCAGTCGTTAGTATATCATATTATAATATTAAAGTATATTAAAACTTTGTTAAAAAGCAACGATATGTTGTTTGTTTACAACTTTATTTTACCTTTACTTAGTTTCCTTAAGACACTAAGTGGTTTATACTATCGTTAATATAACCATTATTCATCAATTAGGAGTGAGTAAGTCATGATTATTAATTCATTATTAGATACGGATTTATATAAATTTACCATGATGCAGGTGGTATTACATCAATTCCCTAATACGCAAGTTGAATACCGTTTTAAATGCCGTAATCAAGGGGTGGACCTTCGTCCGTATGCAACAGAAATCCAACAAGCGATTAATCAATTATGCCAGCTTAGATTTACTCAAGATGAATTAGATTATTTAGCCAGTTTACCATTTATTCAATCCAATTTTATTGATTATTTACGTTATTTTCAGTTAAACCCAGACAATGTTCGTATAGAAACCAATCAAGAGTTAGATATTATTATCCAAGGTTCATGGTTTCATACCATTTTATTTGAAGTCCCTGTGTTAGCCATTGTCAATGAAATTTATTGCCAACATCAGATGCCAGAACCTGATTATCCAGAAGCTAGACAACGACTTAAAGCTAAAATTGATCAAATTCAAGCACTAACTCAGCCTGAGTTATTTAAATTTTCCGATTTTGGTAGCCGACGGCGTTTTTCTAAAATTTGGCAACAAGAAATGATTACTACTTTGGCTGAAAACGTCCCTAATAGTTTGATAGGCACTAGCAATGTTTATTTTGCCAAGCAATTGGGATTAATGCCCATTGGTACTATGGCACATGAGTTTTTACAAGCCGCTCAAAGTTTAGGTCCACGTTTAGTGGATAGCCAAAAATTTGCTTTACAAACTTGGGCAAATGAGTATCGAGGACAATTAGGCATTGCTTTATCAGATGTTTGCGGTATGGATGCCTTTTTGCGGGATTTTGATGCCTATTTTGCGAAACTTTATGATGGAGCGAGACAAGATTCCGGTGATCCCATTGAATGGGGGGATAAATTAATTCAACACTATCAACAATTAGGCATAGACCCCAAAACCAAACGCATGGTGTTTAGTGATGGCTTAACAATACCTAAAGCGATTGAAATTTTTCATTATTTTAAAGATAAAGCCCAGGTGAGTTTTGGCATTGGCACTAATTTAAGCAATGATTTTGGGATTAAGGCCTTACAAATTGTCATCAAAATGACGCAATGTCAAGGTCAACCTGTCGCCAAAATATCAGATTCCCCTGGAAAATTAATGTGTCATGACCAAAGCTATTTGAATTATTTACGACAGGTATTTCAATTATGAAAATCGCATTCGCACAATTAAATTATATCATTGGCGATTTTTCAGGTAATACTGACAAAATTATTAAAGTAATCAAACACTATGGGAATCAAGCCGATATTATTGTGTTTTCAGAATTAAGTATTTGTGGTTATTATCCTATGGATTTACTGGAGCGTGAAGATTTTATACTTGCTCAAAGCCAAAGTCTTGAAGTCATACAAACGACGACAGCGAATATCAAGGCTGCCGTGATTATTGGTGGTATTGATAATAATTCAGAGCAAGGTAAACCTTGCTATAATGCTTGTTTTATCTATCACCAAGGTCAGGAAATTTTTAAATATCACAAACAATTATTGCCAACCTATAATATTTTTGATGAATCTCGCCATTTTGCCATTGGGAAATTATCACCAATTTGGCAATATCAAGGCAAGCGTTTCGGATTTTTGATCTGTGAAGATGCTTGGAATCATCAAGCCCCTTATTTATATGATACTAATCCTGTGGCTGATTTAATGGCTCAAAATTTAGATGCCATTATCAGCTTACACGCCTCACCTGCGAATGAAGGCAAATATCAACAACGCTTGCAACGTTTTAGCCAAATCGCCAAAGATTGTCATAGTCCTTTAATTTATGTTAATCAAGTGGGAGGTAATGATGAGTTAATTTTTGATGGCAATAGTTTTGTGTTATCCGCTCAGGGCGAATTAATACAACAATTACCCGCATTTAAAACCAGTGCTGACATGATTGATTTAAGCCACGCTCATTCGACTATAAGTAGTGAATTTGCAACATTATCACCGATTGAAATTTACTATTCCCAGCTATTATTAGGTTTAAGCGATTATGTCAGTAAATGTGGCTTTCAAGGTGTTGTGATTGGTTCATCAGGGGGAATTGATAGTGCGGTTACCATTGCCTTAGCAAGTTTGGCATTAGGGGCGGACAAAGTGACTGCCATTACTATGCCATCGCCCTATTCTTCTCAAGGCAGTGTAAATGACTCCCAAGCATTAGCTGACAACTTAGGGATTAAATTATATCATCGCTCTATTAAAGCAGAATATGAGCTTGCCATTCAACAATTTGAGCAAACTTTTGGGCAGTCAGCATCAAAACTTACCCATGAAAATATCCAAGCTAGAATTCGTGGCCGAATTTTAATGGAATACTCTAATCATTTTGGCTATTTATTATTATCCACAGGCAACAAAAGTGAAACCTCAGTTGGTTATACGACTTTATATGGTGATATGAATGGTGGACTGAATATTTTAGGGGATTTATACAAAATGGAAGTCTATGCCATTGCTAAGTATATTAATCAAATCAGTGGTAAAATAATAATTCCTGAAAATATTATCACTAAAGCTCCCTCAGCAGAGCTATCCACAGGACAAAAAGATCAAGATAGTTTGCCTGATTATCCTGTATTAGATGCGATTTTACGTTTGTATATTGAACAAGATTTATTAGAGCCCGATGATATTCAAGCCAATCAACAAATGATTCAACAATCCGATTTTACCGATATTGATACCATTATCAATAAAGTCGATAAAGCAGAATTTAAACGGCGGCAATCGCCACCAATTTTAAGAGTTCATGCTCGTTCTTTTGGGATTGGACGACGCTTGCCAATTGCACAAAACTATCAATCGCATCGTTATTTTGAAATTTAACCATGATTACGGCAAAAAAGCGATTTGGTCAAAATTTTTTAATTGATAAGCATATTATCAATCAAATTTTAGCAGTATTTAAGCCTGAACCTACCGATAATGTGGTAGAAATTGGTGCAGGGCAAGGTGCTTTAACCTTGCCTTTGCTTAAAATATTAGCACATCTTGATATTATTGAATTGGATCAAGATATGATTGCTATTCTCCACAAAAAACTTGGCTTATACCAGGACCATTATAGCTTACATCCTCAAGATGCTTTGCAGTTTGATTTTAAGGATTTAATTAAACTCAAAACCAATACTCAAACCAAGCAACTGCGAATGATTGGTAACTTACCCTACAACATATCCACCCCCTTATTATTTCATTTATTAAGCTATTCGCCCTTAATCCAAGATATGTATTTTATGTTGCAACAAGAAGTCGTCGATAGAATTTGTGCGAAACCTGATTCTAAACCATATGGACGTTTGTCAGTGATGATTCAAGCCTATTGTCAAACCCATGCGTTATTTACGGTCGCTCCTGAATGTTTTAGACCGATTCCTAAGGTAAATTCGGGTTTTATCCAACTCATCCCTTACCAGAATTCCCCTTTTGAGATTCAATCTCATGGACAGTTTGCTACTATTGTTAAAACTGCCTTTAGTCAACGCCGAAAAACCATTAAGAATAATTTAAAATCATGTTTTACAGCACAACAATTCATAGAATTAGATATCGATCCCCAAGCTAGGGCTGAGAATCTGACAGTCGCACAATTTGTTATCCTTTCCAATCACTTCAACGCAACTCTTTAGGCAAAGAAAATACAATATTCTCTTGTTTACCCTGTTGATTTTCAACAAACTCTGCTCCCCATTGTTTTAAGCGTTCCAGCACTTGTTCCACTAAAATTTCAGGAGCAGAAGCACCAGCAGTTACGCCAATAGTTTGGCAATTTTCTATCCAATTAACATCAATATCATCCGCACCATCAATTAAATACGACGGTTTATTGACTTTCGTAACAATTTCTTTTAACCGATTAGAATTAGAACTATTGGCAGATCCAACGACTAAAACCATATCACAACTTTGAGCCAGTTGTTTGACGGCATCTTGACGGTTTTGGGTCGCATAACAAATATCATCTTTTTTGGGTTCATGAATTTTAGGAAAACGTTGTTTCAGTGCGGTAATAATTGCTTGGGTATCATCGACTGATAAGGTTGTTTGGGTCACATAAGCCATTAAATCAGGGTTATGAACCGTAAGTTTGGCAACATCCGCAACATTTTCCACTAAATAAATGCCTTCACCATGATACTGACCCATAGTCCCTTCGACTTCAGGATGCCCCGCATGACCAATTAAAATCACCTCAATGCCTTTTTTACTAAAACTTGCTACTTCCATATGCACTTTGGTGACTAAAGGACAAGTCGCGTCAAATACTTGCAATTGTCGTTGTTCTGTTTGACTTTTAACTTGTTGTGCCACACCATGGGCACTAAAAATCACCGTAGCTTGTTCAGGAATTTGGGCGATTTCATCGACAAAAATCGCGCCACGTTGGCGTAAATTATCGACTACAAAGCGATTATGCACTACTTCATGGCGAACATAAATTGGGGCACCAAATAATTCTAAGGCACGATCTACAATGGCAATGGCTCTATCTACGCCTGCACAAAAGCCTCTAGGATTGGCTAAGATTACTTTCATTAATTTTCTCGATTCCTATTAGTGTTCGGGTAAATAGGGGACTCAATAAGTTGTCTTATTAACGCCCCTAAGTTACGAAGGGCTTAGGGCTTATCTCAGCTGTGCCTGAATTTGGCGTAATTTGGACACTTCTAAATCATGTTGATCGGCTAATTTTAAGGCACGTTGTAAGCGTCCAGGAGCAGATCGTCCCATACATTTATGATTAGGATCACCATTAAAAGTGCTTAATAAGCCTTGCATTAGCTGATCCCGATCTAATATTTGTTTGACTAAAGATTCCTGAATATCTATCACTTCATGGGCAATTTCATGCGTTAAATCTTGATGATTTTCCCATAATTCCCCTACTGTCCCACCAACAACTAAACCTGCAATATTCGAGCTTAAAATATAGACATTTTTTAGCACTAATTCTTGTAACAAATCTTGGGTGTCCGTTACAATTTTAGTATCAATTCCCAAGGTAGCTAAAGCATCTGCAATCAATTGCGCTTGTTCACCATAAATGGGTGATGGCACAATGACTTTAAATTCTTGCCCCGGTTTTTTCTCAAACCATACCGAAATCACCGTCGGGTTGAGTTGATAATTTTGCCAATCTTGGGGTAATAGCTCATTTTGTAACAAAATCACTTGCTTATGCCAAACTGACGGTAAATCAGTTAAGATGGGGTGTAAATCATTTTCAGCCACTGCTACTAATACCGCCGTTGGCTTCGGAATCTGTTTTGCTACTTCTGCCATATTTATAGCACGCGTTACAGGATAAATGGGATAGCCTAAACGTAATAAGCCTCTCGCAAATACACCGCCCATTTCGCCTATACCGATAATTATGATAGGATCAAACATTAATAATACCTTCAAATAAAATTTTCATAATAATTGCTAAGATATTCTACTTGAGAAAGCGTTTGTGAACAATCCATTGCCATTAATTCACTGCACTTGTTGCGGATTAATTCAACAACTCCCCGAAATTCCTAAAAACCATAAAGCGGTTTGTTATCGTTGTCATACCCCATTACCGCAATGTCGTATGTGGTATAATCAACTGACCACTTCTTTTGCGATTTCTGCCTTATTATTATATTTTCCTGCGATTTTATTACCCTTATTAAAAATTGAAAAATTAGGCTATGCCAGTGAAGATAGTCTATTACAAGGGGTGATGACCTTATTTTCTCAAGAATATTATCTAGTAGGCATGGTAGTATTATTATTTTCCATTATTTTCCCGCCACTAAAATTACTTGCTCTCATTGGTTTAAGCAGTTTTTTTCGAGATTTACAACATAAACATAAAGCCTTAGTTTATCATTTGGTGGAATTTATTGGGCGTTGGGGGATGTTGGATGTGATGTTAGTAGCAATATTAGTGGCATTTGTTAAATTAGGGGATTTAATTAGTATTCAGGCAGGCAGTGGTTTGATTGCTTTTACTTGTATGGTGTTGTTTAGTTTGTTAGCGAGTTTTTGTTTTCATCCCTATTGTTTATGGGCTAAAGCTACAAAGGATTTATAATGGATACAGCAATAGTACAAGCCAAAAAAACCCAATTGTGGCTATGGTTTCTCCCTCTAGCAACCTTATTTGTTATTATTGGCTTAGTGGTAGAATCTTGGCAACAACAAGGTACGGTAATACAAATCCAATTTTCCCACGGTTATGGCTTAAAAGCAGGCGATGAATTACGGTATCGTGGCATTAGCGTGGGTAAAGTTGAAAAAGTCGTCTTATTTGATCAGACTTTAGAACAAATCCAAGTTACAGTCAGATTACACACCCAAGCCGAAAGTTTAGCCAGTCAAGGCAGTTTGTTTTGGATTGTACGCCCGAAATTAAGTTTAGATAGTGTTAAAGGTTTGGATACCTTACTGGGCAATAAATATTTAGCGGTGATTCCAGGACAAGGTGAACCTAAGACCTTATTCATTGGCTTAGAACAACCCCCTTTACTTGAAGTGATGGAACAAGGTGGTTTAACTATTATTTTACAAGCCAAACGTTTAGGAGGTTTGCAATCGGGCAGTCAAATTTATTACCGACAAATTCCTATTGGAACGGTTTTATCAGTAGCGCTTGCCAGTGATGCCAGTGCTATTGAAGCCAAAGCCTATATTTCACCGCAATACAGCTATTTAATCCGAGAACATAACCAGTTTTGGCAAGTCAGTGGTTTTCAATTAGAAGCAGGTCTAACAGGATTTTCCTTAGAATTAGACTCACTGCAAGGTTTAATTCAGGGAGGCATTGAAATGGCAATTCCACCACAAGCAGGTCAAGCCATTTCTGAACAACATCGATTTTTCATTCATCCACAAGCCAAAAAAGAATGGTTGGAATGGCAACCTAATCTCATTTCACCGCAACAACTGCAATTACCTAAAAATTTGCCCCAACCGCAAGCAGTTAACCTCAGTTGGCGCTATCGTAATTATGCCTTTTTGAAAAAATCGCGCCAGCGTCAGGGTTGGGTATTAGCGGATGAGAAGGGTTTTATTGGTTTAGCCGATTTATTGACTATTCCAGATGATGCCATTGAGGATAGTGTAAATTTGGAAATCAATCAACAAATGATTCCCTTAAGTCAACATTTTAAACAACAACAAATTATAGCCATTCCTGCTCAAGCCAGTTTTCCCTCTAAATTTAAATCACGAATAACCACGACACCTGAAGATACCTTAATTTTAGCTGATCCGAATAAACCATTAAAAGCCGTTTCAGCAACAAGATATACGCCTAAAGAACAAGTATGGTGGCTGGACCCAACGCTAAAATTTAGCAATGCTTGGCATGGGGCAAGCGTACTTTCTCGTCAAGACGGTGCGGTGTTAGGATTTTTATCACTAAGCCAAGAACCCGCAATGGTCATTCTGTTCACAGAAGCGAAAATTGAGCAATAGCTCACATCACAATGACAAACTAGCTCACAAAATCAGTATCTGTCTTTGTTTGCCTATAAAAGTGTGATCTAGTTACAATTTCTCCTAGCAACTTTTCTCTAAACTAGATTCAAATAAAAAATTAAACCCCAAAGGAGAAATAATATGATTCAAAGAATTGATTATGGTAACAGCAAATTTAATATAAATAAATTTACCAAAGAAGCAAGAAAGTTTTCTAGCATTCATTTAGAGGTGAATGGTTTATTAAACCATTCTAATCGTATGATTCAGGTGGAAGTAACTGAACATTTAGTCGAAACCATTTTGGATTTCAATGATTGGTTAAAACAATTGGAATCCGCATGGTTAAACAATGAATTAAGTTTAGAGCAAACCCAATTTTTATTTAAGCAACAAGACCATGTAATTGAAGATTTAGACTATAAAGTCTTGTATATTTCGTCATTATTACGAGGTCATAATCATGTGCTACCCATACAACGTTTGCAACAAAGTTTTGAGGAAATGGAAGCCAATTATGATAGTTTTAACCAAAAACTCATGGCAACTCATACTTATCATTGATTTAATAAAAAAATCCGGCGACACACACACGCCATACAAGGTGAAAGAAGCGGGTTTCAGCTCGCTTCTTTTTTATTTAAGATTTATCCCAGACCGTTTCTGTTTGTTGTTGTTGTTGTAAAATTATTCTGACCATAATGAACAACAAATCTGACAAACGATTTAAATACTTTAAACTTTCAGGGTTTATGGTTGTTTCAGTAGATAATTTAACCAAATGACGCTCCGCACGCCGACAAATACTACGAGCAAAATGACAATGCGAAACTAGTAACGAACCATTTGGCAAAATAAATTGTTTTAATGGGGGCAGTTGTTGGCTATAGTCATCCATCCATTGTTCTAATTGCCTAACCATTTCATCTGTAATTTGGCATTCCATTGCCAAAGCTAATTCTGCCCCAAAATGAAATAATTGATCTTGTATGGTGAATAATTTTTTGGCGAAATCTTCTGGGGGGTGATAGGCTAGAATCAGGCCTAAACTGCTATTTAATTCATCAATATCGCCAATAACCTCAACTCTAAGTTCACTTTTTGCTAAACGTTGCCCATTGGCTAAGCTAGTTTTACCCTGATCACCTGTACGAGTATAAATCCTTACTGCCATAATGCTAATATCTCTGGTTTTATCGTATCAATCACATATTGTTTATCCATATTAGTGTACATTTCCTGATGACTGCCCCCTTTCCACGGTACAATGCCTGTTAATTCAGGTTGATTAATTTGCCTTAAGGGCAATTGCAAGCGTTGGGCAATGTTAGTTAAACTAGCATTAAATTGATTCACTAAATCCTCATAACGTAAGACATGAATAGGATAATAACGGCTGGCTTCCAACCAACCTATCACATGGGCTTGCCAGCGGGCTAACATGCTTGGATATTGTTTGCGTTGCCAACGCAAACACGACCCTTGCGGTTCTGCTCGAATAAACTCTGAAATACTATTCACCTTAGGTGCTTCTAGCCAAGACAAGCATTTAGAAAATTGATAATATGAGGCTAGGGTATCTTGTGGATGGCGAATAATATAAAACAACTGATATTCATGACTAAAATAATCCAACATCCCATCAAAAAATTCAACGGAATAATGCGATTTCATTATATTTTTAACGTGTTTCCCCTGAAATTGTTTTAAATAACGCTCTAATTCAGGCGTTGCCCAAATATCAACTCCTAAAACAAAATCCAATAACCAATAAGGCTGAGCAATATAATCAAAATGATCCGCAATAGATTTCATTAAAAAATGCGTGCCTGAGCGGTGGTGGCTGATAACCACGACTTTTTTTTTCATGAGTTATGTTTTGTCAGTTCCAGTAATTCATTAGGTAAATAAACAGGTAAATCAGCCAATTTATAATCTTTGATATTTCTAGTAACAATAGCATCAATACCAACTGAAACACCTGAATAATATTGCACAGCATCTTCAAAATCTTTGAAATTTGAATTCAAACTTGACTCTATAACATTTTTATCTACTGGTGAGATTTGAAATAGATTCAACAATTTTTGAATCTCACTTCTAGCTTGTTTATGATTACTCACTTTTGAAATAAGATAGTTTAATGTTGTAATACTAATGGCAGACAAATAACCTTCGATTTTTTGACATTCAACCAACGCAACTAAACTTGCAGAAGCATTAACAAATGGTGAGCGATTGAGTAAAACATCAAGAATAATATTAATATCAAATAATACTTTCACAGGTATTTTTCTTCAAGATGCCTTTTGTAATCTTCTGGATTAACATCAGTTTTCAACACACCAATAAGTGATTGGGTAATAGGTGGCATAACATCAGTTTTATCCGATTCACTCACTAATACTTGAAAATAGTGTGCAGTAAGTTGCGAAAGTGATTGATTATGTTCTTTAGCATAATGTTTAGCTTGCTCAATCAGTGTTTGCTCTAATCTAAGTGTCAATTTAGTTCGCATAATCTTTCCAAACGTACATTTTCAATAAAATTATACGTCATAAAATTAAAATTGCAAATTTTGTTGTACCAAATAAGAAGCTAATTGATCTCCTACTCTATCAACCAATCCCTGATGATAACTATCCCCGATTTGATAATTATTCAAATATTCCCTAAGTTCCGTCGAACGATAAGGTAACTGCTGTTTAACTGCAACTAAACTGAATTCCTGTTCAATTTTTTGATAGGCATAAAACTTTTGCCAAACATTAGGTTTTAAATTATCAGGCCCTAAAGCCAAACTAAAACGCACTTTGGGATATTGTTGTTGTAATGCTTTGAGCAAATGATAACTATAAACAGGATGCTGTGGATTTTTTTGATAGAGTTCTTTTTCAATAGCTAAAATAGTAATTGGCTGTTGCAATAAAAATTCACTGACAATAATACCTAACATTTCCAAGCGTTGCTCAAAGTCCAACATAGGTTTCGCAAACGCATGATAATAACTTGGTACCAACCAAACCTCATCAAACTGTGGTAATAATTGCGATATGGCATCAATATGACCTTTATGCGGTGGATTAAATGCCGAACCAAAAATTGCAATGTGCATAAATATAGAACATTTTGATTATAATTCTTATTAATATTATTTGAACTATTACTTATAATCAAGTTATACTCAAATTAGCTATAACTCCAGCCAAACTTCGACTAAAATTAATGATTGTCCCAAACATACTAGCCCTATTTTTTATGAAAATTATTAAAACGACTTATTTATTTTATCAAAAAGATAACTCTGATAAAGTGTATGAGGTTGAGTTAGCGGAGCTTGCATCTGATTTATATGTGGTGAATTTTCGTTATGGTCGGCGTGGTAGTGCTTTGAGGTCAGGAACGAAAAATCAAACACCTGTGGATCGTGCCAAAGCGGATAAAATTTTTGCTGACCTAGTGCATTCTAAACAAAAAAAAGGTTATCAACAAGCGGATGCAGATAAAATTTCTGCCGACTTAGGTCATTCTAAACAGAAAAAATCTTATCAACAAGCGGATATTGTGCGTCAACAAGTGGTAGAAACTTGTCAGTTGTATTATCAGCAAGGCAGTGATGATAAGGTTTATCAGGTCGATTTATGCCAAGTGGGTGATCAAGGTTTTGTGGTGAATTTTCGTTATGGGCAACGAGGTTCTAAATTAAAAAATGGCACTAAACATGTGGCACCTGTTAGAAAGTTACTTGCTGAACAAGTCTTTCATAATTTAGTCAAAAGCAAACAAAAACAAGGTTATTATGCTGATGTTACCATTCAAATAAAAACCCAGCAAATCCCGAAATTACTAGCGAAATTAGAACAAGCTATAAAACAAACTGATGTGGATTTTAGCTTAGATCGTCTTATTTGGCGAGTGGGTGAATTAAAAATTAAAACGGCAATTCCATTGCTATACCAATTAACCCAAAAACATAAAAATCCCTTAACTCAATATTGTTTAGCTTGGGCATTGGGACGCTGTGCCACTACCGATAGTAATATGTTGGCTTGGTTAAATTCAGTTATCACAGACAAAAAATCGCCTGATTATCTCAAAGCGATTGCAAAAGCCAGTTATTGTCAAACTGTCCCATCGAATGAATTAAAACAATTTCAACAAAGTTTACTCAGTGCTTTACCTGAAAATATTCGCCGTGCTTATCAAGAACAACAAATGACTTCCTTAAAAACAGCGGTCAAACAATATAATAAGCAAGCTCAACAACTGGATATATTAACAAATTTATATTTACTTAATAGTGAAGCTAGTCGTACAGTAGTCTTAGACTTTGTTCGTAAGCGACCCTTAAAATATGGTTACTTTAATCAGCATCGACGATTGTTTAAATTGGCAGAATTGCGCCAAGATTTAGAAGTGTTAGCAATCTATTGTTATCGCTTTGAAACTGTGCCAGATGGTAGTGTTAACCCTAGTGCTTACAGTCCAAAAACCCGAGATTATTTAAAACGGCGATTATGGCGACAATTACGGCGATTAGGTCAACAGCAAGATAATGGCTATTGTCGTTTAGCGGGAGAAATTTTATTACAATTTAAAGATAGTGATATGCAATCGCCCCAATCTTATAGCTTTTATAATTACGATACTGATCGTAAGCACAAAATTCATCTGGATCAATCTTACCCTTATTTTGTCTTTAATCATATTTTATATGGTAATAGTCCCCGTTATCGACCTCGTGCTAATTTGAAATGGCAATGTCATCGTTATCAACCGAATAAATCTAAAACACCAACGGTTCGAGAAGAAGCCTTTGCCGAAATTTGGAATCAACAACCACAAGTATTACTTTGTTTGTTACAACATAGCCAATGTCAATTAGTCCATGAATTTGCAGTTAAAGCTTTAAAAACCCAAACGGCTTATTGTAATAAATTAGAATCTAAAGCCTTTATTCCATTATTAAGCAGTGCCTATAATATTACCTATGAATTTGGCTTAGAACTAAGCAAAAGTTACTTAACGAAACAAAGCATGCTAGATACGGAACTCGTTTTAGCGTTATTGCAATGCCGATTAACTGAAGCCCATACCATTGCCAAACAACAAATTGAAAAATATCGCCCCCAATTATTAGCTGATTTAGAATTTTTAATTGAAATTTTAATTAATCCTTATGCCGAAATTCGGCATTTAGCCCAACGTTTATTAGCAGAAGCAAAACTTGCCACTAAACAACAGCAATCACTCGTTAAAAATCTCCTAACTAAGCTTAAACAAATGAAACAAAGTAATGACACTAATGATGACATTATTAAAGATATTGGCTTTTTATTACTACCATCCTATGGTCAACAACTGGCAAAATTGCCACAATCCTTTGTCCTACAATTATTAGAACATCCCTTATTACCGATTCAAAGTTTAGGGGGTGAAATTTTATTACAATACGCTGATGTTAAAACCTTACCTTTAGATTGTATTCCTAGATTATTAGGTGCCGATGAAGAAGCCTTGCGTATTCTGGGCATGGCATTATTTGAAAAAATGCCAACAGATTATTTATTAAGCAATAATGCGTTATTGATTAGCTTTTGTTTAGCTGAACAAGCGGATTTACGCCAAAGTGTACAGCCTGTGATTAAAAAATTAGCCGATGAAAGTGCAGAATTTGCCGTATTATTTACCCAAACCTTAAGTTATTACCTATTTCAACCCGAACCGTTTGAAGGCGTGCATGCCACCATTATTAACATTTTACAACAAGTCTTAAGCCCATTTTTAACCGACATTGAGGAAGGTAAAATTTGGCAAATGATCAATGCCAATTCTAGTATCATTCAATCATTTGGGGCATATGTCTTAAGCCAACATTATGATAAACCATTAAATTTTAATCAATTGCTTAAATTACATCAACATCAACTCAAACGATTACGAGACTATGCCAAGCAACAAATCCAACAACAAGGCATTAGCTTAAGCCAAGCCATACAACTTTTAGATGTGACTTGGCAAGATAGTTTAGACTTTGCTATTAATCATATTAAAACCCAATATCATAAAGATGATTTTAGTGCTGAATTAGTATTAGCCTTATGCGATCATCAAGACCCGCAAATACAGACTTTAGGTTTAGAGCTGATGCAACCGTATTTGCAACATACGGATAATCCCCATAGTTTTTTACAACTAAGTCAACATCCGTCTATTTCCGTACAACAATTTGTGGGCGAATATTTAGATAACTATGCCAGTGAACAAATCCAAACCTTTGCCCAATTAAGCGATTATTTTATTCAAATCTTAAGCCGAATAAACCAAGCTCGCCAATTAAAAAATCGTTTATTAGATTTTTTTGCGAAACAGGCTTTAGTCAGTCGTGAATTTGCGGAGATTATTGCTAAAATTTTAAGCCGAGTATCGGCAACCGTAGCCATTGAAGAAAAAGCCCAAATGATTGAGATTATGTGTTATATTAAAAAACACTATCCTGACATTGAGTTGCCGATTAATATTTGTGCCATTCCCGTAAGAACTAAAAACTAAAGTTAAAAACTAAGGAAATTAATATGTTTTTCCAATATCGTTATCTTGGTAGTTCTGCCATTCAAAGCCAATCCCATCAAACCCAAATGGCATTTGCACCTGATACCTTAAGAGAACCAACCTATTTTATTGGACAACTCGGTCAACATTTCGCCTTTCGGGAAGCCATTTCTGCCTTACATCACGTGGTGATTTCTGACTTACGTTATCAACCTAGAGATAAGTCCGCTTATAAACAATGGGTAGTAGAACAAGAAAAGCAACAGTTAAATCAGGTCTTACAACGTAGGGCTGATCTCTCTAAACAATATCAAGATTTACAACAGCGATACCAACTATTACAAAAAAAAGAACAAGCATTACTTAAACCTTTCTATCGAGCCCAAGAAAAGTATTTTAAATATATTTATAAACGTGATTACAATGCGTGGTTTGTTTTAGACCCGGTGATTACCGTTCATCCTGATGAATTATTTTTTGAATGTTTTTCTCAAGATGAATCCACTTATGGCCGTTTAAGTTGTAGTTATAATATCTTCAAAAAAATCAACGAATTTGCTTGTGGTACTACTAATATTGATTATTCAGCGGAACTTTATACCGAATTTCAAAAAATTCGAGATTATAAAAATACCCAGTTAAAAATTGATCCTAGTGGCTTTGAAGTACAAACCGAAGTCCAATCCTATCAAGAAGTGAAAATTGACTTACCTGAAAGTTGGGTGCGAGGTTTTTTACAAGTCAGTTCCGCCATGACCTTAGCGGCGACGAAATTAGAACTGCATCCTATGGATATTTATAACTTATGTTTAATTTTAAGACGCCATAAAGAAAAAACAGGGCCACGTTCCTTACGTTATCAACTCACCCCAGATAAACCCATAGAAATTATTATTGAACCTTGGAATATTCGCTTAAGCTGTCATCGTTCGCTTTATACAGGGAATACCGCACAAGAAATTCGAGTTTGGGGACGACGCCGTTTGCATGTATTGGAACGCTTAATTAGCGTGGTAAAAGGCTTTACTGTATATTTATTAGGCACAGGTATGCCATCGTTTTATATTGCCCATTTAGAAGACATGGATTTTACCTTAGGCTTATCAGGTTGGACCGCTAATGATTGGTCGCATGTTGGGCAATTTGACTTGATGGCACCTCGTCAACAAGTGGATCATATGACGCAAGATTTAATTTTTAATGCTTTAAAAAGCAATTGGCAAGAATCCGCCCAAAGTTTATCACAACGCTTAAATTTAGATAATTCTGTGGTATTAAGTGCCTTAGGCAGTTATGCCCAAGCAGGACGAGTAATTTATGATATTAACAAGCAGGTTTATCGAGTCAGAGAACTGAGCAAAGAGCCATTGCCCCTAGAACAATTACGTTTTGCTAGTCCTGAAGAAGAAATGGCCCATCAATTAGTAACACAAAATAAAGTAAAAATTAAAAAATTAACAGGCGACACTAATAATGGCTTTAATGTTGAGGGACAAGTCAAAGAAAAATCTCGCTCTGATACCACTGCCCTAGTCATTGATAAAGATCAGGCATTAAAACAAGCCACTTGTAGTTGCCCTTTTTATCAACATAATAAACTTTATAAAGGCCCTTGTGCCCATATTTTAGCCTTAAGAATTAAAGCCCAACAGCAATTACAACCCAAACAAACTCTACAATTAACAACAACAGAATCTCAATCAACTCACAATACCCGTAAAGGAAATTACAAGCTGGAAATTTAATGGCATATCAATTAGATTCCGATTCTCATCTAATGATTAAAAAATTAGGCATACAAGATTACCAAATAACTTGGCAAGCAATGCAACGCTTTACCCAACAACGCCAAGACGATACCCCTGATGAAATTTGGTTAGTACAACATCCTGCGGTTTATACTTTAGGTATCAATAACCAAAGCCCTGTGCTGACCAATCCTAAGAACATTCCTGTCATTCAAACGGATAGAGGGGGGCAAATGACTTATCACGGTTTAGGGCAATTAATTATTTACCCATTAATTAATCTCAAACAGCGTAAATTAGGCATTAAATCTTTAGTAACGTTATTAGAACAAACTGTCATTGATTTTTTAGCCAGTTATAATATCAACGCAAACACTAAACCCAAAGCCCCTGGTGTTTACATCAAGCAAAAAAAAATCGCCTCTTTAGGTTTACGACTAAAACGCTTGTGTAGTTATCATGGTTTAAGTATTAATATTAACATGGATTTACAGCCTTTTACTTGGATTAAGCCTTGTGGTTATCAAGGGTTGGAAATGACCCAGCTTGCGGATTTTGGAGTGGTGATTGAGTGGCAGGAGATAGAGGATCGGGTGTTGCAGTGTTTGTTGTCTAATATTTTAACTGGCCACAACTATTAAATAATCGATACAGTAATGAAACTTAAAAAGGGGACAAAACAGCATGGACAAAATGATAAATAATCAAATGATTGAAATAATGAGACATATTAGATACCAGTAATTCAAAAACTACAAAAAACCTTGGAAATATTATGGAAACAGGCACCAAACAAACAGGCGAAGCGAAAACGGCCAAAAACCCTGTTAAAATCACGCCACAAAAACCCCTGCCTAAACCTAGCTGGATACGGATGAAAATCCCTGCTAGCCCTAAAATTAATCAATTAAAAATGGTATTACGGCAACAGCAGTTACATACGGTTTGTGAGGAAGCCTCTTGCCCTAATTTGGGGGAATGTTTTAGTAAAGGGACAGCGACTTTCATGATTATGGGTGATATTTGTACTCGGCGTTGTCCGTTTTGTGATGTGGCACATGGTCGTCCGAATGCTTTAAATCCCGATGAACCTGAAAATTTAGCTAAAACGATTGCGAAAATGCAGTTAAATTATGTAGTTATTACCTCGGTGGATAGAGATGATTTACGAGAGGGGGGGGCAGAACATTTTCAGCGTTGTATTATAGCAATTCGGCAATATAATCCGACTACTCAAATTGAAATTTTAGTGCCTGATTTTCGGGGGCGTGCGAAAAAAGCCTTAGATTATTTATTACAAAATCCTCCTGATGTGTTTAATCATAATTTAGAAACTGTGCCTCGTTTATATCGACAAGCTCGTCCTGGGGCAAGTTATTTCGGTTCTTTAGAATTAATCCAAACCTTTAAACAAACCTGCCCTACAGTGCCAACTAAATCAGGATTAATGCTAGGTTTAGGTGAGACTTTAGAGGAAGTTGAACAAGTAATGTTAGATTTAAGAAAATATGATTGTGATATGTTGACTTTAGGCCAATATTTACAACCAAGTATTCATCATTTAGCGGTACAACGTTATTTACATCCTGATGAGTTTTTACAATTAAAACAATTAGGCAATAAAATGGGCTTTGCTCATGTCGCCAGTGGTGTATTTGTGCGTTCCTCTTATCACGCAGATCAACAGGCAGAGCAAGTTTTAAGATCAAAATCTTCTCCTAGCAAATCCACGCCCGACCATTATACTATAGTCAATAATTGAGGATTATTTAGTTAATTGTAACCAAGCTATCAAGAAACTGCTAAAATCAATAATTAGGATGTTACCGTGTACTATTCAAAAACTATTTATTTTCATCGTAACATATTATGTAATTTCACCTACCTTATTAATTATTATGAATATTTTTTCAAAATTTAGTACGAAAATTAATACATTATGCCTAGCTATGATATTGCTGTTAAGTCTGACCTTAAGTCATACTGTCATGGCAAGACAATATGTGGCTATACTAGATTTTGAAGCAATTGGCGATGAAGATTTTGTGAAAACACAACCAGGTTATGGTATTGCTAAAATGATGGTACATCCATTGTTAAAAACTCGACAATTTCGCTTGTTCAATCGAATCATATTACGTTCTAAATTCGATAAACAATATTTTGCCAATGTTCAATCACCAGATGAAATTGAACGTGCCAATAAAATTGCCGAAGTTTATGGCGTCACTGCGATTATTACAGGTAGTGTTGAACAAGTAAATAACAGTCTAGTTATCTCTGGACAACTGATGGATGCAAAAAGTGGCGAAATTTTACAAACAGCAGACGTTGTTTGTCGTAATAAGGAAATTGATAATTTATCCCAATATTTATATGCTATTGCACAAGCATTATCCACTCAACAAACTGAATCAAACTGGATAGAGCCAGTGAGCAATATGGCTTTTGTAAAAGTTCCCAAAGGTTGTTATCAAATGGGAAGCAATCAAGGTAGTCAAGATCAAAAACCTGCACATAAAGTTTGTATTAACAGTTTTTGGATGGGACAATATGAAGTAAGCGTGAAACAATATCAGCAATTTGTTCAAGAAACTAAACGTTATCCCGACTGGCTAGACCCTGATAGTTTTTTTAATATTAGCACAGGTGTCATGGATGCCTATAAAAAATTAGGCATTCGTTTGACAGGAAGTGATTATCCTATTGTTGGTATTTCATTCAATGATGCTACGGCATTTGCCCAATGGTTGACGGATAAAACAGGGCAAGTATTTCGTTTACCCACTGAAGCAGAATGGGAATATGCTTGTCGTAATGGTGGTAAAACCATTAAATACCCTTGGGGAAACCAAGCACCTGTCTGCGAGCAACAGGTCAAAAATGGTGCTAAATTTGATGACAAAGATAAATGCCCAGATTCAGGTGCTGAACCCGTTGGCAGTTACGCAGGTAACTTATTAGCCATTTATGATATGAGTGGCAATGTTTGGGAATGGGTACAAGATCATTATGAAAGTAGTGCCTATCTCTCCCATGCCATTGATAATCCTATCCATATCACTAAACAATCGCAACATGTCGTACGGGGTGGTAGTTGGCATTTTTATCAAGATCGCCTGAGTTGTTATGCTCGTTATTATTATGATGTCAAACGTAAAACTAATAACTTAGGTTTTCGCTTGGTCAGAGAAATTGCTGACTAAATCAAAACGGTATTTAATATAATTAAAATAGTGCTAATAATTGTTTTAGCTTGTCTAAATCTTGATAATGAATAATCACTCGACCTTTATCATTACTTTGGTGTTGAATTTTTACGGTGGTTCCAAGTTTATGATTAAAATGTTGTTGTAATTGTTCCAATTCTTCTGACCATACTGTAGTTGTTCGAGTGCTAGACGCTGAATTTTTGGTTACTGTTTGCAACGTACGAAGTAATTCTTCCGTTTGTCTTACCGATAATCCTTTGGCAATAATTTGCTCTGCCATAGTATTTTGTTGTTCTGAGGATAAAGTTAATAATGCTCTGGCATGACCAGTTGATAGATCACCTCGTTCCAAAAGTTGTTTGACTTCATCAGTCAAGTCTAATAATCGTAATAAATTAGTTACCGTCGTTCTGGAACGCCCAATGGCTTCCGCAATTTGTTGATGAGTTAATTCAAATTCCTCCATTAACCGTTGTAAGGCAATCGCTTCTTCAATTGGATTTAAACTTTCACGTTGAATATTTTCAATGAGGGCTAAGGCTAAGGCTGTTTGTTCAGAAATATCCCGAATTACCGCAGGAATTTCATCTAATTCCGCCATTTTTGCGGCTCGCCAACGACGTTCACCTGCAATAATTTCATAATCAGTTTCAGCTGTATTTCCAATATTATTTAAGGCTTTCACTACAATCGGTTGAATCACACCTTGAGCTTTAATTGAATCAGCTAATTCTTGTAAGCCTTCAACTGCAATCTCACGCCTAGGTTGATAAGGTCCCGGTTGAATTTTATCCAGACTTAAATGCTGTAACTGAAAACCTTGTTGGGGTTGTGCAATGGCTTGATCTAATGCTTTATTTTGACCTAATAAGGCATCTAAGCCCCGACCTAAACCACGTTTTTTTTTCACCATTGTTTCTAATACCTTAAATATTTTTGCGTTGAATTTCGTTTGCTAAAGCTAAATAGGCTAATGCCCCTCGTGAATTTTTATCATATTGCATAATACTCATACCATGACTAGGTGCTTCCGCTAAACGAATATTTCTAGGAATAATCGTATTAAAAACCTGATCTTTAAAATGGGTAATTAATTGTGAAGATACCTCATTGGCTAGATTATTTCTAACATCGAACATGGTGCGTAATAATCCTGCAATTTTCAATCTGGGATTTAGTTTTTGTTTGATTTTATCAACGGTATTGAGTAATGCTGTCAACCCTTCTAAGGCATAATATTCACATTGTACTGGAATTAATACACTATCAGAAGTCGCTAGTGCATTAATCGTCAACATATTTAATGACGGGGGGCAATCAATAATAATATAATCATAATTGGTCACAATCGGTTGTAATGAAGTATGTAAACGTTGTTCTCGCATTTTAACATCGATTAATTCCACTTCTACGCCTGTCATATCGGTATGACTGGGCAATACCTGAAATTGGCTATCTTCAGGTTGGCATAGTGCTTGTTTCACGGGTAAATTATCGACTAAAACATCATAGGCTGAATATTTTAATTGATGTCTATCAATGCCACAGCCTGCGGTTGCATTGCCTTGTGGATCAAAATCAATTAACAATGTTTTCTTTTTTAAAACATCCAAAGCTGCTACTAAATTTACACTGGTTGTCGTTTTACCTACGCCACCCTTTTGGTTGGTTATTGCAATAATCTTAGTCATTATTTTTTATCTTTTAACTTTTAAATGAAAGTTCCACCAAATGTCGCTGTTGCTCGTTAAGATAAGGCACTACTACGGAATGGACTTGTTGTAGTTGACAATACTCAGGTAATTGTTGTAACTCTGATTCAGGATATTTACCTTTCATCACCCATAATCGCCCATTTTGTTTACAAATCAACGGATAACATTGACTTAAGTTAGCTAACGAAGTCACAGCTCGACTGACTACTGTATCAAAACATTGTGGATTTGCATAGTGTTCTAGTCGCTGACTTATGATTTCAATATTCTTTAATTGTAACTGAATTTTTACTTGGGTAAGAAATCGAGTTTTTTTTTATTGCTATCTAATAATACAAATGACTTATCGGGATAATATAATGCTAAAGGAATCCCTGGCAAACCTGCCCCTGTGCCAATATCTAAAATAAATTGACTTAATTGAATTTTAGGGGCAAGGCTTAAACTGTCTAAAATATGATATGCTACCATATCATCCAAAGATTGGATGGCAGTCAGTGAAAAAACTCGATTCCATTGCTGTAATAATTCCAAAAATTGCCACATTTGTTTAAGCATTAATTCTGAAGGTTGAAGATTTAATTGTTGGCAACCTTGAGTGAGTTTGGCTAAGGACTTATTCAATATTTTGCACCTGCTCTCGTATTTGTTCAATTAAGACTTTAATTTCTACGGCAATTTTAGTAATGGTAATATCGCTTGATTTTGAGGTTAAGGTATTCGCTTCACGATTCATTTCCTGCATTAAAAAATCCAAACGTCGTCCAATGGCTTCTTCTTTGCTTAAAGTATCTTGTACTTCTTTAATATGCGATTGCAATCTATCCAGTTCTTCCGCAATATCTAATTTATAGGCAAATAATACCATTTCTTGTTCTAAACGTTGTTGATCTAATTCCTCAACTACTTCTTGTAAACGCTGAGTAAGTTTGGTTTTTATGGTTTTAATGACACTGGGATAATGTTGTTGGATTTGTTCCACATATTGTTGTAATGATTGACAACGTTGCATAATGATTAACTTTAATTGATCCCCTTCTCGCTGTCGAGTTTGCAAAAAATCTAGCAATATGACTTCTAATAACTCAATTGCCATGGTTTTGATAGTAGTAAAATCAATTGCGTCAGTTTTCATGACCTCTGGCCACTGTAATAATTCTAAAAAATTAATCGGTGCTAATTTTGAGGTCATATTATCCATATTTTCCACGCTATGATAAACCTGAGCTAATTGCTCTACTAAAGTTTGATTAATATGAATTTGCTGACTCTGGGTTTCCATTGGTTCAAAATTTAACTGACAATACACCTTACCCCGTTTAATAGAACGATTAATCACGGTTTTGACTTCTGATTCCAACAGACGAAAATCATCCGCTAATCGAGTGCTGACTTCCAAATAACGATGATTAACTGAACGTAACTCCCATTGTAATTTACCCCACGGCGTCATCTCTTCTTTTTGGGCATACGCTGTCATGCTATAAACCATAATACTCTCGTTCCTTTACTTTAATGACATTTGACAATTTTTCGGGTGGTGCTTGTCAAATCTTGCTGATAATTCAATAGTAAAGAATTAATAGGGTTTTGGCAAATTTAGTCGTAAATCAATATATCCTTGGGTTTGGAATATATTTTTGAAACGAGTTGAGAAAAGCGACTTTTAACCGCTACTTAAAAATATCCTTAACTGATTGATAAACGCTTTCAGGTAAATCGCTAATATCTACTGATTCATTTCTATGTTGCTGATAATATTTAACTTTTTTCTTTAATCGTAATAAGTTTTCATGTTCGGGTTGGATTCTTAAACCCGCATAGGTAAACCGTTTAACTTTGCGGTAATTATGTTGTTTAAGATTTTTCATTGCTAACCAGTAATAAGTTTCAGCAATTTTATGTTTGCCTTCTAAGGCTTGTTGATTGTTGGGATCAAGTTTTAATACTTCTCGATAGTAATATAAGGCACTGTCTCGATAAGGTTTCGCAAGTTGTAGTTGTTGGATTTTTTGTCTGGCTTGGGCTAACCATTGTTGAATTTGTCTATCTGCTGTATTTGTATTATCTGTATCAGTAATGCTGGTAAGGGAGGGTTGATGCAGTGGCTCAGTTTGTTCTTCCACTTTATCTTGATGATTGTTTTTTGTTTCGTTTTCATTTATGAATTGGTTTGAATCAGATTCTAAGGGACTCGTTTCAATGTCTGATTTGTCTAGCCGTTGTAATTGTGCTTGGGAATCTGATGCCAAATCAGACGGCATTTTGTCAGTCGTAGATGCTTGTGTTAATTGCTCAGTAAGTTGGGTATCTTTCTGTTCTACTACGGGTTGAAGTGCTTGTGTTTGGATAATATCTGCTTCATCAGCTTGTTGATTGGGTTCTGAGTCAACTGTTTTAATGCCAGTTTGCTTATTTGTCTGAGTGGTTTTAGTGATAGTGTTATCCCGTTGGGCTGAATTAGTATCAGTAACGGATGTTGCTAGGCTGTGATTATTAACATACCAAAGCGTAACACCGAATAAACCGAAACCCATAGCAAGCAATAAAATTACGCTTATATATTTTAGTTTTGAATTATCATGCGGATGATAGGCTTTTAATTGCACGGTGGCAGGATCATTTTCTTTTGCTCGCAAATCTTTAAGATGGCGAATATACTTCACTAATTCTACCGCATCAAAACGATTGCTTGGTTTTTTGGCTAAAATTTTGTTTAGCAAGGTTTGAGCTTCTCCATAAGGCTCAGGCAATACAGGCAAAGGGTCTTGAATATGCTTTAAGGCCGTATCAATATGACTATCCCCTTTATAGGGAACAGTGCCTGTCAGCATTTTATGTAATACAATGCCTAAACTATAAATGTCCGATCGACCATCTATAAAATGTTGTTGGGCTTGTTCAGGACTTAAATAAGCAGGGGTGCCAGGAATAATGCCTATGGAGGTTAGATTTTGATCAGTATTAATTTGTTTGGCAATACCAAAATCAGTTAATAATGGCGTGTCTTCATAACGGAATAAAATATTGGCAGGTTTGACATCTCTATGGATAATGCCTTTGGCATGAATAACGGCTAAACAGTCGGCAATTTTTTCAATAATATCTAAGGCTTGATCCAAGTTCATTTTGCCACGTTTTAAGCGTTGCTCTAAAGAACCCCCTTCAATATATTCCATAGCAATATAATGATAATGCTCTACAATCCCAATATCATAAATGGTAATAATATTAGGATGTTTAATGGCCGCAATCATTTGCCCTTCATTTAAAAAACGTTGGGCAAATTCCTCATCTTCAGGATTTTTTAGCACTTTTAAGGCGACCGGTCGTTGCAAGGAATCTTGAATGGCTAAATAAACGGATGCCATCCCACCCTGACCAATGACTTGTTTCAATGTATAGCCCGGAATATCAATTGGAAAAGTTAGTTTCGCAGTTACTGTGGTTTCAATATCATCACTCATAATCTTATAGCATAGTTGATTTGGCTAAATTTTTTGATAAACCTTGCTACCCTGCTGATGAAATTGTTTTGATTTTTCCTGCATACCTTGTGTGAAAGCCTCTGTATCGTTATTCAAGCCTTTTTGTGTGGCATATTGTCTAACTTCTTGGGTGATTTTCATAGAACAAAATTTTGGTCCACACATGGAACAAAAATGAGCCACTTTAGCGGATTCCTTAGGCAAAGTTGCATCGTGATATTCTCTGGCTCTCGCAGGGTCTAAACTTAAGTTAAACTGATCTTCCCAACGAAATTCAAAACGAGCTTTAGATAAGGCATTATCCCGAATTTGCGCCCCAGGATGACCTTTGGCTAAATCAGCCGCATGAGCCGCAATTTTATAGGCAATAATACCTTCTCGTACATCTTCTTTATCAGGCAATCCTAAATGTTCTTTTGGCGTAACATAGCATAGCATGGCACAACCATACCAAGCGATCATTGCGGCACCAATGGCAGAAGTAATATGGTCATAACCAGGGGCAATATCTGTGGTTAATGGTCCTAAAGTATAAAATGGGGCTTCATAGCAGTCTTGTAATTCTTTATCCATATTTTCTTTAATCATTTGCATGGGGACATGCCCAGGCCCTTCAATCATGACTTGCACATCGTGTCTCCATGCGACTTTGGTGAGTTCCCCTAAGGTTTCTAATTCAGAAAATTGGGCTTGATCATTGGCATCCGCAATGCTACCTGGGCGTAAACCATCCCCCAAAGAAAATGATACATCATAGGCTTTCATAATGTCACAAATTTCATTAAAGTGCGTATATAAAAAGTTTTCTTGATGATGAGCCAAACACCATTTTGCCATAATGGAACCCCCTCTGGATACAATTCCTGTGACTCGTTTGGCGGTGAGTGGCACATAACGTAATAACACCCCTGCGTGAATGGTAAAATAATCCACGCCTTGTTCTGCTTGTTCTACTAAAGTATCACGCATTATTTCCCATGTTAAATCTTCCGCAATTCCCCCTACTTTTTCCAATGCTTGATAAATAGGCACGGTACCAATAGGAACCGGTGAATTACGCAAAATCCATTCTCTAGTTTCATGAATATTTTTACCCGTGGACAAATCCATAATGGTATCTGCCCCCCAATAAATCCCCCAAATCATTTTTTCCACTTCTGCTTCAATCGAAGAAGTAACGGCTGAGTTCCCTAAATTACCATTAATTTTCACCAGAAAATGACGTCCAATAATCATAGGCTCTAATTCCACATGATTAATATTCGCAGGAATAATTGCCCGCCCTTTTGCGACTTCTTGCCGTACAAATTCAGGGGTAATTTCTTTAGGAATCGTTGCCCCAAAACGCTCGCCCAAATGTTGTTGTAATATGCCTTGATCTTGTAAAGTTTGTTGTTTTAAATTTTCACGAATGGCAATAAATTCCATTTCAGGCGTAATTATGCCTTTTTTGGCATAGTGTAATTGGGTAACATTATTGCCAGCTTTCGCCTTGCGTATGATTGAGGTCTTAGGAAAACGAATACTATCGAGTTTAGTATCAGCGAATCGTTGTTTACCATAGTCTGAACTTAGCTGTGATAATATTTCAGTATCTTGACGATCATTAATCCACTGACTACGTTTATCCGCTAAACCTTGTCGTAAATTAACCTCCCCTGTTGTATCCGTATAAGGGCCAGAAGAATCATACACCACAATCGAAGGATTGGGTTCAGCCCCAAAGCTGATTGGCGTACTGGCTAGGCTAATTTCCCGCATGGGAACTTGAATATTGGCTTGACTGCCTTGTACATAAATTTTTTTCGACTGTGGATATTGCTGTTTAACATTCGATTCCGTTTGTGTAATTGGTTTAATAATACTCACAATTTTGTTCCTACAAATATCAATATGGCAACAATAAGCAATGACTCCCTAGATTGCAACTAAAAATTCCAGTACAATAACTACTTATTTAGCATTGGAACTGTAAATGATGGCATTTGATTTTGATACTGCTCGTTTTAATATGATTCAACAACAGATTCGTCCTTGGAATGTTACTGATGATAAAGTTTTGGAGGTCATGTCTCAAATTCCCAGAGAAAACTTCGTACCAACGGCTTATCGTCAAGTTGCATTTACTGATACTGAAATTCCTTTGGGTCATGGCGAAGTCACCTTAAGCCCCAAGATTGAAGCCCATTTACTGCAAGCCTTAAAAATTCGACCCCAAGATCATATTTTAGAAATTGGCACTGGTTGTGGTTATTTAACCGCTTGTTTAGCGAAACTTAGTACTCATGTAGTCAGTCACGATATTCATGAAGATTTTATTCGCCAAGCAGATGCCAAACTAAAACAACATCATTTACAAAATATTACTTTAGAACATAAAGATAGTTTAGCGAATTGGGATAAAAACCAACGTTATGATGTGATTGTTTTTACTGGTTCAATTCCAGTTTTAGAAGAACAATATCAAGCCTGTTTAAAACCGAAAGGTCGGATGTTTGTGATTGTAGGCCAAGCACCTGTAATGGAGGCAATCGTGATTACTCGCACGGATGAAAGCCAACAATGTCAATATCAAAGTGTCTTAGAAACAAATTGTCCGCCATTAAAAATACCTGATCAAATACCACAATTTGTATTTTAGAGTTCAGTCAATAGATGAATAATAATGTGATTATTTAGTAATATTTTATTTTCCAATACAAAAACTAGAAAAAATCCGCCCTAATAAATCATCATTATTAAACTCACCCGTAATCTGATTTAAATACGTTTGAACCTGCCGTAAATCTTCCGCAAGTAGTTCCCCTGCTTGATACAAATTCAATTGTTGCTCACCATGAGTCAAGGCTTGTTCAGCATCGGCTAAGGCTTGTAAGTGGCGACGTCTGGCAATAAAATTGCCTTGTTCGCTGGTTTGATAACCAATAAATTGTTTTAAATAGTGTTCTAAATCCGTCAAGCCTGCCCCTGTTTTCGCTGAAATGACACATTCTGGTGGCTCAGTTTTAGTTAAACCAATGGGGGCTTGGCTTAGATCGGCTTTGTTTCTGATGATTATTTTGGGAATATGGCTGGGTAAGTTGCTTTCAATTGCTACATGATGTTGCTGTTGATATTCTCTATCATCTACCATGAGTAAAATTAAATCCGCTTGTTGAATTTGTTGCCATGCTCGTTTAATGCCTTCTTGCTCAACTTTATCATCGCTTTCTCTTAAACCTGCCGTATCGATAATATGTAAAGGCAAACCATCGAGTTGAATGGCTTCTTTTAAAATATCTCTAGTTGTTCCTGGAATATCGGTAACAATGGCAGAATCTTTTTTGGCTAATTGGTTTAATAAACTAGACTTACCCGCATTAGGTCTCCCCGCAATCACTAAATGCAATCCTGATTGTAATAAATAACCCTGTTTAGCAGAGCTTTGTAGTTGTGTCAGTTGTTGTTTTATCGTCTGTAATTGTTGTTGAATTTTATTATCCGCTAAAAAATCAATTTCTTCTTCAGGGAAATCAATGGCAGCTTCAATATACATTCTCAAATGAATGACGGCTTCTACCATTTGCTGGATTTTTTGAGAAAATTCGCCTTGTAATGAACGCATGGCTGCTTGAGCCGCTTGTTGACTACTGCTATCAATTAAATCTGCAATGGCCTCGGCTTGCGTTAAATCGATTTTATCATTTAAAAAGGCACGTTGGGAAAATTCCCCAGGTAAGGCTAATCTAGCACCTTGTTGTAATACTGCTTGCAATACACAATCCATAACCACCGCACCACCATGCCCTTGCAATTCTAAAATATCCTCGCCTGTAAAAGAATTGGGTGCGGGAAAATATAAGGCGATGCCTTGATCAATGATTTCTTGCTGTTGGTTATAAAAATTGGCAAAACACGCCAAACGTGCTTCGGGTTGTTTATGTAAAATCGCTTGGGCAATTTGGGTAACAAGTAAGCCTGATACTCGCACAATACCAATACCGCCACGGCCAATCGGCGTGGCAATGGCGGCAATGGTATCTTGATTATTTAGCACCTTCTTCAACTCGTTTGGTAATTAGCCATTGTTGGGCAATCGATAAGATATTATTAACCACCCAATATAATACTAAGCCAGAAGGGAAAAAAGCAAACATTACGGTAAAAACGATTGGCATCATCATCATGACTTTTTTCTGGATAGGATCTAACGGTGCGGGATTAAGATGTTGTTGTACCAACATACTTGCCCCCATAATTAAGGGCAATACAAAATAAGGGTCCTTGATTGATAAATCTTCAATCCATAAAATAAATGGGGCTTGTCTTAATTCCACGCTTTCCAATAATACCCAATATAAGGAAATAAATACGGGAATTTGTACTAAGATGGGTAAACATCCCCCTAATGGATTGATTTTTTCTTTTTTATACAATTCCATCATGGCTTGATTCATACGTTGTCTGTCATCACCATAACGTTCTTTTAAACTTTGTAGTTTAGGATGCAGTTTACGCATATTTGCCATGGAACGAAAACTGGTTTCGGATAATTTATAAAAGACCAGTTTAATTAATACCGTTACCATGATAATGGCCCAACCCCAATTACCCAACCATTGGTGAAACCATTTTAACAACCAAAAAATGGGTTGTGCAATCACTGTCAAATAACCATAATCCACCGTCAATTCTAAACCTGTTGCTAATTTAGCCAGTTCATCTTGAATTTTAGGGCCAATATAAAGCGTTGATTTAAATTGTGCTTGTTGTTTTGCTGGCACTTCAATTTGAGGGGAAACCGAACCTAAGACATAACGATTTTCTGATAAGACTTTGCTGTAGTATTGGTAATCTTGTGCTTTCGGTGGCACCCAAGAAGCGATAAAATAATGTTCGATAATCGCTAACCAACCATGATTGATAGTGCGTTTTAAGGCGTTTTCTTCCATATCACTAAAGGGGATTTTTTGATATTTATCTTGAGGACTGTAAATGACACCACCTGTGTAAGTGTAAACCATACCATATCTTTTCCCATGGTGAGGGTCTTGACGTTGCAATTGCGTGTACTGACTGCCTTTCCATACTTCTTCCGAATGATTGCTGACAGTATCCACTAGCTCAATATCATAACTGCCACGTTTAAACGTATAAGTACGGGTTATCTGAATATCTTGTTGTTGCCAATAAAGTTCTACTGTTAATTGTTCTTGGTTATCATCTAAATGATAACTGCTTTGTTTACTAGTAAATTGGCTTTTGTGATTGGGTGCAAGCCTATTTTCATTTAGCAGTCCTGATTGGGCAATAAATAATTTGCCTCTTTGTTCATTCATTAATGGAAATGGACGGCTGTCATTTAAAGCAATGGGATATTGTAATAAGTTAGCTTGACGAATATCCCCCCCTATGGTGCTAATTTTGATATTAAAGACATCTGTCATAACATCAATCATTTGTACAGACGTATCCGTAACCGTCTCAACGATAGCATCCGCACCCTGTGGTGTTAATTGCTCATCTGGTAACACGGGTAATTCTTCGCGATGATTATTCGTAATGGTATTATCCGTATTGGCATTATGGCTTGTTTGCGATTGCGGATTATTGATCGGTGATTGTGGTAGGCCATAGTCAATTTGCCATTGATTCCATAACATCATTCCTACTAAAAATAAGGCAATAATTAAAATAAGTCGTTGATTATCCATGTTGATCCATGTGCATTTTGATTAGTTTTTGCCAATGTCGTGCTAATGATTGACGTAATTGTTGATTAGTCTGTTCTACTATCCCTGCTTTTGCAAACACAACAATATCTATCGCGGGTAATTGCTGTTGATGTTGCCGAAAATATTCTCGAACAATACGTTTAATACGATTACGTTGTACTGCATGTCGGGCCACTTTTTTGCGAATCGCTAATCCTAAACGAGGATATTGTTGTTGATTGTTGCAAATACTTAAACTAAAATAACGATCTGATAGACGAATATGATGTTTTAAAACTCGTCGATAATCGCTTGCCTTGAGTAAACGATAATGACGAGGATATTTATTGCTGGTTAATTCAAGTTGTGCTGAATTAGACCGCAAGTTTCGCACGACCCCGATTACGTCTTGCTTGAATTACTTTACGTCCACCACGAGTGCTCATACGGTTACGAAAGCCATGAGTACGAATACGTTTTAAGTTACTAGGTTGAAAAGTGCGTTTCATATTATTTTCCAATTGCTTGTATTGAGATAAACGAGTGCAGATTTTACCGAAAAGCACTAAGTTATGCAATCAATATCACTTGAAAAACCTAATTAGTTTGTTATATTGTTGCTAATATTTTTAAAAGATGACTACCATGAAATTATCAATTGCTAGAGATGTGTTGTTAAAAGCCTTACAACAAATTAGTGGTGTAGTGGAACGTCGCCAAACCTTGCCTATTTTGTCGAATATATTATTTAAAGTCCAACAGCAACGCTTAACCATTATTGCCACGGATTTAGAAGTAGAATTAATTAATCATTGTTCGATTGAAAGCTACGATGACTTTAGTTTTACCCTACCTGCCAAAAAATTGTTTGATATTTGCCGTGCCTTACCTGAACAATCAAGCGTTGATATTAAAATTGACAATCAACGTGCTATCTTACGCAGTGGCAAAAGTCGTTTTACTTTAACGACTTTAGTCGCCGATGAATTTCCCTATTTTGATGGACTAAGCGGTATTCATCACTTTCCTATTATGCAGAAACTACTCAAAAAATTAATTGATAAAACCCATTTTTGCATGGCCGTACAAGATGTACGTTATTATTTAAATGGTTTATTAATTGAATTACAAGCGAATAGTATTCGTGCGGTTGCAACCGATGGTCATCGCCTAGCGGTTTGTGAACAATCCATTGATTTAGCCACAATTCCTGAACCTTACCAATTGATCATTCCTCGTAAAGGTGTGTTAGAGTTACTAAAATTATTGCATGATAGTGATGATTTAGTAGAATGTAGTGTGGGTGCTAATCATATTAGTCTTGGTTTTGATCATATGGTCTTTACCTCTAAATTGCTGGATGGTCATTACCCTGACTACAATCGAGTCATTCCCGATGATATTGAGAAAGAAGTCGTGCTTGATCGGGCATTATTTAAGCAGGCCTTGCAACGAGTGGCAATTTTATCTAATGAAAAGCATCGTGCCGTTAGATTAGTATTACAACAAAAACAATTAAAAATCTTCGCTCACAATCCTGAACACGACGAAGCGGAAGAAGAAATTGAAGTGGTCAGTTTTAATAGTTCAGAGACCTTGGAAATTGGTTTTAATGCTAATTATATTATTGATGCAATTTCTAGTATGGAATCCGACACTCTGGCATTGCGTTTAAATAATATTAACAGCAGTGCGTTGCTAGTAGGCATTGATGATAAAGTTTGTCGTTATGTGGTAATGCCTATTCGACTCTAATATCAGAGCGTTGAGCATGCCTTATGTTCACTACCCAAATTTATTTACCCCACTTACTATAGCTAAGACTACACTAGCGAATCGTATTGTCATGGGTGCGATGCACACAGGTTTAGAAGATAATCCTCAGGATTTTACTAAATTAGTAAAATTTTATCAGCGTCGTGCACAAGCAGAACTTGCCTTAATTATTACAGGTGGTTTTTCGCCAAATACTGCGGGTTGTTTAGCACCTAATGCGGCTAAGTTAGATAATCCTAAACAAATAGCCGTTCATCAACAATTGACCCAAGCGGTGCATAAGTATGCCAGTAAAATTTGTTTACAAATTTTACACGCAGGACGTTATGCGATGCACCAATCATTAGTTGCTCCCAGTGCCATACCCTCACCTTTGCATAAATTTATGCCCAAAGCCTTAACTGACATAGAAATCCAACAAACCATTCAAGACTATACTAATACTGCTGTATTAGCTCAACAATCAGGATATGATGGTATTGAAATTATGGGTTCCGAAGGCTATTTAATTCATCAATTTATTAGTCCCTATACTAATCAACGTCAAGACCATTGGGGACAAACAGCAAGTAACCGCAATCAATTTGCTTTAACGATTGTCGAACAAATCCGCCAAGCAGTTGGCTTGGATTTCCTGATTATCTTCCGCTTATCACTAATTGACCTATTACCCAATCAAGGCAATCAATGGCATGAAACAATTGCCCTTGCACAAGCATTACAACAAGCAGGTGTTGATGCGATTAATACAGGGATTGGTTGGCATGAGTCTCGAATTCCAACCATTGCGAATATTGTGCCTGAAGCAGGTTTTTCTAAAATTACTGCAAAACTAAAACCTTATCTCAATATTCCGATTATTACGGCTAATCGTATTAATACC
>JALWTS010000040.1 GCA_027077805.1 Gammaproteobacteria bacterium
GTACACGCTGAACCTTGGCTGTTACATCTTCACGCATCAGCCCGCCAAGTACAATCATTTGTTCATTGTTTGCCAATACGACTGTTTTGATTGAGCGTTTGTTGGTAATCAAGTCTGAACCTTGCACGCCTGCTTTGGTATCAATACTTGAAATTTCTTGATAAATATCCAAACGCACTGAATTATCGCCTGAAATTTGTGGCTTTACGCGTAATGTTAAACCAATATCTTTTCTTTCAATGGTTTGAAATGGATTTGGATTGGCAGCCCCTGTTGATGCATTACTTCCAGTAATAAAAGGTACATTCTGCCCCACAACAATTTCTGCTTCTTCGTTATCCATGGTCAATAAATTTGGTGTTGATAATACATTTGCATCATTATCTGATTCCAAAGCTTGCACCAATGCACCAATGGAAAGGGATCTGTTGACCACACCTAATGCTAAACCTGTGGGAGAAGATGCTGTTAACGCGGCACTTGTGCTTAGAGGTTTGGTGGAGGTGATGTTGGTGGAGAGATTGGCTACGATGGGTTTTAAATTATTAAAGCTTTGAACACCAGTACCTATACCACTACCTGCCATCCACTCTACGCCAAAGCGTTGAATAGAATTGCCGCTTACTTCTACAATCAAGGCTTCAATCAGTACTTGTCTGCGCCTTACATCTAATTGATCAATTATGTGTGATACAGTATTAATATCATTTGGGTCGGCAGTGATTAATAATGCATTAGTTACTTCATCAGCAACTACTTTTACATTGTTTGTAAATAATGATTTACCAGATATTGCTTTAGAGCTCATTAAGTTAGTAAGTACGGCTTCTATATTTTTAGCTTTGGCATATTTTAAGTAACGCATATGCAAACTTCCACTATCAGATTCTGGGGCAATATCTAAGCGATCAATTAAATTAGCTACTTCATTAATCTTTTGAGGTGATGCGACGACCATTAACATATTTCCAGGTTGTTGTGGCATCACTTTCAGACTGTTGGGTGAATTGGGGATATTTGGGTATAGTTTAGAAAGTGTTGCTGATAATTTATCTGCTGAGACGTATTTGAGTTTGAATAATCGTACGTCTACTGCGTCTTTACGATCCAACAAATATAATATTTTTTGAACCCGTTTGATATTACTGGCTGAATCGGTCAATAATAACATGTTGCCACGCGTATATGCGACCAAATTACTATTGGGTGAAATTAAAGGTCGAATAAGGGATGCCAACTGTTTTGAGTCAGCATATTTTAAGCGTAAAACTTGGGTAACCATACCATCGTTGTTAAGTACGGCCCCGTTTTGTACAGGAATAGACTTTTGTTTACTTTCTGCTCGAGGGATAATTTTTATAACATTGCCTGCATCGACGGCTGCAAAACCATTGATTTCTAAAACCGATAAAAACACATTATATGCATCTTTTTCATCAATAGGGCTATTGGATATAATGGTTATTTTGCCTTTTACGCGGTTATCTACCAAAAAGTTTTTGCCTGAGAAACCAGCTACAAAATCAATTACAGCACGAATATCAGTATTTTTAAAGTTTAGCGTTACATTTGCTGCATATCCATATGTGCTAAAGCATAATAATATTAAGGCAATTCCGATTTTTATTAATTTCAATAACATGTTCATCCTATTTAAATTATTTATAAGTTTAGAAGTGAGTTGCTACTCTAGTCATATCTTATGTTAACGCTAGTAATGCTCAGTATGGATTGTGCTTTATCAGGTCTAATATTTTGGTGGTTATAATTCATGTTTATTTTCGGACAAATATTTTTTATTATGTGTATTAAGTTTTTTAATATTTGGCTTTGTAAGGTAAATGCGTTCATAGCGGTTATGATTTTTAACAACGATTGAAGCGACCTCTACCGAATCAAGAATTACATCTGGTTGTATAGCATCCCCTAAAAAAAACACTTGTTGAATTGAGTTGTTGATGGCGATTACAGCAGCAGAACGTTTTTTTGCAACAATGGTGGCTAAAAGCTTGATATTTAGGTGAACTACAGGTGCAGGAGCTATAACCTTTTTCTTGATTACAACTGGCTTTGTTTGCTTTCCAAATAAAGGTATTTGAACAAGTTTTTTTATATTTATGGGCTTAATTTGTTCATGGATAGAATTTTTTAATTTCATACTATTAAAACTACTGGTTTGCCACCACCAAAGAGCCAACCACACCATGGAAAGTAGTAGGCAAAACTCAATATAGCGAGGCGCACGAATTGACCATAATTGCAAGTCCATTACCGCACACTTACACCAAGACTTTATAAATTCAACTTTTACAGTATTTGCATCCATGGTTAATTGGATTCTTTAAGTTTAGTTGCTGTATGAGGTTGACAGCTTGATTGCTTTCAGTATGTTCAGTTCGGTTTTTTGCTTCGTGTGGAGGGGTGAATATGAAGAAGTCTATTATTTATATAATGGCATTGGTTGCTTTTGTAGGTATTTTTATGGTTGCAAAAGCATTTTTTACAACTTCGGAGCCTCAGCCTGTCGTTAAGGAGCAACAAAAACTTAACGAAACCATTCTCCAGATTCCTGATGGTCAATCTTATGTATTGAAGGTTGAGCCTGATACAAAGGCGAGTTACACGAAATTAGATTCTGCTCATTTTTCTGGAAGAGTTGCTTCACCATCATCTTCTCGGGTTTCAATTAATAAACAGGTGCTTGAGTTTGATAAAGACGGTTCGTTTGAATCGTCTTTTTTTATGGGCTATGGAGAAAATAAGTATATTTTTGTTTATGAAGATTTACAATCTGGTAAACGCGAAGAAAAAATATTTAGCTGGATTGTGGATAGGGTTGCCCCTGAATTTCAGCTAACTAAGCCAATTTCAAGAATAGATATTCCATACTCGCAGGCCGCGATTGACATTGAAGGTGAATTTATTCTCCTGGATTCTAAGAGTAAAATTGAAAAGGGAGTTCAGGTTCAAGTGAATGGAACCCCTCTAACAATTTCTGATGATCGGCGTGGATTCTCTGGGACAATTGAGTTGAAGGATGGTAAACATGAACTGATTGTTGTTGCAACTGATCTGGCAGGTAATGAAGCAAAGAAAACATTACCTATCCAAGTGGATACAACACCACCAGTCGTGACTATTAAAGATTTCAAAATTATTCAAGGAGAGGGGAATGTTGCATTAATACACTTTGATGGCTCAATTAATGAGCCTGGAGATATCCAGTTTGCAGGGCGCCCAGTGATGTTGGATGAAAAGGGAGTGTTTCAATTTGAGGTTTATGCGTCAGATATAATGCAGGCACGGGATAATAATACAGCGTATTTTGTTGCAAGGGATAAAGCTGGGAATATCAGTAATACAAAACTACCTAAAAATGCAGATTTTGTTGCTCCGTACTGGCTAAAGTTAAAATTAGTTTCTCTTGCTGGTGGTAAAGCAACACTTGAGGGAGAGGTGAGTGAAGCAAATGTTGAGGTTCATATTGGGAGCGTAAAAGCTATATCTGATTCAAAAGGTATTGTGCAATTAAAAGGTGTTGAATTCAAACAAGACAAGCCTGTTGTAGTGACAACTTTGATGGATCAAGCAGGTAATGAATCACATATTGAACAATGGGTGTCGGTGCATCCTGATAAAAAATGAGGCTGGTGTTTCAAATAGATTGAAACCCAGAGGAAGGTAATAGCATGAAGTTATTTAAAGTATTCGTAGGACAGATTATTCCTGTACTGGTTCTGTTGTTTGGTTTATCCAACACCGCATGGGCAGTTTCAGCCTCTGTTAATGCCAGTGTGGGTGGAACTACAGTTTCGATTAATGCTAATGGCAGTGGTTTTGTGAATGACCAACATTGTAGTAACGCCTCTTTTTTACCTACGGACCCAGCTTGCCCGTCGGTGTATACTCATCAAGGTGGTAGCATTAACGCCTATTTAGATGGCAGTTATTTGGGTGGAAAATCTACGGGTACAGGTACTAGTGCATCGTTTAGTACTACATTGCAAAGAGGTCCGTTAAGTCAAGGTGTACATACAGTCAGTGTATCTGCCAATGATTCACATGGCATCACTTCATCCAGCAGCAGTACTTTCACCATTGATAACACACCGACGATTTCGGTTACAGGCCCGACTGGAATTGTAAAGGGTGGCCCAGGCATTATAGCAGGCACAGCCCATTTTATTGGTGGTCCAAGCGGGGGAAGCTATGGACATATCAATTTTGAAG
>JALWTS010000041.1 GCA_027077805.1 Gammaproteobacteria bacterium
AATAATAAGGTTTCATCATTTCTAAGTGTTTTAAGTTTCAGTTTCCTATTAGGAGTAGCAAGTCACTAACACGAAAGCGGTAGGTGGTAAGTATTTGAGTTTCAGTTTCCTATTAGGAGTAGCAAGAAACTTTCCACCATTATGAGCGTAAACATAGCATTTGTTTCAGTTTCCTATTAGGAGTAGCAAGAAAGGCACACCAAAGAAAAGGTTGAACGTGCTGATCGGTTTCAGTTTCCTATTAGGAGTAGCAAGGACTATGATCGACTAACACAATTGTTCAACGAAAACGTTTCAGTTTCCTATTAGGAGTAGCAAGCGATGTTTTCGATTTTATTCATCTTTCTATTTCTCCTAGTTTCAGTTTCCTATTAGGAGTAGCAAGAGAGATTTCATTTTTCGATGTGAAATTTTGATATATCGTTTCAGTTTCCTATTAGGAGTAGCAAGTCGATTTGAAGTTTCGGTAATTACTAAATTTTTTGCGTTTCAGTTTCCTATTAGGAGTAGCAAGGTTTAAGATATTCATGTTTTTTTTCCTTAATTAAGTGTTTCAGTTTCCTATTAGGAGTAGCAAGTTATTTCGATTTGCAACAAATTTCAGAAACAGAAATGTTTCAGTTTCCTATTAGGAGTAGCAAGGTTAGATATTAATATTTCGCGATTTGAAGTTTCGGGTTTCAGTTTCCTATTAGGAGTAGCAAGAAAACAATACGTTCATTAATGTATCAAGAAAAGAGAGTTTCAGTTTCCTATTAGGAGTAGCAAGAGATCTGTAAACACTCCAATCCTCACCTGCGATTTCGTTTCAGTTTCCTATTAGGAGTAGCAAGAACATATTCAATTAATTCAAATATATCATCTTCTTCGTTTCAGTTTCCTATTAGGAGTAGCAAGTTGGACAATTATGGAAGTATGTTTGTAATGATGTTTGTTTCAGTTTCCTATTAGGAGTAGCAAGTCATCAATACTAAATTTTTCCCTATCTGCTTGCAAAGTTTCAGTTTCCTATTAGGAGTAGCAAGAATTTTTTGGCATATGCAACAACCAATTTGATTTTAGTTTCAGTTTCCTATTAGGAGTAGCAAGAATGGTTGCAAGATGAGGTACAACAATTAGCAGTCCGTTTCAGTTTCCTATTAGGAGTAGCAAGACGGGGGAAAGATAGACTACCATCTTTTGATCTGAACGTTTCAGTTTCCTATTAGGAGTAGCAAGCGACACAAGTACTCGAAATTATTTTTCTTGTAATTTGTTTCAGTTTCCTATTAGGAGTAGCAAGAAATTTTTTTTTAATTTTTTTTAAAATAAAATATAAAGTTTCAGTTTCCTATTAGGAGTAGCAAGTATATCGGATGATAAATGGATTCTCTACATAGCAGCGTTTCAGTTTCCTATTAGGAGTAGCAATGGGCATGAAACCGAGGAAATGACCGCAAAATATATCAGGCAAATTGATTGGGAATCTGTAACACCAATTGTATCAAGAATCAGAAAAGCATAAATCTGTTATTAGAAAATTAGAAATTTTTCTAATATCTTTACTAATATAATTTTCACGCCTTTTCCGAAACCCTTGGTATATGGTCGGGGCGAGAGGATTTGAACCTCCGACCACTTGAACCCCATTCAAGTACGCTACCAGACTGCGCCACGCCCCGAAAAAAGACCATTTAGGTAGCAAGGATTTGTGATACTTCTTCCAATTCTTCACGCATTTGGCGAATCATATCAAGACTTAAAAACTGAGCTTTTTGTTCAGAATCGCCTAATTCCAGATTATGTCTGGCACCACCAATGGTAAATCCTTGTTCATAAAGCAAACAGCGAATTTGACGAATGGTTTCAACATCTTGACGTTGATAATAACGTCGAGTACGACGTTTAATAGGACGTAATTGTGGAAACTCTTGTTCCCAATAGCGTAATACATGAGGTTTTACCTCACATAATTCACTGACTTCACCAATTGTAAAATAGCGTTTACTAGGAATAGCTGGTAAATCTTTCGTCAGTTTACTCATTTCTAACATAATATTGCCCTACTATCTTTCACTTGAACTCATACTTTGAGTATAGTGTATCACTGTTGATGATTAAATAAAAATTAAATCAACTGTATTTTACTTTCTTGATTTTGCATCTACTCGCATTCTTAATTTTTGTCCTGGACGAAAAGTTACAACACGTCTCGCTGTAATTGGAATCTCTTGTCCTGTTTTTGGATTACGACCCGGTCGTTGATTTTTATCTCTTAAATCAAAATTACCAAATCCCGATAATTTAACAGGTTCGGCTGATTCTAAGGTCGCTCGAATTTCTTCAAAAAAAAGTTCCACTAACTCTTTTGCTTCCCTTTTGTTTAGACCGATTTCTTCAGATAATCTTTCTGCTAAAACCGCTTTGGTTAAAGCCATTTTCCCTACCTTAACGTTGTGTTATAATTATTGTTTAAACTGGTTAATACCACGAACCTCAAACCAACATTTATCTCAATGTTGCTTGAAGTTGTTGTTCTAAATCTTTTATGACACTATTTATCATAGCTTCTATTTCCTCCTCTTTCAAGGTATGTGAAACCGATTGAAAACTCAAGCCCAATGCCATACTTTTAAAGTTTTCAGCAATTCCTTTCCCTCGATAAATATCAAATACATTAATTTGTGAAATTTTATCCCCTAAACTCTCACTAATACATTGCACTATCGCTTCTGCTGTAACATCTTCTTGAACAATAATTGCCACGTCCCTTCTTACCATAGGATATTTTGATAATGCCTGATATTTAGGTAATTTTGCTTGTCTGATTATATTAAATTGTAGCTCAAATAAAAAAATAGTTTGGTTAAATTCTAATTTTTCTTCCAAAATGGGATGCAAAGCACCAATCCAACCAACAGTTTGACCTTGATATTGAATTTTTGCGGACTGACCAGGATGCAACACGGAATAATCATAGCGACTAAAACTAAAATCAGTCATAGCTTGCCCTAAACCGAGTATTGCTTCAACATCCCCTTTAATATCAAAGAAATCGACCAAACGCTGAGGCTTTGACTCACTCCATTGTTCAGGTAACACCGTGCCCGTAATCACACCTGCAACTAAAGGTTCTTGTGCAATATCCTCCCCTTGTTTCCAAAAACACAATCCCGTTTCAAATAAGCGTACTCGTGATTGTTGTCGATGTAAATTATAACGTACAGCTTGTAATAAACCTGGCCATAAGCTGGTTCGCATGACCGATAAGTCAACCGCAATAGGATTAGCAACAATCATCACTTCTTGTTCTGGAAATAACTGCTGTTGAATATCTGGATCAATAAAACTATAAGTAATGGCTTCTTGATACCCTCTCGCAACCAAAACTTGTTTAATTTTGGAGGTACTTAGCGTCAGTTCAGATTGTGGTAAAATATGTGTGGCCATTTTAAATGGTTTCGCAACAATGTTGTCATAACCATAAATTCTTGCAAGTTCTTCGATTAAATCTTCTTCAATCGCAATATCGAAACGATAACTAGGTGGCACAACTAACCAACTATCATCGGTATTTGAGCTTAATTCCATACCTAAACCTTGCAAAATCGTGACAATGCTTTGTTTGTCCCCAATATCCATGCCTAAAACTTTGTTAATTCTCTCTAGGGATAATGGAATCGGTTTGACTTGGGTTTTAGATGATAAAGATTCGCTTACAATCACAGGGCCTGCTTCCCCACCCACAATGGATAACAACAATTCAGTTGCAATTTCTATGACTTTTTTAGGCAAATTCGGATCAACACCACGTTCAAAACGATGGGAAGAATCGGTATGTAATTTATAATCTCTGGCTTTACCTGTTATCGCTAAAGGGGTGAAATGAGCCACTTCTAAAAAAATCGATTGGGTTTCATCCGATACCGCAGATGCCATGCCCCCCATAATTCCTGCCAGTGCTAATGGTTGTTGTTTATCCGCAATAATTAAGCTATCCGCTTCTAAAGCAATTTCTTGACCATTCAGCAATACCAAGGTTTCACTTGCCTTAGGATAACGAACCACAATTTCGGTCTGAATTTTATCTAAATCGAATGCGTGCAATGGTTGACCAAGTTCTAATAACAAATAATTAGTAATATCAACCACAGGGTCTAAAGCGCGTAAACCACTACGACGTAAGCGTTCTTGCATCCACAACGGCGTAGTAATACCTTTATTAATATTTTTAATCACTCGTCCACAATACAATGGACAGGCTTGGGCTTGTTCAACTTTAATTGCTAGGGTTTCAGTATGAGTTACCTTAACAGTAGGGGCTTTTGAAGCAGTGAAGGGCATTTGGTTAATCACCGCAATTTCTCTGGCAATCCCTTCAATACTTAAACAATCCCCTCGATTTGGGGTTAAATCGATTTCAATAATATTATCATTTAAGTCCAAGTATTCTCGAAGATCTTGACCAATGGGGGCAGAATTGGGCAATGCGAATAAACCATCGGATTGCTCTGATAAACCTAATTCACTGGCAGAACACAACATTCCTTGCGATAACACCCCACGCAATTTTGATTTTTTGATCTTATGACCATCGGCTAATCTCGCTCCAATCAACGCCACAGGAAAAAAGCCATCGACCACAACATTATCAGCACCACAAACAATAGATAAGGGCTCGGCATCACCAACATCAACCGTACAAATTTGCAATTTTTCCGCATTTGGATGAGCGTCTATTTTTAAAACCTTAGCAACAACAATTTTTTGAAAATCGGCAGCCGCAGGCGTACAGGTTTCCACTTCTAAACCTGCCATTGTTAATTGTGCCAGTAATTGCTGTGTAGAAATATTGGGATTCACCCAAGTTCTTAACCATGCTTCACTAAATTTCATTATTAATATCTTTTAACTTGTATTGAATATTGAATCAACCGTTGAACACGTCAATTTATTGAAACTGCTGTAAAAATCGTAAATCATTGTCAAATAATAAGCGTAAATCATCAATACCATAACGCAACATTGCCAAACGCTCTACCCCCATACCAAAGGCATAACCTGTATAGCTTTGATGATCAATACCCACTGCTTTAAACACTTCAGGATGAATCATGCCACAACCTAACACTTCCAACCAACCACTTTGCTTACAAACACGACAACCTGAACCACTACAAATCACACATTCAATATCAACTTCTGCTGAGGGTTCGGTAAATGGAAAATAAGACGGACGAAATCGGGTCGCTAAGTCTTTTTCAAAAAAGTTTTGTAAAAACTCTGCTAATAACCCCTTCAAATGAGCAAAACCAACCCCTTGATCTACCATAAAACCTTCGACTTGATGAAACATTGGCGTATGGGTTGGATCTAAATCACGGCGATAAACCCGACCTGGGGCAATAATTTGCAAGGGTGGCGAGGATTCCTGCATAACCCGTATTTGCACAGGTGAGGTATGGGTACGCAATAATTGCTGATTATCAAAATAAAAAGTATCATGCATTGCTCTAGCAGGATGATGTGGTGGAATATTTAATGCGGTAAAATTGTGATAGTCGTCTTCAATTTCAGGTCCTTCTGCTACTTCAAATCCTGATTTTCCAAACAACTGCTCAATGCGTTCAAGGGTACGACTAACAGGATGCAAACCCCCACTAGTTTGTCCTCGTCCTGCTAAAGTTACATCCACTGTTTCCGACACTAACCGTTGCTGTAAAAGTTGCTGTTGCAACTGTCGTTGTGCATTGTCCAATAAAACTTCAATTTGTTGTTTCGTTTGATGAATGAATTGCCCAAGCTCAGGCCGTTGTTCTTTAGGTAGCTGACCGAGTTGTTTCAGTTGTTGCGTAACAAGACCCTTTTTTCCCAGAAAACGCACTCGAATATTATCTAAATCGTCTTTCGTTTTGATTTGGATAATTTGTTGCTGTGCCTGAGCCAATAATTGTTGAAGAAGCTGTTCCATACTATTATTACGCTACTAATGCGGTTTTTGCCTGCTCCGCTAGATTCGCAAAAACATCTTTATCAAATACGGCCATATTTGCTAAAACTTTGCGATCTAAGTCAATAGAGGCTTTCTTTAAACCTGCCATAAACTGACTGTAAGATAAACCATGCTGTCTTGCAGCAGCATTAATTCTCACAATCCATAAGGCACGAAATTGACGTTTACGTTGGCGACGATCCCGATAAGCATATTGCTCTGATTTAATGACGGCCTGTTTTGCCACTCGAAATACACGACTTCTGGCCCCATAATAACCTTTGGCTTTTTTCAGTATTTTCTTATGTTTAGCATGGGCCGTTACCCCACGTTTCACTCTAGGCATAATGATTTCCTTTGATAAATATTCATGTTATAGATTAGCTAACAATGCTTTAGCACTTGCAACATCAGAAGGATGTAACATTGAAGCGACTCGTAATTGGCGTTTTCTTTTAGTCGTTTTTTTAGTCAAAATATGACGACGATGAGATTGGCCTCGTTTAATCAAACCCGATCCTGTCACTCGAAAACGCTTGGCAGCGCCTCGATTAGTTTTTAATTTTGGCATAGTTTATCCCTTGTAACTGACTGATAACTCACTTAAAAATACATTTAAAAATTAACGTTTGAACAAATTATTTTTTAGGTGCAAGCACCATAACCATTTGCTTGGCTTCCATTTTTGGTTGTTGTTCTGAACTCGCAAGCTCGGCTAAATCTTCTTCAATTCGTTGTAATAATTGTAAACCAAGTTCCTTATGTGCTAACTCTCTACCCCGAAATCGCATGGTCACTTTGGCTTTATTCCCTTCCCCCAAAAACTCTTTTAACTTACCTAATTTGACTTGATAGTCCCCCTCACCCGTTCCAGGTCGAAACTTAACTTCTTTGACTTGGATTTGTTTTTGTTTTTTTCGAGCAATTTGCTGTTTTTTATTTTGTTCAAAACGATATTTGCCATAATCCATCACTCGACACACGGGTGGATTCGCATTGGGTGCAATTTCAACTAAATCTAAACCAGCATCTTCCGCAGATTTTAATGCTTCTTGAATAGTAACAATTCCTACTTGATGGCCTTTCGCATCAATCAAACGCACCTGTCTTGCAGTAATTTCCCCATTTAAATTGGCTTCTTTTTTGTTGCTCACAGTAATATGTGTTCTCCTTTAATCAAACTTGTTTTTTTTGTTCAATATCTTGTTGTAATTGATTAATAAATTCCATATAACTTATATTAGCTAAATTTTTAGCTTTTCGGGTTCTTACTGTCAAGTTTTGTTGTTCCATTTCAACATCCCCTATTATGACAAAATAAGGAATTTTTTGCAGGCTATGTTCTCTAATTTTAAAACCAATTTTTTCGTTTCTCAAATCAGTAATCACCCTAAAACCTGCTTGTTGTAATTGCTGTTGAATCTCAACACAATAATCATTATGGCGTTCAGCAATGCTTAATACCACCACTTGTATGGGTGCTAACCATACTGGAAATATGCCCGCATAATGTTCAATTAAAATCCCAATAAAACGCTCTAATGAGCCTAAAATGGCCCGATGCAACATCACGGGTACTTTTTTACGATTATCAGAAGCAATATAAGTGGCATCTAAACGGTCAGGCTGAGGTAAGGCAAAATCGACTTGAATCGTACCACATTGCCACACTCTACCCAGACAATCTCGCAAGGCAAATTCAATTTTAGGCCCATAAAATGCCCCTTCACCTGGTTGCAGTTCCCAAGCTAAGTTCTTATTATTTAAAGCTAATTCCAAAGCCTGTTCCGCTTTATCCCATAACGCATCACTACCTACTCGTTTTTCAGGACGAGTAGAAAGTTTGATTAAAATATCCGTAAAACCAAAATCTTGATAGACTTGAAAGAGTAAATCAATAAATGCCGATACTTCACTTTGAATTTGTTCTTCGGTGCAAAAAATATGAGCATCATCTTGTACAAAATGGCGTACTCGCATTAAGCCATGCAAGGTTCCTGAAGGTTCATTGCGATGACAAGAGCCAAATTCCGCCATTCTTAGCGGTAAATCTCTATAACTTTTTAAACCTTGTTTAAAAATTTGTACATGACAAGGGCAATTCATGGGTTTAACTGCAAAATCCTTATGTTCAGAGTGGGTAATAAACATCATGTCAGAAAATTTATCCCAATGCCCTGAGGCTTCCCACAAACTCTTGTCCACTAAAGCAGGGGTACTGACTTCAATATAAGCATTTTGGCATAGGATATTTCTTAAATAATCCTGGATCTGCTGATAAATACGCCAACCTTTACTATGCCAAAATACCATACCAGGTGAGGCTTCTTGTAAATGAAATAAATCTAATTGTTTTGCCAATTTACGATGATCCCGTTTTTCCGCTTCTTCCAAACGATGCAAATACGTTTTTAAGGATTTTTTATCCCCCCAAGCGGTACCATAAATGCGTTGCAACATTTCATTATTCGCATCCCCACGCCAATAAGACCCTGACACTTTCATTAATTTAAAATATTTTAAATGACCAATCGCAGGCACATGAGGTCCACGACAAAGATCAATAAAATCACCTTGTTGATATAACGATAAGGTTTCATGGCTAGGAATAGCCTCAATAATTTTAGCTTTATATTCTTCCCCTATCTCACGAAAAAATGCAATCGCCTCATTTCTAGGCGTAACCCGCCTTGACACGGAATAATTCTCTTTCACTAATGCTCGCATTTTTTGTTCAATTTTGGTCAAATCTTCGGTAGTAAAAGGACGTTTATAGGCAAAATCATAATAAAAGCCATTTTCAATCACGGGTCCAATGGTAACTTGGGCATCAGGATATAATAATTTTACCGCCTGTGCCAATAAATGGGCTGTGGAATGCCGAATAATCTCCAAACCTTCGGGATCACTAGCGGTAATAATTGCAAGCTCAGCATCTTGTTCTATGACATAGCTCATATCCACTAAAACTTGATCAACTTTTGCTGCTAATGCTGATTTTGCTAAACCCGAACCAATAGCCGCCGCGACTTCGTGTGCGGATACCGAAGTAGAAAAATGTTTCTGGCTACCATCCGGCAAGGTAATAACTGGCATAAATCCCTATTCCTACGAAAATAAAAAAGGCACTCTAAAAGTGCCATTCGTTTGGTAGGCGCGAGTGGGATTGAACCACCGACCCCCACCATGTCAAGGTGATGCTCTACCACTGAGCTACGCGCCTTCAAGCCACAATATTATAGAGACTTCAGTTTTGCTGTCAATATTTTTTTAATTGGCTGATTCTTAAGCTAATTCAATCATTTCAATTTTTGTTGATTAAGACATATTGAATATTTTCAGATATAGATGTCACCACAAATAACGATAGCCTTGTTACAAGGGACTGACAGGGTGTTCCTTATTCTATCATTAGCCGTGCTTGATCACCTACGGGGATATAATCGGCAACTCAGTCAAATAATTATGATCATATTGTCAAAAAATCATTGGCTATTATGAAATTTGTCGATAAAATTAAGATTATAATAACAAAAACCTTTACAAAATACAAAAGATACCAATTATGAAATTATCCCATCGAATCCAACAAGTGCAACCCTCTTCTACTTTAGCCATTACTGCCAGAGCCAATGAAATCAAAGCCCAAGGTCATCAAATTATTGGTTTAGGGGCAGGCGAACCTGATTTTGATACCCCTGATTTTATTAAACAAGCAGCTATTGATGCCATTAATCAAGGCTTTACCAAATATACTGCTGTAGGTGGTATTCCTAATCTAAAACAAGCCATTGTTAATAAATTTAAAACCGAAAACCAACTGGATTATACACCCGAACAAATTTTAGTCTCATGTGGTGGGAAACAATCGTTTTATAATCTCGCCCAAAGTTTATTGGATGCAGGCGATGAAGTCATTATTCCAGTACCTTATTGGGTCTCTTATCCCGCCATGGTACAATTAGCAGATGCTACCCCTGTTTATATTGAAACCACGCAAGCACAACAATTTAAAATTACAGCAGAGCAACTAGAACAAGCGATTACCCCAAATACTCGCTTATTTGTGCTAAACAGTCCTTCTAATCCGTCAGGCATGAGTTATACCGAAACCGAACTAAAAGCCTTAGCAGAAGCACTACTACCACACCCACAAATTATGATTGCTACTGATGATATGTACGAACATATTATCTGGCAAGGCAAATTTATTAATATTGTTAATGTTTGTCCAGAATTATATGAACGCACTATAGTGCTTAATGGTGTGTCTAAAGCCTATGCTATGACAGGTTGGCGTATTGGCTATGCGGCAGGCGATGCGCCCTTAATTAAAGCCATGACCAAATTACAATCGCATAGCACCTCCAATCCAACTTCTATTTCCCAAATAGCCGCTCTAACAGGATTAGAGAGTGATAATCAGTTTATGCAAACCATGGTAACGGCATTTAAACAACGTCATGATTATATGGTAGACGCTTTAAATCAAATTGATGGGGTTGATTGCCAAGCAACTGATGGAACTTTTTATATTTTTCCTGAGGTACAAGGTTTAATTAAACAAATTGATGGCGTAACGGATGATCTTAGCCTAGTAGAATATTTCATTACTGAAGCAAAAGTCGCATTAATTCCTGGATCCGCATTTGGTTGTAAAAATCATGTTAGGATTTCAATTGCCACTGGTTTAGAAGCGTTACAACAAGCCATTGCCCAAATTCAAGCGGTGTTGCAATAAAATACTCAATGTCAGAAAATTCCTACAAGCGAATCAGACGTAACTGATAGATTTCAAAACTAATAAACTTTATCTTATCTCCTAAGCACTACAACAATAATCCAAACATAGGAGATAAGACAATGAAAGCAAACACAGGATTTACTTTAATCGAATTATTAGTCAGTTTGATCATATTAACCATTATTGTTAGTCATGCTTACAGTGGTATGCACCGCTTTTCGCAACGCTTAAAAATTCAAACCATTGCCAATGATTTACGTCAAAATTTAAATTTAGCTCGCAGTTCAGCGATTACCCAAAAACGTAAAACCATTATATGTCCGAGTAATAATGGCAAGAATTGTGATTCTAAAGGCGATTGGAATCATGGTTGGTTGGTATTTATTGACAAAAATCACAATAAAACATACGACAAGCAAGATCAAGCTTTAAATTATTATGATTTTAAACAAACTATTACCATTGATAATAGCCAACATCGTAAAAAATTAGTTTATCAACGCAATGGTTTTAGCAGTGGCAGTAACACCACTTTTTCCATTTGTTCCACAAGCAATGATATTCCAGCCATTAGCGTTATTGTATCGAATACAGGCCGTGCTAGAATAGCCAAAAGTACATCTCACAAATGTTAAAACTAACTCACATTCAACCACTCGAATTGATAGGGTGATAAGACCAAACGCTTTTCATAAATCGCTGGTGTTCGTCCTGAACATAAGGAACGCAAGCGTCCTTGTTCGTGAAAAATTTTATGTTCTAAAACGCTTAAATCCAAATATTGTGGCAAATCATTAAAGTTACACACCACTAGTACTTTGTCATTGAGTTGCTGATGGTTGGATCGAATAAAACCAAATAAATGCGGATTATCAGTCTCAATTAATTCCCGATTATTAAAATCAGCAAAAGCAGGGGTACTTTTGCGTACCGCAATCATTTTTTTTAAGGTTTGAAATAATTTATATTCAATCGTTCCTTGTTGATTACGCAATGCCACATTATTCCAATTGATTTTCGGTCTATGCATCCAGCGATTATCATCGGCTTTCGCACTGTCTTCTAAATAACTGCAATCATTTAGCGTACCAATTTCATCACCGTAATAAAGTAAAGGGATACCACCAAAAGATAAGATTAAACTATGCAATAACAAAATCTTTTTAATCGCTAAGTCAATTTGTTCAAGATTCTCTTGTTCTATTGCTCGCTGCAAGCCAATTAATGAGGCAAGTGATCCTGAAATTCTCGCATCGCCTGTTCTTGGATTATACATAAAAACACTGCCTTTTGCGGGTGAACCTTCAAATTGACCTGAATAATAATCCACCAAAAATTGGCGATGAGCATGGGGTTCATATCCCACATGACGAATATCATTATCATCAAATCCAAAACCAATATCATCATGACAACGAACATAATTTAACCATGTGGCACGATCTAATTTATGAGGCAAACTTTTTAAACCTTGATAAAGCAATTTACTATTTTTAGTAGCGACCGCATCCCACAGCAATGCCATAAAAGTTGCGTTATAGGCAATTTCACATTCTTTAGCAATGACGGCATCTTCACCAAAATATTTAATAATTTCCACGGGTGCGACAATGGCTTCCGCAATAAACAACACCCCAGGTGCGACTACTTGACAGCAATCTTTAAATAATTGTAATAATAAGTGAGCCTCATGTTCATTTTGACACATAGTGCCAATTTTTTTCCATAAAAAAGCAACCGCATCCAAGCGCATCACATCCACGCCTTGATTCGCCCAAAATAAAATAATATCCAACATTTCAATAAAAACCGCAGGATTGGTATAATTCAAATCCCATTGATATTGATGAAACACGGTCATTACCCACTGTTGCATCTCAGGATTCCAAGTAAAGTTCCCCGGCGCAATTTCAGGGAAAATTTCTAACATGGTTTGTTCAAACATATCTGGAATTTCACGCGTTTTAAAACAATAGTAATAGTCCTGATATTGCGTTTCGCCCGCTTTGGCTTTTTTTGCCCATTGATGTTCATCTGAGGTATGATTTAATACAATATCTAACACCAGTAACATATCACGTTTTTTGATTTCCTCAGATAATACTCGCAAATCACTTAAACTACCGACTCTTGCATCAATTTCACGAAAATCACTGACCGCATAACCACCATCACTTTTGCCTTGTGGACATTGTAAAATTGGCATGACATGCAAAAAATTAATGCCTAATTCTTGTAAGTACGATATTTTCGTGCTTAAATCGCGTAAACCATCGGCAAAACCATTGCTATACAATGCCATACCCATTAATTCTTGACTTAAAAACCAAGTATGATTATCTTCTCTAATCACATCTAACGCTTGTAAATTATCGGGACGAGCAATATATTGTCGAGCTAAGGTTTCCACTAAATTGAGCATTTGCGATTTAAAATCATCACGCTGACCATATAAAGTAAAAAACAAGGTATAAATTGCATAAAAATTAGCCCCTAAACGGGTATAAAAATGACGTAAATCTTCTTTACTAATTTCAGGATGCAGATCATCTAAAATATCGTTTAATAAAGAGTGTGAAATTTGTTCATACATTGGTAAATACCCCTATCTATATCAAGTAAACAATGGGAATAGTAGAATTAAGCCAAGTCCCATGCTTGTAAAAAAGCTTGATAAAATTCAAGTTCTGCAACAGTTGCCCCTTGTTTACCTACGATTGCCGAGGCAAAGCCTTGGGCTCGTTCTAAGCTGGTTGCTAATGACCAATCTAACTGCAATCCTAATAATAATACTGAGGCAAACGCATCACCTGCTCCCACCGTATCAACCATAGTATCAACCTTAGTTGCTTTGATTGTAAAATGCTCGCCAGTATTGCTTACTGCTATCGCCCCTTGTTCGCCCATAGTCACGACTAACCATTCTAATTGATATTGTTGGCAAAATTGTTGGGCTTGGGTAAGTATATCTGTTGTTTGAGAATGATTTGCTTGTAATTGTACTAATTCATCTTGATTGAGTTTTACCCAAGTTGCCTCTCTTACCCATGCTAAAACTTGCGGTGCTTGCCACCAAGGTTGACGTAAATTAACATCCATAAATATTTTAGGTAATGTCCCAGACTGGGATTGATGTTGTTTTAAATCATCTAAACTTTGTCTGGATTTCGGTTGACGTAAAGCTAAACTGCCATGATATAAACATTTCATCTCTGCTGGCATAGTGTTTGCGTTAATATCAATAAAATCATACGCACTATTAATCCGAATATCATAGCTAGGCTCATGATTGTTTAAGGTAATTACCACTAAACCAGTCGGATGTCCCTCATCAAACTGCAAACCACTTATATCCATACCCCAAGACTGCATGGCTTGCAAAATTCGTTGTCCAAATTTATCATTGCCTACTCGGCTAATAAATAATGGCATGAAACCAAATGCCTGTAAATGCCAAGCCACATTAAATGGCGCCCCGCCTAATACTTGTTGGCCATCGGGAAAACAATCAAACAAAACCTCACCAAAAATACCAATACGTCCGTTACTCATTACAGTTAGTCTCCTTCCCATAATGTACCTGTGCGTCCATCACTGGTATTAAAGTAACGTACATAGTATCTTCCTAACATTTGCATCATCTTTGAAATCCCTGATAATGTTTGGTGGAATAAGTTTAATAAATATCACTTCGATGACCAACAGTAATAACTAAGATAACCAAATCTTCGTCTTGAATATCACAAATTACTCGATAATCTCCGACACGATAACGCCAATAATCCCCAAAAGACCCTTTTAAAGCCTTGCCTATAGAGCGAGGGTTGTCTAGTGGCACAACTCGTTCTTCCATATACGTTAAAATACGATTAGCAATCTGTTTGTCTAATTTCACTAATTTACGTTTTGCTGTATTGGTATATTTAATTGTCCAAACCAAGTTCTTTCCTTATGTCATCTGAACTATAAATTCTTTCTTTCCCTTGTTTTACGTTCTCCATAACCTCACTTGCCAAATAATAATCTTCTAGGTCATCTAAACGATTAATAATGGCTTCCCGAATATAAAATGCTTTAGAACGTTTTGTTGATTTAGCAAGTAAATCCAAACGTTCTTCTATTTCATTAGGTAATCGTACAGAAGTAGGCATGATTAAAAATTCCTTCGTTAAGAATGAATACATGTATTCAATTATAACATAAGAAATAAATAAACAAATATCATTTGGTCAAAAATTTTTTCTTTTAGTGAGGATAGAGAACCATTGAAAACCTTGGTCGCTAATATTTGGGGCAAATTATTTGGCGATAGAGGATACATATAATAATTGGGGGGAATATGATAAGGCTTGTTAGCAGTTTCATTGAGATGACCTTTTTTATTTATTATAATGTTATGGCTAGAACAACAACAACAAGTCAAGGCTTTAATTAAACATTTTTTTAACTATCCGTTTGAATTTGAATATTACTGGGATTAAGCCAAGCAAGATCAAGAACGCTAAGTGTTTTCTATACGAGATGAATTAGCTATTCCTCACTAATCATACAATTCTGATAAAACTGATAATGTTCAATTGCTTCTAAAATCCCTAAAGCATAAGGTTTTTTCGCAAAATAAATCCGTTCTTGATCCACTAATTTTGATAATTCTTCATGATGGCGATTTGCGACTACTACGGCTAAGGTATTGCCTCGCATCATATCTTCATCCGCCCCTGATCCGCCTGCCACTAAAATATGTTCTAAAGGAATATCCCAACGTTGTGAAAAATAACGAAGAGCTAACCCTTTAGACGCTCGTGCAGGCACAATATCTAAAAATTGACCAAAGGCATGAATTACATTAACAGTACGTTCCTCTTTACGCAATAAGGTATTAATATCCTCAACTGACGGTGCGGTTTCGGGATCATAGTGATAGGAAATTTTAAATCGGCTTTGACTTGATTTCTCCTGTGGAAATAAGCCAGGTAAATCGGATAATATGCGCCGAATAGCGGTTGGATTCCAACTATGATCGATATGTTGACTCCATGCAATATCTTGAGTAAATTGTGGCGTATAATAAATTTCAGTGCCTAAACTAGTAATTAACACATCTGGCATGGGAATACGATATTTTTTTAATACGGCTAAAGCAGAACTTAAATTACGCCCTGTGGCAATACCAAACCCCGCACATTTACGATTTTGATTAATGACTTTTGCAAATTCCGCTAAACATTTCGGATTGCCTAATAAATTCTGATCCAAATCGCTAAATAATGCCCGATCATGCTGTCGCATTGGACGTTTAGTTTTTGGTGGTGAAGGTAAATGTCCATGTTGTTCAAATAATGGCTGTAATTGTTTTAAATACTGTTTGGTATGCGCTTGCCAAGAATAATGCTGATACACTCCTTGCAAACCATTTTTAGAGCATTTCATCCAAAGTTCTTGATCTCGTAGTAGTTTTAATAATGCTTTGGTAATGGCGACTGGGTCTAGTGGATCAACTAACCAACCATTTTGACAATTATTAATAATATCCACGGGTCCCCCATTTTCAGTGGCAACAATTGGCACCCCTGTCGCCGCTGCCTCTAATAATGTCAAACCAAAAGGTTCCGTTAAGGCGGGATTGATAAATACGCCACGAGACGCCATGACCAAACGATAAATATCAGGCACTTCATCGGCACGATGATGTTTCGGTATCGCAACCCGCCCATAAAGATCGTAATAATCAATTAACAGTAAAATTTCAGTTAAAACTGACTGCGCCCCAGAATTTAATTCTCGAATATCCTCACGATTGCCCGCAATAATCACCAAGTTGGCGATTTTTTGTAATTTTGGTGATGCACCATAGGCTTCGATCAAAGTAACAATGTTTTTGCGTTCATCGGGTCGTGATAAGGCTAGAATAATGGGTTTTTTAGCCTTTCTTAAAAATCGAGACAGTTCTTTTTTGAAAGGAATATCATTTAACTGTTTGGGTGGAAAAAACAACGTTAAATCCACCCCAGGCGGAATCACCCGCATGGATTCAGGTTGATAATAATCATACAATTCATATTGATCCGAAATTTCATTATGGGTACTAGTAATCACCAAGCGAGCATTTGCCAATACTTCTTCCTCGGCTTCAATTCGTCGTGCCATATGATAACGCTGTTGGATTTGTTCCTGCGTTAAGCCCGAGGCTAATAAACGACGGCATTTATCTCGTCCTAAAGAATGCCCTGTATGCACTAAAGGAATTTCAGTAAAATTAGCAAGTCTTACCCCAACATAACCCCCATCAGCATAATGACTATGCAAAATATCAGGCAAACGTGGCAAAGTTTTCAACCAAACCAAGGCATTATCAATAAAACCATCCAGATAATCCCATAAGTCTTCTTTACGCAAATAACCTTCAGGAACGGTATTAATCCGCACAATTCGGGCATTATCCGCCAAATATTCCACAGGCTTAGCATAATCATCACTCACATGACTATCCACCACTTTTTGGGTAATTAAATCAACCGCCTCAACATTAGGATTTTGAGCCAATGCCTTTGCCAAATCCACTACATATTTCGTTTGTCCACCTGTATCCGCATCTCGCCCTAATTCCAAATCATGTCCACGAATTAAACCATGAATACTGATTAATACTATATAAATCGAGGAATGCTGTTTTGACATTAATACTCGCTTTAGATTTATTGCCACATGGTGGTTATTATAGCCAAATTTTAATATTTTTGAGTCAATCAAAACCTGATTGACATCCAAAACACCGGCAATACCATATTTTAACGTAAAATTTTACAAAACCATTGCAAAACCATTGACATTTAATTTTAGCTTGATTAGAATAACGCCCTTTCTACTCCTCGGTAGCTCAGTCGGTAGAGCAGGTGGCTGTTAACCACCCTGTCGGCGGTTCGAGCCCGTCCCGGGGAGCCAATATTTTTTTCCGCTTATGTCAACACCATTTTGGAAAACCAAGACTTTTACCAATATGTCCCGTAGCGAATGGGAAAGTCTTTGCGATGGTTGCGCACGTTGTTGTTTGCTTAAACTGGATGATAAAGAAAACCAAACCTATCATTATACCAATGTGGTTTGCCGTTATTTGGATACCGAAAGCTGTCGCTGTACTCAATACCGAACCCGTAGCACCCTCGTTCCTGATTGCTTAACCCTAAGCCCTAAATTACTTATTCCTGATAATTATCGGTGGTTTCCATCCACTTGTGCCTACCGTTTACTGGCGGAAGGTAAAGACTTACCTTGGTGGCATCCATTGGTATCAGGTGATACTCACACTGTCCATTTAGCCCATGCCTCAGTGCAACAAAAAGTTATTTCTGAACAAAAAGTGGATGAGGATGACTTATTTGCACATATTATTTCTTGGGCAAAGTAACGCCAAAGACTATAATTGATAGTAAATACTTATCACTAAGGTCAATAATATGTCAAATTATGTCTTAAATCTGGCAGAATTGGATATAAGGGATGTGGCACTGGTCGGTGAGAAAAATGCTTTTTTAGGGGAAACGACACAAAATTTAACCCAACAAGGCATTCAAATCCCAATAGGATTTGCAACCACCGCACAAGCCTATCGTGATTTTTTAGCTCAAAATCAACTTAATCTACGCATTGCCAGTATTTTAAATAGTTTGGACATAGACGATATTACCTCACTCACAGAAAACGGGCGAAAAATCCGCCAGTGGATTTTAGATATGCCATTTCAAACGGAGTTAGAACAGGCAATTCGACAGGCTTATCAACAACTCATGTTAAAATTAGGGCCTGATGTTAGCTTTGCAGTACGTTCCTCTGCCATGGTGGAAGACCTAGCGATTATTTTTTTTGCAGGAAAACAAAAAACTTCTTTAAATATCAAAGGCATTAATGCCGTATTAATTGCCATAAAACAAATATTCGCCTCTTTATTTAATGATCAAGCAATGGCTTATAAAATGCGTCAAGGATTTAAGCATACGGAAGTGGCATTATCCGCAAGCATTCAACAAATGATTCGCAGTGATCTTTCGGCTAGTGGCGTTATGTTGAGTTCCAATGCCAAATCGGGTTTCAACCATACAGTGTGGATTAGCTCTAGTTATGGTTTGGGTGCGACAACGGTTCAAAGAACGGTTCAGCCTGATCAATTTTATGTTTATAAACCTAATTTAGCCCGTAATAAAGCCAGTATTCCTAGTATTCGTAAACGTCACTTAGGCAGTAAACGCATTCAAATGATTTATGCTAATCCTAAACTTAATTGCGAAGATTCTGTGCAACTCGTTGAAGTAGATGAGAGTTTACGACAAAAATTTTCTATTAGCGACCAAGACGCTGAACAATTAGCGAGATACGCCGTAAAAATCGAACAATACTATCAATGCCCCATGGAAATTAAATGGGCCAAAGATGGTATTACTGGGCAAATTTATATTGTAAAAGTACGACCTAAAACAAGTGCAAAATCCTATCAATTTAAAGAATATTGAGTAAAAAAAATGTTATGTTAGAATTTTATAACAAACCTTTAAAAATGAGATAATATCCAATGATTAGAACCTATATTTATCCAAACAATAAGCGTTACTTATGAACAAATCCGAACTGATTAACAAACTCCAACAAATTTTGCCTGAGCAAGCAATTTTAACAAAACCAGAACAATTAGCAGTGTATGAATGTGATGGCTTATCGGCTTATCGTCAACCCCCTTTACTTGTGGTTTTACCCAATACAGTGGAACAAATTCAGCAAATCCTGCAAATTTGCTATCAAGCCGAAATACCTATTGTTGCCAGAGGTTCAGGTACGGGTTTATCAGGTGGTGCTTTACCTTTAAAGCAAGGCATATTATTAAGTTTAGCCAAATTAAAGCAAATCTTAGCCATTGATGTCCAAAATCGAACCGCAGTCGTACAACCAGGCGTAAGAAATTTAGCGATTTCCGAAGCGGTTGCACCGTATCATTTGTATTATGCCCCTGATCCTTCTTCACAAATTGCTTGTAGTATTGGCGGTAATGTCGCAGAAAATTCAGGAGGCGTGCATTGTTTAAAATATGGTTTAACGGTACATAATATTCAACAAATTAAAATTCTAACCATAGAAGGCGAATTATTAACCCTAGGCAGTTCTGGTTTAGATAATGCTGGCTTTGATTTATTAGCCTTATTTCATGGCTCTGAAGGTTTACTCGGCATTATTGTTGAAATTACGGTAAAACTGTTACCTAAGCCTGACAATACCCAAACCTTGCTCGCAGGTTTTAATAAAATCGAACAAGCAGGTGAAGCCGTAGCGGCAATTATTTCCTCAGGTATTATTCCTGCGGGTTTAGAAATGATGGATAAACTCTCGATTCAAGCCGCAGAAGATTTTATTCACCCTGGTTATCCACAAGATGTTGAAGCAATTTTAATTTGTGAATTAGACGGCCAAATTGAGTCAGTTAATCAACAATTACAACAAACCCAAAAGATTTTAAAGCAATATCACGCCGATCCCATAAAAATCGCCACCACCGCTACCCAACGCCAAAAATTTTGGCTAGGACGCAAATCGGCGTTTCCGGCGGTAGGTCGTTTAGCTCCTGATTATTACTGCATGGATGGCACGATTCCCAGAAAACATTTAGCCCCAGTATTACAACAAATTGCCCAATGGTCGGAAGAATATCAACTGCCTGTTGCTAATGTATTTCATGCAGGTGATGGCAACTTACACCCTTTGATTCTATATGATGCCAATCAAGCAGGTGAACTCGAAAAAGCGGAACAACTCGGGGAGAAAATCTTAAGCTTATGTGTTGACTATGGTGGTACAGTCACAGGTGAACATGGGGTTGGTATTGAAAAACTCAATCCTATGTGTCATCAATTTCAGCCCAATGAATTAACAATGTTTCATGCCATTAAACAATGTTTTGATCCCAAGAATTTGCTTAATCCAGGCAAAGCTATTCCAACTTTACAACGCTGTGCGGAACTTGGGGCAATGCATGTGCATCATAACCAACTACCCTTTCCAGAATTAGAACGATTTTAGCGACTGTTTGACTAAAAAATCACCCGAATTAGAACGGTTTTAGCGATTGTTTGACAAAATCATAGGAACCAACGACACTTTGTATTAATAGCCATTTTATCCAAGGGAAAATCATGATCACTGAAATTACGAATGAATCTTGGTTTAGTCGTATTAAAGAATCAATTAAGGGCATTTTATTTGGTTTTATTTTGTTTATTGCTGCGTTTCCATTATTATTTTGGAATGAAGGTCGTGCAATAAAAACGGCTAAAAGTTTAGAAGAAGGTGCGGCTAGTGTTATTTCTGTGGAAGCCAGTACCGTTGATCCAGCTAATCAAGGTAAATTAATCCATATTACTGGCAAAGCGGATACCCAAGAAGTTCTTGAAGATGCCACCTTTGGCATTAAAGAAAATGCCATTAAACTGAACCGCACGGTTGAAATGTATCAATGGCAGGAAAATAAACGATCTAGCACAGAAAAGGATTTAGGAGGTACTACGACCACTAAAACGACCTATAGTTATGAAAAAACTTGGTCAAGCCAAGTGATTTCTTCGTCTAATTTTAAAGAATCTGGGCATGAAAATCCTAGTAGCAAATCCTATTTGGGACGCCTATTTAATGATAAAAGCGATAAGGCAAATAAAGTCAATGTTGAAGCATTTCAATTATCCCACCGTTTCATTAATAAAATAGGCAATGCTCAAAACTTAGCGATTCAAGCCAGTGATATTGATAAACTTGATCCGATCTTACGCCATTCTGCACAAGTTGTAAATGGCATGTATTATTTAGGAGATACGCCTAATAGGCCACAAATTGGTGATTTGCGTGTGCGTTTTTCAGTAGTAAAACCAAGTGTCGTCAGTATTATTGCTCAACAAAAAGGCAATAGTTTTATGCCGTATAAAACCAAAGTAGGACGTGAAATTGAGTTATTATATATGGGGGAATACACTGCTCAAGCAATGTTTGAGCAAGAAATGACTGACAATACTATTTTAACTTGGGTATTACGTTTCGTTGGCTTTTTAGTCATGACTTTTGGTTTATCACTAATCTTTAAACCACTGTCAGTATTAGGTGATGTGTTACCATTTATTGGCGATATTTTAGGAGCAGGCATTGGATTAATTGCAGGTGTTGTCTCGGCAGTATTAAGTTTAATTACTATTGCGATAGCATGGTTTTTCTATCGTCCCATTTTATCATTGGTATTAATAGCCATTAGTGTTGGCATTGGATATTTGCTTAAAACTGTAAAAAAACCTGCCCGTACTGAAGTGAATCCGCAAGCGAATCCAACCCCCCCCCCTCCTCCCGCAATGTAAAATAAACACTACCAACGATTCCAATTATCATTATTTAAACTATCATCATTCCAATTATCGAATTGAGGTTGCTGACGGATGGCTTGCCCATGTGCCTTTAAATTTGAACCAGACCAACCATCATCACACCAATCTGACCAATTATCACACTTAGTTTGAGCTTGAGATTTCACCTCAGCCCATACATCATCCCGTGATAATATTGTCAGTAACCATTGTGGTTTATAATCCAAATAATCGGCCAAACCAATAGAAAAACTAATCACAGCACATAAAAATGTAAATATCTTTAGCATATTGCCACCTAGTATTTAGTATTTCTGTTATAATTTCACTATTTTATCACAAAATCAATGGAACATCTGAAAAAACCACTTGTCCAATCGGTACTTAAGCAAACACCCAAAAACTAGATAGGAAGCAAATATGAGCAAAACTTATGCAATACATGGGGCAGGTTTAGGATTGCGTCGTGGTCGTTTAATGGAGGAATTAGAACAATCGCCACCCAAACAAGTTGATTTTTATGAAGTTGCCCCTGAAAATTGGCTGATTATGGGCGGTAAATTAGGCAAACGCTTTGCTCGCTTTACCGAACAGTATCCGTTTGTCTGTCATGGTTTATCCTTATCCATTGGCAGTCCTGCCCCTTTAGATACTGACTTTGTCAAACAAGTCAAATCATTCTTAGATCAACATCAAATTCGTTGTTATTCAGAACATTTAAGTTATTGCTCAGATCAAGGTTATTTATATGACCTAATGCCAATTCCATTTACCGAAGAAGCTGTCAATTATGTCGCAAAACGTATTATTCAAGTACAAGACATATTAGAACGCCCCTTAGCCATAGAAAATGTTTCGTATTATGCTGCTCCTTGCCAGCAAATGAGTGAAATTGATTTTATCAATGCCGTCCTAAGCCAAGCAGATTGTCAATTATTACTCGATGTTAATAATATTTATGTTAATTCCATCAACCATAACTATGACCCTAAAGACTATTTACTTGCCTTACCAAAACAACGCATTGCCTATGCTCATATTGCAGGACATTATCACGAAGCCCAAGATTTACGCATAGATACACATGGGGCAGATGTTATCGATCCAGTATGGGAACTATTGGACTTAGCCTATCAGCATTTTGGGGTATTTCCAACCTTGTTAGAACGTGATTTTAATATTCCACCTTTAGCGGAATTATTAAAAGAAGTCGATCAAATTCAATACAAACAACACACCTGGACTCAGCAACATGACTATTGCATTGCCTGAATTTCAACAAACTCAATACCAATTTAGTGCCTATATTCGACAACCAGAACAAAACCCAGCCCCTCAAGATGTTGAGCTGCGACGGATGCAGATTTACCAAGAATTATTTTATAACAATATTAGAGATTTTCTAACATCAGGCTTTCCAGTCATTCGTAGTTTGTATCGTGATGACCATTGGCACAGTTTAGTGCGTGATTTTTACGCCCAACATACTTGCCAAACCCCTTTATTTTTAGAACTTTATCAGGAATTTTTAGACTATTTACAAAATGAACGTCAATTTCAAGCCAGTGATCCCCCATTTTTAATTGAACTTGCACATTATGAATGGATGGAATTAGCGATTTCCATCTCGCAAGAGGAAAATGATATGGCAAGTGTCAATGCCAATGGTGATTTACTGGCAGAATCACCTGTGTTATCCGTTGTCGCCTTACCATTAAGTTATCAATACCCTGTGCATAAAATCTCCCCTGAGTTCCAACCACAACAAACACCAGAACAAGCAACATTTTTAATCGTATATCGTGATCGTCAAGATCAAGTCGGATTTATTGAAACCAACCCCATTACCCATAGATTATTGAGCTTATTACAACAACACCCAAATCATTCAGGATTAGCATTAATGCAAATAATTATTAATGAATTGCAACATCCGAATCCTGAAGTGGTTATTCAAGGGGGGCAAGAGATTTTGGCAGAATTGCAACAAAAAGGGGTGATTGTAGGGACAAAAATCACTGACAAAGCACTGTAAAACCACAAGCAAACCCAACACGACAAAACCTAAAAAAAATGTCATAATGCCCTGTTGTTAATTCAGAAATATTAATGTCTCAAGTATCGTTTTCATGTTTAATAACGCTATAATCTTAGCTTAAGTTGTGATACAATGTAATCTTTTGATTTTAAATATAAATACATGAGTTCGACTATTCAAGATCGCAAGACTTTTGCCATTATTTCTCACCCTGATGCAGGAAAAACTACTTTAACCGAAAAATTATTACTATTTGGAGGTGCAATTCAGTTAGCAGGCACGGTAAAAGGCCGTAAAGCCTCACGCCATGCAACCTCTGATTGGATGGAAATGGAAAAACAACGGGGAATTTCGGTTACATCCTCGGTAATGCAGTTTCCTTATCGGGATTGTATGGTAAATTTATTAGACACCCCAGGGCATGAAGATTTTTCGGAAGATACCTATCGGACTTTAACAGCAGTGGATTCTGCGTTAATGGTGATTGATAGTGCGAAAGGGGTGGAAGATCGTACCATTAAATTAATGGAAGTTTGTCGTTTGCGTGATACGCCAATTTTAACTTTTATTAATAAACTCGATCGAGAAGGTCGAGATGCCATAGAACTTTTAGATGAAATTGAAGAGATATTAAAAATCAATTGCGCCCCAATGACTTGGCCGATTGGCATGGGTAAACAGTTTAAAGGGGTATTTCATATTGCGAAACAGCAATTATATTTATTCTCTGCCCAACATGGCGGCAAAATTCAACAAGGCGAGGCGATTACCGGTTTGGATAATCCTCGTTTAGATGAACTATTAGGCGATCAAGCGGATCATTTAAGAGAAGAAATGGAATTAGTCTTAGGGGCGAGTCATGAATTTGATCAGCAACAATATTTACAAGGTAAACTTAGCCCTGTATTTTTTGGTTCAGCGATTAATAATTTTGGGGTACAAGAAATTTTAGAGGCTTTAGTCAACTATTCCCCTTCACCCTTACCGCATCAAACCTTGACTCGAAAAGTTGAGCCACAAGAACCTAAATTTAGTGGTTTTGTCTTTAAAATTCAAGCGAATATGAACCCTGCCCATAGAGATAGAATTGCCTTTTTAAGAATTTGTTCAGGGAAATACCAAAAAGGCATGAAATTAAAACATGTACGCCTTAAACGTGATATTCAAGTGAATAATGCTCTAACTTTTAGAGCTGACACTCGTCAAGCGATTGATACCGCTTACCCAGGTGATATTATTGGTTTGCATAATCATGGTACGATTCAAATTGGGGATGCCTTTACTCAAGGCGAAGTATTAAAATTTACAGGCATTCCCTATTTTGCCCCTGAGCTTTTTCGTCGGGTGATTTTAAAAAATCCATTAAAATTAAAAGCCTTACAAAAAGGTTTAATACAACTCTGTGAAGAAGGAGCAACGCAAGTATTTCGTCCTTTTAAAAATAACGATATTATTTTAGGAGCGGTAGGGAGTTTGCAATTCGATGTTACCGCTTTTCGCCTACAAAACGAATATAATGTTGCCTGTCAATTTGAAGCGGTTTCTATTGCTACAGCCCGTTGGATACAAATTGACGATGAGAAACTCAATCAACAATTTCAACAAAAAAATCATGAATATCTTGCCAAAGATGGGGCGGATCAATTAGTCTATCTCGCCCCAACTCGGGTCAATTTAGACTTAGCCATAGAACGCTGGCCAGACGTAAACTTTCAAACTACCCGAGAACATTAACGATTGCCCACCTACTAAGCTCCCCGAAGGAATCAGAAATGAATTTCTGCCACTATTCTATTGTGAGAAGATTGAGAGCAAGCAATAATATCACTATCCACAAACTTAAAGAGAGCTAAAAACCAACATGAGCCATATGACTATTGAAAAAATGCCTTTGCATGTCTTTACGGAACAAGCCTATTTAGACTATTCCATGTATGTCATTTTAGATCGTGCCTTACCGTTTATTGGTGATGGTTTAAAACCGGTACAACGGCGTATTATTTATGCTATGTCAGAACTCGGCTTATCCGCAACCGCTAAATACAAAAAATCCGCCCGTACTGTCGGTGATGTTTTAGGTAAATTTCATCCGCATGGTGATTCCGCCTGTTATGAAGCCATGGTCTTAATGGCACAAAATTTTTCTTATCGCTATCCGTTAATTGATGGTCAAGGAAACTGGGGTTCGCCTGATGATCCCAAATCGTTTGCAGCCATGCGTTATACCGAATCCAAACTTACCGCATATGCCAATAGTTTATTATCAGAACTAGGTCAAGATACCGTAGAATGGACGGATAATTTTGATGGGAGTTTAAAAGAACCTTGTTATTTTCCCGCACGTTTACCCAATTTATTACTCAATGGCAGTACAGGCATTGCGGTTGGCATGGCAACCGATGTACCCCCACATAATATGCAAGAGGTGGCTCAAGCCTGTTTGTTATTATTAAAAAACCCTCATGCTAGTTTAGAAGAGATTTGCCAATATATTGTTGCTCCCGATTATCCCACGGATGCCGAAATTATTACGCCTAAAGCAGAAATTATTGATATTTATCGTAGAGGTCAAGGCAGTATCCGACAACGTGCTGGCTACAAACAAGAACAACAACAAGTTATTATTACTGCCCTACCCTATCAAGTCTCAGGTGCGAAGGTTTTAGAACAAATTGCACGACAAATGCAAAACAAAAAATTGCCGATGATCGATGACTTACGCGATGAATCCGATCATGAAAACCCAACTCGTTTCGTCATGACTTTCGCACGCCGCACCCAAGTAGATATTGAACAACTGATGCTACATTTGTTTGCAACGACTGATTTAGAACGCACTTATCGTGTTAATTTAAATATCATTGATTTAAATGGTCGTCCCCAAGTGAAAAGTCTATTAGAAATATTACAAACATGGTTAAATTTTAGAATTGATGTTGTAAAGAAACGTTTAAATTATCGTTTAAGACAAGTCATGCAAGGTTTACATATTGTTGAAGGTTATTTAATTGCCTATCTTAACTTAGATAGAATTATTGAGATTATTCGCAGCGAAGATCATCCTAAACAAGTATTAATCACAGAAATGGCATTATCAGAACGCCAAGCCACTGCCATTTTAGAATTACGCTTAAAACAACTGGCAAAACTCGAACATCTTAAATTAAAAAAAGAGCAACAACAATTACAAAAAGAACAACAACAATTAGCCTCCACCTTAAGCTCAGAACGTAAATTAAAAAATCTCATTCGCCGTGAAATCAGTGCCGATGTCAAACAATATGGGAATCCCCGCCAATCACCATTAGTTGTACGCTCTCCGGCACATACCTTAAACAGCCAACCCTTAGTGCCACAAGAACCTTTAACCGTGATTTTATCAGAAAAAGGTTGGATTCGTGCCGCTAAAGGCCATGAAATGGACCCATTGAGTTTAAGCTATAAAGCAGGCGATAATTATTACCAACATATTAAAACTCAAACCAATCAAACCTTAATCTTTTTTGATTCAATTGGGCGTAGTTATAGTTTAAATACCGATAAGCTCCCCTCAGCCAGAGGTTTTGGTGAACCCTTAACCAGCCGTCTGACGCCACCACACGTCTCTCGGTTTTTAAATATGCTAAGCAATGCTAAACTAACACAGCGTTATTTAGTCGCATCCACCGCAGGCTATGGCTTTGTGTTAAGTCTTAAAGATTTGCTGACTAAAAATAAAGCAGGCAAAACTATCTTAAAATATCCAGAATCCCATCATGCCTTACCCTTGCAAGCCATACCTGACACCAAACAAGCAATGGCGATTGTTGCTACGACTAATCAAGGACGGCTATTAGTATTTCCATTAGAACAATTACCGATATTAAGCAAAGGCAAAGGTAATAAAATTATTGATTTAAGTTCTAGCGAAGAACAAATGTTGAGTATAAACTTATTACAAACGGGACAAGACATTAAAATTAAAGCGGGAAAACGTCATTTTACCTTAAAATCTGGAGATATTACCCATTATTATGGTCAACGCGCCCAACGAGGTAAAAAACTACCCAGAGGCTTACAGCGAGTAGAACATGTTGAAATTATTTAAATTACTTATTGTTTACGCCCTATCAAGGCAAAGTGAGAAATGAAAATACTATTTTGCTTAATATTGCTTATTACTGTTCATCATTCAGTGAGTGCTAATAGTGAAAGTTTAGATGATTTACTTGAAATGCCCTTAGAGGATTTACTTTCAATGGAAGTAACATCAGTGACTAAAAAATCACAATCGATTGCCAATTCAGCGGCGGCCGTTTATGTCATCACTCAAAAAATGATTCAAAATTCGGGTGTCACTAGTATTCCAGAGGCCTTACGTTTAGCACCTGGTTTGCAAGTCGCACAAATAACTTCCAATAAATGGGCCATTTCAAGCCGAGGCTTTAACGGCTTTTTTGCCAATAAACTATTGGTGTTGATTGATGGACGCAGTGTTTACACGCCCGCATTTTCAGGGGTATATTGGGATCAGCAAGATATCTTATTAGAAGATATTGAACGGATTGAAGTCATTCGGGGCCCAGGTGCGACCCTATGGGGATCGAACGCTGTTAATGGGGTGATTAATATTATAAGCAAATCTGCGGTAAATACGACCAATGGATTAGTTACATTAGGCACAGGTTCCCACCAAAAACGTTTACTCGGTTTTCGTTATGGTAACAAATTAAATCAAACGACTTATGGTCGATTTTATCTCAAACAAAGCAATCGAGAGGATTTTGAAGATAATCCGTTTCCACATAAAAGCGATGATTGGGATCAATCGCAAATAGGCTTTCGTATGGATGGACACGATAAGCAACACAACTGGACGGTACAAGGTGATTATTACCAAAGCAAACAAAACCAATTTATTACATTTTTTTTACCGAACTCGACTATTCCAGTGCGTGTTAATGATGAAATGCAAACCAGAGGCTGGAATCTATTGGCTCAGTGGCAATACCAATTTTCATCCCAATCCATTGCTGATTTACAATTGTATTATGACGATAACTACCGTCAAGAAATTTATCTCACACAAACCCATCATATTTTTGATGTCGATTTCCAACATCAATTTAAATTAGGCACAAAACAATCCATTATTTGGGGCTTAGGATATCGTCGTATTAAAGACAAATTTGATAATAGTTTTTCGATTGGTTTATTTCCTGATGAAAAAACGGTGGAACTTTATAGCGGTTTTATTCAAGATGAGATAGAACTTTTCGCAAATAAAGTTTATTTCACCTTAGGGTCTAAATTTGAAGACAATGATTATACTGGCATGGAATATCAACCTAACCTTAGACTCTTATGGAAAATCAATCCACGCAATACCTTATGGACAGCAGTATCTTATGCGGTAAGAACACCCTCACGAATTTCTCATGATGTCATCTTAGCCAATGCCATTTTGCTCGTTGACACACCCGGGAATATTATCAATCCCAATATCCAACTCTTTGGTAACCCAAAATTTGATGCTGAAAAACTTATGGCATATGAACTAGGGTATCGGGTGCAAGCACAAGAAAATTTATCATTAGATATTAGCGGTTTTTATTACAATTATCGGGATTTAAGAAGCTATGATCTCGTCACTAACCGTGTTATTTTTGACAATAATCTTAACGCAAATTCCATTGGTTTGGAAACCATTGTAGATTGGCAAGTCAAGGAATGGTGGCAATTAAAATTTAACTATACTTATATCAATATCGATGCATCATTGGACAATAGCAGTATGGATACAGGGTCTAAACGCATTGTTGAAGGCTCAACCGCAGAACATCAAATAAGCTTAACATCGTTTATGCAATTAAGTCCCAAATGGTCTATGAATCTATGGTGGCAGTATATTGATGAAATTCCTGTTGCGAGTAGCACAGCATTGCAAACGAGGACTAAAATAGATGACTATTTAAGCCTGAATGCAAAAGTTACTTGGCAAGCCACCACCCGCCTAGAACTATCCTTAATAGGACGGCACTTACTCGATAATCAACATCCCGAATTTATTGGTGAGGCTTTTATCATCCCAACAGAAGTCAAACGTTCTATTTATGGCATGTTGAAGTTTCACTTTTAATAATGTTAATTCGTACAACAATGGCACTATTAACACTGCTATATCATTCTAATATGATGGCAAACAATACTGAGTACAAACTCAAAACAGCACTTATCTATAAATTAGCGAAATTTGTAGAATGGCCAAGTGTTGACACACAAGGTTTTGGCATTTGTGTTTTAGGTGAAAATAATTTAGCCAAGGTTGCAAAGGCTTTAGAACAACGTAAAATCAAAGGAGTAGCAGTTATAGTTTACCCATTTCAACAATCAAGTAGTATTCGCAATAATTGCCAAATTTTATACATTGCTCACACGAAACAACCATTTATTGACACTATTTTACAACAAATTCAATCAAAACCTATTTTAACGATTAGCGATATGCCTCAATTTGCACAACAAGGTGGTATGATACAACTGAGTCTTATTAATAAAACCATTAGGTTTAAAATAAACCTTAGTCAAGTTAAAGCATCAAACTTACAAATCGCATCGCCTTTATTAAGTATCGCAGAAATTATTTCACCTTAATGAGAATAAAACTTTAAATGCTAGAATATTTAACACTTTCACAAAAATTACGCCGAGTTATTCTAATCACAACAGGTTTCGCCTTGTTATCCTCGTCATTAATTAACATTGGCATTGAAACTTATTTATTCAAACGCAATTTAGTCGAACGGATTACCGTATTATCAAATTTTATTGCCACGAATGCGACTGCTGCGGTTAGTTTTGAAGATAAAAAAACCGCAACCGAATTGCTGAAGAATTTACAAACGGAAAGCACCATCATAGGTGCGATTATTTATACCACTGATTGGGAATTATTCGCCAGCTACATGCGGGCAGATTCTATGGCCACCCATATTAATATGAGTAGCTATGACTGGAAACAGCGTCATCATCAAACCTACGCTTTTAATCTTAATCATCTTAATATGCTTACCCCGATTACTTTGGATGGGGAAGGCATTGCTTATTTACACATTCAAAGCTCATTATCACAACTTTACCAATTTTTAATGCAATTTTTCGTATTAACCAGCATGATTTTTCTATTGATTATGTCAATTATTTATATACTATCGCAAGGTCTGCAATCTAAAATCTCGCAACCGATTCAAGATTTAGTCAATGCCATGCAAAAAGTGTCAGAACAGCAAGACTACAACTTACGTTTGGGACAGGAACAAGGCGGTTATCAAGAAATCAATACGATTATAACGAAATTCAACACTATGATTGCACAAATCCAAAAACGTGATAAATCCATTGCAAAATACCAACAACACCTAGAAGAACTCGTTGAAGAGCGTACGCATAAACTTAAATTAACCATGGCAGAAGCCATAGAAAGTAAAGAAATAGCCGAGCAAGCTAACAAAGCAAAAAGCGAATTTTTAGCCACCATGAGTCATGAAATCCGTACCCCAATGAATGGTATTTTAGGCATGACGGAATTATTAATCCAAAGCAATTTAAACGCCAACCAATCCCATCTTGCGAAAACCATTCAACAATCAGCTTTATCACTATTAGCCATTATTAATAATATTTTGGACTTTTCCAAAATAGAATCGCATAAATTATTACTAGAAACCTTAAAATTTGACCCCAAACAACTCATACAAGAAAGTGCCCATCCATTTTACTACCAAACATCCTCTAAGGGTTTAAAATTTGAAATCGCCATAGAAGATGACATGCCTAAGTTTCTATGTGGTGATCCAATTAGAATTAAACAAATCATTAGCAACTTATTAAGCAATGCGATTAAATTTACCAAACAAGGTGAAATCAAACTCACGGCAAGCACGAAAACGGTAGAAACCGATAATAATCAGCCCCCAAACAAATCAATATTAAGCATCATTGTCAGTGATACAGGCATTGGCATTCCGCCCTCTCGACAAGCCCATATTTTTGAATCATTTATTCAAGTCGATGGCTCGACTACTAGGGAATATGGTGGCACGGGCTTAGGTTTAAGTATCTGTTACCAATTGGTACATTTAATGGGGGGTAAGATTGACTTGGAAAGTAACATTAATCAAGGGAGTCGATTTTGTGTGTCATTACCCTTACAACAAGCACATATGAATGACGCATTACCCATGTATCAAAGCAATGCATTAATTCAGCAAAAACCAGAGTCTTACCCTATGTTTTACGCCAAAATTTTAGTGGCTGAAGATAACCCAATTAACCAAGAACTGTTAATCACCATTTTACAAAATTTGGGTTGTGAAGCAATCTTAGCCAAAAATGGCCGACAAGCAGTAGAGCAAGCGTTAGCACAAGATTTTGATTTAATTTTAATGGACTGCCATATGCCAATTTTAGATGGCTTTCAGGCCAGCAAAAGAATACGAGAATGGGAATTACAAACGCAAAAGAAAAAACCAATTCCAATTATTGCAATTACGGCAGATATACAAATGGAAACCCAAGAACATTGTATGTCAGTCGGTATTAATGACCATTTGACCAAGCCTTTTAGTCAAAAAGGCTTGATTCAACTCTTATCAAAATATCTCCCCGTGCAAGCAACCGTTTCTTTAAATTCAAACCCGGAAAGAGAAGAACAACCCAGCTATATTAACCCTAACACTTTCAATAATATTCCCGTTAGTATTCAACAAAAAGTGATTGAAATGTTTCTTGATAAGGGTGAAACCAGTATTGAAGCTATCAAAACCTTATTCAAACAACAAAACTTGTCTCAACTCGCAGAAGAAGCTCATTCATTCAAGGGTTCTGCTGCGAGTTTAGGCGCAGAAGCCTTAGTCGAGTTATGTCAACAATTACAAACGGCTGGAGAAAAGAATCAGTTTACCAATATTCAAGCGTTGATTCAAAAAATTGAACAAACTTATACGCATACCTTATCAGAATTGCAACATTACAGAACTCAAAATTAATAGGTTTCAACCTAATCCCCAATTTCAGAGCTGAATTACTTTATCAGCCACTTGTTGTAATTGAGTTTGATCATGACTGACCCACAAGCATGCCGTAGAATATTGTTGTAAATAATCTAATAGAAATGTTTGCATTTGTTGTTGTGATTTTGCATCCAAGTGAGCCGTAGGTTCATCCAGTAGCAATACCAACGGGCGGTTTTGTAATAAGCGTAATAATGCCAAACGTTGTTGCTCGCCACTGGACAATAAATGCACTGGTTGATCCAAAATTTTGCGGTCTAAACCTAAAGCCTCCAATTGGGAAAACGCCAAAGTATCATCACTATTCGTGAAATGTTCCGCAACCGTGGCATACCACCAAGCACTGGTCGCAGGTAATAATCCCACCTGCTGTCGCCATTGGCTGGGTGTATAATCGGAATAAGACTGCCCTTTTAATAATAATTCGCCGGTATGTGGAATCAAATCAGCAATGGCTCGTAATAATTGTGATTTTCCGACACCAGAAGGACCGGTCAGCCCAACACATTGCCCGATATTTAGTTGTAATGAAAAATTGTTGATGGCATGGCAGTAGAAGTTTTTTAGGCTTAAAATAGTCATAATTTGTTTAAAACATTACCTCATTATCGGCGACGATAAGCCAAATTCCAAATCGCATGCCCTAAGCGTTTCCCCCGACGCTCAAATTTTGTTTCAGGACGTGGCCAAGCGGGAATTGCTTCAAACTGAGAATGCTCACCAACGATTGCTTGAATATGTTGAGCATAATTTCCCCAATCAGTGGCAATATACAAAAAACCATTCGCTCGCAAACGTGAGGCAATTAAATCCAGCCAAGCAGTTTGTACAATACGACGTTTATGATGGCGTTTTTTTGGCCAAGGATCGGGGAATAATAAATATACCCCTGCAAAATCTTGTCCAATTAGACCTTGTTCTAACATCACATGCACATCTTGTTTAAACAATTTGACATTGGTTAATTGTTGCTGTTCTAATGATAATAACACATGCCCTACGCCTGCGGAATAAACCTCAATGCCCAAATAATAATCATCAGGATTCTGCACAGCCATCGTTAATAATGACTCCCCATTGCCAAAGCCAATGTCTAAATAATAATTCGTCGTTACTGCTTGAGATTTAGTATGTTGAAACCATTGCCAAATAGGTTGCGCAGTGGCTTGTTCAACCCAATCGAAACCATACTTTGACCACAGTTGCTCTAAAGCATGGTGTTGCGATGCAGTCATACGTCCTTGACGACGTACAAAACTACGAATGGTTTTTCCTTGCGGTTCAGACAAAAAATCGCCCATCCATTGGTGAAGAGGCACTGGCATAGCGTTTTCTGGGCATTCTACCTGCTAAATACGCTTGTCGTCCCGCAATAATGCCATTTTTCATGGCTTCTGCCATTAAAACAGGCTGATTTGCTTCAGCAATGGCAGTATTCATCAATACGCCATCACAACCTAATTCCATGGCAATGGCAGCATCAGAAGCCGTCCCTACGCCAGCATCCACTAAAATGGGCACATTAGCATGTTCCACAATGGTTAAAATATTATACGGATTACGAATGCCTAAACCAGAACCAATCGGTGCGGCTAATGGCATCACTGCCACACAACCCATATTTTCTAAGCGTTTCGCAATAATGGGATCATCCGTCGTATAAACCATGACCTCAAAATCTTCTTTAATTAAAATCGCCGCTGCTTCTAAAGTCGCCGTCACATCGGGATATAAAGTTTTTTCATCCCCTAATACTTCCAATTTCACCAAACGATGATCGCCTAATAACTCTCTCGCTAAACGACAGGTTCTTACCGCATCCTCCACGGTATAACAACCCGCAGTATTGGGTAAAATGGTATATTTATCAGGGGGTAAAACTTCTAATAAACTCGGCTGATCAGGATGTTGACCAATATTACTACGTCTTATAGCAACCGTAATAATTTCAGCCCCACTCGCTTCAACAGCGTGCTGAGTGTCGGTTAAATCTTTATATTTCCCTGTTCCAACTAATAAACGAGATTGATAATGTTTCCCCGCAATGACTAATTCATCTGCCATGACTATCCTCCCCCAATTGCATGTACAATTTCAATGTTATCCCCTTCTTGTAAACAATACTCAGAAAATTCGCCTCTAGGAACAATGATTTGATTCACTTCAATCGCAACCCGACGATTTTCTAAGTGCAAATCTTCCAATAGTTGGATGAGATTGATAGAATGCGTTAAAGACTTACATTCCCCGTTGACTGTAATCTGCATATCATTTCCTTAAAAAATAAAGCGTAAGGTCATTGTAGCGATTTACGCAATAATGCACAATGTTTTACTAACTGATGATGAAATGGACGTTTACCATGTATAACCCTGACACGCTTACCCATGTTTCTACCTTATATGATTTATTTTATCAACGCCAACAACAATCTGCTGAACAAGTTGCGTATCAATTTTACGACAAAACCAATAAAAACTGGCAAACCCAAACTTGGCAACAAATTGCCACCCAAGTTGCAAATTGGCAAGCCTCATTGCAACAACAGCAATTACAAGCGGGAGATAGAATTGCCATTTTATTAAAAAATAGTGTGGAATGGGTACTCGCCGATCAAGCGACCATGGGCTTAAATTTAGTAACGGTACCGTTATATGTCGAAGATCGTCCCGACAATATTACTTATATTTTACAAGATGCTCAAGTCAAATGTTTATTTATCCAAGACTATAAACACTGGCAACGCTTAGAAATGTTATGTAGCAATGCCACTGACTTACAAAAAGTCATTATTATTAATCCATTAAAATCTAGCCAAACCCTTGCATCAGATAAAGTGATTAGTTTAACTGATTGGTTGCTATCAGGTGATAGCCTACAAACAGTAGATAGTAATCAAGCCAAACAATTAGCCAGTATCGTGTATACCTCAGGAACCACTGGACGACCTAAAGGTGTCATGTTAAGCCATTATAATATGCTGAGCATTTGTTTAGCGGGCTTACAGAAAATTGATTGTGATCATAATGACAGCTTTTTATCCTTTTTACCCTTATCCCATACCTTAGAACGCACGGCAGGTTATTATCTACCAATGATGGCGGGGGCAAAAGTCAGTTATGCTCGTTCTATTGCCCAATTAGCCAATGATTTACAAAGACTAAAACCAACGGCAATGGTCGCAGTTCCTAGAGTATTTGAGCGGATTTATGAAAAACTACAAGCCAAACTCACTCAACAATCCAAACTCTCACAAACGATTTTTAATTTTGCGATTACCACAGGTTGGAAACATTTTTTATATCAACAAGGACGTGGCAGTTATTCCCCAAGCACCTTACTAATGCCTTTATTAAATAAATTCGTTGCCACACCATTACAACAGCAATTTGGTGGAAATTTACGCTTAATTGTTAGCGGTGGTGCGCCATTATCCCAAGATATTGCTAAAATATTTATCGCGTTAGGTATGCCAATTTTACAAGGCTACGGCTTAACTGAAACCAGTCCTGTCATTAGTGTGAATACCCCTGAACATAATGATCCTCGCAGTGTTGGTCAAGCCTTACCTGGTATTACCGTTAAAATTGGCGATAAGCAAGAATTATTAGTTAAAACGCCTGGTTTAATGCTAGGTTATTGGAATTTACCCGAAGCAACGGCCCAAATAATTGATAGGGAAGGTTGGTTACACACGGGCGATCAAGCAAAAATTGAAAATGACTATATTTATATTACAGGTCGCATTAAAGACATTTTAATTTTATCCAATGGTGAAAAAATCCCCCCTTCCGACATGGAACTTGCCATTAGTTTACATCCCTTAATTGAACAAGTGATGATCATTGGTGAAGGTCAAGCCCAGCTTGCTGCTTTAGTCATATTACAAGCGGAACAGTGGCAAGACTTTGCCAAACAACAGCAAGTCGATCCTGATGCGACTGAAAGTCTGAGCAAGCCAGATATTCACACGGCAATTTTGGCGATTATTAATCAACAACTGCAAGATTTTCCCGGTTATGCCAAAGTTCGTAAACTACACTTATCACTTACCCCTTGGACAGTTGAAAATGGATTAATTACCCCAACAATGAAACTAAAACGTGCTAAGATTATTGAACACTATCAGGTAATTATTGATAGCCTATATGAATAGGACGTAACACTATGACTTACTATGTGGCTTGTTGCCAAACCAATTTTGCTTGCCCTAGCAACCGTAATGACATTATAAATCGCACCAAAGCTATGGGTAAAATGTTAGAACAAACCTTAGTTGGCTATCAACCGTTTTTTGATGTTAGATTATTTACCTTTCCAGAATTTGCTCATTGTGCCCCAATTTATGACAATATCCCGCAATTAAAACAACAACTCGCCCTAGAAATTCCTAATGAACACACCGATTATTATCATAAACTTTGCCAAAAACATGGGTGTTATATCCAAACAGGCAGTTTTATTGAATATGATGACCATTATCCAGAGGTATTATTTAATACCACATTACTCATTGGCCCGACGGGCATTTTAAGCAAATATCGCAAAACTAATCCTTGGATTCCTTGGGAAGTACATGCGAGTCCACATGATATTAAAAATTATCCTGATAATCCTTTCCCCGTCGTGGATACCGAACTTGGCAAACTCGGTGTTGCCATTTGTTATGATTGGTTATTTCCGGAAACCATTCGTCAAATTGCCTTTCAAGGGGCGGAAGTAGTCATTCGGATTTCAGCCTATATGGATCCTTGGGGATCAAATTCACCATTAGAATGGTGGAGTTTATTTAATCGTACGCGTGCCATAGAAAATACGGTTTATGTCGTGGCAGTCAATCAAGGGGCGAGTTTAAAAAATTATCCCCCTTTTAGTTGGCCAGGTAGCAGTATGATAGTGGATTTTGATGGTCGTATCCTTGCCCAAGCGGAAGCAGGTGCTGGCGAAAAAGTCGTGGTAGCACCGATTAATATTTCCCAATTAAGAGAAGAACGCCAACGCCGTCAAGGTCATGATATGCAAGCCCATTGTCGTAGTGAATTATATCACTATTTACAAACCCCTTATTTAGCACCAAGTCAGCAACATCCCATTAGCGTTGAAAATATCAAGCAACGCATTCAACAATCAAAACAGCAACTCAATACGCCAAATCATAATCTAAAATCAAAATCAAAAACGAAATCATAAGGAATGAATGTATGGACTATCAACATATTCTACTCGCTATTGACTTTCCACCCAATGAAGACAATAAACTTCTGGCACAAAAGGCCTTAGAAATGGCAAAAAAATATCAGGCTAAATTTAGTGTATTACATGTATTAGAGCCTTTTCCCGATATGGTTGACCAACCTTTGTTATTAAATGAACTAGAAACTATGCAAGAACTTGCCATACAAACCTCAAAACAAAAATTACAACAATATGCCGAAACTTTAGGCATTAGCGACACGTCTTTGCATCTCAAACAAGGCTCGACTAAACGAGAAATTTTGGAATTTAGCAAACAAAATCAAGTGGACCTCATTGTAGTGGGAAGCCACGGTCGTCATGGTTTAGCCCTGCTTTTAGGTTCAACTACTGATGCCATTTTACACGGTGCGGAATGTGATGTGCTTGCTATTTATAGCCCTGCTTAAGTTATTATTCTATAATCATTGCAAGAAAAACCAAAAGCAATACAATTGATTTGATTATGAGCGATACCACCTATAGTTTAATTTTAGACGGCACTGTCAAAGCAGAAGCGGATCATGCGGAGGCAGTGGCACAACTGGCAAAACGTTTACGCTTATCCACAGAACATGCGAATAAATATTTGGCAGGGACGGCTAATGTGATTAAAAGCGGTTTATCTCAAACCCAAGCCAGACTTTATGAAAAAGTCTTACAAACCTCAGGTATTGTTTGTGAAATTATGGCAGAAAATGATCCTGATGCTATTATTCAACGTTTAACCCCAACAAGCTACCAAGTTATCCTAGCAGGAACGATTAGCGATACCACTGATTATGACACTGCTTTAAAACAATTATGCCAACAATTATATCTCTCCCCAGAACAAGGCAGTCAATTACTTTCAGGTATTTCAAGCATTGCCAAAAGTGGCTTAACGGAACAACAAGCCCAAACCCTAAGTGAGAACTTAAACCAACAAGGCATTAATAGCTCATTTAAAATTGATGATGGTGAATCACTGGCACTACCGCAACGTTATCAAATTATGATAACAGGAGAATTTAAGTCTGGTACAGATCAACAACAAGCAAAACAACAACTCGCCCAACATTTACGCTTATCTGACGATCATATTGATAAAATCTTAGCGAGTCCCAATTTTGTGATCAAAAGTGGTTTATCCGAACAACAAGCCAATGCACACGCCCAAGTGATACAAAGCTATGGCATTCATTGTAACATTCAAACTCAAGCTGAACTTAGTGATGAAACAGAAAACTCCCAAGAACAAGGCTATCGTTTAATTTTAACGGGTGAATTGGAACTTGGTACTGATAAAGTGGAAGCACAAAACAAATTGGCAGAGATTTTTTGCTTATCCCCCTCTCATGCCGAAAAATTACTGTCGGGTATGGTTAGCACACTTAAAAGCGGTTTACCCCAAAACCAAGCCGATCATTATCAACAAAGATTAGCAACAGTAGGGATTAAATCAATTGTCCAAGATGCTGCGAATCCTGATGCGAATCCCATCCCTAAACCAGACAACAAAAAATTTACGCTTGATTTTGATCCTGAGCAATTGTCGTTGGAAGCCACGGAAGAAGAAGCGGAACATATCGTGCCTCAAGGCAAAGCCAATTTCTTAAGCGATGCAGACAATGAAGAGCCAGATCAAGAAATCCAAGCCGCCCCCCCACCTGCCGAACCCCAAGGCAAAGCCAATTTCTTAAGCGATGCAGACAATAAAGAGCCAAAAGACAATAAGCAAGAGGAAACGACCGCTCAACAAGAAACAGCGAAAAGCAAAGCCAACTTCATCACCGATAATGATTATGATGATAAAGAACAAAATGCCATTACATCTGAAGCGGATAGTGCAAACACTGATAATGACTTAGAACGAGAAATCATGCAACAATTGCAACAAGCTGAAATGCAAGATTCTCAAGATAAATTATCAAACGCTGACACTAAAAAAGACAATACCCAAAAACTATTTATCATTGGAATAGCGACAGCATTAGTACTCACATTAGCTGTCGTATTATGGGCAGTATTAAACAAATCTGACTCTGATACCCCAACTCAAACAAGCGAGAATAAAGCAAGCCAAGCCCAAACTGAACAACAACAGCGACTACAACAACGCCAAGCAATTAAAAAATCTTTAATTGCCAATTTAGCTAAAATGCAAGCATTGCATTATAAAAAACACCAACAATATGCGGATACAGGGATTGCCTTAATAGATAGCTATTGGAAACAATTTTATACCTTAGAGGAAGTTAAAATTGCACGCCAATTAACTAGCCTTTATGTTGACGTACAACTTACCCGTACAGGTTTTGTGATAGGCTATGCCATTAATGATCAACGTTGGCATATTTATACTGAAAAAGGTGATCTAGGCGAACGTGAATGCGATGCCTTAGCCTATGAACTGGTTAAATGTATTCAATGAGTTGTATTGAATACCAATGGAAGATTTAAGGCTAAGTTTTTTATAATTAATCGCATGGCAAAAAACACAAGGTCAAGGTTTAGTGGTAATGATTTAGCCCATTTATTATGGAATTAGTGCTTGTTTTTATTAAGTTTGTGAGCTTCTTCTTCCAGTATTTGTTCTTTATCATCAGCAAGCTCACTCAGGGCTTGTTTTCGCTCATCCGCATATTGATGAATATGCTCTGCAATTTTATTCACTCTATGATCCACATGCTGATCAATCATCACTTCTTTTTTACGATGAAAGCGACGAGTATATCGTTTCGTCATAATCCGAATAAAACGGAATAAATAACCAATCACTGGAATTTTTTCAATAAACCCAAAAATTACGGTAATAATAATAAAATCAATATAAGGCTGTATCCAGTTATTCCAAAAACTGGTAAAAAAGCTAAAAATCACCGTTAAAATATTCAGTATAAAGGTCAAAAATTTTGCCACTGAGATTTTGCTTAAAAAAAACGAAAGGGTATTCCAAACACCTGACAAATACAAAATAACAGAGGTTGGAATTAAACCAATCACGGAATAAAATAATTTTTTCCAAATGTTACAATGCTTAAAATATAACCACTGATATTTTAAATAACGTGAAATCGGCACGAATAAGGGTTGTTTCACTCGTTGATTAAAAAAAGCCGTTAAAGTATTAATCCAAGCCCGTTTAAACAATGCAATGGTAGAAGTTACCATGACTTTCTTCCATGCAACATTAGAAATCGATACGATGCCACCCTTAAAAATAAACGATTTAAACAACCATAGTCCTCTAAGCACAAGATTTTTTAGAAACATAAGTAATGTCATAAAAGACGCATAGAAAAACGTCTGAAAATCCTCATGATACCAGACAAAACCCGCCAATATTACCGTCATGATTCCCAAGGCAATTAAAATTCGTTTAAGCATTATCCTTAACCATCATTCGCTGACCATACCATTTTTTAATCAATCTTATCCGTCGTTTGATTTGCAATTTCCAATAAATTAAACGTCGTTTTGTTATGATGTAAAACCTTGATGACTTTACCCAATCGACCCCCTTAATTAAATAACCATACACAAAGGCTACAATTACAAAGGTTAATAAACGATGTTTACCTTTTGTCCATAACCAAATCACAATAGGACTACCCATACCTTTTGCCGAAATAAAAACCAGCATAGCAATGGCGTATTGTTCTTGTAAAAATAACACCGTTGCTTTAATACTAAGCAATTTAATCGACAAATACACGGGTATAAATAAACATGCAATGATCCAACGATTTTGGGCTTTAATCCAAGTTTCAATTTTTTGTGGCAAACGAATTTTATCCACCACCCAAATTTTTACCACATGCCAAATTTCTTCTTCCACAAAGATAATAATAAAAGCAATCACTTTAAATGGGAATTTTAATATTTCTACTAATAACTTAAGCACCGCCCACTCCACTACCATCCTATTTTAAATAATAGCCAAAAAACTTAAATATTAGGGTATCACTTTCAAATAATATGGCTATTATTAATATCGTGGTCAATATTAAAAACTGGCATGTTGAAAAAATGCCATATTGCACTTATTTACCTTAAACTAATGATTAGAACTTGAGGATATACAAAATGTCAAATATTTCATCTTATTGTTTATTATGCTTATTCGTCATCACTACCGCACCACAAGCCCATAATTTGCCCGCACCCATTGCTGATCATCACTACCTGGCATTTGGTCCTAATATGTCATCAGAGCGTCAACAGCGTTTTCGAAAATATAAAAATTCGTTGACACCCGATTCATCAAGAATGAGTGCCACTCAAAGTCAAAATCTGCAACAATTGCAACAAGATTTACTGGCGTTACAACAAGGGTCTCAAGTCACTTCGGAACAAAAACAAGCGTTAAAAAATTCCTTGTTGGTGTTAGCAGAAGGCACAACCAGACCAGACACAGCCTTGGTACAGCAATTAGCCACGGATCTCAGTACCGCTTTAACGGATCAAAGCCTTAGCAATCAAGAAAAATTACAACTTAGTAACGATCTGCAAGCAGTGATGAATAGTGCTAACATTCCAAAATATGAAGTGGAACAAGCGATTGAGGATGCCAAAGCAATTTTAACAGCATCAAATATCACCCAACAAGATGTACAAAAGATTGTGAATGATCTTAAAGCCATCGGTACCGAAGCCAAAAGTAATCTTCAGAATATGGACAGAAAACGCCCTTTTGAACGGATGCGATTTCGATAAATCGCATTTTCTTTAGGATAATGACAGAATTGTTTATCAAACAAGCGACAAAATTTTTTCATCCGTGCAATTAGCAATCAACAATTCTGTCAATTCGCCCCTTTTATTCGGGTTAGCGTTAATATTTCTTCTGGCTAATACTCGATTAATATTAAACTCACGATACAAGTCATCAAAAAAATTATCATCAGGGTTCTTCCCTTTGATACCTGAGTTACTTAATATCCAATAGTAGCCCAATCTTTTTACAAAACTGAGCTAATCTTTTTTGTTCAGCATCATCAAAACCATTCTGAGCATAAGCATTAAAACTAGAAGTCTGATTAAGTGGTTTATAAGGTGGTTGACTCATAAATTACTTTAGTCATAAACTGAAAAATTATCGATTGATAGAACGATAGTAAGACTTATAATAATCGATCAAGCCATTAGTAGAACTATCATGATTTTCGCTTACTTCCGTCTGACTTAACTCGGGTAAAATTTTGCTGGCCAACTGTTTACCTAATTCAACGCCCCATTGATCAAACGAATTAATTTGCCAAATTACCCCTTGCACAAAGATTTTGTGTTCATATAATGCAATTAAACTGCCTAAAGTTTTTGGTGTGATTTTTTCCAACATTAAGGTATTACTCGGTCGATTACCTGAAAATACTCGATAAGGCAATACTGATTCATCAATGCCTTGTTGTCTAAGTTCTGCCTCAGTGCGTCCTAACATTAATGCTTCGGTTTGAGCAAAACAATTAGCCACTAAAATATTATGGTGTTCACCGATATTAAAATGGCTTTTTATGGGGAGAATAAAATCCGCAGGAATTAAATGCGTCCCCTGATGAATCAGTTGGTAAAACGCATGTTGTCCATTCGTTCCTGATTGTCCCCAAATAATAGGCCCAGTGCTATAATCAACAGTTTTTCCCTGATTATTCACTGATTTGCCATTGCTTTCCATATCGGCTTGTTGTAAATAAGAAGGTAATTGAGAAAGTAATTGATCATAAGGCAAAATCGCATGGCTTTCGGCTTGAAAAAAATTATGATACCAAATCCCTAATAATGCCAAAATCACTGGCATATTTTTTTCAAAATCCGCAGTACGAAAATGCTCATCCATTTGATGCCCCCCTTGTAGCATTGCCTGAAAATTATCCATACCAATCGCTAAAGCAATCGATAAACCGATGGCTGACCATAAAGAATAACGTCCCCCAACCCAATCCCAAAATTCAAACATATTAGCCACATCAATGCCAAATGCTTTGACGGCCACTGCATTAGTAGAAATGGCAACAAAATGCGATGCCACGGCTTTTTTATCCTGATAATGATCTAATAGCCATTTTCTAGCAGTATGGGCATTAGTTAAAGTTTCTTGGGTAGTAAAGGTTTTGGAGGCGACTAAAAATAAACACGTTTCAGGATTGATTTTATTTAATACGCTTTGAATATCCGCACCATCAATGTTAGAGACAAAATGAAAATTTAAATCCTTAGTTTGATAGGGCTGTAATGCTTGCACCACCATTTTTGGCCCTAAATCAGAACCACCAATGCCAATATTGATCACATCAGTAACACGTTGACCACCATAGCCTTTCCACAAGCCATTACGCACTACTGACACAAATTCACGCATATGAGACAACACACTGCGAACTTTAGGCATAATATCAATACCATCCACATAAATTGCTTGTTGTGATTGATTGCGTAAAGCAATATGCAAGACTGAGCGGTTTTCGGTGTAATTAATCGCCTGACCTGAAAACATCGCATTAATTTTTGCGGATAACTCAGATTCATAAGCCAATTGGTATAACAATTGCATTGTTTCTTGAGTAATACGATTTTTAGAATAATCCAGCAACAACGCATTGCCTTCTAATGAAAAATTTTGAAAACGATTGGGATTTTGAGCAAATAAATCTCGCATTGTTAATAAGGTTATTTTAGAATAATGCTGTTGCAATGCTTGCCAAGCGGGTAATTGTAATAGTTCCGACATGTATTGTTCCTATGCTAGTTGTCAGTTGTCATTGTGAGAAAGAAAAATGAAAATTTTATTTGTAACCAGTGAAGTTTATCCTTTAATTAAAACAGGGGGACTGGCGGATGTCAGTTATAGTTTACCAAAAGCCCTTAAAAAATTGCATCAAGATATTCGGCTGGTACTCCCTGCCTATGCCAGTGTTTTAGAACGACTCAAAACCATTGAAACAATCGCAACAGTTGAGGTAACCGCTTATTCTAAGCCTGTTCACATCTTACGATCAAAATTAGAAGGTATGCCTATTTATTTAATTGAGGCAACTGACTATTTCCAACGCCCAGGTCATCCATATATTCACCCCCAAGGGCATGATTGGCCAGATAATGCCCAACGCTTTGCCACTTTTTGCCGTGCGGTCATTAAACTAGGGCAAGATCCGCTTAATCTTAACTGGCAACCCGATATTGTGCATTGTAATGACTGGCAAACTGGCTTAATACCTGCCTTATTATCCCAACAAGCCCAACGCCCTGCCACTTTATTTACCATTCATAATTTAGCCTATCAAGGATTATTTCCTTATCATCAATTTTATGAACTGCAACTGCCCAATGAATTATGGTCAATGCATGGCTTGGAATTTTATGGCCAAATGTCCTTTATTAAAGGGGGCTTATATTTTGCCGATCATATGACAACCGTCAGCCCTAGTTATGCCAGAGAAATTAAAACCAATGAATTTGCCTATGGTTTAGAAGGTTTATTAAAAACTCGCTCACCACAATTAACAGGCATTTTAAATGGCATTGATACCCAAGTCTGGAATCCAAAAACAGATAGTTACATTAACAAAAATTATGATGAAAAACGTCTTCATAAAAAAACCAATAAACAACAATTACAACAAAAAATGCAGCTTCCTGTTGAACCCAATACGCTATTATTTGCCTATATTGGACGTTTAGTCGCACAAAAAGGCGTGGATTTAATTCTTAATAGTTTGGAACAATTAATGGCTTATCCAATCCAATTCGTCATTTTAGGTAGTGGTGAAGCTGAGTTAGAACAACAATTAACGCAAGCCCAACAAAGCTATCCGCAACAAATGGCGATTCACCTTGCTTATGACGAAGCCTTATCGCATCAAATTGAAGCCAGTGCGGATGTGTTTCTTATGCCTTCTCGTTATGAACCTTGTGGTTTAAATCAACTGTATAGTTTACGTTATGGTACAATACCGATTGTTAGAAGAACAGGGGGTTTAATGGATACTGTTGTTGAAGCGACGACTAGAAATATTATACAACACAAAGCCACAGGCTTTCTATTTGACGAGGCTAATGTTATGGATTTTACGCATGCCTGCTTACAAGCCATTGATTATTATTATCATAAACCTAAAATTTGGCGTCAACTGATTCGCACGGCCATGCAAGAAGATTTTAGCTGGCAAATTAGTGCCAAAGAATATTTACAGCTTTACCAAAGCATTAAAAAATGAGTTATAATGACAACAGTTTAAACTAAAACTAAAACTAGGATGATTTAATGGTAATTGCTACCCAAAAAACCCATACTCCCCCTGCCAAACCCAAATGCCAAGATAAAGAATTGCGTGAAAAGGTAAAATTTCTGGGTGCGTTATTAGGCGATGTTTTAAAAACCAAAGCAGGAGAAGCAGTTTTCCAAGCAGTTGAAACCTTAAGAACAGGTTATATTGAATTACGCAAACAAGAAGATCAACAAAAACGTTTACAATTAATGGCGTATATCAGTCAACTGCCCACTGAAATATTAAATCCTGTGATTCGAGCATTCAGTATTTATTTTCGTTTAACGAATATTGCCGATGAACTATTTCAACATCAAGCACGACGACGTTTAGTGCGATCTGGTAAAATGTTATGGGAAGGGTCATTTTATCATACCTTTACTAATTTTGCTGAAGATGGTATTACCCCTGAAGATTTACAAAAAATTTTCCCTCATTTACTCTATATCCCCGTTTTTACAGCACATCCCACGGAAGCGAAGCGTCGCACTATTATGAATCATTTACGTCATATTTTCCTTTTAAGTGAACAATATGATAATCCCAACCTAAATCAAGCGGAACGGGATAAAATCGCCGTACAAATTCAAAATCGCATTCAAATTTTATGGATGACAGATGAAGTACGAACCGATAAACCACAAGTTAAAGATGAAATTAAATATGGTTTATTTTATTTTAAAGAATGCTTATTCGATGCCATTCCTATTGTTTACCACTATTTAGAAAAAGGCTTAAATCGAGTTTATGGCGAGAATCATGGCATTACAGTACCCAGTTTTTTACAATTTGGCTCTTGGATTGGAGGGGATAGAGATGGGAATCCATTTGTTACGGCAGATGTTACTGAAACCGCGGTGCAACTCCAAGCCCAAATGGTATTACAAGAATATATTCAACAAATCACCACTTTATCGCAAATATTAACCCACTCCGATCATTTATGCCAACCTTCGGAAGCATTTCTGCGAAGTTTGCAACGAGATGAACACTATTGCCAGAAAATTTTTTGCGATAATAAACAAAGATTTCTCCATGAGCCTTATCGTAAAAAACTGTATATTATGCGTTATCGCTTACAGCTTAATCTTAACTACATTGAAGCCTTATTAAATCAACAAAAAACTGATACTCCCTTAGGTTATCATAACGAAACGGAATTTTTACAGGATTTATACGCTATTCAACATTCCTTGATTCGTCATGGCGATGACATTTCAGCACAATCAGAACTACAAAATTTAATTCGATTAGCAGAAACCCTAGGGTTCTTTTTAGTGCATTTAGATATTCGTCAGGAATCCACCCAACACACCTTAGCCATTACTGAAATCTTAAAAAGTCATCACCTTCATGCTAACTATGCGACACTCAGTGAATCTGAGAAACTTGATTTATTAAGTCAACAGATTAGTCATACCCAAATTGATATTGATTTAAGCAGTTATAGCAAAGAAACCGCAGAAATATTACAAGTTTTTATTAGCATGGTAAAAATGCGTCAAGCCATTAGCCCCAAAGTATTTGGTCATTATATTATCTCTATGACCCATACGGCTAGTCATGTTTTAGAAGTGATGTTTCTTGCCAGTTTAGTTGGCCTAGTTGGCAAAAAAGATGATCAATGGTATTGCCATCTTGGGGTTACCCCTTTATTTGAAACCATAGAGGATTTATCCCATACCGAAGAAGTATTAAGCCTATTGTTTAATAATCGCTGTTACCAATCTTTATTAAATGCGTCTGATAAAAAATTACAAGAAGTAATGTTAGGTTATTCCGATTCTTGTAAAGACGGTGGGATTTTAGCCTCAAGCTGGAGTTTATATGAAGCACAACAAAAAATCATTGCCTTAGCCCAAAGCCACCAAATCGAATGTCGCTTGTTTCATGGTCGGGGTGGTACGATTGGTCGAGGTGGTGGGCCTACCCATCGGGCAATTTTAGCGCAACCTATGGGTACCGTGCATGGGCAAATTAAATTTACTGAGCAAGGTGAAGTATTATCCTATCGCTATAGTAATACTGAAACCGCCGTCTCAGAACTTGCCATGGGCATGACAGGATTATTAAAAGCCAGTCGGTTTTTAATTCAAACTGTCCCTAAAGACAATCCAGAACACAGCACTATTATGCAGGAAATTGCCCGATTAGGGGAACAAAGTTATCGACAATTAACCGATCACACCCCTAAATTTATCGATTATTTTTATGAAGTTACCCCAATTAATGAAATTGGTCAATTAAATATTGGTTCCAGACCTTCTCATCGTAAAAAAACCGACCGTTCCAAACGTTCGGTGCGAGCCATTGGCTGGGTGTTTGCTTGGGCACAAGCAAGACATACCTTACCAGCATGGTATGGCATAGGATTTGCGTTAGAACAATGGCAACAACAACACAGTGATGCTTTAAAAAAACTGCAACAAATGTATCAACAATGGCCATTTTTTCGGGCATTACTGAGTAATGCACAAATGGCATTATTCAAAGCGAATAAAATGACGGCTAAAGAATATTCACAATTAGCTCAAGATAAAGCAAGTGCTCATTATATTTACCAAAATATCCGTCAAGAATATGAACGCACAAGACAACAAATTCTTGCCATCACCCAAATGGATAACTTACTTGAAGATGATATTCAGTTAGAACGTTCACTAAAACGTCGTGAACCTTATTTGGACCCATTAAATCATATTCAGATTCAATTGCTCAATAATTACCGTCATGCAAGGACAGAAGAACAAAAGAATAAATGCTTGACACCTTTATTGCACAGTATTAATGCAATTTCAGCAGGTATGCGTAATACGGGATAATCCATTTTCATTCCCACGTAGAAGCGTGGGAACGAGATTAAAATTTAATTTGGCAATTAAATAAATAATGATTGCGTGCTTTCACTATCATTCGATTTCTCAAAATAAGTCGCTGCCCCAACAAATTCCATACCTTCAATAAAATCGCTTTGGCTATAACCAAATAATTCCACAGTCATTTGACATGCTAAAAATTCTACTTCAGCTTCTTGACAAAGTTCACGCAGTTCTTCCAACGGTGCAACGCCATTATTACTAATGGTTTTTTTCATCATTGTGGTCGCAAAATTGTCAATCCAAGGGAGTTGCCAAACAACATTAGGAACCTTAGGCCCGAAATCAATATTTCTTAACCACTTCGGTCCCATTGGCATTTTCATTGGCATGGCAGGATTACCAATTGGGGTAACTTTTAAACTACTTAAATCCTTTAACACTAAACCTAAACCATAAAAAGTAAAAAAGATTGATACTTCTTTACCTAAGGCGGCCGCTGTACTTGCTAAAATAAAGGGAGGATAGGCCCAGTCTAAAGTACCTTTGGTTGCAATAATTGTTAATTTTTCACAGCTCATCGAATAATTCCTCTTAAAATAATTGTATGATTGACCCAGTTAGTTTTTCCAAACTATCGTACAAATTATGCCTTGTTACTCAAAAAAAATCTTCTATATTTAATATTTAATAATATTAGCAATGGCAAATATTTTATTGATACCCAGTTAAAAAATTTTTATAACGATAATCATAAAAATTCGATAAAACATACGTTTATCAAAAAATAAATTAAAACAGCTTTAAAAAAAATACCGTAATTCTTGTGGGGGATTTGGCAAAAAAAATCTTGACTGAACAGTAAAAAAAAGGGCAAGCACTGCCCTTTTTCTTAGGTTTTGTAGAGGAATCATCAGGCTTTTTGAATAAGAAAATGGTATTTACCACCTTCTTCATTCGATTCTAATAAGCTATTTCCTGTTTGTTTTGCAAATGCTTCAAAATCCTTTACTGAACCAGGATCAGTTGCAATAATATGCAATACTTTACCACTGTCCATGCCACCCAAGGCCTTTTTAGCTCTTAAAATAGGTAAAGGACAATTCAAACCACTTGCATCTAATTCTTGATCAAAATCTGCCATATCAAGGCTCCCTTAAATTAATAAAACAAAACTTTTTCAAGTTTAGCAAAAATATTATCGTTATCAACTAAAGCGTAAATATCGCTTTGCCATAGCAAGGCAGAATGATAGATGAAAAGTTGGCAAGCGTCAAGTTATTGCCATTTTGAGACAAAATATTTGATCTTAGTTATTTTTATCAATGAATTTTTTGGCTAAAATTATTATTATCATCTTTACAATATGGAATCATAATATATGGAATTTTTCCCTATTTTTATAAATCTTAAGGATAAGCCTTGCTTAGTCATTGGGGGGGGTGAAATTGCTAGTCGTAAAGTTGATTTGCTATTAAAAGCACACGCTAAAATCACCCTAGTATCCCCCAAATTAAATCATTATTTACAAGCATTGCTTGATAAGCATCGCATTGACTATATCGCCCAAGCCTTCAAACCGGAACACATTAACCAACAACGCTTAATTGTAGTAGCGACTAACGATGCTGATATTAATCAAACGGTGTCAGAACTCGCCCAACAACAAAATATTCCTGTGAATGTGGTAGATAATCCTAAATTATGCAGTTTTATTATGCCTTCAATAATACAGCGAGAACCTGTCGTTATCGCTATATCAACAGGGGGTAACTCCCCCGTATTAGCACGTTTAATTCGAGGCAAATTAGAAGCCTTAATTCCAGCAAGCTATGGCGAACTGGCAAAACTTGCCACTCGATTTAGACATAAAGTGAAACAAAGCATTGCCAAAAACCAACGTCGGTCCTTTTGGGAAAAAATTTTGCAAGGACCGATGGCAGAATTAGTATTTAACGGTCAAATTCAACAAGCAGAACAACGAGTGGAACAATTATTACAAAATCCTGAACAAAACTCTGATGTGGGTGAAGTGTACTTAGTTGGGGGTGGCCCAGGTGATCCTGAGCTATTAACCCTAAAAGCCTTACGATTAATGCAACAAGCGGATATTATTGTTTATGATCGATTAGTATCACCTGAAGTATTAGAACTCACCCGCCGTGATGCAGAACGTATTTATGTGGGCAAAGCACGCAATAATCACACGATGGATCAAGAAAATATCAATCAACTTTTGGTTAGACTAGCCCAAGAAGGGAAACGAGTATTACGCTTAAAAGGGGGCGATCCCTTTATTTTTGGCCGTGGTGGCGAAGAAATTGATTTACTGGCAAAAGAAAAGATTCCCTTTCAAGTCGTACCAGGAATCACTGCGGCATCGGGTTGTTCCGCTTATGCAGGCATTCCATTAACCCATAGAGATTACGCCCAATCTTGCCTATTTGTCACAGGTCATCGTAAAGATGGTAGTATCGACTTAAACTGGAAAACATTAGCACAACCCAATCAAACGGTAGTCTTTTATATGGGACTGCTTGGTGTTGAAATTATTTGTCAAAAATTAGTGGAATATGGCATGCGTCCAAGCACGCCGATTGCCTTAATCCAACAAGGGACCACCCAATCCCAAAAAGTCTTAAGTTCCACTTTAGAAAACTTATCTGACATGGTCAAACAAGTCCAACCCAAACCTCCAACCTTAATTATTGTGGGTGAAGTGGTGAAATTACAACCACAACTTACTTGGTTTGAATCGAAACTGTCTCATTCTCATTCCAATCCGCTTAATTAGGAGATTATCATGCCAACAACTACCCGCCCTACTGCCGTTGCTGGTCGCTTTTATCCCGAGAATCCCCAACAACTGCGACAACAAATTCAAGGTTTTATGTCTCAAGCAAGCATTCAGTCAGAACAGGCACCTAAAGCAATTATTGCACCTCATGCAGGCTATGTCTATTCGGGTGCGATTGCAGCAAATGCTTATGCACAACTCTTAAGCCGTAAAGATAAAATTAAGCGAGTCGTATTATTAGGCCCTGCTCACAGCGTGGCGTTTAGAGGAATTGCCACCAGCAGCGCGAATCATTATCAAAGCCCTTTCGGTTTAATTAAACTGGATCAAGCCACTCAAAATCAATTATTGACCTTACCACAAGTACAGTTATTTGATATCGCACATGCCCAAGAACACAGTTTAGAAGTGCATTTACCATTTTTACAATATTTATTGACGGATTTTAGCTTAATTCCTTTGGTTGTTGGCAATACGACACCACAAGCGGTAGCAGAGGTGTTAGCTGAGGTTTGGGGGGGGGATGAAACCCTTATTGTGATTAGTTCTGATTTAAGTCATTACCATGATTATCAAACCGCAAAATCTATGGATCAAGCCACCTCACAATCCATTGTCGCATTGCAATATCAAACGATTACACCAGAAGATGCTTGTGGTTGCCATCCGATTAATGGTTTACTGTATTATGCCAAACAACAACAACTACACAGCGAAATTTTAGATTTACGCAATTCGGGTGATACGGCTGGACCACGCAGTCAAGTAGTAGGCTATGGTGCCTATGGATTTTATCCATCATCTCACTCATAGTCTTACGAAAGGATTTACCATGGCATTAACAAGAGAACAGCAATTATTATTATTAAACTTAGCTCAGTCTAGTATTATCCATGAGCTTGCTCAAATTCCACGACTATCACTAGAATTAAAGCATTATCCAAAACAATTCACCCAAACCCAAGCAAGTTTTGTTACCTTAGAAATCAATCAACAACTGAGAGGTTGTATCGGCAGTCTGCAAGCCCACCGCCCTTTAATCACTGACATTATTCAGAATGCTAAAGCAGCAGCATTTTCTGATCCTCGTTTTCCTATGGTCACACTCAAGGAATATCCACAACTCAGTTATCATATTTCACTACTTAATCCACCACAACCCTTGATGGTAGAATCAGAACAAGATTTATTAAATAAACTGCAACCCAATATTGACGGCTTAATTTTGCAAGCAGGACATCATAAAGCCACCTTTTTACCCACCGTCTGGCAACAATTACCCAAAGCGAAAGATTTTTGGCAACATTTAAAACATAAAGCGGGTTTGCCAATGGATTATTGGTCAGATAGCATTGAATTACAACGTTATACAACGGAATCGTTTTCTTAGGAGTTGATAGATAGCGATGACATTGTTACCTAATATGACGAAACATTAACTTAATGTTATAATAAACGAAAACCTTATTGCAATAAAAAACTGCTAAAATAAACGGCTTCTACGCCAGGCTTCCCAGTTTGTTCGGTTAAAATCCGTTGCAATTCTATCAATACCTTTTGGTTTAAGGCTTCCCTACCTTCACGAGTTTTTAACTCATCGGCATTTTGATGCGATAATAATAACAATATATTATTTTTAATTAACGGTTCATGGTATTTAATTGCTTGAATTACCTGCTTGCTTCTAGTCATTACTTGAATTTCAACTTGCAGATAACGATTACTCGCATCATCCGCAAAATTTGCAATAAATGGTGGCTTAAAATAATAATAAATGGGTGGTGCATTCGGTTGATTCGGTGCATTATCAATGGCAATCGGTTGATTGGCTTGTTGTCGATAAAAGGATTGATCCTGCATAATCAGATAAACCATAGAACTCACTATGCTACCAAATAAAACAATACCCAAAATTACCAATAATACCAACCGTGTTGACGATTTAAACTGTTTTCGAGTTGAGGGCTGAACTTGCTTTTGCCCTTGTTCTTGCCCTTGCACTTGTTCTGTTTTTTCTAATCCATCGACCGATTCTGACATAATCACCCCTCTAAAATATATTTTTTGTTTTTTATAATTATAATTTTACTGTCAATCTATGCACTATCTAAACCATAGCGTCTCATCTTTTCAAGCAATGTGGTTCGATTCAATCCCAATTTACACGCTGCCCTAGTTTTTACCATAGATTCGTGTGCCAGTGCCTGTTGAATTAAATGTTTTTCCAAATAACTCATATATTGCTTTAAATTAATTTTTTGATCTTTACTTAATATGATTTTATCAAATAATGCGAAAGATAATACCATGTTCTCTCCAGAATAAAAATCATCAGTTGTAAATTTTTGATTGTAAATGTATTTTTCTGGAATATCGTCAATATCCGCCACTTCATAACGTCGTCTAATCATTAAACGGTGAATCACATTTTCTAATTCCCTGATATTGTTATCTTGCCAATGATAATTATAAAGCACCTGTCCTAATTCTTCGGTCAACCCAGTTTTGCTATGTAATTGTTTGGAATATATTGACAAAAAATGCTCGACTAATAAGGGAATATCTTCTTGTCGTTTGCGTAATGGTGGAATTAAGATGTCATAAACATTAATTCTATGATAAAGCTCAGGACGAAAGCGTTTTTGTTCGACAAGTTGTTCCAAATTTTCATTCGTGGCAAATAATACTCTCGCATCCAATGTTTTAACTTTCGTTGAACCAATGGGATAATACTGTCTAGTTTGCAATACGCGTAATAATTTTACCTGTGCATTCAAAGATAGCTCTGCGACTTCATCTAAGAATAAAGTGCCTTTACCTGCCTGAGAAAAATAACCATCATGATCCCGAATCGCATTAGAAAAAGCCCCTTTCACATAACCAAAAACTTCGGCTTCCCATAAACTTTCAGGAATAGCACCACAATTTACGCCAACAAACGGATATTGTTGTTTCCCACGTTCCGAATAATCATGAATGCTTTGCGCACAGACCTCTTTACCCACCCCTGATTCACCTCTAATTAGCACATAACAATCTGAAGTTACAACATGAAAAATATCATCACAAACCTTTTCCATCGCTTTGCTAACCGCAAATAATCGCTTTTTTAGTTCGGCTTTAAGAGGATTGTCTGAGTTATTTTGCGACCTTGCCATTCACTGCTATCCTATCAATCAAATGATTCAGTGCTTGTAATTGAGGATAACTACCCGCAACAACGTCAATATATTGCAAGGTTCGTGGAATATCATTTAAATATCCTGACTTACCATCTCTTAAATACAATCGAGCAAAAATTCCTACGGCTTTTAAATGACGTTGTATCCCCATCCAATCAAACCACTGTAAAAATTGTTCTGCGGTAATCCCTGTGATTATCCCTGCTTGACAAGCCCCTTGATAATACTCATTAAGCCAATGGATAACCTCGTCTTTAGGCCAAGTAATATAGCAATCTCTTAACAAGGAAACCAAATCATAACTCACCGGCCCAATCACGGCATCTTGAAAATCCAGAATGCCCGGATTTTTATCCGCACAAACCATTAAATTACGAGAATGATAATCTCGATGAACACAAACTTTTACTTGAGCTAACGCTGATTCAATTAATAACTCAAATACTGATGCTATCGCTTGTTGTTCTGTTGGTGCTAACTGAATTTGTTGATACTTTATACAATACCAATCAATAAACAACTGCATTTCTCGTAACAACAATGCCCGATCATAATCAGGCAATTCCCCCTGTTGAGGTCCATAAGTTTGTAAGGTAATCAAAGCACGGATGGCATCACCATACAAACGTGCAACAGATCGTTGATTTAACTGCCCCAAATAAACCGTATTCCCCAGATCAGATAATAAAAAAAAGCCTTGCTCAAAATCAGACGCATAAATTTTCGGCACATTCAAACCAATTTGCTCAAATAATTGGGCAATATGAACAAAAGGATGACTATTTTCCTTTTCAGGAGGGGCATCCATGACAATCCAAGTTTGTTGTTTTTGTTGCACTCGAAAATAACGCCGAAAACTGGCATCACTTGAGGCAGGTTGTACAGAAAAGTCATTATGTTTAAGCACCTCGCTCAGCCATTGATGTAATAAATCCCAGCGTTCGTCCATAAAACTAAGCACTTATATTATTTAGGATATAACTATTTTATGCTTTTTTACGCAATTGTAAATAATTGAATTTTTTTTTCTTCTATTTCATGGTGAATGCTGTGCTATTAAAAAATTAGATGAAATTTTGCAATAGTTGTTTAGAAACAATGCAAAACTCCAATCAATCATAAACCAATGATTGACTTATTGGGCAACAACCTTCTAAAATCTCTTCATGGAAAGATTAACACCTGAAAAAGGACAAAAGGTGAGACTAATAATAAAAATAATACTATTACTATTCACTTATGCAACGACATTTTCAAGCTGGGGAAATGGTTGGAATTGCCAACAACAAGGCGAAACATGGGTTTGCTTAGGTGATCCCTTGGCAGTACAAGCAACACAAGCCATTACCCAAAAACAAACTACGTTGACGGAACAAGCCAACGAGATTGCCAAAACCACAGAAGCGGTAGAAGATGTCAATGAAACCGCAGAAATTAAAGCAATGTTAGCAGATCAAAGTGATATATCCCTCGCAAATGAACCTCAAATCCCCGCAATCAAGCCTTTACCCGATCAACTTGATTCCAGTATTGCTTGGGCACAATGCCAATATAATCCTCCCCAAGGCGCACCTGAAATCATTCCTAAAAGCCAACGAGAACAATCGCCACTTTATGTTGTCGCAGACAAGCTAGATCACAATTTTGACTGGGATTCGATTTTAAAAGGCAATGTGATTATTCAACGTGCCGATCAACAGTTGCAAGCCGATAAAGTCATTTATAATAAACAAGAACAAACCTTAAAAGCCCAAGGTCAAATTCGCTATCGTGAAAACCAAATTCGTTTACATGGTGATTCCGCCTATGTAGAACTCAATACTGACAAAGCCCAAATGCAAAATGCCAAGTTTTTAGTGGAATCGACTCGTAGTCGGGGCAGTGCCCAATATGTCGAGATTGAAAACCAATACGTTAGTCATTATCAAGAAATCAAATACACTACTTGTCAACCAGGCAATCAGGATTGGTTATTAGAAGCCGAAAAACTAACCTTAGATCAAGAAGAAGGCATTGGTACGGCTCGTCATGCTTGGTTAAATTTTAAAGGTGTTCCCTTTTTATACACACCTTATATTAGTTTTCCTTTAGATGATCGTAGAAAATCAGGTTTTTTAGCCCCCACCATTGGACAATCGAATGAGACAGGAACCGATATTATTACACCTTACTACTGGAATATCGCCCCCGATCACGATGCCACCTTATACCCTCGTTACATGAGTGATAGAGGCTTTATGTTAGGGGGTGAATTTCGTTATTTAACACGCAATGAACAAGGATTTATGGTATTTGAATATTTACCTGACGATAAACAAAGCAAAGAAAAACGTGGCATGTTTGCCTTTAAAGACACTGGCAAAATCACGCCTAGATTAAAAAGTAAAATCAATGTTAAATATGTTACAGATCGAGATTATTTTGATGATTTTGGCAGTCAACTTGGACTATCTAGCACTCGTTTTTTAGAACGGCAAGCCACCTTGATTTATGGTGGCGAAGATTGGCAACTCACAGGGCAATACCAATATTTTCAAAATGTGGATAGAAGTATTAATCGTGCGAATGATCCTTATAGCCGTTTTCCACAAGTGCTATTTGAATTGGAAAAACCCGATCAATTTTTAGGTTTGACTTACCATTTACGCAGTGAATATGTCAACTTTAAGAAAGATAATGCGGTTGAAGCAGATAGAATTGATATCAAGGCAGGTGTCAGCTTGCCGTGGCGTAATCAATGGTTTTATATCACCCCCAAAACCAGTATAAATTATACTTATTACAAGCTAAATGACGAACCTACCAATATTGATGATACCCAAAACCGAACTTTAGCAGATTTCAGCTTAGATACAGGATTATTTTTTGATCGTCATGCCCAATGGGCAGGAAAAGCAATTTTACACACACTGGAACCAAGACTATATTACCTCTATCGTCCCCATAAAAATCAAGATGATATTCCAATTTTTGATACCGCAGAATACGATTTTAATTTTCAACAACTATTTAGAGAAAATCGTTTTAACGGCACAGATAGATTAGCCGATGCGAATCAACTTACGGCTGCGATGAGTTCCAGCGTCATACGTCAAGAGACAGGAACGGAACTAATAAAACTAAGTTTAGGTCAAATCTTCTTTTTCCGAGATCGTAAGGTCAATTTACCCAATATTGCTGATGATACTAATTCATCGTCAGCCTTTATCGCGGAACTGCAAGCAAGAATCAGTCAACACTGGCGAAGCAATGCCGCTATTCAATACGATTTTGAAAATCACAATGCCGATAAGCATGTGTTTGGCATACATTATGTCAACAAGGCCAGTTTGTTTAACGTTACTTACCGTCGTCGTGATTTACAACTCGAACAAACCGACGTATCATTTCGCTTACCCATTACCCAAACGTGGCGAGTGGTCAGTCGCTGGCAATATTCCTTACTGTTTGATGCCACCATTGAAGCAATGGCAGGTTTAGAATACGAAAGTTGTTGTTGGATTGCCCGAACCTTAGTACGAAGTTATATCAATGATGTTGCAGAACAACGAAATAACTCGATTTATCTGCAACTAGAACTCAAAGGTTTCACTAGTTTTGGCGACAAAATCGACAAATTACTACAACGCAATGTTTTAGGTTATCAAGCACTATGAAATATTTAATTTAATCATTTATCCCCTTTTAATTTCGCAAGATTACTGACTACTATGAAATATTTAACGATTATTTTAACCTTTGCCCTATTATTTAAAAGCTATTCACTTGCTTATGCTGAAGAAATTGACAGAATTGTTGCCATTGTCAACGATGATGTTGTTGTTGAAAGTGAATTGCAACAAACAATGGCAGTGCTAAAACAGCGTTTTGCAGAACAAGGCAAGCATCAACTGCCTCCTGATAATATTTTGAAAACCCAAGTTTTGGAAAAATTAGTTGAAAACCGACTACAATTACAGATTGCTCAACTTTTAGGCATTCAAATCGATGATCAAATATTAAACCAAACGATTAAAAATATTGCGAAAAAAAATGGGCTAACATTATTCCAATTCCGTAAAGTTATTCAAGATAACCAAGGCGATTTTGCTCGTTTTAGAGAAGATATTCGTAATGAACTATTACTCAAAAAATTACATGCCCAACAAGTTGCAAAAAAAATTATCATTACTGAACAAGAAGTGAAAAACTTTTTAGCGACTTCACAACAAAATTCTAGCAATGCACGTTATCGTTTACGTCATATTTTAATTGCTTTACCAGAAGCCCCTTCGCCAGAAGAAATCCAACAAACCCGAGAAAAAGCAGAAAATCTTTACCAAAAACTGCAACAGGGGGCGGATTTTGAAGAGATGGCAATTCGTTATTCAGATGGTCAACACGCCTTAGAAGGGGGGGATTTAGGTTGGCGTGGCTTAGATCAAATTCCCTCACTATTTGCCACCATTGTGCCTGAAATGAAACCACAGCAATTAAGTGATATTTTACAAAGTGCTAGCGGTTTTCATATTATCCAATTGGTAGAAGTCGAAGGTCAAACGCTTGCAATGCAAACAAAAACCCATGTACGCCATATTTTAATCAAAACCGATAAAATGACCAATGACGAGATGGCAAAACAAAAATTATTATCGATTCGGCAACAAATATTGGCGGGTACCGATTTTTCGAGTCTAGCACAAACCTATTCTGATGATAAAACGTCTGCTATTAATGGCGGTGATTTAAATTGGGTGAAACCGGGTGATTTAGTTCCCGCATTTGAAACAGTGATGAATCAACAAGCATTAAAGCAAGTGAGTCAACCCTTTAAAAGTCCCTTTGGCTGGCATATTTTGGAAGTATTAGAACGCCAAGAATACGATAGTCAAAAAGAACAGCGTTTACTAAAAGCAAAAGAAATTTTGCATCAACGTAAAATGGAACAGCAAGTGCAACTGTGGTTACGCCAACTCAAAGATCAAGCATATATTGAGTATCGTTTGGACAAATAAACTAATCATTCAAATCAACAATTGATGACATTAGATTGTTCTATTCGATTTTCTTTAAAAAAACCACATGTGTTAAAGGTGCGTATTTTAGCGCCACCCACGCTTCATAAGTTTCATAACCTTTTGCCGTAACTTTAATATGATAATCACCCGGTGCCAATAACATACCCTCTTCATATTTAGGCTGGATATTTAGGATTTTAATCACTGCGTTCGTCCCCGATGGAATAATTTTAACACTAAAAGGATAAGCCGATTTTAATTCAACATTTGATTGCGGATTAAAACTGATGGAAGGATGTGGTTGATTCGGTTGTGGGACGACTTCGATAAGTGCGTCAGTTTCTTTTTGCCATAATTTAGACCCTAGAATATCATGAGCGAGTTTCCCTAAACCCAAAATGATCAACCCCCCTAATAACATCATAATTATTTTAGGTATGCGATTATGACGAGCAATCTCGTAATCAATATTATTGACATCGGCGTTATCACAACAAGAAGATTTTTGATTAGAATCAATTAAACGCGTTCGATTCACTTTATCCGCGCTAGATTTTACAATGGGGGATGACTTAGGTTTTGCGTTTACCCCAGTTACAGATTGCGTAACCGCATTGTCAACATCAACACTATCGCCAACGGCTTTCGTAGTAGCATTGTCAACATCAACACCATCGCCAACGGCTTGCGTGGCAGAATCCTGTTGATGACTGTGAGATGCAACACCATTGAAGTCTATGACACTCGAACCGAGACGATCAAAACGCCCCGTTGAATTTAATTCCAATAATTCTTTGGTACAAGGATCGGCTTGTAAAGCCTGTTTCCATTCCGTCGCAGATTGCCAACGATCATCTTTTAACACGGCCAATGATTTTTCAACACTATTTAAAAATGTTTCTGAATAATGTTGCCGTTCATCTTCCGTCATAGGAATTAATGGATCAGGATTACCACTCATTTGTGTCGCGCCACGCAAACTCGATTCCACAGGTTTACGCCCCTTAATACAATGATAAACCACTGCTCCTAAGGCATAAAGGTCTGTCCAGGGCCCTTGCTGTTTTGCATCCGCATAATATTGTTCAAATGGGGCGTAACCAGGGGTTAATAATGCCGTCATAGTTTTCGTTTGCCCCCCTAGAGCCTGCCTAGCCGCACCAAAATCTAGTAAAACAGGCGAACCGTTTTCACGAATATAAATATTTGGCGGTTTAATATCCCGATGAATAATATTTTGTTGATGTAACACTTCTAAACCATCGAGCAATGGCAACAAAATAGTTAAAATATCTTTTTGCAATAAAGTTCTTTTTTCTCTAATAATACTAGAAAAGCTACGCCCTTCTTCATATTCCATAATCATATAAGCCGTACCATTGGCCTCAAAATAATCATAAATTCTGACCATATTCGGATGCTTAAAACGGGCTAAGGTTTGGGCTTCTTTTAAAAATCGATCAATACCCCAAGTAAAATTATCATTCTGTAGTTGAGTTTTAGGTCGCACAATATCACTGGTATCTCGAACAGCCATATCCGCAGGCAAAAATTCTTTAATAGCGACTTTTTGGTTCAGTTTTACATTTTTTGCTAAATAAGTAATACCAAACCCCCCTTGTCCCAAAATACTCATAATCTCGTATTGCTGAAGATGTTGACCTGGTGCCAAGGCATCTGGAAACTGCTCATTCAAAAATCTATCCTCTACATTGTAAATTTTATTCTCTAAGTGTAACGAAATCCCCTAAATTTACCAATAATTAAACCACCTTATCTCTAAGATAAACAGGTAATGCTTGTTCGGCAGAAACATAGTGTTGTTGTTGCCATGCTTTTTGCGCCAATACGGCAAGATCATAGGCATGTGGATAACACTGAGCATTATATGGGATATTAGGCAAATTCTCGGCATATACCCACCCTGTCCCAGCACCAAACCAATCATGCGATTCAAGTTTAAGCAACTGTGGTTGTTTGACAAGCTCTTGATCCACCAACACCATAATGTTTTCATCTTGTTTAGATAATTGATAGTTGCCCCAATACACTTCGTTCATTCTCGCATCAATGGCAACCGCAACTTTAGAATAGTTTTGGCGTCGCCAAACACCTTGTGCTACAATAGCTAAAGTAGAAACAAGAATGACAGGAAGATCATAGGCCCATGCAATTCCTTGGGCAAGACCTATGGCAATTCGCACCCCAGAAAAACTACCTGGCCCTTGACTAACGGCAATCGCATCAAGTTGGTTAACTTGATATTCCGAAGTAGCCATTAAAGCATCAATCATAGGCAAAGCAGTTTGACTTTTTTGGGGTGGTGAGAGTTGATATTTTGCTTGAATGTTACCATCTATGGATAAGGCAACGGAACAAGCATCGGTTGCGGTTTCAATGGCTAAAATTTTGGGCATGATATTTATAAAACTAAGAAAAATTTACAACAGCCAATCATAACATCAACAGGATTTCAGGAAAAGGCAAAAGAGTAAGCAAATGAATCTTGAGATTAGTATCCATAATGCAAAAATTCTTATCGTTGATGATGAACCCATCAATATTCGTATTTTGCAAAAAGCCTTACACAGAGAAAACTACCAATGTATTGATACAACGACTGACCCTAGAGAAGTTGATGCTTTATATCGAAAAAATTTCTATGACTTAGTATTATTGGATATTCAAATGCCCTATCTTGACGGCTTTTCGGTAATGAAACAATTAAAAACCATTGATGCTCAACGCAAAACCTATTCCCCTGTTTTAGTATTAACAGCCCAAACCGACAGAGAAACTCGCTTAAAAGCCTTGCAACAAGGTGCCAAAGACTTTTTAACCAAACCTTTTGATATGACAGAAGCCTTGCACCGTATTTATAACCTATTAGAAGTCAAATTACTGCATAATCAAGCGTATCATCAAAATAAAATTTTAGAACAAAAAGTTCGTCATCGTACCGATGCTTTAAATCAAACCCGATTAGAAATTATTCACCGTCTAGGACGTGCTGCCGAATACCGAGATAATGAAACGGGCTTGCATATCATTCGGATGAGCCGTTATAGCCAACTTTTAGGTCTGAAAATTGGCATGATCCATGAGGAAAGTGAAACCTTACTTCATGCCAGTCCCATGCACGATTTGGGGAAAATCGGTATTCCTGACAGTATTTTACTCAAACCGGGAAAGCTCACCAAAGAAGAATTTGATATTATGAAGCAACATCCTGTCATTGGCTCCGATATTTTATCAGGTTCTAATCACGAGTTATTGTCCATGGCAAAAACCATTGCCTTAACTCATCATGAACGCTGGGATGGTTCAGGCTACCCTCATGGCATTAAAGGCGAAGCGATTCCACTACATGGTCGCATTGTGGCAATTTGTGATGTATTCGATGCCCTAACCTCAGAACGTCCTTATAAAAAAGCTTGGTCAGTGAGTGAAACCATTGATTTTATGAAACAACAATCTCAAAAACATTTTGACCCCACATTGCTAAGAAATTTTATGGATATTTTGCCCGAAATTTTGAAAATCAAAACCAAATATGCCGAACCACATAGCTCCAGCCCCCTATTAGAACGCTATTAAAGCGATGCAAGCTCGTTTTATCCTACCCTTTATCATTGTCCTATTACTGAATGCTTGCAGTTATCAAAAATTTCAAGCATCCGATTCACTGCAATTAGTTCAAGTTTATTCTCCCTCACTTAAAGATAATTTACTCAATGATTCCGCAAGCCGAGACGTTTTAATTTACCTTCCCCCAAGTTATCATCAACAAAGCGATAAACACTATCCTGTGGTTTATTTATTGCATGGTTATGGTGCGACCCATCGTTCTTGGATTTATCCTAAATTTGTGGAAATTGATAAAATTTTAAATCAACTCATACAAAGCCAACAAATCCAAGAAATGATCGTCGTCATGCCGAACGCTTATAATCGTTATGGTGGCAGTTTTTATACCAATTCAATCGTAACAGGCGATTGGGAAGATTTTATTACCCAAGATTTAGTCGCTTGGGTGGATCAACATTATCGCACCTTAACTCAAGCACAAAACCGAGGCATTGCAGGTCATTCTATGGGTGGCTATGGTGCGATTAAAATTGCCATGAAACATCCAGAAGTTTTTCGAGTAGTGTATGGCATTAGCGCCTGTTGTTTAGCCATGGTCAATGATTTAACGGCATCCAATCTCGCTTGGTTAAATACTTTCGACATTGAAGAACAAGAACAAATTCGTAGTTATCCGTTTTATAGTCAAGTACAAGTGGCATCATCTGCGGCCTTTTCCCCCGATCCTGATAACTGGGAATTATTAGTTGCCTATCCATTTCAGTGGATAGACAATCAACTCAAACCACATTATCCTTATTATCAACAATGGTTACAACAATTGCCCAGCAATATGGTTCAAGACTATCAAAGCAATTTACAGCAACTTAGCATTGGTTTTGAAGCCGGCAAAAATGATCACTTCAGCCATATTTATCCAAGTCATCAAATCTTTGCAAAAACCTTAGATCAATATGGAATTAAGTATCAATTTTTTCCGCATTCAGGCGGTCATGCCGATCAAGTCAACGCCCATTTAAGCTCGCAAGTGTTTCCATTTTTATCCCAACATTTGGAATTTCAATAATGACAGAGTATTTTATATTATTAGTCAGTACGGTATTAGTGAATAACTTTGTGTTAGTCCAGTTTTTAGGACTATGTCCGTTTATGGGGGTTTCTCGTAAATTAGATACTGCCATTGGTATGGGTGCGGCTACGGCATTTGTTTTAACCCTATCCTCAATTTGTAGTTATTTGGTCTATCAATGGTTATTACTGCCCTTAGAACTAGAATATTTACGCACTATTACCTTTATTTTAGTCATTGCCGTAGTGGTACAATTAACAGAAATCAGTATTAAAAAAATCAGTCCCTTACTCTATAAAGTATTAGGCATTTATTTACCATTGATTACGACTAATTGTGCGGTTTTAGGCGTGGCATTGTTAAACTTACAAAAACAACATAATTTTATGCAATCATTAATTTTTGGCTTTGGAGCTGCCCTTGGGTTTAGTTTGGTCATGGTATTATTTGCGGCTATGCGGGAACGAATTATTGTTTCGGATGTGCCTAGACCCTTTCAAGGCAATGCAATTGCCTTAATTACGGCAGGGATTATGTCTATGGCATTTATGGGTTTTTCTGGATTAGTCAAGGCTTAGAAGGTCAAATGTTACAATGTTAACCGCAATTATTAGCTTAACAGGTCTGGCGTTGGTATTTGGCTTATTGCTGGGATTCGCCTCAAAAATATTTGCGGTTGAAGAAGACCCTGTGGTGGATAAAATTGATGCGATTTTACCGCAAACCCAATGCGGTCAATGTGGATTCGGGGGTTGTCGTCCTTATGCCGAAGCGATTGCAAATAATAAGGCGAATATCAACCAATGCCCGCCAGGTGGTGAAGCCACTATTATGCAATTATCGGACTTATTAGGCGTTGATCCCTTACCATTGAATGAAGAACACGGGCAACATCAAGAAAAACGAGTTGCCATTATTGATGAACAAACTTGCATTGGTTGTACTCGATGTATTCAAGTCTGCCCTGTGGATGCCATTTTAGGCACTGCCAAACATATGCACACCGTTATTACAGAAGAATGTACAGGCTGTGATCTCTGTGTGCCAGCCTGTCCGATTGAAAACTGCATTTTAATGATCCCAGTACAATCCGATATTTATAATTGGAAATGGAAAGCTCCTAATGACGCACGCTAAACCTAATCTTTATACCTTTGCAGGAGGACTTGCCTTAAAAGGTCATAAAACCTTATCTAATCAACGTCCCATTGCCCAATTACCCATACCACCACAATTAGTGATTCCCATACAAGAACATATTGGGCAAATTACCGAACCTGTGGTAAAAGTAGGGGATGAAGTGTATAAAGGTCAACTGTTAGCAAGAACAACAGGCAAAATCAGCTCGCCGATTCATGCCTCAAGTTCAGGCGAGATCATTGCCATAGAACACCATCCTGTACCCCATCCCTCAGGCTTACAAGCCCAATGTATTATTATTGCCACCGATGGCAAGGATCAATGGCTAACCCCCCCTCGCTATCAAAGCGATTATTTAAACAAATCCACCCCACAATTATTACAAAAAATTGCAGATGCAGGCATTGTTGGCATGGGTGGTGCGGGTTTTCCTGCGAGTGTTAAATTATCACCCAAACAAAGCATTGATACCTTAATTTTAAATGGAGCAGAATGCGAGCCTTATATCACCTGCGATGATTTATTAATGCAAACCCACGCCCAAGATATTATGCTAGGCACTGAAATTATTATGCAAATATTAGGGGCAAAACAGTGTTTCATTGGCATTGAAGATAATAAACCCAAAGCGATTGAGGCAATGCAACACGCACTTAAACCCTTAGGCAAGAATAATATTGAAGTGGTAGTGATCCCAAGCTATTACCCCACAGGTGGCGAAAAACAATTAATTCGAGTTTTAACGGGCCAATCTATTCCTAGCAAAGCCATTCCTGCGGAATTTGGGATGCTGTGCCATAATGTTGCCACCGCTTATGCCATTTATCATGCCATTGCCTATCAACAACCATTGATTTCAAGAATTGTTACCGTTACAGGTTCTGCCATTCAGCAACCGCAAAATATTGACGTATTAATTGGCACGACCATTGACGATTTGGTACAGGCTTGTGCTACCGATCCAGCAAACATTCCTCATCTGATCATGGGTGGCCCAATGATGGGTTATAGTTTAAAACATATTGCAACCCCTATTATCAAAACCAGTAACTGTGTATTAGCCCTAGAACAAGCCTTAAGCCCACCTGCTATGCCTTGTATTCGCTGTGGTCAATGTGCGGATGTTTGCCCTGTTCAATTACTACCGCAACAACTTTATTGGTACGCCCATGCCAAAGACATGGATAAAATCCAAAATTATGCGTTGTTTGATTGCATTGAATGTGGTTGTTGTTCTTATGTTTGCCCTAGTCGTATTCCCTTAATACAATATTTTCGTTATGCCAAACAAGAAATCTGGGCACAAGAAAAAGAACAACAAAAATCAGACCACGCTCGCCAACGCCACCAAGCCAGAGAAGCTCGTTTAGCCAGACAAAAAGCCGAACGAGAACAAGCCAGAGCTAAGAAAAAACAAGCGCTTAAAAAATCTGCGGATAATCAAAGCGATGATCCGAAAAAAGCCGCAATTGCCGCTGCTTTGGAACGGGTGAAACAGAAAAAGGCTAAGCAAACAACCTCAACAGATGAATAATAGCACTTGCTAAAAATTTGTAATAAAATTTAAAATATAAAAAATCTAAATATTAAGTAGCTCACTATGCAACAGATACAAATTAATGACGATATTGCTTCTCTTTTAAATGAACTTGCGGAATATCAACATATTTCAGCTTCAGATTTAATAGCACAACTAGTAAAGTCATATCAAACTGAAATCACCAAACAAAATGAATTAAAAGTATTTTTCAAACCTTATCAAAAGGATATTTCCACTTTTCAATTTGACCGAGAAGCAGCAAATGAACGCTAGTTTCATTGATACCAATGTCGTTATTTATAGTCTCAGTCAAGACCAAATGAAACAAACAATTGCCATTCAATTATTGGCACAAAACCCAGTGGTATCAGTACAAGTTTTAAGTGAAACTGCTAACATCATGCGACGAAAATTAGGTTTTGATATTGCATCAACTCAAACTGTTGTAAGACGTATTGCTAACGAATGTAAAACAGTACAACATTTAAGTTTCAACACACTACAAAGTGGTCTCAATTTATCTGCTAATTATGGCTTTTCACATTTTGATAGTCTTATTGTTGCATCGGCATTAGAAACAAATTGTACCACACTTTATTCAGAAGATATGCACCATGGTCTTATGGTCAACCAAACATTAACAATTATCAATCCTTTTAAATAAAATACAATCGTTTCCAAAACCAAACTTGGTATCTAATACTTAATCGCAGGCACTACAAAATCAGATTTTAACGGATCATTGGTAATTTCTTGATACACTTTATTTTTTTTCTGAATCAAGGGATGATCCGATAATTGTTGTAAGCGTTGATTAGTCACAGTTTCAGCTTCACCAGGCGTAGTTAAAATATGCGGCGTAATTAATAACACTAATTCACTTTTCTTTAATGATTTTTCCTCTTTGCGAAATAACTGTCCTAAATAAGGAATATCCCCCAATAATGGGACTTTGCTTTTATTAATGGTTTCAGTATGTCGGATTAAACCACCGATTGCCACCGTTAAACCATCTTTAGCCGCAACAATACCTTCGATTTCAGCCGTACTCACTGAATCAACAGGAAAGGCTTGCACTGAACCAGTACTCGTTGAAATAGGAATGACGGCATTTCCAGGTAATACTGATGAAGTTTCTTGTTTGATAAATAATAATATGGTTTTATCTTGATTGATTTTAGGCAAAATTTCCAAAGTATTACCAATTTCACGCCGTTCGGTTTCAGCCGTGATAGTAGTCAATACAGTTTCATTGACAGTATCTGTATTACTGCTAATCCCTGTTACTAAAATTCGTTCCTCCCCTACAAATACTTTCGCAGGACGATTATTAGAAGCCAATACCATTGGCGTAGATAACACATTCACCTTATTATCTTGGACTAATAATTGGATCCTTGCTCGAAAATGATTGCTTAAATATTGATAAACAAAACTCCCCCCTTCCAAAGCAAAATTACCTAAGCCCAACGCCTGTTTACGACCAATAGCACTCGGATTTAACGGATTTGCGGGTTGCGCATCGAATAATCCTGACGTATCCTCCCCATTAAATAAACTGTAATCAAAAATTGAACGAACCTCATCCCCTAAGGCAACATCCAAAACTTTCATTTCCAATAAAACTTGTGGAACAGGACGATCCAACTGTTTAACCAAGACGGTAATATCGTTTATGGCTTGTTTATCACTGCTACGAACTAAAATTAAATTATGCTCCTGATTCACGGACACATAAATCGGTGCTTCCTTATGAGCTAATTGTTGCAGTTTTTCAATAGAAACTTGGGTTGAGCCTGTTCGATTCTCGGATAGTGCTTGTAACTGATCAGCCGATAATTGTTCTTCCAATTTATTGACTTGTCGTCGCAAAATAGTATTAGCATTTTCCGAAGAAGTGCTTTGACTATTCTCACGAGTATTATTTTGATTACGCGTATTACGGGTCGTACCGAGAGAAGTCGTTTGAGAACCTGAAAAACTTGCATTAAATATCTCAGGGGCTTCGCCAAACGACAAAATCACCCGCTCCCCATACAAATCTTCAATCGTCTGAGCAATGGCATTAGCATTGGGATTTAATAAAGTAAATATTTTAGTTTCATCATCCCGATACACCACTAAATCATTTTGATATTCTTCAATGGTCATAATCCGATAAGTATTACTCACTTTATCAAAGCGATACCATAAGCCACTGACTTTACATAAAGATTCTATGATGTGTTTCACCGAGACATTTTTCAAAAATAAGGTAATTCGACGTTCCGCTGCTTCCGAAGTTGCCACAATATTAGTCTCCGATACTTCGGCAATAATTCGTATGGCTTCAACGACTTTGGCACTTTTAAACTCAATTTTGTGAATGGTTTTAGCATTGTTTGCTTGTAGAGAAAAACTAAGCAACAAAGCCAGCCCCATATAAATCCATTTTATCATTTTGTTATCCTTAACTTAAGGTTATCAATCTAACTAACGTACCACGATTTTTTGCCCTAAGGTGCCAATTTGCACTAACACACTTTGATCGTAGATTTCTTCAATATATAATACCGTGTCTTGACCTAAGGCTTGCAAACTAATGGTATCTCCCGATTTAACCATAAACGTGCCTGCCCCTTCGATTTTTAACAAAGCCACTTTACGTTTTTGTTTATCTTGCAAATAGCCTTGAACCTGCAATTTCGGTAATTTTCCCAACTCGGCATTCGTATCGCTTTTAAAACCAAAACGCTGTTTTACCTGTTGAGTTTGATTAAAAATGGCTTGGGTAATCGAAAACGGGTCTCTGGCTTCCTCGGCAACAACCATTGACGCTTTAAATACAATCAAAATCCCAAAAATTTTTATCATGTTTTGCATGTTATCCCCCTGATAATCGAAGCAGTGCCTGAATAAAGGCATAATAAACAAAGCCAACAATACTACCTACGACCATAATTAATACCGGTTCCATCATGGCAGATAAACGTTTGACTTGTACCTTTAAATCCCGAGCAAAATAGTCAGATAGTTCTTTAAACACATGATCTAAACTGCCTGTTTTTTCACCCACTTTAATCAAATGTGGCATAATATTAGGAATGGCAGAATGTTGCATGCTATCGGCTAAGGATCGCCCTTGCAATACTTTGGCAGAGGCTTGTTGTAGTTGCTGTGCCAATACTTGATTGCGACTAATGCCCGAAACAATTTTTAATGATTCTAAAATCGATAAACCACTGCTTAATAATAAGCCCATACTATGATTAATTTGGGATAAACTACTGGCTCTAATCGCCCGTCCTACCACAGGAGTACGCAATAATTGCTGATCAAAGCAGTACCGCCCTGTGGGTGTTTTATAAAAAAATACGCCAATTACAACACTGACAGTAATCGCCAACAATAACCACACCCCATAATGCTGAAAAAATGCGGACACATTTAATAAAAATTGGGTACTTTCGGGTAATACCGATCCACGTTGCACAAAAAATTTGGCAAAGGAAGGAATCACTTCTACCGCTAAATAAACCACCACTACGACCGATAACGCTAACACAATCACAGGATAAAATAAACTGGTCATTAAATTGGTTTTAATTTCTTGTTGTTCTTCTAAATAGTCAACTAAATTCTCAAGAACAGTATCTAATTCACCTGAGGCTTCGGCACTGGCGACTAAATAAATAGCCATTGCTGTAAATGCCTTTTGTTTTGCCATCGCTTGCGATAAGGATTGCCCCATTTGAATCTCATCGGCTAATGCTCGACAAATCGTTTGCAAGCGTCCTGTAGTCGTTTGTTCAGCACAGACGTCTAAAGCCTGTAACAAAGTCAAACCTGAGCGTAACATCAATGCCAACTGTTGAAACAAAAAGATTTGCTGTTTGAGTTTTAAGCGTTGCCACCAAAAAACATCTGTTATCACAATTTGATTATCATTAACCGCATCAGGCTTTATGTCAGGTTCGGCTTCAATTTTAATTGGTTTGAGCTTTTTCTTTTTTAAGGTCTGTAATACTTTGCGAGAATCAACGGCGGATAATTTGCCTTGAATTTGTTGTTGTTGCGAATTAAGTGCAGTATAAAAAAATATGGGCATTCGCTTATTCTCCAATCACTCGTTTTATTTCATCTAAAGTTGTCAGTCCTTGCAATACTTTGGCTTTGGCATCTTGACTTAAACGCTGGTATTGACGGGCAATAGTGGCGAAACTCAATTCATCTTGCCCTTGGTTAATCGCTTGGCGTAATGGATCATCCAACCATAAAGTTTCAAAAATGCCAATACGATGATAAAACCCTTGCCCTTGACAATGCAAACATCCTTTGGCTTGGTATAATGTTTGTGGAAATTCCACCCCTAGAAATTCACATTGTGCTTCATCTGCTTGATACGGTTGTTTACAATGAGAACACAAACGCTTGACTAAACGCTGTGCTAATACGCCAATTAATGTTGATGCGACTAAAAACGCATCACAGCCCAAATTAATCAAACGAGTTACCGCAGACATTGCCGTATTCGTATGCAAGGTTGAAAATACTAAATGTCCTGTCATCGCTGCTTTAAGGGCAATATCAGCCGTTTCTAAATCTCGGATTTCACCCACCATTAAAATATCAGGATCGTGCCGTAAAAATGAACGCAACACATCGGCAAAACTTAAAATGCTCGTGCCAGCTTTGACTTGAGAAATCCCTGATAAGACCATTTCAATCGGGTCTTCCACCGTAAGAATATTGAGTTCAGGTCGTTTAATATATTCTAAGGCAGAATATAAAGTGGTTGATTTACCACTGCCAGTTGGTCCTGTGATTAGAATCAAACCATGCGGTTGTTGAATGGCTTGTTGAAAGCGTTGTTGGTTATTGGCACTAAAGCCTAATTGCTCTAAGCTGATTAACTGGCTTTGTGTGCCTAACAAACGTATGGTGAGACGTTCGCCCCAATGACTAGGAACGGTCGCAATTCTTAAATCGTAATCAGCTTGAAATTTATACGGTGATTGATAACAAAACCCCCCATCTTGAGGCAAACGTTGTTCGGCAATATCCATATTTGCTAACACTTTAATCCGTGAAATTAAACTCTGGCTTTCTTGTGTCGATAAAAACAAGGGATAAACCTGCAAACTGCCGTCAATCCGAAAGCGAATCGACAAATAATTTTGTTGCGGTTCAATATGAATATCCGAGGCACGTCGCAAATATGCCTGACGCATAATTTGATCCAGTAAATCCACTGAATCTAAGTCTTGTTTGACCTCATTCCACGCAGGATTTTGTGGAAAATGTTGATATAAGACTAATTTAATCGCATCGGCTTCGACTAATACTGGCGTAAGGGTTTGTCCTGATAAACGTTGTAAAGTTTGCAAACAAACCTGATCAGACGGATCAGCCATGGCTAACCGTTGTTGGGTTAAAGGCAATAGTTGTTTACGAATTAATAATGGTGGGGGAAAATTGTCCGTAATGGCCATATCCGTTGTTAAAGTTTGGCTACTAATAAAACCAATGCCTTGTTGTACTGCCCATGCTTGATAAAATGCAATATCTGGCAACCGCACTTGGGTGGCGATGGCTTCTAACAAAGGAATTTTTTGTTGCCTTGCCATTTTTTTCAACTCGGTTAATTGTTCTGTGGTAATTAGCCCTTGTGCGACACCCGCTTCAATTAATTGCCCTGAACTAACGCCCATACAATCCCCTTTGACGAAGTTGGCTTTGTAAAATATCGGGATAATGGGCAGTTTTTATGGCTAAGGCTTTATCAATCACTTGTTGTTTGACTAAATCAGCCAAAGATTGCTCCAAAGTTTGCATCCCTGAATCGGTGGTAGCCGATTCCATCACACTATAAACTTGTTGGGTTTTATGATGACGGATTAGATTTGCTACCGCAGGATTAATCATTAAAATTTCTAAGGCAGGCACACGCCCTTCGCCTTGTTTTATGGGTAATAATCGCTGTGCGACTACGGCACGCAATACGCGTGATAATTGTTGGCGTACCATCGCTTGTTCTTCCGCAGGAAATGATCCTAAAATCCGCTCAATCACGCCAACCGCATCCCCCGTATGCAAGGTTGAAAACACCAAATGCCCCGTTTCTGCCGCAGTAATAGCTACTCGCATCGTCTCTAAATCTCGCATTTCACCGACTAATATCACATCAGGGTCTTCTCGTAATGCTGACCGAATGGCTTGCGGATAACTGGGGACATCTAAATGCAATTCCCGTTGATGTACTAAGCTCTGAATATTTTGATGCAAATATTCAATGGGGTCTTCAATGGTTAAAATATGACAGGCTCGATCTTGATTAATTTTATGGATTAGTTGGGCTAAGGTAGTCGTTTTACCACTACCCGTTGCACCTGTTACTAAAACCAAGCCGTCTTTTAAACCACATAATTGATATAATTGCTCAGGCAAACCTAAAGATTGTAAGGAGCGAAATCGACTGTCTAAATAACGCACCGCTAACGCAGGCTGTTGGCGTTCATAATAAATATTGATCCGAAACCGTTGCCCACTGTTTAAGGAATAAGCAAAATCAATGCTTTTGTCTTGCTGATAGGATTGTAATAAATTATCAGGGACTATTTGTTGAATCATGGCCTCAATTTGTGGCAAACTTAAACACTCACCCAATGGTTTTAATTGCCCATGTTGGCGTAAATAAATCGGTTGATTGACGCTAATATGTAAATCAGAGCCTTGTTGCTCAATACATTGTTGTAATAATAAATCAAACATTAAAATGCCAATACCAGTTGAATATCAATCAGTTGAATCGGCTGAATCGCCGTTTTTGCGTTGCTTTCTAATAAATTCAATGCAAAATACACCACATGGACTTTTTTAGAGAGTTGATCTAAGCCCGCAAGAAATCGCCGAAAATTAGCATAAGTGCTGAGTAATTTTAAATGTTCTAAGTTTAAACTTGACCAGACCAAGCTGTCTTTGCCTAATAAGGGATGTCGGGGTTGTTCGGATTGTAAATAAGGACTGACTTCCATGACTTTAATCCCACTCGCCTTTGCCAATTGGCTAATTTCTAATTTTAAGGCTTGACGTTGATTAACTGAGTTAGGGTCTAAATAGGCTTGTTTAAGTTGTTGCAATTTTTCACTGCTCGCGTTTAAAGCCGCCTCTAATTGGGTTAATTTCGGTTGTAATTGTTGATATTGTTTGGGAATTTTAGGCAATACAATTTTTTTTAAATCTTGTTCTAAGATTTGTTGTTGTTCTTCTAACAAGGCTAATTGTTTTTTCGCAGGTAAATATCGAGCTAATACATAAGTAGCGACAATGATTGATCCGCCTAATATTGCCATTAATACTTGCTCTCTTAAGCTAATATTAGAAAACATTTGCTTTCCCGTCCATGGGTTTAAGTTTTAACTTAATCTGATAACCGGATAAGTCTAATCGTCCTGTTTGAGCTGTAATGCTTAAATGTGCTACTGTCCACTGCCAAGCCATTAATGCTTGGGTTAATTGTTTAGCAAATTGTTGGCCTGATGATTCCTCTAATGACCATGCTTGAATTTGAATGTTCTGATTGCTTTCTATAATTTTGTCTAAGACCATTTGGGCATTCATGCTTTGAATAATCGCATCTAACAAGCCTTTAACCAAAGCACTGCGTTGTGGCAAGATATGATCAAATAAAGCAATTTGTTGTTGGTTTTGCTCTAATTGTTGTTGTTGCTGTTGCAGTTTGGTTTTTAATTTCGTCACTTTATCATGCAATGCCTGAATCTTATCTTTATCTTGCTGACGTTTGACAAGTTCGGTTTCAGTGGCATTCATGTCAGTTAATAATAACTGTTTACGTTGATACAACTGCCCTTCAATCAAAGCAATGGCAACAAACACTGCCACGATGCTCAGTCCTAAGCAATAACGAGGTTGTTGATACCAAGGTGGCGGTGGTTGACTAGCGGTTAAGTAAATTGCCATTTGCTCATCATATTGTTGCCAAGTATGTTGAGCTAAAGCTAACATCGCAAACTGAGCAGGTGTTAATTCTTGCTCAGGCAATGGCGATTCAATTGCCAACACCTCAATATTAAACACCTGAGCCAAATTGTTTAATTCTTGAGCAAGACGACAATCAAGTGTGATGTATAAACGTAATATTCTAATCTCATCTGTGATCAGCGTATGTAATAAATCAATCACTTGATCTAAATCAGGTTCCATTTGAGGGATAAATCGAGTTTGCAATCCAACTAATTGCCCTTGTTGTCGTTGTAAGCCTGACAAGCTATGGGGATAAATTTCTAGCAATAGCTCATTGTCATTGGTCAAATAATTCAAACCACTGCCAATCAATGGATAAATGGCATGCAAATACAAACCCGAGGATTCCACTAGATTTAACCATTGTTGATAAATCGTCTGATTCATCCCTGCTACCCAATAACTCGTTTCATTCAGTTCCGACATACCCGCTTGCAAATGCCAGTTCGTTTGCAATGCTTGCTCTTCATTCCACTGCCATCCCCAAACATTCGCTTGTTCTGAGAGTAATGGCTCTAATTCCCATTGAATATTGTCTTGAATCTGCTCCCCTAAACCTACGCTTTGTTCTGCCATAAGATGAGGGATTAATTCGTGGGTAATAACAATGGCTTTTTTGGGAAGTTTGGGAATTTGTTGGAGTAAATTCGGTAAATCTTGGGCTAGGTTTTCGAGTGGGCAAGCGATAGTTTGTTGGATTTTGGCTTGGGATTTATTGGTTATTAAAACAATAACATCAAGCGAAATTCCATTAGAATATATGACTAACAATGGTGATTGATGGTTTAACATTTAAGGCACTACCCAATCAAAATCAAGCACGGCAACAGTACGTGGAATAAACGTATAAATCAGCGGTTTTGCTGTGCTAGGATAAAGATTATCCGTACAAGTGCTAGTGCCTGTGTTATATTCGTAAACACCAATGGCACGAATACCGATGGGAAAACGCTTGCTATTATCAATGCTAAAATTAATCGTTTGTTCAGAGGTACTCACAGCCAAAGTATGATCATCACTTTCTAAAGCAATCAAACTGCCATTGCTAGGATACCATAATTTTAAACATAGTGATTTAGAAGCCGATGAAGCACTAAAAGTTACTGCGATATTATTGGGTAATAAGGCAAAATGATCTGCTTGTTCCACTAAATCCCCGCTGCTAGGGTAATCCTTCTCGTAATCATCGCTACCACCAATCACGCCATCTAAGCCTTTGCTTTGCACTGTTAATATGGTGGAATTTGCCGACACTATCCAACCAAAATCATCATCAGTGCCCACATTTTGCCAACCATCACGAAAGCGTTTCGCCCCATCTTTGGCATCCGCAATTACGGATAAATAAGGGCCATTCCAGCCTGACCATAATCCTGCTGTTGTATTAAAAGTTAAGCCTGTTATGGTATTACCACAGTCAGTAGTATTTTCCACTAATTCTTTTAAACAAGCAGGTAATTGCCCGACGTCTGCCACAAACCCCGAAATATTCGGCTGACCATTTACGGTTTGCTCAACACTTCCTACTACTGCTTTTTTAATCATTTCTAAACGATTACGAGTATCTTCAAAGCGAATTTGACTGTCAGAATTTTGGGTAATCGATAAAGCGGATAAAGCGAGTGTCCCTAAAATTAGAATAACTAGCAATAACTCTAGTAAAGTAAAACCATTGCCAACAGAAAAATTATTATAAGATTGATTCTTCATTTTAATAAACATACGACAATATCATCACTATTAGTATTAGCACTACAAATATCAGAGGCATTGTTACCCGCATAAACACCATCTTTGCCCATGCTGACAATTCTGGCTTTATTATCATCCTCTAAATTAAACAATAAATACGGTCGTCCCCATTTTTCATAGACTTCACCACTACGACTTTGCCATTGTAAATAACTACCAATGGCTTTATGTTGATAAGGATCAGCAATGGCTGCAATATTAGTTAGAACACTACCCGCATCAGGCTGTCCCGTGCCATCTAAGCCTAAATCATCCCCAATATCAAGCAAACCTTCCCCAAAACGAGACACATAAGGCCCTCGCCAACCACGTCCCCGATCAATATCCCAACTATCTTCCGCCCCTTGTTCTAATAAACCTGAAAAATCAGCAGGTGATAAGCCTGTCATATCAGGAAAATGTCCTAAATCTTGACGAAACTGCAACAAGGCTTTTTTTAACTCCAAAATCTCATGTCTAGCAATTTGATCTTTACTATCCGTATCCACCGAACCAAACGATGCCACCATTGCCCCACCAATCACGGCTAAAATCCCCACCACAAGCATCAACTCCAACAAGCTAAACCCTTGCTGATTTTTCCGTTGATGTTGAAAATTAGTCTTGATATTCAAAGCCACTGATTAATACTCCTGGCCCATATTTTGAGTTATAGACTTTATAGCCAAACCATTGTAATTTATCGCCAACCTTATGTTCAGCGGTAATTTTATCCGCAATGCTTTGTTCAATGTAAAAGTTAATGGTTTTGCCTTGATTCGATTGTAATTCAATGCCTTGTTTCACAATAGGAATGGGATTGACATTCATATTGACAAAAATTTCTTGCAAATAACTGGTTTTTCTGGGTTTTGGCAGTTGATTAATGCTTGCTGGAAATTGAATTTTTAAAAAGGGTAAAATCTCTACTGTACCTGCGCTATTTGGCACTGAGCTTACAATTAAATTATCTAAATCAACTGTTTTAAATGCTGAGACCGCTATCCCTATAGGGGAATAGACCATAACCCATAGGAATAGCATCCATTGTATTTTCATTATCATTGGCTCATCCTTAAAACAAACTCAAGGCGATAGTGAAACACTACCACCTTGGTTAGCAAGTATGTTAAATAATTAGGATTTTTGACCCGTAAATTCGGCAAATTCTTCGTCTAAGAAATCACCATTAGCATCAATAATCGCTTGCAAAATCGGTGTACCTTTTGCAGTAACCGTCCCTGTTGTGCCAGTACTCGCACGAGTACCATCGGTTGTATCATCATCAGTACCCACATTGATTAACAAAACATAACGACTATATTTATCTTTAGCGATCCCACCATAATAAGGGGCTTGAGATAATAAATTTTCCCCGCCGACAATGCTAGCATTATTTCCTAAGCCTAGACCAATTAAAACCGCATCCGCATCCGCACCTATTTTAGTATTATTAACGCCATTCGTTCCACGATTCCATACCATCACAATGGCTTCATGACTATCTGAAGGATCATGAATCTCTCTAGCAAATCCACGTCCACGATTCTTACCCGAGGTTGGTGCATCAAAACCACGATTAGGAATATCAACATCCACTAAATTACCCGTTGGAAAACCCGCCGGTGCCCCATCCGCATTGTCATCATTGTTACAGGTTGTAAGTTCCGCATAACGAATTTTAATAATGCCTGCATTATCTAAGGCTTCTCCGAAACTTTCGTGAAGTTTCACTAAACTAAATTTACCTGCCAATTTTTGACTGACACCACCACCAACACCCGGAAGGTTACTTGAACCACCATATTTAGACGCATTTGCCGGAGTGGCATCAGCAGGATGATCCACCGCACCGTCTAACAAACTAGGATCCGCCCCTACTGAAATACAAGCTAAAGAATCTAATTCATCAGGCAATGCCCCCTCGTTGACATTATACAAACGAACCGCTTGCTCAATCGCTGCCAGAGAATGGGTTGCCGCCCCTTTGGATGCTTTGGCTTCCTGCCCATCTAAACTAGCAACAACTGTACCGCCAATAATGGCCAAAATCCCAATCACTACTAATAATTCCAACAAGGTAAACCCTTGTTGTTGTTTTTGCATTTGTTTCATTTCGCTTCCTTTAAAAAAATACACTCATTTCCCTCACAGAAACTGCAAATTTATAAATAAAAATTTATGACCCCTCGCCAACTAAACTACTATTATCACTGCTATTATCATTACTATTCTTGAAATCAACCACATAACGATATTGCTTACCACAATGCAAAATGATTTCTTTTTGCCCTCGGCGTAAAATCCTCATTTCAATATGTAAGTCAGCAAAGCCATCATGAGAAACTAACTCATCATATAATTGCAAAATTTTGTTTTTGACTAATTGATGTCCCATCGCTAATATTCAAAATAAACTTAAATGATAATTATTCGCAATTATATTAAGATTGAATTTAATTGCAAGGGTTTTTTTAAAAAATTAGAAATTATTCCAAAACTGGCTAAACTTTGGGTAAGGTTTTTTTTGGAGAATTTTAATGTATCAATGGTATTTCAGTCGTAATGGTCAACAAACGGGTCCTTTTAACCAAGACCAAGCCAAAGCCCAAGCAATGATTAATCCAGAAGGTTATGCTTGGCGAGAAGGGTTTGCGGAATGGGTTCCAATTCGTGAGGTTGGCGAATTAAATGGGCAAGCACCCGCACCTAGTCCTAACCAAAATCAAAATCAAAATTTCAACCTAAACCAAAATTCCAACCAAAATCGAAACCTAGATAGTTTTTCCCCATCATTAGCATCAAGTTCACAATCCTCAGATGTGATTGACTTTAAAATTATTGGCAATGAAATGCAGTTTGTAGAAGTTGAACTTGATCCAGAGGAAAGTGCGGTGGCAGAAGCAGGTGCGATGATGTACAAGCATCCGCAAGTTGAAATGGAAAGTGTGTTTGGTGATGGCTCGAAACAAAGTCAAAGTAATAGTTTTTTTGGTAATTTATTAGGGGCTGGTCAACGTTTAATCACAGGGGAAAGTTTATTTACTACTGTGTTTACTCACAAAGGATCAGGTAAAGCCCATGTGGCATTTGCCGCCCCTTATCCAGGGAATATCATCCCGATTATGTTACCTAATGTGGGCGGAACATTAATCTGTCAAAAAGATAGCTTTTTATGTGCGGCTAAAGGCGTGTCCATTGGTTTGCATTTTCAAAGAAAAATTTTGACAGGTTTATTTGGTGGCGAAGGCTTTATTATGCAAAAACTTGAAGGGGATGGTTTAGTCTTTGTGCATGCAGGTGGGACAGTTGTGGAACGAGTATTAAATATGGGTGAAACCTTACATGTGGATACGGGTTGTGTGGTTGCGATGGAAGCCAGTGTTGATTTTGATATTCAAAAAGCGGGGGGCATTAAAACCATGTTATTTGGTGGTGAGGGTTTATTTTTTGCGACCTTGCAAGGACCGGGTAAAATCTGGTTGCAATCCCTACCCTTTTCACGTTTGGCAGGACGAATGTTAGCAGCGGCACCACAAACAAGCGGATTTACGCAGGGTGAAGGTTCAATTTTAGGTAATGTTGGCGGATTTTTAGATGGGGATAATTTTTAAGCCACTCCTCACTAGAAATCCCGCCCAAAACTCTCTTTAAATCGAACACTAAGCTCATCAAAATTAATACAATGATTTTGGGTGCCAGGTTGTTCGATTTTAATCGCCCCCATTAATGCCGCTAAACGCCCTGTGGTTTCCCAATCTAATTGATGTTTTAAACCATAAAGCAATCCTGCCCGATACGCATCCCCACAACCTGTGGGGTCTTCTAAACGTTGGGTTTTTGCCACTGGAATTGCAATGTCTTTGCCTTGAGTATAAATCACCGAACCTTCAGAGCCTTTGGTAATAATCAATGCCTTTACTTGTTTAGCAATGTGCTCTAAAGATAATTCGGTGGTTTGTTGTAACATTTGTGATTCATAATCATTTAGGGTAATCCAAGTGGCTTGTTGAATAAATGTTAATAACTCGGGTTTGCCAAACATTGGCATTGCTTGCCCCGGATCAAAGATAAATGGAATGCCTGCTTCTACAAATTGCTGGGCATGTTCAATCATGCCATCTCGACCATCGGGTGATATAATCCCTAATTCAATGCCCCCATCTTCAGGAATTTGGTTTTCTTCCGCGTAACTCATCGCCCCTGGGTGAAAAGCCGTAATCTGATTATCATCTAAGTCAGTGGTAATATAGGCTTGAGCTGTATAGGCTTGTTCGATAATCCGAATATAATCTTGCGAAATTTTATTTTCTAACATCCATGTTTGATAAGGCGAAAAATCATGCCCCACCGTTGCCATTGGTTTGGCATCCGTTTCTAACAAATGCAGATTATAAGCAATATTCCCCGCACAGCCACCAAATTCACGCCGTAGTTTTGGTACCATAAACGAGACATTTAGAATATGAACTTTTTCGGGCAAAATATGATTTCTAAAATGATCATTAAATACCATGATCGTGTCATATGCAATTGAACCACAAACTAAAATACTCATCTACCAATATCCTAACTCATTAAAAATTAATATCCAAACCATAAACGCAAAACTCACTGCCAGTAACACTGCGGCTGATCCAATATCTTTCGCCCGTCCTGATAATTCATGACGTTGTCCACCAAATCTATCCACCACTGCCTCAATCGCAGAATTAATTAATTCGACTATCATCACCAATAGCCAACTGCCAATTAATAAGGCTTGTTGTAATCCCGTCTCACCAAAATAAATGGCACTAGGTATGACTGGCAACAAAATCAAACACTCTAAACGAAAGGCTTCTTCATTTTTCCATGCCGATTTTAAGCCCTGATACGAATAAATCATAGCATAAAATAAACGTTTAAACCCGGTATTACCCGGTTTCATCATGAATTTTTGATTGTCCATACGATATCTAATTCTCGTGCTGCTTTTACTTCATCTAATCGTTTCACAGGCAAATGATAAGGGGCATTTTTAACGATTTTAGGTTGCTGTTTTGCCTCGTTATTAATAGTAATTAGCGCATTGATAAAGCCATCAATCTCCTGTTTGGTTTCAGTTTCAGTCGGTTCAATTAACAAACATTCTGGTACTAATAAAGGAAAATAGGTGGTTGGTGCATGATAGTTGTAGTCTAGCAAACGTTTGGCAAAATCAATGGTATGTACCCCAAATTCTTTGGCTTGACGTTTGAGTGTCACAATACATTCATGACTGGCCCGACGTTCAGGAAAGGCCAAATCAAAACCTGCTTGTTGTAGTTTTACCATTAAATAATTGGCATTTAAACAAGAAAACTCTGCCACTCGAGTCATGCCTTCGCCACCTAATAATCTAGCATAAATATAGGCGCGTAATAAAATCCCTGAATTGCCAGCAAAGGTAGTCAAACGTCCAATGGTTTGTGGATGCTGTTGTTCCGTAATCCAAGTATATTCCTCACCATTATAATCCACCATAGGCACAGGTAAAAACGGCATTAAGGCTTTGACCACACCCACAGGCCCTGCCCCAGGCCCACCACCGCCATGTGGGGTTGAGAAGGTTTTATGTAAATTAATATGTACAATATCAAAGCCCATTTCTCTAGGTCTGACTTTGGCTAAAATCGCATTAAGATTGGCACCATCATAATATAATAAGCCTCCCACTTGATGCACCATAGCAGAAATCTCAGTGATTTGCCGTTCAAATACCCCTAAAGTTGAGGGATTAGTCAACATAATCCCTGCGGTTTTATCACTAAGGGAATGTTGTAGTTGTTCTAAATCAACATCGCCATCCGCATTGCTTGGAATTTCTTTGACTTTAAAGCCACACATTACTGCTGACGCAGGATTCGTTCCATGTGCCGCATCTGGGACTAAGATTTCATTGCGTTGCTCGCCTTCACCTCTGGCTTGATGATAGGCTTTAATCATGGCAACCCCCGCAAATTCGCCTTGTGCACCTGCCGCAGGTGTTAATGATATACCATCCATGCCTGTTACCGTTTTTAGTATTTGTTGCAAATCATATAAACACGCCATCCAACCTTGATGAAAACTGGCATCAGCTAAGGGATGAGCAGAAGCAAATTCAGGTAAATTCGCCAAAGTATGACAAACTTTGGGATTATACTTCATGGTACAAGAACCCAAAGGATAAAATTGGGTATCAATGGAAAAATTCTTTTGGGATAAACGAGTATAATGCCTTACGACTTGCAATTCAGACACGTCAGGTAAACCAATTTTAGAGGTACGCAAAGCATCACTAGGTAAATCGGTTGCGGGTATTGCTACTGGTTTGACATTTAAACCTGAACGCCCCGCCTGAGATTGTTCAAAAATTAACATAATTTTCGTTTCTTTTAATTATCGTTATGATTTTGCCTGAACAGGACAAGGATTGATTGCTTGCTGTTCAATAATCCGTTTGACATGAGCAACATATTGGGTAATATCTTGTTCCGTTTTGGTTTCCGTTGCACAGACTAATAAACAATTTTCAAGTTTAGGATAAAATTCGGCTAACACCAAGCCAGCAATAATACCTTGTGCTTGTAAGGCACGCATAATCACTTGTAATGGGAATTGAAATGCTAATACGGCTTCATGGAAAAATGGCGAAGCAAATTTCAAATCAATGCCATCAATAGCGGTTAATTGCTCAACTAATTGTCGGGTCCGTTGATGACAAGTCCCCGCTGTATTAATTAAGCCTTGATCGCCCATTAACGCCATATAAATTGTTGCGGCTGTTACCATTAAACCTTGATTGGTACAAATATTAGAAGTTGCTTTAGCTCGACGAATATGTTGTTCTCTGGCTTGTAAAGTTAAGGTATAAGCTATTTTGCCTTGTTGATCGACAGTGCGTCCCACAATTCGTCCGGGTAATTGTCGTAAATAGGGTTTTTGACAACATAAAAAACCAAAATACGGCCCACCTAAGGATAAGGGAATCCCAAAAGGCTGCCCCTCACCACACACAATATCAGCCCCTTTATCACCCCATTCACCCGCAGGTTTTAATAAAGCCATTGCCATAGGATTCACCACGGCAATCACCAAACTTTTATGTTGATGAGCCCAATTGGTAATCTCATCGACTGATTCTAATACTCCAAAAAAATTTGGCTGAGGAATGACTACTGCGGTAATATCTTGATCTTGATACGCTGCTAACGCATTATTATCAAATTTACCAGTATGAACATCATAAGCTAACTGAACAATTTCAATCCCTTGATGAGCGACAATACTATTTGCCACTTGAGAATAGTGAGGATGTAAACTGCCCGCAATTAGAATTTTATTGGATTTAGATTTAGAACGGCGATGACACCGCACTGCCATCAATATTGCTTCCGCTAAAGCCGAAGCACCATCATATAAAGAGGCATTAGAGGCATCCATTGCCGTTAATTTTGCCATCATAGATTGATATTCATAAATTAACTGCAAAATCCCTTGACTGGCTTCTGCTTGATAAGGCGTGTAAGCACTATAAAACTCACCCCGACTCGCAATTTGCCACACTGCCGCAGGAATGTAATGCTCATAAGCCCCTGCACCTAAAAATGATAAATTATAACTATCTTGTTTGGCACGTTGTTTTAATAATTGACTGACGTCTAATTCCGTTAAGCCTTGAGGTAGGTCTGAAAAATCTACCCCTTTTAATTGCTCTGGCACTTCCGAAAATAAATCATCAATATTATCAACACCGATGACTGCCAACATTTGTTCAATATCATCTGAGGTATGAGGAATAAATGGCATTAGTCATCCTCTTGCTCAATCATCGCTTGATAATCTTCTACGGATAATAATTCATCCATATCTGCATCATTAGAAGGTTGAACTTTGTAAATCCAGCCTTGTTCAAAGGCCCCTTGGTTAATTAACTCTGGTTCCTCTTCTAAAACTTCATTGATCGCAACGACTTCACCACTGATAGGACTATAGACCTCCTCTGCGGTTTTTACGGATTCCAGTACCACACATTCCTCTTGAGTGTCAATAATCTGTCCCACTTCGGGTAAACGCACATAAACCAAATCACCCAATAAACCTTGAGCATGATCGGTAATTCCAATGGTAATCGTGCCATCCTCTTCAACTCTAACCCATTCATGGGTTTTAGTATATTTATAATCCGCAGGTAAATCGCTCATTTCTAGTCCCTTTTGGTAATAAATGGTAGTTTAACAATGCTTACGGGCTGTAATTTGCCACGCATTTCAACTTGACAACTGCCTTGATCATAATCAGAAAGTCGGGCAAAGGCAATGGATTGCCCTAAACTCGGGGAAAAACTGCCACTGCTAATCATTCCTAAGAAATTATCATTGTTATCATAAACCTTTTGCCCATGTCGCAATACGCCTTTCCCCTCAAATAATAGTCCATAACGTTTGGCGTATCGGCTTTGTTTTTTTGCCATTAAGGCTTGACGACCAATAAATGCTCGATCGTCGGGTTGCCATGCCACTGTCCAAGTTAAACCTGACTCTAAAGGCGTAACCGTCTCATCCATATCTAAGCCATATAAATTCATACCTGCTTCTAAGCGTAACGTATCTCTCGCTCCCAAACCACAGGGTGATACGCCTGCATCGGCAAGCTGTTGCCATAATCTCAGTGCTTGCTTATGAGGCAAAATAATTTCAAAGCCATCTTCGCCAGTATAACCTGTACGAGCGACTAAGCAATCCTCGCCCATGACACTATGGAAAGTTTTTAATTCCTTAGCCACAGTTCGTAGGCTTTGAGGCAAAAACGGCATGACGGCAGCGCTTGCTTGTGGTCCTTGTACGGCTATCATCGATAAATCTTGGCGTTCGATTACCTCAACCTTATAATTTATTGCTTGTTGCTGAATCCATGCGAAATCTTTTTCCCTAGTTCCTGCGTTGAGCACTAAACGATAAAAATCTGGGGAAAAAAAATAGGCAATTAAATCATCAATCACCCCTGCATTTTCGTTAAGCATACAACTATATAAAGCCTGATTTGCCACCAGCTTTGCCACATCATTTGCCAATAAATAACGCAAAAAATCCTCACACTGGCGACCGTGCAAATCAATTATCGTCATATGTGATACATCAAACATACCATGATGTTTGCGTACTGCTTTATGTTCTTTAATTTGCGAACCATAGTTAATCGGCATTAACCAACCCGAAAAATCAAGCATTTTGCCGTTCATGGCCTTATGTAAATCATACAAAGCAGTTTTTTGCATTGAGCAACTCCATTGATGCAATAAAACACACTATTATTAGCAAAGTTTACCGTGATTCAAGACTAGATTTTATACGATTTTTTTGTTGGCAAGTCTAAATTAAATGATTGAGGATTAAAACCAAAATCATTACTAGCAGGCTGATGTTCAAAAGTCATATCCTGATTCATACGTTCTGCCATTGCTACGGTCCAATGGCGATACCTTGGTAATAAATGTAAAAAAAACAATGCCAAGCGAAAAATCCCCAAAGGAATGGTTAAGATTCTAGGTTGACATTTTAATGCTAAAAAAACCCGTTCAACCATTTGCCGATAACTTAAGATTTCAGCCCCCGAAAGATTATAACTCTGATTTTTTATGGTTTTAGTTGTTAATGCTAAATAACAAGCCATTGCTACATCTTTGGCATAAACAGGTTGCCGTAAACCTTTCGCTTGACCCAATACAGGAAAAAAACCAAACTTATTAATAAAATTCGCCATGGCAGTAATATTTTTATCCTTACCCAAATCATAAATCAATGTTGGGCGTAAAATAAGCCATGCTACCTTGGACAAAATTGCTTGTTGTTGCAATTGTTGTTCCCCATTGATTAAACGCTGCACAATTTGTTGTTCCGTTGAACTAGACGAATCAACTTTGGTAAAACGACTGGTCGATGATACGACCACAATACGCGTCATACCTGAGGCTAATAACCAATCAAAATAATCTGCCAATAACCATATTGGCGCTACCCATAACCAATCATTGATTTTAGGCTGTAGTGCGGTATTCATTGGAATTTGTTGCCAGTTAATATTAGGCGTATTTTTTTGCGGTGCTTTTCTAGAACAAGCAATGATTTGATAATTATTGGCAACTAGTATGGGTAATAAATGTTGTCCTACTAAACTGGTGGCACCGACTACGCCTATATGATTATGTGGCATCTAACTTGCCACCAATACACTCGCAATAGCTGAAACTTGTTCAATCACGACATCAGCAGTCGTTTCAATAAACTGACTATTACGTTGTATATAATCAATTGATTTTAATTGATAAACCAGAATTGCACCTTTTGTTTGTAAATTAGCAGGTAACACAACCTCTAATTGAATATTTCTAATCGTATGAGTAATTGGTGCAACAATTGCCATTTTAGTATGTTCATTAAACATTTTTTTGGAAATTACAAAGGCAGGTCGTCGTTTAATAATTTCTTTACCACTACTAGGATCAAAGTTTCACCAAATAATATCGCCTTGTTCAGGAATATAACTCATAGGATTTCTTTACCTATTGCTTGCTGGTTTAGCCACTGCTTATCCTCATCAGTAAACTGCAAATTTTCTTTAGGCGTATTAGCTAATAACTCTTCTAAAGTTAGTGTTGGCTTGGCAGGCGTTAAAATAATTTGATTATCTTGAACCGTAATATTCACACAAGAACCCACATTTAAATTTAGTGCGGATAAAATCGTTCTGGGAATACTAATAATATTAGCACCACCTGATTGACGAATTACTGCCTGAATCATTGCGAATCTCCATCTAATATCAATTTAAAGTTATACTTTAGTATATGGTACAATAAAGAAGCTATTACTAAAAACAAACATCTAATTTATTTACTCAAACGCAAACTATAATAAATCGCAATCAAGCTAAACCGCAACCAAACCCCAACCGCAACCCAACCCATTAAACCCCAAGAATATTGTTGTCGAAAAAACTTGCGATAAAAACGCATCATACCTTTATGTTTATGCCATTCCACAAAAATAGGGCGTGATTTACTACAAACGCCTAAAGCATGGGTAACTTTAGCATCAGGCACAAATAGGATTTTCCAGCCCTTTTGCCAAAAACGTAGACACCAATCTAAATCTTCACAATGCAAAAAATAGCCTTCGTCCCAAAGTCCAACCTCAGTAATCGCCTCAGATTTCACCAACATACAAGCCCCTGAAATCGCCTCGACTTCTATTGGCTTTTTAGGTAATGGTTGTTGATGTAAATGAAAATCAAAAAATAATTTAGGCCAATATTTTGCGAAACGGTAGAAACCAAAGGCTCGTACTAATGAACGCCAAGGCGTTGGAATCGCACGTCGTCCGCCACCTTGTTCCGAACCATCAGCATTTAATAATAAAGCACCGACCATACCAATTTTATTATCTGAATCTAAAATTTGGCTTAACTGTTTAATAGTATTGGTTTCTAAACGACAATCAGGGTTTAAAAATAATAACTGCTTGGTTTTTGCTTGCTTAATACCAATATTACAGGCAGTGGCAAATCCTAAATTTTCAGCATTACGAATAATAGTCAGTTTCGCTTCTTGTGGAAACTGTTGTTCACACAAGGCTAAACTGTTATCGTCTGAGGCATTATCAACAATAATAATTTGCCTTACTTGGGTTAAAATACTGGCAATACACTCCACCAGAAATTGACCCGCATTATAATTAACAATAATTACCGTAATCATACACAATAAGCTCTCTATTAATTCTATGACGATGGAAATTCATATGTCTATAATTTTTAATTGTTTTAGGAATTATAATGATCGATATTTGCTATTATTGTTCTTAAATGTTATACGTCACTAACAATTTTTTTGTAAATATCATTAACCATTTCAGCACTTTGTTCAATTGAAAAAATTTTTTCAGCCCAAATCTTGGCATTATTTCCCAAGTATTGCCGTAAATCAGTATTAGTAATCAATTCTTCTAAAACATCTGCTAATAAAATTGGATCAGGTGACTCAATTGCGATTCCTGTTTGGTTATGGATAATCGCGTCAGGTAAAGGTGATGATACAGCTACTACGCTAGGAATGCCATATAAAGCAGCTTCAAATACAGGACGACCTGCTGTATTCAAATAAGAAGGAAAAGCTAAAATATCAATTTCTGCATAAATTTGATGAACATCCGCTACAAAACCTCTTAATTCAATAAAATCTTCTAAATCATATTGTTGAATTTTCTTAGTTATTTCAGATTTTACATCTTCGGCAAAACCCAATTGTTTTAACAAATATGCTTTTAATCCCACCAAATAACGTACATTTTCACCTACAATTAAAAGCTTAACTGATAATTTACGCTCCTTCACCAATATTCTAACTGCCTCAATTAATTCATAAATCCCCCTAAAACGTAACAAATTTCCTAAAAAGCCAACACAGACAACAGCATTTGTTGATACAAATTGGGGCTTATTGACATAAAGACCATTATGAATAATCTTTAGTGGTAAAGCAGCGAATAAAGTACAAGCCACACTTTGATCAATTGCAATGACCGCATCGGCATATTGTTTTAATAATCGATTAATAATTTTTGTTCTTAAAATTGCCTTATTGCTATTTAACTGCACAGAACGGACATGAACAACTAATGGAATTTTTAATAACCATTTAGCCAATAAACCAATAGGCAACAAAGTTATCTCATTTAAATGGATTAAATCGAACGATTGTTTTTTTAATTGCCATAACGCCAATAAACTATAGGGTAAAAAAAATAATTCTCGAAACAAAATAATCCAACGTAATCCTCGATAATATCCATAACGAGTATGATCAAATTGGCTTAAACCTTTTACAGGAAAAATATTTAACCCAACTTCAACAAATGCTTGGCAAACAGCGCCCTTTGGTGTAACGACAGTTCCATTGACATTAAATTTTCTCAATAATTTAAACAATTCAATCAAACTTTTAGCGGCACCACCATAAACAGAAGCTGGATGGAAATATAATACGTTCACAATAGCCTTTAATAAATCAATAACCTTTAAGTTGTTTAATAAAAAAATATTAGATTGAAACCAAAAACTTCATTAATTCTCTTTCTAAATGTCCAGAAATTAGATTTGCATAACTCACAGTAATATAGTGAGAATCTCGCCATACAATAACATTATTAGATTAGGTAGTAGTTTCCATATAGCAATAACCAGTACTAAAAATATTACTTTTTAGTACATTCAATAGCATAAGTTTTTATTTTAGGCACATTATCATTGACAAACATTATGATAACAACTAGTTATTTCCTTTCCAGGAACTAACTAAGCCCTGAATGTGACTATCACCATCAAAATTAACTTTCTGCATCGTCAATAAACTTGAGCTTTTTATTAATTTCGGATAGATCAATAACATCATGTTATAAGCACCCCTAATCGACAAATGGTGATGATCACGATAGTATACCTGCCCAACTTTGTCAAAAAACATACACTGCTCGTTGGGACACTGAACATCACGGACAGAAACATAGTTATTGGTTAGACTCTGTAATTTTTTAGCATAATCCAACTCTTTACGCACAGATTTCATATTAGGTTGACATATTTTATTAAGCCATTCATCTGAAATCACGAAATTAGGAACAGCCCTGCATTGCGCAATCAACGTATTTGGACGAATAAAATCTTCAAGATATATGGCTTGATGCCCCATTGCTTCTAGTTTAGATAAATGTTGATTTATAATAGGTGCAACAAGTTCTGGTTTATCACGCTTGGCACTAGTAATTATAACAACTGCAGGCTTAGTTAGCGTAGACATCCACAACAATACTGACTTATTGCGTTCAATACATTGCTGAGTTAAATCGGGTCGTTTAAACTCCCTGATCAACCCATTAAAACCACTTTGTGGTGTGCAACCATTTTGATAAGCAACTAACACATTTGAATCTGGAAATAATTCTACGAATCCAGCCACAAGATGCAAAGCATGACTATCACCCCAAAGGATAATATCAAGTGAACCATCTCTATGGGTAGCACAAGTAAATAAATCACTAGGATATTTTTCACTTGGTGCCCCAGTGCAATAGTTTTTAATTTCAAGTTGTCGCCAATCACGATTGGCCAAATTTATTCGATAGTCAGGTATTCTGTCTGGAATATGGGATAAAACCACAATAAACAAAACAATACCCATCATTGCCAATGGAAATGTCAATTGGAGCAAGCAATCCTTAAAAGATGTTGCTTTGTGTGTCCAAATAGACGCATAACGCAATGGAGTTTCAATTGTTTTATTTAAAACAACCGCCATAAACAGCATAGCCCAAAAAAGCAAAATTTGGTCGATATTATCAAGCTCTAAACCATATAGTGCTTTGTAATAAACAATTAATGGCCAATGAACAAGATATAACGAATAGCTTATTTTTCCCAAAAATATGACCACTCGATGTTCAAATACAATTCTTGCAATAATTGATGCCGCACCTGAAAAAATCATGAGTCCTGCACCAACTGCAGGGAAAAGTGCATTATAATAGGGAAAAAGGCTGTGCTCATTAAGTAACATTGCAGGTGCAATACATAAAACTAATCCAAGCAAAAAAATAGTATTACCCAGTGTTTTTTTACTTTCTGACAATAAATTTGGTAAGTAAGCTAATAACGCACCTATACCAAATTCAAAAATACGAAATGGGAACCAGTAAAAGGATGTTGATACACCATCTCTAAAATTTGACATTACTCCTGTTGAGGATGTGATGTATGACATCACAGTTGTTTCAATTACTAACAGATTAAGTAAAAATGATATCATTGATGCTATCAAAACAGCAATTAACACGCCATAACGTCCCCAAAAACGATAGGAGAAATACAAAACGAAAGGCCAAAATAGGTAAAATTGTTCCTCAACTCCCAAAGACCATAAATGTAGCAAGGGCTTAGTTGCAGCAGTAGCATCAAAATAACCGACTTGTGACCAAAAATATATATTAGCCAAACTGAAAATTGAAAAAATACTAGAATCAATCAGATTGCTAAATTGTTCATTAGAAAATAATAAGAAACCAACTAATACTGACACTAATACTGTAACAGCCATAGCAGGAAACAAGCGTCTAGCTCTACGCCAATAAAAAGCAGAAAATCTTATGTTGCCTTGCTCACATTGATCAAGTAATATTTTAGATATTAGAAAACCACTAATAACAAAAAAAATATCAACACCCACAAAACCACCTGGTAGTAAAGATACGTCTAAATGAGTAGCAATGACCAGTAAAACGGCAAGTGCTCTCATACCATCAATAAATATTAAATATTTCATAATTACCAAACAATGTTCTACAGAATCTATTTAAGAAATAACTCTGCAGGAATCGGATACGGCAAAGTTTTCATTGGAAAACCAACAAAGGGCTGCTCAAAACCTGCTGCAATTCTTCGATGCCAAGCTCTAAAGGCAAGATGATTTTCGTGCCTAACGCCAATGATATCTCGCCAACCAATCGCAAAACGTCCGCCACTAGTTAAACTAGTGGAACGATGAGTCACTAAAATTGTTAGAGATGATTTCTGTTTTATTGAGGTATCACCAAAAACTGTACGAATACGGGCAACATATTCTGAATCAGCACCTACACGAATAGATAAAAAATAACCAATACGTTCAAATACTGAGCGTCGAAACATTAGTGAGATAAACGCTTTACGAATAGCTACACGACGAAAATTAATATGTCCATCGCCATCAACCCGAAAATATTTGTGACATACCCCCACAATATCATGATTATTCTCAAGAATTTTGAGTTGTTGTTCAAGCCGTTGTGGATGACTCCAATCATCACTATCCATAAAGGTTATATACTCTCCACGAGCATGTGACAAAGCAATATTCTTAGCCACATATGTTCCTGAATTTTGTCCACAACGAAATAAACGTATACGTGAATCATGTTTAGCCTGATTTTCAAGCCATTCATAAGTATCATCTAGAGAACAGTCATCAACAATCAATAATTCCAGATTGTGATGAGATTGATTTAAAATTGAATCCAGTGCCACCTGCAAAAGTTCATCTCGACCATAAACAGTCATAATCACTGATATTAACGCTTTATCCTGTGTCGTTTTAGGAACATCACAACTCAAATTTGCTATCGCTAACCCAGTAGTATTATTTTTGTTGCGGATTGGATGTAAATTATACCGTTCTAAAACACTATTGATAATATCTAATTGTTTTGAATAATTATCTTGTAATCTAGCGATTTCAGCATGTAACAAATCTACCTCATCATTCTGTGGAAAATCAGTCTTTAACTTTTGATATAACGTATCTACAATCTCTGCATTGCCAAGATAAGCCTGAGAAAGCACTTCATGGATACGAAAAACACACATAAGCTCCCGAAGTCGCTTCACAATTGACAAATTGTTCCCTATTTTTAACTTATCAACTAATGTCCGCATACCACCCATAACGGTCAACTGTTCAACAATTGATACTACTTTTTTCCAATCTTGATCTTCATAATAGGCAATCATTATAGCTGTAGATACAGAAATCAAATAACGATACCCCCCCTGTTGCATATCATGATCTACCACTTTGCGCAACGCTTCTAAAGGGAGAAAGCGAACACAAGTACGATGTTCTAATTCTAACGCTTTATAATTATAAGGTTTTTTTTGTAAAATTTCGGTACAACATTGCCTTACAAATTGCCAATCTCCCATTTCATCCGCTAAAACTGCAAACTCTAATAATACAGGAATTGAAAAATTTGACTGCGCTAACAATAATTTGTTTACATCATTTTTTGCATCATTAAGCCTACCAGATATACGTTTTACTTTTATGTCAGCAAGTAATTGTGATTCATTTAATAAAGACTTAGATAGGTAAAACTGTTTTCCTTTGTTACCTTCTAGAAAATTTGCAAGCTTGGACTGATTTGGTATTAGTTTTATAAAATGGTAAAAAAACAAAATCACACTAATTGGCAATTGAATAACAAACTTGATTGGTCGCACTAGCATTTGACCTATTTTCCAAGATTTGCTATCTAATACTTCTTGAAGTTTATGCTCAAGTTGCTGGATACGTTTCTTACATTCTTTTTCATTAACTCTATTTTCGTCCATTTGAACCAAAATATCTCTAGCTTTCTCTTGCATCTTTTGTTGGTAGGTACTATTTTTTGAAAGATTACGATATAATCGAGTAAGTGCTGATACTTCTCCACGTAACTGTTTGATTTCAGATAAATCACTATGCAACAATAACAAATTTTCATCCATTTTATTGCCTGCATAAACTGAACTGTGACCAGATGTTCCAACAACTAATTTACTATCACTTGACAAATTAGTCTCTATGTCTTGCCAATCTTCACCGTTTCTCCAACTAGGATAAATTTCATCCATTAATGCTCCACAATGTTTTTTAAAAATTTCACATTGAGTTTCATCCCAATCATGCCAAGTCATAATTTTTTCAGCATAATTAGCTGAAGAAATAGCATTAATATCAGTAGTACGTTGATTATGATGTTGAATTACAAAATTAGTAGGAGTAATTTTCAAAAAATCACATAAATCAAGCAAACTATTTGCCAAATTTTCAATGGTTAAAAAGAAAGTACGTTTAGGAGATATAGACAAAAGATCCTTTTGAATAAGCCTATTATTATAGTTCCAAAACCAACAATTTTTCTCAAATGAGGACCATGATTGCCATTCTTCCGTTGAAACTAAACCCAACCTATCCCCTTGAAGTCGCCAACGACGCCATACAATAGCATTCTCAGCAAAATCCATTTCAGTAAACCATCCACGTTGAACACCAGAACAAACAACATTTCGTCCATCACGAATCAACCAAATATAATAACAGCGATGGAAAGCCTCTTCTAATAAAGGAATAAGCAACGATAACTTATTGTTACTTTCGCCGTAATGAATTTCTTTGTTATCACTAGGACGAGTTGCTTTAAGCAATTGAACAATCGCTTTACCACTTAAATCACCATAACGATATTTTGCCGCCTCTTCTACAAGAATTGGTTCAGGTTCATGTAAACATTGGCAATTGGGTGACTGGGAGAGTACACGTGATATCGTGTTACTACCTGCTCGTCCAGTATTTAAAACAAAAAACATTCAATATCCTCATTAATTAAACAAAAATTTAAAAGTAATAGTGTCATACAGCAATAACTTAAAATATCTAAACTAAATCCCCATAACCCCGAGTTTTCGCCCCAACCCAATAATCAACTGTTGCACCAATATCCAATGCAACACATCCTTGTTGGGCAAGTTGTGCAACAAAAATTTTACCAATAATACCACCCGCAACTAATGCCAAAGTTCCAGGCATAGTTTCTTTTTTTAAATTATTCAATATTGAATTGAAACAATTGGGGAGAATGGTAGAGTTATTGTAAAAAATTTTGTTAGATAAAGTTTTTGCATGAGTTGGAATTTTGTAAATTTCAATATTGTTTTTAACAAAAAAATTTCCAAAAAAGTCCATAATGTAATCTTCATTTATACTAGAAACAATAACCAATTTTTCTGCGGAATTAGAAAGTTTTTTAATATAACTTTCATCAAATACTACCTGATGTACACGTTCTTCAGTCAATACGACTTCTTTATGAACAATCTCCGGCAAATGCTTCATAACTGTTAAAAGTGCTCTGCCACCATGCATAGATTGAAAGTTTTGCAAACGAGGATTCGTATCTCGAATAAAACGATAAATACTTGGAATACCAAGCACATCAACAAAATCTAAAGCATCCTGTAATTGACACCTAATATTTCCCCTCAATTCTTCACTTAGTTCTGTTCCCCACCAATGACGTTCACGCAATCGTTGATCATCAACGACAGCGAAATCAGTTGAATTATTCCAGATGTATGATTCGCCATCACCTAGTCTAATGAGTGATAGCCTTTCTTTTTTAATCAATTTTTTTTCCAAAAAACTAGTAAAGGCTTCTTTATCAACTGGATTTACTCGAACATCCATAAATTTCATTTGTTGACGCAAATGGTTATAGACAGGAATAACATATTGTTCCAATTCGTGACGAAATCCTTTAGGAGCATAATTCAACAAAAGTTGTTCTTGATTTTGATGACTAAGGCGATATTGCTGATCCAGCAACAGACTAGATTCTATCTCACTAAGCTTTAATTTTTCTAATCCATTCTCAATAGACAACATATTATACACTTGTTTGTATTTTTTTTCTCCTTGCTTAGTTGCTAATCTTAATAAACCAGCCTTTTGCACGGTTCGCAAAGAACTCGGCTTACTAAAAACTGATGCGTCAAAAAAAGCTTCTAACATATGAATTTTCTCACTTTTTAATAACATTGCAAATACAACATTTTCAAAACGAGCTCTTTTCACTGATGTGTATAATGGGAAAAATTTTATCACTTGGCTTAATTCTTCTTCAGACAGTACAGAACCACTAAAATCACGTTGATTCAACCACAACCATAACTTGATAGAAGAATTAGTCACTGCTATAACCTCTTGCGAAGATAATTCATAAAACAGTTTGTGAATGATTTCACTACGTTCATTAAATAATATTTCTAATACTGAAAGCAATTGTTCATTTGGAAGATTTGCTTGAGCTTCAAGTTTAGTTAAGGTCATCATTGGATCTTTTGCATGAAGCAATGCAATTTCAATTAAATCTTGTGAGATATTTGCCTGAATATTATTTAAGTAACGATCAGCTAATAAAGTTACAGCTTGCTCTGTTAACTCGGGTGTTTTATCTAATAGCCAAAATACAACTTTTATTACTAACAATTTGAACTTCATTATAAAGATTCTTTTGATTTTGACAACTGAATATCAACAATTAAATCCTTTAACACCAAATACTCCGTATTTAAGGCTCTCATCCCTGTTAATAGACTTTGTAATATACCAAACAAAAAACGAACAATAAAAAAAACAATAAGCATATCACCAAGATTTTCAGTATTCACATCAAATTCCATTACATAAATCACGGTTGAAGCAAAAAAAACGCCCAAAATTACTCTAAGAATTAATTGAACAATTTTTGCGTCAAGCTGTCCTCTTTTCTTTGACAGTTCTAATTTTTTGTTTTTATCTGAATAACATACCTTGTGATAGTAATCTTGGAAATCAGAATCTACATCCCCTAAATTACTTTGTTTCATCAAATTTTGCTTTAAACTTTTATCAAGTTCTTTTAGCTTCTTTTCCATTGATTTTGTTTGATTTGTCTGATAATAACTTTTCCATAAAAACACTGGAATCAAAACAATCATAATAGCTATTAAAATAATTGTCATAATCGGCATAAAATAAGCAATAATAACCAAGCTTAACAGGATTACCCCAAGATTTTGTAATAACTCAAACAAATGAAATATAACATTTATTATCGCTTTACCAAATTGTGGATCAGTTTGAAAAATAAATTGATGAAGTATTTTTGATTTCTCTTTATCTGCCTCTTGTGATTTTTGGTGTTGTTCAAAAAAGATATTCGCCTTAATTTTACGAAATTTACTTGTTCTTGAATAAGAGTATTTTGATATTTTAATAGAATAAACTAACGGTAAAATTGCCGACAATATAAATAACAATAAAATAAAACATGCCACCACCAAAATAAAAGTTCTCTCGGATATGGGTGGAAATTGATATGCAATTAACCCATCTAAAATATTTTGTATATCACCACTATGAACTAATACAATACTTTTGATTGATACCATAAAAGCAACAATAATAATCATTTTGGAAACAATACCACTAAAATTCAACAAAATAAAAGTTAATGGCTTATCTAAAAATAATGTTTTAGCAAATATTGATATAGTTTTAAAATAACTGACGGCACTATTGTAAAAAAAAGACATGAAAAACCTAAACTCTTAACAAAATAACTGTTGCATTGCACTTAGTTTAAAATAATAAATAAACATAAACGGTTAAACTAAAAGCAAATTTAATGTTATTTAACTATATTTTAACCACATTTTTTTAATTTTAGAGTACAATTCAAAACACAAAATAGCAATTTCAATTTATCTATCACTAATAACAAACTCAATCAAACAACTCTGCCTCTTTAAATAAAGAACCCTGTCTATCTTTTGTTGAAAGTGTAATATCCAATTTTTTATCAACCAACCAATCAATCTTTAAACTCGCATCATTCCAAGCAATACAACGCTCTAATTCAGGGGCATAATAGTTCGTGGTTTTATACAAAAATTCCGCCGTGTCTGATAAAGTTAAAAAACCGTGCGCAAAACCTTCTGGAATCCAAAGTTGATGATGATTTTCAGATGATAATCCCGCACTTACCCATTGCCCAAAAGTTGGCGACGAACGCCGAATATCCACCGCAACATCTAAAACTTTACCTTGTACTACTCTGACTAATTTGCCTTGCGCTTTAGGGTTTAATTGATAATGTAACCCTCTTAATACGCCTTTGACTGATTTAGAATGATTATCTTGGACAAACTCACAATTTAATCCTGTCAATGCTTTAAATACTTTCGCATTAAAACTTTCAAAGAAAAAACCACGATGATCACCAAATACTTTGGGTTGCAATAAAATCACATCAGGAATTGCTAAAGGGGTTGCTTGCATTAAAATACTCTTTCTTGCAGTAAAAGTTGTAAATATTGACCGTAACTGTTTTTTATTAAGGGTTGACTTAATTGTTCTAATTGTTGATCATCAATCCAATGTTGTCGCCAAGCAATTTCTTCAGGACAAGCCACTTTTAAACCTTGGCGTTTTTCCAAAGTCGCAATAAAATGACTGGCTTCTAATAATGAATCATGGGTTCCCGTATCCAACCAAGCATAACCTCTCCCCATAATCTCAACCGATAATTGCTGTTGTGCTAAATACAACGCATTAATATCGGTAATTTCCAACTCACCTCTAGCAGAAGGTTTTAATTGTTTTGCCATTTCTATCACTTGATTATCATAAAAATACAAGCCTGTTACCGCATAATGCGATTTCGGGTTTGCAGGTTTTTCTTCCAATGACAAGACTTGTCCCGTTTGGTCAAACTCAACGACACCATAACGTTCAGGGTCATGCACATGATAAGCAAATACACTCGCACCTGCTTGACGCTGAGCCGCATTCGCTAATAAATGATGAAAATCATGGCCATAAAAAATATTATCCCCTAAAATTAAGGCACAGCAGTCTTGAGCAATAAATTCATCACCCAGAATAAATGCTTGGGCTAAACCATCAGGACTTGCTTGCACTTGATACTGTAAATTTAACCCCCATTGTTGACCATCACCTAATAGTCGCTGAAACGCAGGCATATCATGTGGGGTTGAAATAATCAAAATATCTTGAATCCCTGCTAACATCAATGTGCTTAGTGGATAATAAATCATAGGTTTATCATAAACAGGCAGTAGTTGTTTGGAAATTGATAAAGTCGCAGGATATAAGCGAGTACCACTGCCTCCCGCAAGAACAATCCCTTTACAAATACTCATTATAACTGTCCTTGTAAAGCCAGTTCTGCCACCAAGCGTTTTACCTGAACTTGCCAATCGGGTAATACCAATCCAAATTGTTGTTTGATTTTATCGGTATTTAAACGAGAATTTAAGGGTCGTGTTGCGGGGGTTGGATAAGCACTCGTTTTAATAGGAATGATTTGCTCAGGACTAATTTTTAATTCCGCCCCTGCTTGAATTGCTTCAGTAATGACCAATTTTGCAAACTCATGCCAATTCGTCTCACCTGACGCCACCAAATGATATAATCCACTGGCATTATTGCCTTGCTTAAATTGCAATAAACACATCGCCGTAATATCCGCAATTAATTCGGCACTGGTTGGCACGCCAACTTGATCAACCACTACTTTTAACTGTTCCCGTTGCTTTGCTAATCGTAACATAGTTCTAGCAAAATTATGACCTAGGCGAGCATAAACCCAACTGGTGCGAAAAATAAAATGTTGACAAGCCACGTCAGCTATCAATTGCTCGCCTAGTTGCTTGGTTTGACCATAGACACTTTGGGGAGAGGTCGCATCGCTTTCTAAATAAGGTGAATCTTTAGTGCCATCAAACACATAATCGGTGGAATAATGCACTAAACAACCATTAATTTGCTTTACTGCTTCGGCAATCACTTTCACCGCTTGGGCATTGACAATATTAGCTAATTCAGGCTCTGACTCCGCTTTATCTACGGCGGTATAAGCAGCAGCATTCACTACGATATCAGGTGATAATTTGAGGATACAATCACCTAATTTATCTAACTCAATAAAATCTACTTCCGTTTGATCAAAAGCGGTAACTGTTCCTAAGGGTAATAATGCCCGTTGCAATTCCCAACCAACTTGCCCTTGTTTGCCTAATAATAATATGTTCATGAATACTGTTGCTCCACCCACTGACGATAAACCCCAGTCGTAACATTATTAACCCAATCGAAATGTGATAAATACCAAGTTACTGTTTTAGCCATGCCAGATTCAAAGGTTTCTTTAGGTCGCCAAGCTAATTGTTGTTGAATTTTAGAGGCATCAATCGCATAGCGTCGATCATGCCCTGGCCGATCTTTAACATAAGTAATCTGATCAGCATAAGACTTACCATCGGTTCTTGGTTGCTGTTGATCCAAAATCTGACACAAGGTATTCACTACCTCAATATTCGCTTTTTCATTACACCCACCAATATTATAAACCTCACCGACTTGACCTTTTTCTAATACGTTTACAATTGCCTGACAATGATCAATCACATATAACCAGTCCCGAATTTGTTGACCATCCCCATAAATGGGTAAAGGCTGATTACTAATGGCATTATGAATACACAATGGAATCAATTTTTCTGGAAACTGATAAGGGCCATAATTATTAGAACAATTCGTGGTTAATACAGGCAAGCCATAGGTATGATAATAAGCTCGAACTAAATGATCCGAACTGGCTTTACTGGCAGAATAAGGACTATTAGGTTGATATTGATGAGTTTCTTTAAATGCTGGTGCATTTTTTTCCAATGACCCATACACTTCATCCGTAGAAATATGTAAAAATCGAAAATTTTGTCGTTGCTCACTAGGCAATTGATTCCAATAATCTCGTACTGATTCTAATAAGCGAAACGTTCCCACAATATTGGTTTGAATAAAATCATCGGGGCCATGAATAGAACGATCAACATGGGATTCTGCGGCAAAATTAATCATTGCTCGGGGCTGATATTTTACTAATAATTCGGTTATTAATTTCTCATCAGCAATATCGCCTTGTTGGAAAATATATTGCGGATGATCCGAAATTGGTTTTAAATTTTCCAAGTTTCCTGCATAGCTTAACTTATCCAAATTTAACACTAATTCTTGCGAATGTTGTAACCAATCAGTAATGAAATTGCTGCCAATAAACCCAGCACCACCTGTTACAAATATCATATCAATACGTATAAATTAAAAAAATACTGTTCAAAAATATTAGCATAAGTTGCCACAAACTCAAATCATTTGCATTTTTTTATTACATACGCTAGCATTTTAAAGTATTACTATAAGTAAATAAACTAAATATAAGAATATAATAAAAGTTTTAAGGAGGAATTAAGATATGAGGCCCCCAATCTATCTATTGTTTCTGCTAGTCTTATTTGGTCAATCCAGCTTTGCAGGAATTAACGCAAAATCTTATGTTATCGCAGATGCCAACAGTGGTGCGATTTTAGAGGCGCGTAATCCTTATAAAAAACTACAACCTGCAAGTACCACTAAAATTGTTACTGCCATGGTAGTTTTAGATAGATTATCGCCAAGTAAATGGGTAAAAATTAGTAAACGTGCCAGCCAACAAGTACGAGTAAAAGCCTATTTAAAGGCAGGACATAAATACCGAGTCAGAGATTTGCTCAAAGCCTTACTCATTAAATCTGCCAATGATGCCGCTGTGGCATTAGCCGAAGCTGTGGCAGGTTCCGAAAAAAAATTTGCCTTGCTCATGACGAAAAAAGCTCGTAGCTGTGGAGCCTACAATACTAGATTTAAAAGTGCCTCAGGTTTAACTAAAAAAGGACAATACACTACCGCACATGATTTATATTTATTAATGCAATGTGCGCGTGATAAAAAATATGATCGGATAAAAAAATATGCTCGTATCAAACATACCGTGATTCGCAGTAATAAAGGTCAAAAACATACCTTAAAAAACCATAACCGTTTATTTACCCAATCGCCTTATTACTCCATTGGTAAAACGGGTTTTACTCGTGCGGCAAAATACTGTTATGTTAGTTATTTAGAAAAAGATAATGTCTCAACGGTGATTTCAATGCTAGGCAGCCAACAGCTTTGGCCTAACGCCAAAAAACTGGCTAAGCGTAGTATGAAGCTGGCAAAATATAAATCCAATAAGTGTACCAAAAAAATTCAAGCCCAGTTAAAGAAAAAGGGTTTGTATAAAGCCAAAATTGATGGCATTTATGGCAAACAAACCCGACTATCAGTCAAAAAATTTCAACTACAAAATAAATTGCCCGCTCATGGCTATATTGATAGTAAAACCTTGTACAAACTCTCGGGTAAAACTCAGTGTTCTTGAAATTATTTTACCTTTTTTAACTGTACCGCTCCCCCTTTTGAAGGGGGAGATTGAGAGGGGACTACATTGCCGATTTTAATTGTTGCAATGCTTGTTTCTCTAATTGCCGAATGCGTTCCGCAGAGACATTATAATGGGCAGCTAATGTTTGCAAAGTAGCTTTAGTTTCATTTAACCAACGTTGTTCAATAATATGGCGACTACGCTGATCTAAAGTTTCTAAAGCCTGTTGTAACTTATCGTATTGAAATCCATCCCAATCGGCTTTTTCTATCATATCCGCAGGTTCGCCCGCTTTATCTTTTAAGTAATGGGCAGGAACGTATTCATGTTCATTAGCATCATCATTTTGATCAGGTGTGCCATCAAATGCCACGTCTTGACCACTTAACCGAGATTCCATTTCTCGTACCATTTCTGGTTTGACTTGCAAATCTTTGGCAATCGCTTCAATTTCCTGCTGATTTAACCAGCCTAAGCGTTTTTTATTACGCCGTAAATTAAAAAACAATTTACGCTGGGCTTTAGTCGTCGCAACTTTGACAATACGCCAATTTTTTAAAATAAATTCATGAATTTCAGCTCGAATCCAATGCACCGCAAACGAAATCAAACGCACACCTGCATAAGGGTCAAAACGCTTTACTGCTTTCATTAGTCCCACACTACCTTCCTGCACTAAATCCAACATAGGTAAGCCATAACCATTATACCCTCTTGCAATATGCACCACAAAACGTAAATGCGACAACACTAAAGTTTTTGCGGCGTGTAAATCGTCTTGTTCATGTAAGGCAATCGCAAGTGATTTTTCTTCGTCTGCATCCAAAATAGGAATACTATTCACGGCTTGAATATAAGCTTCAATACTATGAACAGGTAAGGCAGATAATACCGCTAAATCTCGATTCATAATTTAGTTACTCCAAAAAAATTTTGTTTATTTTAGCACTCTCATAGTAAGAGTGCTAATTTTTTTCAAAGTTCCCAGTTTCCGTGGCAGTTTCTTTCTCAGATTCAGGTGTGGTTGATTCAATCTCATATTGTCTTAAGTCAGGAATCTCTAGGTCTTGTTGCTCAACGCCTAATTCCTGTAAATGATGTCCCATTGCTTCCATTTGCTTATCCATTGCATGGATATGCTCTAACATACAATTAATCGCCTGAGCCACAGGGTCTGACATATCTTTTGTTGTGCCATAAGCATCAAAACCAATTTTTTTAGCCATCTCAATTTGTTGTTGTGTCGGTGCTTTTACTTGTGTAGATTTTTTCACAATATTCCCAGGCACCCCAACCACTGTTACATCACTAGGGACATCTTTCAGCACTACAGCATTAGCGCCTATTCTCGCATTATCGCCAATTAAAATTGGCCCTAATACTTTCGCACCTGCTCCAACAATCACATTATCACCCAAAGTTGGATGACGCTTGCCTTTTTGCCAGCTTGTACCACCTAAAGTTACCCCATGATATAAGGTACAATCATCCCCAATTACCGCAGTTTCACCAATCACAACACCCATACCGTGATCAATAAAAAAGCGACGACCAATGACAGCACCAGGATGAATTTCAATCCCAGTCAACCAACGTGCAAACATAGACAAAAATTTTGCCAACCATCTAATTTTATGCTGCCATAACCAATGATCCATGCGGTGCATTAGAATAGCATGAATACCTGGGTAAGTGGTAAGAATTTCCAGCATGTGTCGAGCCGCAGGGTCTCGATCAAAAACACAAGTAATATCTTCTCGTAATCGGGTAAACATAAATTTCCTTAACTAAACTACAGTTACAACATAGTTTAACTAAATTTAATAATTAAACTGGAAAATGGGAAAAGGCATTTTGTTTTGATTGACCGAAACGCTATCATATCGAATCAAAAATCACTAGGAAACTTAATTATTAAAAGACTATTTTTTACTTTAGCTGACCAACAACAACCAAGGAGTCATTATGAAACTTTATTATTGCTTTTTGCTAGTTATCCTAACGATAAATTCAAGTTATGCGAATACCACACCAGATATTAAACAAACATTACAAACGGTATTTCAAGGATTATCAGAACAACAACCCGCCGTATTATGGCAAGCGTTACCACTAAGCTATCAACAACAACTGACCCGACTGATTCAACAGTCAGCAAGCCAAACCAATCCATTAGTCCATAGAAAGTTTATTCAACTATTGACCAAAACCAAAAAGGTACTACAACAAAAACAAGCATTTTTTCTCAATAATCCCGATATTAAATCACATCCTAAAGTTGATAAAGCCCTATGGCAGGATATTATTCAAACGTTGAATATTTTATTAGCGAGTCGTTTAACGGATATCAATTATCTAAAAAATATCAACCTAGAAACCCTATTACAATCAACAGGTCAAGAATTAAGTCAAAAACTTCATTTATTCCCAACAGAACTTAGCAAAACTGAATTTGAAGTGCTAGAAAGTGATACTCAATCAGCTCAAGTAAAAATTTCATACCCAAATCAAAATTCCGAAGTGCTAGCATTTGCATTAATAGAAAATAAATGGTTGCCTTTAAAGTTTATTGAAAAATGGAATACTGCCACTGATGAAATGCAACAATATTTACAATTGGGTCCTAATCCACAACAGGATATGATAGCGATGTTATTGCTAAATACGGTAGAAATTATGTTAGTACAACTTGAGAAAATTAACAGTCAAACAGAATTTGATCAAGTATTTGATCAATCTTTGAAAAATATTAATGCTTTAGGCAATCAATTGACAGAATAAAACAAAAAAACAAAGCCTGATACCAATCAGGCTTTGTTGCAGTTTTTTACAAACTATGTACGCTAATTTATTTGCTTTCTGCTGGTGCGACAGGTGCAACAGGCGCGACAGGTGCACCATAGTAAGGATAACCGCCATAGTAAGGTTGGTGATAACCATAGCCACGACCATATACGTTAGTACGAGATGAGAAGTTCATATCGAAGTCATTCGCACCATAACCATCACCAAATCCACTCCAAGGACCCCATCCACTCCAAGGACCACCCCACCAAGCTTGGGCAGAAACTGAAGTTGCTAATAAAGCACTAACGGCGATTGCTTTTACGATATTTTTCATGATAATTTCCTTTTTGTTCAATAATAAAATAATAATAAATTTAATAAAATTGCTATTGAATGAGAACCTAACCTATAGCTTCAGCTAGGTTCTATAAAATTAAATTTTTGGGCCAAATTTAGGAAGTTCAGCACGTTTTTCCATGATTTCTTTACGGCGTTGTTCCATTTCTTGCATCGCTTTTTCACGATATTGTTGCATTTCTCTCATCGCTTTAGCTTGGCGTTCTTGCATGGCTTTTACTTGTTGTTCTGCAAAAGCTTGTGCTACTTTCCTGTCTTCTTCCATTTTCTTCACAATGTCATCATTAGCAAATGGAGCAGGAACAGCTTCAGGACCTTTCACGATAGGCTGAGGAAAATTTTTCATCATTTGTTCGTGATGCTTTCGTGCCATTTCTTCGGCTTGTCTCATTGAAGCTTCATGACGTTTCATAATCTCTTCATTGGCTTGACGTTGTGCCTTAATTGCTTGTTCAAATGCTTGTTGTTGTTGTTCAAAATCAACGACTGGTACGGCAGGTGTTACTTGAGGTTCTCCCCACCATGCGTTAGCTGACAATGAAATACCCATGACTGTTGCGATTGCTAATACTTTAACTAAACGTTTCATATCTAAAACCTCTCATCTAATATGTTTGTTACATCAATCACAGGGAGCACATCCATGTGCAGAGCATCCATTCAAAGCCACATCCCTGTGTATTTCTATCCCTATTCTTTACGATTACTTGCTTTCAGCTGGCACAACAGGAGCGACAGGTGCAACAGGAGCGACAGGCGCACCGTAGTAAGGATAACCACCATAGTATGGATAACCATAGTAAGGTTGGTGATAACCATAGCCACGACCATACACATTAGAGTGAGAAGACATATTGAAGTTGAAGTCATTGGCACCATAACCATCACCGAATCCACTCCAAGGACCCCATCCACTCCAAGGACCACCCCACCATGCTTGAGCTGAAACTGAAGTTGCTAATAAAGCACTAACGGCAATTGCTTTTACGATATTTTTCATGATATATTTCCTTTTTTTGTTACATTTAAGTTTTAAAGATTTTTTTGTTACTGTGTGCCTGAACACGTGTAAAGAATATTAGAATTTACTTATCAAATCAAATATAAATATTCTATAATGCTTATAATATTATTTTATGACAATAATTATATTATTATTTTCTAATATATTTAAGTTAAATATCTAATATCATCAATCAGTTAAAAATTCTTATGGTTTTCACATTGGGGTTTAAATCAAGTGAAAAAAGTGATAAAAAAAGATTTTTGCTCTTGAAAATTAGGGGCAAGGCTTGCCTTTTTTGAGGGGCAAAAAATGAATAAAATGCCTATGGATTTAAAGCAGGCAATCCAGTGCGTGCTTTAGGCTGAGTTACACATAATTGATGCACCGCAAGATGTTGGAACTGTTGCTGAAAACGGGTTTTCCACGGCTTAATATCAATGGCTTGCTGATTATATACAGCGGATTGTAATTCTTGAAACAATTCATTCACCTCAATAGGATTCACTTGAGGATAAATATTACATAAAACTCTGGCAATATTTTCTAAAGGACTATTATCGGGCATATTCAAACAAGACCCCGCAAATTTAGTCATTAGACTTGCTACGTCCTCCGCTGTTGCTTCAAATTCTAAACGTCGCATAAAACGATAAATACGCAAAGAAGTCGGCAAATACTTATCTAAACGCTGTAATAGCCAAAACAACAAACCATAACGTCGTTTGGTTTCAACCAAGGAACGCTGTGAACGTTGCAAAGACTGAAAAAATACCGATAATTTTCCAGTACTACGACTAATCATCTGGAATAAAACTTCTAAATGGCGGTAGCAAAACAATAACATTTTGTCCATATATTTAGTGATAATACTGACCCCAGGACGTCCTGCCCCCATCCAAGCACCAAAGAAAAAAATTGCAAACCCGATAATCGCAAACCCTAAATACCCAACGGATTGATAAAAAGGGACAGTATATTGCTGTTCTTCAAGCCTATCTAATTTTGCTTCACTAGAGCCAATGCCAATTTTTTTGGCAGGGAGTTCCGACCATGTTTCTTTATGATATTGCACATCCCACCACATAACTTGAATTGAAGGTAATTCTAAGATTCCAGTGCTTTGAGGCACAACAGTATAAGTTTCAATGCGTTTACCCACAATAGTTTTGCCATCAGTGCTTAGATTATTTTCAGTACTTGATGATTCTAAATACCATTTAAAATCTTTATTTTGGACTAAAGACGCAATACTAGGAAGATCCTCACCACGACTGCCTCTTGCTTCTAAAGTAATAGTGTAATTAATTGGCTCACCTTCTCTACGTCGATTGGCACTATCCATATATCCTGAAATCTTTAAATCGTAAAGAGGCAGCCAAAAATAATTAAAATTTGCTCTGGGTCTTACTCGTAAATGAGTTGCTTTAGTTTTAATGGATGTAGGAATGGGAGTAAAGCTTTGAGCTTGCGGATTCTGGGCTTGGGAATATTGGGGATATTGATTGTAATTAGGATAGGAATTAGGATAAGAATATTGGGGTGGTTGCGTATAGTTTCGATAGGGATATGGCAATTGACGATTATAGTTTTGATAGGGATATGGTGATTGACGATTATAGCTTGGATAACTAGAACGATTGTATTGAGAAGACGATTTGAGTGTAATCTCAATCTCAGGAATAGTTAAATCCCCAGCGGCCAATGGAATTAAGGAATATTGATACTCGGCAACCGCATATTGTTGTTCAAAATACGTTTTAGGTTCACCACCTTCGTTTACATTATCAACGACGGCATTTTCAACCACGGGCATAGGAACATTAGTAATTTCAACTGATTTGGGATCATATACAATTTTCATTGTATAAATCACCGCTTGTTTCATATAAGGGTTGGGTTCTGAGATACTCGTTTCAACTCTGGCTGTATCCGCAAACACTAAACCATCGATATTAACGAATACCAATAAAAAATAAATTATCGATCGTATGCGCATATTAACCACCTTAAATATTACCAAGGACGAGACTCGTATAACAACCGTTGTCCTTGTCCTAATTGTCGTTTTTCTTCATTCAAAAATTGCTGTTGAATTAATTGACTGGGTTCCCCTTCCACTTGCTGTAACCATTGTTCAATAATTCTAGGAGGAATATCGGGTTTCCCGTCTAAACGTCCCACTGGAATTTTTCCTTGTTGCAACTGTTGTTCACCAATGGTTTCAAGTTCTTCTAAATTTTCAATTTCTTGTTGTTCATAACTCGCTGATTCGCCCTTGTCCTGATTTTCTTTATTATCACCTGAGGCTTTGGTATCAAATTGCTGTTGCCCTTCACTTTTATCTTGCTCTTGATCGCCTTTATTGCCTTTTTGCACTTGATCTTGCTTATCGCCTTTATCTTGTTCGGGCTGTTCTTCGCCTTGTTGCTCTTGATCTTGTTGTTGCTGTTCCGCTTGTTCTGATTCTGAATCTCGTTGAGCCTTATCTTGTTCTTTAGAATCTGAATCCTGATTTTCCTGATCTGCTAGTTGTTTTGAATCAGAACCTTGTTGCTCTTGATCTAGTGGTTGTTTTGAGTCAGAACCTTGTTGTTCTTGATCTTGCGCCTTAGACTCAGACCCTTGGTTTTCTTGATCCTGTTGTTCTTCTGATTCAGAGCCTTGCCGTTCTCGATCTTGCACCTTAGACTCAGACCCTTGGTTTTCTTGATCCTGTTGTTCTTCTGATTCAGAGCCTTGTTGCTGTTCTTCAGAAGAATCACCACTAGATTGTTGCCGTTGTTTTTGTTGTTCTTGTGCTTGTTTCTCTTTTTCTTGATTTTCTTGTTGTTCTTGTGCTTGTTGCTGTTTCTCTTGTTGTTCTTTTTCTTGTTGTTCCTGTTTCTCTTTTTCTTGTTTTTGCTTTTCTTCAGGCTGTTCTGGTTCTAAAGTGTATAAGTCCAATTGTTTTTGTGCTAAAGCTAAATTAAATTTAGCATCTTCATTATCAGGCTCTCTCGCCAAAGCCCGTTTATAACTCTCAATTGCTTGATAAAATTTTGCTTGACGAAACTGGGCATTACCTAAATTGTACAAAGCATCACCAAGCACCTCAGGACGAGTAACGCGTTGAAATGCTTGTTCAGCTAGAACATATAATCCCGCCCGATAATACGCCACCCCTTTACGATAATCATCTGTAAACTTTTCAGCGGCAATACGATAATTACCATCCGCAAAGGCAGTTAAAGCCTCTTTATCAATATTATTATTCGCAATAGCAATGCTGTAACTTATACTCAATACACTGATTATGACTATTTTGAAATATCTCATATTATTTCCGCCATCTCACCCGCTGTACTTGTCGAAAACGATATAACAACAACAACATCATTAGACCTACTAAAATATAAAAACGTTCATGCCAAACCCGAATTGGATTTTTCTTTACCATACTAGGCGGTTGATTTTGTTTAATATGCTCTAAAATTGTTTCAACATCATCATTACGATAACTAGCGGTAACATAGATACCGCCACCCGCTTGTGCTAATAGTTCTAATCCTGTTTTATCTAACTTAGAGATCACTCGTCGTCCTTGCTGATCCACTAACCACCCCCCTTGAGGACTGGCTACAGGCACGCCCTGAGTTTCACCGACGCCAATCACATATAAATTAATACCATATTGTCTGAATTGTCGCACTTGTTCTGATAAATTAGGTTCTTGAAAATCACCATCTGACACCAATACAATCGCTTTGGCATTGCCCGAAGGCTGGCTTAAAAACAAACGCTGTGCTTTATCCAAGGCATTAGACAAACGTGAGCCTTGTAAACGCACTAAATCAGTGGATAATGCAGGTAAAATTCGTAATAACGACCAACGATCTTCAGTAATCGGTGATAAAACATTGGCAACTGTGGCAAACGCAATCAAACCCACTTTTAAATTCTGGGCTTGCTCCACAAAATCTTTCACTTCTTGTTTCGCTCTTGCCAAACGATTAGGACGTACATCTTGGGCTGACATGGAACGTGACATATCAAATAAAATCACCACGCCAGTCGTGGGTTCAAAAATATCAATATCAGTATAATCCCAACGAGGCCCTGCCATTGCAATCACAGCCATGACCCATAACATTGTCCATAATAAAAAGGCTTTACGCCGTTTCACCCCTTCTTCATTATTATGGATAATTAAATAAGGCAACAAATGTTTATCAGCATAGTGCTGTAATCTATCATAATAATCTTCTCTTAATTGTGCTCTTGGTAACCACCATAAGACTAATGGAAAAATTAAGCCCCATAACCATATGGGTTGTTCAAAATGAAAGCCGACTGTTTCCATAGTTATCTCACTGCTGATTCCGACCTAAACTAATACCAACCATCATCATTAATATTAATAAAGCAAAACCTAAGGGCCAGCGATATAAGGGTTGTGGAATTAGAATGGTTTTGGATTTAGCGTCGGTTTTTTCTAAGGTATTAATATCTTGGTAAATGGCTTCTAAGGCCTGAGTATCAGTCGCTCGAAAATATTGACCACCTGTTTGTTGGGCAATCCTCATTAATAGGTTTTCGTCAATACTCATTTCTTCCATTTCGATTTTACCCTCTTTCCAAATCGGCACTTCTTTTTGTTGACTACCCACACCAATAGTATAAATCCGAATATTAAAGTGATCTGCCATCATAGCAGCCTGAACAGGCAATAAACTTCCTTCAGTATTTTCACCATCGGTAATTAAAATCAATACCCGAGATTCGGCAGGTCGTTCTTTTAATTTTTTTACGGCTAAACCAATGGCATCACCAATGGCTGTTGCATCACCAACCATACCAGGTGAAAGATGCGTTAACATATCTCGAACCACTGCCCCATCCAAAGTTAAGGGTGCTTGTACATAAGCTTGATCACCAAATAAAATCAAACCAATCCTATCGCCCTGCCGTTGTTGAATAAACTCATCAACAACTTCTTTTACCACATCCATTCGAGTTACTTTGCGTCCATGTAAACTAAAATCCAAAGCTAACATAGAACGAGACGTATCCACTGCCAACATTAAATCATAACCTCTACTAGTTACTTGGGTATGTTCTTCTAGCCACTGGGGACGCATTACCGTTGCCACTAGGGCTATCCATAACAATGCCCATAAAATGGCTTGCAACCAATCATGCGACTGTAAACCTTTATCAGAGGAATGAAATGCTTGTTCTAAACGCTCAATCGCAGGATGATATAATACGCTTTCCGCCATTTCTTCCTCTTGCTCTAGGGCTTCTCGATCTGGCCAAAAAAATCTCACCAACCAAGGCAAGGGTAATAACAAGGCCAACCAAGGCCAATAAAAACTAAACATGCTGTTTTTTTCTAAACCATCGTAGTAAAGATAATATATTCGGTTGCTTGTAAGGATCAATTTCTACCCAAGCCAGACTTGCTTTAAATAAGGCTCGCCAAGCTTTACGATCAATTTCTAAGTGTTCATTCGGGGGTGCATACGGTAAGTCTAATAATAATTTTCGATATTTTGACCATTGAAAGCCTTTGGGATCGTTTTGTTGTAACCATAATAGCCACGCCTCGCCTTCTAAACCAGCACAAGCACTACGACCACAACGTGCCATTGCAATTCGTCGTAATAATATAGAAAATTTACCCATTAATACTTGGCTAGGATGACGATTAAACTGGCGTCGTAAGCGTAATAATTGGCTTTTTGCATCCGTTTTCCATGTTTGTCCTGTTGGAATAGATAACCACAACCAAATAATAAATAACAATACCAATAATAAAGCAAACGCAATCAAGACATCAGTAAGCGACCACCAATACACTGACACATCTAAACCACGAATATCACGTAATTGATCCATCCGCCTAATCCTTGTTAACGCCCAACTCGATAGGCTCGTTTACGCAAGCCTTGCAGTAATACTTGATGCACATTTTGCTCAGTAGAAACAGGAATAACATCCGCCCCTAAACGCTTAGCAATCATTTCCAAGCGTTGACGCTGTTGTTGCCATTGTTGTCGATATTGCGCACAACCAGCACGATTATCGGTATCTAACTCCAATTCTATGCCAGTCCCTGTCGCAAACACGACTCGTCCCATCGCAGGAATCTCATAATCAGCCTTATCATCCACAGGAAATAATACCACCTCATGTTTTTGCTGTAATCGACCTAAGATTTGCTCAAAATTCACTAAATCTTGACTAAAATCACTAATAATCAAAATCAATGACCCAATCGCTGTGCCATGAATTAATTTTTCCATCGCGTCTGCAAGATAGTGTGAGGAATTTTTTTGTTTAGGCGCCGCTTCCGTCATTGAACGTAACATTTGCCACAAAGAACGCCTTGAACTACTTGGAGGGAAATAGCGTAACCCATTGGGATCACCGAATAGTAAAGCTCCGACTCTATCTTGACTTGCCGAAGCCGCCCAACCTAACAAAGCTGAAATCCTTGCCGCTTGGACTAATTTAAAGGTATTCCTAGTACCAAACTGCATATGACTACCAATATCTACACATAATAATACACTACGTTGTCGTTCTTCTTTAAAAACTTTTAAATGTGGCACATTAGTTCTTGCGGTAACTCGCCAATCCATATTACGAATTTCATCACCTTCTTGATACTCTCTAACCTCATCAAAGTTCATCCCTTGCCCACGAAATACTGATTGGTATAAACCACATAATAATGAATTAACAGGATGACGTGAGGCTAAACCCAAGGTATGTGCTTGATGACGTAACTCAAGTAAATCATCTAAATCAGGCAATAAAACTTTCATAAAACGATCAAATAGGACTGAAATAACTAAGGGACGGCAACCACTTCTAGTAAGCGTTTAATAAAATCATCTGGGGTAACACCATCTGCTTCTGCCTCAAAGGTTAACAATACCCGATGGCGTAAAATATCCAAAGCCACACTTTGAATATGCCCGGGCGTAACATAAGTATCACCACTTAACCATGCTTTGGCTTTAGCACAACGGGCTAACGCAATACTCGCCCGAGGGGAAGCACCAAATCGACACCAACGTTTTAAATCAGTATCATAATTCCCAGGTTGTCTTGACCCCATAATCAATGACACAATATATTGATTTAATTTTGGATCAATATAAATTTTAGCTACCGCCTCTCTGACTAAAAATAAATCTTCTTGGCTAAGGACTTTTTTGGTCTTTTTAACTTTATGTTGTTGGACAGAACTATCCAATGCCATAATGGCTAATTCTTCCTCGGCATTAGGATAATCTACCCAAACATGCATTAAAAATCTATCCAACTGGGCTTCAGGTAATTGATAAGTCCCTTCTTGTTCAATCGGATTTTGCGTGGCTAATACCATAAATAATGGTGGCAAGGCATAAGTTTTTTGCCCTACCGTTACTTGATGTTCTGCCATAGCTTCTAGCAAAGCAGACTGTACTTTTGCAGGCGCACGATTAACCTCATCCGCCAATAAAATATTATGGAAAATCGGCCCTGCTCGAAATTCAAATTCACCTTGTGCTTGACGATACACATCCGTACCGATTAAATCTGAAGGTAATAAATCAGGGGTAAATTGAATACGATGAAAATCACCTTCAACTGCTTCTGATAAAGCTTTAACTGCGGTAGTTTTTGCTAACCCAGGCATCCCTTCAATTAATAAATGACCATCACACAATAAGGCAATTAACATATTTTCCACTAAATTAGTTTGCCCAATTACTCGTGAGGCAATATGTTCTCGCACGACATTTAATTGGTTTAAATCCATAACCCCATCACTCTCTGAAAACTATCATCCATGAAAATATAGTCAATAATCAAATAAATACCAACTTTATTTTATAATTCACTTGATTTAAGCAGGTGACAATACAAATAATACCATTAAAATGACACTGGCTAAAATAATAGTAGCAATAATCAAGGCAATTAAAATATGACGTTCAAATGGGATCATAAATATTATCAACATAAGCAGTGGATATAACTTATTTTCTTTGGAGACTATCGGGCTAGTTAAATTTTCTGCTCGTCTCTCTTTAGCACAGTCAACTATTTTGTGAACGGATTGAAATGCGATATTTCTCACCAATGCTTTTTGATGTTGCTTATTTTTATTTAATTTTTTTGTACCTAAATGAAACTTCAAAATATTGATTGCTTTATCGTTATAGTTTTAAATATCCCAAGGATTCAATATCTTGACACCAGTTGCTTCAAAGTCTGCTACATTTCGAGTGACAACTGTCATTTTATGTACTAATGCAGTAGCCGCAATAAGTGCGTCTCGGTCTGAACATGGATCAGGTACATGAAGTTTGGCACAATATTGAGCAACGGCTGTATCAATAACTAAAATACGATTGGAAAAGGTCGGCAATACATGGGCATTAAACCAAGTTCGTAGTATATTTCCTTGAATTGAATCTCGCCTTTCTATTGAAAATATACCCATCTCAAGTTCCAATACGGTTATTACGGATAAAAATAGCGTTGTTGTTGGAATACTATTAGCCCATGTAATAACATTTTTATTAGCTTTACTTGATTTTGCTTTTCTCAATTCAGAAATGACATTAGTATCGAGTAAGTACATTATGAAAAATCCACAGGTTTAAAGAGTTCTGTATTTAGGTGATGTGGATTAAAATCAATGTTATCTTCTGGCATGGCAAGTAAATCAACAATACTTTCTTCTCTATGTGTAATTTCTTGGTATTCTTTAATGGTTAACAGAACATGGGCAGGCTGTCCTCTATCTGTAATGAAAACAGGCCCATTGAATGCGGCTCGTTTTGCTTTACCGACATCTTGGTTAAATTCTCTACTTGAAATGATGGTAATACTCATAAATAAATCTCACTTGATGATTATAAATGTAGATATGTTACTACATAATTAAACTCATATCAAATCTCCACAATTGGCGTTTCTGCCCCAAATAGCACTATTGAAAAATTATCGAATGCCATTGAAAATGGTGAAATTTTAATGTTAGTCGATGTACCTAAAACAAACGTTGAAAGTTTGGAAACAGCCATATTAAAACATCACCCAGAAGCAGAACTGGAAAGCAGTGAATTAACTATCGCACCGCTAATTTAAGACCACAAAATCAAAACTAAAAATAGAGGTGTTATTAAAATGTTTGCAATACCTCTATTTTTTGCCCACTAAAAAATCCTACGCTTTAGTATTTTCCTTCACCCACCGCTTACTACCATCGGCTAAATATTCCTTTTTCCAAAACGGCACAGTTGATTTTAAAGCCTCAATCAAAAACCGACAGCTTTCAAAACTAGCCCTACGATGAGCTGACCAAGTGGCAATTAACACAATATGTTCGCCGATTTCAATCTTACCCACTCGATGTAAAATTAATATATCTAATAATGGCCACTGCCCTACTGCTTGAGTTACTAATTGTTGTAGGGTTTTTTCAGTCATGGCAGGATAATAGTCTAATTGCATGGCAATGACTTGATCACCTTGGTGATGATTACGCATACTGCCAACAAATACCGCATTAGCACCAAATTTGCCCATTTGGGTTTGTTGTTGTTGGTATTGTGCTAATTCTTGCCAAGCAGAAAAGGGTTGTTGACGTAGTTCAGTTAACATAATCAGCCTCCTGTAACGGGCGGAAAGAACGCAACTTCATCATTAGGATAAACCGTACTATCCCAATCAGCTTGTTCTAAATTAATTGCCACTAAAATATTATCATTAGGTAAACTATGCAATTGTTGCCATAATTCTAATACCGTGATATGTTGGCTAAGATTGATTTGTTGCTGTTGTTGACCTAAAGTTTCACTTAAACTTGCAAAATATTTCACTGTTACCATAACTTTAACCTATATTTACTTTTTGATTAAATTAAGGATGGATTATGTCTAAATTGACACATTTTGATAGCAATGGTCAAGCACATATGGTGGATATTAGCGAAAAACCCATTACCCGGCGAATTGCCATTGCCGAAGGTAAAATTATCATGCAAGCCATAACGCTTGATTTAATTCGATCAGGAGGACATAAAAAAGGCGATGTTTTAGGTATTGCCAGAATTGCAGGGATTATGGCAAGCAAAAAAACGGCTGACTTAATTCCGCTATGTCATCCCTTAGCGATTACCAAGGTAAAACTTGAGTTTAAACTACAAAATCAACCACCTAGTGTTTATTGTCAAGCTACTGTAGCAACATCGGGACAAACTGGCGTAGAAATGGAAGCCTTAACTGCGGTGCAAATTGCCCTACTGACTATCTATGATATGTGTAAATCCGTCGATAAAGGTATGACGATGCAAAATATTGGCTTAGTTGAAAAACAAGGGGGGAAATCGGGGCATTGGCAAAAATCAGTCGCAAATTAATTGAATTTTACGGTAAACTTAAAATGACAACTAAAAATTTCATTCTTGAGGATAGATCATGCATAGATTGAGCGGTCGCAGTGCAGACCAACTTCGTGCCATTCATTTTACCCGTCACTATACTTGCCATGCCGAAGGTTCTGTATTAGCCGAATTTGGCAATACCAAAGTCATTTGCAATGCCACAGTAGAAGAGCGGGTGCCTAGATTTTTACGAGATAGCCATTCTGGTTGGATTACGGCAGAATATGGCATGTTACCTCGTTCTACTCGACAACGTATGCAACGTGAGGCCCATGCAGGCAAAGCGGGTGGCAGAACAATGGAAATTCAACGCTTAATTGGACGTTCCTTGCGAGCAGTCGTTGATTTAGAAGCATTAGGTGAACACACAATCACGATTGACTGTGATGTCATTCAAGCTGATGGCGGTACTCGTACTGCTGCAATTACGGGTGGTTATATTGCTTTAGTTGATGCTGTTCGTCATATGCAAAAACGTCAACTGCTAAAAAAATATCCCCTTCATGGTTATCTGGCGGCAATATCAGTGGGAATTTACCAAGGGATGCCTGTGTTGGATTTAGACTATGAAGAAGATTCTAATGCTGAAACGGATATGAATGTTGTCATGAATGAAGCAGGGGCATTTATTGAAATTCAAGGGACAGCCGAAGGTCATGCCTTTCGTCCGCAAGAACTGCAAGCCATGTTAAACCTAGCACAACAAGGCATTGAAACCCTGATTGAACAACAACGTAAGGTCTTGGAAAATTGATGAACACCATCAACACCATTGTGTTAGCTAGTAATAATCAAGGGAAAGTAAGGGAAATTAATCAATTAATCGCTGATTCTGGCATTGAAATCATTCCCCAATCGGAATTTTCAGTGCCAGAAGTAGCAGAAACGGGCTTAAGTTTTGTTGAAAACGCGATTATTAAAGCCCGTCATGCCTGTCAATATTGTGATTTACCCGTGATTGCCGATGATTCAGGTTTGGAAGTAGATGCCCTGAAAAAGCAACCGGGGATTTACTCCGCTCGTTATGCAGGTGCAGATTCATCAGATCAAGCCAATTTAGAAAAATTATTACAACAATTGCAAGGTACTCCAAAAAATCAGCGTAGTGCCAGATTTCAATGTGTCATGGTATTAATGCAAACGGCGAATGATCCCACCCCTATTATTTGTCAAGCCCGTTGGGAAGGTTATATTACCGAACAAGCAATAGGTGATAATGGTTTTGGCTATGATCCTGTCTTTTTTATACCCGAAAAAAATTGTACGTCTGCCCAGCTAAGTGCCAGCGAAAAAAATCGGCTTAGTCATAGAGGGCAAGCACTCGTTCAATTAAAACAACAATTACAAAAAATTTATCGAAACTAGCATATGCTAAGTTATTATCAAACGTTAATGATAAACTATTGCAAACTATGAAAAGATCAAAACTTGGTGCGATTATTGGTGGATTGCTAGGAATTTCTCTTTTAGGCATATTGGCACTTGCCATGTATTTACCAATATTTAAAATGGGTTCAATTATGGATGGTGATGCAAGTTCGGAACAAATCATTACTACCTTCAATAGGGTATCAGATGATGATAATAGCAATACGCAACCCAATGCTAGAATTAAACCATTACCTGAAATCCAATCCCATCCTCACTATGAATACCAAAATAATGATAAACGTAGTCCTTTTGATATTGATGGGGTTGAAGCAGATGTTGCTGATGAAATTAGTGACGTTGATAGCTTTGAAATAGAAAAAGAAGAAGAAGAGCCACTGGCTTCTAGTATCATCACTCAACAAGATGCCCCCCTTATGACTGAAGGCCGTTTTGACGATGATCTTGCTATGGATAAAGATTATGAAGACAAAGGTTCTTATGATAATTTTGCAGGTTTTAGCAGTGAATCACGCTTAGCTTATGAGCAAGACAAGCCACAAGCGAAACCTAACAATATACTTAGCAATATCAGTAAAAAAGCTGTTTCAACACCAGAACCAGCACTTAAGGAAAATATTGCGAGTCCACAAGAATACCCCCCCAGAGATCAATACCTAGCAAAAAACAAAATCGCAACATTACAACAAGCCCGCCAATACCAATTCCCAAGTAGAAATCCAGCCATGCCAAAAATTGGCAAAAAAACCAATGCGAACATCCAAGCATCAACGCAACTTAGCATTCAACAATTACTAGCCAAAAACCAAAATTTGAATATCAAAACCCAAACTGCCACAGGCTATTGGGCCAATACCTATATTCCAGGTGATCCCACGATTCGCTTATTACAAAGCCAATTAGACCAACAAGCAACCGACCTCAAATCCACCTCACAATATTGGCAACCCTTTGATCCGCCAAAAAACTCAGCACTTACGGTTTATTTACATAGCAATCAAATGCACATACAACAACCCACTCGCCAACTGATCCAAGTCGGCATTGCAGGCAGTGAAAGGCAAAGTGGCAGACGACCCGCAATGAATATTGCTGTCGTGTTAGATTTAAGCAATCCTGTCACACCACCACAACAACCATTAATCACAAACTTATTAACCGATCTTAATCAAGCCAAACAAAATAATGACCGTTTTTCCTTAACCTTAGCAGGTCAAACGGGAGCAACCATTATTCCTGCGGAACAATTTCGCTATGGTTCCTTAAGTTTGGCGTTTAAACATATTTTCAAACCTAATAAAAGCAAGCATTTCACTCGCTCCCAAGCAATTCAACAAGCAGTATCGCAATTAATGCAATATAACACCGATACCTCGCCATTAGGTTCAAGTTTAATTTTATTTATTACCCCAAATAGCTTGGATGCTGAATTAAAACCATTAGAATCCATTGCCCATCAAAACGCCGTATTAGGCATTCCCTTAAGTGTTATTGGCATTGGTCATAATATTAAATTAAAAGAGCTTGACAAATTAGCCTTAGCAGGTCAAGGGCAACGCCGAATTGTTACGGAACTCAAGCAAACTAAAACAGTTGTTGAACAAGAATTGCACGCCGTAAGTCGAGTCGTTGCCAGAGCCTTACGTTTACGCATTCGATTAATGCCAGGCGTGAAATTAGTTAACATATTAGGCTCTCATCCTTTGGATAAACAAGCCTCGAATCGAGTCCGCCAAGCGGAACAAAGCATTGATCAGCGTTTAGCCCGTAACATGGGAATACAGGCAGACCGAGGCAAAGACGAACAAGGAATTCAAATGGTGATTCCCGTTTATTATGCCAATGATCAACATGTAATACTACTGGATGTGATTACTGAAAAAGCAGGCTTAGTTGCCGATGTTAGCCTACGCTATAAAGACTTACTATATGCTAGAAATGGGATTAACCGTGCCAGTTTAAGTTTAGATTCAACCATGACCGATAATTTAACACCATTAGAATTGAATGTACTTAAAAATTTACTTGCGTTTCAATTTTCGCAAGCGATTTATCACAGCAGTCAACAACTGCAACAAAATCAAACCCAATATGCCAAAGAAACTTTACAACAATTTTTAACCCAAATCCAAAGTTTACAACAGAAATTACCTGATTGGCACAATGATAATGAAATTAAGCAAGATATTGCGTTATTACAACAATACATCCAATATATTGATCATGGGAATCGTTATCCTTATTTCACTCAATTACTGCATTATCAATCTTTTCGTAAAGTTTTAACCCATCCTTAATTTTTGAAATTTTTTTCTATTATCTTACTTGAAAATAAAACACTTTACCCCCATCTATAAGGACAGGAAAATAATTGATCTGGATCATTTAAATACGTTAATGTTGCAACATTTTTTGGAAAAGTTTTTCTAATGAATTAGAAAACCAAAATTATTAACCGTAAATTAACAGATAAACAATGTGAAGGAGAACTACAATGACCTTAGTAAGATGGAATCCATTCCGTGAAATGGAAAATGTAATTGATCGTTACAATCGCATTTACCATCCTCAATACGGTAAAGACGAGGGTTTTACGGTAGCAGATTGGGCACCAGTTGTCGATATTACTGAAACAGAACAAGAATATCAAATTAAAGCCGAACTTCCCGAAGTCAAAAAAGACGATGTAAAAATTGAGGTTGATAAAGGTGTGTTAACGCTAAAAGGGGAACGTAAAACTGAAACGGAAACCAAAGATAAAAAAGTTCACAAAGTTGAACGTTTTTATGGAAGTTTCGCCAGAAGTTTTACCTTACCTGAAAATACAGACCAAGACCAAATCACAGCTGAAAGTAAAGATGGTATGCTATATATTCATATTCCAAAAATAGCAGAACCCAAACCTAAAGCCATAGAAGTCGCAATTCAATAAACAAAATCAGGCATGAACCACATGCCTGATTTTTTGCTATTATCTAAACTGACACTAGGTTATAATAGGCACTCTAAAAAATATTATTATTATATTGGTAATGAGCAAAACAAACCTAGCCTTGTGTCATCCCGAACAATTACCACCAAGCTTAGATGGTAGCCGGGGGAGTTATCGCACCTTTGATCCACAACAATTAATTCATGCCAATAATGACTTTGAAGCGGCTCAACAATGGTTAGCAGAATATGCCACCCATTATTTTTCTAAACATACCTTACGCCAATATGAAAAAGAAATTACCCGATTTTTTTATTGGTCAGTCAATCAAGCGGGCAAAGCAGTCTCTGATTTAAGCAAACAAGATTATGTCTTGTACGAGCAATTTTTAATGAATCCACAACCGGCTGATATTTGGTGTGGTCCCCGTCGTCCCCGTCATCTGCGTAATGGTCAAATCAATCCCAAATGGCGTCCATTTGTAGGGCCTTTAAACTTAAGCTCTATTCAAACTGCCTTTGCTGCAATTCAGTCTATGTTAAATTATTGGGTACAAGCTAAATATTTAGCAGCAAATCCTTTAAGTTTAAAACGTGGGGTATTCAGCAAAAAACAACAACAAAATTATAAAATTGAACGGATTATCGAAACGGATCATTGGCAAGTGATTTGGCAAGCCATAGAAAATATGCCCAAAGATAGTCGTAAAAACATGGCAAATTACCAAAGAGCCCGTTATTTAATCGCCTTGTTTTATCATACAGGGGCAAGAATTAGTGAACTAGAACGTCATACGCATGGTGATATATACTGTCGTAATACTAAAACAAATCAGTGGTGGCTAAGAGTGATTGGCAAACGCTCGAAACAACGAGACATTCCTATTGATCAATCATTATTAGTCATTATTCAAAATTTTCGTCAATTTCATCAGCTCCCCCCCTATCCTACGCCTGATGATCCCACGCCATTATTACCCAAATTATATATCAATCACGACAAAGGAATTACCGCACGACGTGCCAATCAAATTTTAAAACAAATTTTAACTGAAGCAGCAACTCGATTAGCCAAACAATCCCCACATCAAGCTGAAAAATTACGCAAAGCCTCTGCACACTGGTTCCGTCATAGTTATGCCACAGACTTATTAGAAGCAGATGTTTCAATCAAGACAGTCAAAGATAATCTCGGACATCAAGATATAAAAACAACCTATTTATATGTTCATAAGGATAAAGAACAACAACATCAAGAAACTCAGGGCAAACTTAAATCAATTTATTAATAATATGCTTAAAATCTTAAAACAATGCTTACGTCTGTTAATAACGTCATGCCTATTGGCTGTTTTGTGCATTTTTTTTATTGCTTATTGGCTTACCTTACCGAAACAAACCACAATTCGCATTGAACAAGCCTCAGGTTTACCCGTTGAAAACGTAACATTTCCCAGCTCATCAGGTTCATTAATTCATGGTTGGTATATTAATGGAAAAACACATTATCCTCATATTATTTTATTACATCCACGTCATGGTAATCGTTTAACCATGTTGCCAAGAGCAAAATTTTTATATCAAGCAGGTTATTCCGTATTACTATTTGACTTTCAAGCGAATGGTGAAAGCATTGCTAGTCAACAAACCTTAGGATATTTAGAAGCATATGATGTTGCCGCTGCTATTAATTTTATTAAACAACGTGTACCAAACACTAAAATTGGCGTGATTGCTACGTCATTGGGGGCAGCGGCATTACTTTCGATTAAACCATCACCTGCGAAAGTAGATGCAATGGTTTTAGAGGCAGTTTATCCTAGTATTGAACAAGCTATCAGTAATCGCTTAGCCTTACATTTAGGAGAACCGGCAAAAATTTTAACCCCATTATTTAGTTATCAAATCCCTTTGTGGCTAGGATTTTCAACGGATAAACTCCAACCCATTAAACAAATTACTGCCTATCAAATCCCTATATTTATCCTCGCAGGTATTTATGATCAACATACCACTATTCAAGAATCCCGACAATTATTTCATCAAATCAAATCCAAACACAAATATTTTTTGGCCTTGCCAGCAACTCACCAAGATTTCTACCAATACAACCCTAAAACATACGAATTACGAATTCTACAATTTTTTAGGAAACATTTAGATTAAATTCAGACAGGAAGAAATAAAGGACAAATTTGTCAACTCATTTGTCCTTTATTTTTTATTTTTGAAAATTTTGGCGATTAATACCCACAAGTTCTAGGTGTTAAAACCACTTTAGAAATAAATCTATCATCATTGCCATTATAATAAAAACCTAAAGCAACCCCTTTTTTAAAAAATATAGCCACATCAGGACTAGAACAAACTTTATTAGTCAAAATACGATCCATGTTATCACCAAAATCAGAATTAATCGTTTGTGAAGAATAATTAACTAAGGTGTAATAATAGGTCAAAGTATTCTCGAATCCCATCACATTATCTAAACGAGTTTCTTTATCCACCATCATGGGTGTTGATTTATTTAATTCATTCGCAATAGAAGTTAATTCTTCATTTGACATACCCGCAAATAACTGACTAGAAAATAAAACCAGCAATAAAATCATTAGTTTTTTCATATAAACCACCCTTTATTAAAAAATTAAAAACATTGCTTTCATTATAGTGATGATTTCAGTCATGCACATTAAAATCTTGCAAAATTTCCATAATTTAGCGAAAATGTCTTTTAGTGGCACCCGTAGCTCAGTTGGATAGAGTGTCGGTCTCCGAAGCCGAAGGTCACAGGTTCGACTCCTGTCGGGTGCGTATCAGTTTTGATAATCTTCTTGCATATGCTTTCGTTTCAACTATAATTCTTACACCTTAACATTGGATAGAGTATATTTGATATGTTAACAGAAGAACAATTACTTGCTTCTTCAGAAGATGAGTATATGAATAAAGAACAGTTAGCCTTCTTTCGCCATCGACTGGAAACCATGCGAGATGAAATATTAGAAAATCTTGCGAAAACCAATCAACATCTGAAAGAAGCAACGGTAGAAATTGATGAAAATGATAGAGCATCGTTGGAAGAAGAACACTGGTTAGAACTCAGAATTCGTGAACGTGAAACTAAATTGCTTAAAAAAATTAATGAAGCGTTACAACGCATTGACTCTGAAGATTATGGTTACTGTGAAGATACAGGTGATGCAATTGGTATCCCTAGATTATTAGCTCGACCAACGGCAACCTTAAGCACTGACGCTCAAGAACAAAGAGAACAGCGTCAGCGTGTCAGTGATACGGATAAATTTTAAGCCAAAATTTTAGCTGACCAAAGTTGCAATTAAAAAATTGATGTTGTATCATCAGTGGTGGTTTTGAACTGGCAAAAAAAAAGCGGGACCAGAGGAGCCCCGCAAAGTCAAGTTTATTATTATTATTATTATCAGCACATTTTTTTATTATTATCTTTTCAATTCAAAAGTCTTTACGCAGTCCGATGGCAAATACTTGTCTATCAGGACTGTGTACTCCCCCATTAAGCTTCGATGAAGCCATGGTTGAGGTATTGGTGTTAGTAGCCGAATAGCCTGCAAACAAACGAGTTCGACGACTAAAGCGATGAATCACACCAACAGCCCAATAATCGGCTTCTTGTCCTCTTTTATCGTCAGCTTCCATGCCTCCGATTTGGGCAACAAAAATGTTATTACCCTGTTCCAACTGATAAGCAATAAACCAAAGCTGTGCATCGGTTCCATCGGTTACATTATTAGGATCAGGTGCTGAATAATTTTGGATACCATTCGCACCAGTGTCCTTATTTAAGGTCATTGCATTTTCTATCCATTCGTATTGGGTAGAAAATACATGCCCTCCCCAATTAATTTGCAGACCTAATTTTGTTGCTTGCTCATCCGCATGATTGTTTACAGCATTCTGTGCATGTGCAACAAATCCCCATAAAAACCCTATCCTGAAATTAATGGCAATACTATAATCATTGACATCATCATCATCAACACAGGCGCCCACATTATCACACTCACCATCTAAAGCATTCTCAATATCACTACGTTCATCTACCACGGCAGCAAAGTCTAATCGAAACCCCATCCACACAGGAGAACGGTAATAGATTGAATCAGTAATATGGTTAGCATGCCCCAGTAACCCATTACTCCCCCAAGACATGCCACCATTTCCCCGAGCCTCAAGACTCGTCCAAGCAAAAGGATCGAGATTTACACCGCCTGCCATTTTATAAGGCGAATTAAATGTCCCTAAACCTAAAAATCCCCATTTTTTGTGTTTTAATCCAACAAACTTTTGACGCCGTGTGCCATCAAAAGAATCGTCCCCACGAATATCTGTTGGATCGACATAAAACTCCAAAACAGCAATTGCTTGTAAATCTCTCCCCAAACTTTCTGTTGCTTTTATGCCAATATGGGTCTGGCGTCCAGAATCCCCAATCCCTTGTTCTGAAGTTCCATTATCTAATGATTCCACTGTATATTCCGCTTGTACACTACCATAAAGTTTTACTTCCCCATAACTTGTACAGCTTATTATTATTAGTACAATCGTCATCATTAAACAACGAAACTTCATTTAGCATCCTACAACTTTCTCACATTATTATTATTGTTGTTGTTGTTTTTTTTATTATTGTTGTTATTGTTTGTTGTTTTTTTACTATTATAGTGAAAATAAACAACAATGCAACATTTTTTTTAACTTTTTTTCAAAAAAAACAACAATGTTGCTTTTTTGTTACTTTTACCCCCAAAAAAATACTGATTCGAACATAAACATCAGTATTTTTTTAAAATAGAACAAGAACAAAACAATGTCATTGGCTTAAAAATTCACTATCCCCCAAATTGAATTTCATCGTCCTCATCTTCCTCACCCTCAAGCGATAGTTCCTGCATTCTTGAACCGCCCCGAGACTTCGCATCCCCTTTACTGCCTAATTTAATCATCAAACGAACATTATTAGGTGAGTCAGCATGACGCAGTGCATCATCATAACTAATTTCACCTTGGGTATATAAATCATACAAGGCTTGGTCAAATGTCTGCATACCTTGCTCAGTAGAACGAGTCATTAATTCTTTAATTTTATGTACTTCCCCTTTGTGAATTAAATCACTCATTAATGGAGTATTAATTAAAATTTCAACGGCACAACGCCGACCTTCACCATCTTTAGTCGGAATTAACTGTTGGGCAATAATCGCTTTTAAATTTAATGATAAGTCTGTTAACAACTGGGCACGACGCTCTTCAGGAAAGAAGTTGATAATTCTATCTAAGGCTTGGTTAGCATTATTAGCATGCAGTGTTGATAAACACAAATGCCCTGTTTCCGCAAAGGCAATGCCATAATCCATGGTTTCCCGAGTACGAATTTCCCCAATTAGAATCACATCAGGTGCTTGACGTAAGGTATTTTTTAAAGCAACATCATAAGACTCAGTATCTAAGCCAACCTCACGCTGAGTTACAATACAGCCATCATGGTTGTGAATAAATTCAACGGGATCTTCAATGGTAATAATATGACCACTACTATTACGATTACGATAACCAATGACGGATGCTAAAGAAGTGGATTTACCTGTACCCGTTGCCCCCACAAAAATAACTAATCCCCGCTTACACATGGCAATACTTTTCATTACATCGGGTAAATGTAGGTCCTCAAACCTTGGAATATTCGTTTCAATTCGCCGCAATACCATACCAACCGCATCGCGTTGCACAAATGCACTGACCCGAAACCGTCCAACTTTACTAGCACTAATGGCAAAGTTACACTCTTTAGTGCGTTCAAACTCTTCCCGTTGTTGGCTGGTCATAATGTTTAATACCAATTCTCTGGATTGCGCAATTGATAAGGGATTTTTAGACACAGGTGTCATACGACCACTTACTTTAATAGTGGGTGCGGCACCTGCGGTAATAAATAAATCAGAACCACCTTTGGCCTTCATTAATTTTAATAAGGCATTAAAATCCATGAATTCCTCCTTTATTTAAAGTTATCTTTATTCGCCGCCTTCATTTGTGCATCTTGTTTGGTGATTAAACCACGACGTAGCAGTTCTGCCAAATGTTGATCTAAGGTCTGCATACCAACACCCTGTCCCGTTTGAATGGCTGAAAACATTTGGGCAATTTTATCTTCACGAATCAAATTACGAATGGCAGGTGTGCCAATCATAATTTCCCAAGCGGCAGTTCGCCCCCCCCCCACTTTCTTTAATAAGGACTGAGCAATCACGGCCCGCAATGATTCGGATAACATTGAACGTACCATACCTTTTTCCGCTGCAGGAAATACATCCACAATCCTATCAATGGTTTTCGCGGCAGAACTAGTATGCAAGGTGCCAAACACTAAGTGTCCTGTTTCAGCAGCAGTCAATGCTAAGCGAATCGTTTCCAAGTCCCGCAACTCACCCACTAGAATAATATCGGGATCTTGACGTAATGCGGAACGTAATGCTTCATTAAATCCTAAAGTATCACGTTTGATTTCCCGTTGGTTAATCAAACATTTTTTACTTTTGTGTACAAATTCAATCGGGTCTTCAATGGTTAAAATATGACCGTACTCGGTATCATTTTTATAATCAATCATTGCCGCTAAAGTCGTTGACTTACCAGAACCTGTTGGCCCTGTTACTAAGATAATTCCTCTAGGATTATCGGCAATCGTTTTGAATACATCAGGACAACCTAAATCTTCCAAACTCAAAATTTTAGATGGAATGGTACGAAACACGGCACCTGCACCACGATCTTGGTTAAAAGCATTCACCCGAAAACGAGCAAGCCCCGGAATTTCAAATGAAAAGTCACATTCTAAATACTCCTCATAATCCCGCCGTTGTTTATCATTCATAATATCATACACCAAACTATGTACAGCTTTATGATCTAATGGTGGCATGTTAATACGACGCACATCACCATCTACCCGAATCATAGGTGGTAAACCCGCTGATAAATGTAAATCTGAGGAATTATTTTTCACCCCAAATGCTAGCAATTCTGAAATATCCATCAATCTAACCTTATAAAATAAAAAAGCCTTTGTTTAATTATAGACAAACCCCATTATATTTAAATCGTAACTTAGGTTTAAATCACTAAAAATCATGACCATTGCTGAAAATTTAGCCATTATTCAACAAAGAATCAAACAAGCACAACAACAATACCCAAATACCGCCACAAAAATCCAACTCATTGCGGTCAGTAAAACTCGTAGTGCGAATGACATTGAAACGGCCTACCAAGCAGGACAAACGCATTTTGCAGAAAGTTATGTTCAAGAAGCCATTCCTAAAATTCAAACTTTAGCCCATTTGCCCCTAACTTGGCATTTTATTGGTCCAATCCAGTCAAACAAAACCCAAGCCATTGCCCAATATTTTAATTGGGTGCATAGTGTTGCTAGACTAAAAATTGCCCGACGTTTAAGTCAACAACGCCTAGCAAAGCAAACACCATTAAATATTTGTATTCAAGTTAATATTAGCCAAGAAGCACAAAAATCGGGTATTTTCCCTCAAGATTTACCCCAGCTTGTCAAGCGCATTCAAACATTACCCCAATTAAAATTACAAGGACTAATGGGTATTGCCAGTCCTTGTAATGAGTTTAGTCAACAACAACAACAATTTCATCAACTCAATCAATTACAGCAACAATATGATTTTATGAATGAATTATCAATGGGGATGTCGAATGACTTAGAAGCAGCGATTTCTAAAGGTGCAACACTATTACGAATTGGCAGTGCAATCTTTGGTAAAAGACAGTAGAATATTGCTAATTTTTCATTCAAACTAACAAAATAACGGTAACAGTAACCATGACAATCAAACATTTAGAACAAGCTAAAAATTGCATTGCCTTTATTGGCGGTGGTAATATGGCAAGCAGTTTAATTGGCGGTTTATTAGCGAATCAATACCAAGCCAAGCAACTGCTAATCGCAGAACCTGACCCACAACAACAAGATTATTTGCATCAAAAATTCGGGGTACAAACTTATGCGGATTGTCGTGAAATTATTACCGAAGCCAATGTACTTATCTTTGCGGTAAAACCCCAAATTCTGCCTGAAGTTGCTAAACAAAGCAGTGTTTTAATTCAAAAATACCAACCTTTAGTCTTATCCGTTGTGGCAGGTATTTTAACCGAACAAATGGAAGAATGGCTAGGTGAAAATATTGCCATTGTACGCACTATGCCAAATACACCTGCCCTAGTGCAAACAGGTGCAACAGGCTTATTTGCTAATGCTCAAGTCAATGCAGAGCAAAAACAATTAGCGGAATCGATTATGCGTGCTGTCGGTTTAACCTTATGGTTTGAACAAGAACAGCAACTCAATGCCGTTACGGCATTATCTGGCAGCGGCCCTGCTTACTTTTTTTATATTATGGAAATTTTGGAAAATATTGGAATTAAACTAGGCTTAGACCCAAATTCTGCTCGCTTGCTTACCCTAGAAACCGCTTTAGGTGCCGCAAAACTTGCATTAGAAAGCAATGATCCGCCCGCAATATTACGCCAACAAGTGACATCACCGCAAGGCACCACGGCAAAAGCTATAGAAGTGATGCAACAGCAGCAATTAGACACAATACTAGAGTCCGCACTGACGGCAGCTTATCAACGAGCAGAAGAATTATCCAAACAACATTCTTAAACCCTTATTTTAAAAAGTCATAGGCAATCACAATGGGAAGCACTTATTTTACGAATCCAATCGTTTTCCTAATCCAAGTACTGTTTGGCACTTATATTTTATTTGTTATGTTAAGATTTTTACTGCAATGGCTTAGAGCGGATTTTTACCATCCAATTTCCCAATTTATTCTTAAAGTGACTTCACCTGTTTTAAATCCTTTACGCAAACTTATTCCAGGTTGGGGAGGCTTAGATATTGCCTCAATTGTATTAATTTTTATGTTACAACTTATTGAACTGACGCTTGTGGTTGCAGTATTAGATGTACGCATAGGATTATTAGATTTAATTATGGGAGCAATGGCAGCATTAATTCAATTGACGATTAATGTCTTTTTATTTGCAATTGTGATACAAGCAGTCATTAGTTGGGTTAATCCACATAGTTATAATCCTGTCACTGACATTTTATATAGTTTAACCAATCCAATCTTAAAACCGATTCGAGAACGATTACCTCCTGTCTCTGGGCTGGATTTTAGTCCATTTGTTGCTATTATTGGGCTACAATTACTCAAAATGTTGATTATTCCCTTATTTTTAACATCTGAAGTAACGAGACATCTTATCTAACTATGCCTAAAGAAATACCTAAAAATTCCGTGGGTATTGTTGAAGATAAAATTCAACATTTTAGCCAAGCACTCACCCTAGTATGCGGTCGAGAACTGCCTGAATATGATATTGCCTATGAAACCTATGGGACTTTAAATGCGACTGCAACGAATGCCGTATTAATTTGCCATGCCTTGTCAGGTGATCATCATGCGGCGGGTTATCATAGTATGAAAGATAAAAAACCGGGTTGGTGGGAAAATTGTATTGGACCAAATAAACCCATTGATACCAATAAATTTTTTGTGGTTTGTAGCAATACCTTAGGACACTGTAAAGGATCAACTGGCCCTGCTTCAATTAACCCTAGTACGGGTAAATTTTATGGCCCTGATTTTCCTATTGTTACCGTTAAAGACTGGGTGAATAGCCAGGTGCGACTGAGTCATGCCTTAGGTATTCAGCAATGGGCAGCGATTATTGGGGGGAGTTTAGGTGGCATGCAAGTATTGCAGTGGGCGATTGATTACCCTGATTACTTAAAACATGCGGTGATTATTGCAGCAGCCCCTAAATTATCCGCACAAAATATTGCCTTTAATGAGGTGGCTAGACAAGCGATTTTATCCGATCCTGATTTTTACGAAGGCCATTATTACCAACATGGTGTGGTACCCAAACGAGGCTTAATGCTAGCGAGAATGCTAGGTCATATTACCTATTTATCCGATGATAGTATGCGTTCTAAATTTGGTCGTGAGTTACGTCAAGGCAAAATCAATTATAGCTATGAAGTAGAATTTCAAGTAGAAAGTTATTTACGCTATCAAGGACAATCCTTTGTTGATAGATTTGATGCTAATAGTTATTTATTAATGACTAAAGCCTTAGATTATTTTGATCCTGCCAGTGATTATCAAGACAACTTAGCCACGGCCTTAGCTAAAGCGAGTGCGGATTTTTTATTAATCTCGTTTACTAGTGATTGGCGTTTTTCACCTGAGCGTTCCCAAGAAATTCTGCAAGCCCTAATTGCCAATAATCAAAATGTCAGTTATCTAGCAGTAGAAGCCACCCAAGGTCATGACGCTTTTTTAATGCCCCTGCCACAGTATATCAAGGCATTTACCCATTATATGCAACGCATTGCCCAACAAATAGGTGACTAATGGTTAACAACGGCTTACGCATTGATTTTGAGAAAATTATCCAATGGATACCACCACAATCACGAGTCTTGGATTTAGGCTGTGGTGATGGGCAATTGCTCGCAAAATTACAACAACAAAAACGGGTTACAGGCTATGGCTTAGAAATTAATCCAGATAAAGTTGTTGAATCTATTGACACTGGAATCAATGTCATCCATATGGATTTAGATAATCTACAACTAAGTTTAGGGCAATTTCTGGATCAATCCTTTGATTATGTGATTATGTCGCAAACTTTACAAGCGACTTACCATCCTGCGGATTTATTGGAAGAAATCGTTAGAATTGGCAAAACGGGCATTGTTACCTTCCCTAATTTTGGTTATTGGCCTAATCGCTTTCAGTTATTTTTTCAAGGCAAAATGCCCATATCTAAAGCCTTACCTTATCAATGGTATAATACTCCCAATATTCATTTATGTACCTTCAAGGATTTTGAAATCTTATGCCAAAGTAAAAATATTCAAATTCTCGATCGTACCGTAGTGGATTTTGCGCATCGTAAAACCATTACATTTATGCCAAATTTATTTGGTGAAATTGTCTTGTATCAAATTAAATCGATCCAATAATCATTATTTAATTGATTTTTTATATTTTTTGGGAATTTCTCTTAAAAATCGTGAGGCTTTTTGTGTTTGATAAATGCTACCATAAGTCATACGATATTTTGCACAAGTTAAATACAATTGTTGCATGGCCCTAGTCATACCCACATAACATAAACGCCGTTCTTCTTCTAATTGCTTTGCTTCTTGGCTACAGGCATAATGTGGAAACAGTCCTTCCGCCATTCCCACCATAAATACGACTGAAAATTCCAAACCTTTGGCAGCATGAATGGTCATCAACTGTACTTTCACTAAAGGATCGTTCACACCTACGGTTGTTTCGCTGGTATCTACAACCACATGGGCTAAAAAATAATCTCGTTCACTCGTCGCAATGTCTTTATCCTCTGGAAATTCAAATTGTGTCGTTGCATTGACTAATTCTTGTAAATTCGCCACCCGATTTTGGGTTACAGAATCTTTTAAACTGGCAAAATGTTCTAATAAACCGCTGTCTTAAATCACCGTATCCACTTGGGCTTCTAAACTTAAACCCATGACTTTTTGTTGCATATCAGTAATTAACTGGCAAAAATTTGCAATAGCATTGACAGCCCGTTTGGTCAAAACTTTAGTTCCACCTAATGTCATTCCTGCTTGCCATAATGAACACTTATGTTCATTGGCATATTGTTGCATTTTAGCCAAAGTCGTTTTGCCAATCCCTCTAGGCGGATGATTAATCACTCGTTCAAAAGCAGTATTATTATCAGGATTCGATAATAATTGTAAATACGCCAAGGTATCTTTGACTTCTGCCCGTTCAAAGTTTCATCGGTGCGGTAACCGCTTCTCTTTGTTTTTGATTGAGAGAATTGATACTATATGAAATATCCATGACATTATTTTTCTATTCTTAAACATTTTCTTGCATCTAAAGGTACCTAAATGTTAATCACAGGTCAATATCCCAATACCCGCATGCGTCGTTTACGCAAACATAATTTTTCCAGACGTTTAGTTCAAGAACATCAAATCACGGTCAACGACTTAATTTATCCTATGTTTGTGATTGAAGGGAACGCTCGCCGAGAAAAAATCCCATCAATGCCTGATATAGAACGTGTTACAATTGATCAGTTAGTATTAGAAGCAGAACAGTTGGCAAAATTAGCTGTGCCTGCCATTGCTTTATTTCCAGTTACTCCTGTAGAAGCAAAATCATCGGATGCTAAAGAAGCCTATAATCCTTATGGTCTCATTCCTAGAGCGGTAAAAATTGTTAAACAAGCGGTACCCGAATTAGGCATTATTACCGATATTGCTTTAGACCCCTTTACCAGTCATGGGCAAGATGGTTTGATTGATGAGTCGGGTTATGTGCTAAATGATGAAACCATTGCGGTATTAGTAAAACAAGCCTTAGCTCATGCCGAAGCAGGTGCGGATGTGGTCGCTCCTTCCGATATGATGGATGGACGCATTGGACAAATTCGACAAGCATTAGAACAACAAGGTTTTATTCATACCCAAATTTTAGCCTACTCTGCCAAATATGCCTCTAGCTTTTATGGCCCTTTTCGTGATGCCGTTGGTTCCGCAGGACAATTAGGTTCAGGCAATAAATATAGTTATCAAATGAACCCTAGTAATAGTAATGAAGCCTTGCATGAAATTGGTTTAGATATTACGGAAGGTGCGGATATGATTATGGTCAAACCGGGTATGCCTTATTTAGATATTGTCTACCGTGCCAAACAACAATTTGGCAAACCAACCCTAGTTTATCAAGTCAGTGGCGAATATGCCATGCTCAAAGCTGCTAGTCAACAAGGTTGGTTGACAGAACAAGCCGTTGTTATGGAATCATTATTAGGATTTAAACGGGCAGGAGCAGATGCCGTTTTAACTTATTATGCCAAAGCGGTGGCACAGTGGTTGCAATAAGTTATTGCGACCATTGTCGTTTCGCTTTCCCTGTATATTCAATCTGCTCACAACTAAAGGGAAAAAATGTCGCTTCAGGCTGTGAAACCGTATCTTTAAAACAAGGAAACATACCCGCAGCAAAGCAAAGAGTGATGTATAAATTATAATCTTGTACACTCATGCCTTGATCCGCCGCTAAAGCAGCCAATAAACCTGCCACATTCATATAAATTTTGTGATGTTTAAGTTTGAATAAAACTTGCTCAATGGCAAAGGCTAATTTGACATATTCGCCTTGATCTAAGGCTAATTCTTGAGCGAATTGCATCACAGCTTGAATACGTTCATCAGTACGAATCAGAGGACGACCATAGCCTGCAATAATTTTATGCTGTTGAATTTCTAAATTAACGAGTTCGGTTAAATCTTTGCCTTGATCATAGTCAGGTTTAATACGATACAAAAAATCAATGGCTTTGGTCATAGGACAACCACCATAAATTTCAGCTTGTGATACTGCCACACCGGCACTAATCCCTAAGGCAGCGGTACTTCTGACCGTACCTGCTAAGGCTACTACTCGATTATTCCATAAACGCAATTCAGGATAACTGGTAGATAATACCCATAAGCGTTCAAATAACCTTTGTTGTTTTTCGGTAGGAATTTTGCCTGTAATACCATATAACAATAATCCCATCCACGATAAATGATGTAATTCGGTTAATAAATCTTTACCCCGAAACACCACTCGTTCGCCAGCAAACCATGCCCCAATATCGGTTCGCCATTGTTGTTGAGCTTGGGATAATTGTTCAACTTTAGTCATTGATTTCATCCTGATTTCGTTTGGGATCATTCACTACATCAATTTTACCTGCAAAAAAGGGATACTGTGCCCAACCTAATTGCCGTTGTTCTAGGGCATGAACTGCGGCCCCAGGTAAACGTAGTAGCAAATACAACATTTCGCCCTGTTCAGGATTAAAGCCTAAATCACTTAAAGCAGCCGCTGCCACACCACTCATCGCTAAGGGACATTGTGCCCATTGTTCTAATTGCCCTTGTTGTTGTTGCAAGCAAAGTAAATATTCACCTACCTGACAATCCACTAAAACAGCCAACGTTTGTTGTACGGGTTGGGCACAAGTATTGGCATAAGGATCAAAGCCCATAGGATGTTCTGCTTCTGGCCAAACATCGGCTTGAGTGGCTGATTTGGGCTGTGATAAATATTGTTGCCATAACGCCAACGATAAACCACAGTGTTGCCAAGCCTGCATGGCTAATAATACTTCTCTAGCTCCAGCAACCGAACCTGCCCCAACGCCTAAGGCAGCCATTAAACAAGCCGCACTACTAGACCCACCAACGCCGCCATTCATAGCGGCTCTTACGCTATAATCTCTTGGCCCAGCATTGGCTAAAGCGATGGCTAATTTTTCTAATAACCTAGCTTGCTTGGCAGTTGGCAGTTCTAATTGAAACAACAAAAATAAATACTCAATCCAACTGGCATTGGGCAAAATATCTTGATATACATTGTAGCCACTACAATAACAGCTATCTGCCATAAATGGATGCTTGGTTTGGGCGTGTTCTTGCCAGATTTTAGTTTTAATGGTTTCTAGTTTCATTATAATGATTGTTTACTGTTGATCTCGGGTTAAAGTTTTTATTCTTACGCCCATGGGTGGCACTTCTTCAGGATCAATATGTACATCTAATAAAGTTGGCCCTTGGTGTTGACAAAACGCTTTGAAATCCAATGTAACTAAATCTTCAGACGTGCGAATAGAATATCCTTGAGCACCTACTGATCGTGCCATTGCCGCAAAATCAACAGGTGGTAAATCAAAGCCAATGGCTTCACCTGTTCCCAAACGTTGTCCATGTTTTACCATACCTAAGGCTTGATCATTTAAAATAATAAAAATTACAGTGAGTTGTTTTTCAATGGCAACGGTAATTTCTTGGCCACTCATCAAATAACTACCATCACCTGTAATACATACGACAGGTGTGGATTTTTTTACTGCAGCAGCAATACCAATACTCGCACCAATTGCCCAAGCCATTGCCCCTAATCCCATACCAATATAATATTGCCCTCCTTTTTTCATATGCAGATAATGGGTTGCCCATGCCCAAGTATTACCTGCCTCTAAGACAAATCTTACATTTTCGGCACAATAATAAGAAAGTTGGCAAAATAAACGTTGGGGTTTGATCGGGGTTTTTAGTTGTTGATAGGTTTCAGGTTTGTCTAAAATCATTTGTTGGGGAATACAAGTATTAATGGAGTCCACTTGCTTTAAAGCGACAGTCAAATCCTTATCAGTTGATAATAATGGACAAAAGCGACCTTCCGCTATCGCTTGTTTAGCACGTCCGACTAATGTGGAAAAAATTCGATTTAAATTACCAAATACATGCAAACCTGCCATAGGCGAACGAATAAAATTTTCCATTGCGGATTCAATATGAATCATTTTTTGGTTTAATAATAATTCATTCCAAGAAGCAGTGGATAACTCACTTAAACTCGTTCCCACTGCAATAATATGATCTAAGTCTGGCTCTTGTAAAGCATCAATGGCACTTTGATGCCCTGCAAAACCAAATACCCCACAATATAAAGGATGATATGAGCTAATCCAACTTTTGCCTTGAGGCGAAGAAATAATTTTTGCTTGAAATAATTCGGCAAATTCAATAATCAAATCAATGGCTTCTTGACAACCATGTCCTAAAAAAAATACTAATTTTTTCGCATTCATTAATTTGTGGCAAAATCTGTCTAAACTATCCTGATCAACCGTAACAGGTTCTTGTAACAAAGGTTCTACCTGAAATGCTGCTCGCCGTTCACCAATGGATTGATTAAATAAATCCATTGGAATACTTAAATGCACGGGGCCTCTTGGACGCCGAAAAGCCGTCATCAAAGCAGTAATCACTTTACCTTCAAATTGTTCAGGATGTGAAATTAAGGAACTATAACGGGTACAATGCGAAAACATTGCCACCGTATCAATCACATCACTCGATGATTCTTGTAAGCCCAATTTACCAAAATTAGGCAATGCGGTTTGAGCGGTAATGGCTAGAATAGGAACTTTTTCGACATAAGCAGAGGCAATCCCTGTCATTAAATTGGTCGCACCAGGGCCTGTGGTTGTACAGCAAACGCCTAATTTGCCTGATTCTCTCGCATAACCTTCTGCCATATAAGCCGCCCCTGCCTCATGCCTAGCCACAATTGCTTTAGGCACGGCACAATCTGTACGCTGTTGACAACGAGCCAACGCATTATACAAAGGCTCAATCGCTCCCCCCGGAATACCAAAAATATATTCCACCTCAATTTGGGCTAAATATTCTAATAACACTTCTGCCCAAGTACGCTTGGGCATAGTAGCCCCAACATTATCAGCCATAACAATATCCCCATATTAAACCAAGATGTTAAAATATACCACTTAGATTCACGGCTCAATAACTAAACCGTAGTTCACCAAAAATACTTCGCCCTGCTAATGGAATATCATTAGGAATGCCCGCACTCGGATTGCCTACTGGACTTGGCTCTCGAATATCCTCGTCTAATAGATTTCGGACTGCAAGTGCCAGTCCCCAATATTTCGCTATTTTAGTCCGTCTTAGGGTGATATCTATTTTCGTATATTCGTCTAATTTATCCCGATTATCACTGGGTCTGCGTTCTCTTGAACCCACCCAATTCATCTGGGTGTTTAACTGCCATTGAGGTAAAAATTTCCAATCTAACCGCAAATAAATTTGATGATTGGGTGTATTTCCCGCAGGTTTATTCGTTTCATCATCTTTTGATTTTTGATAGGCATAATTGCCTTGTAATCTAAGATTATCTTGAATTTGCCATAAAGCTTCTAACTCAAACCCATACCCAATTTGCTTGCCAGCATTTTGTGCCGTTCGTGTGGTTGCTCGTGCTGAATCTGCGACAAATTGGATAATATCCTCCCAAATATAATAAAACGTATTAAATCCTAATTGTAAATTATCTTGAGCCTGATAATAAAATGCTAATTCTAACATTCGTATGGTTTCTGGATCTAAATTTGGATTACCTAATGCCACTGGATTATTAATTGCCCGAGTTTCATTAAACGAGGGTGCTCTAAAAGCCTCACCATATAAAAGTTTAGTCGTCAATTTATTAGTCGTGTTCCAAACCAATGCCATTCTAGGATTAATCGTTTCACCAAAATCAGAATAGTTATCATAACGAATTCCTGTCGTTAATTCCCAGTTTTCTATAAATGACCATTGGTCTTGCAATGAAATATAACGGTTAATCCTATCACCTTCGGTTAAAAATACTAAGGCTGTATCTGAAAAATCTATTGTTGCTCCAAGTGGAACAAATGCACCTGCGTCTGTAATAAAAAAGTTTTTACTTTCTTTAACTTTATACAGTTCTGACAAAGTATAGCCCAATTCAAATCGTAACAAATGTTTATCAAAACCAGAATATAAACCTACGGTTTTAAACCGATAATGTTGCTCAAATACTTCAGGATTACCAATAACGCCCTCAGGAAATGCCCCAGCAAATGCCCCAGGGGGAAATAATACTAAATCTTTATCCACTTCTTGATTCATGGAAAGATAACTAAGTTGCATTAAGATATCCCAATTTTCAGTTACTTCAGGATTGTGATAAGTTAAATCATAATTCCAGCGATTGCTCGCATAACGGCTATGCGGATCTAAAGCTTGAGCAACCCCTGCCCCACTGCCAATATTACGGCGTTTTTGATAACCTGCTCGAAATTGCCAATTTTGATAGGCCAAATCTAAGCGAAAATCCCAATTACGTCCTGATAGATTAACAGAATCTGGTGCTAATGAAACAGGTGCGACGCCTAAAGGGACTAAAGCATTATCAATTAAAGTTTGCAAATCGCTATCAATGTTCTCTTGATGACCATCCGTTTCTCGATATTCCGCAATAAATGCCATATCTAAACCTTTCACTGAATCGCCTGCTAACACCCAAGCTTCTTTCGTATCAAAACTACCATAACGAATCCCTGATTCTAAGTGATTAATATCTATGGCAGATTTTGTAATAATATTAATCACTCCCGAAAACGCATCCGACCCATAAATCGCGGAACCAGGTCCTCGAATTACCTCAATCCGTTCAATCGCTTCTACGGGCATACCTCCCCAAATTAGCCCGCGATTTCCCACAAAAATACTTTTAATAGAAATGCCATTAATCAATACTAATACTTCAGGATTAAACGTACTCACCATACCACGAATCGCATATTTCGGATTACCAAATTGATGGTCAATCACAACATGCAAGCCAGGCACCGTCTCCAACACCTCATTCAAATCCCTAGCACCAATGGCCCGAATATCTTCTGAGGTAATAACGGTTGCCACCGCAGGGGCTTGTCCTAGTCTTTGTCGGATTCCTGAGGTAATCTCAACTTCTACTTGCATTAAATCTTGCAGATTCATATCAAAATAATCATCAACCGCATAAGCAACCGGTGTCAGCCATAGCCACAATAAAAATGGCATGATTAATTTAAAGCAATTGTTTTCACACATAAATAAACTGTTAGATTGAACGCTCATTTGTTTTAGTAGGGATAAAATGTATACCATGCTCCCTCTCCGCTTCATGATTATGAATGAAGTATAGTCAATTTTTTAAGGTTTATGGAAAGGATGAATAATTTTAGCAAGACTAAGGAGATTGTAACTCATTTTTAAACCAGAACGTTGCAGAGCTGATTGATTAATTTCAAAACGAATTTTTCTATTGACTAAATAGAGATTAATCAACACACCTTTATTCGCAAAACCTGTGGTATCTGACACAGTTAAAATTGGACGATTTCTAGTTTTAGCTAAAATCCAAGACAGCTCTTTTTTATAACTACGACCAATGAATAATAAATGACAGCTCAGCACACTGTCCAAATAGTGTATGACTTTAATTTCAACGGGTTTGCCTTTGATTTTTTGTTGATGATAAACTTCTCGTAAAATTTTGACAAAATCACCTTTGTCTAAGACTCCTAACACAAAGGGCTTATCAGGATCATGGACATTACTATCGCTAGGCCATTGAGTAAAGCGAGTAAAACGTTCCAAAAAAATGGCTTTTACCTGAGTTTCTGAGTCAGCTAAGCTCAGAGGACTATAGCAACTGAGAATTAATATAGCAAAACTGAAATAATAAAATAAAAACCGTTGATTCAATTGTTGCACTAACTACGACAAAAAAGAACTTATTTTAAACAATTAGTTAGATAGATAACAGTAGTTTTAAAGTTTGAATGAATTATAACCATCAACCTTAGCAATCGCTTGAATTTTATCATTAAAAACTTGAACAAGTTTATAGGATTCGCTTAAGGTTCTAATTTCTTGCCAATTTCGGGAAAATTTGCTATTGCATTCTTCTAAACTCAAACCCTGAAATCCAACCACAATCACATGCGGCGCCCTATCATCTAAAAAAACTTGATAGGAGTAATTCACCTGTCGAGTGATAATCGTCATAGCATGTTCTTTCGCATATTTCCATAATTGCACATCCGTCCAATGCACATTAAGATCATAAACATGCTCATATTCTTCTCGTTGATGTAGAAAAAAATTAGTGGGTAAATTTAAATCAATTAAATATTCCATCACTGCCTTCTTGCCTCATTAGATTATTGGATTGCTTTAGTTGTAGCTTGATGACCACTGATTTTTTTCGCAAATACCAAACAAGCGTCAATATCTTCAGCAACTAGCGTTGGAAATCGGAGTAATATACTTTCCTTACTTGTGCCAGACTGTAAAAAATCCAAAATATTTTGCACACAAATCCGCAAACCTCGAATCGTTGGCTGACCATTACAAATTTGGGGATCAATGGTAATTCGACCATTGATATAACTTTGCAATACTCGTTTGTGCAGTTTTAATTCTCGAATATCATCGTCAGTATAGCGTACCGTTTTAGGACCACTGTCCAAATCCATATCCATAAAAAAAATCCTTGTGATTTTATTGTGATCCATTATAGTGTAAGTATCTTTAAAAGGTAAGATTGATGACATTATAATAGTTTTTATGATATAAATCTCAGTTGAATTTAATATCTTTAAAATAATATTTCTGTCGTCAAAAACATTAAACTGAGTCAAAAGCCCTATGTCAAAAGATCAATATGCGGTGATTGGTAATCCTATTGCCCATAGTAAATCACCCAAAATTCATCATTTATTTGCCCAGCAAACTCAACAATCGCTAACGTATCAAGCAATGTTTAGTGAGCGAGATAAGTTTGCAAGCATAGTCAAAAAATTCGTTCAACAAGGGGGTAAAGGCTTAAATATTACCATTCCATTTAAAGAACAAGCCTATCAATTGGTTGATGACAAAACTGAACGGGCAACTTATGCCCAAGCGGTTAATACGATTAAAGTCATGCCCAATGCTCAATTGCTTGGTGATAATACCGATGGTGTTGGTTTGGTGAATGATTTAACGGGCAATTACGGATTAAATCTAAACCAGTCCCGAATTTTGCTCATAGGTGCGGGTGGTGCTAGTAAAGGCGTATTATTACCATTATTGCAACAACAACCTAGCCAACTAGTCATTGCCAATCGCACGCAATCAAAAGCACAAGCCTTAGCCAAAAAATTTGCCGATAAAGGTAATATTACTGCTTGTGGTTTAGACCAGCTTACAACAATTGATCAGCCATTTGATCTAATCATTAATGCCACATCACTGAGTTTACAAAGCAATACCATAGACTTTCCTAGCCAACTTATTGATAGCAATAGCTGGTGTTATGATATGTTTTACAGCAAACAAGCGACTGCTTTTATGCAATGGGGACAAATAAATCATGCCAAACAAACGCTTGATGGTTTAGGAATGCTAGTGGAACAAGCCGCAGAATCTTTTTATTTATGGCGAAATATTAAACCAGAGACTAAAATAGTATTATCCACATTGCGTAAAAACTTATAATTCACTAATATCAACAAATGTTCTATTTATAGTTTTAAATTGCTTGCTGATAATAAATCAATGTTGACAAGTGACTCGTTTTCAGCTTCAATTTTTAGAACATCAAGCAATGATGGGAAATAATTTTACATCCAACGGAGATATAACAATGAAAATAAAAACCGCTCTACTACAGACTATCTTAGCAATGGCATTAATGGCAACAACTAGCACTAGTATGGCAATCGGTTACACAGAAGAAGATGTCAGTTTTGGACACGTTCTAGTAGATGCTGTCATTGTCAGACCATTAACTTTCCTTACTACTGCCGCAGGTGCTGTTGCATGGACAGTCACCTTACCTTTCTCAATTTTAGGTGAAAATGCAGAAGAAGCTGGGGAATTTTTAGTCGTAGAACCCGCAACTTACACATTTGTACGTCCAATTGGTCGTTTTGAAGAAAATAATAATTACTAATCAATCAATATTATTTTACCTTAAACACTAAAAAAGCTATCTGACAATAGATGGCTTTTTTTTGAACCATGATGACAAGCAAAGCAATTTATCCTGGCACGTTTGATCCCATTACCAATGGTCATAGTGATATTGTAACAAGGGCCAGTAAAATTTTTGACCGAGTGATTGTTGCCGTTGCCAGCAATCCTTCTAAAAAACCCATATTTACTTTAGAACAACGACTGGATATGATCCAAAAATCCTTGCAAGACTTGCCTAATGTTGAAATTTGTAGTTTTAATTCATTACTGGTCAATTTTGCCCAAAAAAAACAAGCAAATATCTTAGTGCGTGGTTTACGGGTCGTCTCTGATTTTGAATATGAGTTTCAATTAGCCGGCATGAACCGACGTTTAGCCCCGAATATTGAAACGATTTTTTTACGTCCTGCCGAACAATATGCCTATTTGTCCTCCAGTCTAGTCAGGGAAGTTTCCTTATTAGGGGGTGATGTTTCAGGTTTTGTTCATCCTTATATTCAGCTAAAATTAACAGAACTTATGAATAACAAATGATGAGGATAACATAACGATGGCACTACTAATTACGGATGAATGTATTAATTGTGATGTCTGTGAACCTGAATGCCCTAATGAGGCAATCTACCAAGGTGACGAAATTTATGAGATTGCGTCCAATTTGTGTACAGAATGTGTAGGACATTATGAAGAATCACAATGTGTTGAAGTATGTCCTGTTGACTGCATTATTCTCAACCCCGATTGTGAAGAAACCGAAGAACAGTTAATGACTAAATATAAAATCATTACTGGTCAAGCGTAATAAAAACAAAACAGGGGCTTAAATCAATATAAGCCCCTTGCTTTGTTTTAAAGATTATTCATCAAAAAACTCATTTAACTCATTTAATAATCTACGTTTCTTTTCTGCTTTTTCATCCGTATCTTCTTCTAATTCTTTTTCAAAAGCATCCAAATCACTCGTATCAATTGAATCCAATTCATTGATCTCTTGTTGAGCTTGTTTAATTTCATCCGCCGTAATCTCAGGTTCTTTAACCTTTGGCATAGTAATCTTAGGTTCCATTGCTTTCGGTTCTACTTTTGGCATAGTCAGCTTAGGCTCTACAACATTTGGTTTCACTTTTGGCATGGTAGTCAGCTTAGGTTCCATCACTTTTGGTGCGACTTTTGGCATAGTCAGCTTAGGTTCCACGACGTTTGGTT
>JALWTS010000042.1 GCA_027077805.1 Gammaproteobacteria bacterium
AAGTGAAAACGATTTTGATGAAACGATTCTTCAAACGTTTTCCCGATGCCCGTAGTGTATCGGGTGGACTAGAACTGAGTGATTTATCACTTCGAGAGATAGGTTGCTTGCAACCGACAGTCAATCAGTCCACTTAAGACCACTTCTATATTCTTCTATGGAAGTGGTAACTATAAGGTAGCACTAGAAACATTACAATCCAAAGCAACATAAAATCTTATCAAAATTCAGTCTGATCGAATTCGTTTGGATATGCTAGACTAAAATATAAATATGAAAACGATACCATATGGCAAACCAATGAATTTAATTCTAATACAAAGGATGATTGAGTGGCAATAACACGCAGAAAATTTGATGCCTTAATTATTGGGGCGGGTGGTGGTGGTTTGCGGGCGGCTTGGCAGTTGGCTCAGGCAGAGGCGAGAGTGGCGGTGGTGTCTAAAGTTTTTCCGACTCGCTCTCATACGGTGGCGGCTCAAGGTGGCGTGAATGCCGCTTTAGCGAATGTTTCCGCCGATAATTGGCATTGGCATATGTATGATACCGTAAAAGGCAGTGATTATTTAGGGGATCAAGATGCTATTGAGTATATGTGTCGGGCTGCCAGTAAAATTGTTTATGAATTAGAACATATGGGGGTGCCATTTTCTCGTTTAGATAATGGCATGATTTATCAACGTGCCTTTGGTGGGCAAAGTCAGGAATTTGGTGGCGGACAAGCCTCTAGGACTTGTGCTGCTGCGGATAGAACAGGTCATGCGATTTTACATTCTTTGTACCAACAAAATATTCAAGCTAAAACCCATTTTTTTGATGAATTTTTTGCCATTGATTTAATTCGGGATAAACACGGTTTCGTTGCGGGTGCGTTAGTTTTAGAGATTGAAACTGGGGAAGCATTATTAATTGAGTCTAAAACGACTTTAATTGCCACAGGTGGGGCAGGGCAGATTTTTCGTACGAATACTAATGCTTTAATTAATACGGGTGATGGTATGGCCATGGCATTACGGGCAGGGATTCCATTGCAAGATATGGAATTTTTTCAATTTCATCCTACGGGTATTGCTGGAAAAGGCATGTTAATTACCGAAGGGGCGAGAGGGGAAGGCGGTTATTTGCTCAACAGTAACGGTGAGCGTTTAATGCAACATTATGCCCCTAATGCCAAAGATTTAGCTAGTCGTGATGTCGTCAGTCGAGCAATTGCCATTGAAGTCAGAGAAGGTCGGGGTTGTGGGTCGGATAAAGATCATGTTTTATTAAAACTGGATCATTTAGGGGCGGATACGATTAAAAAACGCTTGCCTGGGATTCGAGCCTTATGCCAAACGTTTTTAAATATTGATCCTATTGATACCCCGATTCCTGTGTATCCTACGGCCCATTATACTATGGGTGGTATTCCTACCAATCGTTTTGGTCAAGTCATGGTACCTGAACAATTAGGCCCTGAAGAGTCGATTCCGGGATTATATGCGGTGGGGGAATGTGCTTGTGTGTCAGTGCATGGGGCAAATCGTTTAGGGGGGAATTCTTTACTGGATATTTTAGTATTTGGACGCTCCGCAGCCAATCATATGATAGCGTTTTTGCAAGAAAATCATTACCACCAAGCCTTGGATATGGCGAGTGTGGATCAAGCGATGCAACGCTTAGAGCGTTGGGATAGCAATAATCAAGGGAATGCGAAAGAATCTGTGGCAGATTTGCGTAATACCTTGAAAAAAGTCATGGAAGAACATTGTGGCGTGTTTCGTAATGAAGAGGTTTTAAAACAAGGCATTGAAAAAGTCAAAGACATTGAACAACGCTTGCAATATGTTTGTTTACAAGATACCAGCAAGTGTTTTAATACGGCTAAAATTGAAGCCTTAGAATTGGAAAATATGGTTGCTATTGCCTTAGCAACAGTAATCAGTGCCGAAGCGAGAAAAGAAAGTCGTGGGGCGCATTCTCGTATTGATTATACTAAGCGAGATGATGTGCATTGGTTGAAACATAGTTTATATTTTAAACAAGACCATAGTATTGATTATAAACCAGTCCATATGAAACCTTTAACTGTGGAATCATTTCCACCTAAAGAGAGGGTGTATTAGTGAACATTCAATTTTCAATTTATCGTTATCATCCTGACAAATCACAAAGTCCTTATATGCAGCGCTTTGAATTAGCTAATTCAAAATCGGATTTAATGTTATTAGATGCCTTGTTATTGTTAAAAGAAAAAGAGGAAAGTTTAACCTTTCGTCGCTCTTGTGGTGAAGGGGTTTGTGGTTCGGATGCCATGAATATTAATGGTCGTAATGGTTTGCCTTGTATTACGCCAATTTCGGAATTAACCCAACCGATTGAATTACGACCCTTACCTGGTTTAGAGGTGATTCGGGATTTAGTGGTAGATATGCGTTTGTTTTATCAACAATATCGCATTGCGAAACCCTATTTAATTCGTCAGGATCCCGATCCTGAAATTGAATATAAACAAAGTCCTAAACAACGAGAAAAACTTGATGGTTTGTATGAATGTATTTTATGTGCTTGCTGTTCAACGGCCTGTCCCTCTTTTTGGTGGAATCCTGATAAGTTTTTAGGGCCAGCGGCTTTATTGCAATCCTATCGCTTTTTAGCCGATAGTCGGGATCAAGCAACTGAAGAACGTTTGGCTGAATTAAACCATCCTTATAAAGTGTTCCGCTGTCATACAATTATGAATTGCATGGATGTCTGCCCGAAAAATCTTAATCCAAGCAAAGCGATTTCTAAAATTAAACAATTAATGCTTGAACATGCCATCTGAGGATTTTTCATTACAGCTCGAACAACGACGTTTATTATGGCAATGTCGGCGGGGTATGTTGGAATTGGATATGCTATTACAACCTTTTGTGCGACAACATTATGCCCAATTATCTACAACACAACAACAACAGTTTATGGCATTGTTAGAATATCCCGATCAAACTTTACAAGCATGGTTTTTTCAAGAGCAATTGCCTGAGGATAAGGATTTAATTGCAATGATTGCTAAAATCAAACAATGTCTCGTTTAGACTTATGCTTACAGCCTTCAAAATGGTTGATGATAGTAATTATATTTTATCATGGCTTGGTCATTTATAGTGGTTATTTATGGTTAGCAATGGATTGGTGGTTGGTATGGTGTTTAGGATTTACGGCACATGCTTGGTGGCAGGTACAACGCTATCGGCAGTCAACCATTGCTAGAATGATTTGGACAGCAGATGATCGCTGGTTATTAATTGATCAACAGCAACAACTCATAACGGATTATTTGCAATGCAATAGTATTGTAACGGCAAAGTTAATTATTTTAAATTTTCAATCACAATCATTGATTTTATTCCCAGATAGTTTAAGCAAGGCTGATTTCAAACGATTATTAGCAAAATTTGCGATTGTGTATCAGATTCGGTAAGCTGTGAGCTTTGTAACGTTTTTGTTCAATGCGGAATTTTAATTCAAGGATAGATTGATCATGTGGTATGACAAAATTATTGCCAATTTAGACACTCCCCAAATTATCAACGATTCAAAAACCCCGTCAGGTCGAGTCCATGTAGGTTCTTTACGTGGGGTATTAATTCATGATGCGGTATTTCGAGCCTTGCAACAAAAGGGTAATCAAGTAACGTATCTGTATGGCGTGGATGATTATGATCCTTTAGATGGCTTACCTTCGGATGCAACGAATGATATGAAACAATATATGGGCATGCCTTTATGCCAAATTCCTGCCCCTGAAGGCTCAACTGCGACTGATTTAGCCGATCATTACATTCGCGAGTTTTTGCAAATTTTTACCGAACTCGGCGTAAAAGCGAAGACTTATCGAATGCGAGATATTTATCGTTCAGGGGAATTTAATCAAGCCATTGATCAGATTTTAAGTCAGGCAGATAAGGTCAGACAAGTGTATTTAGATGTCAGTCGTTCTAAACGCCCTGATAACTGGTATCCCTTTCAAGTGGTTTGTGAACAATGTGGCAAAGTTGGAACAACTCAGGTCATTGCTTATGATGGTAAAGAAGTCAGTTATCAATGTTTACCTGCTTTGGTCAGTTGGGCATCAGGTTGTGGGCATCAGGGCAAAGTGTCGCCCTTTGATGGCAATGGTAAATTGCCGTGGAAATTGGAATGGGTGGCAAAGTGGTCGCAGTTTGGTATTAGCATTGAAGGGGCAGGGAAAGATCATTGCACCAAAGGTGGGTCAAGAGATGTTGCTAGTCGTTGTTTGCAAAGGCTTTTTGGTTTGCAACCACCGATTAATATCCCCTATGAATTTTTTTTAGTGGAAGGGGCAAAAATGAGTTCTTCTAAAGGTATTGGTACTTCTGCGAGAGAAATGGCTGATTTTCTACCCCCAGAAATTTTACGTTTTTTAATGATTCGTACCGCTCCAAAGAAAACCGTTAATTTTTCTACTGATGCGGAATATATGCTTAAGTTATTTAATGAGCATGATAAATTACTACAGCTTAAACAAGCTGGGAAATTATCCCAAGAAGGCGAAGGTATTTTGAATATGGTGGAAGTTGAGGCCCATCATTCGGATTATCGTCCTGTCAGTTTTCAGTTAATTACGGCATTAATGCAATTGTTACATGTTAATATTGAACAAGAAGTCATTCAACGTATGGGTGGCGAAATGACTGAGGTAGAGCGTATGCATTTGCAACAACGCATCAAATCTGCCAAACACTGGTTGGATAATTATGCGGCTGATGAGGATCGTTTGGAGCTAAAATCAGAATTGCCAAATTCTGCCCATAACTTATCCGTAGTGCAAAAAGGTTTTTTAAATTTATTAGCGAAAACGCTACAACAAAAAACTTGTGCCGATGAACAGCAATATCAGTCTTTATTATTTGAAGTGGCAAGATTAACCCCTATTGAACAAAAATACGCTTTTGTAGCGATTTATCGAGTGTTATTAGATAGAACATCCGGGCCGAAAGGGGGCAGTTTATTATCGTTTTTAAGTCCTGACTTTTTAATTCAGCGTTTTCAAAGTTTGGATTATTCCGTCTTAGAATTTTATCAAGCGACGGCAAAAACGCTTGTGCAAGTAAAACAGTGGTTAGAACAACAAAAAACGACACCAGAAATATTGTCAAATACCGTGATTACTATAGAATCGCAGTTATTTTTGGAGATAAAATTACAATTACAAGCCAATAAACCCCAGTTGTTGCGAGTGGTATTGGCCGATATAACCGAACAAGAACAGGTCATGACTTTATTTAAGTCAGCATGAAATTGTTAAGTTTTGTTAATGAAAAAGGATCAGATGCTTGTTTAAACCTCAATTTCCGCATAATCATAACATAAAAATACATCGTCTTGTTTCGTTAATAATGTCTTATCAACTTTAAATAAGTCCGTAAATTCCGCGTTTTCTCTTAATTGTGTCATGGCTTGTTTGGCTTCTTGCATAATAATGTCTTCTAGGAAAATATCCGTACTTCCGGGATCATGATGAGTAAGACCAATTTTTTTAATATTGGCAATCAGTCCTTGTTTAATAATGCCTGTTGGGGTGCCATGTCCAAAGCCCCCTGTTTTTTGGGTATAACGAGGTAAATCATATTGGGCATCCATAATGGCTAAATCGGCATTGGCAAGATGGCGTTTAAAATCCAGCGGTACACTGACTTGATCTTCATGATCGGTACAAAATATAAATACTTTATTAGTCGGCATTTCATGGAAGCGATAGCTGATGCAAGTAGCATTGCCATGATTCGTTGCTTGCATGGTGATGATTAAACACTCAGATAGATTATATTCTTTGCCGTTAATAGGAATAGGCTGATTTTTTTGGGTAAAAGTCATGTAATGATCAAATTGGTGTTGTTGAAATCCACCTTCAGGATGACTCACTATAATTGTTACATCAAAATTTTCCAGGGGATGAAAATTCATTTTATGACACACTCGTTGATAATCAACGGGGAAAAACGGACGGCGAAAGACATGTTGGATCATTTCTTTGGGGCCAATGCCATTATCAACAGGGCCATAAAGACTCATAGGAATGTTATCAATAAAAGTAGGCGGTGATAAGGTTAAGCCTAAAATATGATCCCAATGCCAATGAGTAAACAATAATGCAAAATGTAGCCCTTGAGATATTTCATTTAAATAATGCCAACCTGCAGGAACAAAACCAGTACCCGTATCTAAAATCAAATGAGTAGCAGGTGGCAAACAAGAGGACATGACCTCATAACAAGTAGTATTGCCTCCCGCTTTAATACTATCGGCGTTACTAATCGCAATACTACCCCTAGCACCCCAAATCTTTATTTTCATCCCAGCAACCTTTTGTGTGGTCTTGTCAAAGAAATAATGTATTATTATAGGTTAGTTTTGTTATGTTTGTGACTGAGTGAACAAAATTGCAAATTGCAATTGATATGAAATATGTAGTAAATTTAGCAATAGAAATTTTTTTAAGTTTCGCTTTAAGGTTTAAGTGTTAAGTTTTAATATTTGCCAAAATATGGAGGAAAACATGGCAGAAGATACCTTATTTAGTCAAATTATTCGTGGTGATATTCCTTCGGATCAAGTTTATCAAGATGAATTAGTCACCGCTTTTAGAGATATTAGTCCCCAAGCACCCACTCATATTTTAATTGTACCGAATAAAGTCATTCCTACCATTAATGATGTGACTGAGGAAGATGAACCAGTGTTAGGGCATTTATTTATTATTGCGGCTAAAATTGCCAAAGAACAAGGCATTGCTGACGATGGTTATCGTTTAATTGTGAATTGTAATCGTCATGGTGGTCAAGAAGTATTTCATTTACATATGCATTTAGTGGGTGGTCATCCATTAGGGCCGATGTTAATGCGTTAAATGTCGTTTGTTTTAATAGTCAAACCGTAATAAGTTGTGTTTAGAATTGCCATTTTTTCATTCCCATCCTTAGGCGACGGTTTAATTTATACAAGCATTGCGGAAAACTTTAGTCGGGTCGGACATCAGGTTGTATTATATAGCAATTTAATTTCACATATTGATGCTTGGTTACCTAATATCACGGTTAATACTGTCCCTCTTTTAGAGAAAGAATTTATTGATAATTCTTATGATTTTATTATTAGTGATGCTCGTTGCGAGTTTGTCGATTGGGTTTGTTTGCCTGAGAATATTAAAATTTTAAATAAAACGACCTTAATTTCTGCTCAAAGTGCCGAGAAAGTAAAAAAAACTGTGTTTGCTTCTAAGCCAGAAGAGGTATTTGCCTTAGCAAAGCAATATTCTGAAACATTAGATGAACTCAATTTAAATAATCTTAGTATGTCACTGCAAGATATTGATTCTTCGGGTACGATGGTTGATAAAGCGGTTACTTGGTGTCAACAAGTTTTGGGTCAAACATGCCATAAAACCGTCAAATTAAAAATTCCTAAACACCTCATTCACAAAAAATATCCTGAACGTATTATTATCAGTCCACAATCGCCTTATCCAAAAAAAAATTGGTCAGCAAAAGGATTTTTAGCGGTTGCTGAGCAATTAAAATCCCAAGGTTATCAAGCTGTTTTTGTTGTCGCACCTGCTGAAAGAGAATTATGGTTAGATAAATTAAATAAGCAATTTAAATTGCCTTTTTTTGCGACGATAGAGGAACTTGCGAGTTATATTTATGAATCATCTTGTGTTATTGCCAATGACTCAGGCAATGGTCATTTGGCATCATTTCTCGATATTCCAGTGGTTACAATTTTTAGAAAAAATAAAGCATTTAGGTGGCAAGCGGGATGGCGTAGAGCGATTGTTGTAAAACCAATGTTAGTGAGTAAACTGCTATCAAATAAATCTTGGCGAGCGTTTATTACAACTAAAATGGTTACAAAGGCAGTTGAACAAGCATTAAAGTCTTAAGATTCTTTTGTGCTTAATTGACTACCTGCCATTGATGCCTGTTGTTAATCGTTTTTTATTTAACGACAGCTGAAAAAAACTGAACGACACAATATACAAATGCCTAATCCTCTGATAAACTTTTTTATAAGTTTGTATTTTAAGGTTGTACAATGGAAAAGATAAGCGTTTTATTTGTTTGTATGGGTAATATTTGTCGTTCACCAACGGCACATGGGGTATTTCGGCATTTAGTCGAGCAGGCAGGATTAAGTTCAGAGATTTTCATTGATTCGGCAGGTACTTATGCCTATTATCAAGGGGAACCACCGGATCAACGTGCGCAAGACGTCGCAAGGCGACATGGCATTGATATGAGTGATTTAGCGGCGCGTAAAGTGGTGGCAGAGGATTTTGAAAATTTTGATTATATTTTGGCAATGGATACCGAAAATTATCAAGATTTAAAAAAACGCTGTCCTGAACAATATCAAGCGAAAGTGGAATATTTTTTAGATTATGCCCCCGATGTTAAGGAGCGTGAAGTTCCTGATCCCTATTATGGGGGGAAACAAGGGTTTGAACGGGTGTTTAACTTAGTGGAAGTTGCCTCAGAAGGCTTGTTAACTCGTATTAAAAAAAGTTTTCACTTTCGTTGCCCAACGGAATATGATCGACAACAAGCCCAACGATCCTAAAAAATAACTACAACGATTAAAGTTAAAGCAGATTATTTATGGAACAGGCATCGCATCTTGTTGATTTGGTTTGGGGAATTTTAATATTGTTGATGATTGCCGCTTTTGCCAGATCCGTATCCGAACGCTTTAATTTTCCGTTGACCATTATGTTAGTGCTAATCGGCATGGGCTTATCTCGCTTAATTGAGGCAAATCCTGTTTTATTTAGCCATGTTGCCAATTATCAACTGACACCTGATCTAATTTTATATGTTTTTTTACCAACATTGATTTTTGAATCAGCATTTAACCTAGATAGCAAACAATTAGAGAGAAATTTATGGCCAGTGTTAACACTGGCAGTACCAGGATTATTATTATCTACGTTTATTATTGGTAGCATAGTTTGGGCAGTAACACCATTGGATTTTACCGTAGCATTACTCTTAGGTGCAATTTTAAGTGCCACTGATCCTGTGGCAGTGATTTCTTTATTTAAACAACTTGGGGCACCTGAGCGTTTGACCGTATTAGTCGAAGGTGAGAGTTTATTTAATGATGCAACTTCCATTGTATTCGCCGGTTTATTAGTTGGTATTGTCATGGCAGGCACGATTTCAAGTGAAGCCATTGCCTTTGGTGTGCTTGACTTTTTTGCCGTGTTTTTAGGGGGGATTGTCGTTGGTTGGGTATTAGCAATTATTGTCGGTTGGTTATTGGGTAAAATCACAGGCGATTCGTTTATTGAAATTACCTTAACTACGGTATTAGCCTATTGTTCGTTTTTGATCGCAGAAGAGTGGTTTCATGTCAGTGGTGTTATGGCAACGGTTGCCGCAGGTGTTACTATGGGAAATTGGGGACGTATTAAAATTTCACCTTTCATTGCGACTTACATGACCCATTTTTGGGAATATATGGCATTTTTAGCCAATGCCTTAATTTTCTTGTTGGTTGGATTACAAATTAACTTGGTGATGATCTGGGGGAGCATTGGGATTCTCATCTGGGTTATTTTTGCGATGTTATTATCACGAGCCGTTGTGATATTTGGTTTATTACCTGTGGTTGGAAAATTGCCTGGTTCCGATCCGATTGGTATGGGCTATCAGAAGGTCATGTATTGGGGAGGGTTGCGTGGGGCGATTGCTTTAGCCATTGTGTTTAGTTTGCCTGAATTTGAACAAGCGGAATTATTCGCAACCGTGGTGATGGGCTCCGTATTATTTACCCTAGTGGTGCAAGGCTTAAGTATTGAAAAATTAGTGAAATACTTAGGATTACATCAACCCACCGTTGCCGATGAATTCGCTCGAATGGAAGGTTTAAAACGTGCCCGACAAAATACCTTGGCGCATGCGCCAACCCTACAGCGTGGTGGTTTTTTTTCGGCTAGAATTGCTTCACAATTACAACGGCAATGTCAACAAGACATTGCCAGTTTTACTCAAAAAATTCAAGAACTTGCACAGAATCTGTTGCCTGAGCAAGAATTGCAAATATTAATGTTACGTTGCTTGGCAAGAGAAAAATCCAAATATTATGAATTGTTTAGTGATGGGCATTTAACGGAATCTACCTTCCGTGAGCTGGATCATTCTGTCAGTGTGCAAATGAGTCATGTGCGGTTTAAAGGGAATATGCCTGAAGATAGTTTTGGACGCTTTAGTTACAAACAATTGCAACGAGTATTGATTCGATGGTTAAGTCGAGTGTCATGGTTGACACCATTAGTAAATAAACTTAGGATTATTCGTACTGTTAGAGATTATGACATCGCATGGGGACGGTATCAAGCAGGGGGAAGTGTCTTAGATGACTTGAATGCGATGGCATTAGAATATGCGATTTCAGAACAAGTATCTGATGCGATAACGGGCTTATGGCAAACTTGGCATACTCAAGCGAAAATGCAGTTAGATCAAACCGCCGAGCAATTTCCTGAATTTGTCAATGCCATGCAAGAGCGAGTCGCAAAACGCTTGTTATTACTGGAAGAAATTGAAGTAATTGAGCAGGCGGTGGCAACGGGACAATTCCCCGCAGGCGAGGCGGAAAAGCGTTTGCATCATTTATATCACCAGCTTTATCAACAACGAGGTTATGTTGAGGTAGGTTTAAAAACATCGCCTGAAGAATTATTACGCAAAGTCCCTTTTTTTAAAGAAACACCAACAGAGGAATTTGCCTTATTAGCCACAAAACTTAAAGGTCATACCTTTCCTAAAGGTGAAGAAATTATTAAACAAGGGGATATGGGAGATTCACTTTATTTAATTGCCAGAGGTATGGTCAAAGTAGTAATAACTAATGATAAGGGGTATTCTGTTGAATTAGCCACATTAATGGCAGGGGATTTTTTTGGTGAAATTGCTTTATTGCATAAAACCAAACGTACTGCAACGGTTAAGGCGGTCACGCCTTGTTCTTTATATGAGCTTAATTGTAAAGATTTAGATGAGCTCAGTGATCGTTGTCCTGCGTTTCGTGAGGCTTTGGAAATTGCGGATCAACAGCGTTTGTCTGATTTGTCGGATGACATGTAAATGTCGAGAAAGCAAACACGAAACCAGACGCAAAAGTCAAACGCCGTGCGGATACTTCTTTAAGACTGCTTGCTTAATTTTACACTTGCTTTTCATGTCGAATTTTTAATTCAGATCAAACCAAAATTAATATTGTTCTGCTATAGTCATTGCTAAAGATAAATTTTTAGGATGACTATCATGAGTCAAGCAGATATTGGGTTAATCGGTTTAGCCGTCATGGGACAAAATTTAGCCTTAAACATTGATGAAAAAGGCTATAAAGTCGTTGTTTATAATCGCACCCCCAGTAAAGTGGATCAATTCTTAGCAGGGAATGCCAAATCCAGTCGGATTTTAGCCAGCCATTCGATTGAAGAATTTGTTCAACAATTAAAAACGCCAAGACGGATTATTATGATGGTAAAGGCGGGTGAGGCAGTGGATCAATTAATAATGCAATTATTACCTCATCTGGAGGAAGGGGATGTATTAATTGATGGCGGGAATGCTTTATATACCGATAGTAATCGACGTACTCGACAATTATCTGAACAAGGAATTTTATTTATTGGCACAGGCATTTCAGGGGGGGAAGAAGGGGCAAGACATGGGCCTTCAATGATGCCTGGCGGTAATGTCTTGGCATGGTCAAAAGTTGAAACCATTTTTCAATCTATTGCCGCTCAAGTTGAAGGGGAGCCTTGTTGTCAATGGATGGGACGAGATGGGGCAGGTCATTATGTGAAAATGGTACATAATGGCATTGAATATGGTGATATGTTATTAATTACAGAAGCCTATCACCTACTAAAACAAGGTTTACAATGTTCTAACCAAGAACTCGCTGAGATTTTCCAACAATGGAATCAAGGCGTATTACAGTCTTATTTAATTGAAATTACGGCTGATATTTTTACCGTAATGGATGAGGATGGTCAGCCTTTAGTTGAAAAAATCTTAGATAAAGCAGGGCAAAAGGGCACAGGGCGGTGGACAGCGATTAATGCTTTAGAACAAGGCATTCCTTTAAGTTTAATTACCGAAGCGGTATTTGCCCGACAATTATCGGCTTTGTATCAAGATCGGCAAATAATGGCAGGTATTTTTAATACAACTACGGCAAGTGAATTCACAGGCGATAAAACCGCTATGATTCAGGCAATTCATGATGCCTTATATGCTTCTAAAATCATTTCCTATACCCAAGGCTTTTTATTATTGCAATCCGCTTCAGAACAATATCAATGGGATTTGGATTATGCTACCATTGCTAAGATTTGGCGGGGTGGTTGTATTATTCGTAGTCAGTTTTTAGATCAAATTTATCAAGGGTTTGAGCAACCGCCTAAATTAGCCAATTTATTACGGGTTGATTATTTCCAACAAGCCATCAAACAAAGCGAAGCAGGTTGGCGTAACGCCTGTTGTTTTGGTATTGAACAAGGTATTCCCTTGGCAGGCTTTCATGCCGCTTTAAGTTTCTTTGATGCTTATCGTTGTCAACGATTACCTGCGAATTTATTGCAAGCACAACGTGATTATTTTGGGGCGCATACCTATGAACGAATTGATAAGCCTAGTGGTGAGTTTTTTCATACCGATTGGATGACTAAATAATCGTTAAAATTAAAATCGTTTTCGGATAATGTTATGACAACTGCCACACTATCATCACCTTGTAGCTATGTCATTTTTGGTGCGACAGGGAATTTATCGCAAGTAAAATTAATGCCTGCCTTATACCATTTGGAAGTGGCAGGGCGTTTGCCTGAAGAAACGATGATTTTAGCGACAGGGAGACGACCTTGGAATCGAGAGATTTGGATAGAGCAAGTAAAAAAAATGGTGGTAGCAAAAGCCAGAGGGGGGGTAGATGAAGCGATTTTTAGTCGTTTTGTGCAGCGTTTGGACTATCATCAAGTCGATTTAAATCAAGCGGAAGGTTATCAAAGTTTAGCCATTAAACTTGATCAGGAAAATTTTCCTAGTAATATAGCATTTTATTTGTCAATTAAACCGAGCGATTTTGGTGTCGTGATTCAAAATTTAAGTGAGGTTGAATTATTACAACAACCGCATGGTTGGCGACGGGTGATTATTGAAAAACCCTTTGGTTATGATACCGAAAGTGCCAGAGCTTTACAAAAACGCTTAAATCGTTATTTGGAAGAAGAGCAAATTTACCGTATTGATCACTATTTAGGTAAAGGCACCGTACAAAATGTCTTAGTCTTTCGTTTTGCTAATGTACTAATGGAACCTTTATGGAACCGTAATTATATTGATCATGTGCAAATTACCCATTCTGAGAATCTTGGGGTTGGGACTCGTGGCTATTATTATGATACGGCGGGTGCCTTACGAGATATGATTCAAAGTCATTTATTGCAGTTAATGGCCTTAGTGGCAATGGAACCCCCTGTGTCAATGGAAGCAGAGGCGTTAAGAGATGAAAAAGTCAAAGTATTAAAATCCATTCGACCGATTCCACAACATGCGGTACATGCCCAAGCCTTCCGTGCCCAATATCGTTCAGGTCAAATGCCTGAGGAAGGTTTCGTGTCAGGTTATTTAGAAGAAGAGGGCATTCCTAAAGACAGTGTTACTGAAACTTACGCGGCCTTACGTTTATATATTGATAATTGGCGCTGGCGAGGCGTGCCGTTTTATTTACGAACCGGCAAGCGATTAAAAAAATCGCAATCAGCGATAGCCATTTGTTTTAAGCATCCCCCACAACAATTATTTCGTAATACCCAAATCGAACAACTGCATCCGAATTGGATAAATTTAGGCATTCAACCTGAAGAGCGTTTAACCACTGAAATTAATGTCAAACAACCGGGGTTAACGATGAAAACTCGGACGATTAATATGGATGCCAGTTTTCGTTCCCAGCATGAAGCACATACTGATGCTTATGAAGATTTATTACTGGATGTGATTGAAGGGGATCGCTCCTTATTTTTACGTTATGACGAAGTCGCAACGGCTTGGCAAGTGGTTGATCCTGTGTTACAAGTGTGGTCAATGGAACGGGATTATATTCGTAGTTATCCCGCAGGGAGTTGGGGGCCGAAAGAAGCTAATCGTTTGTTTGAGCGTGAAGACCAATACTGGCGTTATTCATTGGATTGTTGCGATGAGCTTAAGGGATAAAACTATTTTTGAATAATAGTTGATATTGGGACTGGGTTATTTTAATATTTTTTGACAATCTAAAAGTTTTAGTGGAAGTTAGAGCAAGAAGATGGACGAATTTTACGCACTGATCAACGTGACTTTCAAACTTATCGGTGGAAAAATACACATCCATTCCAAAATATTTTGTTGGATTATTCATATAAAAATAGGTCAAAATATTTGTGAAAACTCACTGGGTACACCTTGCCAATCCAACTATGGTCGCTGAAGAAGCCATAAAACGCATTATATTAATTGCCAAAGATGCGATTGCGAAACGTGGACGTTTTCGTTTGGTGTTAGCAGGGGGAAACACACCGAAATTGGCATATCAATTATTGGCAACGCAATATAAAAATTTTCATTATTGGGAAATTTTTTTTGGGGATGAGCGTTGTTTACCCATCGATCATAAGGATCGTAACAGCCGAATGGCAAGCGATGCTTGGTTGCAATATTTTGATTTTTTAGCCATTCATCCTATTCCTGCGGAATTGGGAGCCGAATCGGCTAAAATACATTATCAAACTGTGATTAAAACGGCACGACCATTTGATTTAGTATTACTAGGTTTAGGTGACGATGGGCATACGGCGAGTTTATTTCCTGAACGCAATTATCACAAAGAGGCGTTAGTCTTAGCCGTCGATAACGCCCCTAAACCCCCTAGTCAACGAGTGAGTTTAGGTTTAACGGCGTTGTCCAATAGTTACCATGTATTATTTATGGTCACAGGTGAAAATAAACAAACCGCCATTAAGCAATGGCAAACTGGCATCAACATTCCTGCCAGCCAAGTATCTGCATTGACGGATTTGACCGTATTAGTTGATGATAAAGCATGGATTGATAATTAAATCTTAGGGGCGGGCAGGCGACTCTACTGTGTTGGCCGAAACTCACTATTGTTTATTTGTCGGGCATGGACTGGAATTATTGCCAAAAAATGAATTTAGGAGCGAGATATGAAACGTATCATAATTATTGGCACTGGATTTGCTGGATTAACGGCTGTCAGGCAATTAAGAAAATTAGATTCCAATGTGAATATTACGGTTATTAATAAAACGGCAGAATTTCTATATTATCCTAGTTTAATTTGGATTCCTTCGGGCTTACGCAAAGGTGATGATTTAATTGTGCCTTTGGATAATTTTTTCAAACGCATGAAAGTTACCTTTCATGCAGGATTAGTAACGGGTTTAAAGGCGAATGGCCGTGTTGTTATTACCGAGAAAGGCGAGCTTGAAAACGATGGTTTAATTATTGCGTCAGGGGGGCGGTTTATTAAAAAATTACCTGGGATTGAACATGTGATTACCCCATGTGAAGGGATTGTGGCGGTGGAGACTTTTAAACAAAAATTACAACAATTAGAGGGAGGGACGATTGCCATTGGTTTTGGAGGGAATCCTAAAGAACCTTCGGCAATGCGAGGTGGTCCTATGTTTGAATTTTTATTTGGTTTGCATACCCAATTAGTCAAAGAAAAACGTCGTGATAAATTTAAACTAATATTTTTTAATCCTGCGAAAGAACCTGGGAAACGTTTAGGGCCAAAAGCCGTAGGTAATTTATTAAAGGCAATGGAAAAACGCCAAATTGAAACCCATTTAGGGCATAAAATAAAAGGTTTTGAAGCCAATAAAGTCATCACGGAAGGTGGCGAATTTAATGCCGATTTGATTTTATTTATGCCTGGAATGACAGGAAACTTATGGTTTGATCAAACTGAGTTACCTCGTTCTGAGGGTGGTTTAGTGAAGGCGAATCAATATTGCCAAGTTGAAGGCATGGATAAAGTTTATGTCGCAGGGGATTCTGGCAGTTTTCCTGGGCCTGGTTGGATGCCTAAGCAAGCACATATGGCGGATTTGCAAGCAAAAGTTGCCGCGGAAAATTTATTGGCAGAGTTCTCGGGGGCAAAAGCACAAAAAACTTTTACGGCGGAATTAGTGTGTATTGTGGATTCGCAAAATGCAGGCATGTTAGTCACAAGAACCCCTAATAGAAGTATTGTATTGCCTACAATGCGTTTATTTCATTGGAGTAAGCGTTGGTTCGAATGGTGGTATTTGCGACAGTATCGTTAAATATTTGCCCTTGCATGGCGAATTTCTTCGCATAAGTTCTCATAGCTTGGGGATTTGCCACAATTTATAGGAAAAGCGACAGATTTTTGTCTATAATCAATTCATTGTAACAATAAATCACAGTTTTAAGGGTAGTAAGTTTTATGAGTGACATTGATAAGGGGGAAGCATCTCTAAGTCGGGAGGAGATGTTAGCATTATTGGCTCAACAATCATCTGACGAAATTGATTATTATGATTTGTCTTATGCACAAGAACGCTTATGGTTTTTGGATCAACTCGAATCCGGCAGTCCGACGTATAATATGCCTGCGGCGGTTAAGATTACAGGTGTATTAAATATAACCGCATTAGAACAAGCACTGCTGGAAATTATCCAACGACATGAGGTTTTACGCAGCCAATTTGTGAATCAACAAGGGCAACCTAAGGTATGGATTCGAGAAATTGATGAATTTAATTTGGAATGGATTGATTTATCGACGCAGTCATCTTTGTCCACATTAATGACGGAATATGCGAGGAAAGAGGCGAATAAAGCCTTTGATTTAGAAAAGGATTTATTATTAAGAGCCTGTTTGTTGAAATGTGCGGATGATCAGCATGTTTTGCTTTTAACTATGCACCATATTATCTCGGATGGTTGGTCAGTTGGCATATTTATTCGAGAGGTCAATCAGTTATATGAAGCCTTTAGTTTAGGCAAAGACTCTCCTTTAGCGGCATTAGAGATTCAATATTTAGATTTTGCGGAGTGGCAAAGAGATTATTTGGCGGATGGTGTCATGGAACAACAGTTACAATATTGGCGACAGCAATTAGCTGATGTTCCTGTGCTAAATTTAGCCACAGATTATCCTCGTCCCAGCATGCCAACAACGAACGGCTGTCAATATCACTTTCAAATTGATACCGATCTCACGGATAAATTAAGTCAGTTAGCCAGAGAACAAGGGACGACTTTATATATGGTTTTACTGGCAGTATTTTATTTATTACTCTCACGTTATACTCGTCAGTCCGATATGACCATTGGTACGCCGATTGCGGGTAGAAGCCAAGAGCAAACCGAACCGTTGATTGGATTTTTTGTCAATACTTTAGTCATGCGGGCGAATGTCTTACCCGAGTCAAATTTTATTGAATTTTTAGAGCAAGTTAAGAAAACCGCCTTATCTGCCTATGCTAATCAAGACCTACCTTTTGCTAAATTAGTGGAAGAATTAGCCCCGGAACGGGATTTAAGTATTCCCCCTTTATTCCAGGTCATGTTTATTTTACAAAATACCCCTAAAAGTCAGCCAAATTTAGCAGGGGTTGAGATTGAGTTTTTCGATTTGGATTATCATATGGCAAAATTTGATATTACCTTAGATTTAAATGAAACGGAACAAGGGATTCAGGGGGCGTGGGTTTATAATACTGACTTATTTACCGAAGCAAGCATTGCAGGTTTTGCCAAACATTATCAAACCTTATTATATTCCGTGGTGAAACAATTTGAACAACCTTTATATCAATTATCCATTGTTTCTGAACAAGATTATCAAAAAGTGGTGTTTGATTGGAATCATACCAAACAACCTTATCCTAAAGCCTTAAGTATTCATCAGGTATTTGAACAACAAGCCGAACAAACCCCTGATAATATCGCTGTCGTTTATCAAGACCAGTCCATTAATTTTCGGGATTTAAACCGTTGGAGTAATCAACTGGCTTTTTATTTACGGGATCAAGGCGTTGTTGCTGAAAATCGGGTAGGCTTATGTTTACGGCGTAGCGTTGATATGATAGTGGCTATTTTCGGCATTTTGAAAGCGGGTGCGGCTTATGTCCCGATTGATCCTAGCTATCCTAAAGAACGTATTGATTATATGCTCAAAGATTCAAGTGTGGCTTTAGTCATGACACAAAGTGATATTGTGGCATCCTTAGCACCTTTGGAAATCCAAACATTTTTAATGGATAAAGAGACGGCTGTTTTAGCTCGCTACAGTCAAGATAACCCAGCGATGACTTTAGCCGCCAATCCATTAGCCTATGTGATTTATACCTCAGGCTCTACGGGGCAACCGAAAGGGGTAGAAGTGGAACATCAAAATGTACTGCATTTAAGTTTTGCTTTACAACAGGCCATTTATCATGAGTATTCAGAGCATTTAAACATTGGCTTATTGGCTCCTATTGCTTTTGACGCTTCTGTAAAACAATGGCAGTTATTACTGTCAGGTCATTGTTTACATATCATTCCTGAAACGCATAGAAAAGACCCCAGCTTATTATTAAATTATTTTGCCAAACATCAGATTAATGGTTTTGATTGTACACCATCGTTATTACGATTATTACTGGATTGCCCGAATCCTGATGTTCCTAGTCTTGCGACTGATTTTGCCTTGGTTGGGGGGGAACCGATTCGTTATGACTTATGGCAAGATTTAATTCGCCATAGCACCACGTTTTATAATGTCTATGGGCCAACTGAAACCACCGTCAATGCCAGTGTCGCTAAAATTACCGAAGCACAGCCCTTACCCAATATTGGACGAGCCTTAGCCAATACCCGATTATATGTGTTAGATGAGCGACAACAAGTCGTCCCGATTGGTTTTGTGGGAGAACTTTATATTGCAGGGGATGGGGTTGCAAGAGGTTATTTAAATCGTGCGGCACTTACGGCGGAAAAATTTCTTGCCAATGCTGAGTTAAAGGAAGAACGCTTATATCGTACGGGGGATTTCGTGCGATTTTTACCGCAAGGTGAACTTCAATTTATGGGACGAGTCGATGACCAAGTAAAATTGCGTGGTTATCGGATTGAGTTAGGCGAGATTGCCAGTCAAATTCAACAAGAGGATAGAGTTGAGCAGGCCGTGGTGATTGTGCGTGAAGATCAAATAGGCGATCAACGTTTAGTCGCTTATTTGGTGGGCAGTATTGACGAGGACGAGATTGCCCGTTTACGGCAACAATTGCCACAAGTGTTGCCTGAGTTTATGTTACCTTCTGCCTATGTGATTTTGGAAGCCATTCCTTTGAATGTCCATGGTAAATTGGATAAATCCGCTTTACCCAAGCCAAATTATGCCAGTCTTAATATTGAAGGTATTTATGAAGCACCACGTAATCCACATGAAGAAGTGATAGCCAGTATTTGGTCAGACATTTTAGCTATTGACGCACCGAGCATTCACGACAATTTTTTTGCGTTAGGTGGGCATTCTTTATTAGCCACCCAAGTTGTGTCAAGAATTCAACAAGTATTGAAAATTGAAATCCCTTTACGTTGGTTATTTGAATATCCTAATATTGCTGAATTATCCGTACAAATTGAACAAGCCTTAGCGGAACAACAAGGCTTGTTAGCCCCACCTATTGTGCCGGTTTCACGACAACAGCGTTTACCCTTATCTTTTGCTCAGGAACGGCTTTGGTTTTTAGATCAACTCGAACCTGAAAGCCCCTTTTATAATATTCCTGCTATGGTGAGGTTGCGTGGTCATGTTGACTTTAAGGCTTTGACTCATGCTTTGCAATCCGTGGTGGATCGCCATGAATCATTACGCACGGTATTTCGTGTGCATCAAGGGCAAGCCTATCAGAAAGTGCTGGATCAGATGACGATTAATGTACAGCAAGTTGATTTGTTAAATCTTGATGACGCAGCGCGAGAACAACAAGCCTTAACGGTAGCAAGAGCGGAAGTGATGAAGCCATTTAGTTTATTTACTGGGCCTTTATTGCGAGCTTGTTTGATTCATATTGGGAAACGTCATTTTATTTTTGCTTTTAGTTTGCATCATATTATTGCGGATGGTTGGTCAATTGAAATTTTAATTCAAGAGTTATTAGGCTTTTATCAATCAGCCTTACAACAACAAGCCTTAGAATTAGCAGAATTGCCGATACAATATCCTGATTTTGCAGTGTGGCAACGACAATGGTTGCAGGGCGAGGTTTTAGACAAGCAATTAAATTATTGGCAAGAACAACTGAAAGATTGTCCAACGGTTTTAGATTTACCTTTGGATTTTCCACGCCCTAAAGTCCAAAGTTTTAATGGTTGTACTTGGAGTTTTTCAGTTGATCCGTCTGTTTTACAAGCCTTGCAACGCTTTAGTCAGCAACATAATGTTACATTGAATATGACGTTAATGGCTGTTTATATGTTGTTGTTATATCGCTATTCAGGACAGACGGATATTTGTATTGGCACACCAACGGCCAATCGTAATCGTATTGCGATTGAAGGCTTAATTGGATTTTTTGTCAATACCTTAGTCATGCGACAATCGTTCGACCCCAATGTGTCATTTAATACATGGATACAACAAATTCGAGAAATGGCATTGCAAGCCTATGCACATCAAGATGTTCCCTTTGAAAAAGTAGTGGAAGCCGTGCAAGTTGAGCGTAGTTTACAACATTCGCCAGTATTTCAAGTCATGTTTGCACTACAGGAAGGTCATCAATTCGATTGGCATGGTGAAGGCGATTTACGCATGACACCATTATTTGGGGATATGGGCATTGCAAAATTTGATCTCTCCTTATTTTTAGAACAAACGTCTGAAGGGTTGCTAGGGCGTTTAGAATACAATCGTGATTTGTTTTTAGCGGATACCATCATGCGGATGATGGCACATTTTCAGCGTTTATTAGACTTAGTGGTGGCAGAACCTGAAACTGCTTTAAGTAAATTTGCCTTATTGTCTGAGACTGAGTGCAAACAAATCTTAGTGGAATGGAATCAAACTCAAACCGCGTATCCTAAACATTTATCTATTGTTGATCGCTTTGAGCAACAAGTGGCTATTTTTGCGGATCATCCTGCCTTATTGTTTGGACAACAAAGTTTGAATTATCAACAATGTAATATTTTGGCCAATCAATTAGCGCATCGTTTCGTCGAATTAGGGGTAGAATCAGGGGATATTGTTGCCATTTGTTTGCCACGAGGAATAAATTTGATTATTGGCTTATTAGCCATTTTAAAGGCAGGAGGCGTGTATTTACCCCTAGATGCGTCTTATCCTACTGAGCGTTTGTTACTCATGCTGGAAGATAGTCAGGCGAAATTATTAATGACGATTCCAAATTTTTTAGAACTTGATAGCGATGTTAATCAAATATATTATTCCCCTGAACAATTACAAGATTATCCCAGTCATAATCTTGGGATTCAATCCAAACCACAAGATTTAGCCTATATTATTTATACCTCAGGTTCGACAGGACGACCGAAAGGCGTGTGTGTGCCACATCAAGGCGTGCTAAGGTTAGTGGTTGATACCAATTATGTGGCATTCGCTTGTCAAGATCGAGTCGCTCATTTTTCTAATGTGTCTTTTGATGCGGCTACTTTTGAGATTTGGGGGGCATTATTAAATGGGGGTTGTTTAATTGGGTTTGACTTAGATACCGTATTGCATCCTGAAAAATTTACCCAATTGATTCGTTTGCAAGGGGTCAGCACTATTTTTGTTACTACCGCTTTGTTTAATCAATTAGTCAGAGAAGTCCCCGATGTCTTTCAATCCTTAACTACCGTGTGTTTTGGGGGAGAAGCCTGTGATCCTAATCGAGTGCGTGACGTATTAAATACGGCACCGCCAAAACATTTACTGCATGTTTATGGCCCCACTGAAAATACCACTTATTCTACTTATTACGAAGTAAAATCAGTGGCTGAAAATGCGGTAACCGTTCCCATTGGGAAACCTTTGGCAAATTCGACCTGTTATGTATTGAATAATCTGTTAGACCCCGTGCCTATTGGAGTGATTGGGGAATTGTATGTGGGTGGTGATGGGTTAGCCCATGGGTATTTAAATCGACCTGATTTAACGGATGAAAAATTTATTGTTCACGATTTTGGTGATGATAATGTTCAACGTTTATATAAAACGGGTGATCTTGTACGTTATAATGCCCAAGGCGATATTGAATTTATTGCGCGTATTGATCATCAAGTGAAAATTCGAGGATTTCGGATTGAATTGGGTGAAATCCAAGCGAAAATTAAACAATATTCTCAAATTAAAGAGGCGTTTATTCGGGTATGGCAAGATGATTTGGGTAATAAACAGTTGTTAGCTTATTTAGTGCTAAAAAGTCAAGGCTTTGAGCGTAAACAATTGAAAAGTTATCTTAAAGAATATTTGCCTGATTATATGATTCCTGCTCATTTTATCGTGATTGATGCCTTGCCCTTAAATCCTAATGGTAAAGTCGATCAAAACGCTTTGCCATTGCCAGAATATCGCCAAACGCAAGATTTTATTGCGCCTAGTAATTATCAGCAAGAAATTTTAGCCAGTATTTGGGGCAAATTATTACAACAAGATCAAATTAGTATTGATGCCAATTTTTTTGAATTGGGCGGACATTCCTTGCTGGCTACCCAAGTGATTTCACAAATAAGACAGGCATTTCAAGTAGAAGTATCACTAAAACAATTATTTGATCAACCCACTATTGAAGGTTTAGCCAAACAAATTGAACAACTGCAACAACAAGTTTTTGATTTGAAAATGCCTAAAATGGATGGTTTTGAAACACAAGAGTATTATCCATTATCATTTTCACAAGAACGCTTATGGTTTTTACATCAATTTGAAACCGACAGGTCGGCTTATCACATTCCTATTGTGGTCAGTTTGTCTGGGGAATTAGATTTAGTGGCATTTGAGCAAGCCTTTGGTGAAATTATTCGGCGACATCAAAGTTTGCGTACTCGATTTGTGGTCGTGGATGGTCAGGCAAAACAGCAATTATTAGCGGATTATGTTTTTCAATTAGACTATGAACAAGTGTTGAATGTGTCAGAACAAGAACAACAACAAGTGATTGCGTCTGAATTTGAACGGCAAGTGAAAACGCCATTTGATTTAAGCCAACTTGGCTTTAGAAGCAAACTAATGGCGTTTTCTGGCTATGAACATGTATTCTTTTTAACCTTTCATCATATCATTGCCGATGGTTGGTCTTTAGGCGTATTATTAAAAGAATTAGCTGGTTTATATGAGGCATTTTCGCAAGGCTTGCCCTCGCCATTTTCGCCTTTAAGCGTGCAATATCCCCATTTTGCCTTATGGCAACGTAAATGGTTACAAGGCAAAATTAAAGACATTCAACTGAAATATTGGCGTAAGCATTTGGAAGGCTTAGGGAATCTTGATTTGCCTACGGATTATCCACGTCCAAGTCAGCAAACGTTTAATGGGGCTGAAATTGGCTTTCAGCTTAGTGACGAATTAAGTCATGATTTAACCGTATTCAGTCGGCAACAAGGGGTAACCTTGTTTATGACATTATTGGCTGGCTTTCAGGTATTGTTATCACGTTATAGTCATCAAACGGATATTGCCGTAGGTTCCCCCGTCGCAGGTCGTAATCGTGCTGAAATTGAACCTTTAATTGGTTTGTTTATCAACACCTTGGTGTTTAGAACCGATGTTTCAGGGGAACCGAGTTTTGCGAAAGTATTGCAACAAGTGAGAGAAACGACGTTAGGTGGTTATAGTCATCAAGATTTACCCTTTGAAATGCTAATTGAAGATTTGCAACCCACGAGAGATGCAAGTCGTTCGCCGTTATTTCAGGTGATGTTTATTTTACAAAATATGCCATTACCCGAATTAGGCTTAGCAGGTTTGCATTTAACGCCTATGCGTTTGCCTACCCATACGGCAAAATTTGATTTAACGTTAACGATGACACCAAGTGATCCCATTGGTGCTAGTATTGAATATAATACCGATTTGTTTAAAGCCACGACTATACAGCGTTTCATTGAACATTGGCAAAATCTATTGACGGCGGTGGTCGCTGATCCTGACATTAAAATCAGCGACATTGAATTTTTAACCGCAACTGAAAAACAATTGTTACTTGTCGATTGGAATCAAACCCAACGGGATTATCCACAGCAAGATTTCAGCACATTATTCGCACAGCAAGTGGCAAAAACCCCTGATCAAACCGCATTGATTTTTGAGGGACAGCAATATAGTTATCAGCAATTACAGGAGAGTGTCAATCAATTGGCCCGATATTTAGAACAATATGTTATTTCTAGTTCTAATCCTAAGCGATTGATTGCGGTTTATATGGAACGTTCGGCTGAAATGGTGCTGTCAGTGCTTGCCTTATTGAAATTAGGGGTAGCGTATTTACCTTTGGACCCTTTTTATCCTGAGGAACGGGTCAACTATATGTTGGAAGACTCAACTTGTATTGGGGTCATTACCCATGAACATTTAACGAAGGGGTTAGCGACGGCGGATATTAATATTTGGATATGGGAAAATATTAAACAAGAGTTAGGCAAACAAAGTCCACAAGACATTCCTATGAAAGTCTCACCCGATAATTTAGCCTATATGATTTATACCTCAGGTTCTACGGGGAAACCCAAAGGCGTACCGATTCAACATCGTAGTTTGGTGAATTTTTTATATGGTATGCAACAGCATTTGCAATTATCTACTAAGGATAAATTGTTGGCGGTAACGTCTTTATCCTTTGATATTCATACCTTAGAATTGTTTTTGCCATTACTGGTCGGTGCTACGGTAGTCGTTGCGAAACGTGAAACGGCTATGGATGGTGAATCATTAAAACAATTACTAGAACAACAACATATTAATATTATGCAAGCAACCCCGGCCACTTGGAAATTATTATTACAAAGCCAATGGCAAGCGACAGTGGATTTTAAAGTTTGTTGTGGTGGTGAGGCGATGCCTATTCCTTTGGCCAAACAATTCGTCGCAGATGCTAAGGTAGAATTATGGAATTTTTATGGTCCTACTGAAACGACCGTTTGGTCAACCGTGCATCAAGTCTCCGAGGTGGGTCACGAAACCGTTGCCATTGGTCGTCCTATTGCGAATACTCAAATTTATATTTTAGATCAGGCCTTACAATTAGTGCCTATTGGTAGGATAGGCGAATTATATATTGGTGGTGATGGTTTATCGCCTGGTTATTTCCAACGCGAAAGTTTAAGCAAAGAACGCTTTATTGCCTCACCCTTTCGAGTAGGGGAACGCATTTATCGTACAGGGGATTTAGCTCGTTATCAAAGTGATGGGGTGATTGAATGTTTAGGTAGAATTGATCATCAGGTGAAAATTCGTGGTTATCGCATCGAATTAGGTGAAATTGAAGCCTTATTAGCAGAACATTCTGCCATACAAGAAGCCGTAGTCAGTCATTGGCAAATTGATGAGGATGATAAATTGGTAGCGTATTTAATGTTATTTGATGATATGAGTATTGCCGATGAAGCCGAAATTCGAGATTATTTACAAGCTTTTTTACCCGCTTATATGATTCCTTCTGCCTTTGTTATTATGGAAACTTGGCCATTAACGCCTAATGGGAAAATTGATCGCAAAGCCTTACCCAAACCACAATTAAATGATGGCATTGTGGCAGAATATTTACCACCACGAACCTTAACGGAGCAAACCTTATCAGAACAATGGCGTGAAATTTTAAATCGTGAGCAAATCAGCATTGATGCCAACTTTTTTGAGATGGGGGGACATTCTTTATTAGCCACTCAAGTGATGTCTAAGATTCGACAGCAATTTGGGGTAGAGCTATCACTCAAAACCTTGTTTGAGTCCGCGACTATTGCGGAATTAGCCAAAGTGATTGAACAGCCGGTCAGTTCAGAAAAAACGGTAATGACAGCGATAACACCTGCAAAACGTGATCAAGCCATTCCTTTATCGTTTGCACAGGAACGTTTATGGTTTATTGAGCAATTAGAACCTGAACAGTCAATGTATAACCTGCCCATGGCAATTAAGCTTTATGGACAGTTAGATGTGGATGCCATGCAACAAAGTTTCGACTTATTAGTCGAACGTCATGAAGTGTTACGCACCTTATTTGTCGTCAACAATGGTCAACCGCAACAGCAAATTTTACCGCATTTAAGCATTAAAATCGATTGGATTGATTTAAGCCAAGTTCCCCAAGGACGGCAACAACCGCAAGCCGAACAACTCGCTTTAAATGAATTTCAACAAGCCTTTGATTTAAGCAAAGGGCCATTGCTACGTTGTCGTTTACTGCATTTACATCAAGGGGAACATATTTTATTGCTCACCATGCATCACATTATTTCAGATGGTTGGTCGATTGGTTTACTTGTCCAAGAATTGGCCATGATTTATCAAGCCTATCGTCAAGGTCAAGAATCCCAATTAAAACCTTTAGCCATTCAATATGCCGATTTTGCCATTTGGCAACGACAATGGTTACAAGGAGCGGTATTACAAGAGCAGTTAGATTATTGGAAACAACAATTAGCAGGGGCACCCCCTTATTTAAGTTTGCCTACTGATAGACCGAGACCGGAAGTACAGACTTATACTGGACAGCATTACCGTTTTCGTATTAGCAAAGCCTTAAGCCAACAATTAAAAGATTTCGCAAGGCATCAGGGTTGTACTTTGTTTATGGTATTACTCGCTGCCTATCAGTTTTTATTATCCCGTTATGCCAAGCAAGATGATATTTGTGTCGGGATTCCGATTGCAGGACGCAATCGTAGTGAAGTCGAGCCATTAATCGGATTTTTTGTCAATGGTTTGATTATGCGAACCAAATTATCAGGCAATTTAAGTATTGCTGAGCTCTTACAACGAGTCAAACAAACCACTTTATCCGCCTATGCCCATCAAGATTTACCTTTTGAAGTCTTAGTCGAGGAATTACAACCAGAACGTAATTTGAGTTATCCTCCTATTGCACAGGTTGGATTTGCCTTGCAAAACACGCCAATGGGTGCCTTAGATTTAGCGGATCTTAGATTTCAACCCATGGAAATCGAAAGTAAGGTCGCAAAATATGATTTTGGTTTGGTCTTTGCCGAAGATGACGATGGCTTACAAGGGGTGGTTGAATATAATACGGATTTGTTTAAGGCACTTTCTATTGCCAGAATGGTAAGTCATTATCAAAAAGTATTAAATGATTTTGTTTCAGTGGCCGTCGAGCGTTGTTTGGTTTGTTTGTCCTTAGTCACTGAGGAGGAACTCTATCAAGCCCTAAATTTATCGCCTGAGACAGTGGAAGCGATTTATCCGTTAACTGTGACCCAACGTGATATGTATTTAGAGTCTATTGTTAATCCTGACGGTTTATCTAATAGTGTGGGTTATGCGATTGAGTTAGATGATGAGGTGGATTTAAATTTATGGCAACAAGCCTGTCATCAAGTGTATCAAGCTCAACCCGTATTACGCACTGAAATTGTGAGTAGCAATTTATGTTATCTCGATATGGCCTATCAATGTGTTTATCGTGATTATCCGACCCCATTGAAACAATTGGATTGGCGTGATTATGACGCATCAGAAGCCGATATTAGGGAACGAGTCCGACAATTAATTCATCGTCCTTGGTCATTTGATGGGGCATTAACTCAGCATTATATTGTACATTTATATGATGGTCGCCGTTTAAATGTTGGGGCAGGGCATCATATTTTATTGGATGCCTTTGGTGGCACTTTAGAAATTGAACAAGTGTGTCGGGTGTATGAATCTTTAGTGAATCATACCCGCTTTCAACATGCCCCTGCGGTGTTTCATCGTTATATTGATTATAACCTACAACATTTTGATAGAGCTGATATAATTGATTTTTGGAAACAAAAAGCCATCACTATTGAAGCACTGGATTATCCTGTCTCGGATAGTCGTCATGGTGAGTTTCAAACAAAAACCTTAAAAATTGATTTAGAACACTGGCAACACATCAAACAATGGACTCGCAAACAACGCATTACCCCTGCGATTTATTTCCGAGCATTATATGGTATTTTATTAAAATTATATTGTCGTGCCGAACAAGATTTTATGGTGCATGAAGTCAATGCGGGGCGTTTTAAAGAATATAATCGAGCGTTAGGCACGTTTTTCCAAGAAATTCCCTTAGTATTTCATAAACAAGACCTGGAAGCTAATGTAAGAATTAGTGATTATTTCGCGACGGTTAAAAATTATTTCCGAGAATTAGGCGAGAATAAAAATATTTCGGCATTGCTTAAAAATCAGATTATTCCGCAAGGTCGAATGAGTTTTTATTTTAATTATTTTCACTTTAATGCGGAAATCGTGTTTTTAGAAAAAACCCTACCTATTTGGCAGTATTTATTAAGCATTCCACCACAACAGGTGCAATTAGTGGTGAATGCGGGGGCGGAACAACCCGAATTAGTGTTGAATTACCATTCGGCTTTTTTTGAAGAGTTTCATTTTATCGAACGCTTAATTTATATCTCCCGGCAGATTATTGGTGGGGTAGAGACTTTAGCGAATCTTGAATTTATTTTACCTGAAGAAACCAAAAAACTGTTAACAGAGATTTATCAACATAGTCATGAGCAACTATTTCGACCTATCACTTATTATTTTGAAAAGCAAGCCCTAAAAACACCCGATGCCATTGCGGTGGAAGCAAAGGGTCTGGGACTCAATTATCATCAATTGAATCTTAGAGCCAATCAGTTTGCTCATTATTTACATGAAAAAGGTGTCAGTGCCAATCACTGGGTTGGCGTTTGCATGTCTCGTCAACCTGAATTAATGGTGGTTATTTTAGGAATTTTAAAAGCAGGTGCGGGTTATTTGCCCTTAGACCCCAGCTATCCGAAAGAACGTTTGCATTATATTTTAAAAGATTCTCGGGCACATTTATTAGTCGCTGATAATGAACAGTCATGGCAAGAGGTTGAAGTGTTAAATCCCCAATATTTAATTGCGCTAACTCAAGATTATCCTGAAAGCAATTTATCTCATATTATTAAAGCAAATGATTTAGCTTATATGATTTATACCTCTGGTTCGACGGGAAAACCAAAAGGGGTGGAAATTGAACAGGGTGGTATGATGAATTTATTACATTGGTATGTCAAAGAATTTGACATGACTTGCCAAGATAAAACACTGATTGTGTCCGCCATAGGGTTTGATTTAACTCAAAAGAATTTATTTGCATTGCTGATGGTCGGCGGTACTATTGTTTTCCCAAGTAATCAAGATTATGAAGCCGATGCCATTATTCAGGATATTAAAAACTACCATATTACGTTATTAAATTGTGCCCCAAGTATGTTTTATCCCTTAGTAGCGGATGCGACTAAATTTGACGATATTGCGAGTTTAAATTATGTATTTTTAGGGGGTGAGCCTATTGTGGCAGGGCATTTACTCGCATTTTATCAATCCCATGCCATGGATTGTCAAATTGTTAACACTTATGGTCCCACTGAATGTACGGATATTGCGAGTTTTTATCGCATTGAAACGCTAGAGCAATTGCAACAGCCGGTTATTCCGATTGGTCAAGCCAATCATAATGTACAGTTATATGTTTTAGATGAACAGCAACGTTTATTGCCACCTGGTGTGGTTGGTGAGTTATATATTGGGGGGTTAGGGGTCTCACGAGGATATTGGCGTGATAGTGATAAGACTCGACAAAAATTTATAGAACCAGAATTGACTAGGCCACAAACAATTTATCGCACGGGGGATTTAGTGCGTTATCGTGCGGATGGTTTATTGGTTTTTATTGGACGAGTCGATCATCAAGTGAAATTGCGTGGCTTAAGAATTGAGTTGGGTGAAATTGAAGCCTTATTAAAACAGCAAGCGGTGATTGATGATGCCTTGGTATTAGTCAAAGATGAGCAATTGGTGGCTTATGTGATTGCTAATAATGACTTAGATACGTCTGATATTCGTAGTCATTTAAGTGATTATTTGCCTAATTATATGATGCCTAGCTATTTTTATGTGCTGGAACAATGGCCATTAACACCAAATGGTAAGATTGATCGTCACGCCTTGCCTGAGTCTGATCGGTTTGAACACGCGTATATTGCCCCTGAATCTGAGATTGAAAAGCGTTTAGCGGAATGGTGGCAACAATTACTTGGGGTGGATAAAGTAGGCAAAAAAGATGACTTTTTTGCTTTAGGAGGGCATTCCTTATTAGCAACCCAACTACTGTCCCAAATTCGTACTACCTTTGAAGTCGAATTACCCTTACGAGTTTTATTTGAAGTCAATACTTTAGAAGACTTAGCAACGGCAATTGAAGCCGAACAACAACAAACGACGCCAAGTTTGCCACCATTAGTAAAAGTATCACGACAACATCATTTACCCTTATCTTTTGCACAGCAACGCTTATGGTTTTTACAGCAAATGGAGCCGAATAATACGGGTTATAATATTCCATTAGCCGTAACAGTCAAAGGAGTGATTCATTTACAAGCATTACAGCGTTCAATTCGGGCATTAATTCGTCGCCATGAAATTTTAAGAACCGTCTTTGCCAAAGTCAAGGGGCAACCTGTACAAGTGATTGATGATAGTGATAAATTTGAATTAGCTGTGACTGATTTGCAAGGTTTTACCGCCAGTGAGCAACAACAAGCGATTCGTGATTGGCAACAAAAATTAGCCAATCATTGCTTTGATTTAAGTCAATTGCCATTATTCACCCTACAGTTACTAAAATTAGCACCCGAAGAAGCGGTATTATTATTTAGCATTCACCATATTATTTCAGATGGTTGGTCAAGTGGCGTGATGATGCGAGATTTATTGGCATTATATCAAGCCCATAAACGCACTGAAAAACCACAACTCATGGTCTTACCCATTCAATATGCGGATTTTGCGGTATGGCAACGAGCCTTGTTAGTTGAGGATTATCGTCAACAATTACTCGATTGGTGGCAGCAAGAATTGCTTGATATTCCTGAGGTACTAACATTACCAACGGATAGACCTAGACCTACTATGCAAACTTTTGTGGGTAAGCTCTATCCCATGACTTTAAGCCCGGAACTGTCAGCACAATTAGAGGCGTTTGCTAAAAAACAGCAAGTTACGCTATTTATGTTATTAATGGCCGTTTATCAAGTGTTATTATATCGTTATACTTCCGAGCAACATATTTGCGTGGGTTCTCCGATTGCGGGTCGTGATCAAAGCGAATTAGAAAATTTGATTGGTTGTTTTGTGAATACTTTAGTCATTCATGGTGATTGTGCGGAGAATCCGAGTTTTATGGATTTTCTGGCTCAAATTAAAACGAAGATGATTGGGGCTTTTGCTCATAGCCAGTTGCCTTTTGAGCAATTAGTGGAAGTCATGCAACCTGTGCGTAATATGAGTCATAGTCCCTTATTCCAAGTCGCTTTTGCTTGGCAAACTAGCCAACTGGATGCCATTCGTTCCGATGAATTGGAATTTATACCGTTGACGATGGATCATCATACGGCGAAATTTGATCTTACCTTGATTTTACTGCAACAACAAGGCCAGATTACTGGGGCATTGGAATATAATACGGATTTATTTGATACCACTACCATAGCTCGTTGGACTGAGCATTTTCAGCAATTATTGCAATCAGTGATGGCCCAACCGCAATTATCCATTGCCCACTATCAATTTTTATCGGCTCAAGAACAACAAACCTTATTATATGATTGGAATCAAACCCAAGTGCCATTGGATTTTGTTTCCATTGTGAGTAAAGTGCAATATTTTGCCGAACATACGCCTAATGCCTTGGCAATCGCCCAAAGCAATTTTAAGGTGAGTTATCAACAATTAGAACAATGGTCGAATTATCTTGCCCATAAACTTGCCGAACAAGGGGTAGTGCAAGGGGATTTTGTTGGGGTTTATTTAACTCGAAGTTGGCAACAAGTGTTGAGTTTGTTGGCCGTATTAAAACTTGGTGCGGCTTATATTCCCATTGATCCACTTTATCCTAAAGAGCGGGTAGAATTTATGATTGCCGATGCCAAGCTACGATTGTTAATCACCCAAACAGAATTAGTCCGTCAGTTACAACTAGAAGAACAGCAGTATTGGGTATTAGCAGAGGATTGGCAATTTCATGCTGTGGCTCACACCGCCATTGATAATATTGTGATTGATGCCAAAGATACTGCCTATATGATTTATACCTCAGGTTCCACAGGACAACCGAAAGGAGTGCCGATTACGCATGGCTCATTAGCCAATTTATTAGCATGGCATCAACGAAGTTATGAGGTAAGGCCGAAAGATAGAGCGACGCATTTGGCAGGTTTAGCGTTTGATGCCTCGGTATGGGAAATTTGGCCTTATTTGACGGCAGGGGCGAGTTTATGGTTGGTAGAAGAAGAATGGCGTTCACAGCCCGAGCGTTTGCAACAGTGGTTGCTTGAACAACAAATTAGTATTAGCTTTATGGCAACACCCTTAGCAGAACGTATGTTGTTATTGGACTGGCCTGAGACAAGCCATTTACGTTATTTGTTAACAGGCGGGGATCAATTACATCATTATCCTGAACCCCATTTGCCATTTAAACTGGTGAATCATTACGGTCCTACGGAATGTACCGTATTAGTCAGTGCGACTACCGTTCCTACACAAGATCAATTAGTCGGTGATCTTAATACGGCTCCTGATATTGGTCGTCCGATTGATAATACCCAGTTGTATATTTTCGATAAACAACAACAGTTAGTGCCAATCGGTGTCGCAGGTGAATTATGTGTTGCGGGGGTGAGTTTAAGTCAAGGCTATTGGCAACGAGACGCATTAACGGCGGAAAAATTTATTGCGAATCCATTGGCAGAATCAGGTCGCTTATATCGTACAGGGGATTTAGTGCGTTATCGTGCGGATGGTCATATTGAATATTTAGGACGCATTGATCAACAAGTTAAAATCCGTGGCTTTCGAATTGAATTAGGTGAAATTGAAGCCTTACTGGGGCAATTATCACAAATTGTAGAATCCGTGGTCGTTGTACAGCAACAAGCCCAATTAAAACAACTGGTTGCCTATGTCGTCTTCCATGTTGGACAAACCTTAAGCGTTGCCGAGTTACGACAACATTTATTGCAACATCTGCCTGACTATATGGTACCGACTCAGTTTGTATTTTTACCTGAATTACCACTGACACCGAATGGCAAAGTGGATCGTAAAGCCTTGCCAAAAGCTGATTTAAGTGAACGCAGTCATTATATTGCGCCAAGAAATGAGTTTGAAGAACAATTAGCGGAATTATGGTATGATTTACTCGGCGTAGAATTAGTCGGTGTCCAAGATGACTTCTTTAGCTTAGGAGGGCATTCCTTATTAGCCACCCAATTAGTGGCTCACATTCAAGATAAGTTTAAGGTAGAATTACCGCTTAGAATGCTATTTGAATCGCCTACGATTGAAACCATTGCCCAATATTTACAACAACAACAACCTTCTAAGTTACCTGAGATTATTGCGGAAACGGATAGAGAAGCGGTTTTCCCCTTATCATTTGCCCAAGAACGCCTATGGTTTTTACAACAATTACAGGCTGAAAGTAGTGCTTATCATGTTCCAACTGCGATTCATTTGATAGGTTACTTAGATCAAGTTGCTTTGCAATTAACCGTGTGTCAATTAATTCGTCGTCATGAAAGTTTACGCACGGCATTTCCAGTCATTGATGATCAAGTCCAACAAGTGATATTAAAATCAGGGGAATGTGGCATACAATATTATCCTGCCAGTGAATTTGATTGTGGTCATATCCTAAAATCTGGTCACAATTTGTTAGTCGTCAATTTAAGCCATATTGAGGAAGCGGATAAAGAGGCGAAAGCGCAACAATTCGTCCAAACCATTGTGCAACAGCCGTTTGATTTAGAATCAGGACGCTTATTTCGAGTGGTATTATTAAAGCTGTCGAAAGATCAGCATATTTTAGTGATGGTCATGCATCATATTATTACCGATGGCTGGTCAGTGGGGCTATTAATGCAAGAATTTGTGGAACTTTACCAAGCCAGCGTACAAGGTTTCCCCCATCACTTGGCTGACTTACCCATTCAATATGCGGATTATGCGAGATGGCAACGTCAGTATTTTACTGAGGAACGCTTACAACAACAAATTGATTATTGGAAAATTCAACTTAGCCAATTATCGGCATTGGAATTAGCCACCGATCACCCGCGTCCACCGATACAAAGTTTAAAAGGCGCGAAATATTGTTTTCAACTGTCGGCAAAATTACAAGGTGAGCTTTATGATTTATGTCAACAGCAAGGGGTAACACTTTATATGTTATTGTTGGGGGCATTCCAAATTTTATTAGCATTATATAGTGGTCAACAAGATATTGCCGTAGGTTCGCCCGTTGCGGGAAGACGACATGCCAGTGTTGAAAAAGTCGTGGGATTTTTTATTAATACCTTGGTGATGCGTAATAATGTACAGGGTGGCCCCAAATTTACGGATTTTATTCAAAACGTGAAAGAAACGGCATTATCTGCCTATGCTCATCAAGATGTCCCATTTGAAAAATTGGTAGAGGTTTTAGCACCGGAACGTGATATGAGTCGTTCGCCTTTATTCCAAGTGATGTTTGCTTTACAAAACCAAACTATGCCGAGTTTGGAGAGTGGTGGTTTAAGTATGAAAAGTCTGGAAACGACCAATCCTGTGGCGAAATTTGATTTAAATGTCAGTTTAATGGAAACCGATCAAGGGTTAATCGGCGAATGGGAATATAATACGGATTTATTTGAACGCAATACCATTGCGTCTATGGTGCAACATTTCCAACGCTTGTTACAAAGTATTGTCGCAACACCTGAACAAGCCATCCATCGTTTGGATTATTTAAGCGATGCCGAACAACAAACCTTGTTATACGATTGGAATGATACCTATGTTGAAATTCAAGGCAGTTTAAGCATTCCTAGTTGGTTTGAACGTCAAGTCGAACAAAATACAGAAGCCATTGCGGTGATTTGTGGTCATCGGCGTTTAAACTATCAAGAGTTAAACCAACAAGCCAATCAATTGGCTTATTATCTTTGTGAAAACGGCGTGGTTGCGAATTGTCCAGTGGCCTTATGTGTTGCACCTAGCGTGGATGTCTTAGTGGCGATTTTAGCGATTTTAAAAGCAGGTGGGGCTTATTTACCCATTGATCCCAGTTATCCTAAAGAACGCATTGCTTATATCTTAAAAGATGCCAAAGTGCCCGTATTACTGACGCAATCTGAAATAGTATTACCCGAGCATTCTGCCCAAACCTTTTATTTGGATCAAGATTATCCGAAATGTCAGGCTTACAGTTGGAAAAATCCTAATCTTAACATCAAGGCCAACGATTTAGCGTATGTGATTTACACATCCGGTTCCACAGGGAAACCGAAAGGGACAGGCATCTTACATCAAGGGGTAGTGAATTTATTACAATGGTTTGGTCGAGAATTTGCCATCAATGAGCAAGATAGAAGTTTAATTATCAGTTCTTTAGGCTTTGATTTAACCCAGAAAAATCTATTAGCACCATTGTTGCGTGGGGGGGGAGTCGTTTTTCCAGAACAAGTCGGGTATCATCCTGAACATATGGTTGGACAAATTGAGCAGTACCAAATTAGCCTATTAAACTGTGCCCCAAGTGCGTTTTATCCCCTAGTGGCGGATAGTGAAAGTCTAAGTAAACTTAAATCCTTACGTTGTTTATTTTTAGGTGGTGAGCCGATTGCCTTGCAAAAAATGCAGTCATGGCTAGAACATCCCGATTTTGCCTGTGAAATTGTCAACACCTATGGTCCGACAGAATGTACGGATATTGCCAGCTTTTATCGAATGATCGAACCTTCAGAATACCATGATAAATTTATTCCTATTGGCAAACCCAATGACAATGTCCAGTGTTTTATTTTAAGCCAAGACTTACAATTATTACCGATTGGTGTGGTAGGAGAGCTTTGTATTTCAGGTATGGGTGTGGGTATTGGCTATTTAAATAATGACGATGAAACCAAGGAAAAATTTGTCGCACATCCTTTACTCCCTAATGCTGATTCTAAACTTTATCGCACAGGTGATTTCGCCCGATATTTCGCGGATGGCAATATTGAATATATGGGACGTATGGATTTTCAAGTGAAACTCAGAGGTTTACGGATTGAGTTAGGTGAAATCGAATATGCCTTACGCCAACAATCCGTCGTTGAAGATGTCATTGTCATTGTGGAAAATGAACGAATTGTTGCCTATGTTGTATTATCGGAACCAGCATTTGATACGAGTTTGTTTAAACCTGCTCTCAGAGATTATTTACCTGAATACATGTTACCCAGTTTGTTTATGGTATTAGATGCTTTACCCTTATCACCTAATGGTAAAGTCGATAGGAAAGCCTTACCTAAACCCGATTACAGCTTAGTGGAAACACCTTATGTCGCACCTGAAACGCCAACCGAGAAAATCTTAGTCGATATTTGGCAAAGCGTATTACAACAAGATAAAATCGGTACGCAAGATAACTTTTTTGATTTAGGTGGCCACTCTTTATTAGCAACGCAAGTGATTTCCCAAGTGAAAAAACAATTCCAAGTCAATGTGCCATTACAAAAAATCTTTGAAGACCCCAGCATTGCAACCCTAGCCAGATTAATTGATCAACAACAACCCATGACTGAAACCGATGACGTGATTACAAAATTATCCAGAGAAGAGGACGACGATACCGATGCTGATAGTGATATTGTCGCCGATGTGGAAGATATTGATGAGCTGGATGAAGAAGATTTGGATGCCTTATTAGCGGAATTATCTGATGAAGAATTAGCGGAACTTGACGTTTTAGGTGAGGGAGGGGGCGATGAAGATGATTTAGACGACGATGAGTGAGAGGATGTTTAGCAGTGTTTAGATCATTAATATTTAATATGTAGCACTTGAATACAAAACTGATCACTAGAATAGTGATATGTTTTAAGGGTGGTATTGTTGATGATATTGTAAAATGGTATTAAAAACCTTCCCATTCAGCCTAAATTCATTTACGCCATATTAAACTACAGACATAGTGAATCTTAATTGACAAACAAAGGATATATTATGAAAAAATTAATCAGTGTCATCATTACTGTGGTGGTTTTGGCAAGTAGTCAAGTGGCAATGGCAGGAAGTCGTAGTATTTATTATGGTAATCATTATGATGATTACCATAGTCAAAAACATTATTATGATGATGATAATAATTCGGCTGAGTTTGATGATTATGTGGATCATCGTCAACATAAACAGAAAAAACGAATTAAGAACGCATATAGACAAGGCGATTTAAGTTATGAGGAATATCAATATTTAAAACATCAGCAAAAGAAAATTCGTGAATTGGAAAAACGATATGAAAGTGATGGCTATTATACCGATAAAGAAAAAAGACGAATGGAACGCAAATTAAATCGAACAAGTCGTCAAATTAAGAAATTAAGACACAATGATGAATATCGTTATGATTATGATAGCTACTACGATTACTCCCCTTATTCATCATCACAGTATTATGATTCTTATCGTAATTATGCCTATCCTTTGTATAGTTATCCTTATAGTTATTACCAAACGCCTTACAATAATAGTTTTTGGTATTCTTATTGATTGACAAGTCGTTAAGTTGACAGCGAGGGTTAAGTTTGACCCTCGCTGTTTTTTTTTGATTTATTGAAAAGGAATAGTCGCCGAAACCAATAAAATTGATTTTAATCCGTTTATCACTCGAAAGTGTGACGCCATGTATGTTAATTGGTTTATACTAGAATTCCTATATGAAAACGATACTTTGATAACCATTTTCATCCCAACAACCATATTGACCTTGTTGCTCCGTCCATTGGGCTAAGACAATACGAGTAGCCATTTGCTTATCAAGTTGAAATTGATGAATGTTTGGTCTATGCGTATGGCCATGAATTAAGGTAAAAACTTGATGTTGTCGCATTATTTGTGCGACTTCGGTTTGATTGACATCCATAATCATATGAGCAGTATTCGATTTATGAATAGAACTGGCTTCACGATACTGTTGAGCTAATGCGAAACGTTGTTCAACGGTTTTAGCTAATAAGGCTTGTTGCCATTGTGGTGAGCGTACCATTTGTCGAAATTTTTGGTATTCAATGTCATCCGTGCATAAGGTATCGCCATGCATGATTAAAATTTTTTGGTGATTAATCGTGATGATGCTCGGATCAGGCAAAAGTTCACAGCCTGTTTGTTGGGCAAAATCATTGGCAATTAAAAAATCTCGATTGCCATGAATAAAATAAAGTTTTACTCCCGATTGGCTGAGTTGTTTTAAGGCAGTAATGCAATGATGTTTCCATTCGGTGGGATCATCATCACCCATCCAATATTCAAATAAATCTCCTAGAATATATAAGGAATCGGCTTGTTTGGCATGTTGCTCAAGAAATTTTAGAAACAAGCGGGTAATCCCCGCTTGTTCTGCTTGTAAATGTAAATCAGAAATAAATAAAGAAGGTTTAGAATCAGAAGGCGATTTAGTCTTCATCGAGAACATCGGTGGTTTCAATAATAATATCATGGATGGGAACATCACGATGGCCGGCACGAATACCTGTTGCCACTGCTTTGATTTGATTGACGACCGCCATGCCTTTTGAAACTTTGCCAAACACACAATAACCCCAACCATCTTGAGCTTTTGCTTTGTCTAAAAACAAATTATCACTGACATTGATAAAAAATTGTGAGGAAGCCGAATGCGGATCAGAGGTTCTTGCCATTGCAACGGAACCAACGACATTCGATAAACCATTATCTGATTCGTTTTTAATGGAATCTCTGGTGGTTTTTTGTAACATATTTGCTTCTAAGCCACCGCCTTGAACCATAAAATTATTAATAACCCGATGAAAAATTGTGTTGTTATAAAAACCTTCTCTTGCATATTGCAGGAAGTTTTGACAAGTAACTGGTGCTTTGTCATGATCGAGTTCAATGGTAATATCGCCATAATTCGTATGAAATGTAATCATTATTATCCCTTTTTGCTTAGATGAAATATTGTTTGTGATTGTTTTTGTTATTATGAGTTAATAAGTGAGTGGGTGTATCACCTTAATAATAATAGGAGTCATCGGTAAATTTTTGAAATGGCCTTTGACTTCCGTTGGTTTTTGGCTAATTGCTTCAACAATTTCTAAGCCGTGGGTGACTTTTCCAAATACAGTATAACCGAATGATCGGCTTTGTCGATTATAATTTAAATAACTATTATCACTGACGTTGATAAAAAATTGTGAAGTAGCAGAATGAGGGTGAGAGGTTCTTGCCATTGCAATCGTCCCTTTGGTATTCGATAAACTATTGTTGGATTCATTTTTGATGGGTTTGTGGGTTTTTTTACGTTCTAGTTCCGTCGTAAAACCACCGCCTTGAATCATAAATCCTGGAATCACTCGGTGAAAAATTGTGTTATTATAAAACCCCTCTTTAATATAAGTTAAAAAGTTATTAACGGTTTTTGGTGCTCTTTGAGGATAAAGTTCAATGACAATATTACCCATACTGGTAACGATTTCTACTTTAGGAGACGTTTTTGCATAGAGTATTGTCGTAAAGCCAAAGCCTAAAATAAAACATAAAATAAGTAGCTGTTTCATAACTCACCCTTAAATAAAGTTAAAAATAACGTTAAATTTAAACAAGCATAGCATGAAATTGATGAGGAATACATTTATTAAAAGGTCAAAGTGGTATTCAGCAGTTGTTTAGAGTCGTGGTAGAGGAATAATAAACAAGTAGTCATCATTAGAAATGACTAGAAAACATTAAAAAGTATAACATTCAATTAAAAAAAATGGATATAATGATTTATGGTTAAGACACGATTTGCACCAAGTCCAACAGGACGGATTCATTTAGGTAACGTCAGAACGGCATTGTTTAATGCACTGTTTGCCTATTCACAACAAGGGAAATTTTTATTACGCATTGAAGATACTGATAAACAACGTAGCTTATCAGAACATACGAAAGGCTTAATAGACGATTTGCGTTGGTTAAGTTTCGATTGGCAACAAGGGCCAGAGTGTGAGGATGGTCAGCGTTACTTTCAATCCCAACGAGGGGAGATTTATCAGACCTATTTTCAACAACTGATAGAGCAAAACTTAGCCTATCCTTGTTTTTGTACCCCAGAACAATTAGCTTTGTCTCGCAAAGCTCAGCGTTCTGCGGGATTCGCACCACGTTATGCAGGCACTTGTGCTTCCTTATCCGAATCAGAGATACAAGCAAAATTAGATCAAGGTTTCACACCAAGTTTACGCTTTAAAGTCCCTAACGATCAGATTGTCGAATTTGAAGATATTGTTCGAGGTAAACAAAGTTTTGCCACGAATGATATTGGCGATTTTATTATTCGAAAAGCCGATCAATCGCCAGCATTTTTCTTTAGTAATGCCATTGATGATGCCTTAATGCAAGTTACCCATGTATTACGAGGTGATGATCATTTAACCAATACCCCAAGACAATTACTATTACTACAAGCGCTAAATTTAACCGCACCACAATATGCTCATATTGCCTTGATTGTTGGTCAAGATGGGAGTCCTTTGTCTAAGCGTCATGGCAGTAAAAGTGTACAAGAATTACGGCAACAAGGGTATTTGCCTGATGCCATTAACAACTATTTGGCTCGTTTGGGTCATTATTATGCTAATTCTGATTATATGTCATTGCCAGAACTTGCCCAGCATTTCAACTTACAACATTTGGGTAAAGCCCCGGCAAGATTTGATGCGACTCAATTAGATTATTGGCAAAAACTCAGCCTAGTTGCCATGAGTTCGGAACAAATTTTAGCTTGGATTCGTCCTGAAACATTAGCCGATCTAACTGAGGATAAACATTTGGCCTTCATTGACTGTGTGCGTCATAATATTTTGTTCCCGAATGATGTCATCGTTTGGTTGGAAGTCATGACACAACAAGGCTTAGAATATAATGAGCATGCCAAACAAATTCTCCAAGCCACTGATAATCGTTTTTTTGAGATTGCCTTACAAACTTATCAACAAGTAGGTCGCCATTTTTCAGAATGGACGACATTAATTAAACAGCAAGCCAAAGTCAAAGGCAAAGCCTTGTTTCAACCCTTACGCGTTGCATTAACCGGACAAACGCATGGGCCTGAATTAGCGAGTTTCATTCAATTATTATCGGATGCTCAAATTCAATATCGACTCAAGCAAGCCCAAAATGATTAAAGACTAAAAAGGACTTTTCAAAGGAAGAATGATGATAGCCGAATTACAAATCTATGACAGTTTAAGCAAACAAAAACAACGTTTTATCCCAATTAAACCCAGAGAAGTCACCATTTATGTTTGTGGCATGACTGTTTATGATTATTGTCATTTAGGTCATGCTAGAGTGTTAGTTGTCTTTGATATGATAGTGCGTTATTTTCGGGCAATCGGTTATCAAGTAACTTATATTCGCAATATTACCGATATTGATGACAAAATTATTGCGAGAGCCAATGAAAATCAAGAATCAATTCAAACGTTAACGCAACGTTTTATTCAAGCAATGACAGACGATTCCAAAGCCTTAGGGGTATTACCACCTGATAATGAACCAAAAGCAACGGATGCCATGCCTGACATCATTGCCATGGTTCAAAAATTAATTGAGAACGGTTATGCCTATCCTGCTGATAATGGTGATGTGTATTATTCCGTACATCAGTTTAAAGAATATGGTCAATTATCAGGTGAGAATATTGATGAATTACGAGCAGGGGAGCGGGTTGCCATTGATAGCTATAAACAAGACCCTTTAGATTTTGTATTATGGAAAGCCTCTAAACCCAATGAGCCGAGTTGGTCATCGCCTTGGGGCTTCGGTCGTCCAGGTTGGCATATTGAATGTTCTGCCATGTCAGTTGAGCATTTAGGGACTCATTTTGATATTCATGGCGGTGGCATGGATTTAAAATTTCCCCATCATGAAAATGAAATTGCTCAATCAAAGGCTTGTGGTCATCGTTTTGCCAATTATTGGTTACATAATGGTTTTATTCGCATTGATAATGAAAAAATGTCTAAGTCTTTAGGCAATTTTTTTACGGTAAGAGCGGTGTTAAAACATTATCGAGCGGAGGTTGTGCGTTATTTTATTTTAAACAGCCATTATCGCAGTCCTTTGGATTATTCAGACCAAGAATTAGAATTGAGTAAAGTCGCATTAACCCGTTTATACATTACTCTTAGGGGATTTGACTTAAAAACCATTGAATTAGATGCGGACATCACTTGGGTCTCACGTTTCCATCAAGCCATGTTAGATGATTTTAACACGCCACAAGCCTTAGCCGTATTGTTTGAGCTATCTCATGAAATCAACTATCAACGCCAGCAACAAACCGATACTGCCAAAAAATTAGCAAATTTACTTTATACTTTAGCAGGCATTTTAGGCTTGCTACAAACCGATGTCGAGCAATTTTTACAACAAGGTCAAAGCTCGACACAAGAAGGCATAGACAGTGAATGGGTTCTGGCTAAAATCGAAGAGCGACAGCAAGCTCGTCAAGACAAGAATTGGGCTTTAGCCGATCAAATTCGGGAGGAATTAACGGCAAAAGGTGTGATTTTAGAGGATACCGCAGGTAAAACCAGTTGGCGTATGGCTTAGTTAAGTCCCATAATACGATGATAGCTTTGGTATCGGGAAAAATGAATCTCACCTTGTTCTACTGCCTTTAGAATCGCACAATTCGGTTCGCTTAAATGTTGGCAATTGCTAAACTGGCATTGATTAAGATAGGGTTGAAATTCAATAAATCCTTGTTGAATTTTATCAATGCTAAGGTGATCTAAGGCAAAATAGCGAAAACCGGGAGAATCAATTAAATTCCCCCCTTGAGGTAAATGATACAGCACCGTATTAGAGGTTGTATGACGACCAAAACGTTGGTTATCTGAAATTTGTCCAATTTGTATGGCTTGATTGGGTACTAGGGTTTGCAAAATTGAGGATTTACCTACGCCTGATTGCCCAATGAGCAAGCTGGTATGATTGCTTAATTGTTGGGTAAGTTCTACCATGCCTTGTTGAGTGTAAGTGCTGGTGAAAAACAGTTGATAACCCATGGTTTGATAAATAACTTTTGTTTGATTTAATAGGTCTTGATGACTGCCTAGTAAATCAATTTTATTAAAAATAATATGGGTTTTGATTTGGCTGTGATAAGCATTAACTAAAGCTCGATTAAGTAAATCACTATCGTAGTGTGGTTGTGGGGCAATCACAATAAACAACTGGTCTAAATTAGCCGCAATCGGTTTTAAGTTTTTGTAAAAATCAGGACGGGAAAGCACAGAGGAACGTTCAAAAAAGCTAGAAACGACCCCTTGTCCATTCTCTGCTAATTGCCAAACCACTTTATCACCACAAGCCAGATAACCCAAATTTTGTCGCACCAAACAAGCATAACAATCGCCTTGTTCTGATTCAACGATGACATGACTACCCCTATGGGTTAATAGGGTGCCAATTTGTTCTTGACCTAAATGATTTAAATCGATTAGATTGTTCAATGCTTTGTTTTGTTGTTTCTTTTGCTTGTAACGAATCCTTGCTTGTTGCTTTCGGGTTAGCTTTCTGGCCATTGGCAACGAATGGCAACTAAAAATGATAATAAGTCTGGTTAAGATACTCAATCACTTGCTGTTGTTGTTGCTCTGTCCATTCCACATCATTAGCATTAATGCAACGGTGCATTTGATTGGATAGTCCTTCTAATGAGCTTACTCGACGATTAGGACGAGTATATACTTGGCTATCATGGCAAAAGGTACATTCTTGTTGATGTAATTGTTCCCCTTGGGATAAATCATTGTCAGCCAATCCGAGACGAGGCAGTGGAACAATGATTAAACTACTGATAATAATAACAATTGATTTGAGATTCATAAGTTGTTCCTTATCTATTTTGACATATTTTATATAATGAAATTAAGCATGTGCCACTTGCTGAATATGTGCAATCCGAATTGAGGCAGGTGGATGCGAGTCATGGAAGGCGGAAAATAATGGATCAGGGGTTAAAGTGCTGGCATTTTCTTGGTACAGTTTCACTAGGGCTTGAATCAGTGCCTCTGCCTTAGTTTGTTGTACCGCAAATTCATCGGCTTCAAATTCATGTTTACGCATTAATAATGAAAATAAAGGTTGCAAATAAATACCAAACACGGGAAAAATCATTGAAAACAGTAATAATGCCATATAAATCGATGGTTCAGCCACGCCTAAACCTGTAAAAAACCAATCTTGTTGCCTTAACCAAGCTAAAAGGGCTAGGCTGGCGAAAGTAATCACGGAAGTACTTATTAAACGTTTACGAATATGACGACGTTTAAAATGCCCTAATTCATGTGCTAATACGGCTTCAATCTCATCAGGGCTAAGATTTTCAATTAAGGTATCATAAAATACAATGCGTTTTTGTTGACCAAAACCCGTAAAATAAGCATTGCCATGCCCCGAACGTTTAGAACCATCCATAATAAAAATACCCTTGCTTTGAAAACCACAACTGCTTAATAAGTCTTGTATGCGTTGTTTCAGCGTGCCATCTTCTAATGGGGTAAATTTATTAAATAAAGGGGCAATAAAAATAGGATATAACCAATTCGCCAGCAATGAAAAGCCAATAATGACAGCCCATACATATAACCACCAATAATCTCCCATTGCTTGCATTAGCCATAATACTAAGCCTAATAAGGGAATGCCAATCGCTAATGATAGTAAGGTCTGTTTAATAAAATCTTTCACAAAAAGACTAGGCGTACTGCGATTAAAACCAAATTTTTGTTCAATAACAAAGGTTCGGTAAAGCGAAAAAGGGATATCCAATACGCTGGAAATAATAGAAACGCTTAATAAAACCGCAATCCCTGTATAAATTGGATTCCATTCCAAACGCCGCCACAATTGATCCATCCATTGCAACCCCCCACCTAAGGTCCAGATCAGTAATAAACCTGTGCCAATCAAAAGTTCAATCATACTGACTTTGGTTTTATCTAAAGTATAATCAGCGGCGATTTGATGATTGTCTAAGCTGATTTGTTGTTCAAATTCCTTAGGAACCACTGCTCGGTGTTGTTTGACATGGTTGCGATGTCTTAAAATTAACCAAATTTGTAATCCAGTTGCTGTTACTAAGGCGACTAAAAAAATCCAGCTAAAAATCGGCATAACTCATCTATACTCTATGACTGAAAACGGGAATATTCTATAAAATTAACTATAGAGCATCAAGAATAAGATACAAGTTGAAAATGCTTTCAGCCTTAAGAATGATTAGGACTGAAACAAAACAATAAAATAATGACATCGAGGACATCAAGGACATAGATGTCAAAAACCCACCCCTGAAAATTAAGGATTTTATTTTATGTCAGTACCGGATAAGGAAAATTTGATTTGGATTGATTTAGAAATGACAGGTTTGGATACGACTCAAGACCATATTATTGAAATTGCCACCATTATTACCGATAAAAATTTGAATATTATGGCAGAAGGCCCAGCTCTAGCGATTTATCAACCTGAATCAGTATTACAAGCAATGGATAATTGGAATCGTGAGCATCATTCCAGTTCAGGATTATGGCAACGGGTCTTAGAGAGTCAACTTAGTATGGCAGAGGCAGAACATTTAACCTTAGAATTTTTGAAACAATATACCCAGCCGCATCAATCGCCTATGTGTGGGAATAGTATTTGTCAAGACAGACGCTTTTTAGCCAGACTCATGCCCAATTTAGAATCTTATTTTCATTACCGCAATTTAGATGTCAGTAGTATTAAGGAATTAGTACAACGTTGGCTACCTGAAATTCAGTCAGGTCTAGTGAAAAAAAATGCCCATTTAGCGTTAGATGATATTCGAGATTCCATTGACGAATTACAATATTACCGCCAACATTTTTTTAAGGTTTGAGATTGAAAATATGTAGTGATAGAAGCAGATAATCCGCATGGCGGAGAGTCACTTAAAGAGCTTTTAGTTGGGCAAATTCTATGGGTTACTTGGGATCAACTTATCTCAACAGGCATTGTAGCTGGAGTCATTTTAATCGCTTTATTCAGTTTTAGACAGCCAATGAAACATACAGGGTTTTAGTTACTATTTGCCATTGCAGTAACAAGCTCAGTTCAATGAGTTGGTGTTTGTTTGGTCTTTGCGAGCTACCTGTTAATGTGGCGTGGTGGGGGGATACGGCATTAATGACAAGCGATTCGTTTAAGTCTCAGAATATTCTAAATTTGATTTGGTAGCCTGTAAATTTACGAATATTTAAAACCCCAGTATCCAAGATTAAATATTGACCTTTGATGCCCAATAATTGACCTTGAATTATTGGGGTTTTGTCGAAATTGAGTGAAGTTACTTTGCTAGGATAGGTCAGCACTGGATAATGAAAATCAAATCGTTCATTATTTTCAATAAGTTGAATATTTTTATATTGTTGTTGTAAGATTTTAATTTCCGTAAAGGTTTGTTGTAATAACTGCCATTTTCGTTGTACTAAATCAACCTTAGGCACGTCATTTTTCAACATTTTACGCCAATTGGTTTTATCACTGACATGTTGTGCTAATAGGGTTTCCATCAGTCCTGAATGATAACGACTCATCACTTGGGCTAAAATGATCGCTTGACTTGCCCCTTGATCAATCCAACGAGTGGGTAATTGATGCCAACGGGTAATACCAACTTTAATGCCTGAAGAATTGGCTAAATAAATCCAATGCGGGATAAAACACTGTTGTTGTCCCCATTCAGGCTCACGACAACTGCCTTGCGCATAATGACAACGTTCAGGTTTCACCATACAAATATCACAGCAAGCCAAACGTTTACCACAGGGATAACAATAGCCTTGTTGTACTTTATTCACCGATTTACCACAGCCTTGACAAATAAGTTGTTTGCTAAAGGTTAGCTGAATATTTTGTCCTAGTAAGGGATTTAGGGCAATGGTTTGTTGATCTAAACATAGGGAATATTGAATGGGGTGTTGCCATTTAGCTTGTAGTTTGCTAAGGATGCCTGAGAATTGAGTCATAAATAAATACAATGGTGCGGACAAAATCAAATATGCTATCATTTTATTGACAATTACGATAGATTTTTTCCAAATTTCCAAATGTTAACACCAACATCACTTGCCAAACAATTAAAAACCTGTCTGCGTCAAGATCAGTATAAATTTAAACGCTTATTTGCCAAAATGACGAACCAGCCTGAAAAATTAGCCGAATTGCAGAAAAAAATTCAAGCCTCACAGCAACAGCGACAATGGTTACAACAAAATATCCCTGAGATTGAATTTGAGTTGACTTTGCCGATTTGTCAGAAAAAAGACGATATTCGTGTTGCCATTGCAAAACATCAAGTCGTGATTGTTTGTGGGGAAACAGGGTCTGGAAAAACCACGCAATTACCGAAAATTGCCTTAGCATTAGGGCGAGGCGTGGCAGGCAAAATTGGACATACCCAACCACGACGTATCGCCGCTAAAACCGTTGCTGCTAGAATTGCTGAAGAATTAAAAACCCCTTTAGGACAAGCAGTGGGTTATCAAGTGCGTTTTCAAGAATCGGTCAGTCCTAATAGCTATATTAAAGTCATGACCGATGGCATTTTATTGGCAGAAATTCAGAAAGATCGTTATTTAGAATCCTATGATACTTTAATTATTGATGAAGCTCATGAGCGTAGTTTAACAATTGATTTTTTATTAGGTTATTTAAAATGGTTACTACCTAGACGTAAAGATTTAAAACTAATTATTACCTCAGCAACGATTGATCCTGAGACATTTTCCCAACACTTTTGGAAGGCACCGATTATTCAAGTTTCAGGACGTAGTTATCCTGTTGACGTATGGTATCGTCCACCGATTATTCAAGTTGATGGGAAACCGCAAGATGATTATCAATCCATTATTAGCAGTATTGATGAGGCATTGAGTTTTAAAGGCTTGGGTGATATTTTAGTATTTTTAACAGGGGAGCGAGAAATTCGTGAGGTAGCCGAATTATTGCGTCAATATTATCAAGCACAAGCCTTAGATATTTTTCCGTTTTATTCACGTTTAAGTTTGTCAGCACAACAAGCGGTATTTCAAACAGGACAACGCCGACGAGTGGTTTTAGCGACTAATGTGGCCGAGACCTCAGTCACCATTCCTAATATTCGCTTTGTGATTGATTTAGGCTTGGCTCGCATTAGTCAATATAGTCCGACAAGGCGAGTGCAACGTTTACCCATTCAGCCAATTTCGAAAGCCAGTGCCAATCAACGTATGGGACGTTGTGGACGAGTGCAAGCTGGGGTATGTTTTCGTTTGTATAGCGAGCAGGATTTTCAATCCCGTCTGGAATTTACCCCACCTGAAATTCAACGCACTAATTTAGCCTCAGTGATCTTACAAATGAAAGCCATGGGCTTAGGTGATATTAATGCTTTTCCTTGGATTGATCCACCCGATAAGCGTTTAATTACCGCAGGTTTACATTTATTATATGAACTGGAGGCGATTAACCAACATCATAAAATGACATGGATGGGTAAGCAATTAGCACGATTGCCGATTGATCCGCAACTGGCTAAAATGTTAATGCTAGCCGCAAAACAATACCATTGTTTAGCGGAAGTTTTAGTGATTGTCAGTGTGTTGGCCATTCAAGACCCCAGAGAGCGACCTTTAGAATTTGCCAAACAAGCCGATCAACAACATCAACAATGGTTAGATAAACAGTCGGATTTTTTGGCATTATGGAATTTATGGCAAGCCTATCATCAACAAAAACAACAATTAAGCCGACGTAAACTGGCGGGTTGGTGTCAACAGTCTTTTTTATCCGTATTGCGAATGCGAGAATGGGAAGAATTGTATCGCCAATTAAAAACCTTAATGTTGGATTTAGGTTATCACTTAAATCAAGTGGCAGCAGATTATTCCGCCATTCATCAAGCCTTATTATCAGGCTTATTAAGCCATATTGGGCAAAAGGATAACGACCATTATTTAGGGGCAAGACATAAGAAATTTACAATTTTCCCTGGATCGGGTTTGTTTGATAAAAACAAACGCTATGCTTGGATTATTGCCGCAGAGTTAGTAGAAACCAGTCAATTATATGGTCGTACTGTGGCAAAAATTGAACCGCAATGGTTGGAATCGATTGCCAAACACTTGCTCAATTATCATTATGAGGAACCGCACTGGGTGGCAAAGCGTGGGCAAGTTATGGCGTATGAACAAGCCAGTTTGTATGGTTTGATTATTTATGCCCAGCGACGAATCGATTATGCCAGAATTGATAAGCAACAAGCCAGAGAAATTTTTATCCAACAAGCCTTAGTTGAAGGTCATTGGTCAGCCAAGCCTGAGTTTTTTGTGCATAATCAACAACAAATTAAACAAGTGGAAAAATTGCAACATCGACTGAGACGATCTGATTTACGAGTGGATTCAGGTGAATTATATCAGTTTTATCAGCAACGCTTGCCAGAATTTATTGCTTCTACTGCCAGTTTTAACAAATGGTATCGTAAGCATCAAGCCAAAACCAACACTTGGTTTTTAAGTCAGGCACAATTAATGCGACAATCGCAAGACGCTTTAAATTTAGCCGATTATCCTAATGAGTTTCCGATTAATCATGATTTAAGCTTGCCTTTAGATTACCAATTTCAACCTGATAAGCCACAACAAGATGGAATAACGGTGAATATTCCCTTAGGTTTATTAAATCAAATGCAAACAGAGCCTTTTGCATGGTTAATTCCGGGATTATTACCAGAGAAAATTTTATGATTATTAAAAGCTTTGCCTAAAACGTATCGAAAGTTATAGTTTCCTTTAGCCGACACTGCCCATTGCGGTT
>JALWTS010000043.1 GCA_027077805.1 Gammaproteobacteria bacterium
CCAAGTATCAAATATCATGACCACTTGCACCCCTGCATGAATCTGGGCATTAAGATAGTTGATCAATGCCTGGCTAAGTTGATCTAATAACTGATGTAATAATTTTGGATTGCTATAACGCAAGCCCTTAATCAAAGCAAAATTTTTACAACTCCCCCCTTCTATCATATAAGTGGCTAAAGTCCAAGGACTGCCACAAAAACCAATTAATGGCAAATTTGCTGGCATTTCTTGACGAATTAATCGTACCGCATCCATGACATATTTCAATTCAACCTCAGGGTCAGGTTGTTTTAAGGCCTGAACATCATGAAAGCTCTTAATGGGTGAGGGAAATACTGGCCCTTCATTTTCTCTAAAAACCAATTCTAACCCCATCGCATTAGGCACGGTTAAAATATCGGAAAATAAAATAGCGGCATCTAAATCATAACGTCGCAATGGTTGCAAGGTTACTTCACACGCAAGTTCTGGATTTTGGCATAGTTGTAAAAAACTGCCTGCTTTTTCTCTAGTCGCACGATATTCAGGTAAATAACGCCCTGCCTGACGCATCATCCATACAGGCGTTTGTTTCACAGCTTGTCGTAATAAAGCATTTACCAAAGAATAAGGACTAGGTTTTATATTAGGATTCATAGCAAGTCGCAATTTGTTGTTGAATGGTCATGGCCATTTGATAAGGATTATCGGCTTGTCGGATAGGTCGTCCAACGACAATATAATCGGCCCCATTCGTCAAAGCCTGTTCTACAGTAACAACTCGCTTTTGATCATCAATGGGACGATTGTCAACAGGACGAATACCAGGAGAAACCACCAGTAATTTGTGATCAATATATTGACGTAATTTTGGCACTTCTAAACCTGAAGAAATCACACCATCACAGCCAATATCTAAGGCACGTTTGGCTCTGGATAAGACGAGTTCAGACAGATTACAATCAAATCCTAAATCTTGAATATCACCTTGATCCAAGCTGGTTAATACCGTTACTGCTAAAATTTTTACATCTTTTTTCGCTTCAGCAGCGGCGGCTAAAATACTTTGATTACCATGCACAGTGGCAAAGCTCACCCCTCGGTCATTTAATTGTTTCACAGCCGCTGCGACAGTAGCAGGCACATCAAAAAATTTTAAATCAACAAAAACTTTTTTATTTTTAGCGACCAGCCAATCTAACAACCCCAAATACCCCCCCGCCATAAACAATTCTAAGCCAATTTTGTAAAACCAAACACTATTGCCTAATTTTTCTACCCATTGTTTCGCGAGTCCAACATCCGCCACATCTAATGCAAAAATCAAACGTTCGTTATTAGGAATATTTTTTGCTGTCATTCTCATTAGTTTACTTTTTTAGACCAGTTTTTAGCTCTAAACCTCTAAATAATCTAAAATACTCTCTGCTGCTTGTCGACCTTCAAATACAGCAGTTACCACTAAATCAGCCCCTCTAACCATATCACCCCCAGCAAACACTTTTTCATGAGTCGTTTGATAGGCATAGGTTTGCTGATTCGCCTGAACCCGTCCTGCGGTATCAGTTTCAATTTGAAATTCAGTCAACCAATCAGCGGGACTAGGACGAAAGCCAAAGGCAATAATCACTTTGTCTGCAATCAATAATTCTTCAGAACCGGCAATCGGTTCAGGGCATCTACGACCTTTTTCATCAGGTTCACCTAGTTGAGTTTTCACTACTTTTACCGCCTCGACTTTGTCTTTTCCTACAATTTCCACTGGTTGCCGATTCCATAAAAATTCCACGCCTTCTTGTTTAGCATTACTGACTTCACGACGTGATCCTGGCATATTCGCTTCATCCCGACGATACGCACAAGTCACTTGTTTGGCCTGTTGCCGAATGGCAGTACGGTTGCAATCCATGGCAGTATCCCCACCACCTAATACCACCACTTTTTGATCCTGCATATTAATATAATCGGAGTCTAAGTCCATTAAATAACGAGTGTTAGATACCAAATAAGGCAAGGCCTCAATCACACCTGGCAAATCTTCCCCAGGAAAACCACCTTTCATATAGCGATAGGTTCCCATCCCTAAAAACACTGCATCATAATCATCTAATAACGTTTGAAACAAAATATCTTTGCCAATCTCAGTATTTAGTTGAAATTCTACGCCCATTTCTTCCATAAGTTGGCGACGTTGTAATACCACTTGTTTTTCTAACTTAAACGCAGGAATACCAAAGGTTAATAAGCCCCCAATTTCAGGATACCGATCAAAAACTACCGCTTTAACCCCATTACGAGTTAAAATATCCGCACAAGCTAGACCCGCAGGCCCTGCCCCAATAATCGCAACATTTTTACCCGTTGCCACAACTTCTGATAAATCAGGACGCCAGCCTGCCTTAATCGCTTCATCAGTAATATATTTTTCAATGGAACCTATGGTAACCGCCCCAAAATCATCATTTAAGGTACACGCCCCTTCACATAAACGATCTTGAGGACAAACCCGACCGCAAATTTCAGGTAAAGAATTGGTTTGATGGGATAGCTCTGCCGCTTTAAATAATTGTCCTTGTTCAATTAATTTTAACCAATTGGGAATATAATTATGCACGGGGCATTTCCATTCACAATAAGGATTACCACAAGCTAAACAACGATCTGCTTGGGCTTTAGCTGTATCTTGATCAAATTGCCCATAAATTTCCTTAAAATCACGGATTCTAGTTCTAACCTCGGCCTTTTTTGGATCATGGCGAGGTAGTTCTACAAATTGAAAATGATTTCCCATAATTTTTCCTTAAGCAGCTTGTCTTAGTGCATCGAGTAGTGAATATAAATCCGCGGCTTTGGGTTTGACCAACCAAAATTGACCGATAAAATCTTCAAAATTTTGCAGAATATGTTGCCCCCAACAACTTTTAGTCTCAACCACAAAGGCTTGAATTAAATTTTCTAAGTAATGACGATAAACTTCCATATTTTCAGGTAATAAGCGATGAATATCAATCAATTCATTATTATAACAATCCACAAATTTTTGTTCCTTATCCAATACAAACGCAAAGCCACCTGTCATACCCGCACCGAAATTAACCCCTGTTGGCCCTAAAACCACGACCACACCACCTGTCATATATTCACAACCATGATCACCAATACCTTCCACAACAGCAATCGCCCCCGAGTTTCTCACGCAAAAACGCTCCCCCGCCAAACCTGCGGCAAATAACTTACCACCGGTTGCCCCATAAAGACAGGTATTCCCCATAATCGTAGTCTCATAGCTACGATAACGGCTGTTCATAGGCGGATGTAACACAATCTGACCACCTGCCATACCTTTGCCCACATAATCATTGGCATCACCTTCTAGGTGTAAATGCAAACCACCCGCATTCCACACGCCAAAACTTTGCCCAGCAGTCCCTTGGCAATAGACCTTAATCGCTTGTTCTGCCATACCTTGATTGCCATGATGTTTTGCAATTTCACCTGAAATTCTTGCACCAATGGAACGATTAGTATTTTTTATAGGATATGAAAACTCACCACCTGTTTTATCAATAATACTTTGCTGCATATCTGCTAACATTTGTTGTGCTAGTGCCGCTTTATCAAACGGTGGATTTCTAGCTTCCACACAATATTGTTGAGTATTGACTTGCTCGGCACAAGGTTGCAACATTGGTGATAAATCCAAGCCTGATTGTTTCTCCGTATTTGCGGGTAATATTTCCAACAAATCAGTACGACCAATTAATTCATTAATAGTCCTCACACCGAGCTTGGCCATCCATTGTCTCACTTCTTCCGCAACAAAAGTAAAATAATTCATTACTTGCTGGACTTCCCCTTTAAAGTGTTTTAAGCGTAAGCGTTCATCTTGGGTGGCTATCCCTGTGGCACAATTATTTAAATGACAAATTCTTAAATATTTACATCCCATGGCAATCATAGGTGCCGTACCAAAGCCGAAACTTTCGGCACCAAGCATTGCTGCTTTGACCACATCTAACCCAGTTTTTAAACCACCATCCGTTTGTAAACGCACTCGACTACGCAAATTATTGGCACACAAAGTTTGATGCGTTTCTGCTAAACCAATTTCCCAAGGACTCCCCGCATATTTCACGGAAGTTAAAGGACTGGCACCTGTACCACCATCATGTCCTGCAATAGTAATTAAATCCGCATACGCTTTCGCAACCCCAGCCGCAATCGTACCCACACCAGCCTCTGCGACTAACTTCACTGACACTAAAGCACTGGGATTCACTTGTTTTAAATCAAAGATCAACTGAGCCAAATCTTCAATTGAATAAATATCATGATGGGGAGGGGGTGAAATCAATGCCACCCCAGGTTTAGAAAAACGCAAGGTCGCAATCATTTGATTGACTTTCCCCCCAGGTAATTGACCACCTTCACCTGGTTTTGCCCCTTGCGCGACTTTAATTTGTAATACTTCCGCATTGCTTAAATAGTGTGGTGTTACGCCAAAACGACCCGAAGCAACTTGTTTGATTTTAGAAGATTTTAAAGTATTATAACGTTTTGGGTCTTCGCCGCCTTCCCCCGAATTAGAGCGACCACCCAAACGATTCATTGCTTCCGCTAAAGTTTCATGAGCTTCGGGTGATAAAGCACCTAAAGACATAGCCGCACTATCAAAACGCTTTAAAATATCCTCAATAGGTTCAACTTTCTCTAAATCAACAGGCGTAATATTATTTTTAAAACCTAATAAATCTCGTAAATTAGCAATAGGACGTTGATTCACTAAGTCAGCAAAACGCTGATAATCCGCTTGTCGATTAGTTGCCACCGCCGTTTGCAAGGCTTTCACCACATCAGGATGATAAGCGTGATATTCTTCACCATGTACATATTTTAATAAACCACCTTGATGCGTTGATTTTCTAGGATTCCATGCGAGTTTTAGTAAACTACGCTGATCTTGTTCTAATTGTGCAAATTTAGCACCTTGTAAACGATTAGTTGTGCCTTTAAAACATAGCTCAGCCACTTCATTATCCAAACCCACAATTTCAAATAATTGCGCCCCACGATAGCTAGTAATCGTTGAAATGCCCATTTTGGATAAAATTTTATACAAACCCTTTCTAATCCCTTTACGATAGGCTTTGGCTAAGGTTTGTGAATCTTTATCTGTAATTTCACCACTGTCTAGCATAGACTGCAAAGTTTCATAGGCTAGATAAGGATATACGGCTGTCGCTCCATAACCAATTAATACGGCAAAATGATGGGGGTCTCTGGCAGTGGCTGTTTCAACAATAATATTGGCTTGGCAACGTAAACCTTTATCGACTAAATGATGATGGACGGCACCTGTGGCAAGCAAAGCATGCACGGGTAATTTATCTTTAGCAATATGGCGATCAGATAAAATTAAAATGACTTTACCCGCATTTATCGCCTCTTCGGCTTGTTGACAAATTGATTCAATGCCTTGTTTTAAGTCGGTTTCTAAAGTTAAATTTAAATCAATGTGTTGCCATTGATAGTCTGCTTCATTAATGTCTTGTAAGGCTTTAAATTTATCTGCGGATAACACAGGTGATTCCATTAATAAACGATCCGCATGTTGCGGGCTTTCTTCAAATAGATTTTTTTCACTGCCTAAACAAGTTTCCAATGACATTACAATACATTCCCGCAAGGGGTCAATTGGCGGATTCGTGACTTGGGCAAATTGTTGGCGAAAATAATCGTATAAAGAACGAATTTTAGTGGATAATACGGGAATAGGCGTATCATCCCCCATAGAACCTATGGCCTCTTGCCCTGCTTCTGCTAATACTTTAATAATTTGATCTTTTTCTTCTAAAGATAATTGAAACAATTTGTCATAGACTTTTAACTGTTGACTTGTAATAGGTGCTAACGTTAATTGTCCTGTTTCTAATGACGATTTCAGCTTACGACTATGCTCACGCATCCATTGTTTATAAGGATGTTTGGATTTAAGTTGTTGATCAATATCCTCAGGTAATAATAATTTGCCTGTTGCCGTATCCACTGCCAACATTTGTCCAGGTTTTAAGCGTCCTTTACTTATCACATCCTCAGGCTGATAATCATACACGCCCACTTCTGAGGCTAAGGTAATATGTCTATCTTTAGTAATCACATAACGTGCGGGTCGTAAGCCATTACGATCTAAAGCACAAGCCGCATAACGTCCATCCGTTAAAACGACCCCTGCCGGCCCGTCCCAAGGTTCCATATGCATAGAACTGTATTCATAAAAGGCTTTTAAATCGGGATCCATGCTGTGTAAATTTTGCCAAGCAGGCGGTATTAATAAACGCATAACTTTAAAAATGTCCATGCCTCCTGCGACTAAACCATCGACCATATTATCTAAGCTATAAGAATCCGATCCTTCCATCGCTACCCAGGGACGAATATCTTCCATATTAGGAATTAATTTTGAGGCAAAGGTATAACTTCTTGCTTTCGCCCAATTACGATTGCCTTGAATGGTATTGATCTCTCCATTATGGGCCAAAAGCCGAAATGGCTGTGCTAAACGCCATTGTGGAAAGGTATTCGTTGCAAAACGCTGATGAAAAACGGCCAACGATGCCGCAACTTGTGAATTATTTAAATCAGGATAAAAAGTAGTCAAATAATCTGGCATCACCAAGCCTTTATAGGAAATAACCTTGGAGGATAAGCTGGCAACATAAAATTGTTTGTCATTAGCTTCAATACATTTTTCAGTGCATCGTCTGGCAATATACAAATGCCGATCAAAAGTGGTTTGATCAAAACTATCAGGGGCATTGACAAAAATTTGTTCAATTTGCGGTTTCGATTTCAAGGCTTCATGCCCACAAGCAAGCTCATCAACAGGCACGACTCGCCAACCCAAAGGCGTTAAACCTTGTCGCATAAGCTCTTGTTCCAAGCAACGCCTAGCAGTATTCGCCTGAGTATTATCTGATGACAAAAATATCATACCCACCGCATATTGTTTCGCTAATTGAAACTCAAGTTCCGTTGCGATTTTTTGAAAAAATAAATCGGGTTTTGATAATAATAAACCACAACCATCCCCTGTTTTACCATCGGCTGAAATAGCACCACGATGCGTTAAACGGGTTAAAGCATAAATAGCAGTTTCAACCAGCCAATGACTGACTTGATTATCCATTTGAGCAATTAAACCAAACCCACAGTTATCTTTTTCAAATTTTTCTTGATACAGCCCCACTGCCACCAACCTCTTTAAAATGCCTAAAATTCCCCTATTTTAATCCTTATTGCTAAGGACTGCAAAGTTTTTTATGGCTTGAGAACTGTTATCTCTAGGCATGCCACTGTAATGTTTGTTTTAACATTACTGAGTCAAAATTAGCGGTTACCACAGCTTGACCTAAGGCTTGCAATAACACCAAACGTAATTGCCCTGCCATCACTTTTTTATCAACGGCCATTAATTCCAAAAATTTTTCAGCCGATAGGCTTTTGGGTGGTTCTACAGGTAAATTCGCCCGTTGTAGTAATTGTACAATTCTATCCTTATCAGCTGGGCAAATCCAACCCTGACGTTGTGATAAGTCCGCGGCCATCACCATGCCAATCGCAATTGCTTCACCATGCAGCAATTCACCATAGCCCATACCCGTTTCTATGGCATGTCCAAAAGTATGTCCTAAATTTAACAAGGCTCGCTTCCCCGACTCTTTTTCGTCTTGAGCAACCACTGTTGCTTTATTCATACAAGAACGCTCAATCGCAAACATTAAGGCTTGATGATCTCTAGCCATTAATGCTTCCATATTTTGTTCTAACCAAACTAAAAATTCATAATCAACAATCAAACCATACTTAATAACTTCCGCAATTCCTGCAGATAATTGTCTATCCTCTAAAGTATTTAAAGTTTCAGTATCTGCTAATACACATCGAGGTTGATAAAAAGCCCCAATCATATTTTTACCAAGTAGATGATTAACCCCTGTTTTACCACCTACTGACGAATCCACTTGAGCAAGCAATGTGGTTGGCACTTGAATAAAGGCAATACCTCGTTGATAGCAAGCTGCTGCAAAACCTGTCATATCACCAACGACACCACCGCCTAAGGCAACTAAAGTTGCCTTACGATCAAAACGCTGTTCTAATAAAGCTGAAAAAATTCGGTTAGTTACCTCTAAAGTTTTGTATTTTTCACCATCGGGCAGAATCACAGCTTGAGTCTGTTGCTTAGATAAAGCGGATAAAAATTGTTCTAAATATAACGGTGCAATGGTTTCATTTGTTATGACCATTACCTGAGTTGAATCGAAATAAGGCAGAAACAGTTCAGCTTGTGCCAATAAATTTTGACCAATATAAATAGGATAAGAACGCTCGCCTAAATCGACTTCTAAGGTTTTCACAATTTCTCCAACTTATGGCTAATCTGTTCAATGACTTCTTTAATAGTCAAATTATCGGTATTGATAACATAGTCTGCGACCACCCGATACAATGGATCACGTTGTCGCATTAAGTCTTGTAATTTTTGATAAGGATTTTTAGTCTGTAGTAAGGGACGATTCTGATCATTTCGAGTTCGTTCAAACTGTTGATTAACAGAACAATATAAATAAATCACTTGTCCATGCTGTCTTAGATAGTTGCGGTTGCTTTGTTGCAAAACAGCACCACCCCCTGTTGCTAACACAATATTTTTTAGTTGGCTTAAGTGTTCAATCACACTTGCTTCACGTTGTCGAAATCCAGCCTCCCCCTCTTTTTCAAAAATAAAAGGAATATCAACACCAGTTTGTTCAACAATCACCTGATCACTATCATAAAAATGATAATGCCATAATTTTGCTAACCGCTTCCCAACAGAAGTTTTACCAACGCCCATTGGTCCTACTAAAAAAACATTACCTGATATCGTCATATCAGGTAACGCTCATAAAATAACATCATCTACAAGCCTAAAGTTTCTTTTAAGATTTTAGGCGTAATGAATAATAATAGCTCTTCTTGGTTATCAGATCGTGCTTGTTTACGAAACATCCAACCGAGATAAGGTAAATCACCAAGTACGGGAATTTTATTTTCGCTTTCAGATAAGTTACGTTGGTAAATCCCCCCCAAAATCACAGTTTCACCATTATCCACTAATACTTGTGTATTCATTTCTTTGGTAGAAATCACAGGAACATTCGCAATGACATCCCCCGTCCGCTGATCTTGATGAATATTTAAGTCCATTAAGATTCTATCATCTGGGGTAATATGAGGTGTAACCTCTAATTTCAACACCGCTTCTTTAAATGATACCGTTGCCGCACCACTAGAAGAGGCTTCTAAGTAACCGATTTCTTCCCCACTTTTAATCACGGCGGTATGTTGATCCGCAGTTACCAGTCTTGGACTGGCAATGACTTCTCCTCTCGAATCGGTTTGTAAGGCTGAAAGCTCTAAGCGTAGCAAATGCGAAAAGCCTTTTCTTACAGTAATATTTAATGCACCAGGAATACCATTTGCGTTACTTGCCGCAAAATCTAAAAGCAAGTTTTCAGCACCATCTTCACCTGCATTTGAACTAGTAAAAATAGGATCAGGTTCACCATCACCATTAATATCAGTCACCAAATCACCAGGAACCCCACCACCAATACCAATAGAATGTTCATCCGCAGAAGCATTGCCTGCCACACTTAATCTAACCCCAAGGTCTTTCGTAAAACCTTCTGTGGCTGAAATAATCCGAGTTTCAATTAAAACCTGTCTGACGGGCACGTCTAAGCGATCAATAATATCTCGTATGTCTTCTAAATTAGTTGCTACATCTTGAATTAACAAAGTATTTGTTCTTTCATCTACCGTCACACTCCCACGCTCAGAAAGAAAATTATTTTCTTCTGATTTTAATAAGTCTGCCATCGATTCTGCTTTCGCATAATTTAAAGTAATAAATTCAGAACGCAATGGTGCCAATTCTTCAATTTGTTTATTTGATTCTAGCTCTAATTTTTCTCTAGCTGCAATTTCTTCAGTCGGGGCAACTAAAATTACATTACCCGTTTTACGCATGGATAAACCTTTGGTTTTCAGAATAATATCCAAGGCTTGATCCCAAGGCACATTATTTAAACGCAAAGTTAAGTTTCCAGCAACGGTATCACTGGTTACCATATTTAAATCAGTAAAATCCGCCAATAATTGTAATACCGCCCGAACTGAAATATCTTGAAAATTTAGTGATAAACGTTCCCCAGTATAGGTAAAGCGTCGTTTTTTTGCTACTTCTTGTTCTTCCTTAGAAATTTCTTTAAACTCAATCACTAACGAATTTTCAGCCTGATATGCTAAATGCTCATATTCCCCAATCGAACGAATCGCCATTCTCACACTACGACCATCTTGAGCAGTATCAATAAATTGTACGGGCGTTGCAAAATCAGTGACATCTAAACGTCGAGATAAATTGTTTGGAAGTTTCGTATCGATAAAAATGACGACGACTTGACCACCTTCTTGGCGAATATCCACAATAGTAGAAGGATCAGACATAGTCACCATTACCCGACCTTCCCCCCCTTCGCCACGGCGAAAGTCAACATTGGTAATACTTTTAACACCACCACCTAAATCTGATTGCGACATAATGCTATCGTCTTCAACGGTACTACTAGAACCAAAGCTTATGGCATTTTCTAAAGTAAAGGTAATATGATTACCCTGAATGTCAGTATTAAAAGGGACTAAAGTAGATAAATTTATGACCACTCGCAAACGATCTGCGGTTTCAATAGTGGAAATACTATCAGCCACACCAACACCGATAGCCATTTCATCATCAACAGTGCTACTAACGCCTGAAAAATCGACAGAAATACGCGCAGGATCATCGGTGGTAAAGGTTTGTGGTTCTGGTGCTGTGTCAGAAAATCTTAAGGTGATCTGCACTTTATCGCCTGATAAAGCAGCAAAACTTATATCCTCTAAAGTATTGGCATGAGTGCGACTTGCACTTGCAAACAAAAGTCCTACAAACAACACCCAGTAAGTCATCAGGGATGTATTATTATATTTTATTTGTTTCATTGTTATAAAAACCCCATTTATTTATTATTTTAAAATTCAAGATTCTATTTGTATTATAGACACAATAAAATCCACTGTTCCAAATTTTGTAGATAGGAAAACTAAAAAAAGTATAGACTGATTTCTACTATCCGCCAAATGTTTTCTGTTCTGTCAATGCAATTTTTGATTGCTTTGTATTAGTTTCAGCAACCATTATGACATTACTCAGTCAAAGCAACGGTTGTCATTCGTTCTTCCCATCCACCACGACCATTAGGGACAATTTCTCTAAGCTCGATCATTTCTTCCGAAATTGCAATAATTTGACCGTGGTTTTGTCCCATATAATTTTTTAGGGTTACAGTGTGTACAGTACCATCGGCAGTTGAAATAATCGCCCACATTTGTCCATCACGTTTTAAAGTTCCTACCATTCTTAAAGAATCTAAAGGAAACGATTCTAATTCTTCTTTAACTCTATCAGGATCAGGACTTAATCCACCTTCAATGGGAACAATAATTTCTTCTGCTTCAATATCAGGCGTAAAGGGGTCTCTCATATCAAATGCTTGATATTCGTACTGTGGAAATGGTTTGATCTCAGGCAAAGGCTCAATTTCACCTTTTTCTCTGGATTTCACCCCCTCAACATAATTTCTTAAATCTTGCATATCCCCTCCACCACACGCAGCTAGTAAACTTATGATAAATAGCAGTGAACTTATTTTAGCTGACTTTGACATAATTGATTCTCCATGAAATTGCTAATATTTGAGGGAATTATTCCTCTTCTTGTTCCTCTAAATAACGATAGGTCTTAGCTGTTGCATCCATTGTCAGGACTGGTTTGCCTGACTTATTCTGATCATTGCCAGTATCTAAACCTCTAATCTGGATATTGTGAATCGTAACAATCCTAGGCAATACTGCTAATTCACTCACAAATCGACCAAACTCATGGTATCCACCAATTACTTGCAATTTAATGGGTAATTCCGCATAGAAATCCTTAGGCTGTTCACTTTGAGGTTGAAACAATCGAAATTCTAAACCACTTGACAACCCTGTTTGTGATACATCTTCCAATAATTGTGCTACTTCCGTTTGATTAGGTAATTGCCTTAACATTGATCCAAATGATACTCGCATTTCTTCCAATTGTACTTTATAAGCGTCTAAATTGATGACTTTTGCTTGTTTAAATTCAAAAGTTTTTCTTAATTCATGCTCTTCTTTTTCAACACGTTGTAAATTATTCTGTAACTCACTAATATCAAAATAAAATGCCGCATATCCCACTGCAGCAGCAAGCAAGGCTAACGCAATTAACTTAACAGGTAAGGGCCAACTACCTGCGTTCTCAAAATCCAACTCATTAATATCAAAATCCATATCCATAATTACTCTTCCTCTTCTTCATCACCAGTGATTGCTTTTTTAACCACTTGTTGCACTTTAAGTGTAAAAGACACCAATAATTCCCCACCCTCAGTAGGTTCTTTTTGAATAATAATCAAGTCTGGCTTATCAAAGGATTCCGAGGCATTTAATAAATTCATATAAGTAGAGACCCGAGTTTGAGATTTTGCTAAACCCTGTAACTCTAAACTCGTTCCTGAGAGAGCAATACTTTTTAAATACACCCCTTCTGGAATTGTTTGAACTAATTGATCAAAAAGTTTTACAATTTCAGGACGACTTCGTTGCAATTGTTGAATCACGTCCATTCTGGCTAATAAGCCTTTTTTGGTTTTTTCTAAATCTTTAATTTCAGAAATTTTCTTATCGACTAATTTGATTTCATTTTTCAAATAATTATTACGTTCAATTTGACTATCAATCAAACTCGTAAAATGTAGATGAACATAAAATGCCACCATACCTGAAATTGCTAAGGTAATGACAATTAAAATATAAAATTCATTATTTAATTGACGGCGTCGCTCCTCACGCCAAGGAAGTAAATTAATCTTTGCCATTAGTCAAAACTCCTTAATGCTAAGCCACAAGCTATCATCAACGCAGGGGTATCATCATTCAGTGATTCAGGGTTTACTCTGGAAGCTAATGACATTTTAGCAAATGGATTTGCAATAGATACTGACGTGCCCATCTTACGTTCAATCAATTCATCCACGCCATGAATTGACGCACCCCCACCTGCCAATACAATATGATCGATATGATTATGCGGACTCGATGAAAAGAAAAACTGTAATGAGCGACTCACTTGCTGCGACATGGCATCTTTAAACGGCTCTAAAACTTCTGGAATATAATTTTCAGGTAAGCCACCATGTTTTTTTGCAACACCTGCTTCTTCATAGGATAAACCATAACGTCGTTGAATTTCTTCTGTCAACTGCTTACCACCAAATACCTGTTCCCGAGTATAAATCATTTTACCATCTTTCATTACCGTTAATGTAGTAGTCGTTGCACCAACATCAACCACGGCTACAATATCACTAGGGTCTTTATCAAACGCACCTTTTTCTGGCAATTGAATGTCTAACATCTGAAATGCGTTTTCCATAGCATATACTTCCACATCCACAACTTTTGCCGTTAAGCCCGCATGTTCTAATGCCAGTTCTCTGTCTTCCACATTTTCACTTCTGGAAGCCGCAAGCAAGACATCGACCATATCAATATTTTTTTCTGAAGGTCCCAACTTCTGAAAATCCAAATTGACCTCTTCCAGAGGATAAGGAATATATTGATCGGCTTCCACTTCAATCTGACTTTCCATTTCATCATCGGACAAATTAGCAGGCATAGTAATCACTTTAGTAATAACCGCTGAACCTGCTACTGCTACTGCCGCATCCCTAAGTTTAGAACCAGAACGTTTTAATGCCTTTTTAATTGATTCCCCAACTGCTTCAACGTCTTGGATTTTATATTCTGCCACAGCATTAGGAGGTAAAGCTTCCGCAGCAAAGGATTCCACTTTATAACTTGAACCACTACGGCTAAGTTCCAATAGTTTTACTGCAGTTGAGCTAATATCAATACCTAATAACAGTGGTTGTTTATTTCCAAAAAACAACATAAAAATTTCCTTTATTATCTAGTAACTTGCCCTTATAAATTCACCTGAATGTTTATATTAAACGCCTTGTATCAAATTTAGCAATTTTTCATAAATTATGTTAACTTAGATATAGCAAAAATCCATTCATATAGCGAATATTTTTATTTTATGATCAGCACTGCTATTTTAAAAATTAGTAAAAATTTATCTTGTTCCGTACTAAAACTATTGCAGTTTATTGTAATGAGTTTGTTTGCCATTGTGTTATTAGTTGTTATACCTTTGTTAATTGCCTATATTTATTTTGCACCAGAATTGCCTTCTTCACATGTACTAAAACAGGTGCAATTTCAAGTGCCATTAATGGTTTATAGTAAACAAGGCGATTTAATCGCAAAATTTGGCGAACAAAAACGCATTCCCAAAAAATTTGAACAAATACCGCCACAAATGATTCATGCCTTTTTGGCAGCAGAAGATGCGAATTTTTATCAACATTATGGGGTTGATCTCAAGGGCTTATTTCGGGCGGCTATTTACTTAGTGTTGACTCGAAAAAAAAAACAAGGGGGTAGCACCATTACCAAAAAAAACGCACCCAAAAATTTGCGCAAACGCCCTTAACCCTTAAAACAAAAAAAGACAACAGCACACGCGAATCTATTGATAGATCAAGAAATAAAA
>JALWTS010000044.1 GCA_027077805.1 Gammaproteobacteria bacterium
CCCATTGGGTATAGTGAAATGCTACTTGAAGATGCCGCTTGTGAAGAATCCAAAGATGATATTAATCATATTACCCATGCAGGTCGCTATTTATTAAAACTGATTAATAATATTTTAGATGTATCAAAACTTGAAGTCGGTCAAATGGAATTGCATATTGAACCATTTAGTATTAATGATTTGGTATTTCACTTAACGGCCACATTGCAACCTTTGATCAAAAAAAATAATAATACTTTTAAAACCACGGTTGCTCCTGAAATCAATGTTATCATTACAGATAGCATACGTTTAGAACAAATTTTGGTCAATCTATTAGGCAATGCCTGTAAGTTTACTCACAATGGCGAGATCACTTTAAATATTCAAGTAGATGAACATTATATTCAATTTCAAGTATCTGATACGGGCATTGGTATTACTGATAAAGACCTAAATTATATTTTTCAACCCTATCGTCAAGCGGGCAATAATACCCAAAAATGTTATGCTGGCACAGGCTTAGGCTTATATTTAAGTCAAAAACTTTGTCATATGATGGGCGGTGAAATTACCGTTACCAGTAAACCGAATCAAGGTTCGACTTTTACCGTACATTTACCTCACCACGATGATGATATAACAGCTATTGCTGAAATATGAAAACCTTATCGGCAATGCTATTAGGACTGAGTATTATTTCATTTACTTATGCGAATACTCAAGTTGCTGTATTGCAAGTGGCATTTTTATTTAATTTTGCCCGTTTTGTGGAATGGCCAGATCATAAACTCGATAGCAATGCCCCCATAACATTATGTTTTATTGGGGAGATTAGTTTTACTCAAGCCTTAGACAACATCCGTCATAAAAAAGCCTTAGGCCATCCGCTTAACATTCAGCTTAATATTTCATTAGCTGAAAGTAAACAATGTCATATCTTATTCATTGCATCATCTAAAACGTCAGAACTACACCAAATTCTGGATCATTTACAACAAGGACCGGTACTCACTGTGAGTAACATTAAAAACTTTGCTCGTCATGGTGGTCATATTGGATTTTATCAAAAACCTGATCAAACCTTAGGTTTAGAAATCAATCTTAAAGCGATTCGCCATGCCCAATTGAATATTAGTTCCAGAATTTTAGCCTTTTCCAAAATTATTCGTTAGTTAATTCACTATTATTATCGTTATTATAAAGATGTCCAAACTCAGCCAATATTTTTACCATTTACCCATTCATCGTAAACTGCTGATTTTACCATTAGTTACAACAGGTTTTATTTTGATCACCGTGATCAGCATCTTTACGCTCTATCAAGCATGGCATGTTCGCCATAATATGATTACCCAAGTCAATACGCTCACGGAAGTCATTGCTAAAAACAGTGCCGCTTCTTTACTATTTCAAGATAAAAACGCCGCTCAAGAAAACCTTTATGCCTTAGAAGCTGCTCCTGATATTCTCTTAGCCTGTTTATATACCCAAGAAAAACAATTATTTCGCTTTTATGCGATTTCAGATACCCATCAATGTCCTTTAGATAATATCAGGCAACACGCTGACTATACCGTTCAACAACAACAATTACATATCCATCAACCCATTTATTTTGATCAAGAGTTAGTCGGATATTTATATCTACAAGCGGATCTATCGCAATGGCAACAGCAATTATGGTTTTATTTAAAAATGGGCACGATTATTTTATTTAGCTCTGTATTATTGCTTTATGTCTTAACCTTTAAAATTCAAGGCTTTATTACTAATCCAATCTATCATTTATTACAAATTATGCAACAAGTCTCCCAGCAACAAGATTATCACAGTCGAGCTAAAATTTATGGAGCGGATGAATTGGGTCAATTAACCCAAGGGTTTAATCAAATGTTGGATACCATTCAACGATATCAAGATCATTTAGAAGAATTAGTCAATCAACGCACCTTAGAATTATCCGAGGCCAAAGATCAAGCCTTACAAGCAAATCAAGCGAAAAGTGTATTTTTAGCCAATATGTCGCATGAAATTCGTACCCCATTAAATGCGGTTTTAGGTTATGCCCAAATCTTATTAAGGGATCAATCCTTAAGCACTAAACAACAACAAGCCATAGAAACCATTGCCCATAGCGGTCATCACTTATTATCCTTAATTAATGATATTTTAGATATTTCCAAAATCGAAGCAGGTGCGATTCAACTCAATCATCAAGGTTTTGATCTCTACCCATTTATCCAAAGCCTTTCAGCAATGTTTCACATACGTTGTGAACAAAAAAAATTATTATGGGAAATCAGTCATAATATCTCCCCTAAAACCTTAGTCAAAGGTGATCAGGGCAAATTACGCCAAATTTTAATTAATTTATTAGGCAATGCGGTAAAATTTACCGATAAAGGTGGTATTGTTTTAAAAGTAATACAAATAAAAACCGATTATTATCAATTTGAAGTCATAGATACGGGCCCTGGCATTGATCAACAAGGGCAAAATAAAATCTTCTCCCCTTTTTATCAAGACAGTGAGGGCTTAAAAAAAGGTGGCACAGGCTTAGGTTTAGCCATTTCCAAAAGCCAAATAGAACTTATGGGTGGACGATTGCAACTGGAAACCTCAGAACAAGGCACTCGCTTTTATTTTCAATTACCCCTAATCAGTACCGATAAAGCCGATATTGAATTTGATAGCAATAACCAGCCATCACAAAAAATTATAGGCATTAAAGGCAAAGCACCTACCATATTAATTGCCGATGATGTCAAAGAAAATCGTGATATTTTAGCAGATATGCTAACAGAAATTGGCATTAATATTATTGAAGCTGAAAATGGTCAACAAGCCTTGCAACAAATTGAAGCCCATTGCCCTAATATGATATTTATGGATATTAAAATGCCAATTATGGATGGAAATGAAGCGATTTGTCGTTTACGAGAACACAAACAACATCATAATATTCAATGTGTGGCAATTTCAGCATCCAGTTTAGAGCATCAAAAGGAACATTATCTTAGCAACGGTTTTAATGATTTTATCTCTAAACCATTTCGCTTTGACACCATTTATCACTGTTTAAAACATCATCTTAGCATAGAGTTTGAGTATGATAATTCGGCGAAACCCATACCAGAAACAAACGCTGAAGTCATAACAGAACTCACCTATCCAACGGAGAGAATCTGCCAAATCATTTACCAAGCAGCCCAAAGCGGTGCCGCAACTGACATTGAAAAAACCTTAAAGCAATGTCAACGCAAACATCCCGAATTGGTGAAACAGATAAAACAAAAATTGGAGGATTTTGATTTTGATGGTATCCTTGCGCTCTTAGACGGACGTAGAAAAGAAAATAAACAATGAAAGATTGCAATGGAAATCTCAATGCCTAAACAATTTACCTTAACCTTAATAATACTCTTTAGCTTAACACTCACTGCCTGTGGTTTACTACAACCAGATGATAAAGTTGCGAATTATAGGGTTAGTTATCGCTCGCAACTCGAACCCCAAGGTTACTATGCCCAAGTAGCATTAAACGATCACACTTGGCAACTACAACAAATTAGCGAGCAACCATTAGCAGTAGAAAAAGCCAATCAAGAAGTGTTATTTATTAGTCCTGATTATCGGATTCAACCTGTGTATCAGTCCGCTGAATTTACTAATGCGACGGAATTTGTTTGTCGCGATTTAAAAACAGGAAAATTAGCCAACTATATGCCTTGTAATAGCCAATTAGTCGTGCTAAATACTGGCTTTCGTTTAACGAAAGCATTATTAGAGAAAACGGTTACTTTAGGACTAAGTAATGATGAAAACCATAGCACTACAGGAGAACTAGACTTAGATAAATTTGCCATAATGATACAACAAAGCCAATTACTCCAAAAAATTCAAGATTATCAACGACAACAATCGGCATTACAACAACAAAAAAATGAAAGTTGCCAACGTTATTTGGATCATTTAGCCAGTTTAAGCGATAGAATTAAATTACAAGCACAAATTCAAGATAACAGTGGCTTTTATCAAAATGAAAATTTGCTTCGATTAATAGTACCTAGCCAAGACTGTCCAGAAACCTCAGATAAAAATAAATGGCACTACCAAGTTAAACTTGCCCCTGCGTATTTTACGGCATTTGAATTTACAATCCACCCCGAACGATATGAATTGCCCCATCAACCAGATTATCTGATTCAGCCTGTTTTAACGATTCATTACAAAACCTTTCAACGTTTATATCCAAGCAAAAGTTTTGCCGATGATAATCTTGCCATTGGCATGAAAGAAATCAATGCCCATAGCGGTCGCATTCGATTTCAAATTCAATTTACGAATCAAAGCAATCACTATTTGACGATTGAGTCTATCAGCTTATACCTAAATCAAGCCATTTTAACCCAAACCTTTACCCAAACCATAACCTTACCCCCCCACTCCAAAACTGGCGTACAAGAATTAATGTTTGAGCAACAAAGTCAAGCAGATTACCAAATCGCTTATCATCTCATTCAAAGAAAAACAACACTTAATCAAAGTAATATTAGTTTAGATATTGGATTATCAGTACAATATAAACTAGATAATGATTATCAAACCTTGTATCAGAAGCAGACGTTTATCTATGGCGAGTTAGTGCAATAACAAAATTTTTCTACGACAAATCATCCGTTAATAACAATGACAAAACTCGCTGGGCAACGCCTACCAATACATTTTCACCGAATGCTTGATCCAAGCGATTATCTTAACTCTCAATACATTGGCGTCTCACACACCTCTGATGATTTTGATTGAGAAAATAATGACTGATGCTTTTGACGATTATAGTATCGAATCCAACTTTGACCATAAATAATCCACGCTAGTTCGACGCGTAATTTTTCCAGCTCAGGATGATGGCGTTTTATTCCCTGTTCTTTTTTGGCATGGATAATCTTTTCTAACTCTAAACGCCGTTGTTTTAAAAACTCTTTAATGTCTTTAACGGTAAAAAAATTGCTAAAATCATAACCCGGAATTTCTAAATACTCCGGCTTCTCCGATAACGGACTTTTATTCCAAGATAGTACCGCTTGCCAAGCATAGACCTCTTGACTGCCTTGATTACTACAAGAATATTCATCCAAGCATTGCACTTGATATCGACGATAGGGTTTGGTTTTTGATTTTTGTTTGACCAATTGAGCCTCTGCTCCACACGCACAGAAATGGGGCAAAGGTCGTAACAAACGATCATCCGTCATTCGTACCTCTCTTACTATTGTTTACGATTGTTGAATAAATTCTAATGCATTTCCATCAGGATCACGACAAAATAACGCTTTTCTCCCTGAACGACTCTGACTAAATTCAATTTGATGTTGAATTAGGCGAGCAATTAAACGAGATAAATCTTCCACTATAAATGCTACATGACGATCTCTACCGCCATGATTAGGAAGTTCCTTTCTAACCATTGGATCAGGTAGTTCTAACAAATGGATTTGATGCTGACCAATATTTAACCAAGCACCCGGATAACCCAAATCAGGACGAGACGTATCGTGTTGAAGTCCTAAAATTTTATTATAAAACCCCAATGCCACTTTGGTATCTTTTACCAATAAGCTGACATGGTGAATATTAAGAATCATAACCAATTCCCTGTAGAGTTTCAAGCCAAATTTAATCATCTAACCAAGTTTGATGATGCAGTTAACAAAACATAATTAATTATCATCATTCTAAACTCAACAAATTTCATACTTCAGCTACATTAACAGAAAAATATTCACAAAATTTCATTCACTGTTTTAGCTAATTTTTTTAACAATTCTTGGTGGTAAAATATTCCTTGTCGTTGCATGTCTTGAACAAAAACTTCAGTAGGACAATCAATTTGAACAGTATTTTTCATATCTGACTTTTCTAAAAAAATATCAATAAGCCTTTTTATATTATACAAAAAATTTTTTTGTTGGTTTAATTAACATCACTTAACGCCTTACTCACAATTTCATATACATCCTTAGATAAAGGTTTGTGCTGCAAAATCGCCTCTAAACTCTGACGCATCATCACCGCTTGGCTTTCAATGTATTTTCGCCAATGAATTAATGGTGTTACTAAGCGAGCCGCTAATTGCGGATTCCAACTATCAATGACAATGATCTGCTGTTGTAAAAATTGATAAGCGAAACCTTGAGTATCATGAAATTGCACCAAATTTCCTGAACAAAAACCGCCAATCAATGAGCGAATTCGATTGGGATTTTTGGCATCAAATACGGGATCTTGCATTAGCTGTTTGACTCGATCTAATGTATTATCCAAACGACTACTGGCTTCTAAAATCAACCATTTATCCATCACCAAGGGATCATGTTTCCATGTTTGATAAAATTGGCTTAAGGCCTGTACCCGTTCCACACAATCAAAATGATTCAAAGCAGTTAATGCCCCTAAACTATCGGTCATATTATTCGCTTGTTTAAATTGTTGTAATGCTAAATGAAACCATTGCGGTTGTTGTCTTTCGACTAAATAGTCTAAACAACAATTCTTTAAGCGTCTCATTGCTACTGCTTCTGGGGTAAATTGATACGAAGATTGGCTTTGAGTCAGTTGTTGATATTGCTGATAAAGCAATTGCAACGGCGATTGTAATGCTTGTGCTAATTGTTGTTTTAACCATAATCTGGCATTAAAAATCGCTTGTGGATTAATTTTATCAACTTGCTCTGATAAATATTTTTCACTAGGCAAGGTTAACATTAAGGCTAATAAATTTTGCAATTGTTCGGCTTGTTGCAACACCTGGCGTAAACTATTCGCTAATAAATCAAATAATTCCTCTGTAGGCTTTTGTTGCAAATGATTTAAGATTAATTGTACCATCAAAGTTTGCCCAGCTTCCCAACGATTAAACTCATCACTATCATGGGCTACTAAAAATGCTAATTCATTTGGAGCACGTTGATACTGTAATTTTACTGGGGCTGAAAATCCTCTTAAAATAGATAATACGGGTGCTTGTGCTACCTCTACAAAGGTAAAACTTTGTTGCGTTTGCCTTAAGTGTAATACTAATTCTAATACAGGCTCAGACAGCACAGAGCCATCTTTTAATTGCAAAGCAATGGCTTGACCTTGCGTATCTAATAATCCCAAACGAATCGGAATGAACATGGCTTGTTTATTACTTTGTTCTGGTGTCTCAGGACAGTGTTGACTTAAAGTTACAACATACTGTTGTTGTTCTGCTTGATACTCGGTGATCACGGTAACTTCTGGCGTACCTGCCTGATGATACCATAATTCAAACTGGGATAAATCGCTTTGATTCGCATCCGCCATCGCACTTAACCAATCCTGACAAGTGACCGCTTGCCCATCATGGCGTTGGAAATATAAATCCATGCCTTGACGAAAACCTTGTTGCCCAAATAAAGTATGCAACATCCGAATCACTTCCGCCCCTTTTTCATATACGGTTAAAGTATAGAAATTATTGATCTCCATATAATGATCAGGCTGAATCGGATGTGCCATTGGCCCTGAATCTTCGACAAATTGATACGAACGTAGTAATTGCACGTCGTCAATACGTTTTACAATGGCGGAACCCATATCAGCGGTAAATTGCTGATCTCGAAATACGGTCAAGCCTTCTTTAAGGCTTAATTGAAACCAATCCCGACACGTGACCCGATTGCCCGTCCAATTATGAAAATACTCATGAGCAATCACCCCTTCAATATGTTCATAATCCTTATCAGTCGCAGTCTCAGGTTTCGCTAGAATATATTTAGAATTAAAAATATTTAAGCCCTTATTTTCCATTGCCCCCATATTAAAATCATTCACAGCCACAATCATATAAATATCTAAATCATATTCTAAACCAAAGCTATCTTGATCCCATTGCATCGCCTTCTTCAGCGATGCCATGGCATGATCACAATAATCAATATTTTCAGGTTCGACATAAATGCGTAGTTCCACTGTTCGTCCTGATGTTGTCGTAAAACTATCTTGAATATATTTTAAATCCCCTGCCACCATGGCAAATAAATAACTAGGTTTAGGGTAAGGATCATGCCAAGTCGCAAAATGGCGGTTTTGTTCTAAATCGCCTTGCTTAATACAATTACCATTGGACAATAACACGGGATTTTGTTGTTTATCCGCAATAATCGTAGTGGTAAAACTTGCCATAATGTCGGGTCTATCTAAATAATAAGTAATCTTACGAAACCCTTGAGCTTCACATTGCGTACAATAACGACCATTAGACTGATATAAGCCTTCTAAAGCAAAATTTTGATCGGGATAAATTTCAACTTTAGTTTTTAACTCAAATTTTGTCTTAGGTGATAATAACGTTAAACTTTCCTCGTCTATTTGATATTGCCCAGCACTTAATACTTGTCCATCCACCGCGATAGATAATAATTTTAAATTCTCACCATGTAACACTAAGGCGGAATGATTAGCTTTGACCTCAGGCGTAACCTCGGGATTACGAAGCAAATATAAACTTGCCGTTACCCACGTTTTTTCAGGCATTAATTCAATTTGCAAATCAATGGTTTTGATTAGATAATGTGAAGGTTGATAATCTTTTAAATAAATCGTTTTTGGAATTTCAGGTTTCATCCGCTATCCTTATCTTTTATACAACATAGCTAAGCTAAAACTTCTAACTTAATACATATCGCCATGGCAATAAAATCCTCTCGCTCCAAACCAATTCGACTCCTACTTGGTCTGCTCACCTTATTGGGCACAGGCGTGTTACTGTTAATATTACTTATTTTAACAGAAACGGCACTGACTGTTTGGGAATTAATTCAATCCTATCCTATCGGTTTTATTGTTTTATATACGGTATTAATTGCCTTAGTGGCAGGCACTGGATTTTATATCACATGGCGTTTGTTTAGTCGCCGTAGCCACAAACCCAAAATCAAATCGCCCAAAGCCCCTTCCGTTGAAGACCAGCAATTAATTCAAGAACAATTACAACAAGCTCATGAGAAAGGCATTGATGTTTATCAAGCCCGCAAAGAAATTGCGGAACTTAAACGCCGTCAAGAAAGCCAAGAAATCCATATTGCTTTATTCGGCACGATTAGTGCAGGTAAAAGCTCTTTAGTTAATGCCTTGCATCCCGATGCCCAAGCACAAGTTGATCCGAGAGGGGGGACTACGACGACCATTACCCACTATAAATGGCATAATGATCTGAATCAAAATATTATTTTAACTGATTTACCTGGATTAAATGTTGTTGGTCAACGGCATAATGACATTGCCAGAGAAGAAGCCTATCGTTCCCTAGTAATTATTTATTTATGTGATAGTGATTTAACCAGAGATCAATATCAAGAATTAGAAGAACTATGTGAATTAAACAAACCTATTATTGTCGTTTTAAATAAAATTGATTTATATTCTGACACCGAAGTCAATCAACTCAAACAACGCTTACAACAGCATTTATCCGAGCTAAATCAATCCGTTGATGTTGTAAGCATTAGTGCAGGCGGTCAAAAAGAAGTAAAAAAAATCTATGCTAATGGTCAAGAACAATGGGTAGAACGTGAAATACCGCCTAATATTGAATCACTCAACAAAGTATTACACAAATATTTAAAACAAAGCCGAGAGAAAATGCAACAAAGCCAAGATGCCGGATTTTATCGCCTGGCCTCACAAAAATTGCAAACGGCAACTAAAGAATATCGGCAACAAGAAGCCAGTAAACTGGTCAAACAATATTCAAAATATGCGATGACAGGTGCGGTTGCTGCCGTAACACCTGGCACGGATATTTTAATTCAAGGCTATTTAGGCATTAACCTAGTCAAAGCCTTATGCAAACTTTACGATGTACCCGTAAAAGATTTAGATGTTAAACAATTTATTGACATTGCATCCAAACATATAAGAACAAAACTCCCCATGATATTAGCGATTTCAGGTAATGTATTAAAAGCCTTTCCAGGTATTGGTACGGTTACTGGTGGTGCATTACATGCGGTTGCGTATGGACTGATTTTTGAAAGTCTAGGTAAAGCGGTTACTGAATCGCTGGATCGCTATGGGGAACTTCAACCTAATCAAACCTTAAACGCCTTTGAGGAGAACTTGCGTGAAGATATGGAAATTCGTGCGAGACAAATTGCCCGAATGGCAATGGAATCCATTGTCAGCCAACGAACAAAATCCAATGATGGAACCTAGCAATAATGAATCAGGACAAAATCATTTAGAACTCGCAAAACAAAGCCTAAGAGACTTATTGCAAAGTTCTCGTATCCCTCAACGGGTCAGAGAAAGCATGCAAGACGATTACCAGCAAATTCAAAATATGTTAGATAAACTGGAATATGGTCATATACATATTGCGGTGTTTGGTCGGGTTAGTGTGGGTAAATCTGCCATACTCAATGCCCTTTTAGGCGAAGAAAAATTTAGCACCAGCCCACTTCATGGCGAAACCACGAAACCACAATGGGCACGTTGGGAAGAAGTGGAGGACAATGGTGTATTTTTAATTGACACCCCAGGAATCAATGAGATCAAAGGGGAAGACCGAGAACGTATGGCACATGAAGTCGCCGGTCAATCGGATTTAGTATTATTTTTAGTCGATGGCGATATTACCGATACTGAACAGCAGGCTTTAACTGAAATTGCCCGAGAAAACCGTCCCATCTTATTAGTATTAAACAAATCGGATCGTTATTCCCAAAAGGAACGGGAATTAATCTTAGAAAGCCTAGTCAAAAACAGCAAAGGTATTGTCCCCCCTGAAAACATCATTTGCAGCGCCGCCCAACCCTCAGAACGCATTGTAATCCAAGTGGATATGGATGGCAATGAAGAAGAAATCATCCAACAACCCGCCCCAGATATTATTGAACTCAAAGACAATTTATGGCGTATCTTAGAACATGAAGGCAAAACCTTATCCGCCTTAAATGCAACATTATTTGCAGGAAAACTCAGCGATCAAGTCGCCCAACGTATTATTGAAATCAAACGTGATTTATCTGAAAAAGTCGTTCATCATTATTGTATTATCAAAGGTATTACGGTTGCGGTCAATCCTTTGCCGATTGCTGATTTAATTGCCGTTTCTGCGGTAGATATTGCCTTAGTGATTCATTTAGGAAAAATTTATGGCATTAACCTAAGCAAACGTCAAGCGGGTAAATTACTCAAAACCATTATCACCCAAATTACAGTGATTATGGGTGCGGTTTGGGGCGTACATATTGTTTCCTCCGCTTTAAAAGGCAGTAGTTTAGGCTTATCAACCATTGTAACTGCCAGTATTCAAGGTGCCGTTGCGTATTATAGTACCTTTATTGTAGGTAAAGCAGCGGAAGAATATTTTGCTCATGGACAATCGTGGGGTGATGCTGGCCCGAAAAAAGTGGTAGAAACCATTTTAGATAGCCTAAATCGGGATTCAATTATTGATCATGCTCGTTCTGATATTGCAAGTCGCTTAAAAAGTTAATTATAATTATCATCGCTAATGAATATTATTGAGCCTGCGGAATTTTATGAATTTTCCCAGAATTTACCATAATTATATTTATCTGAGGCTTGAATAGAAGCAAAGTTGCTTAAAGAATCAGCAGTAATAGTAATTTTATTGTCTTTAATAACAGCACAAATGACCCACATAAGATTCCCTTTGCTAAAATGTCCAATTTTAGTAAATTTTTATCAAACTTGCTGGGAATAACAAAACTGCAAAAATTTCATCCCAAAGTAAAAATTTTATGCTATGGTTAAATTAAGATGGGGAACAGAATAATAATAATAAAATGAACAAACTTTATTACAGTTTCTTACTAATTTTATTGACCGCTTGTAGTGCAAATGTCACGCAATCGACTGATTTTGACACGCCTATAAGGCAACCATTGGAAACATTGAAAACCCTTATTGCAAGCCTACATCCAGAAATTCAACAACAATTGCAATACCAAACGGCTAAAACTTTAGACACCATTCGTCAACCTGCGGATGAAGTCATTGATCGGCAACAATTTCATCAACAAGTTACCAAGCTTGAAACATTAATTCAACAAGAAAATCTGCAACAAATCCCCAAAGCAACTGCGGTGTTAATTTATCTTGCCCACTTAAGTAATGGCAATAATCAAATCAATCCAAATTGGTTAAGTCCAGAAGAACAGCAACAAATCACACAACTTTGTGGCCCTTCACTAATGAACTTACAACAACAGGATTTCACTGATAAAATTTTAAGAAAATCTTGTTTTTTTTGGGTCATAGGTGATTTAACTACTGCGTTAAATACTTACAAAAATATTGGGGTACTTAATACCCAAACAGCTCCATTTGATACTTTTGAATTACGTTTACGTTATAACACTGGCATTGCTCTACATCAAATTTAGCAATCAGGCTTAACATTGTAAGCTAAATTTACAAAAAATCCGATACGATTTAATTTATCAACTCCGATTTTTCTTGGTTTATTTGACTATAGAAATAAGCAAGCAAAATGGCAACTGCTTTATTGCACTTGCCAATGTTCATTATCGAAATCTTGAAGTAAAACAAAAATTATCCCGCACCATATAATATTGGTCATTTCTTTGACACTTAGCTGAAATATAAATAATTTATCGACTATTATAGAAAATAAGAGGGAAAAAAATGGGAGATAATAAATCTAATGAAAATTACCAAACGTTATATTGTATGGTTATTTGTGCGAGTAATATTAGTCTATCACTATCCTGCCTACTCAGATTCACAAGATGATCTATGGGCAATGAGTTTAGCAGATTTAATGGAAGTTGAAGTTACCATTGCCACAGGGACCAAAACCTCATTGCTACAAACCCCTGCCGTTGCTAGCATTATTACCTATCAGGATATACAAGCAATGGGGGCATTAACTTTAGGTGAGGCCTTGGAATATGTACCCGGATTACATGTGGCTTCCTCTCAAATTCGAGATCAGCGAATTTTTTCAATTCGAGGCTTACATTCTACCTTTAATCCCGAAGTTTTATTGTTGGTGAATGGTTTACCTGTAAAACATTTATTTTCAGGTGCTCAACCTGAAGCGTTCCGTTATCCCTTAGCAGGTGTTGAACGCATTGAAATCTTACGAGGACCAGGATCAGCCGTATATGGTGCGGATGCGTTTTCAGGAGTGATTAATATTATAACCAAAGATGCGGATAATATTGAGGGTTTGCATATTGGTGCCAGATATGGTTCCTTTGATAGCAAAGGCGCTTGGTGGCAATATGGTCAAGATAAAACCCCAATTCACCTTGCATGGACATTAGAGTATCAAGATACCAATGGTGATAAAAATAGAATTATTGATAGTGATGCCCAAACCATTTTTGATCAAATTTTTGGTACGAGTGCATCCCATGCCCCTGCCCCTATCCCAGCAGATTATGGCGTGATTAATAGCCATTTGGATTTAAGTTATCAACACTGGCAATTTCGCCTTTGGAATTACCATTCATTAGACAGCAATAATGGGGCAGGACTAGCACAAGCATTAGATCCGAAAGGTGAGAGCAATGTTAATCAAATTGTGGCTGATTTAATTTTCGACAAACAAATCACTCAGACTTGGCAATTAACCACAACGTTTCGGTATCAATACAACAAAACCACCACTAAAAATAAAATTTTTCCTGAAAATGCCGTATTACCCATTGGCAGTGATGGTAATATTAACCTTGTACAAACGGCTGGTTTGGTACAATTCCCTGACGGTTTTATTGGCAATCCAGGAGCAAAAAATAGACAATGGCAAGCAGATTTACAATTAAATTATTCTGGCTGGAAGCAACATTTAATTCGCTTTGGCTTAGGTTATCAAACCCAATCCCTTAGTCCAACTGAAACTAAAAATTTTGGTCCAACCGTTATTGACGGGACAGAAGGTTCAGTTGATGGTCAACTCACTGATGTGACTGGCAATGAGGATTTAATTTTTGTTCGCAAAAGCTCCCGAGATATTTATTACAGTTTTATTCAGGATGAATGGCAATTTTCCACTGACTGGCAATTAATTACAGGCTTACGCTTTGATCATTATTCTGATTTTGGCCAAACCATTAATCCTAGATTAACCTTAGTTTGGCAAATCAACCAAGACTGGATTGGCAAAATCCTATATGGCCAAGCCTTTCGAGCCCCAAGTTTTTCAGAATTGTTTTTAATTAATAACCCAATTAATTTAGGCAATCCCAATTTACAACCCGAAACCATTAGAACCACAGAATTGGCCTTAAGTTATTTTCCTACACTGGATTTTTATAGCAGTGTCAACGCTTTCTATTATGAAACCGATGATAAAATTTTGCTTATTTCTGATGATGCCAGCAATCCAAACGCTATTATTCGTTATCAGAATAGCAAAGGGCAACGAGGCTATGGCTTTGAATGGGAAACCGATTGGCAAATCACCCCTAAACTCAGATTAAGAGCGTCCTATGCGTGGCAACATTCTGAAACTAAAGAAGCAAACCACCATAGAATTGCTGACGCTCCTGGTCAGCAACTCAGTATGCAATTTAGTTGGAATTTTCAAGCCAATTGCTTATTACAGTTGCAATCTAATCATGTTTTTAGTCGTAAACGTGATAGTCAAGACACTCGCAAAGCCATTGACGATTATTACACTTTGGATGCCACACTGAGACGCAAAAATATTGCTCAACACCTTGATGTTGCCATTATTGCTAAAAACATTACCGATCAAGATGCCAGAGAACCGGCACCGACATCAATTCCGAATGATTATCCGTTAAATAGTCGTAGTTTAATGGCAGAAATTCAATATCATTTTTGATCAACTAATAATACCACTGCATGACAAGCAATCCCTTCTTGTCGTCCAGTAAAACCTAAACCTTCTGTCGTCGTCGCTTTAATATTGACGGCATCAATCGTAACCGCTAGAGCATTAGCAATGGTTTGTTGCATTAATGTTTTGTATGGTTTTAACTTAGGTTGTTGGGCAATAACTGTCATATCAATATTGCCCACTTGATAACCCAATTGGGCAATTTTTGACATCACTTGTTGTAATAAGGTTAAACTACTAATATCTTTGTATTGTGGATCAGAATCTGGAAAATGTTCCCCAATATCACCTAAACCACATGCACCTAACAAAGCATCCATTAAGGCATGTAATACCAAATCACCATCAGAATGAGCCACAATGGCAAGTTGACAATCAATGGCGACCCCACCTAAAACCATACCATTGCCTTTAATGACTTTATGCACATCATAACCATGACCAATACGCATTCAATCTTACCTAAGATTGTTGTTTGCAAAAAATTTCTTGGTAACAAAAATTCGTGGCTTCAATAAACCCCGGCACACTACCACAATCAAACCGCCGCCCTTTAAATTGATAAGCTAATACACAACCATTTTGGGCTTGTTTTAATAAAGCATCAGTAATTTGAATTTCCCCATTTTTACCCGGTGGCGTTTGGCGAATTAAATCAAAAATATCTGGGGTTAAAATATAACGTCCAATAATCGCTAAATTAGTCGGTGCTTCTTCGGGTTTGGGTTTCTCTACCATATCGGTAATATTATATAAGCCTTCACGAATCATGCTTCCTGCAATTATGCCATATTTAGGGCTATCTTGTTTGGGGACTTCTTCAATCGCAACAATACTACAACGAAATTGCTTGTATAATTTAACCATTTGGCTTAACACGCCATCGCCCTCCTCATCTAATACAATACATAAATCATCGGCTAATACCACGGCAAAAGGCTCATCCCCAATCAAGGTTTCTCCTGATAAAATGGCATGACCTAAGCCTAACATCTTATTTTGGCGAGTAAATGAAAAATTGACAGTATCAATTAATGTCCGAATGCCTGTTAAATAATTTTCTTTATCTGTTCCTGCAATTTGATGCTCTAATTCAAAACTGACATCAAAATGATCCGCAATGGCACGTTTGCCTCGCCCTGTGACAAAACCGATTTTCGTTAAACCTGCCGCAACAGCCTCCTCTACGCCATATTGCACTAGAGGTTTATTGACGATAGGTAACATTTCTTTGGGCATAGATTTTGTGGCAGGTAAAAATCGAGTACCATAACCTGCTACGGGAAATAAACATTTTTGAATCATCATGCCATCATCCTTTATTGATTGACTTAAATATAAGCTATTGTCATCTACAATGCTCGGCATCGAATGATTATCGCTTAGAAAAATTAATGTTTGACAAACTTTAACATTCGTTTACGCTTGCGTAATTGCCTCGGCGTAAGTTTGTTACGTTTGTTTTTATAAGGATTATTACCAACCTTAAGTTCGATCTGAATCGGCACACCGACCAATTGTAACATTCGGCGAAAATAGTTGATTAAATAACGTTTATACGTCTCTGGCATGGCTTCCGTTTGATTGCCATGAATGACAATTAATGGCGGATTACTGCCACCTTGATGAGCATAACGCAATTTAATACAGCGACCTCTAACCAAAGGGGGGGGATATTCCGCTATGGCTTGTTGCAAAATTCTAGTAAGTTCTGGGGTTGCCAAGGTTTGATAGGCTGACTCATAGGCTTGATAAATACTTGGAAATAACTGACCAACACCACTGCCATGCAAAGCGGAAATAAAGTGAACTTTAGCAAAATATAAATAGGGGAACCGTCGTTCAAATTCGTCTTTAATTTGACCACGATAATCTGGATTTAAACCATCCCATTTATTAATCGCAATCACCAACGCTCGACCAACATCTAACACATACCCTAATAATGTTGCATCTTGCTCTGCTAAACCTTGCTGAGCATCTAATACCATGACAACCACATCAGATTGCTCAATCGCTTGTAAGGTTTTAATCACACTAAATTTTTCAACCGCTTGATTCACTTTTGAACGTTTTCTAACACCTGCGGTATCCACCAAAATCATGGCACGATGATCTCGTTCAAAGGGCAACTCAATGCTATCTCTAGTAGTCCCAGGCGCATCATACACAATCACCCGTTCTTCCCCCAAAATACGATTAACTAAGGTAGATTTGCCCACATTAGGTCGCCCAATAATCGCAATTTTTATGGTATCACCATCCGAATCAAACGCTGATTCTAAGTCAGTTGCAATTAAATCACCCAGTTTTAATTGACATTGATACATTAAAGAATTAAGCCCGATTCCGTGTTCTGCTGCAATGTTGACTGGCTCCCCTAAACCTAAACTATAAAATTCTGCGGTAATCATATTAGGATCAACCCCATCAATTTTGTTTAACACTAAAATAATAGACTTATTTAAACGCCGTAATTGTGTTGCAAAATTTTGATCCGCAACGCTTAAGCCATCTTGAGCTGATACCAAAAATAACAGCAAATCTGCTTCATCAATGGCGAATGACGCTTGTTCCACCATGCGTTGTTCAATTGCGTCGGGCTTATCAACGAAACCACCTGTATCTACAATAATATAAGGAAAATCACCCATTTTGCCTCGACCATATTGTCGATCACGAGTTAATCCCGGTTGGTCGGCAACCAAAGCATTACGAGTTCTAGTTAAACGATTAAATAAAGTTGATTTACCTACATTAGGCTGACCAACTAAAGCAATCACGGGAAAATTTCTCATATCACCCCATGTCCTTAGGGTGCCATACTAAACGCATGCACTTCACCACCTTGACCATACACATATAAAACATCCTCCATTACAACAGGTGGATGTCGTATGCCTTTATCATCCACTAAGACCCTTGCAACAAAAGTGCCATCATTGCGATTTAAGTAATGCAAATATCCTTCAAAATCCCCTACAACCAGATAATCCCCCCAAATAGCAGGCGCACTAATTTGTCGATATTTCAGTTTATCTTGTTGCCACAACACGCTACCATTACTACTATCTAAGGCCCAGACCACACTGTCTTGATCACTGACATATAATCGCCCCCAAGTGGCATCTAAACCTTGATAAGAGGAAATCTCTTTTTGCCATAAAACCACGCCCGTACTTAGGTCAACGGCTGTTACATGACTTTGATAGGCAGAAACATAAACCACACTATTATTAATCACAGGTGTTGCATTAATATCAACTAAACGCTCAACTTCGGAACGCCCCCTAGGAATAGCAATCGTCGTTTCCCATAATACCGCCCCATCCTGTAAATTTAATGCTACCAATTTACCATTAGCAAAACCAAGCAATACCCTATCTTCATCAATCACAGGTGAGCTACTACCTCGTAAAATCAATAATGGCAAACTTTGTTGGTACTGCCACAAACGCTGACCATTTTCGAGATTAAATGCCACGACTTTACCATTCGTTGCTTTAACAATCACCATGCCTTGAGCCGCCACAGGTAATGCTAAAATTTCGCTGTTGAGATGGGCTTGCCATAACTGCTGACCATTGTTTAAGTCTAATACGAGTAATTCACCATTACTCCCCCCAAGAAATAATTTATCATCATAACTACTTGGTCCTGCTGATAATAAAACATTAGTTTCGATTTGCCATAACTCTTGACCTGACGCTTGATCAAATGCCGTTACTTCACCTTCATGATTTGCGACCACTACTTTATTAGAACTTGAGGTTAAACTTAAGTTAAACACCAATTCTTCATCATCTCGACTGATAGATTCTGACCATAATTCAGTGATAGCAAGACTAGGGGTAAATTCCACTAAAGGTGAGGGATCGGGCAGATTATCATCCTCACCAAATAAATCCGTTACTGGCTCGGTCATAGAAGAACATGCGGTTAGCCACAGTGCTAAAAAGATTGTCCAAAAATACGCTTGCATCACTTTTACCGTCCAAATAAATTTATAACTATCCATAAATCCCTTAAAGATTTATAAACACCCTAACACGACGTTTGTCCCGCCTTTGATAAAGGTTGTTTGGTTTTGTATGGCTTTTCCTAATATCTTATTGTCTTGTAATATATCACCTAGATAAAAATCTCTGGATTTGTTGTACAAGTTGATACCTACCACTTTTTTCTTGGTAGTTTTTTCCCCTTGAATTCGCCAACCATTGTCATTATCTAAAGGGATAGCATAGATGGTCAATTTGGATAATTTTTTTGCTCTAGGAAGATGGGGTTTACCTTTAAATGTGTTGGGATTCGATTGGTAGGCTTTATTTGACTCAATATAATTGTTGAAATCTTTTTTAAAACGCCTCATCACCCTCACTAGATTATGACCTTTGAGTTTTCTACCAACTTCTAATAGGCTTTGGTATAACCCATGACCCTCATATTTTTCTTTGATATAACGAGTCTTCTCTAGTTTATTTTTCTTGCCTGGCGTATCTGAAATACAGGCTCTCACTATTTCATAATCAAGAAAATAACGATAATCAGCATCCTGTTTAGTAAATAACTCGGTGACTAACAACGTATAAATGTTTTGCCAATGGCGATAGCAACGGATATAAGCAAACAAATATTTTTTGTCTTGATTATTATTGATTCTTATTTCCAATGTTCCTAATGGTTCTTCGTTCATTTTTCGTTATGATTATCTTTAATCTAATGATGTCAGCTCATTTTATGAGTATAGCATCTATTTATTGCAAAATATATCATCAATTTTTTATAACAATTTATAATCATATGACTAACTGTTCAGTTCCTTTAGTTATTGACAGTAACTTCAGCCAAATCATCCAATTTCATCTGAATAAACTCGCTTCCTTGTAAATTTGCTAATTGAGCTTTCTGATAAGCACTTCTCGCTTTGGAAAATTCTTGCTTTGCCACATACAAATCACCTAACAATTCTTCATAGGATGCCATAAATGCCCCTTGGTCTTCCACTGATAGCAAAACAAAGGCTTTATCCAACTCATCTTCCTGAAACAAAATTTTTGCCAAGCGTAACCTAGCAATATGCAACATTTCTGGGGTTTTGCTATGGTCTAATATCCATTGTAAATGGGCCTTTGCCCCATTAATATCCTCTTGTTGCAATTTTAATTTAGCCAAAATCAAATTAGTTGATTCCATATAAGGCGTATTAGTCGCACTAGCAAGTAATTTCTCACCTTGTTGGATTGTCCTATTCGCATCAGTATTGTCCGCCTCCATAGTGGCAATCATTGCCTGATATTTAATGGATGCTTCGACTGCCACTTCGGTTTTATGCTGTTGCCACAAATGCCAAGCTAAGACACCTCCCCCCCCTAAAATAATACCTACAATAACCGCACGTCCATTGGCTTGCCACCATTTTTTCAGCGCCTCAATTTGTTCTTCTTCGGTTTCATACATAAGCATTTGTTACACCTATTGATTGTCTTTAGTTCTAATAATTGTTGCAAAATAATTGACTAATTCTGTTTGTTGAATTGTTTGCTGTTGTTCATCACTGCGTAAGGGTTTAATTGTTACCGTTGCCTGTTCTAACTCTGATTCTGCCAAAACAATGGCATATAATGCCCCACTTTTATCGGCACGTTTAAATTGAGTTTTAAAATTACCGCCGTTGCAATTATTTAATAATCGTAATTGTGGTAATGCTTGTCGAATGGATTGTTGCAATGACCATGATTGTTGTTGTGCTTGCTCACCAATGGCAATCCAATAAGCATGCAGTGCAGGTGGGGTGAATTTAATTTGTGTTGCTTGAATTAAATCGATCAATCGATCCACCCCTAACGCAAAGCCAATCGCTGGCACAGCTTTACCACCTAATTGTGTGACCAAACCATCATAACGTCCACCCGCACAAATTGTCCCTTGAGAGCCTAAATCTGGTGTTAGCCATTCAAATACAGTTTGATTATAATAATCCAAGCCTCTGACTAAATAAGGATTGACTCGATAAGGAACTTTAAGTTGGGTTAAAACAGTGGTAATTTCAACAAAATGTTGTTGGCATTGCTTAGATAAATAATCCAGCATTTTAGGTGCCTTAGCAATCATTGTCTGCATTTCAGGATTTTTACTATCTAAAATTCGCAATGGATTCGTATATAAACGACGTTGACTATCCACATCTAATTGTGATTTATATTGTTCAAAATATTTTACTAAATCCTGTTTATAATTTTGTCGTTCCGTTAAATTACCAATAGAATTCACTTCTAATATCACATTATCCAAACCTAAGGCTTGCCATAATTGCCAACTTAATAACATGAGTTCAATATCGATATCAGGCCCTTGCAAACCAAAGACTTCTACCCCAACTTGCTGAAATTGACGATAACGTCCTTTTTGTGGCTTTTCATGGCGAAACATAAAACCTGAATACCACCAACGTTGAATTTGTTGTTGTAATTTACCATGTTGCATACCAGCTCTGACACAACTTGCGGTTGCCTCAGGTCTCAAGCTAATAGAATCACCATTTAAATCGGTAAAGCTATACATTTCCTTTTCAACAACATCCGTTACTTCCCCCATAGAACGCTTAAATAGTTCTGTTTTTTCTAATAATGGGGTACGAATTTCTTGATAACCATAAGACTCGATCACTTTTCGAAGTTTCTCCTCAACAAACTGCCATTGATAACTTTGTTCAGGTAATAGGTCTCGCATGCCTTTTAGCGATTGGATTTCAACTTTTGCCATAAGATATACTATCCCTAACGACTTTTATTTAACTTTGCCCGAATCATTTGCTCAACGTCACTAACTAAGGTCTGATTATCAACTTTATGATGCGGTTGTCCATTTTGATAAAGCAAATTAGGACACCCCCCTGCCACCCCAATTTCAGCCCCTTTTGCCTCACCTGGCCCATTCACCACACAACCAATCACAGCGACATCCATAGACTGTTGCACATCTTCTAAACGTTGTTCTAAGGTATTAACGGTTTTAATCACATCAAAGTTTTGTCGGGAACAAGAAGGACAGGCAATAAAATTAATCCCTCGTTGTCGTAAATGCAAACTTTTTAAAATATCAAAACCCACCTTAATTTCTTCGACAGGATCAGCCGCTAAGGATACTCGAATCGTATCACCAATACCTTCCGCTAATAACATACCCAAGCCAATGGCAGATTTAATACTCCCTGAACGCAAACCGCCTGCCTCAGTAATGCCCAAATGCAATGGCTGTTCAATCTTTGAAGCCAATTCTCTATAAGCAAATACAGTCATAAACACATCAGAAGCCTTTAAACTGACTTTAAAATTTGGGAAATCCAAGCGTTCTAAAATAGCAATATGACGTAATGCAGATTCCACTAGTGCTTGTGAATTAGGCTCGCCATATTTTTTTTGTAAATCTTTCTCTAAAGAACCCGCATTTACCCCAATGCGAATTGGAATTTGTTTATCTTTCGCACAATCAATCACGGCTCGTATTCGTTGTTCTTTGCCAATGTTACCCGGATTAATGCGTAAACAATCAACACCTAACTCAGCAACTCTCAAAGCAATTTTATAATCAAAATGAATATCCGCCACCAAAGCTATATCAACCTGAGCTTTAATCTTAGCAAATGCCTCAGCCGCATCCATAGTTGGCACCGATACTCTGACTAAATCCGCCCCTGCTTGTTGAATCGCTTGAATTTGCTTCACGGTTGCTGCCACGTCACAGGTTTCAGTATTAGTCATACTTTGCACCGCAATTGGATGCTGGCTCCCAATCGCAACATCGCCTACTTTGACAGTACGAGTTTTACGTCGAGTAATAGTATAAGCCTGTTTCATAAGATTACAACATAGGTCGAAATAAAGGTTGATAGGGTTGATTATTCTGATCCTGCTGTTGTTGTAAATACTCTTCTACGGTTCTTGGTTTACGTCCAGGTTTGGGTTGTGGTTTAGGTTCTGGTCTTACTATTGTAGGGATAACTTTAGGTTCAGAAACGCCTGTTTCCATTTCTTCAACTGTTTTATTAGATGATTCTACCTCTCCTGCGACAGCTCCCGCCTCTGATTCAAGGTTATTATCATCGACACTGTCATTAATAACACTGACGTCATCTACTGTAGAGGACACTGTTGATTTAGATTCAACAGATGTTGTCGTTATTGCTTGAACTTTTGGTGATGATTTAATTAACGGTGAATCAAGCTGTCTTAATTTGATAATTGACTCCACTTTTTTATTTGGTATTGATGGTATCGCTTGGGGAGTCGGCTGTTTAACGACAGTTGATGTTAGCACTTTTGCTTGTACAACTTGTGGGACTTGTTTCACTTCTGGTTCAAGGTCTGGCTTAACTTGAACTGCCATACTATTCACTTTGGTTGGTGTTGTGTTAATCGTATAAGTTTGTGGTCTTGGATTACGTTGAAAATCGCGTAACCACATGACTTCTTTGGAATCAGGAAACTGTTGTCTCAGTAAACTAACATAGTGATTCATTTGATTTAAATCATTTAAAAAATACTCAGTTTCAATGCCAATTTTTAAAGTTTGTGCCGTGTGTTTTGCCAATGCTGAATAGCGTTGTAAATAGGCTCTTGCTGATAAATAATCTCTATTCTCTAGGCTTAATAATGCCATTTCCTTTAATGCAATTGCAAATTTAGGATGACGTTGCAAGGCTTCACGTAGATATTGTTCAGCTTTGATCTTATCATCAGCCTCTTTCGCACATAAGCCTGCATTTAAATAAGCAAGATAAGCACGTTGATAAAGGGGATGCCTCGCTGCTATCATAAATTCCGTTTCTGCTTCCTCATATTTTTTCAAGCGACATAATAATCGTCCGTAATTATTATGAATACGCCCTTCTTCTGGCGCATATTTCAACGCTAATTGGTAATTTTCTAAGGCCAAATCATTTTGAGCTAATTTTTCACCATATAATATTGCTCTTGACTCATAAGCCTGTGCGTAATAGGGATCAAACTCCAAAGACTTATTGAAATTTTCTAAGGCAATTTTATAGGCTTGTTTTTGCATATAGGCAACGCCGAGTTCCATATAAATTTGTGCTTTTTTTCGGGTTTCGTCATCCACTCCTTGATCATCCAACAAAGGGTTTTTAGAATCCAATGTTGTACATCCTACCAATAACATTACGATAATAAACCAACTAAACCTTACACCATTCATGCTAAAACCCTTTGTTTCTTTGTTTTCTTAGATGCAACTTGCCCAACTAATTGCCCACAAGCGGCATCAATATCCTCACCTCTGGTTTTACGAGTCATAGTCATAATACCTGCTTGCATTAAAATTGCTTGAAACTTTTCTATCTGCTTAATCGTAGAACATTGATAATCTGTATTTGGAAATGGATTAAACGGGATTAAATTCACCTTTGCAGGCAATCGCCGCAATAATTTTGCCAAAGTTTTAGCATGATGCGGTTGATCATTCACCCCTGACAACATGACATACTCAAATGTAACTTTACGTCGTTTATCATTGGCTACAAATTCACGACAGGCTCGCAATAATTCTGCAATAGGATATTTTTTGTTAATAGGCACTAATTGATTACGCAATTGATCATTGGGAGCATGTAAAGATACGGCTAAACTCATCTGAGTTTGACTGGATAATTGTTTTAATAATGGGACTAAACCTGATGTGCTAATAGTCACTTTATATTTAGACAATCCAAAACCTAAATCTGCCATCATTAAATTACTGGCACTGACTACTGCTTCCATATTCAGCAATGGCTCGCCCATTCCCATAAAAACTACATTAGTTAATTTTTTTGCCATTTTATGCCGAATTAACCAAACTTGCCCAATAATTTCTGCCACGGATAAATTACGATTAAAACCCTGTTTCGCTGTAGAACAAAAGGAACAATTTAAAGCACAACCCACCTGTGAAGACACACATAAAGTTGCCCGTTGCGTTTCAGGTATCCACACCATTTCAATACAATTACCACAACTCAACTGTAATACATATTTACAAGTCCCATCACTGGCTTGCTGTTCTAATAAGATTTTAGGTAATACAAAGCCAGCCGTTTGTTGTAATTGTTGGCGTAAGGATTTACTTAAATTGCTCATTTGATCAAAATCAAGTACCCCCTGATGATACACCCATTTCAACACTTGTGAGGCACGAAAAGGTTTTTCCCCTAAAGCGAGGAAAAACTTTTCTAAACTAGGACGATCAAAATCAAATAAATTAATTTTGTCGTTATCAGTAGCAGTCATTGCAATCATAATTAGCGAGTTCTAGGGCAAATCTCATTATCATTAAAGAAAAATGCGATTTCAACCTTAGCAGTTTCAGGGGCATCCGAACCATGAACCGCATTTTCATCCACCGTTGAGGCAAAATCCGCCCGAATCGTACCTGCATCGGCTTTTTGCGGATCAGTCGCTCCCATAATTTCACGATTTTTGCTAATCGCATTATCCCCTTCTAAAACCTGTACCATCACAGGTCCCGAGGTCATAAAATCCACTAATTCTTGATAAAATGGGCGTTCTTTATGCACGGCATAAAATTCACCTGCTTGTTCTTCAGTCAAATGCATCATTTTGCTGGCAACAATTTTTAAGCCACCCTTTTCAAAGCGACTATAAATCTCACCAATCACATTTTTCGCCACCGCATCAGGTTTGATAATTGATAAAGTACGTTCTGTCATAAGTATTACTCCCATAAAACCAAATGGTCGCATTTTAGCAGATGTACCAGAGAAAGCAATGGAACCATGAAAACAGATTATGATTTAGTAGTAGTAATATTGGGGTCAGTAATATTGAGGTCAGAGTAAAATTAACAAAAGAAATATTAAAATCTCAACAGCAATTTATTATTCCTACTACGACTCAGTCATATATATTAATGTTCTTGAACATACGGAGGATGATATTTCTGAACTTGCCAATATAACTGAAGCACTCAACCCAGAAGGAGTTGCTAGCTCCAATAGGCAAAAATTTATTACTCATTGCTAAAAAAAATTAGTAAAATAATACGTTTAGAATAGTCGTAAATCAAACCGCAAAACTCTCACCACAACCACAAGTATTAGTCACATTAGGATTATTAAATTGAAAAGTTTGGTTTAAGCCTTCGTGGATATAATCAATTTCAGTGCCATCTAAATACTGTAAATCGTCAGATTTTACCACGATTTTTACGCCAAACTGTTCAAACGCTTGATCATTAGATTCAACACTATCCGCAAAATCTAAAACATAGGCAAAACCTGAACAACCAGAAGTAGTAACACCTAAACGGAGACCTAAACCTTTCCCTCGATTATCTAACATGGTTTGCACTCGTTTTGCCGCATTTTCGGTTAAAGTAATGGTTGGCATTGATTCTCTCCTCATTATTTTAAGATATTTGACTTAAATATATTATCTATGGACAAGCATAATGGTAACAATAGTCATTCTTCTTGGCTAAACTCCGTAATTGTTTCACTTTTTCAGTGACTAATTCAATGGTTTGGTCGATTTCTTCTGCAGTAGTAAAACGTCCAAGACTAAAACGAATCGAGCTTTGAGCTAAAGTTTCACTGCAACCAATCGCCATTAATACATGCGAGGCTTGCTGTTGCATGGAATAACATGCCGAACCTGAAGATACCGCAATGTCAGGACATGCCATCATTAATGTTTCTGCCTTAATGCCTTTAAAACCCACATTTAAATTGCTAGCAATACGATGTTCTAAACTGCCATGACACACCACCGCTTCGATTTTTTTTAAACCATTCCATAAGCGATTACGCAATAACATTAATTGTTGTGATTCTGATGCCAGCTTTTGTTTTGCCAACTTAAATGCGGTTCCCATGCCAATAATTTGGTGGGTAGCTAAAGTTCCTGATCGCAAACCAAATTCTTGCCCTCCTCCGTATAATTGGGGCGAAAGCAAGGATTGCAAGTCTTCTCGAATATATAAGGCACCGATACCTTTAGGACCATAGACCTTATGGGCGGATAGTGACATTAAATCAATATTCATGGTTTTAACATTAATGGGTAACTTACCCACACTTTGTACCGCATCCACATGAAATAAAATGCCACGTTGTCGTAATTGCCGTCCAATGGCTTGAATATTTTGAATCACGCCAATTTCATTATTAACATGACTTAATGACACTAGGCGAGTATTTTCAGTGATTTGACTTAAAAGCTGTTGACTATCAATTAAACCATATTGATCAGTGGCTAAATAGCTAAGCCTAGCACCTCGTTGTTGTAATTGCTGACACACATTTAAGATTGAACTATGTTCAATTTTAGAGCTAATAATATGACAATTGTTAATCTCAAAATTACTGGCCAAGCCTTGTAACGCTAGATTATTTGCCTCAGTTGCCCCTGAAGTCCAAATAATTTCTTGAGGCTTGGCATTAATTAAATCTGACACTTGGCGTCTCGCACGTTCGATTTGTTGTGAGGCTTGTAAACCGTAATAATGCGAACGTGAAGATGGATTCCCAAATCCTTGGGGGTGTTGTAAACAAGCTATCATGGCTTCACTGACTTCTGGGTCAACAGGTGTGGTTGCACAATAATCTAAATAAATAGGAAAACCCATTAAATTCCATCCTTTACCATTGTTTTTAATACGGCGATAACTTGGTCAATTTCCACTTTGGTGGTGTTTTTACCTAAGCTAATACGAATTACCGTATTCGCTTGTTCAATTGCAATACCCATGGCTAATAAGACATGGCTGGCACGGTGATGTTCACTACCACAAGCAGAGCCAGCTGATACGGCAATTCCTTTTTTATCCAAGGCTAAGACCAAGGTTGCACCATCAATATTAGGAATACCCAATGAGATAGTGTTGGCTAATACTATAGACGGATCTGGTGAAAAAATAGTTACTTCAATTGATTTCAATTGTGCCAATAAATAAGCCCGTAATTCTTTAAGCTGTTGTTGTCGTCGTGCTAGCTCGGCTAATGCCAATTCTGCTGCTTGCCCGAAACCCACAATAGCGGCCACATTTTCTGTGCCACTACGCCAGTTTTGTTCTTGCCCCCCCCCCGTTAAAATTGAACCCAGATCAATTTGACGATTAATGACCAAAGCCCCAACCCCTTTAGGACCATAAATTTTATGAGCGGAAATACTCATTAAATCCAAACCACTGTCAATAAAATTTATCGGTATTTTACCCAATGCTTGCACCGCATCCGAATGCAATATCACTTGATTAGCTTTCGCCCAAGCAACTATTTTGTCTAAATCTTGAATCACTCCAGTTTCATTATTGGCTAACATAATGGAGGCTAGTGTCGGTTTTAACGCTGGTGATGGTGGGATTAATAAGCCTTGTTGATCCACAGGTAATATTTTTAATTGCCAACCTTGATTGGCTAATTGTTTTGCGGTTTCCAGTACAGAGGGATGCTCAATCGCACTCACTGCTAATTGACGGGATTTAGGTAATGACTGCATCACCCCTTTTAAGGCTAAATTATTGGCTTCAGTTCCACCTGAGGTAAAAATGATTTGATTCGGATGTGCCGCTACCAAATTCGCGACTTGCTGTCTTGCCGTATCAATCGCCATTCTTGCAACTTTGCCCCAGCGATGACTACTAGAGGCATTACCCCAATAAGTCGTCAAATACGGCAACATGGCTTCTAGCACTGTTTCATCCACAGGTGTCGTCGCATTATAATCACAATAAATCATAAGTTATAAGTTATAAGTTAAGAAGCATGTTGACCAGAAGCAGAGCTATGCAAAAGTTCCTCAATAGTGACGGTTTTTTGTAATGTTTGCCCTTGACGTCGTGCGACTTCTTGCACGCCCTGTCTTGCAACTAACTGAGCCAAACTGACCCCCCGCAAAAATTGATAAATCAATTGACTTAGATCCGCCCATAAATCATGGGTTAAACAACGTTGTTTGTTATGGCAGTTGGCAGTCCCTCCACATTTAGTCGTGTCCATATTTTCATCTACTGCTACAATTACATCAGCAACTGCAATATCTTCAGGCGATGACGCTAAACGATAACCCCCGCCAGGGCCACGAATACTTTCAACCAAGCCTTGTTTCCGTAATTTGGCAAATAATTGTTCTAAATAAGAAAGTGAAATTCCCTGTCGTTCCGCAATATCTACTAAGGTTACAGGTTCATTGTCAAAATGTAATGCCAAATCTAACATTGCGGTAACGGCATAGCGTCCTCGAGTGGTTAATTTCACAATGATTCCTTACCATAAGCTAAATGTGTCGAGCATACTAAAGACTAAGCAAATGAATCAACTATTTAATTTTTAAGTTTTTTAGATGATTTAAGCTATTCTGTCACCGCAGGTTCAAATAATGCCGATACAAACGCTTGCGGTTCAAATGGTCGCAAATCTTCCACGCCTTCACCAATGCCAATATAATAAATCGGCAAAGCCAATTGTTGGGCGATAGCAAATACAATACCCCCTTTTGCCGTGCCATCTAACTTAGTCAACACAATCCCCGTTAAACCAATGTCCTGATGAAACTGTTTCGCTTGCACTAAGGCATTTTGTCCTGTGCCACCATCAATCACTAATAAGGTTTGATGAGGTGCTTCTGGACTAATTTTGCTTAATACCCGTTTTACTTTTTGCAATTCTGCCATTAAATTATTTTGAGTATGTAAACGCCCTGCGGTATCGGCTAATACAATATCAATGGCTTTTGCTTGGGCAGAACTATAAGCATCGTAAATGACTGAGGCAGAATCTGCCCCAGTTTGTTGGGCAATCACAGGGACAGATAAGCGATTACCCCATACTTGCAATTGCTCTACGGCAGCCGCTCTAAAGGTATCACCCGCGGCCAATAGCACGGAATGTGTGGCTTGCCATTGATTAGCCAACTTACCAATGGTGGTGGTTTTACCTGCCCCATTGATTCCTACCATTAATACCACATAAGGACGGGGTTTTTTAGGAATAAGCAAAGGTTTCGCACTCGCATCTAAAATTGCCACCAATTGTTGTTGCAACGCTTCTGACAATTGGCTGGAATCTTTAATTTTGCCTTGATTAATCTGAGTTTCTAAATTTTCAATAATGCTTTGACTTAGCTCAATGCCCACATCTGCCATAATTAACTGGGTTTCTAGCTCTTCTAATAAATCGTCATCAATGGCTTTACCCGTGAACAAATCACTGAAATGATGTCGAGTACGTTGCAAACCTTGTTGTAATTTTTGCAATAAAGACGGTTTTGGATTATTTTTTGATAGACCAAACATAACTCACTACTATATAAAATGGGTCAATTATTGTAGAATAGATTTAATCAAAAAATAAAGAGTTAACTTAGCCTTATGCGAATACTTTTTTTGCTTTTCCAATTGATTATCATCACAGTAGCATTTGCAAATCCCCCAAAAGTTTTTGAATATAAACTTGATAATGGTTTGAAATTATTAGTTCAACCTGATAACAAAGCCCCTGTCGTTGTCTCCCAAATCTGGTACAAAACAGGTTCTAGTTATGAAACCAGTGGCACTACGGGGCTTGCTCATGTTTTAGAACATATGATGTTTAAAGGCACGAAAACCCTTAAAGCAGGCGAATTTTCTGAAATTATTGCCGAACATGGTGGTCGAGAAAATGCCTTTACTTCCAAAGATTATACCGCTTATTTTCAACGTTTAGAAAAAAGTCATTTAGAAATTTGTTTTCGCTTAGAAGCCGATAGAATGCAGAATTTAGTGCTTACCGAAGCGGATTTTGCCAAAGAAATCGAAGTCGTCAAAGAAGAACGTCGCTTGCGTACTGACGATAAGCCTAAATCCTTAACCTATGAATATTTTATGGCAACTGCCTATATTAACAGTCCTTATCATCACCCCATTATCGGCTGGATGGATGATATTAATCATATAACAGTGGCAGATGCGAAAAACTGGTATCAACAATGGTATGCCCCTAATAATGCTATATTAATAGTCGTAGGCGATGTTCAGCCTGAGGCGGTATATAAACTCGCACAAAAATATTTTGCACAAATTCCTGCTCGTCCAATCATTCCACCCAAACCCCAAAACGAAGTTAAACAATATGGAGAGCGTCGAATTTTGGTCAAACAAGTTGCCAAATTGCCTTATTTCATGATGGGATATAAAGTACCCGCCCTTAAACAAGCAGAGACGGAATCTGATGCCTATGCCTTACAAGTCTTAAGCAGTATTTTAGACGGAGGGGATAGCGCCCGTTTAAGCCGAAACTTAGTCAGAGGTCAACAACTTGCCAGTGCCGTATCCGCAGATTACTCACTATATTCCAGACGACCTACCCTATTTACCTTATCCGCTATTCCCACAAAAACCACCAGTATGACCCAATTAGAACAAGCCTTAAAACAACAAGTGCAACAACTACAACAAAGTTTGGTTTCCGATCAAGAATTAGACTTAGTAAAAGCCCAAGTCATTGCAAATGCCATTTATGCCCAAGATTCTATGTTTTATCAAGCCATGCAAATGGGCATTTTAGAAAGTATTGGCTTACCTTGGAAAACTGCCCATGAATATGTCGATAATATTCAAAAAATCACACCCGAGCAATTACAACAAGTCGCTCAAAAATATTTGAGGGCAGATCATCTGACGATTGCTATTCTTCAACCTCAAACGATTCAATAAGCATAAAACACTGTAAATACCCCCAAGCCCTTCCTAACTTGGAGGCAAGACAACTTATTGAAGCCCATATTGACTAGAACACTCATAGGAGTCGAGAAAATTAATGAAAATTTTAATCAGAAATTGTCGGTTTTATCTATTTAGTCTCTTATTAACGATTGGACTGACAGCAAATGCCACACCTACGATTGAATCTTGGCAAACCAGTCAAGGAATGCGGGTTTATTTTGTTGCCAATAATGCCTTACCTATGATAGATATTCGCTTGGTATTTGCAGCAGGTAGTGCTTATGAAACCAATCCAAAATTAGCAGGGATTGCTAGCTTTACCAATCAATTACTCGATCAAGGGACTAAACAATTAAATGCCGATCAACTCGCACAACAATTTGAACAACAAGGAGCGATTTTTAGCACAGGTTCACTACGGGAAATGGCTTGGCTACAATTACGCACCTTAAGTTATACCAAACAACGGCAAGCCGTATTGCCTTTATTTATTCAAGTGCTAAAACAAGCTAAATTCTCCCCAGATTCAATGGCATATATTCGTAAGCAAATGTTGCAAGATTTACAAGGCACGGAAGAATCGCCCTCACAATTAGTCAAACGTCAATTCTTCCAAACTTTGTACAAGCATCATCCTTATGCCAATGATCCAGAAGGGAATAAAAGCTCATTATCCAAAATCCAACGTCAAGATATTATCGAATTTTATCAACAATATTATGTTGCCAACAATGCCGTATTAGCAATAGTCGGTGATTTAAGTCTGACCCAAGCCAAGCAAATATCAGAACAAATTAGCAAAGCCATGCCACAAGGTCAAACCGCCCCGATTATTCCTGAAGTAAGCAGTTCTAAGCAACAACAAACGGTTATCATTGATTATCCATCTAGCCAAACCCATATTATGATGGGTTTACCGTTACTATCACGCACTGATCCTGATTATTTTCCCTTATATGTCGGTAATCACATTTTAGGTGGTAGTGGTTTAACCTCAATGTTAAGCAAAGAAGTCAGAGAAAAACATGGTTTAGCCTATAGTATTTACAGCTCATTTTCCCCTATGTCCGCTCAAGGCCCTTTTTTTATTAAATTACAAACACGCAATAGTCAACAAGCGAAAGCCCGAGCTTTGATTTTACAAACACTAAAGCAATTTATTCAACAAGGCCCCACCGCAGAACAACTGAGCAAAAGCAAGAAAAATTTAACGGGCAGTATGGCATTACGCATTGATAGTAACAAAAAAATTGTGGAATATCTGGCAATGATCGGTTTTTATCAACTACCATTAGACTATCTTGCCACTTTAAATGCGAAAATTCAGGCAGTAACACTGGAACAAATCCACCAAGCCTTTCAACGAGTGAATCTAAAACAATTACATACGATTTTAGTAGGTTTTAAGCATCAAAAATCAACAGATTAGAATTATTGCTGGTCAGTTTCGAGGCAGGAAATTACAGTTTCCTGCCATTGATAAACTTCGCCCTACGCCTGATCGGGTCAGAGAAACCTTATTTAATTGGTTACAATATCTACCTTGGCCTAAAAGCTGTTTAGATTTATTTGCAGGCAGTGGTGCTTTAGGTTTTGAGGCATTATCTCGTTTTAATAGCCAAGTGATAATGGTCGATTCTAATCGCCGAGTTATTCAAGCACTCAAACAACATCAACAGACGCTAAATTGCGATAATTTAACGATTATTCAAAAGCATGCTATTCAGTTTTGTCAACAATACCCACACTTATCATCATGGCAAAATTTTGACTTAGTTTTTTTAGATCCACCCTTTCATCAAAATTACTTAAACCAATGTTGTCAATTACTTACGCAACAACAAATGTTACATCAAGGCTCATTAATCTACTTGGAAACCGAACAATCGCCCCAAAATTTAGTCTTACCTGAACATTGGCAAATTTTAAAACAAAACCAAGCAGGACAAGTTTATTATTATTTGACAAGGTATCAATAACCATGCTGTTGCGTCTAATCATAGGACTACTGATAATTGTCGTTGCTAAAATATTGTACCAGGCAATCATCAAAGAACTCAAAAAACCCGATACTAATCCCAAGCCCAAAAACCCAGAAGATTCCCCCCCATCAATTCCAATGGTACAATGTCATGATTGTGGTGCGTATATTGCCAAAGATAATGCCATTTATAAAAACTCCCACTATTATTGTAATAAGTAAGCACCATCAGCATCTCAGCACCCAATGATTAAAAAATGAGCCATCCCTTAACACCTGAAAGTCTAAGCTCAGAACTCAGCTTATGGAAATTACTAAAAATTCTGTTTATTTATCGTTTAATATTATCCAGTTTGTATGCCTTCGCATTTTTTGTTCCCGAGACTTCTCAATTTTTAGGTCGTAATAATACTAAATTATTTGAATGGGTATCACTGACTTATCTTAGCTTAGTATTTCTTCATGGTTATTTGGTTAAAATTCAATGGCCTAGTATTTGTTTGCAATCGATTATCTTTGCCCTTATTGATATTATTGTCATTATCTTATTAATGCATGCTAGTGGTGGCTTAGGCACAGGTTTAGCCATTTTGCTTATTTTTACTATTGTTGGTAATAGCTTATTATTAAGTCTGCGTTGGTCATTACTACTTGCGGCCATAGCAAGCATTGCTTTGCTATTTGAACAAATCTATCTCCATCTTAATAATGTCCCCCCCGCTTACCTGCCCGCAGGTATTCATGGTGCTATTTTATTTAGTATGGTGTTTTTCAGCCAATTTTTAATTCAACGGGCACGCAAAAGTGAAGCACTGGCACATCAACGTGGTTTGGACATTGCAAACTTAGAACAATTAAATGACTATATCATCCAACATATGCGTTCTGGCGTATTAGTCATTGATCACCAGTTTAATATTCGACATTTGAATGAAGCTGCGAAACGCTTACTACCTCAAACTGACCATTATCTAAAAAATAGTTCGCCCGAATTAATGCAATTACTTCAAGATTGGAAACAACTACCACAACAAGCAATTGAACCAATATTGTTTAAACAAAATCAACAGGAAGTACTGCCCTCAATTTATCCTTTAGGCAATCATGAAAATGGTGGTTATTTAGTGTTTCTACGAGATATGATAGAATTTAAGCAAAAAGCTCAAGCGATGAAACTGGCGTCTTTAGGACGTTTAACCGCAAGTATTGCTCATGAAATTCGCAATCCCTTAAGTGCTATCAGTCATGCCAGTCAATTATTACAAGAAGCCGAACATTTTACCACAGATGACAAAAAACTCACAGACATTATTGAACGCCATACTGCTAGAGTGAATAAAATTATTGAAAATATCCTACAATTATCACGTCGCAACGCTTCCCAACCCAAAATATTTCCACTTCTCCCTTGGTTAACTCATTGTATTCAAATGTTTTCCCAAGGACAAACCTTAGACGAGAAAGATATTACAATCACCATACAACCTGAAACGCTGAATATTTACTTTGATCCTAGTCATCTACAGCAAATCATCTATACTCTTTGTGAGAATGCAATAAAGCATGGCAAACTACCCTTAAAATTTACTAGTCATCAATATAATGACCATTACTATTTAGATATTCAAGATCAAGGGGCAATCATTGATGAGGAAGTAGTAAAGCATATGTTTGAGCCTTTTTTTACCACCAATAATCGAGGAACAGGCTTAGGATTATATATTGCCAAAGAATTATGTGAACTCAATCAAGCAAACTTAGAATATATTAATGAAACACCCCATTGTTTTAGAATTTATTTTGTGCAACCACTATAGCTTAACAAGCAACAACCATTAACAATTCAGGTAACGGCTTTACATGTGATAATTTATGAACCTAATCACCCAAGCAACGGCTTTGATTATTGATGATGAACCGGATATTCTAGCACTACTGCAAATGACACTAGAGCGTATGAATGTTGCGACAAAAACAGCATCGGATTTAAAGCAAGCCTATCAACTACTGCAACATAATTCCTTTGATTTATGTTTAACAGATATGCGTTTACCTGATGGTAATGGCTTGGAATTAGTGGAATATATACAACAATACCATCCTAAGCTACCCGTTGCGATGATTACCGCACACGGCACGATGGAAACAGCGATTCAAGCTCTGAAACTTGGTGCCTACGACTTTGTAAGCAAGCCTATTGATCTCAAAAATTTGCGTGAATTAGTGCAAACAGGACTCAAACTTTCGCCCTTTGCCCCCCATAAAGAACGACGTTCACGCTATGACTTATTGGGCGATTCTAAAGCCATGCAACAAATCAGAACCATGATTGCTAAACTTGCCCGTAGTCAAGCCCCTGTATTTATTAGTGGTGAATCAGGGACAGGCAAAGAATTAGCAGCCAGACTGATTCATCAAATGAGTCCTCGTTCCGATCAAGCCTTTATTGCTGTCAATTGTGGTGCAATTCCAGAAGAATTACTAGAAAGTGAATTATTTGGGTATAAAAAAGGCAGTTTTACAGGCGCTCACGCGGATAAAGATGGTTTATTCAAAATGGCAGATAATGGTACGCTGTTTTTAGATGAAATTGCTGATTTACCCTTAAATATGCAGGTAAAATTACTGCGTGCCATTCAAGACAAAAAAATCCGTCCTATTGGTGGTAAGCAAGAAATTGCCGTAAATATCCGTATTATTAGTGCGACTCACAAAGATTTAGCCCAATTAGTGCAGCAAGAAGGTTTTCGTCATGATCTGTATTTTCGGATTAATGTGATTGAATTGGTCATGCCTAGCTTACGTGAACATCCAGAAGATATTCCCTTGTTAATCGAGCATATCATCTACAAACTCAGCCCTAACCATCTTATCAATTTAACCCCAGCAGCACTAAAAAGCCTACAAAATTATTCCTTTCCTGGAAACGTTAGAGAATTAGAAAATATTATCGAACGAGCTTTAGCTTTATGCGATAACCAAACCATTACCCCAGAGATATTATCCCTAAAAGAACCGCTTTTGACTAATATTAAAACATCAAAAGCCATACCTAATGCCAACCAGCCCCCCCCCCAAACAAAATCTGAAATATTACTGGCCCTAGAACAACATCATTGGAATCAAACTGCAACGGCAAAAGCATTAGGCTTAACCTTACGCCAATTACGTTATCGCATCCAAAAGCTGGAACTAAAAAAATAATGTCTTACAAGGATCAATATTGATTGTCAAAATTTGACAATATTTGTGGGGCTATGTCAATTAGTGTCAATAATTGTCAATTAAAATTCGCAACAAAAAACAAGCTCTATAAAAAAATAATGCAATAAAATCAAATAATTATAAAAAAGTAATATTTTTGGCACAAAATATGCTCGGTATTTTGCTAATCATTAAACACAATGATTCAATTTATACAAACTAAAATTTAGGAGTTAGTCTCATGAAACAACAAGGTTTTACCTTAATCGAATTAATGATCGTCGTTGCAATTATCGGTATTTTAGCCGCCGTTGCGATTCCAGCTTACCAAGATTACACTATCCGTGCTCAAGTCTCTGAAGGTTTGAATATGGCAGGTGAAGCAAAAGCCAGTGTCTCTGACTTTTATTCTAACCGTGGCCGTTTACCATCCGGCAACGCTTCAGCCGGTCTGCCAACGGCAGGTAGCTTGACGGGTAACTATGTTGATAATATTGCCGTTAATAGTGGTGTAGTAACCATTACTTATGGGAATCGTGTGAATAATAACGTTGCAAGCAGTACTTTAGCCCTTAATCCATTTACTGCTGATGGCTGTGGTTCTTGTCCTGTCGTATGGGTATGTGGTGATGCTACTGCACCTTCTGGTACTAGTATTATTAGTGGTGCAACTGCAGCTACTACTGATTTATTAGCAAAATACTTACCTGCCGATTGTCGTAACTAATCATTACTGCAACCCAATGGCAAAGATCACCTAGTGATCTTTGCTATTGTCATTAGTCAATGAGTATCACTATGAACACCCAAACAGTACAAACTGGTTTTACTTTGATCGAACTAATGATTGTTGTTGCTATCATTGGAATTTTAGCATCTATTGCCATTCCTGCTTATCAGGATTACACCATTCGTTCTCAAGTCGCAGAAGGCTTAAATCTTGCTTCGGGTGTGAAAAGCAATGTTTCTGATTTTTATGCAGCAAGAGGTAGATTGCCAGATAACAATGACTCAGCAGGATTGCCTAGTGCTACTAGTGTCATCGGTCACTATGTTGATAACATTGTCATCAGCAGTCAGGGTAATATTACGGTAACTTACGGTAATCAAGTCAACCAAAATATACAAGGCTTAACCATTCGCTTAGTCCCAGCAACACAACCTGGTTGTCGTGCTTGCCCTTTAGCTTGGGTTTGTGGCGATGCCTCCCCCCCTCCTAATACAGTGATTCAAGGTGGCCCACAAGGCACTAATATTTTGCCAAAATTTTTACCACAAAACTGTCGTCCTCAATAATTCACTGACTGAAGCGTTTAGTATTGTGAAAACTATTGTTCTTTACTATAGATAATGGTGGTGATTTGTTCAGAAACCAAACCAATTAAAAATACTAAAATTGAAGTGATAAATAATAAGGCACTCATGTTCGTAAAGCGTCCTTGTGTAATAAATGTATGAAGGTAATGCCAACTACCTAAGGTAAAAAAAACAAAACTGGTCGGCAAAAACAATTTTAAGGGCGAGTACAAGGTCCCAATCCGAAAAATAATCAAAAAAAATCGAAACCCATCTTTTAAGGGTTTAATATGACTAAGCCCTGCTTGTCTTTTCCTAACATCAATAGCGATAAACATGACAGGATAGCCTGAACGTAAAAAAGCCATAGTAATGGTTGTCGGATAAGAAAAACCATTAGGTAATAAATATAAAAATTGTCGGAATTTCTTAGCATTGACGGCCCGAAAACCTGAGGTTAAATCCTTAATCTCATGGTTTGAAATCCAGCTTGATAAGCGATTATAAAAACCATTGGCTAACCGCCGTGCAAAACTAGCTTGCCCATCAATTGAGCGAGCACCGACAACCATATCATAACCTTGCTGTAAATGTTGCACTAACAATGAAATTTGTTCTGGCTGATGTTGACCATCGGCATCCATAAAAACGAAAATATCATTCGTTGCCACACGAGCACCTGCTTTAATAGCGGCACCATTACCCATACTATAAGGATGAGTAATGATTTTGACTTGGTATCGTTGACAAATCTCAATGGTATTATCGTTAGAACCATCATTCACTACAATCACCTCAGCATTCGGGTATAGTTTTGTAATCTCAGGGAGTAACTTATCCAAATTCTCCGCTTCATTTTTCGCAGGTAAAATCACACTAAATAATGGTAACTTCACAAAAATTCCTTTGGTTAGCCGATAAAACTTAATCTTTCGCTCGTAACTGATACAGCCTTGCCAGTATTATGACTTGATGATTACCATCTTTAACCGTCCAGCTATCTAACTCTACCGTACTTGACTCAATACGTTTTAATGGATAATAAGATGGAAAACTTGGGCTATATAAGGCCATTAAATAAAAATACTGACATTGTTGTTGTTCAACTTCAGTCCAAAATTGTTGTTCACTCATAGTATTCCTAGGTGGCACATAACTTAAACGTTTACCATAAAATGCAAAAATTGATGGTTTAATTGCAAAAACACAGGCATTTTCATCAACGAATGCCACTGCTTGCTGAATACTATGCCCAATCACTTGATAATTAATAACATTAGATACTGCACCTGCAATATCATGGGAAAGATACCAACCTTTGATATGCTGATGAGGCTGTGGGAAATTAATGGGTTGGTAATAACGATCTACTATCAATATCAATTTCGGCAAACTACTGACCACAAGCATTAGAAAAAAAATCGCATGACTTGCGATAAACAATCGCCGATTAACCATACGACTAATATAATCAATAAAAAATAATGCCTGTAACAATAAAATAGGTAAAATAACAAACAAAAATCGAGACATTTCTGCTGGATAAGGCCAAATCAGCACAATGCCAATGTAAATAACAATATAATAGGCATCTAACTTTAGTAAATATAACCTTAATAACAAACCTAGCCCAACTAATCCTAACAATATAGCTAACATTAGATTAATCATTGGAATGGCAACCAAACTATCGCCATAAAGTGATTGCAACCACACTGACCAAAATAATTGTGCTTTGACTTGAATTTCATTAAGCAATATAGCAATAGGATCATTCGAATATTTGGTCACTAAATCAGTTAGATATCCTGATGATTCTGGAGAATAAATCATATTCCACAAAATCAAAGGTAGAATAGCAATACCAAGTAATACCCAAAGTTGTTTTGGTCGAAAATAAATTGCAAATAAAATCAAGGCTGACCATAAAGCAATACCAATCGTCCTAGTTAATAACAGTGCCGTTAATCCTATGACTGCTATAATCAAATAAATATGCTGTTTGTATTGAGAGTAATATTCCACCATTAATAAAACGAATAATGACAAAAGCAAATACAAATTTTCACTATGAATCGAAAGTGCTTCTATATAGGTACTCGGCAATAAAGCAATCAAAAGGGTAATAATTGCATCGGTTATGGCTGGAAACCCCCAACTTTTGGCTAAAAAATAAAAGCTAATCAATGCCAATAGCAAACAAGTCGTCGTTATAATATGTGCCATATCAATATAATTTCCTGCATCAAATATGGCTAATAGTGCGGGAAATAATGGGGGATATAAACTATGTTTCGCAAAATAATCGGCAACTGATGAAGACTCTGACCACAAAGACCATGATTGTGCCGTTAATAAATAAACCGCATTATCACCACCTAACCATGCTAATTGATCACTGACGGTCCAAATATAATAAATAACCGCAATCAAAATAAAAATCAGCAACTGCCACCAAGATTTGCTTATCATTTAATCAAACCGAAACAAGCCATATTTAATAATACAATAAATCGCCCGAACCCCATCTTTCCAACCAATTTTTTTCCCTTCTGCATAAGTTCGGCCACAATAGGAAATGCCGACTTCATAAATTCTAATTTCAGGAATACGAGAAAGTTTTAAAGTAATTTCTGGTTCAAAGCCAAAGCGATTTTCTGATATATTAATCCCTTGAATAATATCACGCTTAAATACTTTATAACATGTCTCCATATCGGTTAAATTTAAATTACTAAACATATTGCTTAGCAAGGTCAAAAATTTATTACCCATAGCATGCCAAAAATATAAAACCCGATGTGATTCCCCCCCAACAAAACGACTGCCATAAACAACATCCGCTTTACCTTGGAGCAAAGGCTCTAATAGTTTGGGATAATCATCGGGAGTATATTCTAAATCCGCATCTTGCACAATCACATAATCCCCTGTCGCTGCTTTAAACCCTGTTCTCAACGCTGCCCCTTTGCCTTGGTTATATTCATGGTGAATTAAACAGTCAATCTCATCTTTTAAAACATTATCCAATACTTTATCAACACCATCCGTTGAACCATCATTAACCACAATGATTTCTTGTTGCTCAATCGGTGAATTTTTGACTGCCTCGATGACTTGGGCAATCGTTGATTTTTCATTAAAACAAGGGATAACAATTGATAATTTCGCCATGAGTTTTTTTAACCTTTGTTTTTTGTTTGCAAATACTGCTGATAAATACGGGGATATTGTTGCATTTTTTGCAACCATTGCTGTTTTAATGCCTCATCCCCAGTTGCCTCTAAAACATAAATTAAGTTTTGCCAGTGCCTAAATTTATTCGGCATTAAATTCACCGCCTCCAACGCTAATGTTTTGGCTTTAGGCCAGTTTTGCTTTTTAAAGTAATAAACAACCAGAGAATTATAGAATAAATCTAGGTAACGTTGACTATTATTTGGATTTTTTATGGCTAACTCCACCCACTCTAATGCAATTTTTTCTGGAAAATGACATTTTCCAGAAGTAGCACAACTCAAAGTCTCCACAATAATGGTTGTGGTAAAGGTTGGTATCGGATAATTTGACAAACGATCGGCTAATATACTAGACCATTGCATATCAATAGGTTTGTCCATAAATGCTTGAAGACGCATAATACCAACAATGCCACCCAAATGGTACGGGTCCGCAGGATAAACTTGTTCAAAATGTTGATAGGCTTTTTGATAATATTCTTGTTTTTTCTGTTCATCGTCAACTAACAACATTAATTGCCAATAATATCGACCTGCGGCGTATTGGGTGCGTGCCGATTTAGGGTGATAACTGACAGAAACTAACATTAATTCCACTGGTTTGCCCCAATAATCTGCTCGCAGTGCCGTCATGCCCGCATAAAAAAACAAAAAAATAACTGCCAATACTTGCCGAAACTTTAATGATTTTACAAAATAAAAGGGAATGGTTAACAAATAAAAAACAACTAATAACATACCTAAACTGGGCAAATAATTACGATGCTCATGCATTAATTCTAATGGCAAAATCGTCGATTCTAAACTATGTCCTCCAAAAAACAGTAATAAGCCAAATGAAATTAACGGGGATTTTTTAGACAAACATAACGCAAATCCTAACAAAACACTGATAATAAAAAACGAAATAAGGGTAGAAATAGGTTGCCACAAACTTTGAGAAACAACAATATCATCATGAAAAACCCCAAACTGAGATAAATTTGGTAATAATAACAACTGTAGATATGAAACAATCACTCGAAATTGCGTAAAAACACGTTCCCATAAATCAAAAGAACGATGGCTGTAGTTTAAAAAATACTCAGAATAAACCGATAATATCACCAGTCCCAAAAATAATGGTATCACCAAAATAATGAGAAACAACCACTGCAATCTTAATTTATCCGCTTTACATTTGACCTCACCACCAAAAATTAACCATTCGATTAATAAGCAGTAAACTGGCACTAAAATGCCAATTTCCTTGCTTAATATGGCCAATAAAACCCAAACAAAGCTAATAACAATCCAAAACCATCCACCAGAATACCCTTTCCACAATCGATAACGACCCGCAATATAACACACCATGGCAAGTAATATAAATAACGAGGATAAACTCGTCATACGTTGTACAATATACAAAATACTTGTCAACTGAATGGGATGGAATAACCAAGCAAAAGTAACCAATAAACTTAAACTATACATATAATTTTGATGCCATTGATACTGATTTCGTTGTTGTAATACTTGCAATAAGGCAAACAATAAAATAAAAACTAACACACCATTAATCAGATGGATCACAAGGTTAGTTAGTTTAAAATAGTAGGGATCAAAACCTGAAAAGTAATAATTGACAGCAAAACTAACCATGCTAAGTGGTCGTTTTAAAGGACTCGAGATACCCGAAGAAGCAACTTCGCTTAAAGAATCAAAGGTAATCGCCTCAATTTTAATGGATGGGTTTTTTAGAATATTCACTTGATCATCAAAAATAAAATCCCCTGTCAAGCCAGAATGATAAATAAAATAAGTACAAACTAAACCAAAAAATAATAACGCTGTCTTGATAATGCTCAAATTTTTCCACAATTCAGACATATTTATCCACTTAATTTGATAATCAAAGACTTAAATATAGTCTATAATTAGAACGATATCAGCACTGGATAGCAATACCCCAATTTTCTTGAAACGAATGCTATCGCCAATATCAAAAATATCGACTGAAAATTGATAAGTTTTAACTGAGACGATGTTAGATGGATAGACAGGATTAAGCACTAGACATTAGCAATTAGATATGCCATCATGTCCACATGAAAAAGAGTTACAAGCCTCTATAGGCAAGGACTATCCTAAATAGAAATACGTGTGGGTCATTAATGGGCAGATTGTCAAATGCAAACCTGCCCACCCGTCTCATTGAATTATAGCCCTGTTTCTTTATGCGTTGCTTCATCCATGTAAGGCAATTGATGGGCAATGCCCTTGTGGCAGTCAATACAAGTTTGACCATTGCTAAACCCTTTTTGATGTAATCGGCTAGAGCGTCGGCTTTGTTCGCCATAATCCATTGATTCATAATCATGACAATTACGGCATTCTCTGGAATCAGTTTTTTTCATCGATGCCCAAACATGTTTTGCCAATTCCAAGCGTTTGGCTTCAAATTTTTCAGGAGTATCAATGCTACCAAGCATTTTATGGTATAACTCATTGGATGCTTGGATTTTACGGACAAATTTGTGTACCCATTCTTTTGGCACATGACAGTCAGGACAGGTTGCTCTTACGCCAGTACGATTCATATAATGAATGGTTTGTTTATATTCTTGATAAACATTTTCTTCCATTTCATGACAAGAAATACAAAAAGTCTCATTATTAGTGGCTTCCATTGCCGTATTAAAGCCACCCCAAAAAATAATACCCGCAACAAAACCCATGCTTAATAATGAAAGCAATGATTTAGTAGTACAAGGATGACATAATAATTGCCAAGTACGTTTAATAATATTTGCTTGCGTTTCTTCCGTCATGGTTTACTCCTGAGTCAAACTATCAACAGGGGTAAATTGATTTTCAATTAAAGGCGGTGCTTCAACTTGTGGCACATGACATTGAGTGCAAAAATAACGTCTTGGGGCAACGCTAGATAATTCATTACCGTCCCTATCTCTAAAATGGGTTAAGCTAATTTTAGTGGCACCTGATTCTTTATAACTACGCCAACTATGGCAGGTTAAACATTTATTAGAACGTCGATCTATGGTGTAACGGTGGATTTTATGGGGAATAATCGGCGGTTGTTGCAAATAATTTCTAGCAATGGGTTCTCTATCATGTTGCCAACGTTTTAACGTAGGTATTTTTGCCTCCTCATCTAAAGGATTATGCCCCCTTAGTGACACTACATCGGCAAAACTTAACAAGGAAAAACATATTAAAGCAAAACTTAGAATGAATGTTATACTATTGATAATTTTCATGATTAACTCCTTAGGTCAAATTGAAAAACTTGTTTTGAACAAACTTCAATACAACGACCACAATGGGTACAATTAATATTGGTAATAAAACGGCTGTGATTAGGATTTTGTGGTTTTAAAGCAGGTTTGATTACTTGAGGTTCAGGACAAACAATAAAACAATCCATGCAGTCATCACATTGCTCACGATGTTTCGCATTGACTTGGACAAAACCGTTACCCAATAGACTATAAAACGCCCCCATTGGACACAAATGACCACACCAAACATGACGACTGATCAATAATTCTAATAAAAATATGGCCAACACAATCAACCATGTGAGGCCTAAACCAAAAATCAGACTGCGTTGTAAGATTGAAACTGGATTCACTAATTCCCAAACTAAACGACCTGTAAACATAGCAAGCATTAATGTCATAGCCAATAACCAATAGCGTAAATTTTTATTTAAATGCAGTTGTGATTGAATTTTTAATAGTCGTCTTAGAAAAAATGCGGTATCCGTAATAATATTCACAGGGCAAACCCAAGCACAATAGACTCGGCCACCCACTATGATATAAAATCCAGCAACAACAAGTGCACCTATTATTACAGTGGTAGTGAGTTGATGTTGAGCAAATAATGATTGTATGGCAAGATAGGGATCAGTGAGTGCGAGTGTTTCTAATATCACACTTGAAGAAAGATTGCCTTTAATTAGCCAGTAAGCAAATAATGGTCCTGCTAAAAATAAGCCCAAAATTGTGAACTGGCTAAGTCGTCTTAAGATTAGCCAACGTCCAATCGGTTGATATTGATGGGCTTTGGTTTGTTTGGTTTTCATGCTGGGTTGCCTTTGAAATCTTGTTTCCAAGGGGCTTGATAATGAGGATTGGGCTTACCTTGAGCAAGTTTTTTAGGCAAAACTTTAATGGCAGACACATCCAAAACACAGCCCTGTTCACACTTACCACAACCTGTACAATGGTCAGAATGAACTATCGGAATAAAACGAGCATGTTTTTGGGTGCGACGATTGTGTTGAATATCCAAAGTAATGGCTTGATCAATCAATGGACAAACACGGTAACAAACATCACAACGTAAGCCCAAATAATTTAAACAGTGCTCATGATCGATTAATACGGCCAAACCCATGCGAGCCTGTTCAATATCGGTTAATTCAGAATCCAAAGCATTCGTAGGACAGGCTTTGACACAAGGAATATCCTCACACATTTCACAAGGGCCTGTTCTAGCCGTAAAATAAGGAGTGCCAGTGGTAACATTTTCACCTAAAGTCGCCAGTTTTAAAATATCATAAGGACAATCTCTCACACATAAGCCACAACGGACACAACGAGCCAAAAAATCTGGTTCGGCAACGGCACCAGGTGGACGTAGGGCTTGGCTAGGCAATGCTTGACTTTGTTGTTGATATAAAAACAAAACCAAACCAGCCATGCTTGCCGAAGCCAGTTGTTGTGAGCTGTTAATCAGAAATTGACGTCTGGAGATTGGCATGATATTTCTTTAGTCGCACAAATCATCATTCGCTTTAGACTAACTCAACCTTAGCCGCACATTTTTTATAATCCGTTTCTTTAGAAATCGGACAAGTCGCATCCAAGGTCGTTTTATTAATCAAACGAGTTGCATCAAACCAAGGCACAAAAATCAGTCCTTGAGGCACACGATTACGACCTCTGGTTTCAACTCTGGCAACAATTTCGCCTCGACGAGTTTTTACTCTAGCGGTCATACCTCGGCGTAAGCCTCGTTTTCTGGCATCTTTAGAATGCATAAAGATCACCGCATCGGGAAAGGCTCGATAAAGTTCAGGGACTCGTCTGGTCATTGAACCCGAATGCCAATGTTCTAGCACTCGACCGGTACACAACCATAAGTCATATTCTTGATCAGGACTTTCTGCCGCAGGTTCATAAGGCAGCGCATAAATCACCGCCCTGCCATCAGGTTTGCCATAAAATCGCAGGGTCTCACCTTCCGGAACATAAGGATCATAGCCTTCACGAAAGCGCCATAAAGTCTCTTTACCATTGACATAAGGCCAACGTAAACCTCTTGCTTGGTGATAAGCCTCAAATGGGGCTAAATCATGACCTTTGCCTCGACCAAAACTCGCATATTCTTCAAATAAGCCTTTTTGAATATAGTAACCAAAATGGTAGGCATCATCATTTTGATAATTCGCTTGTAACTGCTCTAAGTTATAACGATCCACTTGCCCATTGGTATAAAGCACTTCATACAGGGTTTTATGTTGGTAGTCAGGTTGTTTCGCCACTAAGGCTTCGGGCCAAATATCCGCAATTTTAAGATATTTAGAAAATTCTACGATTTGCCATAGATCTGATTTTGCTTGACCTGGTGGCGAAACTTGTTGTCGCCAGAATTGGGTACGGCGTTCCGCATTACCATAAGCACCTTCTTTTTCCACCCACATTGCGGTGGGTAAAATTAAATCAGCCGCTTGTGTGGTTACCGTAGGATAGGGATCAGAAACAATAATAAAGTTGTCAGGATTACGATAACCTGGAAAACTCTCTTGGTTCATATTAGCGGCTGCCTGCATATTATTATTACACATTACCCAATAAACATTGAGTTTGCCATCATTGAGCATACGATTTTGTAGCACCGCATGATAACCCGGTTTCGCAGGAATGGTACCTTCAGGGAGTTTCCAGATTTTTTCTGCGATTTGGCGATGTTTAGCATTTTTCACCACCATATCGGCGGGTAAACGATGGGCAAAAGTACCCACTTCTCGAGCAGTGCCACAGGCCGAAGGTTGACCTGTTAATGAAAACGGCCCATTACCTGGTTCTGAAATCTTACCCGTCAGTAAATGAATATTATAAATTAAATTATTCGCCCAAGTACCACGCGTATGCTGATTAAATCCCATTGTCCAATAAGACACAACTTTTTTGCGAGGATCCGCATAAAGTTCGGCAAGTTTTAATAAATCCTTTTTAGGAACTTTAGAAATTTTATGGGTTTTCTCTAAAGTGTATTCTGCCACAAAATTCTTAAATGCTTCAAAATCAATGGGCGTAGCCCCCCCTACTTTATCATTATTTTTTGCTTGCTGTTCTAAAGGATGGCTAGGTCGTAAACCATAACCAATATCCGCATTACCTCGACGGAAGTTGACGTGTTTTTCAATAAAACTCGGGTTAATTTTACCGTTTTCAATAATATAGTTGGCAATAAAATTAAGAATGGCTAAATCCGATTGTGGCTCAAACACTATGCCAATATCAGCGAGATCGAAATTACGATTACGAAAAGTAGATAATACGGCTACTTTTACATGATCTGCGGTTAAACGTCTATCGGTGAGTCTTGACCATAAAATGGGGTGCATTTCTGCCATATTAGAACCCCATAATACAAAGGCATCGGCATGTTCTAAATCATCATAACATCCCATTGGCTCATCAATACCAAACGTACGCATAAAACCTGCAACCGCAGATGCCATACAATGTCTGGCATTCGGTTCCAAATTATTGCTACGCAATCCTGCTTTCATTAATTTAGAAGCGGCATAGCCTTCCCAAAGAGTCCATTGACCTGAACCAAACATGCCAACCGATGTTGGTCCTTTGCTTCTAATCGCATGGATGAATTTTTCCGCCATGATTTGAAAGGCTTGTTGCCAAGAAATCGGTGTAAATTCACCATTTTTATCATATTCACCGTCAGTCATGCGTAATAATGGCGTAGTCAGTCGATCTTTGCCATAAAGAATTTTGGCTAAAAAATAACCTTTAATGCAGTTTAAGCCCCGATTGACAGGTGCGTCAGGATCACCTTGGGTTGCCACTACTTTATCATTTTGTACCCCAACTAAGACACTACAACCTGTGCCACAAAAGCGACAGGGTGCTTTGTCCCAGCGAATTTTATTCGCTTTCGCTTGAGCTGTAGGAATGGGTAAATAAATACCTGCGGTTGCTGCCGTAGCAGCAGCGGCATTCGCTTTGATAAATTCTCGACGAGTAATTGAGTCAGACACTGGCTTCTCCTAATGAGTAATGATAAACCATGGCAGTATTTAATACGCCATCTAAATCTTGAATTTGAAAGAGTCGTTGATTAAGGTCTTGTTCGTTTTGTTGTTCTACCACCACAACAATTTTGCCTTGAGGGTTAGTCGCATAAACCTCAACCCCAGACAACTTTAGTAATTGAGTTTTGAGATGATGAATATTTTTCGGTTTCGTATGAACCAGCAAGCCGACAATCGTCATGTTACCATCCTTTTCATATGAATTGCCTGCGTAGGACAATAACGAACACAGGCACCACAACCATTACAATCTTGCCAGTTAATTTGTGGTAATGCGATTTGATTCACCTTAGGAACAAAGCGAATGGCAAAGGTTTCGCACCCCTCTTCACAACGGCGGCATTCACTGTGATGGTAATGTAAACATTGTTGATTGATAGTTGCTTTAATATTCCAAGCCTGTGTTTGTTTGGTATCAAATACGGCTTCAAGACAACTATCGACACAGCTTTGACAAAATAAACATTCACCACGATTAAAATCAACTTCTGGGAAATTTCCTGAGCCCAAACGTAAAATTTTTTCTGGGCAAATCAAAACACAGGCACCACAACCAGAACAATATTGGGTAAATTCTGCTTCCGCTATTGACCAAGGTGGACGTATAGGAAAATCTCGATTGGCAGTTAAAAATTGTCTACGAGTAGGCATAATGACTGGCTTGACTAGTGATACTTGTGTTAAGCATAGAATTGAGTTGCTAAAAGATTCTTGATTTAAATCAAGAGAAGATATTTTTTTCAATAAAAATTGAGCATAATTTAGCATTATGAAGTGCAATAATGATCACGCACGCTTAACAAACAATTTTTGCTTGGGATTCATCCAGTTTTCATTTAAACTAATCCAAGTTTTGAATCCAATAGAATGATTTATTAAACTCATTATTCATTAGTGCAAGAAAACCACTACCAATGCAACATATTGTTATTATTACAAGCTCATACCCAAGCACCGAAAATGGTAGTGAAGCAGCAGGCTCTTTTGTAGCAGACTTCGCTAAAACCTTATCGAAACACAGTAAAGTAACGGTTATTGCCCCTAGTTTAACCACAAGCACTGAAAAGCCTTCACCTCATTTAAGCATTGAACGTTTTAAAGTACCGTGTTTGCCACTATCGTTACTTAAATTTTATAAACCCAAAGATTGTTTCACTATTTTTAGAATACTACGCCAAGGGAACATAAGTTTAACGCAAATAGTACAACAACAAACAGTTGACCATATCTTTGCTCTTTGGGTATTACCTTCCGGTTATTGGGCAAAAGCCATGAAAGTTAAATATGGCATTCCCTACTCTACTTGGGCATTGGGCAGTGATATTTGGAGTTTAGGCAAAATACCTATTGTAAAAACCCTATTAAAACAAGTATTAAAACATAGTCATCGCAATTTTGCCGATGGTTATTTATTACAACAGTCGGTAAAATCACTTGCTAACTGCGATTGTCAATTTTTGCCAAGCACGCGTTGTTTAAATATTACGACAGCAAAACAATTATCCCCCCATCCTCCCTATCGTTTGGCATTTTTAGGACGTTGGCATCCGAATAAAGGCATTGATTTATTAATGCAAAGTTTACAGCAATTACGACCTAATGATTGGCAACTCATACAAGAAATAAAAATCTGTGGGGGTGGCCCATTGGAGGCAACCGTTAAATCAACAATCGCTAAACTACAAAGCCAACAACGTCCAATTACATTACAAGGGTATTTAAACAAAGCACAAGCCTCACAATTATTTTTGTGGGCGGATTATGTCTTGATCCCCTCACGCATTGAAAGTATTCCCGTAGTATTTTCAGATGCGATGAAATGCCTATGTCCAGTTGTTAGTATGCCTGTCGGTGATTTACCACGCTTAATCCAAACTTATCACGTTGGCATCTTAGCCCAACAAGTATCAGCAACAGCATTTTGCCAAGCAATCGAGCAGATATTAAATCATACTCCTCAAGATTTTGCCACAGGACTCAACCAAGCTACAAATGATTTTAGTTTAGAACACATTGTCCCCCAATTTCTTAGTCATATTGGCACTGATTAATAATGAATCAATTACATTTTACTCTCACCCCCCCCAAAAATTGGCATCAAGATTGTGCAACACAAAGCAATTTATTCCAAAGTCAAGATTGGCAAATGGTACTGCATCAAGGATTTAAAACTCAAGCAATTTATGGATGGAATCCAAGCAACCAAACTAAGATGGTTATCACCCTATTCAAAGCTGGTCCTTTTAAAATTGGTTATCTAGAATTTCCAGTTACGGATATCGCAGAATTTTCATTGAATAATGATAATATTACTGCCTTAAAACAAAGCATACCCATACCAATAGATATTCTATATTTACCAATAAGTGCCTTTACTAATGCAACGGCATTGGATTTAAATTATGTTATTACTTCTGAAACAGCTATTACTGATTTACCCAATTGGCAACTCTCACAATTGCCCAAAAAACTTCGTCGTGATATAAAAAAAGCCAACAATTCAAACTTAGAGGTCATTGATGCGAGTACACCAGATCATGGTAATATTTGCTATCAATTATATCAACAAACCATACAACGACATAATGGCAACTTACGTTATACACTTGACTATTTTCAAGCAATAATGCAATTATCCCAAACACAACCCAAGCTACGCTGTTTACTTGCCTATTTAAATGGTGAGATTGCTGGGTTCTTGATTGTGGCTTTGCATTATCAAACGGCTTACTATCTTCATGGTGCTATAAACTTTGAACTAAAACGCTATGGCATATCAGACAAATTGCTGTATGAAGCCATCCTTTGGGCTCAATCACAACAAATGAAGCATTTTAATTTTATGGCATCCCCGCCCAGCCAAACCTCATTAATTCGCTATAAAGAAAAATGGGGCGGTATGACTAAAACCCAAAAAAACTATGAACTCAATATTCGACCTTTACATAGTCAAGGATTTAAAATCAGCAAACGTTTGTATTATTATTTTAGCAAGTATTTTCGTGAAATACTCCCCCTAAATGCTGACGCATTCTAGGCGGCGCTTCTAGCGACCCATACCGTGTATCTCACGGCACCTTTCGCATGACTTCCTGTGCGGACAGGAATATGTAACGGGGAACTCTTTACGCTAACGTGCTAACCACACGCATCCGCTAAAGAAAATCTTTTGATATTATTGGCTGCCAATATATCTCTGTCATGTGAGACACCACATTCTGGACACGACCATTGTCTTTCAGACAGCGTCAGGGCGCGATAGTGATAACCACATGAACAGGTTTTGCTTGTTGCAGCCCAACGATGACAAAAGAGTACATTTTTACCCTGCCAACTCGCCTTGTATTGCACAAAATCAATAAACTTACGCCATGCGACATCTGAAATGACGAGCCCGCTGTCGGTTACGCACCATACCTTAATCAAAGATTCTGGAGGGGGAATTTCGCGCAGTTTGTTAAAAATAATTAAGTCTTGAGGCGATCTTTATTTAACCATTCTAACCCACCTAAAATCATGGCATAAACTGACAATCGAATCACATAAAAAATCGCACTCGCTAAAATTCCAACTGAAATAGGTAATGCCACATAAGGTGATATTAATCCTATCACCACCTCACGTACCCCAACATTACCTGGAGTAAAGGCAAATTGTGCTAACATATTTAAAACAATTGCAAAATAAGACACGTCAATCAAGGTCAATTCAAAACCAATACCTCTTAATAAAAAAAAGAAAACCATAATAGTACTAAAATACAAACCACTTGCAATTACTAACAATAATGGAAAACAACGAGCATAAGGAAATGGCGAATACTGTCTCGCAATATAAGTTGCTATCATAATCAACAGTAATAACAACAAGGTATAAATCAATGGTAATAATACCCAAACAGCACCAATCAAACTAATCAATAGTGATGCCACACTAGAAACTAACATAAATATCACAAAATCATACCATTTTAATTGATAACGCTCTGCTAATAAATTCAACAAAATTAATGTGCCTGATTTTGCAGGTAATACGGTATTTAATACCCCTTTTCTTGCGGTAAATAATGCTGGATAAAACCAATCAATTTCAACTTGATGATAGTGTAAAAATACCCTCACTTGCCATTGTTGTAACATAAAAATAACGACAGTTACTGCAATGGTGCATAACAACCAAACAGGTTGCACTTGCAATACTTCAGCAGGGGCATGCCACAAACCATAGGTTATGGTAACCACAAACAAACTATAACCAAACCAATACTTCAACTGATGCCAAACGGGTGGAAGTTTAAATTTATTTTTTAATTTCAACCATGTCATAATGCAAATTCTTGAGATTTTAATTCAGCTAAATGTGTTTGCATCTTTGACATAAGATCATGAGATAATGTTATTTGATTTGATATTGAAAATTTTTCAGGAATACAATTATTCGTATAAGTTTGGTAGCCTAATGGTTTGAGCCACTGACTTATCTTTTCTAACATTGCATATGGTTGCTGGCAAATATCTTCATAATCTAAAATTAAATAGCGTCCATTTGCATATTGATTTAAATCATTTAAAATCAATCTTTCAGTATGAAATACTTGTTCTACTATTTGTTGCCAAATAGGTTGCGATAATAATTGCTGGTAATACGGTATTTTCACTGACCACCAATTTTCAGGCCGTGCTTGTTTCATCCGCCCAATAAACAATGACTGGCATACCATTATCGGTTGACGATGTAATACTAAAAATTTTGATTCTGGAAAAATTTGTGCCAAAGTACCAACCGTCATATCCAAATATAAACATTTAAATACCATAGGCATTTGCATAATCTGGGTAATCGAAGCAACACTAGTTTGTAGTGATTGATAGTTGCTAATATCAATTGTATTAGGTTGCAGATAATGCCCTAATTTCCCATCAGCAGGAAACCATTGTAACCAATAATTTGCATTTTCCGAAGGTGATAATAAGCCCCTAATTTTACCATAACTTGAATTAAATCCAAGCAATCGTTGTTTAGCAATCCACGGACGAGTTAAATAATGGATAATATTTGGCATACCATAACAATACCCCATCATAGTAGTAAAATACCCTACCTGAAACTGCTGGGTAATAATTTGATAGGTTAAAGTTGTGCCTGAACGTGGCACGCCAACAATAAAAAGTGGCGGAGGAATATCTTTGTGCTGCGATTGCGTAAACCAGTTATCTACCCAAGCAAATCCATGATTTACTGTTGCCAAACCTTGCTTTAAAATTCCTTTACCGACCATTTATCAAGGTCTTGATAATAATGATGTAACCACTTCAATTACATCATTGATATCGTTTTCTACCAACTTTGCCGACAATGGTAAACTCACAATTTGTCGTCCTACTTTCATTGCATGAGGATAATCTTCTGGTTGCCATCCAAATTTTTGTTGATAAAAAGGATGTTCTGGAATACTTAAATAATGCACCCCAACCCCAATATTATTAGCGGTCATTTGTGTTAAAAATTCATCTCGTGTGATGCCAGTTTTATCAGAATCTATCAATAAGGTATAAAGATGATAAGCATGTTTCGTATTCAGCTCAGGCTCTAAAGGCAGTTGTACTGGTAAATTGGCAAAAGCCTGTTGATATTGCCCCCAAATATTCTGACGACATTTCCAATTATCCTCAACACTCGCCAACTGGTGAATACCAATCGCCGCTTGAATGTCCATCATATTGTATTTAAACCCACATTCTGCCACATAATAATGCTTAAACCCAGTATCACTAAATCGATGCCAGGCATCTTTTGTCATCCCGTGTAATGCTAACATTTTAACTCGGCTAATGTCTTGTTGATGTTTCGCAATCACCATGCCACCTTCGCCTGTTATCACATTTTTAGTCACATAAAAACTAAAACAAGCAAAATGACCAAACGTACCCGCTTTGACACCTTTGTATTCTGTTTCAATGGCATGAGCACAATCCTCAATCACAATAAGATTGTGTTTATTCGCAATGGCCATAATAGCATCCATATCACAGGCACGACCTGCAAAATGAACCAACACAATGGCTTTCGTTTTATCAGAAATCACCGCCTCAATGGCATCGGGATCAATATTAAAAGTATCTGGATCAATATCTGCTAATACAGGCGTAGCCCCTGCATGAATAATGGCATTGACTGTGGCACAAAATGTCAATGGTGTTGTAATCACCTCATCGCCTGCCTGTAAATTAACCACCACCATACTAAGATGCAAAGCAGCAGTGCAAGAATTAACCGCCGCAACTTGAGCTGGTGCTAAAGCTTTATAAGCAGCAAACGCTTTTTCAAATTTTGCGACTTTAGGCCCTGTGCCTAACCAACCTGATTGTAAGGTATCCACCACTTCATCAATTTCAGATTGACCAATACTAGGTGCACCAAACACCAAAAATTTATCTCGTTTAGACATGAGAATACATCACTTAAAATTAACTAGTATTACAAGACAAAGCCTAGTTCCAGTTCAACTATTTGTCAATTGGAACAAACAAACACAATTGATTATTTTGTTAGGGTTTAAGTTGTAATAATAATGCTAAAGCATAAGCCATCCAAGCATGATTCCAATTCAGAAAACAGGTTTTAATTAATTTTGGGTGTTTTTGGTAATAAAAACATCCCTTTTTGGCATTATAAAAATGCTGATAAGCCCAATCGGCTACTTTTTCCGCTTGACTTAAATCAGCCTCACTTAGTGTTATAATGCCTTGTGCAAAATTTCTAATATCATAGGGGTAATGTCTATGCTGATTCCAAAACGCTTGCCCCTGCTCTCCAAACTGTTTTTGGTAAATCGCCCATCCTTGCTGATAGTCTTTGAACCATAAATCTGTTGCTAAATCACGCATAATTTCAGCCAATAAAAATACCCCCAATCCCAACTGATAATTAGGTAATTCTTTCACTTGCCATAACTGAGCTTGTGCGAAACAAGCATCAACTAAAGCAATGGCTTGTTGTTGATAAGCACTATCCTGAGAAACTTGGTAACATTGGGCTAAAACTCTGGCGACTACTAAATTAGCCATAGGATGCGTTGTGCTTTGTTTTATGGCAAAATAATGTAACTGATTGTCTGGCATTAAATCCTTGCTTAAAAAGCGTACAATTTTTTTGGCAATATGCCAATATTTTTTATCTTTGCTCACCTGGTAAGCTGACAAAAATGCCAAAGCCACAAATCCAGACGTAATCGCATCAGGCGTATGATGTTCTATAAATACAGACTGATACGCAACTGAAAAATGCTGTCCCCATGCAAATCCAGTATAATCACCAGTAGAACGAATCACTAATAATAATTCAAGCAATTGTTTTGAGCTTTGCCAATCATCGGATTGTCCACTTAATTGATAGCGGATAAGATAAGTCAAACAAAATAATGCAATCGCCATTGGATTATAATGTTTCGGGAAACACGCCAAAATTCGCCAATTAATGGCCGATTGATTGACCGTATCCAAATCAATGCCTAAGTTTTGTATCATCAAACTTTGCCCAATATCTTGGGGTTCATAGCCCAAATATTGTTGCTGTTGATTATAGCCATGTAATTGTTTGAGTATTTGATTGATCGTAGTTTTTTTCAAAATTTTGCTATACTGAAGTAATGATATTTGGCAAAATATTGATAATATACCATACTAAACTGAAATGTATTACTAAAGAAAAAAAAGACTATGGCAACTCATCTTGGCGGTCTTGCCCGCAAACTTGTTTTTGATCAATTACTAACGGAAGAAAAAGCTCAAGAAGCTCACCAAGAAGCACTGAAACAAAAAATCCCATTTGTATCTTATTTGGTAAAAAATAAAATTTTAAATGCCAAAGATATTGCTTGGCCTGCTTCAAAAGAATTTGGGGTACCGATGCTGGATATTGATGCGGTAGAGCTTGATACCAATATTGTTAAATTGGTAAAAGATAAATTAATCCAAACTCACAATGCCTTACCTATTTTCAAACGTGGTGGGCGGTTATTCGTTGCTGTGTCGGATCCCACTAATTTAACGGGATTAGACGAAATCAAATTCGCCACAGGTTTGACCACTGAAGCCATTGTTGTAGAAGAAGACAAATTAGCCAACACTATTGAAAAAGCTTTAGAAGCGGCTGATGAGTCAATGAATGAAATCTTAGATGCGGATTTAGATAATGTTGAATTAGATGATGTTGATGGCGAACTTTCTGAAGGTGATGCAGATGATGGCATCGATGATACCCCTATTGTTCGATTTGTCAACAAAATTTTGTTAGATGCGATTAATAAAGGAGTTTCAGACATACATATTGAACCCTACGAAAAAGTGTTTAGAATCCGCTTCCGTAAAGACGGTATTTTACAAGAAGTCAATAAACCGCCTTTAAACATGGCAGGTAGAATTGTGGCCCGATTGAAAGTGATGTCACGAATGGATATTGCCGAACGTCGAGTTCCTCAAGATGGTCGGATCAAAATGAAGCTCTCTAAAAATAAAGCCATCGACTTTCGGGTGAATACCTGCCCTACCTTGTTTGGAGAGAAAGTCTGTATGCGTATCTTAGACCCTGATAGTGCTACGCTTGGGGTAGATAAACTAGGGTTTGAAAAGAAACAAAAAGAAGACTATATGGCAGGAATTGCCAAACCTTATGGTATGGTTTTAGTCACAGGTCCCACAGGATCAGGTAAGACAGTGTCACTCTATACCGCTCTTAATATACTTAATACCGTTGACACGAATATCTCAACGGTAGAAGACCCTGTTGAAATCAATGTGGCAGGCATTAATCAGGTTAATCTTAACCCCAAATCAGGACTAACTTTCGCTTCCGCACTACGAGCATTTTTACGTCAAGACCCTGATATTATCATGGTAGGAGAAATTCGAGATTTAGAAACCGCCGAAATTGCCATTAAAGCAGCACAAACAGGACACTTAGTGTTGTCAACCTTACATACCAATGATGCTCCCCAAACTTTAAGCCGTTTAGCCAATATGGGTATCCCTGCATTTAATATTGCCTCAGCCGTGCATCTTATTATGGCACAACGTTTAGCTCGACGTTTATGTACGAAATGTAAACAACCGGCTGATTTACCCAGAGAGGTCTTATTAGAAGCAGGCTTTCCTGACGATGAAGTTGATGATATAACGGTTTATGAAGCCAAAGGCTGTGAATTTTGTGATAAAGGCTATAAAGGTAGAGTAGGGATTTACCAAGTCATGCCGATTTCAGAAGTAATGGGGGCAATGATCATGGAAGGTAGAAATGCAATGGATTTAGGTAATCAAGCAATCTCAGAGGGTATCCCCGATTTACGGATGTCAGGTTTGAAAAAAGTCAAAGATGGACTCATTGATTTAAAGGAACTCAATCGAGTGACAAAGGAATAAATTATGGCAGCAACAAAAGCAGTTAAAAGAGATGTCTTTGTTTGGGAAGGCACAGATAAACGTGGTAATAAAGTTAAAGGTGAAAGCCCTGGTAATAGCATTAATATGGTCAAGGCTGAATTAAGGCGTCAAGGCGTTATACCCTCTAAAGTAAAGAAAAAGCCGAAAGCCTTGTTTGAAAGCAAACAAAAAATTACGCCTAAAGATATTGCGGTATTTAGTCGCCAATTAGCCACGATGATGTCATCGGGTGTTCCTTTAGTACAATCGTTTGATATTGTCGGTAGAGGACATGAAAATCCTAGTATGCAGGAACTAATTTTAACCATTAAAGCAGATATCGAAGGTGGTAGTAGCTTAGCAGAAGCACTAAAAAAACACCCCTTATACTTCGATGAATTATATTGCAACTTAGTATCCGCAGGTGAGCAGGCGGGGATTTTAGAAGACCTATTACATAAAATTGCCACTTATAAAGAAAAAGTTGAAACCTTAAAAGCGAAAATCAAAAAAGCCTTAACCTATCCTATTGCGGTACTGGTAGTGGCATTTATTGTAACGGCAATTTTAATGATTTTTGTTATCCCAATGTTTGAAGAACTATTTGAATCATTTGGGGGAGAATTACCCGCATTTACCCAAATTGTGGTGAATATGTCAAGAGTATTCCAAGAATATTGGTGGGCCATTTTTGGTAGTATATTTGGGGTAGGCTATGGTTTTTACGAGGCAAAACGTCGCTCTCGTTCGTTCTCCCATTTCCTTGACAGAGTCTTACTAAAAGCACCTGTTATTGGTGAGTTAATGACGAAAGCCACCATTGCCAGATTTGCCCGTACCTTATCCACTATGTTTGCTGCGGGGGTTCCTTTAGTGGAAACCATGGAATCGGTTGCAGGTGCCGCAGGGAATGTCGTTTATGCCGATGCAATCTTGAAAATGCGGGATGATATTGCCACGGGGCAACAATTACAACTAGCCATGAAGCAAACGAATTTATTTCCGCATATGGTAATACAAATGGTGGCCATTGGGGAAGAATCGGGAGCATTGGATAAAATGTTGGGTAAAGTCGCCGATTTTTATGAAGAAGAAGTGGATAACCTAGTGGATAACCTAAGCAGCTTAATGGAACCCATGATTATGGCATTTTTAGGGGTAGTCATTGGTGGCTTAGTTGTGGCAATGTATCTACCCATCTTTAAAATGGGTTCGGTGGTTTAATCATTTGTTGCTTATTTTATGCTTGAAACATTTCATATACAGTGGTTGTTTTTCTCGAATTTATTGACAGAGCAACCACTTATTTTTGCCATAGTATATGGCATTTTTGGCTTATTAGTTGGCAGTTTTCTTAATGTTGTTATTTATCGTTTTCCATTAATGATGCAACGACAATGGTATCAAGAATGCTGTGACTATTTAGGACTAGAACCCGAAGGACCACCGACCCCGACTTTAAACTTGGTCTATCCTCGTTCTCGCTGTCCTGTCTGCCAACATCCAATCACTGCTTTGGAAAATATCCCAGTTATCAGCTATTTATTTTTACAAGGCAAATGTCGTCAATGTCGGACGAAAATCTCATGGCGTTACCCATTAATTGAATTATTGACAGGAATTTTAACATTTATTACCGCTTGGCAATTAGGCTTTGGCTGGCCCGCATTTTGGGCTGTCATCTTAACTTGGGTTTTAATCAGCCTAAGCTTTATTGATTTGGATACCATGTATTTACCTGATGATATAGTATTACCTACCCTGTGGCTAGGTTTACTACTTAGTGTTTTTAATATTTATATTGATGTTGTCAGCAGTGTTTTAGGTGCAATCGCAGGTTATTTAAGTTTATGGTTGGTTTATCAAGTATTTAAGCTACTTACTGGCAAAGAAGGCATGGGTTATGGTGATTTTAAATTACTTGCCTTATTAGGGGCTTGGATAGGATGGCAATCATTGCCCACTATTATATTGCTCTCATCATTGTTAGGTAGTGTGGTTGGGATTAGTTTAATGTTGTTTCAAAATCACGGCAGAAATACCCCGATTCCCTTTGGCCCCTATCTTGCTGGCGCAGGTTGGTTGACATTATTATGGGGTGAGCCAATTAACACCTTTTATGTGACCTGGATAGGATTGAATTAAAATGCTAGTGATTGGTTTAACCGGCGGTATTGGCAGTGGCAAAACTACCGTTTGCCAATTATTTCAACACTATCAAATCCCCATTCTCGATGCGGATCAAATTGCCCGTGAGTTAGTGAAACCTCAACAACCCGCACTGGAAGAAATTGTCGCAACCTTTGGTCAAACCATGTTAACGGCGACAGGCACATTGGATAGAAAAAAACTAAGACAATTAGTATTTCAACGACCAAATGATAGGAAACTATTAGAAAATATTTTACATCCCAAAATTCGTACCACCATTAAACAAACCCTACCCACCTTGACCACCCCCTATGCCATTGTCTGTATTCCACTTTTATTTGAAACCAAACAAACGCATATGGTCAATCGCATCTTAGTCGTTGATGTGGAAGAATCGGTACAAATTCAGCGGGTTAAACAACGTGATAATTTAACGGATGATGAAGTCCAAATGATACTCAAAACCCAATGGCCACGAAAAAAACGACTAGCCCACGCAGATGATATATTGCATAATACTAAAGGTTTAGATTTTGCTCAACAACAAGTTGCGCATTATCACCGACTTTATCTAACACTCTCACAAAAAAGTGATAGCTCGTGAAAATTATTTATGAACAACCACTAACTGAAAGAATCCGTGTTTTCTTGCGTTTGGAGTCTTTGTTTCAAAAACTACACTATTATTTACAAGGTGAGTCGATCTGGGATAACCATGCGTATTTACAAACCTTATTTGATTTATTAACTTTATTTAACCGTGCCGATCTAAAAACCGAAATTCTTAAAGAAATTGAACAACAAAACAAATATCTTAAACAAATGCAACAAAACCCTAATGTTGATCATGACAGAGTACAAAGTTTAATTGATCAACTTGACCGTTATTATCATTATTTTCAGCAATTACATGGCCCTATTGCCCAAGAGCTGAGAGACAATGAATTTCTAAAAGGCATTATGCAACGTCAAGCCATTCCAGTAGGTGATTGTAGCTTTGATCTGCCTAATTATCATTATTGGAAACAACAGCCATTATCGGAACGTCAACATATGTTAAGCCAATGGGGTAAGCATTTTGAAATCCCTGATCAGACAGTTAAACAATTATTAGAAATTCTACGTCTATGCTCTTTGCCGACTAAAGAACAATCAGAACAAGGGCAATTTCAAAAAACCATGGAACAAGACTATTCTTTATTACGCATTATATTACCAGAAGAATACGAGGTGTATCCTGAAGTGAGTGCCGATAAACACCGCATCAATCTAAAATTTCGCCCGTTTGATTATCAACATTCTGCAACCGTAACAGAACAAGTGATTGACTTTCAAATTATTTATTGTGGTAATTTTTAAATATAACAAGATTCTCAGCAAATTAATCTTGAAAGCCCAGCCAATCTAATTCTATGCCCTTAGCAAAGCCCACCACCTTAAATTTCTCCCCCATTTCACTGGGCAAAATCAATTTTTTCACCTGATGACTTAAGATCAAATAGTTCACCACATCATTTGGATCATAATTTGCCAGTAACTCAGTTATGCCACAATTCAGTAAAAAATTTGCTTGGCTATCATAGCCCACACAATCTAAGCCAGCTTGCTTCCCTACTTCTATTACTAAAGAAAAATTCACAAAACTGGAAATATCTTGTAAACCAGGGAGGAAAAAAGGCTTATCATTGGCTTGATGTTGGCTGTGGCAGATTAGACTGCCCATATAGCGTTGTGGGTGATAATATTCATGAGCTAAATAACCATAATCAATCAATAAAATCCCACCTTGCTCTAAACAATTCGCTAGGCTGTTTAGCCATGCGGGAATCAAAGTATGCGCTTCGGATTGATAGCCTTCGGCTAAAAATGGCTGTTGTGATTGCCATTGTTGCACAAATTGGCTTAATTTCGCATCCGCAGCTTGATAGTCATAGGCAAACTGTTGCTCAGACTCATCATAAGCAACCATAACTTCATAAAGTCGTTGGTTTTGATAACAAAACAATTGAACGGGTAAAGCGTCTAAAACTTCATTAGCAATCATCATGCCCCTAAAATTTTTAGGCAAGCGATTTAACCATATAATATGATCATAATAATCAGGCAAGGCTTGTTGTAGCAGTTTTTTTTGACAATCTTGCAAGAAACGACTAGGCTCTAAAATCAAATATTGCTGTGGCAGTTGTTGTGCTTGTTGTAGTTGTAACAAAATATCTTTTGCCATTTTACCACTGCCTGCCCCTAATTCTAAGATATCAGGTTTGGATAGTTTTGAGCATACTTGTGCCATTTGAATGGCAATGCAACGAGAAAATAACGAGGATAGCTCAGGTGCTGTCATAAAATCACCTAGCTCACCTAATTTGTAATGACCATTAGAATAATAACCGAATTGATGATCATATAACACCATATTCATATAGGTTTGAAAAGAAATCAAACCTTGTTGTTGAATAGTCGCTTGGATTTTTTGACTTAACTGCTGGCTTAATGCTAAGGCTTGAGGACTAAAATTAGAATGACTCATACTGACACTGCGAAAGTTGCGTTAATTACGGGAGCCTCACAACGTATTGGTGCTTGCATTGTGAAAACCTTACATCAAAATAATATTAATATTATTTTGCACTATCGCCATTCTAAAAAACCTGCCCAGCAGTTGCAACAACAGTTAAATCAAATTCGTTACAATTCAGTCAGTTTATTACCAGCAGATTTACAAAATATTCAAGAATTTCCTGATTTAGTTCAACAAGCGTACAATGTCCATCAGCGTTTAGATATTTTAGTCAATAATGCTTCCAGCTTTTATCCAACCCCGATGGGTACTGCGACGGAAGAGCAATGGGAAGATTTATTTGTCAGCAATGCCAAAGCCCCGTTTTTTTTATCACAAGCGGTCATGCCTTATTTAAAAACGCATCAAGGTTGTATTATCAATGTGGCGGATATTTATGCCTTACGCCCATTAAAACAACATCCCATTTATAGTATGGCAAAATCCGCCTTACTAATGATGACCCAATCCTTAGCCAAAGAACTGGCTCCAAATATTCGAGTCAATGCCATCGCACCAGGGGCCATTTTATGGCCAGAAAATAGTTGCAATACTGAGATTCAACAACAGATAATTGAAAACACCCCCTTAAAACGTCAAGGGGAAGCGGAAGATATTGCGAAAACGGTAAAATTTTTAGTGGCAGATGCCCCTTATATTACAGGTCAAGTGATTGCCGTTGATGGCGGTCGTAGTTTAAGTTTTTTTTAGACACTACAACATTGGATGATTCCTATTCCATGGCAATGGTAACTTTAATCACTTCTTCCATTGTGGTTAAACCTTGAGCAATTTTTCTAGCCCCATTGATTCTTAAATTTTCCGTGCCTTGTTGATACGCTTGTTGCCGAATGGCCTCAACACCAGCATTTTGATGCAATAATTTACGAATTTCAGGGGTAACAATTAACATTTCAAATAAACCCATACGCCCTAAATACCCTGTTTGCCGACATTGATCACAACCATTCGATCGAAAAGTGTGGGTGGGATATTCTAAATGGTAAGGTTGCACAAAACTTTGCCATTCCTCACTGGAAATCCGATTAGGTTGTTTACAATGGGGACATAAGGTTCTCACTAAACGCTGGGCTAAAATACCTAATAAACTGGCATCAATCATAAATGCTGGCAAACCCAGATCAATTAACCGTGTCATTGCCGAAGCAGAATCATTGGTATGCAAGGTTGATAAAACTAAATGCCCTGTTAATGCTGACTGCATTGCCATACTGGCCGTTTCTTGATCTCGGATTTCCCCCACCATGATAATATCAGGGTCTTGACGTAATAAAGTCCGAATACCACTGGCAAAATTTAAACCAATATTATGTTGCACCTGCATTTGATTAAGCTGTGGTTCTACCATTTCAATCGGGTCCTCTACGGTACAAACATTAAGCTCAGGTTTGGCTAAATGTTTCAAGGTAGAATATAAGGTAGTGGTTTTACCTGAACCTGTTGGTCCTGTGACTAAAATGACGCCATGTGGATGTGAGATTAACGCTTGCCATAACTGAGCTTCTTCCGTATTAAACCCCAGTTGATCAAAACTTTGCACTAAGGCATCAGGATTAAAAATCCGCATCACCATTTTTTCGCCAAAAGCGGTGGGCATCGTTGACAAGCGTAATTCAATCTCTTGTTGACTTTCCGCAATACGAGTTTTAATCCGCCCATCCTGTGGTCGCCGTCGTTCTACAACATCCATACGCCCTAAAGTTTTAATGCGACTGACAACCGCATTTAATACGGGTGTTGGCATTTGATACACAGAATGCAACATACCATCAATCCGAAACCGCACATTACTGCGTTCTCGTCTTGGTTCTAAATGGATATCGCTGGCACGTTGGGCAAAGGCATATTGTAATAACCAGTCAACAATTCTAACCACATGTTGATCATTGCTGTCTAAATCTTTCACTTTGCCTAGCTCAACTAATTGCTCTAAATTAGTAATATCACTTTGAATAAATTGTTGCTGTTTTGCCCCTAATACTGACCCTGATAAACTATAAAATTCATCACGATAACGCTCAATATCTAAAGGATTAGCGATAACTCGTTTAATCTCACAGCGTAAAACACTTGCCAATTCAGTCTCCCATTCACGAATAAAGGGTTGTGCGGTTGCAAATGTAACCATGCCATCTTCAACATCAATGGGTAAAATCTGAAATCTTGACACATAGGCTTTGGATACGACTTTGGTAATTTTATCGACATCAATTTTTAATGGATCAATTTTATGATAAGGTAATTTGGTATAACTAGCTAACCATTGGCTTAAAGTTTCTAAATCAATTAATTTATGCGGGGGTCGTTTTAATCGCCATTTTTGTTGCACAATTAAAATCAGTGGATGTTGTTTGCTACTAATCAAAGATTGTCGATACAATAACTGATCGGCTTGTGCTTGCTCAATCCAGCCATCAGAAACTAAGGCGGGCAATAGTTGTTTTAAGTTTAATAAACATTCGGTCAAAATCACTATCCTGTGTTAACATTATTAATATTGGCCCTGCTATACAACCCTAAAAAACCAGCATAAATTTTCATTATTCAGATTTCACCTCAAGTTTTTTCTTAGTTGGCTGCGTTGATAGCTTGGTTTGGGATTGATACAAACTACTTTGTTGGTAACGTTGATGCGCATGGCGTAAAAATACCATTAATACCGCTGAAACAGGTAATGCCAATAAAATCCCAAAAAAGCCGTATAACTGCCCGCCTGCTAATAATGCAAAAATTACTGCCACAGGATGCAAACCAATTTTATCGCCAACAAATAACGGTGTAAGCAACATGGCTTCAATCGCTTGTACTACCCCAAAAACCATTAAGACATACACCAATGGCTGTAATGCTTGAAATTGTACAATCGCTGCCACCCCCGCACTTAAAATGCCAATAATAAAGCCCAAATAAGGCACAAAACTCACAAAGCCTGATAACATACCAATAATCAGTGAATAATTGACATCAATCAGCCATAAACCAAAACTATACAACGCTCCTAAACATAACATCACCATCATTTGTCCACGTAGAAAAGCACTTAAGACTTGATCCGATTCTTTTGCCAAACTGACAATTTTAGCTTCAATAAAACGTGGCAATAAGCCTTGGATACTCGCCAACATGATTGACCAATCTCGCATCAAATAAAAAGTCAACACAGGCACTAATACCAAATTCGCCACCCATTCCGCTAACACTAAACCCGATTGGGTCACATAATTAAAAGTAGCAACGACAATACCACCCGCTTTCTGCCATTGTTGTACCAACATTTGATACATATCAATTTGTTCCGCTTCTACCCAAAGTTTAATTTTTTGCGTAATCCACTGATGATAAGTGGGCAGTTGATGAATTAACTGCACGACTTGGCGTTCTAACAAAGGCAAAATCAATAAAACCACCAAAATAATAATGGCAAACAAGGCTGTAAACACCAAAATCACTGCTAATGTTCTTGACATATGACGTTGTTGTTCTAACTGCAATACAAATGGATTCCCCAAATAGGCAAATAAAAAAGCCAATAAAAACGGGGTTAAAATTGGTGCTAATAAATAAAACAACCAAGCTAAAACCGAAGCCCCTACTAGTAACATCCATTTTTGTGATTCCGTCAAACCTCTCTCCTGATTTATTGATGATAAGACTTAGTTTGTAAAGCTCGCTTCCCCCAGCGATAAATATAATCCCCACCACTCCAAATGGTCGTGATAAATACAATATAGACTAATCGCTGTACAAAATCCGATAAATCATAAGCAATACCCGCATTTAAAGTGACTAAAACCACCAAAAAAATCTGAACAAACGTATTGATTTTGCTGATAATACTGGGATGAATAAACAAATATTCAATATAGTAATGGTAAAGTAAAGCACCCATAACAATTACCATATCTCTCGCAATAACAACGATAACCAAACTCATAGGCAAGCGTTGCAACCATGCTAATGCCAGAAAACAAGACACCAACAACACTTTGTCAGCTAGGGGATCTAAAATCTGTCCTAAACGACTAATCCAGTGATAACGTTTGGCTAAATAACCATCAACCCCATCCGAAATACCTGCGATTAAAAAAAAAAACAAGGTCATTAAATATTGCTGTTGTAGTAGCAAATAAATAATTGGAATGGCTAATATTATACGCAAACTAGTGATAATATTGGGTAAATGTTTTAAGTAATGATGATTATTCATTACCCAAGCACATCCAAATCATTATTTTTTCCAGCGGTAATACAAAGCGGAGGCATCTTCAAACAAAGTATTTTGCGATTCAAGCTCAAATCTTGAATCCAATGCCATTGCTTGTTGTAAACTATCGACATTACCATAAACCAATACCTTAAATGTGATTTGATTAGCATCTAAGTCAGTCATTTGACTCGCTTGGATAATAGATAAGGATTGCAAATAATGTTGTAATTCAACATAATCGTTTAATTCCTGAACTTGGCTAATATGCAGTGATATTTGACTATTAGACCCTGCCATTTGTTCAGGGGCAAATTTTTCAGCTAACTGCTCTATGGTATGTTCTAGCCCTTGTGTTAATACAGTGGACAACGCTAATGACTGATTTTGCCAAACACCTGCCATACCTTGTTGATAAAAAGTCCATTCTGCACTTACCATTTGCCCAGGATGGGCAGTAATTTTTGCCACTAAAATGCCTTCCGCTTGATAACGCTCTGATGCTTGAAAAATATTTTCACTAAATCCCCCCCAAAGATCGGCCATTGAGATTGCCATAGTATCTTGTAAATCTAATAAGGGGAATAAAATAGGCAAGCCTCGTTGTTTTGACATTTGTTGTAATTGCTGGGTTAAGAATTGGTCTTGGCTTGGATTTAAAATCCGACGTTGTCGCCCATCATCAATTGCAAGCCACAATAATAGACTTGGACGACTTTCCCCCCAAACAGGCAACTGATACTGTTGCAGTAAACGCCGAATGGCTTGTGAATCAAATTGTACCCAAAGTTTTTGTTGCATTTTCGCTTGAGCTTGAGCTGGCACGGAATCCGCATCAAGCTCTGACGATTCCGCTTGTAATAAGGCATCAATCTCTGATAGTGCATCAGTTGATGCGGTACCCGATTCCGTTGCAACAGGCACGGCTTCTTCATAATAACGGTATTGTTGTACCCATTTTGGGGCTTGTTTAAACACGCTGGCATCCAATTGTTGTTGAATATGCTTTCTGCCCGTAACTTTCACTAAAACCAAAGACAAAGCCTTGGATAAGGCCTGATGACGTTCGGCATCGGATTGATCGGCAACATCTACGGCAACGGCATATAAATCCGTGATTTGTACCGCAAAAACTGAACTAAAACTAAAAATTGAAAATAAAATAATGAGATTGACTAAAGCTTTCATGCTACTGGTAATATAAAGTTAATTTCCACTATAATACCCACAATACAATAAAAGATAAACTGGATTGTGAATGGACTACAAACAAGCAGGGGTCGATATTAAAGCAGGTAATCACTTAGTAGAAACTATCAAACCCTTGGTCAAAAAAACCTTTAATCCTCAAGTACTGGCAGGTCTAGGTGGGTTTGCTGCCTTATATGAATTGCCCATTCAAGATTACCAACAACCGATTCTAGTGTCAGGGACGGATGGTGTTGGTACCAAATTGAAACTCGCCATGCAAACTCAGCAACATGACACGATTGGAATTGATTTAGTGGCAATGTGTGCCAATGACATTGTCGTACAAGGGGCAAAACCTTTATTTTTTCTGGATTACTATGCCACAGGACAATTAGATGTCAACATGGCAACGGATGTAATTAGAGGCATGACGACTGGCTGTGAATTAGCGAACATGGCATTAATTGGTGGTGAAACGGCGGAAATGCCCGGAATGTATCAAGGCAACGATTATGATTTAGCAGGATTTTGTGTTGGCATAGTGGAAAAATCCCAATTAATTACTGGTGAGCAGGTAAAAGCAGGTGATCAATTAATAGCCATTGCCTCATCTGGCCCACATTCTAATGGCTATTCCCTAATCCGCAAAATACTAGCCCAGTCTAGTAAAGCCACTGATACAGCGTTTACTCAACAATTATTAACCCCAACTCGAATTTATGTCCGCAGTTTATTAGCATTATTTGAGCAAGTCAATGTCCATGCCTTGGCTCATATTACGGGTGGCGGTTTATTGGAAAATTTGCCTAGAGTATTACCCCCTACTACTCAAGCCGTGATTCAGCGTAATCGTTGGCAATATCCAGAAATATTTCAATGGTTACAACAACAAGCAAAATTAAACCAAACTCAAATGTTAACGACCTTTAATTGTGGCGTTGGTATGGTGGTTTGTGTTGATGCTAATGATGTTGATACGACCATAGAATGTTTACAAGCCCAAGGCGAACAAGTATGGCATTTCGGTCATATTGAAACGTCTGCCCAAACGACTCCTACTGTTAAATTAGTGTAGTATCATAATGATTAATGTTGTGGTATTAATTTCAGGCAGTGGCAGTAATCTGCAAGCAATGATTGATGCTGATTTAGCCATTAATATTCAAGCAGTGATTAGCAATCAAGCCAATGTTTATGGTTTAGAACGTGCTCAACAAGCCAATATTGCCACGCATGTACTCGATCACCAGACCTTTGCCACTCGACAACAGTTTGACCAAGCCTTGCATCAACTGCTACAACATTACCAACCCGATTTAGTCATACTAGCAGGCTTTATGCGAATTTTAGGCAGTGAATTTGTGAACAACTATCAAGGCAAACTATTAAACATTCACCCATCACTATTACCCAAATACACAGGACTGAATACCCATCAGCGTGCTTTAGATGCTAAAGAGCAATATCACGGTGCGACGGTCCATTTTGTGACAGCTGAATTAGATAGCGGTCCCTTAATTATTCAAGCCAAAGTCCCTGTTTATGCCACTGATACGGCAAAAAGTCTTGCCCAACGAGTATTAGTTCAAGAACATAAAATTTATCCGCAAGCAGTTGATTGGTTTGCTTCAGGACGGTTAGTCATGCGACAAAATCTTGCTTACTTGGATAATACCCCATTACGGCAACCTGTGATCTGGCATGACTAAAACCTTATACAACACTATCCCATTGTCTAATCTACATGCAATAACAACAATTTTATCGCCATGATTAGGAAGGGAAAATAAACCACCACAAGACAACTAAGCCTTACAAACCACTGGTAATATCATAGTAAATTCCGACCCTTTCCCCTCTTCGCTTTTCACTTCAATACGTCCCCCCATCATATGACATAATTTTTGACTAATGGCTAATCCTAAGCCCGTGCCACCATAATATTTACTAATGGACTTATCTGCTTGTGTATAGGCATCAAATAATTTATCTAACTGCTGTTCTGAGATACCTATCCCTGTATCCGTCACAATAAAATGAATCCATTCACAACCCTCCTCAGAATGTTGATGTCTTACGCTTAAAGTAATCAAACCTTTTTCAGTAAACTTACAAGCATTGCTTAACAAGTTAAACAAACTTTGTCGTACTCTTGTAATATCGGCATAAAATATGCCGACATCAGAATCGCAATCAATTTGAAACGTATTATCCCCCTGTTTTAACAATGGTGGCAACATACTCGCAACTTCATGTACAAATTTTTCAATTTCAATCGCTTCAATGTTTAATTCTAACTTACCTGATTCAATTTTAGAAATATCTAAAATATCATTGATTAACTCTAATAAATGCTGACTGGCTTGATAAATTTTTTCCAAATCTTGTCGTAAATCATCATCTTGCGTACTTAAGTCTTCTAAAATCATTTCGGTATAACCAATAATCGCAATCACGGGTGTTCTTAATTCATGACTGGTGCTGGCAATCGTCGCTGATTTCGCTTTATTGGCTAATTCCGCATTTAAGCGAGCAAATGCTTCCGCTTGTCTTGCGGTTTGTAATTCAATAAAGCTATAAACAATAAAGGCCAAAGTTGCCACAAATATGGGTCCAGCAATCGCTAGAACATAGCCCTGTTCCAAAAATATCCCTGAGATCAAGACTAAACTAATATCCCAAACCACAATGCTCAATAAGCCTAAAACAATATTTTTACGAATTACCCAAAATAGCAAAAAACCAACGGCAACTAACCCCCATGACCATAGGGATGATAGGGGTTGAATTAAACCTTGATCCAATGCCGTTCGTAAAATTTGAGCATAGACCATCACCGCAGGCGCTGAATCATGTTGATTCAACATAACGGGTAAGGGTGTATAAAACTGCTCGGTATTTTCTAAAAAATAAGATAATAACACGACTTTGTTTTTAAAATAGGTCTCCAATAGTGCTTGATTACCACGCTGATGCCATTCTAACACTTCATGTAATGGAATATAGTGCAAAGATTTTCCCAAAGTATAATTAATAAAGCCTGATTGCGGTGATTTGCCAAACATTTGTAATATTTTCACAATCCAATCGTCATCACGGGGCTGATAACGTCTTAAAATCCTATCACTATCAGGTAGCAGAGTGATATAACCAATATTAGACTGCTCTAAAAATGGCAAAAACTTAGAATAAATAACAGGACGCTCATGCCCCCTATGATACTGAGGATAGCCTAAAAACAATGGAATTTTTTGCTGTTTTAATTCCGATAAACCACGAAGCAAAGCCTGATCATAACCAGATAAAATCGCATCATAAGAACGATTCGGCAATGGAATATCCGTTGCCAGCATTTTCACTTGGCTTTTTGCCATAATCTTAAAAAACACCCCCAAATGCTGATGCCATAAGGCAGGGGGTTCTGGAAATTTTTTAACACTATGACGATCAATCCCTACGATGACTGGATTAAAATCAGTGTCATGGGAATCCAACCACTTCAAAAACTGAAACTGCTGATCCAAAATCTTTAAATCAGCCAACTCGTCTAATTCCAAGCCATAAAACACTAAACAAAGCAATACAATAAAAAACAAGCCTCCTAAACGAGTTATAAGTTTTTTAAAATAGACTCTGGGAAATCGTGGTAAATAACGCATGGAATTGATAGCGATGAAAACAATGGTTTATTATAACTAAAATCAATCGTAAGCCAAACTATAAATGTTTGCTAATGACGAAAAGTTGTATAATCCCTTATGGTGGATTGAGTTCCCAAAATCCATCCCCAAATAGTAACAAACTATTCACTATGTAAAACGATGGAATTTACATTACAACATCAGCAAAGCCATGCTCGTCAAGGCTTATTGAGTTTTGCCAGAGGACAGATTCAAACCCCGGCCTTTATGCCAGTAGGCACCTATGGCACAGTAAAAGCCATGACGCCAGAAGAATTAGTAGATATTAGGGCGGAAATTATTTTGTCTAATACCTTTCATTTAATGTTACGTCCTGGTACTGAGGTGATTAAACAGCATGGCGACTTGCATGATTTTATGAACTGGCAACGACCAATTTTAACTGATTCGGGTGGGTTTCAGGTGTATAGTTTGGCAAAAATTCGTAAAATTAGTCAAAAAGGAGTAGAATTTCGCTCGCCGATTGATGGAAGCAAACAATTTTTAAGCCCTGAAAATTCAATGAGAATACAGCAAGTCTTAGGTTCGGATATTATGATGATTTTTGATGAATGCACGCCCTATCCTGCCAGCTATGAGCAAGCAGAACAGTCTATGCAATTATCGTTGCATTGGGCAGAGCGTTGTCGCATCGCACACCCAAATGATAATCAAGCCTTATTTGGTATTGTGCAGGGCGGTATGTATCCTGACTTACGCACTCACTCATTGAAAGCATTAACTAATATTGGCTTTGATGGTTATGCCTTAGGTGGTTTATCAGTAGGCGAACCCAAACAACAGCGTTGGCAAATTGTGGAACAAATAACGCCCCAAATGCCCCGCAATAAACCTCGCTATTTAATGGGTGTGGGTACGCCAGAGGATATTGTTGAGGCAGTATCTCGGGGCATTGATATGTTTGATTGTGTGATGCCGACTCGCAATGCCAGAAATGGTTGCTTATTTACCCAATATGGTAAAATTAAAATTCGTAACCAAAAATATCAATTTGATAGCAATCCCTTAGATTCCGAGTGTGCTTGTTATACCTGCCAACACTATAGCCGTTCCTATTTACGGCATTTATATCGTTGCGGTGAAATTTTAGCCTCACGCTTAAATACCCTTCATAACTTGTATTATTACCAGCAACTCATGGCAGAAATACGCCAAGCGATTTGCAAACAAACTTTTCCAGAATTTAAGCAAACTTTTTATCAAAAACAACAACAAGGAGATAATAATGATCACCACAGCATGGGCTGATGCAACTGCTGCCACACCACCAAGTGCAGGTTTAGATAGTTTATTATTTTTAATTGTCATGGCAGTATTGTTTTATTTTATTGCAATTCGTCCCCAAAGCAAACGCATCAAAGAACATAAAAAAATGGTCGATGCTTTAGCTAAAGGTGATGAAGCGGTAACCAATGGCGGTATTTTAGGCAAAATTATTGAAATTAATGAGAATTTTGTACGCTTAGAAATTGCCACTAATGTGCAAATTCAAGTACAAAAACATATGATTGCCAATCTTATGCCGAAAGGTACCATTAAAAGCCAACAATCCAATAGCAAAGGCAACCGTACCCTGCAACAAAAAAGTAATTAGTCATGATTAATCAATACCCTACTTGGAAATATATTGCAATTTTATTATTGATAATAACCTTAGGCTTATATGCCTTGCCCAATTTATATGATGAAGATTATGCCATTCAACTTTCGCCTAATCGTTCCGTTAAAATTACGGACGAAATTAAAACTAAATTGGAAACGGCGTTACAACAAGCAAATATTGAAATTAAAGCCTCAGAACAATATCCTGAAAAATTATTGCTACGTTTAAACAGTGAACAAGATCAACTCAAAGCGGTTGAAATACTGAAACACCATCAAGAATTAGGCGATGGTCGTTACACCATTGCCTTAAACTTAGCCCCAACGACCCCAGCATGGTTACGTTCCTTAAATGCTGAACCTATGTATCTAGGTTTGGACTTGCGTGGCGGAGTACACTTTTTATTAGAAGTCGATATGCCAGCGGCGATTCGACAAGCATATGAAAGCTATGCAAGCGATATTCGAGCATTGTTAAAAGCGCAAAAAATTCGTTATAAACAAATTAAATATGACACAAATGCCATTACGATTATATTAAGAAAACGGGAAGATAGACAAAGCACTTTAAGCTTGCTTGAAAAGCAAATGACAGATGTAACGGTCAAAGAATCGGAACAAGATGGCAAACCCGCACTTATTGTAAAGCTCTCAGAAAGCAAACAAAAAGAAGTGAAAAAATTTGCCTTAGAACAAAATATTACCACCTTACGAAATCGGGTGAATGAGCTGGGTGTCGCTGAACCTGTCATTCAACAACAGGGTGAAAATCGCATTGTCGTACAACTCCCCGGCATTCAAGACACGGCATACGCTAAAAGCATTTTAGGGGCAACTGCAACCCTAGAATTTCGTTTAGTGGATAATCAACATGATGCTTACCAAGCAACTCAAGGCAAAGTGCCACTGAATTCTAAGCTTTATTATGATACAGATCGTCGTCCCGTATTATTAAACAAACGAGTCATTGTAACAGGCAATCAAATCATTGATGCCGCCTCAGGGATTGAATCCCGCAGTGGCACACCTGCAGTATTTATTACCCTAAATGGCAGTGGTGCGAAAAAAATGAGTGATATTACGGCTAAAAACGTTGGCCAACCAATGGCAGTGGTATTTATCGAAAAGAAAACTCGGACTAAAATCGTTGATGGCAAAGCGGTCAAAACCTCACGTTTAGTCGAAGAAGTGATTAATGTAGCGACAATTCGAGATCATTTAAGCAAACGCTTTCAAATTAGTGGTTTAGATAGCACCCGAGAAGCGCGCAACCTAGCCTTATTATTACGGGCAGGGGCATTAGCAGCACCGATTGAAATTGTTGAAGAACGCACGGTTGGTCCTAGCCTAGGTCAAACGAATATTGATCAAGGATTTTTATCTGTGATCTTAGGCTTTGTTTTAGTTTTAGTATTTATGGCAGGGTATTATCGAGTATTTGGCTTAGTGGCAGATTTAGCCCTAGCAGTTAATTTGGTATTAATGGTAGCAATTTTGTCATTACTACAAGCGACCTTAACCTTGCCAGGAATTGCAGGCATTGTATTAACGGTTGGAATGGCAGTGGATGCTAATGTATTAATCTTTGAACGAATACGAGAAGAGCTGCGTAATGGAAATTCACCACAAGCCAGTATTTATGCGGGTTATGAAAAAGCCTTATCCACGATTACTGATGCTAATATTACCACTTTTATTGCCGCAGTCGTATTATTTAGCTTTGGAACAGGCCCAATTAAAGGCTTTGCCGTCACCTTATCCATTGGGATTGCTACCTCAATGTTTACCGCAATTATTGGCACTAGGGCCGTGGTTAATTTAATTTATGGGCATCGTCGAGTGGTCAAAAAACTGGCAATATAAAACAAAAGGAATAATTTATGCGACTCTTACCTCAAAACCTTAATTTTGACTTTTTAAGCAAACGCCTTATGGCGTTTATAGCCTCACTTGTATTAATAATTGCTTCTATTGCGTCATTGGCAATGCAAGGCCTAGAATTAGGCATTGATTTTACGGGGGGGACTTTAATTGAAATCCGCTTTCAACAAGCCCCTGATTTAGATAAAATCCGTGAACAATTAGCAAGCGCAGGTTTTAGCCAATTAACGGTACAAAACTTTGGCAGTGTTAACGATATTTTAATCCGTATTGCCCCTCAAAAACAAACCAGTAATGCAGATTTAAGTGAAAAAGTTATACAACAACTTAAACAAGCCATTCATCCAGAATTGGAAGTAAGACGAGTTGAGTTTGTTGGCCCTGAAGTTGGCGATGAACTGACTGAAGATGGCGGTTTAGCAATGTTATATGCCTTAATTGGTATTTTAATCTATGTGGCATTACGTTTTGAATATCGCTTTGCTTTAGGCTCAGTTGTTGCATTAATACATGATGTTATCATCACTTTGGGTGTTTTTTCTTTAACTAGAATTGAATTTGATTTAAGTGTGTTAGCCGCAATTTTAGCGGTAATCGGGTACTCACTTAATGATACCATTGTGGTATTTGATCGGATTCGTGAGAATTTTCGTAAAATACGAAAAGGCAATTCACCCACGATTATCAATCGCTCATTAAATCAGACTTTATCCCGAACCTTAATGACTTCGATTACCACTTTGTTAGTATTAATGGCTTTATTTTTTGTTGGCGGGGAAAGCATTCACAGCTTTGCAACAGCATTAATTATTGGCGTAGTAGTTGGAACTTACTCTTCAATTTATATTGCAAGTTCGGTTATTTTAGCTTTAGGCATTAGCAAATCAGACTTGATGATTCCTGAAAAAGAAAATGTTGATGCAGACACGTCAACCGTTTAGGAGCGATGAGTAACATCGGCTTTGGATTGATGTAATGGTGATGACTTAGGCTTAACATCGACATTAAGATGAATTAATTCAATCTCCATTGCATCCATCATAGCTTTATCAAGCACCTCAGCTTGAACAACGGTTGCAAGATTGCTTAAAACTCGTTGCATAGTCTGTTCTAATGACTCTAAATCATTGGATAATTCCATTATAAACTCCTTTGATGGGTGTATAAGTCTATTATATAGAATTAGAGTCATTAATCTGTTAATCAGTTCACTTATTGATTTGCTCTAACCTCTTCAGCCAACATCTGTTGCAGTTCACCAATATTATTTTTAACTCGTTGCGCCCCAATTAATGCCCCCTTACTCATTAATTCAGGCACTTTTCGGATCGCTTTTTGACCTGTCGGTGTTTCATAAAAGGCAATCATATCTTCTAATTCTTCTTGACTAAATTCTTTGGCATAAATGGCAATAATATCGGATTTTAAACTCTTCCAACTCATATAGCGATCAAAAAACTTAAGAATAGTCGAACGATAGGGTTTTAAATGTGGGGACTGTTTGAGTTGTAAATCTAACATTTGTTCAGTTGATTGTAATAAAATTGCTTGCATATCAAACAATTCCAACAATTTTTCTGCCGTTTGTTCTGGACTTTCTTCTGCATAGACAGAATAACTAAAAAAAATACTAATAACAAAAAAAATTTTAGCTAAACTTTTCATAGGAACCCCTTTATTTAAATTTAGCCAAATTATAGTAAAAATATAAAAAACGGTACATCCTTGTACCGATGAAGACAAAAAAACAGGACTTCCTTGTACTGGAGGGGCAATCATTTGGTTTCGATATAGGGACATCCCCTTGGCTGCCCCTATATCAATATTGCTCACTAATTTAAACGCTCAATACCTAAGGCTTTTAAAATATATTTTTCATAAATAGGCTCTGAAGTACCTTTTTTCATCTTGCGAATAAAGTATTTTTCAAAGACGACTTTAGCCGCATGTACCCATTTACCTTTCTTAAACCACACTAAGTTTCTAGGTGGAATTTGTGGAATGGCCACAAAGGCTGCACCTGTATCCCCCATATCCGCTAAACAAATCGCATTCCAAGTAGCCGTTTCATGGGGTTGTTTCCCATTTAATTCATCCCGAACATTATGGACAATCGCCGTTACCATTGATTCAATCATATAACCTGTTTTAGGAGCACCTGTTGGTACAGGTGTCGCTGAAATCGGTGGAATCGCAATACAAACCCCTGCAGAATAAATATTTTTGTATTTAGGATTACGTTGATGTTCGTCCACTATAACAAAGCCACGAGGATTACATAAACCCTCTACGGCTGCAACGGCATCAACACCTTTAAATGCGGGTAACATCATTGAAAAGTTAAAAGCCACCACATGATCTTTAATTTTCTCACCCACATCATTGTATTCTTCAATATACATTTTGCCCGATTCAATTTTGGTAGTTTTCGCATTGGTAATCCACTGAATATGGCGGTTTCTTAATTCACTTTCTAACATACTTTTAGAATCACCCACCCCATCCAAACCAAGATGACCAATATAAGGTTCACTGGTAACAAAAGTTATAGGGACTTTATTACGAATTTTACGGCGACATAAATCAGTATCCATAATCAGGGCAAATTCATAAGCAGGACCAAAACAACTGGCAAATGGCATCGCCCCTACCACGACAGGACCAGGATTTTTAACAAATTCTTGATAATCCTGATAGGCTTTTTGGGCATGATCAACCGTACACACAGATTGCGTAAAGCCTTCAGGACCTAAACCTTCGACATCGGCAAGGTCTAATTTTGGTCCAGTAGCAATGAGTAAATAATCATATTCAACAATCTCATCATTGGCTAAACGCAAACGATTGTCATCTGCTTCAATTTTATCGACACGTTGTGCAATAAAATTAATATTTTTTCGTTCTAAATAAGGACGAATTTCAAAGGTAATCTCATTGCGTTCACGCCAGCCTACGGCAATCCAAGGATTGGACGGTACAAATTGAAAATATTCATTTTCATTAATAACGGTCACCTGATGTTCTTTGCCTAAGGCCTCCCTCATTTCATATGCTGCTGGCATACCACCCGTTCCTGCGCCTAAAATTACTATATGAGCCATTATGCTCCTCCTTTTTATTCATTGCTTATCATGCTAATCCACATTATCATGTGAATCTTGAGTGTCTTTTGCTTGCACGTCATCTAATAAACAGCCTGTTGCTTCCAACCACATGACATTGATAATGCCACAAGCACATGCTAATAATAGTCCTAAAATCCATGTAAAATACCACATTTCAAATACCTTTAATACATCGTTTGTTGATTATCTTCAATGGTTTTTACTGTCAAAGTGCCTCTTAAGACTTTATACACCCATCGAGTATAAAGTATAATCAAAGGCAAAAAGAATACCACTGCCCAAAACATTAACATTAATGTCATTTGACTGGAGGACGCATCCCAAATAGTTAAACTATGACTAGGATGCGTGGATGAAGGTAATAAAAATGGAAATAAAGTAAACCCAGCCGTCAGAATCACCCCAATAATCGCCGTACTACTAAACATAAAGGCAAATTTCGGATGTTTACCTAAAGTAAATAAAATCACAAACGCACCACCAACAGTCCCCCCAATCGGTGCTAATAACATCCATGAATGTTGTTTGTAATTATACAACCATCCTTGTTCCGTGATTTCTACTAATTTCATCAAAGGATTTAAAGTCTGATTGACATCAGGAATAAAAGTTAAATGATACGATGGTAATAAAAAAATACTCCAAACGCCCGCAAATACAAACAAAACAATATAGATTACGGCTATCCAACACGTTACTTTGCGACTACGTTGTAAAATAATATCCTCAGTACGCAATTGTAAATAAGTCGCACCATGCATAATTAACATAGCCAAACTCACGAAACCGGATAATAAAGCAAATGGATGTAATAATTGCCAAAAACTCCCTGTATAAAATAGGCGTAACTCATCGTTAAAATGAAAGGGAATCCCTAAAAATAAATTCCCAAAGACCACGCCAAATAAAAATGCAGGAATCGCACTACCACAAAATAATGCCCAATCCCAAGCATTACGCCAAGTTTGATTTTTTAGCTTACTCCGATAATCAAAGCCAACAGGACGAAAAAACAAGGCAAATAATAATAATAACATGGCAAAAAATAGCGATGAAAACGCAGTGGCATACACCAAAGGCCAAGCCGCAAATACCGCTCCTGCGGCTAAAATCAACCAAACTTGATTACCTTCCCAAGTTGGACCAATGACATTAATCAAAACTCGACGTTCCTTATCGTTTTTAGCAATAAACGGCAATAAAGTACCAATCCCCATGTCAAACCCATCGCTTAGTGCAAAACCAAGCAATAATACGCCTAAAAACAACCACCAAATAATTTTCAAAGTTTCATAATCAAATATCATGTTTTTGATCCTTGTTGTTCAAAATGATAACGTCCTGTATTTAACGAACTAGGACCTAGTCTAGCATATTTAAACATTAAAAACATTTCAATCACTAGCAAAAACGTATAAAAAAAGATAAATCCTGCCAAGCTAAAATACACATCACCCACCGTTAAGCTGGAAACGCTCAAATGAGTTGGTAAAATTCCTGCGATACTCCAAGGTTGACGCCCCATTTCTGCCACAATCCAACCTGACTCTGCTGCAATCCAAGGCAAAGGAATGGCAAATACCGCCAGATGTAATAACCAACGCTTTTGTAACGCTTGGCGTTTAGCACAATAATAAAACGCCATGATAAATAAGAATAGCATTAAAAACCCTGAACCCACCATAAGTCTAAACGCCCAAAATAATACTGACACATTAGGAACCGTGTCTAATGCTGCTTGTTTAATCTGCATGTCAGTGGCACCCACCACATTTTGGGTATATTTTTTTAGTAATAAACCATAACCGAGATAATCTTTATGTTGTTCAAAGGTTTCCAATACTTCTGGGGTTTGATTTTCTTGCTGTTTTATTTGTTGAAACGCACCATAGGCAATGATTCCTAAACGAATTTTTTTCTCATTTTCTGCCACTAAATCTTTAATCCCATGCACTTCTTCATCAACGGATCGAGTCGCTATTAAACCAAGTACCCACGGGACTTTCACGGCATAATCAGTTGTCATATTCTCTGGATTAGGAATGCCGAATAGGGTGAAAGCAGCGGGTGGTTCCTGGGTTTCCCATTCCGATTCAATCGCAGCTAGTTTCATTTTTTGCACTTCACCTGTGGTATAACCACTTTCATCGCCTAATACAATCACAGATAATATTGCCGCTAAACCAAAGCCTGATGCCACTGCAAACGAACGCTGGGCAAATGCCATATCTCGACCTTTAAGTAAATATAAGGCTGAAATTCCTAGCATAAATACCGCACCTGTCACATAACCTGCGGCCACAGTATGCACAAATTTCACCTGTGCGACAGGATTAAAAAACACATCCGCAAAACTGGCTAACTCCATGCGCATAGTGATATAATTAAATTCCGTTCCGACAGGATTTTGCATCCAAGCATTCGCAATCAAAATCCATAACGCCGATAAATTTGAACCCAAGGCCACTAACCAAGTAACCGTTAAATGCTGTACTTTGCTCAATCTATCCCAGCCAAAAAAGAATAAACCAATAAAGGTTGATTCCAAAAAAAACGCCATCATGCCTTCAATGGCCAAAGGCACACCAAAAATATCGCCAACGTAATGAGAATAATACGCCCAATTCGTTCCAAACTGAAACTCTAAAGTCATGCCAGTAGTAACACCTAAAACAAAATTAATCCCAAAGAGTTTTCCCCAGAATTTCACCATATCTTTGTAAATAACTTTATTTGTCATTACATAGACAGATTCCATAATTGCCAATAGAAATGACAAACCCAAAGTTAAAGGCACAAAGAGAAAATGATACATTGCAGTAAGTGCAAATTGCAGACGTGATAAATCAACGACTTCTTCGGTCATATTAATTTCCTTTTAAAAAGTGTTTTCCTAATTCAGTCCCATTAACATCAACAATGGGTACGGAATACACAAAGTAATACCATAATGCCAACAACAGTACGGCTTTTAGTAATAGAACCCAAATAATGTCTTGTGCAAACGAACTATGCCAGATTTTTTTCATTTATCGCCCTCATTCATTTTTTACTTTTTTTAAAGACATAACAAAAATTATGCCATTTTTTTAAATATTTATTTTTCATTTATAAAACAAACAATTGAAATAATAAGATTAAAAATAAAATTAATTACTGCTTATTTTTTGATTGATACTTGTCAAATATGACATAATTTAAAATTTAATTTGACAAATATGACAATTGATAGCTATTTTACCCAACAAATCCTCAATAAATTTCCAACCCCTATGGTATTAATTGATACTAATTACAAGATTATCATTACTAATCAAGCCTATAACAAACGTTATCCTCAGCAAAGCAATCAAACAAACCAGCGTTGTTACGAAGTATCCCATCACTACTCAGTACCTTGTGATCAAGCAGGTGAATTATGCCCTTTAAAGGAAGGTATAGAAAATAATAGTCCACAACGGGTTTTACATCTACACCATACCTCATTTGGTCAAGAACATGTGGATATTGAATTACTACCAATTTATAAGCAAACAAATGAATTATCAGGCTTTTTAGAAATACTACCCCATTTAAATGATGAGCAAAACAAAATTACTTATGGCATCTAAAAGCATTATTTTTACTGCATTGATATTATCAGCCTGTACCCAAATATCACCAACAATAGCAACCACTACGATGACAAACTCACTTAAACCTTGTCCAGATAGCCCTAATTGTGTCTCTAGCCAAAGCACGGATGAACAGCATAAGATTACAGCACTGCCTTGGATTAGCATGACACAATTAGTGAGTATTATTCAGCAACAAGCTCGAAGCCAAATCATACAACAACAAGATAATTATTTAAAAGTCCTTTACAAAAGCCGTTGGTGGGGATTTGTGGACGAGGTTGAATTTTATTTCCCCCCTGAACAAAGCCATATTGAAGTTCGCTCTGCCTCTCGCACGGGTTATTATGACTTTGGTGTTAATCGTCAGCGAGTTGAACAATTACGCCAACAAATCCAAAACCAGCAAAATATGAAGCAAAAAAATGTGAAATAATTGGAAATAATAGTGTGTCTTAGTCAACATTTTTTAAAATGTTCAAAATAATTATCTGTAATTTTTGTGAAGTAGTTCTAATTTTTGCTTAAATAATTGGCTTATGCTAGGTTCATATCTTGCTGAACTATCAAACTATGAGCACTAATCCTAAAACCCAAATCCAACAGTATTGTTGGCAAAATGATGAATCTGCCTTTGAAGCATTTTACCAAAGCCAGTCAGATCGTTTGTGGCGTTTTTTAATTGCGAAAGGAGTAGATACAGATACCGCTTATGATTTGCTGGCAGAAAGCTTTATTCGATTTTTAAAAACCATTTGCAACAACCCAGAATCCCCTGTTGCTCTACTTTATCGTATTGCTTTAAATCTTTATATTGATTATCATCGACGTCATAAAATCAGTCCCGTGCAATACGAAGAAATGCCACCTGACATTCCCGTAGATACGCTTGTTTTAGAACAGGAATACGAGTTATTATACCAACAACTCAATACTTTAAAAGAGAATGAACAAAACTTACTGATCATGCGTTATTGGATAGGATTTACTCATAAAGAAATCGCAACTATTTTAGAGTTGCCTGAAGGAACAGTGCGTCGGCAAGCTGCAACAGTAATAAAAAAATTAGCTGAGAAACTAAAATAATGACCCTTAAGACGCTACTCTGGAATAAAAAGAGGCCACATAATAATGCAAGGGGAAAAATTGATCCAATTACTCACCCAAGCCCAGCAGATGCTCCCACAGCCTGATCCAAAAAAGTTAGCGGAGATTCGAACAGGTCTAAAACCTTATTACCAACAAGAAAAAAAGTTTTCCCTAACGAATGCAACAGTCAACAAACAGGTCGAATAAGCAAATGATTAAGGCAATTTCACTTAGACACTTGCCGTTACAAAATCACCTCTAAGTATAACATTCATGTAGTCACTACTCAAGAGCTCTTATATTCTAGGCCAAGTCATCAATGGTGATTGTTTTTATATCACCCAATGGATTGTGTTGTTCCAAATTTTTCATCCTTACCTAGTGTGCTTATATCAAATATCTAAGGGATTGTAGATAATAATTTTTCAATGAACAGGTAATTATTTTTATTTTTTAGGCATTAAATAAGCCCCAATCACCCCCAACAACTTATCCAACGCCCCCTTGTTATCCAACACAATCTGCACGGCTAATGCCCCTTGCTGTTTCGCCAAATCAGGATAATACAAAACACTTAATACCTTCTCTGCCAAATCCTGAGCAGAACTCACTTCAACGGCCGCTTTTTGCTTTAACATTAACTGAGCAATGCTTAGAAAATTAAACATATGGGAACCAAAAAATATGGGTTTGGCTAAACTAGCGGGCTCCAATGGATTATGACCGCCAATGGGTTTCAAACTCCCGCCCACAAAAACAACATCTGACGCAGCATAAAACACCATTAATTCGCCCATAGTATCGCCAACAAAAATATCAGTTTCATCCGTACAGGCTTGATTTTGACTACGTTGTATCACTTGATAACCTTGACAACGACATAATTCAGCCACTTTATTAAAACGCTCGGGATGTCTAGGCACTAATACTAATAATACCATTGGCATATTTTTTTTGATTTCAGCAAAAGCCTGCAAAATTATTTCATCTTCCCCTTCATGCGTAGAAGCGGCAATAAATACTTTACGTTGCGCGCCCCATTGTTGACGCAGTTCAGTCGCTTGTTCTAGTAAATCATCGGCCAATTGCAGATCAAATTTAATATTACCTGAGACTGTAATTTGTGATGCTTTTGCCCCTAATTGTAAAAAATGTTGTTGGTCTAAATCCGCTTGTGCCACGATTTGATCAATCGCTATGACTGCGGGTTGCATTAGTTTTAAAAAACGTTGATACCCTTGGCAAGAACGTTTTGATAAACGAGCATTCGCTAATACAATGGGAATGTGTTGTTGATGCACATAATACAATAAATTTGGCCATAATTCCGTTTCTAAAATAATGGCGATTTTAGGTTGGGTATGTTTCAAAAATCGTAAAATGGCATCAGGGAGATCATAGGGTAAATAACAATGCCTGACTTGCTCACCAAAACTTGCCCTAACTCGCGCGGATCCTGTTGGGGTCATGCTGGTAATAAGTAATTGATGCTTGGGATATTGTTGTTGCAAGGCTTTAATTAAAGGAATGGCTGCCTGAAATTCACCTACGGATACGGTATGCAACCAAATACAAGGTTTCGTGGCAAGTTCAGGCAAATCAGGAATAAAACCAAAGCGTTCTCGCCAGCGTAAAAAATAATCTTTGGCTTTAAAACCTCGAATAGTTAAACGTAGCAATATTAGCGGAATTGCTAAATAAAATAATAGGGTATAAAACAAACGGCTCATGTTATATGACTAGGCATTGGATTATGCCCTAAAATTATTTTTTCTTAGGAATATACAAATCCGTAATACTGCCCTCCACAATTTCTGCGGCAAAATTAAATGATTCGGATAAGGTTGGATGCGGATGAATGCTTAAGGCAATATCTTCAACATCCGCCCCCATTTCTAAGGCAAGTACTGCTTCGGCAATTAATTCACCCGCATTAGGTCCTACCATGCCTGCCCCTAAAATTCTATGGGTTTTAGGTTCAAATAAAACCTTAGTCATGCCTTCATCACGACCTAAACTTAAGGCTCGACCACTGGCTGCCCAAGGAAATACCCCTTTTTCATATGCAATTCCTTGTTGTTTAGCATCAGTTTCTGTTAATCCCATCCATGCAACTTCTGGATCGGTGTAAGCAACCGATGGAATCGTTAAGGCCTGAAAGGCGGATGGCAAGCCTGCGATGACTTCGGCGGCGACTTTCGCTTCATGAGTGGCTTTATGGGCTAACATCGGTTGCCCTACAATATCACCAATGGCAAAAATATGGGGTATATTGGTTTTTTGTTGTGAATCGACATGAATAAAACCTCGTTGATCCACATTAACCCCTGCTTTATCGGCACCAATGCGTAAACCATTCGCTTGTCGCCCAACCGCTAATAAAACTTTATCAAATACTTGAGATTTAGGGACTTTATCACCCGTAAAGGCAACGTCTAAACCGTTCTCAACGGGGGTAATACTTTCAACCTTAGTTTTAAGATAAATATTGTCATAGCGTTTTTTGATAATTTTTTGTAAGGGTTTGACTAAATCAGGATCACAACCAGGAATTAAACTATCCATTAACTCAACAATGGTAATTTTCGCCCCTAAGGCATGATAGACCGTTGCCATTTCTAAACCAATAATACCACCACCAATCACTAGTAAATGCTCTGGTATGCTTTCTAGTTCTAAAGCGGACGTTGAATCTAATAAGCGTGGGTCATCCAATGGAAAACTTGGAATTTTCGTTGAACGAGAACCTGCGGCAATCACTGCATGTTCAAATTGAATGACTTTATCCCCTTCGGCGGTTGCGACTTTAATTTGATGTGCTGAAATAAATTCAGCTTGACCAAATATGGTTTGTACTTTGCGTTGTTTTGCTAACATTGCCAAACCAGAAGTTAAACGTCCAATGATCTGATCTTTCCAAGCACGAATTTTATCAACATCAATGTCAGGTGGGGCAAAACTCACGCCATGCTCTGCCATGACTTTGCTTTCATTAATGACTTGGGCAATATGTAATAAGGCTTTAGACGGAATACAACCCACATTTAAACACACGCCTCCTAAACGTGGATAACGCTCAATTAATACCACTTTTTTGCCTAAATCAGCGGCACGAAAGGCAGCCGTATAACCCCCCGGTCCTGCACCTAACACAACAACTTCCGTTTCAATATCACTTGCTGTAGTCGTAGAAGTTGCGGTAGTTATCGTCGTCGCCTGTTCTTCAACTGGCATTTTGCTGGTTTGCGATTCAATCGTTTCGGATTCGGAGTCAGCATCAATAGTAACCGTTAAAATACTATCCCCAGTGGAGACTTTATCACCAACATTAATATTAATCGCAGTAATAACCCCTGCCTCCGTACTAGGCACTGGCATGGCCGCTTTATCACTTTCTAAAGTAATTAATTCATCACCTACCGCAATAGTATCACCTACGGCAACTAAAACCTCAATCACATCCACAGGCTCAAATTCACTAATATCAGGTACAACAATCTCTATGCTTTTGCTCATGGTTTATCCTTTACAATAATGCTCTACGAATATCTGTTAATACCGACCCTAAATAAGTGGTAAATCTCGCCCCTAATGCCCCATCAATGACTCGATGATCATAGGACAAAGATAGGGGTAAAATTAACCGTGCTTGGAAATTTTGACCATCATATACGGCTTGCTGACTGGCTTTAGATACCCCTAAAATGGCCACTTCAGGGGCATTAATAATGGGAGTAAATGCCGTACCACCAATACCACCTAAACTAGAAATACTAAAACTTCCTCCTTGCATATCAGCTGGGGCTAGTTTTTTGGCTCTGGCTTTTTGACTGATTTCCATTAGTTCCGATGCTAATTCAAATAAACCTTTGCTATCGGCATCCCGAATCACAGGCACGACTAAACCATCAGGGGTATCCACGGCAATGCCAATATGATAATAATGTTTCAGCACCAAATTTTCACCTGAGGCATCTAAAGAGGCATTAAATTCAGGAAATTTTTGTAAGGCAACCACACAAGCCTTGATTAAAAAAGCTAAAAAGGTTAATTTCACTCCTTGCTTTTCAGCTTCGGATTTTAAAGATTGACGAAAAACCTCTAATTCCGTTATATCGGCTTGATCAAATTGGGTAACATGCGGAATATTAACCCAACTGGCGTGTAATCTTACCCCTGAAATCTTTTTAATACGACTTAACGACTGAGTAGTAATCTCACCGAATTTGGCAAAATCAACCACGGGTAAACTCGGTAAAGCATTAGCTGTGGCACCAATATCACTTGTTTTAGACTGTAAGGCTTGTTTCACAAAACTTTCTACATCCTCTTTGCTTACCCGACCTTTACGCCCACTCCCTGCAATATTAGAAATATCCACGCCTAAACTGCGTGCAAATTTTCTTACGGCTGGACTTGCATGAGCCTTTTTATTATTCTGATTTAAGCTATCAATCGGTAGAGGTGATGTCAATGCTTTCGCTTCCGTTGTTTTTAGTGCTTCCGTTGTTGGCGATTCTTCGCTCATAGCTTTTACTGGCTCTGCCACCGCTGTTGTCGTTGTATCCGCTGTGTTTGCTTCAACCATAACTGAATCATTCACAGTCGCACTGGTATCTACCTCTAGTTCTAAAATCACATCGCCTTGTGATACTTTATCACCGACTTTAATATGCACAGCCTTGACGAGACCCGCCTCAGTAGCAGGAACTGGCATAGCCGCTTTATCACTTTCTAAAGTAATTAATTCATCTTCAACGGCAACTTTATCGCCAACAGCAACTAATACTTCAATTACTTCCACTTGTTCAAAATCCCCAATATCAGGAACCATAATTTGTTTTGTATCCGCCATAGTTATCCTTTATAGAGTTTATACAGTCATTGGATTCGGTTTATCCGCATCAATACCATATGCTTGCATTGCTTGTTCTAGGGCTGTTGCGACTACCTCACCCCTATCCGCTAAAGTTTTTAATACGGTAAGCACAATATAATAACGATTCACTTCAAAAAATTCTCGTAATTGCTCCCGACTATCACTACGCCCAAAACCATCAGTGCCTAATACGGTATAAGAAGCTTTAATCCAAGGTCGAATTTGCTCCGCATAGGTACGCATATAATCAGTAGCCGCAACAATGGGAATAATGGCAGAATCTAAACAAGTGGAAACATAACAACGTTTTGCCTTAGCCGTTGGATGCATACGATTCCAACGGTCAATTGCATGACCTTCCCTAGCAAGTTCATTAAAACTAGTGACACTCCAAATATCAGTGGCAATATTATAATCTTGTTGCAATAGTTCCCCTGCTGCAATCACTTCTCTTAAAATCGTACCACTGCCCAGTAAAATAAGTTTAGGTTTATCCGCCGCTGCTTGAAATAAATACATTCCTCTTAGAATATCTTGTTCTACCCCTTCTGGCATGGCCGGCTGTACATAATTTTCATTCATAGTGGTAATATAATAATAAATATTTTCCTGCTGTTGATACATTCGGCGTAAACCATCTTGAATAACCACCGCTAATTCATAGGCAAAACAAGGATCATAAGACACACAGTTAGGAATAGATGAGGCAGTTACATGACTATGCCCATCTTGATGTTGCAAACCTTCTCCAGCTAAAGTAGTGCGACCTGCCGTGCCACCAATCAAAAAGCCTCTGGCTTGCATATCCCCTGCAGCCCAAGCTAAATCACCTACTCGTTGAAAACCAAACATGGAATAGAAAATATAAAAGGGGATCATGCTAATGCCATGTGTACTATAGGCAGTTGCCGCAGCAATCCAAGAAGAAATTGCCCCTGCTTCATTAATACCTTCTTGTAAGATTTGTCCTTGTTTGTCTTCTTTATAAAACATAAGTTGATTAGAATCTTCAGGTTTGTATAACTGACCTAAGGATGAATAAATCCCCAATTGACGAAATAAACCTTCCATACCAAAAGTGCGTGATTCATCAGGCACAATAGGCACGACATATTTACCTAGAACTTTATCCCGAGTTAATGCGGTTAAAATTCGCACAAAGGCCATAGTCGTTGACATAGTACGCTCGCCAGAACCTCGTAATAACGATTCAAATGCTGACAAATCAGGAATGGGTAATTTTTCCGCTTGGGCTTGGCGTTTCGGTAAATAGCCACCTAATGCTTGGCGTCGCTGTTTTAGATATTGAATTTCCGCACTCGCTTCATCAGGTTTAAAAAAGGGTGCTTCCGCAATTTCAGCATCGGAAATCGGAATATTAAATCTATCACGAAAATCTTTTAACGCCTGCTCCCCCATTTTCTTTTGTGAATGCGTGGCATTTTGCCCTTCACCTGCCTCCCCCATGCCATAGCCTTTGACAGTTTTGGCTAAAATCACCGTTGGCTGCCCTTGATGTTTGACTGCTTGAGCATACGCGGCATAGACTTTATGCGGATCATGACCGCCACGATTTAAACGCCAAATATCATTATCACTTAAATTCGCCACCATTTCCTTTAATTCAGGATATTTACCAAAGAAATGTTCTCGGGTGTAAGCCCCCCCTTTCGCTTTATAGGCTTGATAATCACCATCCAGTGCTTCTTCCATGCGTTTTAACAATAACTGATCTTTATCTCTGGCTAATAATGGGTCCCAGTAACTGCCCCAAATCACTTTGATCACATTCCAGCCTGCCCCACGAAACGCCGCTTCGAGTTCTTGAATTATCTTACCATTACCACGCACTGGCCCATCTAAACGCTGTAGATTACAATTAACCACAAAAATTAGGTTGTCTAATTTTTCTCTGGCTGCTAATGAAATCGCTCCCATCGATTCAGGCTCATCCATTTCACCATCGCCTAAAAATGCCCAGACTTTACGATTTTCGGTATTGGCTAAACCACGATGATGTAAATAACGTAAAAACCGTGCTTGATAAATTGCCATCAACGGCCCTAAACCCATTGAAACCGTAGGAAATTGCCAAAAATCAGGCATTAACCACGGATGCGGATAAGAAGATAAGCCATTGCCTTTGGCTTCACGGCGAAAATGATTTAATTGCTCTTCCGTTAATCGGCCTTCTAAATAAGCTCTAGCATACACCCCAGGCGCCGAATGCCCTTGAAAAAACACTAAATCACCTAATTGTTCGTCATTCGATGCCCGAAAAAAATGATTAAAACCAATATCAAATAATGTTGCCACTGAAGCAAAACTCGCAATATGCCCGCCAAGTTCTGTTGAAATGCGATTAGCCTTAACTACCATTGCCATCGCATTCCAACGAATCAAAGAACGAATCCGTCGTTCTAATGCCTGATCACCCGGAATTGGCTGTTGCAGATGTGGTGGAATGGTATTGACATAAGCAGTATTAGCACTATAAGGCAAATACGCACCTGAACGTCTGGTTTTATCAATTAACTGTTCTAATAAAAAATGGGCTCGATCAGTGCCTTCATTTTCAATCACTGCTTCTAATGCATCTAACCACTCTTGGGTTTCTTGAGGATCAATATCATGTTCTGCCATTATCACACTCTTTTCATTGTTTTGGTTATGAATGCAAATTGTAGTTGATATGAGGCAATTAGACAATTGTTAATAGTTTCTAATATAATAACTTAGAAATATAAATTCTTACAAATAAGTAAGAATCACCTATTGTAAAGGCACAATCGTTTGATAATTTACTTCAAATTCCATTTGCCCTTGATGTATGGCAAGGGCTAAACGATGATTAACGCTTGGACTGCTTAAAAAAAATTGCCAATTCTCTGGATGATCATCTCGTTGTGCAACAAACTGAATTTGAATCTTGTTTTGATGGATAAATTGATAAGAAAAATGATCCAATGGAATGCTAATTCCTTGCCCACAAGCCTTGATGTAGGCTTCTTTTAGTGTCCAATAATCAAAAAATCGACTCACTTGTTGTGCGGATTCAAGTTTAAGCAAATCTTGATATTCTAAGGGTGAAAAAAAACGTTTCGCAATCTCTAAGCCCGCATGTTGCCGTTGGCAATATTCTACATCTACCCCAATATCCTGTTCTAACATCACCGCACAGACTACCATACCCTCTGTATGTGATAAATTAAATCGCAATGGTAAAAAATCCGCCGTTGGTGGAATAATTTCAGGTTTACCATGGGTATTTTTACTAAAACGCCAATCTTGTGGTGCAATATCGGCATAAAATGACAAAACCGAGCGTACTAAAGCTCTAGTGACTAAATGTTGGTGTTGATGTTTGGCAAAATGAAAGCGTAACCGTCGTTGTTCTTCTTCAGGTTGTAGTAAACGCTGGTATTGTTGTAATAATTGTGGGTCTTGAATTTTATCAGAATGACAAATCCAGCAGTGGACTTGCTCAGGGCTTAAGTTTAATCGCATAAAAAAAATATCCTCACGTTTTTGCGTGAGGATATACCCTATTAATCAATCGAAAAAAGCCCATTAATTAACGTTAGCGTCTAATTCACCACTATCGTAACGTGTAACCATGACTTCTAAATTGATGGGATCAATCTTAGAAGCATTACCTGCTGTCCCAAAGGCTTCATAGCGAGCAATACAAATATCACGCATGGCTTGAGTCGCTGCTTTAAGATATTTTCTTGGGTCAAAATTAGCCGTATTTTCGTTAAGATGACGACGAATTGCACCCGTTGATGCCATTCTTAAGTCAGTATCAATATTCACTTTAGCCACCCCATGTTTAATGCCTTCTTGAATTTCTTCAACAGGAACACCATAGGTTTCACCCATTTCACCACCATTTTCATTGATAATTTTCAACCAATCTTGAGGAACAGAAGACGAACCATGCATAACCAAATGCGTATTTGGAATACGCGCATGGATTTCTTTGATGCGTTCAATGGCTAAAATATCACCACTTGGTGGACGAGTAAATTTGTAAGCACCATGACTAGTACCAATGGCAATCGCTAGTGCATCAACATTCGTTGCCTTGACAAAATCAGCGGCTTCACCTGGATCAGTTAATAGTTGATCATGGCTGAGTTGACCTTCGGCACCAGAACCATCTTCTTCGCCCGCCATACCCGTTTCTAATGAACCTAAACAACCTAACTCACCTTCCACTGAAACCCCACACGCATGTGCCATTTCAACCACACGACGAGTAACATCAACATTGTATTCAAAACTTGCTGGTGTTTTCATATCTTCTTTTAATGAACCATCCATCATGACGGAAGAAAAACCCAGTTGAATGGAACGTTGGCAAACACTAGGAGATGCCCCATGATCTTGATGTACCACGACAGGAATATGTGGATATTGTTCAATTGCAGCTGCAATTAAATGACGTAAAAATGGGGCACCTGCATAAGAACGAGCCCCCGCAGACGCTTGCACAATCACAGGACTGTCAGTTTTATCAGCTGCCTGCATAATTGCTTGCATTTGTTCCATATTGTTTACGTTAAAGGCAGGTACGCCATAACCATGCTCAGCCGCATGATCCAATAATTGACGTAAAGAAATTAATGCCATAAATGTTTCCTCACTCTAGTTTATAAAAAAATTAAGTAAATCACACTGTCAGTGATAGTTACAACCATTTGTCGATTATGTTTAAGTACATAATCTATTTCATTTTCAATTTTCAAAGTTAGTTAAACTTAGTCCGTCTCATTGATGTTTTCTGGGTCTATTATATTTTCTTTAGACAAATAGCATTTGTCCCCAACACAAATAATCTTCATCAAATTCGTACCACCCATTAAGCCTACTTGATCACCCCGAGTAATAATAATTAGATCACCATTACGAATCGCCCCACGACGTAATAACTCATCTGTGACTTCCTGATTTGTTTCAAATGCGGTGCGACATTCTGCATCAAAACTCACTGGATAAACACCACGATATAAGGTAACTTTACGTCGTGTTTCCACATATTTCGTCAAAGCATAAATTGGAATACCTGAGCTAATACGAGACATCCATTGGGTTGTAGAACCTGATTCAGTTAAGGCTGCAATGGCTTTAACGCCCAAATGATTTGCAGTGTACATTGTTGCCATCGCAATCGCTTCATCAATGCGACCAAATTTAGTATTAATACGGTGATCTGATATTTTTGCTAGGTCTTGCTTCTCTGCTTCCATACAAATCCGACTCATAGCTGCAACTGCTTTTGCAGGATAATCGCCCATTGCCGTTTCTTCAGACAACATTACCGCATCCGTGCCATCTAATACCGCATTGGCAACATCAAATACTTCAGCCCGAGTAGGCAAAGGATTATGCACCATACTACGCATCATTTGGGTTGCTGTAATAACAACGGCATTGGCAGAACGAGACATTTGAATAATACGTTTTTGAGCCGCAGGCAACTCCGCATCACCAATTTCAACCCCTAAATCACCTCTTGCGATCATTACCGCATCGGATACGGCAATGATTTCTTTTAAGGTTTCTTCTTCTAAGGCCTCTGCTCGCTCGATTTTTGCAATAATACCACCACGACCGCCTGCGGATTTTAATAAGTCTTTCGCTTCCCTAACATCATCCGCACATCTAGGAAAAGAAATCGCAAGATAATCCGTTTGAATTTCAGCAGCAACTTTAATATCTTCCCTATCCTTATCAGTTAAAGAATGTGCCGAAAGCCCACCCCCTTGGCGATTAATACCTTTGTTGTTAGATAACTCACCACCAGAATCAACACGACATTGCACTTGGGTGTCAGTTACATGGTTAACCCATAAGATAATACAGCCATCATCAAGTAATAATACATCACCACGAGAAACATCTTTCGGTAAGTCTTTGTAGGCAATACCAACTCGGTGTTCATCCCCCTCGCATTTAGGACAATTAATATCTAAGGTAAAATTTTGACCGTTTTCTAATACAACTTTTCCCTGCTTGAATTTTTCAATCCGAATTTTAGGACCTTGCAGATCAACTAGCACCCCAACCTGACGACCATGTGCTCTTGAACGATTACGCACAAATTCTGCCCGATTTTTATGTTCTTCAGCCGTGCCATGCGAAAAATTCAAACGGACAACATCAACCCCTGCCCGGATCATTTCATCTAAAACTTTAGGGTCATCAGTTGAAGGACCTAATGTTGCTACAATTTTGGTTCGTCTGACCATGATGTCTGTTTCTTTTAATCAATACTGTACTGATATAAAAAATCTTTAATTCTTAGCTCTATCTTCTAAAATAGCAACCGCAGGTAATTTTTTGCCTTCTAAAAACTCTAGAAAAGCACCACCACCTGTTGAAATATAAGAAATTTTATCGGCAATGTTATATTTATCTACGGCAGCTAAGGTATCACCTCCACCTGCAATAGAAAAGGCAGAACTTTCAGCAATGGCAGTTGCTAATGCTTTCGTTCCTTCCCCAAATTGGTCGAATTCAAATACGCCAACGGGTCCGTTCCAAACAATGGTCCCTGCTGTTTTTAAAATTTCTGCTAATTTGCTCGAAGTTTCAGGACCAATATCGAAGATCATATCATCATCGTCAACTTGATCAACGCCTTTTAAACTTGCTTTGGCAGTTTTGGAAAACGCTTTCGCACAAACGACATCTACTGGTACAGGAATATCACCATTTCTCGCTTGCGCTACTTCGGTTAAGCGGGCTGCCTCATCAACTAAATCCGCTTCATATAAAGATTTTCCAACTGAATTGCCTGCAGCGGCAATAAAAGTATTTGCAATACCACCACCAACAATTAATTGATCCACAATATTTGATAATGAATCCAATACCGTTAGCTTAGTAGAAACTTTAGAACCACCCACAATAGCAACCATGGGTCTAGCAGGATTATCTAATGCTTTACCCAAAGCATCTAATTCTTTGGCAAGTAAAGGCCCAGCACAAGCAATAGGTGCATACTTAGCAACACCATGCGTTGAAGCCTGTGCTCGATGTGCCGTACCAAAGGCATCCATTACATAAACATCACATAAACTTGCCATTTTTTTTGCAAGTTCCTCTTCATTTTTCTTTTCACCCACATTAAAACGCACATTTTCGCATAAGACAACATCACCATCAGCAAGCACTACACCATCCAACCAGTCTTTCACTAACCGTACTGGCTTATCAAGTAACTTACCTAAATGTTCTGCCACAGGTTTTAGTGAATATTCTTCGTTATACTCCCCCTCTTTAGGACGTCCTAAATGCGACATTAGCATCACCTTACCCCCCATTTCTAATACTTTTTGAATGGTGGGTAATGAGGCTTGAATGCGTTTATCACTCCTTACTTCACCATCTTCAATGGGTACATTTAAATCCTGACGGATTAATACGCGTTTTCCGTTAAGGTCTAAATCTGTCATTTTTAATACTGACATTTTTTTAACTTCCCTCAAATAAACGCCTGCAAATACAGGCGTTTTTGACTTTTTGACGATTATTTTGCATTCATTAATGCAAGCGTAGTATCTAACATACGATTAGAAAAACCCCATTCGTTATCATACCAAGATAATACTTTCACTAAGGTGCCACCCGTAACTTTCGTTAAGGTTGAATCATAATTGGAAGTAGTGGTCGTATGATTAAAGTCAATTGAGACCAACGGTGCCTCATTGTAAGATAAAATACCTTTTAACTCACCTTCTGCCGCCTCCTTCATAATGGCATCAATTTCGTCTTTACTCGTTTCTCTTGCCGCAACAAAACATAAATCTACCACAGAAACATTGATCGTTGGCACCCGAATCGCAAAACCATCTAATTTGCCATTTAATTCGGGTAATACTAAACCAACGGCTGCTGCCGCACCAGTTTTGGTAGGAATCATTGATTGTGTTGCAGAACGCGCACGACGTAAATCAGAATGATACACATCCGTTAATACTTGGTCATTGGTATAAGAATGTACTGTTGTCATTAAACCGTGAACTAAACCAATTTTTTCATGCAATGGTTTTACTAACGGTGCTAAACAGTTAGTCGTACAAGACGCATTAGAAATAACCGTATCACTGGATTTTAATACGTCATGATTCACACCATAAACAATAGTAGCATCTACGTCTTTACCACCTGGCGCTGAAATCACAACTTTTTTTGCACCTCCCTGTAAGTGCGCACTTGCTTTTTCTTTGCTTGCAAAAAAACCAGTACATTCATGCACGACATCGACCCCCAATTCACCCCAAGGTAATTCGGCAGGATTACGGTTAGATAAAACTTTAATTTTGTCCCCATTTACCACTAAGTTATCCCCTTCCACTGACACATCACCAGGGAAAGAACCATGAGCAGTATCATATTTAGTTAGATGAGCATTAACATTGGCATCGCCTAGATCATTAATCGCAACAATTTGAATTTCATCCGTACGATTCGCTTCATATAAAGCTCTCAAAACATTACGACCAATACGACCATAACCATTAATTGCTACTTTAACTGTCATTCATTTTCTCCGTTTTATATTAAATAAACTTTTACTAAAAATTTATGAGCACACTGTTTCAACTGCTTTAACCACATTATCCACAGTAAACCCAAAATGTTCAAACAAAGCACCTGCGGGTGCTGATTCACCAAAGCTGTCAATCCCAATCACCTCACCTTGTAAACCGACATATTTACGCCAATAGTCAGTAACACCTGCTTCTACTGCGACTCTAGCAGTGATATTACTTGGTAATACCGATTCTTTGTAGGCTTGATCTTGGGCATCAAATGTATCCGTAGATGGCATGGAAACTACTCTCACTTTTTGTGAACATTGCTTGACAGCATCCATTGCTAATGAAACTTCAGAGCCTGTGGCAATAATAATGGCATCAGGCTGACCATCACAGTCCGCAATAATATAACCACCTTTCGCAATATTGCTAAGGGTTTCAGCCGTTCTTTCTTGATGTGGCAAGCCTTGGCGTGAAAAAATCAAACTCACAGGACCATTTGTTCGTTCAATGGCAACTTTCCAAGCCACCGCAGATTCTACCGCATCACAAGGACGCCATACTGACATATTAGGGATATAACGTAGGGTAGCCGTTTGTTCCACAGGCTGATGAGTAGGCCCATCTTCACCTAAACCAATTGAATCATGAGTATAAACAAAAATACTAGGTACTTTCATTAATGCTGCCATTCTTAAGGCATTACGCGCATATTCTGAAAACATTAAAAAGGTGGCACCATAAGGGATAAAACCACCATGTAAGGCAATCCCATTCATAATGGCTGACATACCAAATTCCCTAACCCCATAATAAATATAGTTACCATCAAATTCTTCTTTACTAATACCTTTAGAACCCGACCACAAGGTTAAGTTTGAACCGGCTAAATCAGCAGACCCCCCTAATAATTCAGGCAACATTGGACCATAACCATTGATAGCATTTTGAGACGCTTTTCTTGAAGCAATTTTTTCTTGTTTGGCATTGACAGAATCAATAAATTCATTGGCTTTAACTTGCCAGTCACTAGGTAATTCACCCTTAATGCGACGTTCAAACTCTGCGGCAAGTTCTGGATAATTCGCTTTATATTGGGCAAATTTTTGATTCCACTCGGCTTCTGATTGATTGCCTTGCTCCTTATGATCCCAGGCTTGATACACATCCTCTGGAATCACAAATGGATCGTGATTCCAAGCTAAAAATTCACGAGAGGCTTTGATTTCCTCCTCTCCCAAAGGTGCCCCATGACAGTTATGCGTCCCCCCTAAATTTGGTGCACCATAACCAATTGTCGTTTTACAACAAATCAAGGTAGGTTTATCAGTAACGGCTTTTGCGGCCGCCACAGCTTGCTTAATCGCATCAGAATCATGACCATCAACATCGGCAATCACATGCCAACCATAAGCCTCAAAACGCTTTGGCGTATCATCTGTAAACCAGCCTTCAACATGACCGTCAATAGAAATGCCATTGTCATCCCAAAACGCAATTAATTTCCCTAAACCTAATGTTCCTGCTAATGAACAAGCCTCATGAGAAATACCTTCCATTAAACAACCATCCCCTAAAAATACATAGGTATTATGATCGACAATGGTATACCCTTCTTTGTTAAACTGCCCTGCTAAAGTTTTTTCGGCAATTGCCATACCAACCGCATTAGTAATCCCTTGACCTAAAGGCCCAGTAGTAGTTTCAACCCCAGGAGCATAACCATATTCTGGATGACCAGGTGTTTTAGAATGAAGCTGTCTAAAATTCTTTAATTCCTCCATAGGCAGATCATAGCCTGTTAAATGTAATAAAGAATAAATTAACATGGAACCATGACCATTAGATAAAATAAATCGATCACGATCCGCCCATTTCGGGTTATTTGGATTGTGTTTTAAAAAATCGTTCCATAAAACTTCTGCAATATCAGCCATACCCATAGGGGCACCTGGATGTCCTGATTTTGCTTTTTGCACTGCATCCATACTTAGTGCACGTATCGCATTCGCTAGTTCTCTCCGAGAGGTCATTACCATCTCCTTAAATTATTTAAAAACAAAACGCTCTATTCCATAGACTAGAATTGAAACAGAACCACAAAAATAAACAGTTTTTGACCAAAATTTTACGGATAGTAAGGAATACAACCTACCTAACCCAATAGTTGGGTATGACTATCCACTTTGTTGACATACTTAAGCCACAGGATGATACAAATCAGAACTGAACCCGTCAAGAAAAAATCAGATTTTTTTTAAGAAAAATTGGGGAAAATCAAAAAAAACCAATCAATTTAAGCAGTGTTTGATTGGTTTTTTTGATAATTAGAAATATCATTACAAATAATCAGATAAATAGGTCGCATATAAATAGGCTTTCGTATAATCATTAGTAGTAAAATTCAATAAAAACCAGAGACTGTTTACGGTCTCAATACCAGTAACAGTTAAATCTTGTTGCAATTGTTCACTCGCTGTCATTGCGACAGTTGGATCAGTGACCACTATACCATACTCATTTGACCATTGATAAGAGCGTCCATTAAAATTCCAAGACCCCGTTAAATAAACACATTGATCAACCGTCAGGGTTTTAGCATCCATTGCTCTAAGCCATGTCTTTCCCCCATCATTCACCGCAGGCATATTCCATAAGTAAATTTTGGCGCCTTTGGCAATAAGTGCTGGCCAATAATAGGCAGAAGTAAGATAGGAAAATTCGCCAACAATATTACTGGCTAAAGCATTCGTTAAAATCGTTACTTCCACACCAGCATCTAAAGCCGCATGCAATCTATCTAATAAGGCCTGATCAGGGATAAAATAAGGCGTAGCGATTTCAATACTGCTGGTCGCTTGGTCAATTAATTCGGCATAAAGTGTATTGACTTGGGTAATAGCAGGCAGTTCATCAGGTTCATTGTTTACGATACGAATCTCAGTATTAGCCTCAGGATTGGCTGTAGATAAAGTGGGATAATAACGACAAGTGTCGACCTCAGCATCACAAGTAAGTTGATTTTCTTCGCCCACTTGGCGATTAAAACTATATAAAAAATCATCCACCAACGTTTTAAGCACAGGACCACGTATTAAAATGTCGGTTCCTCGCCAAATATTGTTAAATTCCCCTTCCTGTGGTTCTGGCACATCGGCAAAATAACTACTGCCAATATTACGTCCACCAGCAATGGCTTCTAAACCATAAGACTCACTATCCGCAATTAAGACTTTCTTATTCGCCCCTAAAAGCAAGCCTGTAAAAAAATCTTGAGAATTTTGTGGTGTATAGGCTTGGACATTAATACCTGCATTACGCATAGCAGTAATAATAGTAGTAGAAGAGGCCAATTGGGCCGTTGGTGAGTATAAAATATTGACATCGACACCCTCTAAGGATTTATTGACCAATTGAGTCGCAATCTCTAAACCTATGGCATTATCTTCAATAACAGTAGTATAAATGTGAATATGATCTCTTGCTTGACGAATTAAGCGTGTATATTCCGTGTAGGCTTGATTGGCATCCGTTAAACTCATCACCTCATTATTTTGATAACGGCTTGTTTGGGTTAATTCATCTAATTGGGCTTGAAAAGCCTCCCCTGCTTCACCTTGATAAAGGTGCTGGCATTGTTGTTCAGCCACACTAGCTGAGCTTATACCTAGTAATAATAAAGCGATACCTAATTTTTTTACCATTATTTTTCTCCTTCCGCAATAAAATTATTCATTAATCGAGCGATTTCCTGTTGTTTCTGTTCCAAATCCATTGCTGGATCATCTTTAAGCATTTGTATTTGTTCACGAAAAACTAAAATTCGCTGGCGAATTTGTTCTTGCTGTTCAATATCTGCTTCCGATGCCTCAGGAATATCAGCATCTTCTCCCCATAGATACATTGCTAACTCATCAATTAATCTATGTTTTTCATCCTCAGCAAGACTGGGATCTGCCATCCAGTAATTGCGTGAATGGCGAAACTTCTGTTCTGCCTCAACAGGAGAAAGCCTCAAAGAATAAAGCTGGGATTTAACTTGATGTTCTTGCATCAACTGAGTGGTATCGACACTTGAAACTGACCTATTCTTAGTCTCAATTGCCGTTTTATTATGAGTAATTTTAACAGTATCAGCCTCAGAATTTGCTGTTACAACCGTCGCTTGTTGATTCATCCAAAATAAAAAACCCAACAAACCTAACACCAAACCAATAACTAATACATAATGAAACTTCATCTTTAAACTCCACTCTGAAATACATTATTGCTTAATAGAAAATCACTATCTAGCAATATAAGATAGAAGGTTATCCTTAGCAGATAAAGTGTGATTTCTAACACTTGCTATTTGTTACAAACTTTGACAATAGCAACGATGATTTTTACTATTTCTCACGGAAAGACGCTCATCAACATCAAGTTTAATGACAACAAAAAATAGATAAAAAATGATTTAGTTCCATAAACATTCTTCACCTTCTTTTGATCCTTGCTATAATTTGACTTGTTATTGTTTAAATTTATAAGCAACTTATGCGTATTTTAATTGCAGAAGATGAAGCTGTCGCTCGCAAGCAACTCCACAGCGCACTGTTGGCAATGGGTCATGAAGTTTTTATTGCATTTGATGGCAAAAAAGCACTTCAGGTCTATCACCAAGAACAACCTGATGCCATTATAGCGGATTGGATTATGCCCGAAATGGATGGCATAGAGCTATGTCGCAAAATTCGTGAATTACAGTCCGAACAATACCCTTTTGTCATTATTGTTACATGCAATGACATAAAAAAAAGTCGCAAAGTTGGATATGATGCAGGGGCAGATGATTTTTTAGCAAAACCCATTGACAAACTAGAACTGCAAGTGCGTTTACGCGCTTGTGAACGTATTATGGTATTACAACAAGAAGAAAAAAAATTACACCATAAATTGTTTAAAGCCTTAGATGAAAGCCAACTCACGAATCACCACCTAAAAAATGCTATGGTAGAGCTTTGGAATACTCAAGAACAACTACAAAATGCACTACAAGAAGTCAAACAAGCGACCCAAGCAAAAAGTATATTTTTGGCAAATATGAGCCATGAATTGCGTACCCCGTTAAATGCCATTATTGGATTTAGCGAAATGCTAACAGAAGATGCTCAAGAACTTGAGCTTTATGACATGTCACAAGATTTAACTAAAATCCATCAAGCGGGGAAACAATTACTGCAAATGATTAATGATATTTTAGATATTTCTCGACTTGATGCCGATAAAATGACCTTAAAGATTGAACAATTTTCAATTTTTGCCTTAATCCAAGATATTATTGCCAGCATACAACCTATGGTACAACAACATAATAATACTTTAGAGGTTAACTGTGCAGATGCCTTAGCAAGTATGAATGCGGATAGTCATAGAGTCCGACAAATCCTGTCTAACCTAATGAGCAATGCCTGCAAATTTACTGAAAAAGGCGTCATTAGGTTGACGGCTATCCGCAAAACCTTTAATGGCAAAGACTGGATTTATTTTCAAGTATCCGATACGGGCATTGGTATGACCATGGAACAAACCGAACAAATTTTTAATGCCTTTGCTCAAGTGGATAGTTCAACCACCCGAAAATATGGTGGTACAGGTTTAGGTTTAACCATCACGAAACGTTTATGTGAAATAATGAATGGTGATATTTGTGTGCAAAGTACTTTGGGTGAAGGTTCAACTTTTACCGTTGCCTTGCCTGCCGATATTGATATAGAATAGAATTGAATACTAAAAATATGCTTCCCCCCCTTCACTTCAATCCTAACATAAGGAGATTATTATGACGACATATTATCTAAAAGTTGGCTTTATCAGTTTGATGTTGCTATTTAATACCACAATGGTAATGGCAGATAACCCTCAAACAGTTGAAGCAGCAGAAACCAATACTAATGCGAATAACGAATCTAGTTGGGAGAAAGCCAAACAAGAAAGTGTTGAAGCATTAAAAGCAGTTGGAGAGGCGAGTAAAAAAACCTCTAAAGAAGTCTGGGATAAAACCAAAGAAAAAACTAGTGAAGTCTGGGATAAAACCAAAGAAAAAACGGGTGAGGCTTGGGGCAAAACCAAAGAAAAAACTAGTGAAATTTGGGATAAAACTAAGGAAAAAAGTGGCAGTGCTTGGGAAAAAGCCAAAGAAATGGCAAAGAAAGCCAAAGAAAAAGCGAAAAAATTACTAGACAAAGAACCAGAAAAACAACCGGAAGCACCGGTTGAAACCAAGCAACCAAGTACTTCTGCAATTTAATATCACGAGAATAGGACAGCATTACTTGACTGTCCTATTCTGGTTCACTTAAACGTGCAATGGCAGTTTTTAAATTAATCCTCGCTTGCTCTTCATACAGCATTTGAAAATGGCGGGTGTAATAAACACTTTTATGATTTAACAAGCCTTGCAAAAACCGCATACGGTTATTTTGATAAATCCAATCAGGCACCCATTCAAATTCTTCTCTGATCGCATTTTCGTAACGCTCAAATACCGCTTTAGAGCGTCCTAAAATTGATAAATCAATATCTACCAGTATTTTTTCAATTCTAGTGCTAGGTTTTGAAGGATGCTTAGTCATTAAAATCAAATGTATGACTTGTTCAATAATATATTCTGATACGTTTGCTTCCCGCAACACTCGTGCCGCCCATTTCGCAGAATTTTCTTCATTGCGAGGAGACGTTGGTTTAAAAACGACATCATGGAACCATAATACTAGTGCTAATAAATCTTTTCTACGTTGCTCTTCATCAATTTCAGATAATTGCTGTAAACAATCCCGAATATGGGTTAAATTATGATAACGTCTATGAGGCTCCATATAAGCCGCAATTAATTTTTGATAAGTAATTTCTGGATCACCATGGGCAGCAATCTGTTGCCACAAATGAGTCCAATTTGATAAATCGATCATAAAATTTGAACAACATAGAAAACTAAAACATAACTCAGATTATATAACACAAATATATATAAGTAAATTATAATATATTATTAAAAATATTAAGTAACAGTAATAATCTATTCTATTCGTTGTCTGGAATTTGCAATATTTTTACTTAAAATAAACACAGGAATAATACCTGCTATGACAATCGCCAAGGCGGCACTCGCACTCTCCATTAAACGTTCATCAGATGCTAATTCATAAGCCCTAACGGCTAAGGTATTAAAGTTAAAAGGTCGTAAAATCAATGTTGCGGGTAATTCTTTCATCACATCGACAAAAACTAATAACACAGCAGTTAATAATCCCCCTTGAATCATAGGTAAATGGATTTTGTACAAAACCTCCCAAGGTCGATGACCTAAAATTCTAGCACTATCATCTAAAACGGGTTTGACTTTACCTAAAGAAGCCTCAACTGTTTGTAGGGCAATGGCCAAAAATCTTACTAAATAAGCAAACAATAACGCCACTAAACTACCACTAAGCAATAAACCGACTGAAATATTAAAATATTGTTGTAAGCAAGCATTGAGCCAATGATCTAAACTAGATAAAGGAATCATCACCCCAACAGCAATAATAGTACCAGGAATGGCATAGCCCATACTTGCCATTCTTAAACCAATACCAATGACTTTATTCGGTTGTAAACGATAACCATATGCCATAATGACAGCAAATAATAAAGCAATGACACCTGCCATACTCGCCAATAAAATACTGTGATAAATCAAAGCAAAAAATTCACTGTTTAACATATAACGGGTTTGCCAAGTCCAAACCATTAGTTGCACTGCGGGTAATACAAACCCTAAAACCAACACCAAAGCCAGTCCTATTAATACTACAAATTTTCGCCAGCCTACAAGTACATAACTAGGCAAGGGATGCAAACGACTGGAACTTTGGTGATAACGTGCTTGCTTTCTTGACCAGCGTTCTAACAGCATTAAGGTAAAAACAAAGCTTAACAATAATGATGACAACTGAGCAGCAGCAATTGGATTCCCCCAACCAAACCAAGTACGAAAAATCCCAGTGGTAAAAGTGCTAATACCAAAATATTGCACTGTCCCATAATCGGCTAAAGTCTCCATTAAGGCCAAACTTAAACCTGTGATAATAGCAGGTCTAGCACTGGGTAATGACACTCGCCAAAAACTTCCCCAAGCAGTGCAACCGAGACTACGACTCACTTCTAAACTAAAAACTGATTGTTCCAAAAATGCCGCACGTGTTAGCAGGTAAACGTAGGGATACAAGACCAAAGATAACATTACAATCGCACCACTTAGGGAACGAATTTCGGGAAACCAATACTCTCCATACGACCAAGCAAACCACTGTCGTAACGTAGTTTGTACTGGTCCTGCAAAATCCAGCATCCCCGTGTAGCTATACGCAATAATATAAGCAGGAAACGCCAATGGTAACAATAATGCCCATTCCAATATTTTACGGCCAGGAAATATACAAAAGGTTACCAACCATGCTGTCGCAACCCCAATAAATAAAGTACCAATGGCAACGCCTAACATTAACCATAAGGAATTAAGCACATAATCTTGTAACACCGTATCAAATAAATGTTGCCATACCTCACCGAATGGCTGAAATAAGCTGTTGACAATCGCTAAAGTTGGCAGAATAAAAATACCTGCCAACAATAACACGAAAAATTGCCACGGGTTCCAAGTTATTTTTGTTCGCATTGACAGTCTAGCGCCAACCTGCTTGGTCCATAATTTTCACCGCATCTTTATTATATTCACCCAATTTTTCTAAAGCGAGATTATCTGCTTTAAAATCGCCCCATTGCTTTAAAATACCCTTAATCTCAATTCCAGCACGAATAGGATATTCATAGTTTTTATCGGCGTACCATTGTTGAGAACTATCGGTTAATAAAAATTCAATTAGGGCTTTGGCATTATCAATATTTTTTGCTGATGTTGTTACCCCAGCACCACTAATATTCACATGAGCACCACGATCTTGTTGATTTAACCAAAGCAAACGGACTTTTTCAGCAACTTCTCTATCTTTGCCTTGCTCACTTCCTAACATCTGACCAAAATAATAACTATTCACGACCGCAAGATCACATTCCCCTGCCACAACTGCCCGAATTTGATCTCTATCACCACCTTTAGGGGGTCTTGCCATATTTTTGACTAAGCCTTGCACCCATTTTTTGGCCTGCTCTTTCCCCTTAATTGCAATTTGACTGGCAACGAAAGACTGATTATAAATATTATTAGACGAGCGAATACAAATCTTTTTATGCCATTTTTTATCCGCTAAATCTTCATAACGACTGATCGCATGACTTTCGACCCGATCTTTTGCGACGACGACTGTTCTAACTCTAAGTGATAAGCCTAGCCAATACCCTTTTGAGTCCCGATAACTCGCATCAATCAAGCTATCAATATTAGGGAGGGTAATAGGCTGTAATAAACCTAATTGCTGTGCACGATACAAACGCCCAACATCTGTAGTAATCAAAATATCTGCGGGACTATACTGCCCTTCCCTTTTTAAACGTTGTAATAAGGCATCAGCTTTGCCTGTAATTAAATTAACCTTAATGCCAGTTTGCTGTGAAAACTGATCCAATAAAGGTTTAATTAATGCTTCTTTACGAGCGGAATACACATTTACCTCATTAGCCAATACGTTTAAACTGAAACACAAAGCAACTATATATAATAATACTCGAATCATTGTAGAATATTCCTAATCTAAAAAATCATGGATTATACGGAACAATAATTAAAAAAACAAATGATAACAATTATTATTTGCAATTAAAATTTGTTTGTTTTATACTTATCCCCATGCTGTTTAAGCATTCTCCTATTTGTCAGTTCTGGTTTCATTGTCTATGCTATAGACAATGAAATCATTTTAAAAGTAATATTGACAATCATTCTCATTTATATTATATTAAAGTTAAATATTGTTTATTGTAGGAATAGTGCCATGTATGTATGTATCTGCCATGCGGTAACTGACCGTGCAATTCGTCAAGCAGTGCGTGAAGGTGCAAGTTGTATTGAAGACCTTAGTGAAGAATTAAACGTTGCGACTCGTTGCGGTAAATGTCGTCAATTAGCCCAAAGCTGTCTAAGTGAAGCACAACCATGTCATACTAATAATCACTGTGAACAATATCAACCTGCGATTGCGGTTTAATTTTCAAAAATCTCTCAAACTTGTATCGTTTTAATGCAAGATCACTTGAGACTTGTTATTTGCGAAACAAATCAATTCTAAAATATTACTAAAAATTATAACGTTACTAAGAAATTTAGGCGGGAAATCATGAGCTGGCGATGGGACTTGAACCCGCAACCGGCTGATTACAAATCAGCTGCTCTACCAATTGAGCTACGCCAGCCTTTAAGCGTGGCAGTATTGTAAAGAACTTAAGAATTGTTTGCAAGTGTTTGACAAGATTTTTGCTCTAATTGTAAATGCTTATGTTCTGAAGCTAATACCTTCCAAATCTCATCGGGTAATCCAAACTCATTTTCAGCTTGATATAATAACCACTTTGCCTTGCTAACATTATGATGATAACCCACAATCTTAGTATTGACTCCCTGTTGTTTTAACATTTGTTGTTGTTGTTGTGCCACGCCTAAATCCGCATAAAAACCAAACAAAACGGAACCTTGAAACTCCCCTTTTAATACTAAACTAGTTTCTGCTAAATGTTGCCATTGTTCAAATAGTTGTCGAGATTCGCCACCCCAACCTTGTACAGGTGAAACCACTAAATATTTTACCGTAATGGCCTGCACATCCGCAGTAATTCCTAAACTTTTTAAAGTGCTTACCACTGTTGCAGTAGCATTATCCATCAATGGTCCAAGACGATAGCAAATTAACGGTTTTTCAGTGGCTATTTCAACTGACTGTAGTTCCTCTTGTCGTTGTTCCTCTGATGTGGTGCTTTCAAACTTTTCAGTGCTTGGCAAGGTATTAACATAACCTAACTCACTTAATAATTTTAATTCTGTTTTCGCTGATAATACAGGCGGTGGTGGTTTTACGGCTTGTTTAGGTTGATAAATTAAATTGCCCCAAGCAAATACCAATAAATTCATAAATAAACAGAAAAAAAATAACCATTTCATTAAGAATGATCCTTTGATTAAGATTGATATTGTGCTACTAACGCCAAGCCTTTTAGCACTAAAAGTTTATCATAATTAACAGGAATTGCCAGATGTGCTTGTAACAACATGGCATCACCACCTGTTAAAATCAACGTTGGTGGTTGATCAAATTGTTGATATAACTGCCGAATCATAGCAATTACCGCAAATTGAATGCCATTTTCAATGGCAGCTTCGGTATTATTAGCAAACATTAAATCCGTTGTCATCGCTTGCCAATTTAATTGTGCAGTATTTTCTAATAAACTCTGACGCATTAAGCCAATTCCTGGTAAAATCCAGCCCCCCAAATGCAAACCATCGGCTTGTAAACCATCCACTGTAATTGCCGTACCACAGTCGATAATACAACTAAAACCTTGGTAGTAATAATGGCTAGCAACGAGTGCCAACCAACGATCTACGCCGAGTAATTCAGGTTGTTGATAAGCATTGCTCACACCAAAGGCTTGGGATTGCGTAGTAATAATTTTAGGACGAACAGACCAATACTGTTGCAAATAAGCGATCACCTTGGATTTATTTTGTTGTGAGGTAACACTGGCTAAATAAATTTGTGCAATATGTAAATCAGGGGGTTGCCATGTTTCCAATTCTTGATACGCAACCTCACCTGAGGCTAACCATTGTTGCTTATCTAAAACGCCCCAATGTACTCGGCTATTGCCTAAATCTAAAAATAATTGCATTAACCAAGCAACCTTGTTTGTATGATGTCACCCGAATAAAAACTATGGACTCGATTATCATGCTTGCATCGCAATTGTAAGCCACCTTTACCATCTACCCCTAAGTTTACCCCCTGCCATTGCTGTTCTTCCATGACTAAAACTAAGACTTGATTAAAATAAGCATCCCATTGTTGCCATTGTTTTTGATAAGGCAAAAATCCTTGATAATTCGCTAATACGGGTAAAATAGCATTTAATAAATGCCCAATTAATAGATTACGTTCTATCTGAATTTCAGGATTAATTTGCTGTAAACTTATCGCTGCTTGTTCAATACGACTTAAGTCATGATCTGATAAAACGATATTAATGCCAAAACCAATAACCACATAATCCCCTTGTACTTCAATTAAAATACCCCCTAATTTTTTACCCTGATAAATAATATCATTCGGCCATTTCAAACCCAAATCTTGCCAACCCAATTTAGTTAATGTCTGCACAATGATTAAGCCAATCACCAAACTTAAGCCTTGCCAATGATTGGACGGTAATTGCCATAAAATCGACCCATAAATATTTTGTCCCAAAGGCGATAACCACCGCCGTCCCCTTCGTCCTCGCCCTGCGGTTTGCATTTGAGCAAAACAGATTTGTCCCTGAGTTTTAGGCTGATAATCAAGTAAATATTGATTGGTTGAATCAATGCTATCAAATAAATGCCAATGACTAATTAGGGATTGTGTGCTTGGTAATAACAGGGATGCAATTTGAGTTTGTATTAAAGCGTGGTTTTGCATTGGATTCCAATAATCAAAATATTATATAATTCTAAATTATCTAAGTTCTGAGCTTACTATGTCAAAAAAATTATTTATAAAAACCTTTGGTTGTCAAATGAATGAGTATGATTCCAATAAAATGGCAGAGTTATTGGCAGATTCTCATGCCCTTAGTTTAACGAATGATCCTGAACAAGCCGATGTATTATTACTAAATACGTGTTCCGTGCGTGAAAAAGCCCAAGAAAAAGTATTTTCACAACTCGGTCGCTGGAAACAATGGAAACAACAACGTCCTGAACTGGTAATTGGCGTTGGTGGCTGTGTCGCCTCCCAAGAAGGTCAACAGATTCAACAGCGTGCCCCTTATGTGGATTTAATCTTTGGCCCTCAAACCTTACATCGCTTGCCTAAAATGTTACAACAAGTACAACAACAACGCCAAACGGTTATGGATATTTCGTTTCCAGAAATTGAAAAATTTGATAACTTACCTGCCCCTAAAGCCGATGGCATTAAAGCCTTTGTCTCGATTATGGAAGGTTGTAGTAAATATTGCACCTTTTGCGTGGTACCTTATACCCGTGGCGAAGAAGTCAGCCGTCCCTTCGATGATATTATTGCCGAAGTCGTCAGTTTAGTGGAACAAGGGGTTAAGGAAATTACTTTACTGGGTCAAAATGTTAATGCCTATCAAGGCTTAATGCATGATGGGGCTACCGCTGATTTAGCCTTATTATTAACTTATATTGCTGCTATAGAAGGCATTCAACGCCTACGTTATACCACTTCGCATCCTATTGAATTTTCGGATAGTTTAATTGAAGTTTATGGCGAACTACCACAATTAGTCGATCATTTACATCTACCGGTACAAACGGGTTCTGATAGAATCTTAGCCGCCATGCGGCGTGGTCATGTGATTAAAGATTATAAACAAAAAATTGCCAAACTGCGTCAAATTCGCCCTAATATCAGTATTTCCTCAGACTTTATTATCGGTTTTCCAGGGGAAACCGAGCAAGATTTTGAGCAAACCTTAGATTTAGTGGCCGAAATTGGCTTTGATCACTCCTTTAGTTTTATCTACAGCCCCAGACCCGGCACACCTGCATCAGCATTTGTTGATAATATACCTTTCGCCACAAAAAAACAACGCCTAGCGATACTACAAGCAAGACTGCAACAATCCGCCCAGCGTATTAGCGAAGCCATGTTAAACACAACGCAAACCATTTTAATTGAAGGCCCTTCTAAGAAAAATCCACAAGAACTTTGTGGTCGTACTGAAAATAATCGAGTGGTTAATTTTAAAGCAGATAAAGATTGGATTGGACAATTCACTAAGGTAAAAATTACCGATGTTTATAGTCATTCGTTATATGGGGAATTAGTTTAGCCAATAAATAAAGGGCAGATAATTCTGCCCTTACCATTCCCTACTGCATTAAAATTGCGTTTCGTTATTTGAAGGATCCCCTTCCTTATACCAAATTTTCCAATTCCAATTACACATGCCATAAGTACCACAAGCTTCCACAATCTGTAATTCACTAATTTCGCCTGTCCAATCCTGACCTACTTTATAATGGCAATATAATTTACTCCCTTGACCTCGACCATAAACCGCCTCATGGCTTGCACTCGCAGGCTGACGACCAAACATATCAGGGCAACTATTAATATCTTGACCATTAACCCGTAAGCGAATCCAATCCACTTGCTTAACGGTTTTGGTTTGATAATATTTATCTTGCACTTTATATTCGGTACATTTTGCGGCTCCTGTTGCCCCTGTTACAATATCAAAAGAGGCTGAACCACCCGCACAAAAATCATAACCACCCCCATCAACTAAACTCACCTCAAACACTAATTCCCCAACGGATTCGTTATTTGCAAACGGTGAATTAGCCACAAAGGCATTAACTTTTTGATAGCTAAATTTATGTGCCGTTTCCATAAAAATGCCAAAAGGTTTAATTAAAATTAATGCCGTTTTAGTCTTATCAGAGCCTTCTGCTAAAAGTTTAAACCCAGCTTGGGCATGAGCAATGTTTGCAACGGCTATTACCATAAAAAATAAAGATTTCGCTAAAAAATGTCTTTTCATAACAATGATTGTCCTTTTGATGATTGTTGAGTTATTCATATATTAACAAAATAATTAAATAATTAAATACCAATTATCAGTCATAGCTCACCGATTATCTGTAAAAGGTTATTTTGTTAATTTATCCGATTAATAAATGAACATATTGCGAATCAGCCGTCAATACGATAAACTTTGTTTTAGATTTATCACTTATTCTATTTATTTTGAATACCAACCTTCAAACCAAAGAAATCACCTTTCCTTCCTCAAATACCCAACAAATGGCCAATTTATGTGGACAGTTTGATGAGCATTTGCACCAGATTGAAAAACGCTTAGGGGTGAGAATATCTCATCGAGGTAGTAATTTACAAGTATCTGGTGATGCCTTGCTGGTGGATACCAGTTTAACCATTATAAATAAGCTGCATCAATTAGCTGATAAAGCGCCTTTAAGTCCTGCGGATGTGCATTTATTTTTGCAAGAGGCAAATCTGGAATCACTACATCATCATGAAAAGCAAGCCCCTGAAATTGAAATTTGCACTCGCCGAGGCAAAGTGAAAGCAAGAGGTAAAAATCAACATGAATATCTACAAAATATTTTAAGCCATGATATTAATTTTGGTATTGGTCCTGCGGGAACAGGTAAAACTTATTTAGCCGTAGCTTGTGCGGTAGAAGCATTGGAAAAAGACCAAATTCGACGTTTGCTGTTAACTCGCCCTGCGGTAGAAGCGGGTGAACGCTTGGGTTTTTTACCTGGGGATTTAAGTCAAAAAATCGACCCTTATTTACGACCTTTATATGATGCCCTGTATGAAATGTTGGGTTTTGAACGAGTCAATAAACTGATTGAACGCAATGTGATTGAAGTTGCCCCGTTGGCTTATATGCGAGGACGGACTTTAAATGAATCATTTATTATTTTAGATGAAGCCCAAAATACCACGACTGAACAAATGAAAATGTTTTTAACTCGCATTGGTTTTAATTCTACGGCGGTTATTACAGGTGATATTACCCAAGTCGATTTGCCTTATCGTACCGAATCGGGCTTAAAACATACGATTAAAGTATTAAAAGAAGTGAAAGATATTGGCTTTACCTTTTTTCAAGCGAAAGATGTGGTACGTCATGCTTTAGTACAAAAAATTGTTACTGCTTATGATAGTTATGAACGACAAACAGCAACGACTAATACAAATGCTAACACGAATAATACAGATTCATAATTAAACAATGGATATTGAGGTACAATACGCTTGTGAAGCAGATTATCTGCCGACGAAAACTGAATTGTTACAGTGGTTGCAAAGTGTCATGGTATTTATCACCATACCTGCAAATTCTGAACTGGTGATTCGATTGGTTAGCACGGATGAAATTCAACAATTAAACCATCAATATCGGCAACAGCCTAAACCTACCAATGTTTTATCATTTCCAATGGAAATGCCTGACTATATTGACGCAGAATCAAATTATTTAGGCGATATTGTCATCTGTGCTGAGATAATTAGCAAAGAATCACAACAACAACAAAAATTAGCCTTAGCCCATTGGGCACATATTACTATCCATGGTTTATTACATCTTTTAGGTTATGATCATCAAAGCACTGAAGATGCAAATGTTATGGAAAATTTAGAAATTCAAGCACTAAAGCAACTTGGTTATCCAAATCCTTATGAGACAACAATATGACTGCTGACATAGCTGATAATTGGTTAGATAAAATCAATAAGTTTTTTTCTAAAGAACCTGAAGATAAACAACAATTGCTGGAGTTATTGTTGTTAGCTAAACAGCGTAATATTTTAGATAATGATGGATTAGCAATGATGGAAGGCGTACTGCAAGTCTCTGAAATGCGTGCAGGTGAAATTATGATTCCACGCTCGCAAATGACAGCAATACCTAAAGATAAACCCTTTGAGGAAATTTTACAAAGTATTGTTGAATCATCACATTCCCGTTTTCCTGTTTTTAATGAAGATGTCAATGAAATTATCGGAATTTTATTAGCCAAAGATTTATTAGCCCATTGTACTCATAATAGAAATACTAACATCGTTTTTGATATTGAAGACTTAATCCGACCTGCGATCTTTATTCCTGAAAGCAAACGCTTGGATGTATTATTACGAGACTTTCGACTTAATCGACATCATATGGCAATGGTCGTGGATGAATATGGGGCGGTGTCAGGTTTAGTAACGATTGAAGATGTTTTAGAACAAATTGTTGGTGATATTGAGGATGAAAACGATTTTTCGGATCATAGTTTTATTATTCAAAAAGATAAAAATTATTATATATTAAAAGCCTTAATGCCTATTGAAGAGTTTAATAAATATTTTGATACCAGTTATTCTAATCAAGACTATGACACGATTGCAGGAATGGCAATGAATATCTTGGGTCATTTGCCGAAACGAGGAGAACATTTTCATATTGATAATTTCTATTTTGAAATTACCAAAGCCGATAATCGTCGGGTACATTTAATTAAACTTAGCATAACTAAGTAAGCAAATAAATGACTCAACCATTCAGTTATATATTGGCATTAATTGCTGGCATGAGTTTAAGTTTTGCCTTTGCTCCTTATGATGTTTATTACCTAGCCTATCTTAGCCCTGCCTTATTATTTTATTTATGGCAATCCCAAACACCCAAACAAGCGTTTATGACAGGCTGGTTATTTGGTAGTGGTTTATTAATTATTGGCATTTTTTGGTTACATCATAGCTTAAAACAATTTGGTGGCATTAATGAAAGCCTTGCCATAATATTAACCATTGGCTTTGCGATGGCAATGGCATTATATCCTGCCTTATGTGGTTGGGTAGCACAAAAATATTTTGCCAACCCAAGTCAAACATTAGCCTTACGTTTATTAATGATTTATCCTAGTTTGTGGACTTTATTTGAATGGTTAAAAGGCTGGATTTTAGGCGGTTTTCCTTGGCTAAGTTTGGGTTATAGCCAAATTAATACCCCATTCGCACTATTCGCTCCAGTTTTTGGCGTTTATGGCATAAGTTGCTTAACTGCCATGATGGCGAGTTGCTTAGTATTACTATATTTAGGTTCAATGAAACACAAAAGATTGGTCATTATTAATTTAGGAATCATCGCTTTAATGCTATACAGTCTATCACTGATAACTTGGACAACGCCTAAACAAAAATTAACAGTCAGTTTAATTCAAGGCAATATTGCCCAAGAAAATAAATGGACAGCAAAAAATCTCAACCACACCTTAGAACATTATGACCAATTATCGAAAGATCATTGGCAAAGTGATATCATTATCTGGCCAGAAACGGCTATTCCTATGTTTTATCATCGTCTACAACATAACTTTTTAGCGGATTTAGAGCAACTAGCACAAGCCTCAGATACCTTAGTTTTTATTGGCATGCCAGTAAAAGATCAACATAGTCAAGGTTATTATAATGGCATTGTCATGTTAGGTGAAACCAACCATCAGTTTTATTTTAAACGCCATCTTGTCCCTTTCGGTGAATATATTCCTTTGGCATCATTGCTTAATGATTTTTTTAAATTTCTACGCATTCCAATGGTAAATTTTCAAGCCAGTGATAATTTACCGATTATTCAAGCAAATAGCCTAAATATTGGTTTGTCAATTTGTTACGAAGATGCCTTTGGTGAGGAGATAATTGATGCCTTACCTTTAGCTGACGTATTAATTAATGTGAGTAATGATGCTTGGTTTGGTGGTGAAATCGCCCCTAAACAACATTTACAAATTGCCCAAATGCGAGCCATAGAAACTGGGCGTTATTTATTAAGAGTAACGAATACAGGCATTTCCGCTGTTATCACCCCACAAGGTAAGATTCAACAACAATCCCAATGGAATCAAATGGAAGTTATTACTACGAACATTCGCACTTATCAAGGTGCAACCATTTATGTAGAATTTGGCAATTATTTAGTCATAAGTTTGCTCATAGGTAGTTTATTGTTGCGACACATCTTTCAAATTGGTCGAACACAACACACCACGCATACTGTTGATTAAGCTTTGAACCTGATCATTTCTGACTTTACAAAACACTTTATTGCCATCTTTGCGTGATAAAATAATATTACGATTGCGTAAAATTTCTAAATGCTGGGAAACATTGCTTTGGGTTGTGCCAACTAAATCAATTAATTCCCTAACGGTAAGTTCTTTATCACCTAAGGCACATAAAATTTTCCATCGAATGGGATGTGCCATTGCTTTTAAAGCATTGGCCGTTAAAGTTACATCTTCAATTGGGGTTGTTTCGGTCATAACATCACTCTTTATCACTCTCTTTTTCTATGTTTATGTGTCTATTTTTTGATAACCAGTCATATTTTTGGCAATACAAATAATACCACTAATAGTATCCTCTTTATCTTTTAAACTGGTTCGAGAAAATAAAATCGGCACTCTCGTATTATCTTTGGCAATAAAACTAGCCTCAACATTTTGAATTAGCCCTGTACGAATAATTGCCTCCAACCAAGTTCCCATAAAGGCATTCGCTTGTTCAGGCGCTTCTTCTTCAAAAATATCACTAATACCTAAACCTAATAATTCCTTCTCATTATAGTCTAGCATTTGACAAGTCGCAGGATTAACATATTCAATCACACCTTCGATATTTAACACAATAAGGGCTTCTCCCATAAATTGAATGATTGCTTCAATATACTGCTTTGCCTGAGCCAATTCCGCAGTGCGTTCAGCAACTTTTTGCTCTAAAACTCGATTAAGCTCCCGCTCTTTTTCAATTAAGCGAATATAAGTACTAATTTTGTTAATCAATAAATGATCGTCAATGGGTTTTAATAAATAATCCACTGCCCCAACTTCATAGCCTTTTTGTTGAAATTCATCGGCTTTAAATGCAGCGGTTAAGAAAATAATCGGAATATCTTGGGTTTTTTTACGAATTTTTAACATAGAAGCCGTTTGAAACCCGTCCATCTCTGGCATTTGCACATCTAAAATAATAATATCAATCGCTTGCTCACCTTTTAAGGCAATATCTAAAGCCTCTGCACCTGATAAAGCCTGTTTAACATTGACTGATAAATATTGATTAATCAAGGTTTCTAAAGTAAATAAATTATTTTTATTGTCATCTACAATTAACAATGTAAAGTTTTTTTGCTGGCTTTGATTTTGACTCATAACTTCTCAATCTGTGATCGTTCTCTCAAAATTATAGTCAAGATTCATCTTTTATTCAGGGAATCTAGCTTACTATATATGCCATCAATAACATTAAGTAATATGGAGCGAACAATGAAAACGAAAACCTTTATTATTTTTACTTTAATTAGTTTATTAGGCTTAATAACCTTACCAAGCCATGCGAAATCAGAGCGAATTGATAGTATCGAATTAAAATTTAATGATGAATATTTTCAAGGAAAAAATAAAATCAAACTAAAAAAAATGCTACGACAGAAATATCCGAATTATGATTTTGACAATAAACAACTCGTAAGTGTTGTTTTAATTGCCAAATCGAAACATTCCAATGCCACAGCCCATCTACGTTTAGACAATAAACATGCCAAGCCTGACGTGATCTTAAGCCGACCTTACAACTTTGATATTAACGATGATTACAGTTTTGATCGTTTACGCCTTCCGCATCCTAACTTAAACCGAAAAGGCAATAATGAAGGCAAATGGCAGATTTACTTAGATGGTTATGTGAAAGTACGCAAAGTTTTAGTCGAACTAAAACAACAAGCAATGGCAGCTAAAAAAACAAAATGGGAAACAGCCGTAAGCCTTAAAGCTCAAGCAGGTCAAGAATATCATAGTAAAATCAAACTCAATCAAACCATTGATGCGATTCAATTAATCGCAACAAATGGTGATGTTAGAATCAATCGCATGATAATTAAATTTTCCAACGGTGATAAACAAGCGTTGCATGACTTAGAAGGGACTTTAACCCCGACACAAGCAAAAGTATTAAACTTTAAAAATCCAACGGCGATCAAGGCAATTAAACTCTCATACGAATCTTATTGGAACCGTCGCAACGCCAGCTTTGATGTTCAAATAAAAACACATCAGCCTAAAGTTAAAGTACAGAATTATCGTCAATATAACAACGCAGATGACTATCATCACCATACTTATCAAAATCAGTATATTCGCAACTACCATCAAGACAGCAATCAACAACCTTGGGAAAATTTAGAAGAACGTTGGTATCGCTGGGATAACCGATACTAACAAATGAGTGCCATTTTCGGAATAAAAGCCTTAAAATTGTTCAAAACCTTTTATTCCGAAAATCAAAATTCAAAATTTAATTTTTAACACTTATTCAAGCAATTTCAACTATATGAAAACGATACTTAAATCGAATATTACAATGCCAAAAATTATCTTGATCTGCCTTATTTTGTTCAGCAGTTTTACTATTGCTGATACCCAAAATCATACTATCCCTGAGCCATTAAAAGATTGGATTCCTTGGGTATTAGAAACCGAAACCACTAAAGACTGTCCTTGGTTCTACAACCGTGCCAAAACAGCCTGTCGTTGGCCAAGCCAATTAACCTTAAATCTCACCGATAAAGGCGGAGAGTTTGAATTCTATTGGCTGACTTATCGCAAACAATGGCTGACTTTAGTCGGTGAAACTCAATGGCCACAAAATGTTAAAATCAATCAAGAAACGGCAACTGTAATTACGCACAAAGGCAGACCGAGTATTTATGTTGATGCAGGCTATTATCAAGTTACAGGGGAATTTCAATGGGCAAAATTACCAGTGAGTTTAAGTATTCCTCAGGATATTGGTTTACTTACAGTAACCGTAAATGGCAAACCACTGACTAACCTTAACCGTGATAATCAAGGTAAGCTATGGTTAAAACAAAAAATTACCCAGAAAAAACAAACCAATCAATTGCAATTACGAGTCTATCGTCATTTAAATGATATGATCCCAATGCGGATGACAACTAGAATTGAATTAGATGTTTCTGGTGATAATCGAGAAATTACCTTGGGTCCAATCTTTGATGAAAATTGGCGACCATTAGTACTGAATAGTCCTTTACCTAGTCATTTGGATAAAAATGGGGAACTAAAACTTCAGGTGCGTGCGGGTCAATGGGTGATTATTGTAAAAACTAGAAATACCAAACCTCTCGCCCAACTCAGCTTACCTAAACTCACCCAGCAATGGGTAGCACAAGAAATTTGGAGCTTTCAAGCCCAACATCGACTACGTCTCGTTGAACTACAAGGAGCAAGGCAAATTGATCCACAACAGACGACATTGCCCCAACAATGGAAACAATTCCCCAGTTATTTAGTTACCCCTGAGACCCAAATACAAATCATTGAAAAACGGCGTGGTGATTCCAATCCCCAACCGAATCAATTGGATTTAAAACGAGAATTATTTTTAGACTTTTCAGGTCAGGGCATGACGATACAAGACCATATTACTGGCAATATGTATCAAAGCTGGCGTTTAAATATGCCCGAACCCTTACAACTTGGACGAGTTACTTTAAACAATCAAGAGCAATTTATTACCCAACTTGCCCCTAATCAACCCGCAGGCGTAGAAATCCGTGAAGGGCGGGTTGAATTAACCGCTGATAGCCGTTTAGAAGGAGACATTAGCCAATTATCTGCGGTAGGTTGGCAACATGATTTCCAAAATTTAGCAACTCGCTTACATTTGCCACCTGGGTGGCGTTTATTGCATGCCTCGGGTATGGATACCATTGAAAAAGGAACATTATTACCTTGGTTACAACATTGGAAAAATTTATTAGATTTATTTGTGGTATTGCTGATCACCATTGCTTGTGCCAAATTATGGGGTTGGCAATGGGGTTTATTTGCTTTAGTTACCATGATTTTAATTTATCATGAACCCAATGCCCCTAAAACGATATGGTTAATCATACTTGCCAGTATCGCTTTATCACGAGTTGTACCTACAGGTCAAGCGAAAACCTTGATTCGATTTGTACAACGTGGCAGTTTATTAGTACTAATTTTAATTATCTTACCTTTTATTATCCAACAAGCAAGACAGGCGATTTATCCGCAATTGGAAAAACCTTGGAAAATTATGGTAAGCAATAAACCAGAGAGTCCACAAGCTCGTTATCAAATACCACAACAATCAGTGGTTGCTTTAGATTCCGTCAAAGAAACCAAACAAACATCACGCTATCTTCAAACTAAAAAACCCACAGTAGCCACTATCGATCCTAATGCTCAAATCCAAACAGGTCCAGGATTACCACAATGGCGTTGGAATACAGTTAATTTTCATTGGAATGGTCGAGTGCAAGCTGAACAAACGATTAAACTATGGTTAATTCCCCCCAATATCAGTGCCATACTTAGTTTTGTCCAAGTGTTATTCGTATTAGTTTTATTGATAAAAATGTTGGATATTAAATTTTCAAACAATTTACCCAAAATTCGTAAAAAACCAGTAAACAACACCAGTAAAGCGGTGATATTACTATTTGCTTTATTGCTTCTACTTCCTTACTCTAATCCAAGTTTCGCAGAATATCCTTCCCCAGAATTACTGCAACAATTAAAACAACGATTGTTACCAACACCAACCTGTTTCCCTCAATGTGCAGATATTGCGAATATGCAATTAGTGGCAAACAACGATCAACTTAAATTAACCCTAGAAGTTCACAGTGATGAAAATATCGCATTCCCCTTGCCCGGGAAAGCGAAAGAATGGTTAGCAGAACAAGTATTCGTCAACCAACAACCTGCCACGGGTTTATTTCAATACCAACAACAACTATGGCTACAACTTAATGCGGGTGTTCATACCGTAGAACTCCAAGGTCGCTTACCCAGGCAAAACAAAGTGCCACTGTATTTAGGCTTAAAACCACATCAACTACAAGTCGAATTAACAGGATGGGACTTGCAAGGTTGGCAATTACAAGGTCAAATTGAACAACAATTATTATTACAACGTCAACACGTTCAAACCAGTAATCACACCAAATTACAACCCACTCGTTTGCCCAGTTTTGTTGAAGTAGAACGAGTGTTAAAACTGGGTTTAATTTGGGAAGTGGACACTTATGTGCAACGTATTGGTAATGATGAAAGCCCAATTGTCATGGCAATTCCATTATTAGCAGGTGAATCTGTCATCACCGATAATATTCGGGTTAAAAACCAACAAGTGTTAGTCAATTTACCTGCCTATAAAAACCATTTACAATGGCATTCTAATCTGGAAATTAGTGATACCATTAATCTAACCGCTACTAATAACCAAGATTGGATTGAAAAATGGCGATTAGAAATCAATCCATTATGGCATCCGACTATTAGTGGCATTCCTGTGGTACAACACCAAAACGCCAAAAAACAATGGCAACCCCAATGGCAACCGTGGCAAAATGAATCGGTTACTATTAAATTACAACGTCCACAAGGCATTCAAGGTGCTACCTTTACCATAGACCATAGCATTTTAAAAATGATTGTCAGCCAACGTAGTTTAGATAGTCAATTACAATTAACCATTCGTAGCAGTCAAGGCGGACAATATCAATTACAACTGCCACCTAATGCCAGCCTACAACAAGTAAAAATCAATCAAAGATTACAACCCATTCGTCAAGAACAACAAACCGTTACCTTACCATTAAAACCAGGGAAACAAACCTTTGACCTAAGCTGGCAACAACCCCAAACGATAAACACAAACTTACAAAGCCCTAAGCTAAATTTGGCTCATCCCAGTGTTAATGCGGAAACCATCGTACAACTGCCTAAAAACCGCTGGTTATTATGGGTAGATGGTCCGAATATTGGTCCTGCAATTTTATTTTGGGGCGTATTAATCGTGATTCTAGTAATTGCGATTGCTTTAGGTCAAACTGCAATCACCCCATTAAAAACCTATCACTGGATTTTACTCGCCTTAGGTTTAACGACCACAACAATAGAATCCGCCTTATTAATTATTTTTTGGTTATTCGCCTTAGGTTGGCGACAACAAATTAAAATTACTAATATTGCGGTATGGAAATTTAATTTATATCAAATTGCCTTAGTATTATTAAGCCTTGTCGCCTTATCTTCACTATTTTATGCGATTCAACAAGGCTTACTTGCTACGCCTGATATGTCCATTGTGGGTAATGGTTCTACTAGCGATACCTTACAATGGTATCAAGATCGCAGCCAAGATATTTTACCTACCGTTACCATTATTTCCTTACCATTATTGGTTTATAAACTATTAATGTTATGTTGGGCATTATGGTTGGCATTTGCCTTGTTGAATTGGTTAAAATGGGGTTGGGCTTGTTTTAGTAAGGGTGAGTATTGGATGAAGCCTGAGATTTTGCGGAAGAAGTAAAGAAGCGTAATCAAGAAATGAACAAGATAAAGACAAATATCATTCTTCTGATAAGTTAATTGTTGCTTGAATCATTTTCATAATAATCTTATAACAAAGCAAATAATCTGACATTATTTTGTGGATTTAAATTCAATGATAGTGGTGCATAGATTGATAATCAACCTACTCCACCGCCCCCAACTTCTTCGCCTGCTGATAACTCACCTCCAATTGCTGCGCAACTGCCCGACTATCCCAATTATCGTACTGGGGCCAACCTTGTAGATGTTGTTTAATAATTTCACTTAAGGCAAATAGATGATCCGTGCGTTCGTTTAGGGCAGGAATATAATGGTATTCGTGTCCACCTGCATTGAGAAAATAATCACGATTTTCTTCGGCGACCTCTTCTAAAGTTTCTAAACAATCCGTTGCAAATCCAGGGCAAATCACGGATACTCGTTTAATCCCTTGTTGTGGAAAGGCTTGTAAGGTTTTGTCTAAATAAGGTTTTAGCCATTCTTCTCGCCCAAATCTGGATTGAAAGACTAATTGCCATTGTTCGGGTTCTAATTCTAAAGCCTCGGCTAATAATCTCGCAGTAGCATGACATTCACAAAAATAAGGATCACCATTGCTAAAATAACGTTTAGGAATGCCATGAAAGGAGATTAATAATTTATCCATTTGCCCGTGTTGTTGCCAATGTTCTCTAACGCTGTTAGCTAAGGCACTTATATACATGGAATTTTTATGATAATGATTAATAAAACGCAATTCAGGAATCCAACGCCAAGTTTGTAAAGTTTGGCTGATGGCATCAAAGGTAGAAGCAGTCGTTGCGGCCGCATATTGTGGATAAAGCGGTAAAACTAATAAACGTTGCACATTCGTTTCGGCAAATTCACCTAAAACTGATTCTATGGATGGCCTGCCGTAACGCATGGCAAATGCGACCTTTACAGGACCTTGGCATTGTTGTTCTAATAAAGATTGTAAGCCCTGGGTTTGTTTGGCAGTGATCGCAATTAATGGGGAACCTTCGCCTATTGTATCCCAGATTTTTTGATAGGATTTAGCAGAACGTTGGGGACGAATATTTAAAATAACACCATTCAAAATCAACCACCATAAGGGTCTTCCCATTTCAATCACTCGTCTATCCCATAAAAATTGTTTTAAATAGCGGTATAAAGCTCCTCTAGTTGGGGCATCGGGCGACCCTAAATTCACTAATAATATCCCCAGTTTTTCAATATTATCATGTCGATAAGTGGTGTTCTTGTAATATCCCATAAATAAATCTTGTATTAACAAATTGAATTTTTTTCATTAATCATTATTGTATATCTTACTTTGATCACGAATGAATAATTAAATGCTATTTTATCGCTATATTTTACCGATTTTAATTCTCAGCCTTGGCATTTCCAGCTTTTTATATCTCAAGTATAGTCGAGTTCAACAAAAAGTGGCCCAACCCACAGAGCGAGTCTGGCAAGTGGAAGTGATAAGCATTCAACCTCAGACTTTAGCACCAAGTTTGACCTTATATGGCCGAATTGAAACCCCACAACGATTGAAAATTATAGCACCAAGTTATAGTGTGGTTACACAATTAGCGGTCGTTGAAGGTCAAACAGTGAATCAAGATCAAGCCCTAGTTTATTTAGATCAACGTGATTTTTTACCCAAAATTCAGTTAAAACAAGCTAAAATCAAAGAATTACAAGCCCAGATTGAATTAGAACAATTACAACATAAAGCCAATCAAGCAACATTAAAATATGAACAAAATCTGCTACAATTAAAAGCCAATGCGGTTAATCGTGCTAAAACCTTATCCACTAAAAAACTTGGGGCAGAATCTGATTTAGATCAAGCGAAACAACAATATCAACAACAATTAGTCGTATTAAGCCAACAACAACTTAATTTAGCCCAACATCCTGCGAGATTACAACGCTTACAAGCGCAATTAGCACAAGTGCAAGCCGAACTTAGCCAAAGCCAATTAGCCTTAGAACGCAGTCAAATCCATGCCCCATTTAATGGCATTGTGCAATCCGTTGAAGTTAGTATTGGCGATCAGGTAAATACGGGGCAAATTTTATTATATTTATATCCAATTGAACAATTAGAAGTCAGAGCGAGAATCCCCACTCGTTATCAATGGGAAATCCAACAAACCTTAGAACAAGGAAAAAAACTCAATGCCCAAGGCTGGTTACAAGAACAAGTCATTCCATTAACTTTAGATCGCTTGTCAGGCAACAGTGCCACTCAAGGCATTGATGGTTTATTTAAAATTAAGCAATACCATGCTATTTTACGTTTAGGTAGTTTTCTGACAATCAAACTACAACGTCCTAAGCAAAGCAATGTGATTGCTTTACCCTATCAAGCATTATATGGTGGTCATCGTGTTTATAAATTAGTCGAAGATAGAATTCAAGCGGTTACCTTAAGCCCATTAGGAGATTATTACACGGAGAAAGGTGAAACCTTATTGCTGGCAAGAAGTGCGGAACTACAAGCCAATGATAAAATTGTGCTAACCCATTTACCTCATGCGATTTCAGGATTAAAAGTTAAAGTTGCGCCCCCTGATGGATCATCCAATGGATCATAAAGACGATATATTAGGCTTATTTGCCTATCATAAAGTGGCAGCAAATTTGCTCATGATCATAATGATTCTAGCAGGTTTATTATCGCTTTATCGCTTAAATATTCAGTTTTTTCCTAACTTTGAACTGGATGTTGTAACGGTAAGAGTCGTATGGCAAGGGGCAAGTGCTGAAGACATGGAAACAGGAATTACCATTCCTTTAGAACAAAACCTAAAAACTGTTGATAATCTCAATAAAATGACCTCAACCTCTAGTCGAGGCGTGAGTGTGATTACCTTGGAATTTATTGAAGGCACTGATATTGTTTTAGCTTTAGATCAAGTCAAACAAAAAGTAGCTGAGTTTCGTAATTTTCCTGAAGATGCTGAAACTCCAAAGATCAGCCATGTTAGTCATTATGAACAAATTGCCAGTATTATTGTGACTGGAGGTAATTTAGACGAGCTTAGACCATTGGCCCGAGAATTTGAACAACAATTATTACAACAAGGCATTGATAAAGTTATCATCAGGGGTCTGCCTGAAGAAGAAATTGTGATTGAAGCCCAAGCTGCGATTTTACAACAATTGCAACTGAGTTTAGATAATATTGCCCAAAAGGTGAATAGCTTTAGTCAAGATGTACCCGCAGGGATTGTGGGCGATAAAGACAGTGGACGAGAACTACGCAGTTTAGATCAACAACGGCAAAGCTGGGAATTTGCTCAAATTCCAATTGAACGCCAACAACAAAATTATATCAATTTAGGCGATATTGCCCATATTGAAAAACGTCCCAAAAATCCTGCAACATTATTGACTTTTGAAGATCAGCCCGCATTAGAACTATCACTAAAGCGGGCAGAATCCGGTAATTCCTTAAAAGCAGCCAGGATATTGTCAGATTGGTTAGCCCAAACTCGTCCGACTTTACCGCCTAATATTAAACTAACGGTTTATGATGAATCATGGCAATTGATTCAGGATCGTATGGATTTATTATTGCGTAATGGTTTCGGTGGTTTAGTCTTAGTTGTGGCTATTTTGTATTTATTTTTAAATGGTCGGGTGGCATTTTGGGTAGCGGTAGGTATTCCTGTTTCATTTATGGCAACCTTAGGCGTATTATATCTGGCAGGTGGCAGTATTAATATGATTAGCCTATTTGGTATGATTATGGCGTTGGGGATTATTGTTGATGATGCCATTGTCGTAGGTGAAGATGCCTTAGCCCATTATCAATCAGGTGAACCTGCCTTATCCTCAGCCGAAGGTGGTGCTAGAAGAATGTTAGCACCTGTCATGAGTTCATCCCTTACGACGATTGCCGCATTTTTACCTTTAATGATGATTAGTGGTATTATTGGCAATATTTTATTTGCCATTCCTTTAGTGATTGTTTGTGTGATTATTGCCTCATTGATTGAAAGTTTTTTTGTCTTACCTGGGCATTTACGTCATGCTTTTCTACATTTACCGCATCAAGCAACATCTAAAACTCGACAAACATTGGAACAAGGTTTTGCCTATTTTCGGGATCATATTTTTTATCATTGGATTCGTTTCGCATTAGAGTATCGGCAAACCAGTCTTAGTATTGCCATGGCCTTATTACTGTTTGCCTTTGGTTTATTAGTTGGAGGTCGATTACAATTTAGCTTTTTCCCCTCCCCTGAATCCTCGGTATTATATGCGAATGCGACCTTTGTTGCAGGCACACCCGAAGCTAAGGTGCATAAATTTCTGCAACATTTAGAAAGCACCTTAGCCCAAACCCAAACTGAGCTAGGTCAAGATTTAGTCTTATATTCAGTTACTCGCTATGGTGCTACCTCAGGACGACGTAATTCCCAATCAGGAGAACAGTTTGCATCGATAACACTAGAATTACTTCCCTCAGATCAACGTCAAATTCGCAACGAAGAATTTATCAAAACATGGAAACAATTCATACAAATCCCCCCCGCATTAGATAACCTAAGCATTGCGGGTCGGCGTGCTGGCCCACCAGGGCGAGATATTTCAGTCAGACTGACCGGCAATAATAGTGTTAAACTAAAACAAGCCTCATTAGAACTACAAGAAGTATTAAAAGGCATTGCGGGAGTCAGTGATGTGGAAGATGACCTTCCCTATGGCTATGAACAATTAGTCTATCGCATTACCCCCGAAGGTGAAGCCTTGGGTTTAACCACGGCCGAAATTGGTCGTCAACTGCGTACCGCATTTAATGGTCGATTAATTCAAATCTTTCAGCAAGGCACCGAAGAAATTGAAGTCAAAATCCAATTACCTCAAGCCCAACAAGATCATTTGCATAGTTTAAATCAATTTGAAATTAAATTAAATAATGGCGAATTTGTCCCTTTAAATACCGTAGTAAGTTGGCAATCGCAACGAGGTTTTCAAGCCTTACGTCATGCGGAAGGTCAATTAGCAGTAGATGTATCGGGCAATGTTGATCGTAACATCAATAATAACAATACCATTATTGCCAGCTTACAGCAACATACGTTACCTGAATTAAAATCTCGTTATGGCATTAGTTATTCTTTTGAGGGTCGGGCTGCCGAACAAAAAGAAACCTTAGCAGATATGAAAGTAGGCTTGCTTTTGGGCTTAACTTTAATCTATTTAGTATTAGCTTGGGTATTTGCCTCTTATGGTTGGCCATTAATTGTCATGATGGCCATTCCTTTTGGTTTAATTGGGGCAATTTTAGGTCATTGGTTGTTAGATATTGATTTAACTATCTTATCATTATTTGGCTTTTTTGGTTTATCAGGCATTGTAGTTAATGATTCGATTATTTTAGTAATTTTCTATAAAAAATTACGGGAACAATATGACAGACAACAAGCTTTAATCCAAGCTACTTGTCAACGTTTACGAGCGGTATTATTAACCTCACTCACTACGATTGCAGGTTTAACCCCATTATTGTTTGAAACGTCGTTTCAAGCCCAATTTTTAATTCCAATGGCAACCTCAATTGCGTTTGGCTTAATGTTTTCGACGTTTTTAGTATTACTAGTCATTCCTGTATTATTATCGTATTATGAACAGGCTTATGGTTTTTTTACTCATCGTCATTAAGGTTATCAATCCAAGTGTCGAGGCTTGCGACAAAAATTGCGAGTGCTAATACTATTAACGGTGGAATTTTTACGACCATTGCTTTATCAAGCAATCATAATATTAAATTATTCGCCAGTGCTATCAGAATTATCCGCAATATTGGGAGTTGGTGGTGAAATGAAATCACCTTGTAGATAATCTACTTTACATTCCCATAAAACGGGCAATACATTGGCATCATCAACGCCAGTGATAACAACTTGTTTATTCAACACATGAACCCCTGCAATTAATAATTCTAAATTCTCCTTAACAGTCGCATCAGTCGCAATATTTTTAATGACTTGTGCTTCTGTCATCACATAATTTATAGATAAGTGTTTTAAAATCAGAAAAGACGTATTTTTGCCAAAGTGATACAAACCAGAATCAATATTCAAACTTTGTAAATTATTTAAAAATTCCTTAGCTTCGGTTAAATGGGTTTCAATATCATGAGCATGAAATATAAAAACTAACGAGTGTTCAGGCAATTTCGCTTTGTTTAATTTTTCGGCAATTTTTTCTAAACATTCGATATGGTATAGGGTATCTAAGGAAATGGGTAAAAAACAATGCAGTGTTTTATGCTCATGGTGATAAGCCTTAGCTATCATATCAATCACAAAATTTATCATCCATTCCTCTAATTGGAATAATAGTTGGTACTGCTTTGCCATAGTATATAAATTTAATTTTTGTTTATCCTTATCATATAATTCCAAACAAATTTGATAGTTTTCTTGTTCCGTATCTTTCAATGACATAATTGATTGGTATAATACTGTTATTAAATTTTGTGCCATTGCATGACGTAAATATTGTATTTGGCGTTGTTGTTGTACTTGTTTCGCTTGAGGCTGACTCGCTAATTGATGAACGACTAATTGACGTTTGCCTGAACGACACGCTTGTTGTAATGATTGTTCTGTTTGTTTTAACACAGTTGCTGCGGATCGAGTTTCCTCATTTATCACTGCCATTCCAGCACTTACGGTTGCAAATAAGGAATGATTTTGCGTTTTAAACATATGTTTCGCAATAGCAGTGATCGCCTTGTTTCCTAATGTTTGAATCATATTCAATGTGGGCTGTCCACTAATTACTACGACTACATCATAATAAAGCAACACTTTGTCATCAGCAAACAATTGCTTAAATTGTTGAAAAAATAATTGAATAAAATAATTGTATTCCGAAATCGTCAGTTTTTCTCTTAAATTTAAACCATAATCTAAACCAAATAACATAATGCCATACAACTTTTCACCACTATGAGCCTGACTAATGGCTTGATTGATCTCATCTAAAACAACTTCTTGCTGGGAAATAAAATCCTGTTGATCACCCGTTTGACTGCTGTACAAACGTTGTTTCATTAATCTAGCCCGTGAAATTCTATTTTTTACTAAAGTAATAAGATGTTTAGGATCAAATGGTTTTAATAGAAAATCATCGGCTCCCATATAAATCGCATTATGTTGTTGTTGAATATCGGTTTCACCTGATAAAAATATAATCGGTAAATGTAACCATTCTTTACGTTGGCGAATTAAAATAGCCAGTTCTAAACCGCTGGCTTTAGGCATATGTAAATCAAGCAATACTAAATCGGGTACAAATGTTTCTAATATTGCGATTGTTTGCAAAGGATCGCTAGTATCTTGCACAATAATTCCTGATTTTTGTAAGATACTACGGTTTAATGCTGCTTGTACTTTATCATCATCAACCACTAATACTTTATACAATGAAGCATGTAATTTTTGTTGGTGCTTATTTAAAAATTCATTGATATCACTTGGATTGACAGAAGCATTAAAACAAACATCCGCACCCAAACGAATCGCATCTAAATGGGATTGCACTTGGGCTTGGGATGATAAAAAAATAATTGCCATTCGTTCCCGAAACTGTTGTTTCAGTTGTTGTACAAATTTTTGATATTGTGGCTGTTGTAAAAAAAATTCCAAATCCAAAATAATGGCTAATGGCAAGGCATTACGCAATACATTATAT
>JALWTS010000045.1 GCA_027077805.1 Gammaproteobacteria bacterium
ATTAAGGATAAGATCATTTTCGATAAAAGTTATGATTTGGGATACCGCATTGGTGATCAGCAAGTCATTGATGCGATTCAAGCCGTTGCTGCATTCCAGACAGAGGGGCAATTTGATAAGGAAAAGTATCAACAACATTTACGAATGCAGGGAATGCCGACAAAAACCTTTGAGTTTAAGATTCGGCAGGCATTACAAAGTGATCAATTACGTTCAGGGGTGAAATTAAGCAGTTTTATCACTAAAAAGGAACTTATGCATTTTTTAGCATTAAAACGACAAACTCGTCGTTTTGATTATGTTACCATTGATTTAGAGGATTTTTTATCAGACGTTGAGGTAAGTGATGATGAAATTGCTCAGTATTATAATGACAATAAGCATCAATATCAGCAAGCCATGCAAGTGAAATTAGAGTATGTATTATTGACTTTCGATTCCGTGGCGAGTCGTGTGGTGCCTGAGCAAGCGAAATTAGAACAGCTTTATCAAGAGCGTAAAGAGGCAGGGCAGTATTTTGTTGATGAACAACGAAAAGTCAGACATATTTTAATCCAAGTTGATGATCAAGATGATCAAAAACAAGTTTCTGAGGCAAAAGCAAAAGCTGAAAAAATTTTACAGCGTTTAAAACAAGGGGAAAATTTTGCGACTTTGTCGAAGCAGTTTTCAGATGATGTGACGTCAGCATCCCTAGGTGGTGATTTAGGTTTTATTGCCAAGGGTATGATGGTTGCTGAGTTTGAGCAAGCAGTTTTTGGTTTAAAAAATATTAATGACATGACTGACTTAGTCAAAACTAAATATGGCTTTCATATTATTCAGTTATTAGAAATTCAAGCTGCAAGCACAAAAAGTTTTGATGAGGTTAAATTTCAACTGACTCGGGAATTAAGAAAGCATACGGCGGAACAATTATTTTATGATCAATCGCAACAACTCTCGGATCTTTCTTATGAAAATCCTGACAATTTGGATGTTGCTTCAGAGGCTTTAGGCTTGGAAATTCAAAGCTCTGATTGGTTGACGAAACAAGGGGGACAAGGTCTGTTTGCTGACCCTAAAGTTTTACAAGTGGCATTTTCTGATGATGTCTTACTTGAGGGTAATAATAGTACCGTTATTGAGTTAAGTCCTGATCGGTTGATGGTATTACGAGTGAAAGAAAAGCAAGAGGCCAAAGATTTACCTTTAGAACAAGTCAAACCACAAATAGAGCAACAATTATTAAGCCAAAAAGCGGAAGAATTAATCACAGAAAAAGCCAAAACATTGTTCCAAGATTTTAAAAAACAAGCGGATATTGAAAAATTTGCGACTGAACATCATTTGATCTTGAGCCGAGATCAATCGATTCAGCGTGATAATACTGAGTTACCCATTGCCTTAGTAAGCAAAGTTTTTCGGATGAAAAAACCCCAGCAAGATAAGCCAAGTTATGCTCAAGTAACACTCGATTCAGGTGATATTATATTGATCCAATTAAATCAAGTAGAAGAAGCAAAAATTGATCAATCAGACCTTGAAAATCAAGTACAATTACAACAAAAACTAGAGGCAGAACAAGCCCATCGAGACTTGCAAAATATGGTAACCAGCTTTAAAAATCAAGCCGATATTCAAGTCAATCAACAAGAAATAAAATAAACTATCCATTAAATATAACCTAAGGAGTTTTTTATGATCGCTAAAATAATGCGTCTGCCATTACACTGGCAAATTGTGTTAGCCTTGGTATTAGCGGTGATTGTAGGAATTAGCTCGGGACAGCATACGGTTATTCTTGGCGTCAATTTACTGGATATTTATAGTTTTTTTGGCACTTTATTTTTAAATGCCTTAAAAATGTTGATTGTGCCTTTAATTGTATCATCAATTATTGTTGGGATTTCAGGCATTGGGGATTCTTCGGCCTTAGGTCGTTTAGGTGGTAAAACGATATTATATTACATGACCACCAGTTTTATTGCGATTTCCATCGGTTTGGTTTTAGTGAATGTTATTCAACCTGGCGTTGGAGCAAAAGAAGAAATTGGTTTAACTGAAAATATTGATGAGATTACTGCGAAAGTTGAGGATAAAGGAGCAGGTGATATCGCAGGTATTTTCTTGCGTTTAGTACCGGTTAATGTGGTCGCAGCGGCCGCAGAAGGTCAAATGTTGGGTTTGATCTTTTTTAGTTTATTATTTGGGTATTTTATGACCCAGATTAAAAAAGAGCGAGGCGAGCCTTTAAAAAACTTTTGGCAAGGCATTTTTGATATTATGATGTTAATGACTGATTGGGTCATGAAGTTTGCACCCATTGGGGTATTTTCCTTAGTGGCTAAAGTGATTGCGATTTCGGGCTTGGACGTATTTCGACCCTTAGCATGGTTTTTTATGACAGTTGTGCTGGCTTTAGGTATTCATTTATTAATCGTCATGCCCTTATTGCTTAAAGTATTTGCCAAAGTTAATCCATTATTGCATTTCAAAGCAATGGCACCCGCCTTATTAACCGCATTTTCTACCAGCTCCTCTTCGGCAACCTTGCCTATTACCATGGAATGTGTGGAGAAGAATGCCGGTGTCTCTAATCAAACGACCAGTTTCGTATTGCCTTTAGGGGCAACTATTAATATGGATGGGACTGCTTTATATGAATGTGTGGCAGCTATGTTTATTGCACAAGCCTATGGTTTAGATTTAAGCGTTGCCCAGCAATTTTCAGTGGTATTAATTGCCTTATTAACCTCGATTGGTGTCGCAGGAATTCCTTCGGCAAGTTTGGTTGCGATTTCTATTATCTTAGCAGCGATTGGTTTGCCTTTGGAAGCCGTGGGTTTGATTTTAGCCGTCGATAGAATTTTGGATATGTGTCGTACTAGTGTTAATGTATTTAGTGATTCTTGTGGCGCAGTGATTATTGCGAGAATACAAGGTGAGACGAATTTATTCACTAAATAGAATAGAATTGAATTTTTGTAAATTTTACATGCTTGCCATAGGATTTAATATGGCAAGCATGCAATATGCCATAGGCAACATAAAATCGGCGAAATGCTAAACCATTCCCACAATGTGATAACCACTATCTACATATAAAACTTCACCCGTAATGCCAGATGCTAGGTCTGAACATAAAAACGCTGCTGCATTGCCAACTTCTTCAATGGTAACATTACGTCTTAAAGGTGAAATACCTTCTGCATAGTTTAACATCTTTTTAAAATCACTAATGCCTGAGGCAGCTAAGGTTCGGATCGGGCCTGCGGAAATGGCATTCACTCGAATCGATTCAGGACCTAAACTTTGTGCCATGTAACGAACATTGGCTTCCAAACTCGCTTTGGCAACGCCCATAACATTGTAATTTGGAATGGTACGATTCGCACCTAAATAACTTAGAGTTAATAATGAACCTTGACGACCTTGCATCATATTCCTACCTGCTTTGGCAAGGGCCGTGAAACTATAGGAACTAATATCATGGGCAGTGTTAAAGCCTTGACGAGTCACATGTTCTAAATAATCACCTTCTAACTCTTCTTTAGGGGCAAATGCCACGGAATGTATGATAATATCTAAGGCATCCCAGTAATTATCTAAGCCTTCAAATACCGCTTCAATTTCCTCATCATTGCTGACATCGCAGGGGAGTATAATGTCCGACTCACATTCTCCTGCCATCTTTTCTACTCGACTTTTTAGTTTTTCATTTTGATAAGTAAAAGCAAGTTCTGCCCCTTCTCTGCGCATTGCATCGGCAATTCCCCAAGCAATAGAGCGATTGCTGGCAACACCTACGACTAAAGCACGTTTACCTGTTAAGAATCCCATGATAACCTCCTTTGGAATTTGGAATTTATTATTTTTATTTGTTCGCTGGGCATGATAATATGGTAATCCTATCATTGAGGCAAGAGGTTGCGATGAAAAAAATCATTTTAATGATGATAATTAACATATTTTCTATTACAACAGTACAAGCATCTTATTCGATAGCATTAGGCTATCAACCCAAATATGCCGATAGTTTTCAGGCGTTTGATTATGTGAATCCTAATGCCCCTAAAGGTGGCAAGGTAAGCATTCATGGCTTTGGATCATTTGATAGTTTAAACCCCTTTTTGTTAAAGGGTTTGTCTGCCTCTGGTTTATCAGAACTGATGTTTGAATCATTAATGGAACAAAGTTTAGACGAACCTTTTAGTCAATATGGTTTATTAGCTGATGAGGTGAGTTTAGCGAAAGATGGTTTATCTGTGACTTTTCATATCAATCCTAAAGCAAGATTTTCTGATGGCACTAACGTAACCGCTGACGATGTGAAATTTTCATTTGACCAGTTGATGAGTCAAAAAGCACATCCACAATATCGAATTTATTGGGCAGATGTAAAGCAGGCTAATGTTATTGATAATGAAACCATTCAATTTGAGTTTAATAAAGTCAATCCCGAATTACATTTAATCATTGGTACCATGCCAGTGTTTTCAAGACAATGGATTGGGACTAATGATTTTGATAAAGTTGTTGATAAAGCCCCAATTGCCAGTGGGCCGTATTTAATTAAAAAATATGATTTAGGTAAATCGATTACTTATGAATATAACCCTAATTATTGGGCCAAAGATTTCGCCGTGAGAAAAGGCATGTTTAATTTTCAGCAAGTTAATGTGGTGTATTACAAAGATTTGACGGTTGCTTTAGAGGCATTTCGTGCGGGTGAATTTGACTTTTTTTTAGAAAATCATTCCAAACGTTGGGCAAGAGATCATGTGGGCCCAAAATATGACCAAGGCAAAATTATTAAAACTGAATTAAATCATCAGAATAATGCAGGAATGCAAGCCTTTATCTTTAATCTGAGAAAAGCATTGTTTCAAGATATTCGGGTACGTCAGGCTTTGAATTTAGCCTTTGATTTTGAATGGTCAAATCGGCAATTATTTTATGGCCAATACTCACGCTGTTATAGCTATTTTAGTAATAGTGAATTAGCGAGTTCAGGCTTGCCTAAGGGGGAGGAATTCGCATTATTAATGCCATTTAAATCGCAATTACCCGATAAGGTTTTTACCCAAGTATGGCGAGCACCTTCGACCAAAAAACCCAATAGTCTGAGAAAAAATTTAAGAAAAGCCAAGAAGTTATTAGAACAAGCAGGTTGGAACGTTAAAAATGGCAAATTAAGCAATGCCCAAGGCAAGGTATTTGAATTTGATTTTTTACTCGCTCAAAAAGGTTTTGAACGAATTTTAGCCCCCTTTCGTAAAAATTTGAAAAAACTGGGGATTACTATGAATTATCGCACCGTTGATACCGCTTTATATCAACGTCGTATTGATACCTTTGATTATGATATGGTGGTACATCGTTTTGGGCAATCACAATCACCTGGTAATGAGTTGATCAGTAAATTTCATTCTAGTGCGGCAAGCCAAGAAGGTTCCGATAACTTGATTGGCATTCAAAATCCTGTCGTCGATGCCCTAATTGATAAAGTCGTTTATGCAAAATCTCGTCAAGAGCTCGTTGTGGCAACACATGCTTTGGATAGAGTATTGCTTAATGGCGATTACTTAATTCCAAATTGGTATATTGGCACGCATCGCATTGCCTATTGGAATAAATTTGGTTTTCCTAAACAATTGCCATTGTATTATGAGGCGACTTCTTGGATGTTGCGGACTTGGTGGGATAAAAGTGCTAAATACTAGAATTTATATATGAAAACGATACGCATTAAAATTAAAATACTAATAGTTTATGTTTGCCTATATTATTAAACGCTTATTATTAATGATTCCAACCTTATTTGGGGTGATGTTGGTAACATTTGTGGTAACCCAGTTTGTCCCTGGTGGACCCGTTGAACAATTAGTCAGCCAATTACAACAAAAATCCCAAGCAGGGGGGGAAGCCAGTTCTGGCGTGCAAGGTTTATATCGTGGTGCAACAGGATTGGATCAAGAACGCTTAGATGAATTACGAGCCTTATATGGTTTTGATAAACCTGCCTATGAACGGTTTTTTACCCTGTTATGGCGTTATTTACAGTTTGATTTTGGTGAAAGTTATTATCATCATCAATCCGTCATTGACTTAGTGATTTCTAAATTACCTGTGTCTATTAGTTTAGGACTATGGACGTTTTTTATTGTCTATTTAAGCTGTATTCCTTTAGGAATTGCCAAAGCTGTGCGAGATGGCAGTCGTTTTGATGTGATGACTAGCACTCTTATTTTGGTTGGCTATGCGATTCCGGGTTTTGTGTTAGGAATTACTTTATTGGTCTTATTTGGGGGTGGCAGTTTTTTAGATTGGTTTCCTTTGCGGGGGATTGTGTCGGATAATTGGGCACAGTTGTCTTGGTTTGATAAAATTTTAGATTATCTTTGGCATATGACCTTGCCAATTATTGCCTCAGTCGTCAGCAGTTTTGCCGTAATGACCTTGTTAACTAAAAATAGCTTTTTAGAAGAAATTAATAAACAATATGTATTAACCGCAAAAACCAAAGGTCTAACTGAAAATGTGATTTTATATAAACATGTGTTTCGTAATGCGATGATTCCTTTAGTAACAGGTTTTCCTGCGGCATTTATTGGGGCATTTTTTAGTAGCAGTTTATTGATTGAAACGATTTTTTCATTAGACGGTTTAGGATTATTATCCTATCATTCGGTATTACAACGAGACTATCCTGTGGTATTGGGGACTTTATATATGTTTACTTTGTTAGGCTTGATTGCCAAACTATTATCAGATATTAGTTATGTATTAATCGATCCTAGAATTCAATTTTCGTCAATGTCTTAAGCAAAGGATAGATGAAACCAGATGATAGCTTCTCCTTGGCAACGTGCTTGGTTACGTTTTAAACAACATAAACGTGGGTATTTTAGTTTATGCTTGTTTTCCTTATTGTTTATCTTAAGCCTACTGGCAGAAATTCTTAGCAATGATCAGCCATTAGTGGTTTATTATCAACAACAATATTATTTTCCTATTGTCAACACTTATCCTGAAACTACCTTTGGGGGTGATTTTGATACAGCAACTGATTATACTGATGAATTTATTCAAGAACGATTAACCCAGGGGGATAATTGGGTGATTTATCCTTTAAATCCTTATAGTTATGATAGCATTAACTATACGTCAGAACATCCTAATCCTGCGCCACCCTCTGAACAAAACTATTTAGGTACCGATGATACAGGACGTGATGTGTTAGCACGTTTGATTTATGGCTTTAGGATTTCCGTGTTATTTGCCTTTGCCTTAACCTTAATCGGCACTATGGTGGGTATTCTTGCAGGGGCTATTCAAGGCTATTTTGGCGGACGCACGGATTTATTATTTCAACGTTTTATTGAAGTCTGGTCGTCCATGCCCGAATTATATTTATTAATTATTTTTGCTTCATTATTTGAACCGTCAATTTTATTATTACTGGTTTTATTATCACTGTTTGGTTGGATGAGTTTGTCGGATTATGTGAGAGCAGAATTTTTACGTGCTAGAAATATGGATTATGTCATGGCAGCGAAAGCCTTAGGTGTCAGTAATTATTCCATTATTTTACGGCATTTATTGCCGAATTGTATGACGCCTGTGATTACTTTTTTGCCCTTTCGTATTAGTGGGGCAATTTTAGCGTTAACCAGTTTGGATTTTTTGGGCTTAGGTGTGCCACCTAGCACGCCGAGTTTAGGTGAGTTATTATCCCAAGGTAAAGAAAATATTGAAGCATGGTGGTTATCCATTTCAACTTTTATCGTATTAGTGGGGACGTTAGTGTTATTAATTTTTATTGGTGAAGCCATTCGTGAAGCATTTGATCCCAAAAAATGACTATGAACCTGCCTTATTATCTGTCAAAGATTTACGGGTTAATTTTCAAAGTTCTAGTATTCATGCCAATCAATCTGTTGAAGTGATTAAAGGCATTGATTTTGATATTTATGCGGGCGAAAAACTGGCATTAGTCGGTGAGTCAGGTTCAGGGAAAAGTGTAACCGCTTTATCTATCTTGCAATTACATCCACCGAAACATGTGAGTTATCCTTCTGGTCGCATTTGTTTTCAACAACAAAATTTATTACAAAGCTCACCCGAGCAGTTACGAGAAATTCGTGGCAGTCAAATTGCCATGATTTTTCAAGAACCAATGACATCCTTAAATCCAGTTTATCCCATTGGTAATCAGTTAATTGAGCCATTGATTGTGCATCAAGGCATGGATAAACACCAAGCCAAATCCCATATGATTGAATTATTAGCTCGTACAGGCATTGATAAACCTGATAAACGCTTTAATAGTTTTCCTCATATGTTATCAGGCGGTCAACGACAACGGGTAATGATTGCCATGGCATTGGCCTGTCAGCCTAAGTTATTAATTGCGGATGAACCAACGACGGCTTTAGATGTAACCATTCAGGCACAAATTATTGAGTTATTGCAAGATTTACAACAAGAATTTCATATGGCAATTTTGTTGATTACCCATGATTTAAATCTAGTCAAACATTTTGCGGATAGTGTTTGCGTGATGAAACAAGGTGAGTTAGTTGAAACGGCATCAGTGCAACAATTATTTGCTCAACCCCAACATGACTACAGCCAGCATTTACTTAATAGTCAACCCCAACGCTTATTAAGCTCAGAAGATTTAAGCCCTAAAGCTGAGTTATTACAAGCAACTCAAATTGACTGTCGCTTTAAATTAAAATCGGGTTGGTTTCAGCGTTCAGTGGATGAAATTCATGCCGTAAGACAAGTCGATATTCATCTTGCGAAAGGTGAAACTTTGGGGATTGTAGGTGAATCAGGCTCAGGTAAATCAACCTTAGGTCGTTGTTTAATTCGCTTACAAACTTGCCAGGGCGACATTATGTTTGAACAACAGCCTTTGCATCAACTATCAAATAAAGCCTTACGACCGTTACGCCGAAATTTTCAAATTGTATTTCAAGACCCCTATTCATCGTTATCACCACGGATGACTATTGAACAAATTGTTGGGGAAGGCTTGCAAGTGCATGAACCTCAACTTACCAAAGCCCAACGGCGAGATAAGATGATTGCTACTTTGCAAGAAGTGGATTTAGATGAAGAAATATTAAATCGTTATCCGCACGAGTTTTCAGGGGGGCAACGGCAACGGATTGCCATTGCCAGAGCTTTAATTTTAGAACCTAAGTTGATTGTATTAGATGAGCCTACCAGTGCTTTAGATGTTTCCATACAAAAACAAGTATTAGCATTATTACGAAAACTACAACAAAAACATGGCATGAGTTATTTATTTATCAGTCATGATTTAAAGACTATTCATGCCATATCTCATAGAGTGATGGTCATGCAACAGGGGCAAATTGTGGAGCAGGGCGAAACTCAACAATTATTTTCCCAACCTCAACATCCTTATACGCAACGTCTCTTAAAAGCGGCACTTTTTTCTTTGTAATCGTATTTTTATCCGATAAAAACGATACTTGGTTTTTAGCAAATTCCTGCTACTATTTCTAGTTTAGAGATCATCAATAAATAAGGAGCAATAGGTGAAACATTCTACCATCTTATATGGTATGGGCGAGTATGGTGATGCCTTTAAGCAAGGTTTAGAAAAATTTAAACAAGGCGATTTCCAAGGAGCATTACCTTATTTTAATAAGGCAGTAGGACCAACGGATAATAATGACCCTTATCGTAAAACCTATATTTCATTCTCAGGTTTGACTAAAATTTATTTAGGCGACAAAAGTGCTTTATCGATTTGTCGTACTGCTGCGGATGGTGAAACCCAAAATCCTGATGTTTATTATGTCTTAGCTTATGCTGAAATGGAGGTGAAAGGCCGTTATTTTCGTAAGCGAGTGATTCAGGCGATTGATAAAGGGAAACAAATTGATCCAGGGCATAGAGGTTTACAAAGTTTGCATGAGGCATTAGGAATAAGGCGTTCTCCTGCCTTACCATTTTTACGTCGTCAAAGTTTTATCAATCGCTTATTAGGTAAATGGACCTATAACAAAAGAAAACGGCGTTCTAATAAACCGCAGACAATTCCGAGAATGTTTCAGCGTTAATATTAATACGTTATCACCATTATTTTTTTGATTAAGGGGGCAAACATTGGAAAAAATATTAAGTAACAATGACAAAAGCAATGATAATGGTTATTTAACACCAGACGGCAAAGGCAGTTTTTTAGCCAAATTTTTTCCGGGATGGGTATTATATACTAACATCGCAGGGGTTTTTTGGGGTAGCTGGTGGCAAATTAAACGTGGTAACTATGACCAATCGGATTGGGGGCAAAGTTCCTGCCGAATTTTACAATCGGCTGAAAAAGCAGGGCTGAGAGTGCATATTCAGGGCATTGAATATGTACAACAACAGTCAGAAGCAGGCCCTTGTTTATTTTTAGCTAATCATATGAGCACTTTTGAAACCTTTTTATTACCTTGTATGATTCAGTCTTATACGAATTTATCCTTTGTTGTCAAAAAATCCTTAATGGATTATCCTATTTTTTCCGAAATATTAGGCACTTGTAATCCGATTACGGTTAGCCAAGAAAATCCCAGAGAAGATTTTAAAGCCATGCTTGATGGGGCAATTGAGCGTTTGAATTCAGGGGTATCGGTATTAATTTTTCCTCAAGGTGAGCGTACGAATACTTTTAATCGCAATAAATTTAATACCATTGGGATTAAAATTGCTAAAAAAGCCCAGGTCCCCATTATCCCCATTGCCTTAAAAAGCGATGCTTGGGCTATTGGTAAAATCCTCCCTGATTTTGGTAAAATTGACCCGAGCAAGTCCACCCATTTTGTTTTTGGTGAGCCAATAACTCTTGAAGGGAATGGTAAAGCACAACATGCTCAAATTTTGGATTTTGTGGAAGGCTATTTAAAGCAGTGGGAGTGTACTATTGTTACCAATGGTGATAGTAATGCGGATACGAATAGTTAGTATCCTGTGATTTTTTCCTGTTATCTAATTAAGCTAGGTTTTGGACGCTAAGCCTAGTTAGAATTTCGTTCAAAATTTTTTAATCCCCAACAATGCCACATGACGAGCATGACGATACGGATTAATACCATTGCCTGCAATATTTAAAGTGTGTATTTGTTGGCATTGGCGTTGGATTTGGTGGTAGTTATTAAATACTGAATAGGAATAAGCTAAACCATCCCCTTGAGTAAGGGTATAGCCTTTGCCTTTGGTTTTAATCCAATCTGCTAATTTCCATAGCCCGAAAGCATTAATGGTTTGTTTCATAAGTTTGGCCGTTGCTGAACCTTGCCCAAAATTATTGGAATCAGAAATAAAAATAGCGGTTTTTGCCACTCGTAACATTTCGGCGACCGCAATTTCTGGGGTTTTTATATGGTGTAATACACCGAATTCACAGACTAAATCAAAGCTGGCATCGGCAAAGTCAAGTTTTAAGGCATTGCCGTTGATTAAAATTTGCTCACTAATGCCTTGTTGATAAGCAATTTGACGCAGTTCAGCCACAGGTTCAATACCGATGATTTTAATTTCAGGTCGATGTTGTTGGATAAAACCAACCATTCTACCAGTACCCGAGCCAACATCAAGAATGGATTGGATTTTTAGATGATCTAACATTCCTAAAACAAAACTGGCCGAAAAATAATGTTCATCTTCCGCATGTACATGCATTTCATTATATTGATCAGCCGTTTTGGCATAATAGTCTTTTTGAATATCCGCATCAGATGACATAAGTGGTTCCTAATTTTTATGCGCTAAGTTTCGGTGCTTGGTAGTTAAATTTTTCTATAATTAAACGTTCTTTCTCAGCAATGAGTGCTAGGCTTTGATCATCATAATAATAATCCATAGCATGTTTTCTGGAGGAGGTATTGGTTTTATTGGCTTGTAAAATGATTTGTTGTTGGGCTTGCGTCAGTGAAATATTACATTGTTGTAACGTTTGGATAAGATCATGGGCTAGGTTTTCATTGCGAATAAAATAATTGATATAGTTATAATGTTGCTCAAAATCTTTTAGGGCATTAAAACGAGTTAATAAGTTTTTATTATGTAAATGTTTCACACTATCTTTACAAAACATATAAATATAGCGATGAGTGTATAAGCCCGCAAATTGACTAATCGGTGACATAGCATAACCTTCACCAATATCATAACGAGTTTTAGGATTGCTTAACATGAGTTGTAACCAAGTACGAAAAGCAATGGCATCATCGGCATGAGTATAGCTTTGTTGCCAAGGGGTGGGATCTCGAAAGGGCTCTCGGCTGACGGATAATAATGCATCCCATAAGCGTCTTTTGAATTCATGACCGTGGATTGACCATTTTGGTTGGGTGGTTCTAAAATAAAGCCCTCCTTTGCGATCACAACCATAAGCCCATAAGGAAACATACCATTCCCAAGGATTACGAATGGAAGCAATAAAAATTTGATCTTTGGGGTATTGATTTAAGTCAGGAAGATTATGGTAATCTTGTTGTTTGCCACCTAAAACTTCAGCTAACATTCGGTTAATATGCATTCCACCAGTTTTATGAAGCTGTACATAAATAAGGGTATCAGTAATAAACATAAGTGTGATTAAATTAAAAAGTTTGGTTGAAAATCGAAATTTTTGGTGCTTGGGCTAAATACTGACATACTTGCGTTTTATTGCGAATAAATAGGGTATTACCATCATGCAAATTTTTGCCATGTAGGTTTTTTAAGTTGCGAGTGAAGGGATCATAAGTATAGGTTTGAAAACCATAGTCTAATAACATTTGTAATATCTTGGCTTCATCAAAACCATAGTGATTGCCACTGCCGTTCAGCTCTAAAATAATGGAATGTAACTTTGGCTGTTGTAGTATTTGTTTGGCACCTTGTAACACAGGTGTTTCATAACCTTCTACATCAATTTTGATTAAATTAGGCGAATGGTTTTTGATCAGGCTGTCCAAGGTTGAAACTTCAACTGTAATGGTATCTGTTGAGTTAGTTTCATCTAAGACAGCATGGTTTTTGGTATCTTGGTTTTGGGTAAAGTTTAGTTGGCCAATTTTATCAGCAACCCCTTGATTAAAACATTTGACCATACTTTCTATATGATTAATTTTAATATTATTAACTAATCGAGAATAACTGTTCGGTATGGGTTCAAAACTAATGACTTGAGATTGGGCAACTGCGCCTGCAAGCATGCTGTAAGAGCCCGCATTCGCACCAACATCAATAAATAAATCATTGGGCTGTAATACATGTAGCAAATAAGCCATATCCGCAAATTCATGTAGTCCTGTGTAAATATTACCAGTTAAGCCAGTTTCACCTCGTTTTACAATGAACTTAGCCTGATTAATCCAAGGATAAATTACTTCCGTTGCTAACAATCGGCTACCAACTTGCCAACGAATCGCACGTTTTAATGCTTGTATTTTTTGTTTTTGGTTTAGCGGATGTGACCATAAGAATTTTAGCCAATTTAATTTTGACATTATGGTCATTTAGCTGACCTTTGTTGCATACAACCAGCGATTATGAGCAACAGGGCGACGTTCAGGAACAATCATTCGCCACCAAGCGTTATAGATAATGTCATACTGATAACCTTGTTGTTCTAACCATTGGGTACAATCTTGTTCCAATTCAATTGAGTGAGTTTCTAGTAATAGTCTTACATTAGCTTCCTTAAACAAGGCTTCACTACTTTTTAATACGTCTAGTTCATAACCATCAACATCGATTTTAATAAATCCTGTTTGTGAACGATCAATCCCTAACTCATCAAGTTTTTGATAGTGATTATTGCTTTCAGTGCCAACAAATTTATCTAAAATAATCATTCGGTTAGAGTCAATTTCTTGGTTTAATTCCAGATTGTGTTTCATAATGCTAATTTCACCTGCCTGTGGTTCAAAAGCAAAAATTTGTTGAGCATCAGAATGTTTAAGAAAATAAACACAAAGTTCGCCTTTGCCTGCACCAATATCTATCATCCAAGCACAATTTTTTGTTGCTTTACGAATAGAAGCATAGGTTTCTTGTTCCCACAAACCCAAATAAACTTGAGTTTGATGACGTAAGTCTAAATTTAGTGTTAAACCTTTAAATAAGCCTAAAGGAACTTTATAAGGATAACGACCTGTTTTGACTAAACGGTTTTTCACCCATGATAATGGGCGAATGGCAATATTATTAATACTCATGAAACAACTCTTGCTAGTTTGATCCTTTATATTATCGAATATTGTTTAAAGATAGCAAAGAATTTTTATTTTAAATGATTTTTATGATTTTTGATAACGCTGACTAGGTAAGTAAGCACTAATCCATGCCATAGCGAAACAAACAATAAAAGTAGTGGCGTTTGCGGGAATGTGTAGATTAAAGTCAACTGTGCTATGAATTAAAATGGCAATAATTGCCATTAGTGCACTGAAAGCGATTGCTTTAAACAAGGGATGATGACGTGTTTTTAGTGCCATAATAGCAGTTTTTAGGGTTGATAATACAATAATGCTAAGTAAGCTAATCCCAATAATGCCCGTTTCACTGGCAAATTCTAAATAATCATTATGGGCATGATCATAAAATTTGGTAATTTCTAACCCTTGATAGGAGGGAAATACGATATAAAAGCTCCCAATGCCCGAGCCTGTCCACCAGTAATCTAACCATATTTTTAGGGTATATTGATTGACTTCATCTCGGTGTTCTTGCAGTAAATTGGTTTGTTGCATTCTTTCGGCAACTTGCTCAATGCCAAATATATTGCCAATTAACAATAAATCCAACAATAAAAAGCTAAGTAATAAAAAGCCAATGAATTTTTTTTGGGTATAAGAATGGTGATACCAAGCATATAGGCTTAAGCTAATGACTAAACTGAGTACAAATGCGGTATTTCCCATGCGAGAACGAGTGAGAATTAAAGCGATAACTAGGATTAATAAAGCGAAACGAAATTGTAGTTTTCTGCCGAGAATCATATCAATAATTGATTTCAACCGTTCTCGCCAACTAGATTTTTTGCGTTGATAGCCATCAAATTGGCTTAAAAACAACCCTAAGCCAATGGCTAAACCCATTTCTAAATAAGCTGCTAAATGGTTGCGATTGACAAAGGTACCCGTTGCTACCTCAAGATAATATTGTTTTTTAATAAAAAAACTATACTCCAAACCTGATAAAGTCATAAAACTACCATAAACCGCTTGAAATACGGCGCTATAAAACATCACTAATGCCAGTAAATAAAGTTTTTTGTGAGTATCCACTAATAGCAAAACCAAGACAAATAAACTAAAATAACTCATAGTTTGTAAAAAGGCATCAAAACTAGCGTACTGATCGAGTGTGAGAGGGATATAATTGGGCGTAGTTTGGTAGGCAAGTTGATAAAAATTGGCAATGGGTGGTGCAATGATTGCCACCCATTCATAAGGCAAAGGCAGACACTGAATGCCTAGATATAAGCACCAACACCCAAAACATAACAAAATGGGTTTGGCCGCAATAAAAGTGGGCGTTATCGTTACGTTTGCTCGTAGGTATTGCCAAAGCCAAATGAATAGTAAACTAAATGACCATAGTTCCATGATTCCCCATGCCCAAGGACGATTGCTACCTAAGGGTAATGGTAGCCAAAATAATAACAGCAACAAGCCAATAAACATATGCAAGATATTCAGACTATGAATGTTATTTATTTTATTAACAAGTTGTTAATAAGATTTAAAGCAATTTGTGAAATAATATAGTCAGTTGTTTATGGCATGAATCTTAGCACTTTTATTTATAACTTATCACTAAATTTTTTGATTAAATTTGTGAATTTAGTGGGCGGATTTTTACTACTGCCTTGGTTTTTAAAGTATTGGGGAGATCAGGTTTATGGCGAATGGTTAATGATTTATGCTTTAGTCGGGTATTTGACGAGCATGGATTTTGGTTTGTCGGCGTATGTGATTAACCGTTTAACCCAAGATGCCACTAAAAATCAATGGCAAGATTATATTCAAGTATTACATACCGCATTATTTGTCAGTTTAATCATTTGTTTGGGAATTTTGATGAGTTTAGGCTTGTTATCTGTTTGTTTGCCATTGGATCAATGGTTTTTAATGCTAATTCACAGTCATCAAGATGCCATAATTTTAGGCTTATTATTAAGTTTACAGATTATTTTAAGCATTTATCAGCGTTTGTTACGAGGCTTATATCGCACGGTGGGGAATTTTTTTTATACCCAATTATTATTTTTAATTCAGCGTTTATTGTTTTTTGGTGTAACGGCTGTAGTGGTATGGGCAAGTGTTGAACCTATATTGCTCGCATTAGTGCAATTATTGCCATTTTTATTAACCATTGGCTATATTTTAGGCAACTTACATAAACATTATCCGCACATTCATTTTGGCTTACAACAACGTGATTCAGTATTGGCTTGGTCATTTTTGTTTCCCAGTTTATCCTTCTTTTTATTGCAATTAGCCAATGGTTTTTCTATGCAAGGAATGACGTTACTAGTTGGGGTGGCGCTTGGGGCAAAAAGTGTGGTGATATTTAATGCCTTACGCTTATTAAGCAATTTATTATTACAAGTCGTGAATAGTTTCAATGCGGTATTATGGCCAGCCTTTACTGTGATTGAAGTTCAAGGTAATTATCAAAAATTACAACAAATTCAGTTTTTAGCCCTAAAAGGCTTGTTATTTTTAACTTTGTGCTTAGGCATTTGGTTACATTTTATTGCGGAAGATGTGGTGAGAATTTGGACGCATGGTTTCGTTTACTATAATGCAAATTTAATGGATGCCCTATTGATTTATACGCTGTATTTAACCTTGTTTAATACGATGACAGTTGGTTTGCTTGCAACAAATCAACATCAACAATTATCAATTTATACCTTGTTTTCGACCTTATGTGGATTAGTGTTAGCCTATCATTTGGCAACAATTTGGGGAATGGCAGGCATGGTCTATGGCGTATTATTCGCCGATATAGTTTGTCGTGCTTGGTTAGTAAAATCGGCTTTTCAGTTAATTCGGCAACCATTATTACCTTTGATTGAACAAATTGGCTTAAAAGGCAGTGTAATAGGGGGAATGACTTATGGTTTGTTTTATGCTTGGTTTGCACTACTATTTACTGAAACGAATTGGCTGGCATGGTTACTGGCGTTGCCCTTGATAATGTTGCTGGTGGGTATAACGAGTTATTATTTTTGGTTGACCCCCGGAGAACAACACTATAGTCAAAATTTAGGATTGCGGTTGCGACAAGGTTGGAGGAAGAAGGTTTAAATCGTATGACAATTAAAATTGATATTGCCACTTGTGGACGTTTTCATTACCACAAATATTTGAGGTATTTAGCACAGCAGTCGATTTTACACCGATTTTATTGTTCCTATAAGCTTGGGTTTGATTTTGGTCTTTCTAAAACTTATATCAAAAATTATTTTCTTAAAGAATATTTGATGTATTTTGACAAACGTATATTATCAGGCTGGCAGGAAGAGAAAATTATTATTGGACTACATCGCTTGTGGGAACAACAAGTCTTAACTAATTCAGTTAAAGCAGATTTATTACACGTTATGATTCATGGTAATAGCTTAAATGTGATTAAAAAATACCAAAGCCAAGGGAAATTTGTTATTGGCGAAGCGGTGAATACTCATCCACAACAACAACAACAGATTTTAAACCAAGAATTTCAAACCTTTGGTTTGACATATCAATATCCTGCTAAAATTGTTGCGAGAATGCAACAAGAGTTTGAAGCGGTAGATTTGATTTTAAGTGCGTCTAGTTTTGTAACCCGCTCTTTTTTGGCAATGGGATTTCCTGAATCAAAATTAGTTACTATCCCTTATGGTATTGAAATACCTAAAACTTTATCACAGGCGAAACCTAAAAAGGTAAACAAGCGATTTCGGGTGCTTTGTGTGGCGACTATTACTTTTAGAAAAGGGCAACGATATTTAATTGAAGCTATTAAAAATTTAAAGCAACAAAACATAGAAATTGAGTTGGTATTAGTGGGTAATAAAGATAAACAATATATGCAAGTACTTAAATCCAAACAATTGGATCAATATTTTGATCATATTGCCCATGTTGACAATGATAAAATTCTAGATTTTATGAGTCAGTTTGATTTATTCGTTTTGCCAACATTAGAAGAGGGTTTTTCTGTTGTTATTACTGAAGCATTAGCAATCAATGTTCCTGTTGTTACTACCAAAAATTCAGGAGCAGAAGATGTGATTATTAATGGTGAAAATGGTTATCTAGTTTCTGCTTTTTCAGTCGCAGAATTAGAACAAGCCATTTTGCAAGCCATGCAACAATCTTGGGGAAAATTTGAGCTTAAATTCCCTAATTGGCAAGACTATGCGAAACAACTGCAAACATTATACCAATCGTGTTTATAAAGGGAATTTGAATGAAACGTTTAAAACATTTTTGGATGCGATTAAAATCCTATATTTCTCGTCCTAAAACGATTTTACAACAACAGCTTATCATTCAGTCTGAGATTGACTATTGTCAACATCCTATTTTTATTATTGGCATTCATCGTTCGGGGACGAGTTTATTGCGTCGTATTATTAATTCGCATCCGAATATTGCTTGCCCACCGGAAAGTTTGTTTTTAAGTTATTTTTTTCAAATGAGCCAAGACCCTCATGTTTATTCAGGTTTAGCCAGTTTTGGTATTGAGGATAAAGAACAAGCAAAACAGCAATTAGTGGAATGGGCAACTCGCTATCATGAGGCTTATCGTATTAGCCAACAAAAACCACGTTGGGCAGATAAAACGCCACAATATGTGGAATATATTAATCAAATTACGGATATGTTTTCAGGACAGGCACAGTTTGTTTTACTATTTCGTCATCCTTTTGATATTGTATATTCAATTTATCAACGGGATTGGCGTTTTGGTCATTATGCCGAAGATTTGTTACTCAACAATGCCTTATATGTTAAACAACAATACAAAATTATGTTGGATTTTGTGGCAAATAATAACAACTATATTGCGATTCGTTATGAAGACCTCATTGCGAATCCTAGTTTTATTTTGCAGTCAGTGTTTCATTATTTAAATGAGCCTTGGGATGAACAGGTGTTAGAGTACCATAAATTTGAGCATAATTATGGTATTGAGGATCCCATTGTTCGGGGGATAACAGGATTTCACTCTAATTTTGATAAATGGAAGTTATTAAACCCTGAGCAAATTATGGTATTGAAACAAGAATTATCCGAATATGCACTTGCTGAAGGTTACGCGATTGATGGCTGAGGAATCTAAAATTGCAATTATTTGGAATCGCTTTGGCCCTTATCACTGGGCGAGAATCAATGCCGTTGCGAAATGTGCGAATATTTTAGCCATTGAAATGGGGCAGTTAGACAATAAATATGCTTGGGAATTACAGCAAAATTCTCAAAATATTGCTTATGAGCTTGTGTTTGAGCAAGCCGTCAATACTATTGCACCTAAAAAAATTCGTAAGGCGTTAATACCATGTTTAGATAAACATAATCCTGATGTGGTAGCAATCCCTGGGTACGCATTTAATTATGCCTTGGTAGCGTTATCTTGGTGTCTAAAAAATAACAAGGCAGCTATAGTGTTATCTGATAATAATGCCTTTGATCGCAAGCGACATAAATTAAAAGAATATTTGAAAGCTAAAGTTGTAAGGCTATTTGGTGCTGGTTTAGTCGCAGGGTGTGATAGTCGTGATTATCTCGTAGGTTTAGGCTTAGATGACCGCCGAATTTATATGGGGTATGATGTGGTCGATAATCAATTTTTTGCTAAACAGGCACAACTCGCACAAGCGAATGCGGATAAAATTCGGGCAAAATATGGTTTACCTAAACAGTATTTTTTCTGTTGTGCTCGCTTTGAGCCGAAAAAAAATTTGTTGTTTTTGTTAGAAGCATTTCGACAATTTCAGTCTTACCGTTCTGAGATTAGTTTAGTGATAGCAGGGGATGGTTCACAACGTCAGCCATTAGAAACCTTTATTGCCATTCATCAACTAGAAAATATTTATTTATTAGGATTTCGGCAACTCAATGAATTAGCGGAAATTTATGGTTTAGCATTCGCATTTGTGTTACCTAGTCTGATCGAACAATGGGGCTTAGTCGTTAATGAAGCAATGGCATCGGGTTTGCCAGTGATTGTTTCACAGGCTTGTGGTTGTGCGAAAGATTTAGTATCTCACACGAAAAACGGCATGATATTTGATCCTCATAATATTGATTCACTATTACAAGCCTTAGATTTTATTGCCAATGATGGGAATAATGCCAAAATTATGGGGCATTATAGTCAACAACGGATAAAAAATTGGGATTTGAATCGGTTTTCTAAGGCATTAATTGACGCAGCAACGACGGCGATTCAGAATAAAGCAAAAAATAGTATTTGGATTCAACTTTATCTTTATTTACTGAGCTTAAAAGCGAATGCACCTGAAGTGGGTGGTAGCGGATAGTTGTTATGATTGAATTGAGTTTATTATTACAAGTACTGCTTTGGGTTTTGTTGTGTGTGTTATTTTTGGGTTCAAGTCAAGCGTCATTATTTCACCCTATTACTTGGTATTTAGTATTTCATGGCTTGGTATTTGTGATCCGACCTACTTTAGTGCATTTTGCTGAATTTGAGCGTTTATGGTTGTATATGGGATTTTTTCCTGATCAAACCCAGTTTTTGCATACTTTGCTGGTCAGTTCCTTTGGTTTAGTGGTATTTTTTGGGTTTTGTTTGTATTCAGGTTGGGAACGAAACGATTACCAATCAATGACTATGCCTCAGCGTTTGAGTGTTTTAGCGTTGGATCCTATGGCGACATCAACTTTGAAGTTGGTTTTTGTTTTGTTAGGAAGTTTTGGCTTATTTTCAGCAATTTACACCATTGGTGGTGCTAATTTGCATGGTGAAGGTAATGTGCAAATGACAATAGTTGATGGTCATGCCATTTTTACTAATACAACCGCTTATTTTGCCCATGCTAGAAATTTGTTAGGACCGCTTAGTTTGTTATTTATTATTTTTGCTCGATTTCGATGGTGGTCCTATTGGCCATTATTATTATACGCTTTCTATCGTACTTATATGGGGCATGCCCGTTGGACACTAGTGGTAATTTTACTATCTTTATTATTACTATTTTTATGGATACATGGCAGAAAATGGTTGAAAATAAAAACATTGGTATTTTTCTTGCCTATACTCCTACTTTGGTTTTCGGTATTAGGTGATTATCGCTATGCGTTAAAAAATACAATTTTAGGTTATGAAATGACTGAAAAATGGTTGGAACAACGAACATGGGCAGAAAAATTAGATACGGCTGATTTTGCCAATTTTGATTATTTAGCCTATGTCGTCAGTGTTGTTCCTGAAGAAACCTATACTTTTACTTATGGTACTCAGTACTTGAAACTATTGACCGAACCCATTCCTAGAATTTTATGGAAAGATAAGCCTGTTGGTTCGCCGATTCAATTTTTTAGTTTGAATGAATATGGTAATTTTGCAGGACGTACTGTCTCGTTAGTAGGGGATGGTTGGATGAGTGGTGGATGGTTTGGTGTGTTTATTACTGTGGCGATTGTTGGGTTTTTATTAGGGCGATTTCATCGTTGGTTTTGGCAAAACCAAGATAACGTATTTAGAGTATTGTTATATATTTTAGCGTTACCATTAACGATACAGCTTTATCGAGATGGTAATATTAGTATTTTTAAATTTATGTTGTTTACATTATTTCCAGTATGGGTGTGGTGGTTTTTTTATAAAATGTCAAAAAAACCATTGGCAAGAGAGGCAAAATCAGTATGAAAGTGTTTATTTTAGGGGGCGATGGCTTTTGTGGTTGGCCAACTGCTTTACATTTATCACGACAAGGACATGACATTACAATCTTAGATAATTTATCCAGACGTCATATTGATAATGAATTGGAATGTGAATCTTTGACACCTATTCAGCCAATGGGCATTCGCTTAGCTATTTGGCAACAATTAACCCAAAAAACCATCCATTTTGAATTAATGGATATTGCGAAAGAGTATTTAAGACTATTGGATTTATTTCGCAATCAGCAACCCGATGCTGTCGTGCATTTTGCGGAACAGCGTGCGGCACCGTATTCTATGAAATCGCCTAGGCATAAAATTTATACGGTCGATAATAATTTAAATGCTACCCATAATGTATTATGTGCCATTGTGGAATCTGGATTAGATATTCATGTCGTACATTTAGGCACAATGGGCGTTTATGGTTATACCTCACACGGTTTAAAAATTCCTGAAGGTTATTTAGATGTTAAAATTCCTGATGATAATGGTCAGCATATTGAGAGTCGGATTTTGTATCCTGCCAGTCCGGGCAGTATTTATCATATGACTAAAACCCAAGATGCCCTATTTTTTCAGTTTTATAACAAAAATGATCAAGTAAGAGTAACGGATTTACACCAAGGCGTGGTATGGGGAACGAATACGGATGAAACGTTATTAGACGAACGATTGATTAATCGTTTTGATTATGATGGGGATTATGGCACGGTATTAAATCGCTTTTTAATGCAAGCTGCCATTGAATATCCATTAACAGTCTATGGTACAGGTGGTCAGACACGGGCGTTTATTCATATTAGAGATACGGTGCGTTGTATTGAATTAGCATTATTAAATTCCCCTAATTCTGGTGATCCTGTGCATATTTTTAATCAAGTTACGGAAACTCACAAAGTCAGAGATTTAGCAAAATTGGTCTCAGATATGACGGGTATTAATATTCAAACTATTGAAAATCCGAGATTAGAAGTAGCAGAAAATGAGTTAGAAGTCTCTAATGAAAAGTTTTTGGCCTTGGGTTTAAATCCAACGACTTTAAGTCAAGGCTTATTAGAAGAGGTGAAAGATATTGCTAAAAAATATGCTTATCGTTGTGATAATAGTAAGATTTTACCGAAATCAAAATGGCGTAAATAATTAAATAATATATTTCAACAAAATCTTGAGGATAAAACATGATTTTAGTCACAGGTGGATGTGGGTTTATTGGTGCTAATTTATTAGCAATATTAACCCAAAAACATGCTGTTCGTGTATTAGATAACTTATCGCGAGGCAATTTAGATTATTTACAAGGTTTAGATTTTGAATTTGTTCAAGGTGATATTCGTGATACTGATGTTGTTAGCCAAGTCCTACAAAATATAGACACTGTTATTCATTTAGCCGCTTATGGTTCTGTGGTAGAGTCTGTGGCGGATCCTATGGAAAATTTTTCGATTAATGTCATGGGAACAGTGAATTTAATGCAAGCCTGTGTTAAAGCTAAGGTTAAGCGTTTTGTATTTGCCTCCACAGGTGGGGCATTAATTGGGAATGCCACCCCACCTGTGAATGAATTATCCTTACCAAAACCTATTTCACCTTATGGTGCCAGTAAATTATCTATTGAAGCCTATTGCAGTGCCTTTAGTGCTTCTTATGACTTTGAAACCGTTTGTTTACGTTTTGCGAATGTTTATGGTAAATATAGTGCCCATAAAAAAGGGGCGGTTACTGTATTTATTAAAGCCTTATTAACGGATAAACTAATGACTATTTATGGCGATGGCTCTGCGTCTAGGGATTTTTTAGCCGTAACGGATTTATGTCAAGGGATTGCCCAAGCCGTGGATACGCAATTTGCACAAGCTCATACGGTATTACATTTAGCGTCCAATGGTGAAACAACGATTAAGGCTTTAGCAGAGATGTTAAAAACCATTGCCAACAAACCTGATCATCCCATCGAATTTAAACCAGCACGGGCAGGCGAAGTGGATAGAAATTTTGCAAGGTATGATCAAGCCAAAGCCATCTTAGGGTTTAAGCCTAGCGTTGAACTATATCAAGGCTTACAGCAAACTTGGCAATGGTTTGCGAATTTAGATCAGGCACAATTACAGCAACAAAGCAGTGATTCTTAGCCAGTAATGATGAAAGTATTATCTGTAATTCATTATCCTTATTTTGGTGGACCGCATAATCGTAATAGTCGTTTAATTCCAAGACTAAGACAGCAAGGAATTGAAACGTGGGTGTTATTACCTGATGAGAAAGGCAATGCTAAATTACGTTTGCAGGCACAAGGGATTAATGTTTTAACTTTGCCCTTGCATCGCTTGCGAGCAAAAGTTGATGTTAAACTACAATGGCAATTTTGGTGGCAGTTATGGCCCGAAATTCAGTCTATTCGCCGTTTAATTCAAGCATATGAGATTGATTTAGTGCAAATTAATGGTTTAGTGAATCCTCATGCTGCCATTGCGGCAAGATTAGAACATAAACCTGTGGTTTGGCAATTATTAGATACTCGTCCACCAATGATATTACGCTGGATGTTAATGCAATTAGTCAAACGTTTGGCAACAGTCGTGATGAGTACTGGGCTGGAAGTGGCAAAAGTCCATCCTCAGGCAATGAGTTTTGGCAAAAATTTAGTGCCATTTTTTCCACCAGTTGATACCCAAGCCTTTCGTTATGATGCCAAAGCCAAATCACAAGCGAGAGCAGCATTGCATTTACCACAAGATGCTATCGTTATTGGTACGGTCGGTAATTTAACGCCACAAAAAGGGCATGAATATTTAATTCAAGCCTTTGCTCGATTAAAATCTGCGTTTCCCCAATTATATGTGTGTATTTTAGGGGGGCAAATGGCAAGCCAATCCAGTTACGAACAAGGGTTACATCAGCAGGCAGAAAAATTAGGGCTATTAGAAAATAAACGCTTACAAATTATTGATCCTCAACATAGCGTTTATGAACGATTACCTGCATTCGATATTTTTACCTTAACCTCTGTGCCACGTTCTGAAGGTGTACCTACGGCAATTTTAGAAGCAATGGCTTGTGCCTTGCCAGTGGTTGCAACCGATGTTGGTTCGATTGCGGAAGTTGTGATTGATTCAAAAACTGGCTTAGTCGTCCCAGCATTAGATATAGCCGCAATGCTTACAGCTTATCAACTCTTATTAAAAGACGAAAATTTACGCCAAACGATGGGATCAGAGGCTAGAAAACAAGCCGTTGCGAAATATGATATTGCTATTTGTGCTAAGACACATCAACAAGTGTATCAGCAAGCCATAGCGAGTTTATAACTTTAATAACGATTTAATATTTCAAAGGTCAATGGAACGAGTATGATTATTTTGGGAATTAATGCCTATCATGGTGATTCTTCTGCTTGTATTGTGAAAGAGGGGGAATTAATCGCAGCGGCGGAAGAAGAACGCTTTCGTCGTATTAAACATTGGGCAGGTTTTCCCCAGTTAGCAATTGAGTATTGTTTAGCTGAACTTAATATCGATTTATCCAAGGTCGATCATATTGCCATTAATCGTAATCCTAAAGCGAATTTATGGAAAAAATTAAGTTTTACCTTAAGAAAACGTCCTGATGTACATTTATTATTAGCGCGTTTAAAAAATGCTAAAGACTGGTTAAGTTTAGAAGAACAATTACAACAGTCCTTTCCAAATCAAAGTTTTCAAGGACAAATTCATCATATTGAACATCATTTCGCTCACTTAGCTTCGGCTTTTTATGTGTCAAATTTTTCGCAAGCAGTGGTCGTTTCTGTGGATGGCTTTGGTGATTTTGCTAGTATGGCTTGGGGGATAGGACATCAAACTAAAATCACTGTCGATGATAAAATTTATTTTCCCCATTCTTTAGGTATTTTTTATCAAGCCTTAACGCAATATTTGGGATTTTCAAATTATGGCGATGAATATAAAGTCATGGGTTTAGCACCTTATGGTGAGCTGACAGTCATGGCAGAAATGCAGGAAATTGTATCGTTAGAAGCGAATGGTCATTTTCGTTTAAACTTAGATTATTTTCGCCATCATAAAGAAAAAGTGGACTATGAATGGGAGAATGGTTTGCCAAAAGTCGGGCGTTTATGGACGGATAAACTAGAACAATTATTGGGTGGTGCAAGAAAACCTGAGCAAGCCTTAACCCAACGCCATTACGATATTGCCCGTTCAGTACAAGCCATGTATGAAAAAGCCTTTTTTCATTTATTAAATGCTTTATATCAACAATATCCATTGCCTAATCTTTGTTTGGCGGGTGGTTGTGCCATGAATTCAGTGGCAAATGGCAAAATTTACCAGAATACCCCATTTAAACACGCGTATATTCAATCAGCCGCAGGGGATGCGGGGGGGGCGATTGGAGCGGCGTTTGAAGTGTGGCATCAAAATGCTGTCAATACCCAGCGATTTTTTATGGAACATGCCTATTGGGGGAATGAGTTTCGTCATCAGCAGATTCAAACGGTGATTGCGAAACAGCAATCCGTCTTAGCACAAGAACAATGTAGCGTAGAATTGATTGAGGATGTTGCGGTATTAACGACAACGGTGGCTAAAGCCATTGCGACTCGCAAAGTTGTGGGTTGGTTTCAAGGACGTATGGAATGGGGGCCAAGAGCGTTAGGCAATCGTTCCATTGTATGTGATCCCCGAGTCGCAAATATGAAAGATATTTTAAACCAAAAAATTAAACGTCGAGAATCTTTTCGACCCTTTGCCCCTTCAATTTTGAGGGAGCATACGGCTGATTGGTTTGAAACCGATGATAATGTGCCATTTATGATGAAAGTGTTTCAAATCAAGGCGGATAAACAAGCGCAAATTCCCGCAGTAACGCATGTGGATGGTTCAGGACGCTTACAAACAGTATTTGCACATACTAACCCTTTGTATTACCAACTGATTCAAGCATTTTATCAATTAACAGCTGTGCCAATGGTGTTAAATACGTCGTTTAATGAAAACGAGCCTGTGGTTTGTACACCTGAGCAAGCCTTGGCCACTTTTTTGCGAACTAAAATGGATGTATTAGTGTTAGGGTCTTATTTACTGAAACGTCAGGCGTAATTTGCCATAAAATTTATGAAAATCGTATTGTATAGTATTAATTATGCCCCAGAAATGATAGGCATTGGCAAATATAATACTGAGATGGCAGAATGGTTAGTGGCTCAAGGCCATCAAGTGCAAGTCATTACGGCGCCACCCTATTATCCCGAATGGCAAATTAAATCAGGCTATGCGGGTTGGCATTATGCCCAATCTTGGATTAATCAAGTCAGAGTATGGCGGGTGCCTGTTTGGGTGCCAAAAAAACCATCAGGAATGAAACGGATTTTACATTTGTTTAGCTTTGCTTTGAGTTCTTTGCCTGTATTGATTGCCCATTTATTTTGGCGACCGCAAGTGATTATGGTAATTGAACCCCCTTTGTTTTGTGCACCAATGACTTGTTTTGGTGCATGGTTGATTGGGGCAAAATCGTGGTTACATATTCAGGATTTTGAAGTAGAAGCGGCTTTTGCTTTAGGTTTATTGCCACAACAGCCATTAAGACAAATTATTTTAAACTTGGAAGCATGGTTAATGCGACGTTTTGATCGGGTATCGACAATTTCAGTCAACATGTTAAAAAAACTTAAAGCTAAACAATGTGTTGATCAACGGTTAGTCTTATTTCCTAATTGGGTAGATACGCAAGCGATTTATCCGAAAAAGGGTGAGAATAATTATCGTCAGCAATTAGGTTTATCAAAACAGCAAGTAGTCGCATTGTATTCAGGTAACATGGGCGAGAAACAAGGCTTAGAAATTGTGATACAAGTCGCAAAAAAATGTCAAAATCAAGCGAATATTTGTTTTATCATGTGTGGACAAGGTGCGGCTTACCAAGGTTTGATAACTATGGCAACAGGATTGTCTAATGTTTACTGGCTACCACTACAAGCGATTGAAGCGTTAAATGAATTATTAAATTTAGCCGATATTCATTTATTACCACAACGAGCCGATGCCGCTGATTTAGTCATGCCATCAAAACTCACAGGAATGTTAGCCAGTGGCAAAGCCATTTTAGGTTGTGCTGTCGCAGATACGCAAGTCGGTAAAGTGTTGCAACAAGTTGGCTATCGGGTTGATCCTGAGGATGAAACCGCCTTTTATCAAGCCTTAATCACATTAGCCAATAATGCGAAATTAAGACAAACCTTAGGTGAACAGGCAAGAGCGTATGCCGAAACAAATTTAGCAAAACCATCTATACTGGGTGAGTTAGCATTAAAATTATATGAGGTGCTTGATTGACAAAACGTGCATTAATAACGGGTATTACTGGGCAGGATGGGGCTTATTTAGCCGAGTTTTTATTGAAAAAAGGCTATGAAGTGCATGGTTTAAAACGCCGTTCTTCGTCGTTTAATACCGATAGAATTGATCATTTATATCAAGACCCCCATGAAACTAGCCGTAAATTTATTTTACATTACGGTGATTTAACGGATTCCACTAATTTGATTCGAGTGATTCAAGCGATTCAACCCAATGAGTTATATAATCTTGCGGCACAAAGTCATGTGGCAGTATCATTTGAAACACCTGAATATACAGCAAATGCCGATGCTTTAGGGACATTGCGATTATTAGAAGCTATCCGAATATTGAGACTAGACACTAAAACTCGGTTTTATCAAGCGTCAACCTCAGAGTTATTTGGTCAAGTACAAGAAACACCCCAAACTGAAACGACGCCATTTTATCCTCGTTCGCCTTATGCTGTCGCAAAATTATATGCTTATTGGATAGTGGTCAATTATCGTGAAGCCTATGGGATTTATGCTTGTAATGGCATTTTGTTTAATCATGAAAGTCCTGTGCGTGGCGAAACCTTTGTCACTCGAAAAATTACTCGGGCTTTGGCCAGAATTAAATTGGGCTTGCAACAAAAACTTTATTTAGGCAATTTATCGGCAAAACGTGATTGGGGTCATGCGAAAGATTATGTGGCAATGCAGTGGTTAATGTTACAACAAGATCATCCTGAAGATTATGTGATTGCCTCAGGAGAACAACATTCTGTCAGAGAGTTTGTGGAAATTGCGGCATCAAAATTAGGGATAGCCATTCAATGGCAAGGGCAAGGCGTTGAGGAAAAAGGCTATGATCGTGAAACTGGCAAATGTTTAGTCGAAGTTGATCCACGTTATTTTCGTCCGACAGAAGTAGAAACGCTATTAGGCGATCCTAGTAAAGCCAAACAGCAATTGGGATGGCAACCCAACATTCGTTTTATTGACATGGTGGAAGAAATGATCGCCACTGATTTAGCCCTCGCAAAACGAGATGATTTAGTACAACAGCAAGGCTATCAAGCATTTAATTATTATGAATAAACCAGATAAAATTTATATTGCGGGTCATCGTGGTCTAGTTGGGGCAGCGATTTTACGCCATTTGCAACAACAGGGCTATGACAATCTACTGACGGCAACGCATCAAGAATTGGATTTAAGCCATCAATTACAGGTACAAAATTTTTTCCAGCAACACCAGCCTGATTATGTATTTTTAGCCGCAGCTAAAGTGGGGGGGATTCATGCGAATAATCGTTATCCTGCCGAGTTTATTTACCAAAATTTAGCCATAGAAACTCATGTGATTGAGAGTGCTTATCGTGCTGGGGTAAGAAAATTATTGTTTTTAGGGTCTTCTTGTATTTATCCGAAATTTGCTCCGCAACCTATGCGAGAACAACATTTATTAACGGGTGAACTCGAACCGACTAATCAATGGTATGCCGTTGCTAAGATTGCGGGAATTAAAATGTGTCAAGCCTATTATCAACAATATGGCTTTAAAGCGATTTCTTTAATGCCTACAAATTTATATGGGATTGGTGATAATTTTCATTTAGAAAATGCCCATGTGATTCCCGCCTTATTACGCAAATTTCATCAAGCTAAAATGACTAATGCCAAGCACGTTGAAGTTTGGGGTACTGGTCAGCCTAGACGAGAATTTCTATATGTGGATGATTTAGCGGATGCGTGTGTGTTTTTAATGCAAAGCTATCAACAGGCTGAGATAGTGAATATTGGGGTGGGTAATGATATTAGCATTGCTGAATTAGCCCAGTTAGTAAAAAAAGTGGTGGATTATCAAGGTGATATTATATTTGATCCGTCAAAACCCGATGGTACACCAAGAAAATTATTAGATATTAGTCTATTATCTAAGTTAGGATGGTCAGCAAAAACTGATTTGGAACAAGGATTAACACACACTTATCATTGGTTTTTAGCGAACCAAGATAAATGTCGCCATTGATAATGATGGCAATTTTATAGAGAGGGCCTATGTTTTATCAATCTAATTTTGGTAAGACATTTAAAACGTATTCTACTATGACGCATTCAGGATTACTGCATTCCCATCAACCCATGTTTGCATTTTTTCAGCGTTTAAGTGATACTGTGTTATTGGGTTTGAGTTTATTGCTATGTTTGTGGGTACACTGGGTATCATGGACTTTGCCTTATACCGTGGCATTATTATCAACTATTATGTTATTTTACATATTGGCAGAAGGCACTGGATTGTACGAATCATGGCGTTCTTCCTTGTTAAGTGATGAGTTTTTTCAAATTCTCTATTTATGGTTGTGGGTCATGTTAATATTATTATTTCTAGCCTATATTAGTAAAACTTCCGCAACCTATTCTCGACGAGTGATGTTAATGTGGATGATAGTCGCCCCTTTCGTATTGATTTTATGGCGTGCTTTGATTCGTTATAGTTTACGCGCATTACGACGTTTAGGGCATAATATTCAACGAGTTGCAATTGTTGGCACTGATTCAGTTGGTTTACATTTAGCTGACAATATGTTAAATAATCCTTGGATGGGCTTTGAAATTGTTGATTTTTATGATCCCAGCCGATCAATTGGTGAACAACCCTTATCCAAGCATGCTATCAAGGTTAGAGGTGGTATTGCGGCTTTGCTGGAAGACAAAAATAAACGGCGTTGGGATAAGGTCTATTTAGCACTGCCTATTTATGAGCAAGATAAAATGCAACAAATTATTGAAGAATTTGCCGATACAGCGATCCCCATTTATTTTGTGCCTGATTTGTTTTTATCTGACTTATTTCATTCGACATGGCAAAGTATTTGTGGCTTTCCTACGATTCGGGTTTATGATACACCGCTTTCGGGAATGGCGAGGTTTGTAAAACGTCTGGAAGATATCGTTTTAGCAAGTTTGATATTGATATTGATTGCCATTCCTTTAATCATCATTGCCATTTTGATTAAATTGACCTCAAAAGGTCCCGTATTGTTTAAACAGCGACGTTATGGTCTGGGTGGCGAAGCAATTTGGGTATGGAAATTTCGTAGTATGACCGTATGTGAGGATAATGATAATATTTCACAAGCAAAACCTAATGATCCTAGAGTGACTGCTTTGGGGGCATTTTTGCGTAAAACCTCTTTAGATGAATTACCTCAATTTATTAATGTTTTACAAGGAGGAATGTCAATTGTTGGACCTAGACCCCATGCGATTGCTCATAACGAACAATATCGTAAGCTAATTCCAGGTTATATGTTACGCCATATGATTAAACCAGGTATTACAGGCTGGGCACAAGTTAATGGTTGGCGTGGTGAAACCGACACTTTAGAAAAAATGGAAAAACGAGTAGAATATGATCTCGAATACATTCGACACTGGAATTTTTGGTGGGACTTAAAAATTATCAGTTTAACCATTGTTAAAGGTTTTGTGGATAAAAACGCTTATTAGGCGAAACTCATTGAAAATTATTGAACAAATTTGCGATTGAATCGTTTCACTGAGTAATAGGAACAAATATTTTTTATGGAATTGTAGAAAATTTAGGAATTAAATTGTAACTTTTATTGTTTATGCTAGAATTAGTTGAAAATAAAAACTCCTTGGGGGGATTGTATGCTATGTTAAAAAAATTTACGTTTGCTGTGATTTTATTGTTCTCAATGTCGTCTTCCATGGCAGCGGTGGTTTCTGCTGATGTCTTATGGGATGCTGCTGCGGATCCTGATGGTGGCGTGAATGCTACCTTCGAGGGTGACCCAGCACTGGTTTTAGATTGGGGCTTAACAGGGACAACTTATAATGCCGTCGATCCCTCACCCACCTATGGTGGTATTGATGCTTCTTATAGTTTTGACGCAACGGATACCGCATTTGGAACATCAATGCAGTTTTTACCGACAGGTGATGCGACTAAAACCGATGCCTCATTTGAATTGTGGGTAAAACCAGATGATTTAGCCAGTGGTCAACAAGTGTTGTTTGAAACTGGGGGGAGCAATGGTTTATCTCTGACTTTAAATAATGATGAACTCTTGTTTCGGGTAAAAAGTAATGTGGGCGGTAGCCATTTATTAAATGCCACCGCAACCTTAGCTCCTGCGGATATTGCCGATTTTGTTCAAATTGTTGGGGTAGTCGATTTAGCAACGGATACTACGAGTTTATATGTCAATGGGACTTTTGTTGATAGTGCGACATCGGGTGCTGATTTGACTGACTGGGCTGGTGGTGGGACTAGCAGTTTAGCCTCTAATGATGGTGTTGTTGGGGGAGCAAATTCAGGTGATTTAAATAGCTATGGGACTTTCCAAGGGCAAGTGGGATTGTTAAAATTTCATGAAGTCGCTTTAACTGCCACTGATGTTAATGATAGTTTCTTGGCTGTTTCTACACCAAGTGCTCCCGCACCATTGCCTAGTAGTTTGTACTTAATGCTTTTAGGTTTGGGTTTATTAAGATTAAGATCATCTTAGTTAAGATAGTTTTAGATTTTAGTTTAGATTAAAGAATAACATAGCATATCAAGCCTCAGTCCTAATTGGGATTGGGGTTTGTTATTGCTCATTGCTAGTAACCCGAATGCAGTTTCTACCCGCATTTTTAGCAGCATAACAAGCGGTATCTGCCAGATTGACGACTGATTCTAAAGAAATACTATTTTGGTTGATCATGGTAATACCAATACTAACACCTACCCGAAATGATTGACCTTGCCATATTAATTGATAATTTTCTACTGATTTTCGGATATGTTCGGCAATGCGTTTGGCATTATTAAGATTACAATTTTCCAATAACAAGGCAAATTCATCGCCACCGAGTCGAGCTAAATTATCCCGTTTACGAATATGAGTTTGCATTAAAGTGGTAATTTGCCGTAATACTTCATCACCTGACGCATGACCACAAGTATCGTTAATATGTTTGAATTTGTCTAAATCCATAAACATTAAGGCATGTTGCGTATCATGTTGTTGGGCGGATAGTATGGAGCGTTGAGCTCGACGTTCAAATTCACGGCGATTAATTAAACCCGTTAAGGCATCATGTGAGGCATGATAATGCATGCGTCTGGCTTTTTCTCTTTGAGCACTGACATCACGAAATACAATCACAAAACCAATAATATTGCTTTCTCTATCATGAATGGGCGTAATCGTCTCTTCAATATCAATGATTTCATTGTCTTGACGAATCAACATATGTTCTTGTTGCGTATGTTGGTGTTTGTCTAAAGTTTGTTCAATAATATTGGTAACAGGCGTGCGACTCGATTCTAATATTAGTTTAAAAACTTGATTTAAGTGTTTATTTTGAGCTTCTTCATTAAGCCAGCCAGTGAGTTTTTCAGCCGCAGGGTTAAGGGATTGGATATGACTATTAGCACTGGTAATAATCACCGCATCGCCAATGGATTTTAAAGTTGCTTGGGCAAATTCTTTTTCTTCAAATAATTGGGATTCTGCTTGTTTCGCCCGCAGTAAATAATCCACCCGATTTTTTAATACTGCCCAATGAATGGGTTTCGTAATATAATCAACGACACCAATTTCAAAGGCTTTATCAATTAAACGTTCTTCATCCACCGTAGTAATGATAATAACAGGTGTATGTTGGGCGAAGTGATAAGACTTAATTTTTTTATATGCCGTTAGACCATCCATGACTGGCATGTGTAAGTCCATTAAGACCAAATCTGGCTTACATTCAGAAAATAAGGTATAAGCCTCAGCACCATTACCTGCTTCTTCAACGTGATAATCAAGTTCTTCAAAAAATTGCCGAAGTTTATAACGAGTCACAGGGGAATCATCTACAATCAAAAGTGTGGCTGATTTTTTACTATGTGATATTGCTATGCTCATATGGGTAAATAGGTAAAAAATATCGGTTTGTAAAATCGTTGAGTTTACAAATGTTAAGTTACATTCAATTGTAGATCAAAACCGAACCATTAGCGATTTTTTAATACACGATGTTTTTCTCGATTCCAATCCCGTTCTTTTTCAGTTGCTCGTTTGTCATAGAGTTTTTTACCTTTGCCTAAGCCAATTTCAATTTTAACTCGCTTATGTTTCCAATACATGCTCAAAGGTACTAAAGTAAATCCTTTACGTTCCACAGCACCAATTAATTGACTAATTTCTTTTGGGTGTAGTAACAATTTACGAGTACGAGTAGGATCAGGATGTATATGGCTTGAGGCGGATAATAAGGGCGAAATATGAGCACCAAATAACCAAACTTCGCCAGCTTTCACAAAGACATAGCTTTCCTTTAATTGAATACGACCTGCTCTTAAACTTTTCACCTCCCAGCCTTCTAAGACTAGCCCAGCTTCATAACGAGTGGAGATAAAATAGTCATGAGTGGCTTTTTTGTTGACAATAATGTTATTATTGCCTTTCTTGCTTGGTTTTTTCATAATGGTATGTAGTTTTCTTTTATTTGTGGGTTCTATATAATTTTTAGAACTGCTATTGTAATATTTTCAATTCCAAAAAAGGAAGAAGTAATGAAAAAAATCGCTTTATTTTGCTTAGTGTTTGCTTGGTTAGGTTTAAGTTTTGCGGGGGATATCATAAAAATTGGGGTTGCTGGTCCCCATACGGGGGCTTATGCCGCATTTGGTGAGCAATTATGGCGTGGCTCTGAACAAGCTGCTAATGATATTAATGCCAAAGGTGGCATTAATGGCAAAAAAATTGAGTTAGTGAAAGCCGATGATGCTTGTGAACCCAAACAAGCCGTCAGTATTGCCAATCGTTTAATTGATTCTGATGAGGTAGTGGCAGTGATTGGCCATTTTTGTTCTTCCTCAACCATGCCTGCGTCAGAAATTTATGATGATGCTGGCGTATTAATGATTACGCCGGGTTCCACTAATCCGAAAATTACCGAACGTGGTTTAGTGACGATTTTGCGTACCTGTGGTCGTGATGATCAACAAGGCACTGTCGCTGCCGACTTTTTAGTCAAAACCTTAAAAGCGAAACGTGTTGCGGTATTACATGATAAAGATACTTATGGTCAAGGTTTAGCCGATGCGATGAAAGCCCATATGAATATATTAGGGGTGAAAGAAGTATTATATGAAGGCTTAACTCGAGGCGAAAAGGATTTTAATGCCTTGGTGACTAAATTACGTTCGCTAAATGTTGATGCGGTATATTTTGGTGGCTTGCATACGGAAGCAGGGCCTTTAGTGAGACAAATGCGAGAACAAGGACTTAATGTTCCTTTTATTTCGGGTGATGGCATTGTCTCTGAAGAATTTGTATTAACCGCGGGTGGTGAGCAGTATGTAAAAAATGTGTATATGACATTTGGTGCGGACCCTAGAAATATTAAAGCAGGGCAACAAGTGGTCGAAACGTTCCGTCGTCAAGGTTATGAACCTGAAGGTTATACGTTGTATTCTTATGCAACCATGCAAGTAGTTGCCGAAGCCATGAAACAAGCGAAAACTACCGATGGAATAAAACTGGCTAAATGGTTAAAACAACACGCTGTCAATACCGTCATGGGTGTGAAATCATGGGATAATAAAGGCGATCTTAATACCTCTGATTATGTTATCTATCAATGGCATGATAACGGTCAATATAGCGAGTTGTAATCCATTATGGATTGGATGATTATTCTACAGCAATTGGTTAATGGTTTAACCTTAGGTGCTATCTATGGATTGATTGCCGTGGGTTATACCATGGTTTATGGCATTATCGGCATGATTAATTTTGCTCATGGTGATATTTATATGGTGTCAGCCTATTTAACAGCGATTTGTATTGCGGTATTTATGTCATGGTGGGGATGGACTTTTGTGCCGTTAATCTTGGTATTAACCTTAATTGTGGTTATCTTGTTTACCTCTTTGTATGGTTGGGTAGTGGAACGAGTTGCCTATCGACCTTTAAGAGGTTCACAACGTTTGGCACCATTGATTTCCGCTATTGGTATGTCATTGGTGTTACAAAACTATGTGCAAATCAGTCAATCGGCTAGGACACAGGGAGTGCCAAGTTTGATTAGTGGTCATCCGTTACGCATAGGTTCCGAACAAAATTTTGTCCAGATTACCGAAATGCAAATTTTAATTGTCATCGTGGCATTTTTAAGTATGGCGGTGTTAAGCTATATTATTCAAGCGACAGCGTTAGGGCGAGCCTGTCGTGCCACGCAACAAGATCGTGTGATGGCATCGATTTTAGGCATTAATACCGATAAAATTATTTCCATTGTATTTATCATTGGTGCCGCCAGTGCGGCTGTGGCAGGGGTGTTAGTTACCTTAAATTATGGCACTTTTGATTTTTTTATCGGTTTTGTTACAGGGATTAAAGCCTTTACCGCCGCTGTATTAGGTGGGATTGGTTCTTTGCCTGGGGCAATGTTGGGTGGTTTAATTTTAGGTTTAGCTGAGTCGTTGTTTTCAGGATTTGTGAATACCGATTATAAAGATGTATTTGCCTTTGCCTTATTAGTGTTAGTCTTAATCTTTCGTCCCAGTGGTTTATTAGGTAAGCCTGAGGTGGAGAAAGTTTGATGTTGGATGTAGATGCGGATTTTTCGACGAAACAAACCATATTAGATGCGATTTTAGCCGCATTGATTGCATGGCTGTTTTTCTTACCGATTACTGGTGTCTTGTTGGATGGTTATGCTGTGCAATCGGCTTGGCATCAGCCATTTGTCTTAGCCTTAATTGTCTTTTATGCTCGATGTCTAATAGCAATTATTGTTCATACCGATTTGGGGAAACGTTTGTTTGTTGGCAAAGGGCATTATGCTGGGGTGGAAGTCGTCGATAAAACCAATGCTCACTGGCATTGGCTTCTTGTTATTGTTGCAATCGGTTTCGTTTTCCCCTTTTTTAGTAGCAAGTATTGGCTGACTGTTGCTATTTTAGCTTTAATTTATGTCTTGCTAGGCTTGGGGCTTAATGTGGTGGTTGGTTTAGCAGGGCTTTTAGATTTAGGCTTTGTGGCGTTTTATGCGGTAGGTGCTTATAGTTATGCCTTAGGGTCGGAATATTTAGGCTTGGGTTTTTGGACAGCCTTACCGTTTGCCGCCGTGTTGGCTGCCAGCTTTGGGGCCATTTTAGGCTTTCCTGTGCTGAGAATGCACGGGGATTATTTAGCCATTGTTACCTTAGGTTTTGGGGAAATTATTCGTTTGATTTTAAATAATTGGACGGCATTTACTGGGGGGCCTAATGGGGCTTCCGCCCCCTTACCGACTTTATTTGGTTTAGAGTTTTCCAGACGTGCCAAACAAGGTGGGACACCTTTTCACGACTATTTTGGTTTGGATTATTCGACCATATACCGTTATATTTTGATTTATTTGGTATTATTTTTAGTGGTTTGTGTCATGACTATGGTGGTTGTCAGACTACGTCAAATGCCAATTGGACGTGCTTGGGAAGCCTTGCGTGAAGATGAAACTGCTTGTCGTTCTTTAGGGATTAATCATGTGGTGGTAAAATTATCCGCTTTTAGCATGGGGGCGATGGTCGGTGGTTTAGCCGGGGTGTTTTTTGCGGCTTATCAAGGCTTTATTAATCCTAGTTCCTTTACTTTTTTTGAATCGGCATTGATTTTAGCCATTGTGGTATTGGGGGGACTTGGATCAGTGGTAGGTGTGATTATTGCCGCCGTTGTTTTAACGATTTTGCCTGAGTTATTACGAGAATTTTCTGATTATCGGGTGTTGATTTTTGGTATGTCGATGGTGTTAATGATGATTTGGCGACCCAGAGGATTGTTACCTCAGCGACGGCAAGCATTTAGGCGAACATAATGTTATTAGAAGTCAAACAATTAGCCATGCGATTTGGGGGTGTGGTTGCTTTAGATAATGTTAGTTTTGGGGTAGAAGCACATAAGATCACCTCATTAATTGGGCCGAATGGGGCAGGTAAAACCACATTATTCAATTGTGTTACGGGATTTTATCAAGCCTCAGCAGGAGAAATTGTTTTTTATCAAAATAATCAAGCGATTGATGTCTTAGAGTTATTAGGGAAACCCTTTATTTGGCAAGATTTTGTTAATCCTCGTCAGTTACTAAGGCGACTGTTTTTTAAAATGTTAGGTGGTTCGCATCGTGTGAATCGTTTGGGTATTGCGAGAACATTCCAAAATATTCGTTTATTTCGAGATATGACGGCCATTGAAAATTTACTCGTTGCCCAACATCAGTATTTAAACCGCAATATTTTATCAGGCTTATTGCATAGCAAAGGCTATCAAAAATCAGAACAACAGGCGTTAGAACAGGCATATTATTGGCTGGATTTAAGTGGTTTGGGGGATGATGCCAATAAATTAGCAGGGCAATTACCTTATGGTCATCAAAAGCGTTTAGAAATTATTCGGGCTATGTGTACCCAGCCACAATTAATTTGTTTAGATGAACCTGCCGCAGGTTTAAATCCAAACGAAACCGCTGAGTTAGGGGAATTTATTCGCATATTACAACAACAACATCAAATAACCGTGTTATTGATTGAACATGATATGCAAATGGTCATGGATATTTCTGATAAAATCGTAGTGCTGGATCATGGTGAAGTGATTGCAACGGGTGGTCCTGAGGCTATTCAAAAAAATCCTGCGGTATTAGCCGCCTATTTAGGGGAAGAAACGACTGACAAAGCAAAGGCAGAGACAAACAATGACTGAGCTTTTATTACACAAAGCAAAGGCAGGGATAAACAATGACTGAACCTTTATTGCAATTAGATAAGGTAAGTGCCAGCTATGGTTCAATTCAAGCCTTAAAATCCGTCAGTATTACCGTCAATCAAGGGGAAATTGTTACCTTGATTGGTGCCAATGGGGCAGGCAAATCCACCTTATTAATGACAATTTTTGGGCAACCACGAGCCAGTTCAGGACGGATTTTATTGGCAGGTCAAGATATTAGCCAAATACCCATTCATCAAATTTCAAGTTTAGGCTTAGCCCAAGCACCCGAAGGTCGCCGTATTTTTGCTAGGATGACCGTAGAAGAAAATTTGTTAATGGGAACCATTGCCATTGGTGATGCTTATTTGAAACAGGATAAAGACAAAGTATTTGCCTTATTTCCTAGATTAAAAGAACGACGCAAACAATCGGCAGGAACGTTATCAGGAGGCGAACAACAAATGTTAGCGATTGGACGAGCTTTAATGAGCCGTCCTAGATTGTTATTGTTAGATGAGCCAAGTCTAGGATTAGCCCCGCTCATTGTCAAACAAATTTTTGCGATTTTGAAAGAAATTGCTAAGGAAGGTGCCACCATTTTTTTGGTCGAACAAAATGCCCATCATGCCTTAAATTTAGCCGATAGAGGCTATGTGTTAGCCAATGGGGAAGTACGCTTATCTGGAACAGGTCAAGAATTATTAGCGAATAAGCAGGTGCAACACGCTTATTTAGGTGGCTAGTTTAACTGTTTTGGCAATAATTTAATGGATTTATGGATTTATGTATCAAATCAAAAAAACCGCATTAATCAATTTTTCATGTGAAAAAATGTATCAACTGGTGAATGATATTAATGCTTATCCCCAATTTTTACCTTGGTGTAGTAAGGCGAGTATCTTAAGCCAATCAGAACAAGAAATGAAAGCAGAACTAGTGATTGCTAAAGCTGGCGTGCATAAGTCTCTAATAACGATTAATCGATTGACGAAAAATCAAAAAATTGAAATGCGTTTAGCTCAAGGGCCTTTTAGCGATTTTCAGGGAATTTGGCGATTTCAAGCATTAAATGACAATGCCTGTAAAATCAGTTTTGATATTCAATTTCAATTTGCCAATGGTTTTGTGGAAAAAGTCATCGCCCCCATATTTATTCAAATTTCAGATACTTGGGTAGATGCGTTTTGCCAACGGGCGAGACAATTATACGCAGGTGCTTGATATGACACCAACCGTCATCCAAGTAGAAGTGGCTTATGCTCAACCCGAAGAGCAAAAAATTATGGTATTACAAGTTCCTGAAGGGACGACCGCAGAACAAGCCATTCGACAGTCAAACATACAAGTTTATTTTCCAGAAATTGATTTAAGCCAAAACGATATTGGGATTTTTAGTCAAAAATGTGCATTAGATACCGTATTACAATCGGGCGATAGAGTGGAGATTTATCGCCCATTGCTTGCTGATCCCAAACAAGCCAGACGTAAACGTGCGCTTAAATCAACTAAAACCCAAAAACCAGAACCAAAAACCCAGAACCTAAAGCCTAAAATTTAATTTATACATCACTCCTGATTTTTTAAACCATGACCATTTCAGCACAAGATTATGAATATATGGCATATGCCTTGCGATTAGCCAAGCGAGGACAATATACCACTCGACCTAATCCCATGGTAGGGTGTGTGATTGTGAAACAGCAACAAATGATTGCCAGTGCTTGGCATCAAAAGGCTGGCGAATTGCATGCGGAGCGTTTAGCCTTACAACAACTTGATACTGAGCAAGCCAAACAAGCAAGCGTTTATGTTACTTTAGAACCTTGTTGCCATTATGGTCAAACTCCCCCTTGTACGCAGGCATTAATCGATGCGAAAGTCAGTCGAGTTGTGATTGCCATGCAAGACCCGAACCCCTTAGTCGCAGGTCAAGGGATTGCGAAATTACGCCAAGCAGGAATAAGTGTGGATATTGGTGTATTAGAAGCAGAGGCGAAACAGCTTAATCAAGGTTTTATTAAACGCATGGTATTACAACAACCTTGGGTACAATGCAAAATGGCCATGAGTTTAGATGGACGCACGGCCATGGCAACTGGTGAAAGTCAATGGATTACCCAAATCGATGCTCGCTTAGATGTACAAAAACATCGAGCCAGAAGTTGTGCCATTATCACGGGTATTAACACCGTTTTAGCGGACGATCCGAGTTTAAATGTACGATTATCTGCCACTGATTTAGATATTGCTAAAGTATTGCAACCATTACGAGTGATTTTAGATCCAAATTTTGAATTGCCCATTAATGCAAAATTATTAAGTTTAGCAGGACAAGTGATTGTCATCGTAAGTCAGTTTAACCAAACGAAGCAAGCTAAAAAAGACTTATTAGAACAACAAGGCGTTGTCGTGTTTGAGTGGGCAAAAACCAGTGATACCGATAATACCAATCCTACTAAAGATATGATTGATTTGTCCGCTGTATTACACTGTCTTGCGACTGAATGGCAATGTAATACGGTTTTCTTAGAAACGGGGGCAACCTTAGCAGGAGCGATGTTACAACAGCAGTTAATTGATGAAGTGATTATCTATATGGCAGCTTGTATTATGGGCGATCAAGCTAAGGGTTTATTTCATTTGCCGATGCTACAAAGCATGAAAGATCGCTTATGCTTAGATATTCAAGAAATTCGAGCGGTGGGGGTGGATTGGAAGATTCGGGCTTATCCTCGAAAATCTGGCTAGAACAAAAGGGAAAAACTGGGGTCAGAGTAAAATGTTCCCCATTTTTAGCCTATTAAATCCTTAAATTTTACTCTGGCCCTAATTATTCAAAATGAATTAACATTACAAGGTCCATTCGTTATACTATTAATCATCAATGATGAACCTTAGTGATAATAATGGCTGAAAAAGACATTGTATCAAAACATATCCTAAAACGATTAGTTTTAGAACTCTCGAAATATT
>JALWTS010000046.1 GCA_027077805.1 Gammaproteobacteria bacterium
AAGTACCAGTATGTCTATTAGGCAAATGGCGTTTAAAGATAAGCTCAAGCACTATTACTATGTTCAATTAAAAACAGGCAGTTCTGTGCAGTATGTGAATAAAATCAACTCAGGAAATAATAACTATGCTTAAATCGTTTACTACTCATATAGAACCTATTAATCCTGCTGGCGATGCCATGGTTCGTTTACCAAAAAACATTTGTAATGAGACTGATTTGAGGCGCGGTGACTTATATGTGATTGAACATCATGATACAAAAGATGACACGGATAAGCGTATTATCTTCAAACGTGCTGTGAGACTTTCTCGGTTTCGACGTGAAATGAATAAATACAGACGCCGAATTGAAAAATACCAAACGGAGTTTATTGTTTTACGCAACGATGAAGAGGTGTTTGTATTGCTCCCTGGGTTATCTTTTTGAGTTTGTTAAAGTTAGAAGATGATGCACTATAAAGAGTTAAGGTAAGCGATAGATAAATTGTATTAGTTCAAACTAATCTGATAATTGCTTGATTTATAACGGCTCCTGTTAGTTTAGGAGAACTTTCTACTTAAAACCAAATAATTATCGGTGAGATTACACACTAATTGAGTATGAAAAACAGTTTATTGAGAAGTTAGAATGTGTCTAGTAAATTAGGGGCTTGCCGACTGGAAATGGGAAAAAGATGGGCTAGAATTAAAAATTGATAGAACTGGCTCTCTAGCTCGTAAGCTCTTACAGGTAGATGCAGTTATCTTAGATGAGTTGGGTTATTTACCTTTTCCAGAGTCTGGTGGTACTTTGCTATCTCACTTGATCAGCCAACTTTATGAACAAACCTTGTAATCCCCCCGCTAAATAATTGACGTTTAAAGTAGAAAATTCTCGTAAACTAAACGAAGGAGTTTTTACATGAAAAAATCAAGATTTACCGATAGCCAAATAATGGCCATATTAAAACAAGCTGAGACAGGCATACCTGTGACGCAGTTATGCCGTGACCATGGCATGAGTAACGCAACATTTTATAAATGGCGAGCCAAATATGGCGGTATGGATACCGCGATGATGAGTCGATTAAAAGAACTCGAAGCTGAAAATAAGCGGCTTAAAAAAATGTATGCAGAGGAACGTTTAAAAGCCGAGATAGTACGGGAGGCACTTGAAAAAAAGTGGTAAAGCCATCGCAACGCAAAGTGATGGCAAAAAGCGTTGTTTTAAAAGGAAAAGCAACAATACGTGTAGCCTGTATCGCTTTTAATATTAGCGAAACGTGTTATCGCTATAAAGCGTTATTAAACACTGAAAATGAAATTATCGCTGATTGGTTATTAAGATTAACCCAGACCCATCGAAGATGGGGTTTTGGTTTGTGCTACTGTTTTTTACGCAATACTAAAGGGTTTAAATGGAATCATAAGCGTGTTTATCGAATATACCGAGAACTGGAGCTCAATCTGCGTATAAAGCCAAGAAGAAGGATTAAACGTGAGAAACCAGAGGCTCTGTCTGTTCCAGAAAAAATCAACCAAGTATGGTCAATGGATTTTATGTCCGATTCCTTATCGAATGGGCGTTCAATAAGAACCTTCAATGTTATTGATGATTACAATCGAGAGGCACTGGCTATTGACATTGATTTTAGCATGCCCAGTTTGAGAGTAATCCGCTCATTAGAACAGGTGATAGAATGGCGAGGCAAACCCAAAGCAATACGATGTGATAATGGTACAGAATACGTTAGTAGCACGCTCATCAACTGGGCTAATTCCAATAAAATCACCTTGTTATTTATACAACCAGGTAAGCCGACACAAAACGCCTATATTGAACGATTTAATCGTACGGTTAGACAAGAGTGGCTAGAACTGAATTTATTTAGCAATATAGAACAAGCCCAAGAGCAAGCAACCAAATGGCTTTGGGTTTATAATAATGAACGGCCACATACTGCAATTGGTGGTATTCCACCTAGAAAAAAGTTAATGGCTGCTTAATCCTCTACTGATAAATGCAGTTATAAATGGGGGGATTACAACCTCAATCATTATTACCACCAGTTTAAAGTTTAGTGAATGGGCACAAGTATTTGGTGATGCAAAGATGACTACTGCTCTTCTAGATCGAATTACATATCACTGTGACATCATAAAAATAGGGAGTGAATCCTACCGTTTTAAGCATCGAAAAACCCCAATTGAGGAGAGCTAAGTTACCATAAAAAATGGAAACTTTTGGATGCAAGTGGTGGATAGTTTTCGATGCAGGAGTATTTTCCAATACTGGAATGAGTCTGAACTAGAAATAATTAACCAAAGTTAAAATCTTTTTCATCTATCATTTTAAATAAGTGAAAGCGAGCTTTTTGGAGTTCGTTTGCTGATCGGTTATCATCAATTTCATAAGCAATCTTGTCCATCATTTCAAAGGTAAAACCTTCTTTCAAATATATTTTAGCATCTTTTAAAGCGGAGAAGAGCCTAATTGTTTTTACAAAGCTAATTCTAGACACAGATAAATCTAGATTGATAAATCGTCAAGCTAGAAGAGTTGTGGCATTGGAATATAAGCGTCTGGAGTTTGAAAATGATTTTCTGGATAGCGTGTCAAAATGTATTGAAACGTTTAAGCTTTCTTGAGCTTTAGTTATAAATTTAGTAAAACCACTTTGTTAAATGAAATTACTATATGAATACAATATCTAAGCAGGAATAAAATTCTATTTTTTTAATTGTTGGTTTACAATCTGATTTAGAGTATATTTTATTTAGATAACTACATGATATATATAAGGGAAACATGGAATGTAATTTTGCACCAGGTGCTAGAGTAGAAATAAGAGACGCTGAATGGGTGGTTCGTCGGGTTGATTTAACCTCAGATAATGGCTATCAGTTAACTTGTGATGGAATTTCAGAATTAGTCCGCGGCAAAGAAGCCATTTTCCTCACCAAACTAGAAGGTGAAGATCAGGTTAAAATTCTAGACCCTGTGACGACGGCTTTAGTACAAGATACATCAAAATCATTTGAGCAAAGTCTGCTCTATATAGAAAGCCAGTTACGTCAAACAACGGTAAATGATGAACAAATCCATATTGCTCATAAAGCCGCAATGGATTTAGTGCCGTATCAGCTTGACCCTGCTATTCAGGCATTAAAACAACCACGACAAAGAATACTCATTGCTGATGCCGTTGGTTTAGGTAAAACACTTGAAGCGGGCATCTTAATCACAGAGC
>JALWTS010000047.1 GCA_027077805.1 Gammaproteobacteria bacterium
CTTGCCGTGGCAAGCGGCATCGTGTTAGGGGATTTGGTTTTTATTGCGTTGGCTCTTTTGGGTTTGTCTGTAGTGGCTGAGGCGATGGGAAGCCTGTTTATGATCGTCAAAATTATAGGGGGGCTTTATCTTATATGGCTTGGCTACTCCCTTTTTTTCAAAGAGTGGTACCACTGAAATCAAAATAAATAGAACCAATAATAATCGAAGCTTGGCTGCTAGCTTCATGGCAGGTTTTTTCCTGACGCTCGGAGATATTAAGGCCATTATATTTTATGCGAGCTTATTGCCTGTATTTGTTGATTTATCTGCCATCCAATCGTCAGATATTTTAACGCTGATATTCATAACAATTTTCAGCGTTGGTGGAGTTAAAGCCATCTATGCCATTTTTTCGAATAAGGTCGCAGCATATGCACAAAGAACAAATATGGAGGTGTCAGCCAGAAAAACAGCAGGTGGCATTTTGGTTGGCACTGGAGGTTATTTAATTGTCAAATCCTAACAATCACGTAAACTCGGACTGGCAATTCTGCTTTGCTCCATTGCCAGCTAGTTACGAGTGGCGTTATGTGCCTTATAAAACTTAATACCGAATTCAACGGTTATCTATAATTCATCGATCCATTTCTGAAGCAGTTTAACTTCAACCGTGATTAGATCAGAGTTATTATAAACGTGTGCAATGACACTAATGCCTTCTGTGCGACTGAGTAAATGAAGGGCTCGAGCCTGTGCCTGCTTGGGCTTGTTTATTTGTTTGAATTGCAGCGCCAACCAATTAATGAATACATCGAATAGACTTCGTGCATTACTCCGAAAGTCACACGCTTCTTTTCCAAGCTCCGCATTGAGCGTTCCAATAGGGCAACCGTAGCGTATCAAGCTACTGCTGTTTGATGCCACCATTTGAACGAAACAACGCAGGCGATGTTTTGGATCGGAATACTGTATCTCCCATCCAGAAAACAGGGATTTATATTCCGCTATGCGTTGGTTTATAACTGCTTCAAGGATATCATTCTTGGTTTTAAAATAGTGATTAATATTGCCGCGACGAATATTTGTTTTTTCGACAATGTCACTGAATGATGTATTCGTATACCCTTTATGGTAAAAAAGGGTTTTAGCCGCCTCTACAATTTCGTTTCGTGTTCTTTCACCTTTTGTAGTCATCGATAATCTTGTCTCATTTCATAAATTGAAACATTTATAATAAGGTATGCGATATCTAACTGGCAACAGTATCAGTAGTTTAAGGTGAGATTGACTTGTGCATTTGCATGGCAAATTTTTGTCGTACAGCCATTTCATCCATTTGCATACGGACTGCGTCTTTCCAATGCACCTTCGGTACATAGCCAAGCATTGAATTGGCACGTTCATTAGTTACACCTGTTTCTTCGAGTAAGTGAATAATACTACGAGTTACCAAAGGTTCCCAGGGAACGAGAGGATCAATTAATTCCATGGTTCGTGCAAAGATGTAAGCAACAGGAAAGGAAACCCCAAAGTGTGGTTTTGGTAGCTTATATTCATCATGCAGGAATGTGATTACCTCACGAGCTGAGGGTATCATTGGACCAACAATATTGAATCCTTGGTAGCCATTGAGATTGGGCGTTATCGAAGCAAGAACAAAGGCCCTGCCAATATCATCACCTCCTGTAATCGGCATACCTGTTTTACCGCCATTTACCCAGGGAACCAGATGTGTTTTTAAACGTGGTGTTAATAATGGCAGCAAACCCAGGCCATAACGGTGACCAGCAAAAAGTCCTGATCTCAATGTGACCATTGTACAGTTGTGATTACCGTGTTTACGCATATAATTTTCAAGCCGTGCCACGTTGCGCATGTGTGGCCATAACGCTAATCGACGCTCATCCGCATGGCTCATGGGATCTGATGATGCGTAAGGTGCAGCGACACTGGTTGAGCTCAATAGAATAAACCGGGATACATCATTTTTTAACACCTCGTCAATAAGTGCAATTGATGGCTTTAAAAATAATTGATCAGAAGTTTTGCTATGATTCCAGGCAGATGTCCATGCGGCGGCATGACATACTACGTCAACCCCTTTTAGAAGACCTTTCAAATAGTTGTTATCTCGTAAATCACCCTCATGTATCTCACCAGTAAACTCGGGGATTAACTTACTCTTATCACGACAAGCGGCAATCGGAGTTATACCTTCTTGTTTCATCATGGCTTCAAGAATATGGCTGCCAGCAAAGCCATTGGATCCTGTGATTAGAACGGTTATAGGTTTCATTGTTTTCTTCCTCTAAAAGAATATTGGATGATCGTCCTATTATTGTAGGACGATCATCCAATTATATCAAACGTATAATTAAGATAATATTTTTGGAAATAAATCTATAAACTACATTTAATAGCTAAGCACACATAACAATCACATGCACTCAGACAGCAAAAAGCTGCATAGCGAGGTACGAGTGGCGCAGCTTTTTGCTGCTGGTGATGTTCAGCGTTAGATAAGGAATGTTTTGTGGAAAATGGATTAAGTAGTCTATTAGAAAATGAAAAATTCATTAAGGATACTACGAATGATGAGTTTTTTTCAAATTGCGATGTAGACTAAAAAACTGTATTAGAGAGCATTTGCTAATAGAGATTACATATCATAGACTTATGATCTAAACAATAGTTAGGATAGGTAATGGAATTTTTTTTACTTTTTGTAGTACTAATAATCATAATAATGGTGTTAATAAATATAGGAAATAACAAACTTGATAACCTAGAACCAGAAAAATAATCGGCGTCAGAGAACAATTATTGCTAATATAGATCATAATTATGATTAACTTATAGTCTAACAATAGCATTTGGTGGTCTGGTGATGCTGTCGTTAGGTTGAATTATCTATCAGCAGAATTAAAAACCCAATAAAAACTGAATCAAATCTTCTAAAAAATGGACGTAGTTCATACATTAATGCAGATAAATCAGCTCTTAATCTATTAGACGGAGTTGAGTTTAATCCAGTTCAACGAAACAAAGGAATTGATGCAATTCTAGTAGAGCAATTTGATAATTCGCCAATTTTAGTTAAGGTTCAAAAGGATCATGAA
>JALWTS010000048.1 GCA_027077805.1 Gammaproteobacteria bacterium
TGGTTGGCATGAGTCTCGAATTCCAACCATTGCGAATATTGTGCCTGAAGCAGGTTTTTCTAAAATTACTGCAAAACTAAAACCTTATCTCAATATTCCGATTATTACGGCTAATCGTATTAATACCCCAGAATTAGCGGAAACCATTTTAAGCAAAAATTGGGCAGATGCGGTTTCAATGGCACGACCTTTACTCGCTGATCCCGATTTCGTGTTAAAAGCCAAGCAAAATAAAAGCAAACACATTAATATTTGTATTGCCTGCAATCAATCTTGTTTGGATCAAGTGTTTGTTGGCAAACAAGCCAGTTGTTTAGTCAATCCCATGGCAGGCTATGAAACTAAGTTAGTTTCGACAGTAACACCGCATCCTAAAAAAATTGCGGTTATTGGCTTAGGTCCTGCTGGTTTAGCTTTTTGCATCACTGCCAGCCAACGAGGTCATCAACTGGTGGCATTTGAAGCAAAAGCTAAAATTGGTGGGCAATTTAATTTAGCAGCAAAAATTCCAGGGAAACAAGTATTCCAACAAAGTCTGGATTACTTCAGACAACAATTACAGCATCCAAATATTCAACTCCATTTAGCAACGACACCTGTCGCAAATGAATTACTATCGCAAAAATTTGATGCCATTGTTATTGCGACGGGTGTTAAACCACTATTACCAAACATTACAGGGATTAACCATGCTAATGTTTTAAGCTATCAACAACTGTTAACCACTCAGCCAAAACTGCAATCTAAAATTGCAATTATGGGGGCTGGAGGGATTGGTTTTGATGTTTTAGCTTATTTACTTAAGCATCAATGGTTAGAAGCATGGGAATTAGATATCAATTTAAGGGGTGGTTTAAAAGCAAAACCTATAAGCACTACTAATCAAACAATTTATTTATTACAACGCAAAACGACAAAACTAGGCAAAGATTTAAGCAAAACCACGGGTTGGATTTTACGCCAGCTATTACAGCGTCCTGAGGTTATTGCGAAAACAGGCATTAATTATCAAGCCATTAATGATCAAGGTTTGCTTATTCAAGATCAAAATAAAAATGAACAACAGCTATTTCTTGACCATATTATTGTCTGTGCAGGACAACAATCCGTGCAACCATTTGCGAATGATTTTTATCAACAACATTCTGCCGTTTATAGCATTGGTGGTGCTAATTCAGTGAAAGGTTTAGATGCTGCAATCGCAATTCGTCAAGGTGTGGAATTAGGTTTAAAAATATGAGTAGTTTCATGTGAAACCATGTTTTTCACCTGATTAGAATGTCAATGTTTCACGTGAAACCATGTTTTTCACCTGATTAGAATGTCAATGTTTCACGTGAAACCATGTTTTTCACCTGATTAGAATGTCAATGTTTCACGTGAAACCATGTTTTTCACCTGATTAGAATGTCAATGTTTCACGTGAAACCATGTTTTTCGCCTGATTAGAATGTCAATGTTTCACGTGAAACCATGTTTTTCACCTGATTAGAATGTCAATGTTTCACGTGAAACCATGTTTTTCACCTGATTAGAATGTCAATGTTTCACGTGAAACCATGTTTTTTACCCGATTAGAATGTCAATGTTTCACGTGAAACCATGTTTTTCGCCTGATTAGAATGTCAATGTTTCACGTGAAACCATGTTTTTCGCCTGATTAGAATATCAATGTTTCACGTGAAACCATGTTTTTCGCCTGATTAGAATGTCAATGTTTCACGTGAAACCATGTTTTTCACCTGATTAGAATATCAATGTTTCACGTGAAACCATGTTTTTCACCTGATTAGAATGTCGATGTTTCATGTGAAACCATGTTTTTCACCTGATTAGAATGTCGATGTTTCATGTGAAAGCAATTATCTACAAGCCTTGAAAATAATGATATAATAATCGCTTCTCTTAGCTAAAGGTGGTTATTTATGTCGTATGATGAGTCGCATATTCAAGTATTAGAAGGTTTAGATGCTGTTCGTAAGCGTCCTGGAATGTATATCGGTGATACCGATGATGGCAGTGGTTTACACCATATGGTTTTTGAGGTAGTTGATAACGCCATTGACGAGGCTTTAGCCGGTTATTGCAAAGAAATTAAGGTAATATTGCATCATGATGAATCTGTTTCTGTCATTGATGATGGTCGTGGTATTCCTGTTGGTATCCATTCTGAAGGTCGTTCTGCCGCTGAAGTCATTATGACTGTATTACATGCAGGTGGTAAATTTAACAGTAATTCCTATAAAGTTTCAGGTGGTTTACATGGGGTGGGGGTTTCGGTTGTTAATGCCTTATCTGAATCCTTAAAACTCACTATATGTCGTGAAGGTAAAGTTTATTATCAAGAGTATCATCATGGTGTACCACAAGCTGATTTAAAAGCCATTGGCGAAACAGAGCAAACAGGCACTGAAATTCATTTCAAACCCAGTGCCCAAACCTTTACGAAACTTGAATATCATTATGATATTTTAGCGAAACGCTTACGAGAATTATCGTTTTTAAACTCGGGCATTCGCATTCATTTAATTGACAATCGCAGTAATAAAGAAGATATTTTTGAATATCAAGGGGGGATTAAAGCCTTTGTTGAACATTTAAATCGTAAAAAAACGCCGATTCATCCTAGTGTGTTACATTTTATTGCAGAAAAAGATAATATTGTGGTGGAAGTTGCCATGCAATGGAATGATTCTTATCAAGAAAATGTATTTTGTTTTACCAATAATATTCCACAAAAAGATGGAGGGGCGCATTTAACTGGTTTGAAAAATAGTTTAACTCGAAGTTTAAATCAATATATTGAACAACAAGGTTTACTTAAAAAAGTCAAAGTAAATACCGTTGGTGATGATGCGAGAGAAGGTTTAACCGCCATTTTATCGGTAAAAGTTCCTGATCCTAAATTTTCCTCCCAAACCAAAGAAAAATTGGTTTCCTCAGAAGTGAAACCCGTAGTAGAATCAACGATTAATGAACATTTTTCTAACTTTTTATTAGAAAATCCCAATGAAGCAAAAACCATTGCCAATAAAATGGTCGAAGCTGCCAGAGCCAGAGAAGCCGCACGCAAAGCGAGAGAAATGACGAGACGTAAAAATGCCTTAGATATTGCCGGTTTGCCTGGAAAATTAGCCGATTGCCAAGAAAAAGACCCTGCCTTATCGGAATTATATTTAGTTGAGGGGGATTCAGCGGGTGGTTCGGCTAAACAAGGTCGTGATCGACGCACCCAAGCAATCTTACCCTTAAAAGGTAAAATTCTAAATGTAGAAAGAGCAAGGTTTGATAAAATGTTGGCTTCCGCAGAAGTCGGCACTTTAATTACCGCATTAGGCTGTGGTATTGGTAAAGACGACTATAATTTGGAAAAACTACGTTATCATCGCATTATCATTATGACTGATGCCGATGTGGACGGCTCACATATTCGTACCTTGTTGTTAACCTTTTTTTATCGACAATTACCTGAGTTAATTGAGCATGGTTATATTTATATTGCCCAGCCACCATTGTATAAAGTGAAACGGGGCAAGCAAGAATATTATGTGAAAGATGATAATGAATTAAACCAATATTTACTTAAACTTGCGATCCAAAATATTACATTTTATCCAGATAGTGCTAGTGATAGTAGTCTAACTGAATCACAGTTACATGACTTAATGCTAGAGTACACGAAGGTTCAACAAACCATACAACGACTATCACAACATATGCCAATATTATTACTACAGTTAATGTTGCAGTTACCAACATTAACCGAAGATACTGTAAAGAATGTCGTGGAACTAGATGCTTGGGGACAGCAATTAATCCAACACGCTAATCAGAAAATCACGGAAGAACAACGTCAGTTAAGCATTCAAGTGCTGAATAATAATGATCAATTATATCCTAGTTTATGGGTAATCGACCAACATCATGGTATGGTAGCACAGTCTGAAATCAAAGGTGAGTTTTTTATTGCGAAAGAATATCAACAACTCGCAAAATTATCCGATAAATTACAGCAACTGATCCCGAATCAAGCTAAAATAACGAAGTCAGAAACGGAGTATCTATTTGATAATTTCCAACAAGCCTATGATTGGTTGATTACTGAAGCGAAACGTGGTTTGCAAATTCAACGCTATAAAGGGCTAGGGGAAATGAATCCTGATCAACTCTGGGAAACCACGATGAATGCTGAAAATCGACATTTGCTCAAAGTAGAAATTGAAGATGCTATTGCTGCTGATGAGGTTTTTACTACATTAATGGGTGATCAAGTGGCAGCAAGACGTGATTTTATTGAAAAAAATGCCTTACATACTGTGCATTTGGATATTTAATATTTTAGTCTGCTAAGCTAGTAGCTTATATTGCCTAAAAAGTGGCAGTTAATCTATCTTTTGTTGATGATTGTGCCACAAGTAAGCCTTGTTAATTCTTAAGCCAAACTAAACGGAAGCCAGTATAAACATCTTTTTCATTGGGATAAGCACGATGACGATCGGCACTACGCAATCGTCTTGGCGTGCTACTCGCCCAACTGCCACCACGAATACTAATTCGTTGATTTGGCTTTAGAACATCAGCATTAATACATTGCTGTTCTGATCCTTGGTAATCTTTGTCATAAAGCGAACAAGTCCACTCCCATACATTACCCAACATATCATACAGTCCAAAAGGATTGGCAGGAAATTCACCGACTTTCGCCATGCCTTTAATATCATCACCACAATAATGACGATAACAATTCATTTGTTGCTTAACTAATTCATTGCCCCAATAATAACGAGTCGTCGTATTCGCTCTCACCGCATATTCCCATTCCGCCTCAGTCGGTAAGCGAAATTGTTGCCCCGTTTTTTGTTGCAGTTTCTGAATAAATGATTGAATATCATACCAAGAGACTTCCGTTATTGGATGTTTAGGATGAAGTTGTTTGTAAGCAGGACTTTCACCCATTATTTGCTCCCATTGTGCTTGGCTTACTTCATATTGTCCCATCCAAATATCTTGCTTTAAACATACGGAGTGTTGTCGCTCATCCGCTTCAGTCCAACGATCACTGCTGGGACTTCCCATTATATAACAAGATTTTTCTAATTGGACAAAGGGCATTTTGGTTATAGGTTCAATAAATTTATGTGTTGGTATTTGTGCTTGCGTTTCATTGATAACATTATCCGATTGAGCCTTATATTTCAAATAAACCGCTAGTGTGACACTCGCAAGCAAAAATAAAATAACAATTGCTAACTGAATTTGAATACTGTTTTTTGGGGCGTTTTGATGATTCATGGCGATATTTGATCACTATCAGTACTTGTTTTTTTAGTTAAGGTTAATAAAGTTTGTTGTAACTGTTCAGGCAAATAATATTCTAATCTTGAATCTAAATTTACTAATACTAACGGTTGTTGACTTTTAATCGCAAATTTAAGTGTTTGCTGAGGTTGTTGTAGCTTGATAATAATATCAGGTTTTAATTCTTCATTTGCTTGAGCTTGATAAGCCGTAATTCTAATCGCACGTGCATATTGCCATTGATTAATGAAATCGGCTATCGCATCTGTGGCATAATCTTGAGGATTAGGCGTAACTTGCCATTGTTGTTGTTGTTTGTTTAAGGTGAATTTCGGTAGTTGTAATTGTTCTAATATAATGGGGGCAGGGGGTAATAATTTTAAATCAATATAATTATAAAAATCGGTATTAATATCACTAAAAAATCGAGTATTAATCATATGCAAAGTATGACCAATTTTGACATAGTGTCGTTGCTTTAATGCTTCCGCATGACCAAATATAATTTCAGTTTGGTTAAGTTGTAACTTTGCTTGAGCAGGTTCTAAACCAAATTTGCTAATATCTTCGGAATTTAAACGGTAATTACCATAACTATCCGTATTGACGATATCAAGTAACATTCCGATTTTGATATTATTGGCTAAAAATCGTTTGGGTTGCGTAATCAACCATTGTTGATTTTGTTTTTCTAAAGTAAAGGCTTGATGTTGATTTGGCGTAATAATAATTTTTGTAATCTCATCTTTCGTTAAATGAGTTAAAGGAATGCTTGATTTAACTTGAGATTGATTTTCTGGTAATACAAACGCAATACCCCCTAAAACCATGACTAAAACTAATAATCCAAGATTTAACCAATGACGTTTGTGCATATCACCGTCTCCGCCGTTGCATCCAAATGCTAATTCCGATACCTAATAATATTAAGGGAATCCCAAATAATAAGCCATATCGACCAATGGGATAGGCCAAAAAAGACAAATGTAACTGCGTATCTTTGGCAATTTTGGCAGGAATTTGTAAAAATCTATCGTTGCTTAATAACCACTGCACCAGTTTATAAGCGAGATCTAAATTGCTTCCATTATCTAAATACCTATTTGCAATAAAATCACTATCACCAATGACAATAATACGTTGTTGCTGTTCTTGCTCTTCATTTTCAAGCATATGGGTAATCGCATAGCCTAAGGTTAAAGGGCCTGCAACTTCCTCAGTGTTTTCATTAAATTCAATACTACCTTTAATTTCGCCAGTTTCTGTCCAAGATTGTTGTAAAGTTTGTAGTAAAGCTGTTGCTTCCCAAGTATCATTAGGTGCTGTCCATTCTAATGCGGCTGCTTGGGGAAATAGGGTTAATGTTTCTAAGTCTTGGACAATGGGGTGAAATGGGTATTGGGTAATCAATGCGATGGCAGGATCGGCAATATTAAAATATTGGGTAGTCGCATCAACAATGACTCCAGGTAATATTTTTATACCCATAGATTTGGCTATTTCTTCTAAGCCATGAAGCGAACTATTTGCTTCTAATAACCACAATAAGTTACCCCCTTTTGCCAAATACTGCTGAATTTTGACGACTTCACCAGGTAAAATACTGGTTTTAGGATCCGCAATGACTAATAACTGTACATTATCGGCAATATCTCCTAAGGTGATTAAATTTAAAGCACTGGCGTTAATACCTTTCGTCTTTAAATACTCTACAAAACGTTGATAATCATAATTACGTTGTTTATCAGGTGCACGCTCACCATGTCCTGATAAGAAGGCAATGGTATTATTCTGTTGTTGCACTAAGCGTTGCAAAGCATTACTGACTGATTGCTCGGTAAGACTTTTAACATTTTCTTGCCGACCTTGATATGCCATCACCAATTCACCTTCCGCCGTTACCTTAAAGTTTCTTACCTTGTCAGGATTGATATAGGGATCGACAAAAGCAATGCTAATATCTGGTTTCACCCTGATATAACGTTCAAGAAAGCTTGTGATTTGTTTTTTCAGTTCTTTATTACCAACAAAAACCGAAATATTAATAGGCTCTTCTATTTGTTGCAGTAGTTGAACACTTGCCTCGGATAAGGTATGGCTATTTTCTGCGGTCCAATCCGCTTGAAAAGTATAGCGATGACTAAACCATGCAATTAGGCTAATCACACTCAAAAATAATACGAAAAAAATAATATTTTGAACATAAAATTTATTGATAAGGGTATTAAAATTTTGCATCATACAATCCTAAGCTTGTAAACGATGATTATCAAGATGACGAATACTTAAGCCTAAAAAGCCTACATCAATTAATAAATAATAAATCACATCATCACTACGAAATAAACCTTGGAGTAGGGCATCATAATGATTGAGGATTGATATCCAAGCGAATAACCCTGACGCATATTCAGCACTGCCTGCCGCCCAATCAATAATCCATAATAATAGTAGTGCTCCAAATGTTGTTACACCTGCAATTGTGGGTTGTTCCGTCAAGGTGGATAAATATAAGCCAATCGCAGCAAATGCTGACAATAATAGCATTACCGCAAGTAAGCATGCCAATAACCGCCCCCAATCTAATGCGGTACCTGATACCCACAATGACAATGGCATTAATGAAATTAAAGCTAACATGACGACAAAAAATAACAAAATACCAAGATATTTGCCCAAAATAATTTCCGTGATAGAGACAGGTGCCGACAACAATAAATTCAGAGTTTTATTGCGTTTTTCTTCACTTATCAAACGCATTGTAATCAATGGTGAAACCAATAATAAAATAATTGCCGCATCCCCATACATTGGTGCAATCAGTAAATCAGTTACGCCATTCACACCATTTTGTCTTAAAGGATACGTTCCTAAACCAATTTCCAAAAACAAATAGCCAAGCAATAATTGGATCACGGCCAAAATCACCCATGCTAATGGCGATAAAAATAAACTTCGTAGTTCTTTTAAAGCAATTATTACAATCATTCCCTATCCTTTTGCATTAAAACCTTAGCATCATTGCCACTGACTAAATCCACAAAAATTTGTTCTAAAGATTGTTGTTTTGGTGTCATTTCAATTAATTCCCAATCACGATTTAAACTGGTTTGCATAATATAACTTAAAACTTCAGGCTGATTGTTTTCAAAATGACAACGGAATTTCCCTGATGCCTCTAATTCTGCATGAATTACCCCATTAAGCTCTAATAACTCCTTGAGTTTGGGCGGACTGCGAAAACCAAGCACATAATCCTGAACATTATCAATATTCGTTTGCAACTGGCTCACTTGAGCATTGAAAATTAATTGCCCCTGATGAATCACTTGTACATGAGTACAAGTTGCTTGTACTTCAGGTAAAATATGGGTAGATAAAATCACACCATGTTCTTGTCCTAGTTCAGTGATGAGTTTTCTAATCTCCATAATTTGCACAGGGTCTAAACCAACGGTAGGTTCATCCAAAATAATCACTTCGGGGGAATGAATAATTGCTTGAGCAATGCCTACTCGTTGTTTATAGCCCTTGGACAAATTATTAATCAAACGTTGTCCCGTTTGTCCTAAACCACAACGTTGTTTTGCAGTATCTACTGCAGATTTAACCTTGCTTGTGGCAATGCGGTGTAATTTCGCACAATAAGTCAAATATTCATCTACACTTAATTCATGATACAAAGGTGGCTGTTCTGGTAAAAACCCTAATCTCATTTTGGCATCTTTAGGCTGTTCTTTTAAATCAATGCCAGAAATAAAAATCTCACCTGAGCTTGGTGCTAAATTACCTGCAATCATCTGCATAGTGGTTGATTTACCTGCACCATTTAGACCTAAAAAACCTAAAATTTCACCTTTATTTAAGCTAAAGTTGACATTATTGACGGCACATTGTTTGCTGTAATAACGATAAAGGTTCTTTACTTCAATTAATCTATTTTCCATAATATATCAGCAACAATAAAACTTTAGCATATTGTACCGATTCATGGATAGAGTGCAATATCAAAAATACAGAAAAGAAAGAGGAAAGAGGATGCTCATGAGTGATAACTATACACCTTCATTAGTTACGAATGGACGAGGTAAAATTTACGATACGATTGCCGATACTGTCGGTGATACGCCATTGGTTCGCTTAAATAAATTAGCAAAAGACAGCGGCTGTGTGGCTGATATTGCCTTAAAACTTGAATTTTTTAATCCTTTAGCCAGTGTTAAAGATAGACTAGCCTATGGTATGATTGAAGCGGCTGAACTTTCAGGGCAAATCAATTCAAATTCCGTGCTAGTCGAAGCAACCTCAGGAAACACAGGGATTGCCTTAGCCTTTATTTGTGCTGCTAAAGCGTATCCTTTAATCTTAACCATGCCTGAAAGTATGTCGCTAGAACGTCGTAAAATGTTAAAGTTCTTAGGGGCAAAATTGGAATTAACCCCTGCGGCCAAAGGCATGAAAGGTGCAATCGCAAGAGCGGATGACATTGTTGCAGAAAATCCTAATGCCATTTTAATGCAACAATTTTCCAATCCTGCTAATCCTGCGATTCATCGTAGCACTACTGCCAATGAAATCTGGAATGATACCCAAGGTCAAGTAGATGTGATTGTAACAGGTGTGGGGACCGGTGGCACGATTACAGGTTGTGCTCAAGTAATAAAAGCTAAAAAACCTGAAATAAAAATTGTTGCGATTGAACCCACTAGTAGTCCAGTATTATCAGGTGGTGAAGCAGGTTCCCACCGCATTCAAGGTATTGGTGCGGGATTTGTTCCCGATATTTTAGTCACGGATTTAATTGATGAAGTGATAAAAATTGATGATCAAGAAGCCTTTGAGATTGCACAAAAAGTCGCAAGAACTGACGGCATTCCTGCGGGGATTTCCTCCGGTGCTACCATAGCAGCCGCCTTAAAAATCGGTCAACGTCCTGAAATGAAAGGAAAATTAATTGTAGTTATTGTCGCATCATTTGCAGAACGTTATTTATCAACCGATTTGTTTAATTTTCCTGATTAATCGGATGTTATCACAATGTTTGTCCATAAAACTTACCGACAAACTTTATATGGAAACGATACTTTTAAGCTGTTGTTGTTTCTTCTGACCTGCGCTTTGTTAAGGTGAGTGCTGTTATGACCAGTTAAATCATTTAATGATATCAATGCCTTGATCACTACCTAACAACAAAATATCCGCAGGACGTACCGCAAATAAACCCACAGTAACAATGCCAGGAATTTTATTTAATGCCATTTCCATGACGACCGGATCGAGAATTTCAAGATTATGCACGTCTAAAATTTGATTACCATTATCCGTAATAAAGCCTTCACGCCAAATCGGTTTACCGCCATGTTTGACTAATTCTCTCGCCACAAAACTTCTCGCCATTGGAATGACTTCAATCGGCAATGGAAATTTACCCAAGACATCAACTTTTTTACTGCTATCTGCAATACATACAAAAGTTTTGCTGGCACCTGCAATAATTTTTTCCCGAGTTAAGGCACCACCACCTCCCTTAATTAAATGCAAATGGGCATTACTTTCATCCGCACCATCGACATACACATCTAAATCACCCACATTATTTAAATCCAACACTGGAATACCGATTTTTTTTAAACGCTCTGTTGATGCTTCAGAGCTTGATACTGCACCATCTAACTGAGATTTAACATCTGCTAAATATTCAATAAAATAATTAACCGTTGAACCTGTGCCTACGCCAATGATCGAGACATTTTTAATATAATCCATTGCTGCTTGGGCTGCTTTTTGTTTATTATTCATATAAAATAACCTCTGTCTGCTTCTTTGATTTTTTTGTAATCATAGCCGTTGCTATGGTAAATGTCATCTTTGAATTAAGTGATTAATTAGTTTTGGTAAATCGCTCATTTTTGGGTTTCCTTAATATCTTTGTGGTGTTACAATGCCACCAGCGATTTTCTTAGTAAAAATTCTTGAAATGATAACAAGATAAAGTGAGGATTTTGATGAATGATGGAGTAGATCTTAAACGGCGTAGGGTATTAACTGCGACCGCAACTGTCGTCGGGGGAATCGGAGCTGTGTTTGCTGCAGTGCCGTTTGTTTCGTCAATGCAACCTAGTGCCAAAGCTCAAGCAGCGGGTGCACCAGTGAAGGTGGATATTAGTAAATTAGAACCTGGACAATTACTCGTCGTCGAATGGCGAGGGAAACCAGTTTGGATTTTGCAACGTACTAAAGAAGTCTTGGATGATTTATTGACTCAAAATGATTTGTTAAGAGATCCAAACTCTGAAAAGTCAGAGCAACCTGCGTATTGCAAAAATACCAATCGTTCTAAAAAAGAAGACTTGTTAGTAGCAATTGGGATTTGTACCCATTTAGGTTGTTCACCAACCTATGTACCAGAGAAGGGCGACACACCCATGGTAGGTTGGGTAGGGGGATTTTTCTGTCCCTGTCATGGTTCTCGATTTGATTTGGCAGGTCGAGTATATCAAGGGGTACCTGCACCATTAAACTTAGTGATTCCACCGTATTCGTTTTTAGATGATAATACCTTGTTAATTGGGGAAGATGGAGGGACTGCCTGATGGCAAATTCAGTAGCAAATTTTATGGATTGGGTTGATGCGAGGTTTCCATTGACACAAGTATGGAAAGAGCATTTGGCCGAATATTATGCACCAAAAAACTTTAATTTTTGGTATTATTTTGGTTCATTAGCCTTATTAGTCTTGGTAAATCAAATTATTACAGGGATTTGGTTGACCATGAATTATAAACCTGATGCGGCATTAGCCTTTGCATCAGTCGAATATATTATGCGAGATGTCAATTGGGGATGGTTGATTCGTTATTTACATTCAACTGGAGCATCGGCATTTTTTATTGTGGTCTATCTCCATATGTTTCGGGGGCTAATTTATGGCTCTTATAAACAACCGAGAGAATTAATTTGGATCTTAGGAATGTTAATTTATCTCTGTTTAATGGCAGAGGCCTTTATGGGGTATTTGTTGCCTTGGGGGCAAATGTCTTATTGGGGGGCTCAAGTTATTATTTCTTTATTTGGTGCTATTCCAGGGATTGGTGAAGATTTAGCCTTATGGATTCGTGGTGATTATGTGGTCGCCGATGCGACTTTAAACCGCTTTTTTGCGTTTCATGTGATTGCTTTACCTTTGGTCTTAGTCGTCTTAGTATTTTTACACATTGTAGCCTTACATCATGTGGGTTCTAATAATCCTGATGGGGTTGACATTAAAAAATACAAAGATAAAAATGGTAAGCCTTTAGATGGTATTCCATTCCATCCTTATTACACTGTAAAAGATATCGTTGGTGTGGTTGGCTTTTTGATTATTTTCTTTGCCATTATTTTCTTTGCCCCTGAAATGGGAGGTTGGTTCTTGGAAAAAGATAATTTTATTCCTGCTGATCCATTAAAAACGCCTGAACATATTGTGCCATTATGGTATTTTACGCCATTTTATGCGATTTTAAGGGCGGTTCCTGACAAATTCGGTGGCGTATTAGCGATGGGTGGTGCGATTGTGGTACTATTTTTATTACCCTGGTTGGATCGTAGTCCAGTTAAATCCATTCGTTATCGTGGCACTCTTTACAAAATGATGCTAAGCATTTTTGTGATTAGTTTTATTGCGTTAGGCTATTTAGGTACACAACCTGCAACACCAGAGCATACGATGTATGCGCGTATTTGTGCCGTTATTTATTTTGCCTTCTTTTTATTAATGCCGTTTTATACCTCGATTAATGAAGATGAACGCGTACCAAATAGGGTAACATCATGAGAAAATTATTTGTTATTGGATTAATCTGTGTATTGCCAAGTTTTGTGTTGGCAAGTGGTAGTGATTTGCATTTGCGTCATGCTTCTGTTGATCTTTCGGATCAAGCGTCCTTGCAACGTGGTGCTAAGTATTTTGTCAACTATTGTTTAAGTTGTCATTCTGCGGAATTTATGCGTTATCAACGCATGGCAGATGATTTGAATATTAGTGAAGAAGATGTCTTAAATAATTTAATGTTTGCCAGCAATAAAATTGGTGATACCATGAGCATTGCAATGACGGGTAAAGATGCCGATAATTGGTTTGGTACTACGCCACCTGATTTAAGTGTGATTGCTAGATCAAGAGGGGAAGATTGGTTATACACCTATTTGCATAGCTTTTATATTGATGAATCACGTCCTTCTGGTGTGAATAATTTAGTATTTCCTGATGTGGGTATGCCACATGTTTTATGGGAACTTCAAGGGAGTCAAAAAGCGGTATTTAAAACTGTTGATGATGAACATGGCGGACAAAAAGAGGTATTTGATCACTTTGAAGCCGTAGAATCAGGGGAAATGACAGCAAAAGAGTATGACCAAGCAGTAACTGATTTAGTTAACTTTATGGTATATATGGGGGAACCTGCGAAATTAGTTCGTTATGAACTCGGCATAAAAGTGTTGGTATTTTTAGCCGTGTTTTTTGTTATTGCAGTAATGTTGAAGAAAGAATATTGGAAAGATATTCATTAACCTCAATACTCAATCATGGTATGCAAAGTCATCATTTGCATATCATGATTGCTTCAGTCTTTCTTATCTTGATTGCGTAAAGGGAGTATTATTATGGCAGTGGTTGCCAACAAACGCTCGGTGATGAGTTTATATTCAGGTTCTGATGTGGATAGTCATATGGTGCGTTTTGTGTTAGCTGAAAAAGGTCTAGTGGCTGATATTATTGAATTAGATCCACAAGTTCCATCAGAAAGCCTATTAGAATCAAATCCATATGGTAATTTACCCACACTAATTGATAGAGATTTGACCTTGTATGAACCTCGATTAATTGTGGAGTATTTGGATGAACGCTTTCCTCATCCACCTTTATTGCCTGTTGATCCTGTTTCTAGAGCACGAGCTCGTTTATATATGTATCGAGTACAAAATGATTGGTATCAATTATTACCTGACATTTTGTATGGCGGGGAAAAAAAGGTAAAACGTACCCGTAAAATCTTAAAGGAACGCTTATTGGAATCCGTACCAATTTTTGAAATGAAACCGTTTTTTATGCATGACGATTTTACTTTAGCGGACTGTAAAATTGCACCATTATTATGGCGGTTGTCAGAGTTTGGAATTGATCTTGGTGAACAGGGGAAAGCAATCACAGATTATGCCAAACGAATGTTCGCTAGAGAGGGGTTTCAATCGTCTTTAACCAATAGCGAAGAAGATATTATTCAGAAATTCTAATGCGTACGGGTAGTTCTCAACGTCCTTATTTAATTCGAGCCATTTATGATTGGATTATTGACAATGGCTGGACACCTTATTTACTAGTGGATGCAACTTATGGAAATATGACTATTCCAGTGCAATATGTACAAGATGGTCATATTGTGTTTAATCTTGATCCAAATGCGGTGAAAAATTTAGCCGTTACTGACGATCATATTTTATTCCATGCTCGCTTTAGTGGCGATCCAATGGAAATTGTAGTGTATCCACAAGCCGTGATTGGGATTTACGCCAAAGAAAACAATGAAGGTATGTTTTTTGGCACACCTGAACCGCAGCCTAATCCTCCTAGTGATCCTAGTCCTAAATCCGAAGCTGTGCTTAAACGACCGAGTTTAAAAATAGTTAAATAGTTGAGTAGCTAAGTAATAGTTAAGTAGCTGAATCGTCAGCTTTAGCTTTGAACATATCTTGCCAATAAGCCTAATTCGGGATTATCCACAGGACAAGGTAACCAAACTTGATGTCCACTACCTGGTGCGAGTTCAATGGCTTTACCATTATTATCTAATAAAGTGTCTAGTTGAATCTCATGATTACCAGACGGTAAGATTAGTTCTAAATGATCACCAATTCCAAAACGGTTTTTAACTTCAATTTGTACTTGTTGTTTACTAGGGTTGTAGTCAATAATTTCACCGACAAATTGTTGTTGATGGGCTCTGGAATTTCCATCTAAATAATTTTGATACTCATGGCTATGATGGCGTTGATAAAAGCCATCAGTATAACCACGATTGGCTAAATTTTCTAATACGCCTAGTAGTTTGGGATTAAATTCTTTATGATTTAAGGCGTCATCAATGGCATAACGATACGCTTGGGCAGTTCTGGCGACATAATAATGTGATTTAGTGCGTCCTTCGATTTTTAAACAATCAATGCCAATGTCTATTAAACGCTGTACATGTTCAATTGCTCGTAAATCTTTAGAATTCATAATATAAGTGCCTTGTTCATCTTCGATGATTGGCATATATTGTCCAGGGCGTTTCTGTTCTTCAATATAATAATTTTTTTCGATTGCTTGCTCTTGTACAGGTGGGATAGAAGTAGCACTAGAACAACAGCTTTGTTGATTATTAGTCTTTGTTGTATCTAAAATAGTCTCAGATTTAACATTGTATTCCCAACGACAGGCATTCGTACACGTCCCTTGATTGGCATCTCTGTGATTAAAATACCCTGACAATAAACAACGTCCAGAATAGGCAATACACAAAGCGCCATGTACAAATACTTCTAATTCCATATTGGGACAATGATGGCGAATTTGTTCAATATCTTCTAAGGATAATTCCCGAGATAAAATAATGCGTTGAATCCCTAGTGTTTGCCAAAATTGTACCGCAGCATAATTCATGGTGTTGGCTTGTACAGACAAGTGAATTTGGGTATTAGGCCAATGTTTTTGTACCAACATAATTAAACCTGGATCAGCCATAATTAAGGCATCAGGTTGTAATTCCATAATGGGAGTCATGTCTTTAACAAAGGTTTTGACTTTGGCATGATGGGGGAGAATATTAGTGGTAAGATAAAACAATTTATTTTTTGCATGAGCTTCTTTAATGCCAATGTCAAGATTTTCCAGATTAAAATCATTGTTTCTCACTCGTAAACTATAACGAGGCATACCCGCATATACCGCATCGGCACCATAAGCAAACGCATAACGCATATTTTTTAAAGTTCCTGCGGGAGAGAGTAATTCTACCATTGTTATTCCATCAATATTTTAAGCAATCTTTTATTCTACTCAGAATGTTGTAAATGAATCAATACTAGTTGCTTACCATCAAAAATTAATTCCCCTTGATAACGCTCTACGCCTTCTAAACTATAGTCAAAATAGTAAACTCGACGTAAGATCCAAGGTAAATACCACCAAACTAGGGGGTAAATTTTTTTTAAGGCAATGCTATCGTCTAAAAGCTGTAAATCATGTTGACGACATAAACGACGACAATGTTGATCCGCAAGTTCTCGCATGGTCGTATAATCCGACCAGATTTTTACTAATACTGCCAGTAATAAAAGAATAAACAAAATATCCATTAGTTTAGTGGAAACATTTTATTGGGATTTAGAATATTATTGGGATCAAATAGTTGTTTAATTTGTTGCATTAAGGCTAAAGCATTGGGTTCAATTTCTTTCCCAACAAAGGCTTGTTTTTCTATGCCAACACCATGTTCTCCAGATAATGAACCATTCAGTGATAGTACTAAATCAAATACCTCGGTTAAACATTGGCTGGCACGTTGTTGTTCTTTTTGATCATCGGGATTAGTGAGTAGATTGACATGAATATTGCCATTACCAATATGACCAAAGTTTACAATGGTAATATTATATTGTTGTGATAGTTTGGCTAAACCTGTTAATAATTTTGGCACATTAGCCACAGGTACGACGACATCTTCATTAATTTTTTTTGGGGCAATATTTTTTAAAGCAGGGGATAAGGCTTTACGGGTTTGCCATAAGGCTTGGACTTCTTGTTGCTTAGTTGCCACTAAAAACTCTAATAAGCCTTGATTTTGGGCTGCTTTGCGGATCGCTTCAATTACTGTAGGTACTTCAGTTTTACTGCCATCGACTTCTATCATCAATAACGCCCCTGCGGTTTTAGGTAAATTTGCTTGGGAGTAGGATTGAATCATCGCAATGGCTTGGGCATCCATAAATTCTAAGGCACAAGGAGTAATGGCTTGTGCCATAATATTTACAACTGCTTTAGCTGCGGTTTCAATATTTTGATAAATCGCTCGAATAGTAGTGATTGTTTCTGCGAGAGGGGTTAGTTTTAAAGTCGCTTGAGTAATCATTGCTAGAGTACCTTCTGAGCCAATTAATAAACGAGTTAAATCATAACCAACCACACCTTTCGTCGTACAAACGCCTGTTTGGATTTTTTTACCCGTTGCGGTAATGGCTTCTAATCCCAAGGTATTTTCTCTTGGCGTGCCATATTTAACAGCTCTTGGTCCCGCAGAGTTATAGGCAAGATTTCCTCCTAAAGTACACACCGCACTGCTAGTCGGATCAGGTGGCCAGAAAAAGCCATGTTGTTTGGCTGTTTGTTGAATCATTTGATTAGTAACACCCGCTTGGGCGATGAGCAAACGATTATCAGGATCGATTTTAATAATCTGATTCATTCGTTCCAAGCTTAATACCAAGCCTGCTTTAATAGGGACGCTGGCACCTGTCGTTCCTGTCCCTTTACCTCTTGGTACAATAGGAATAACATATTGATTACATAAAGTCAGTGTGGCAATAATTTGTTGTTCATTCGTGGCAAATACTACTGCTTGTGGTGGGTGATGATGCCGACTATTATCATAAGCATACGCCCAGCAATCCGCCGCATCGGTTAAACAATCGCTTTTAGGGTAAATCTGGCTTAGGGCTTGCAGAAATGAGGGTGGTAATGGCTTAGTCAAGGTATTCAAACATCTTAATAATTTTTTTAACCCCTGACACTTTACGCACATAATCGACAACGGCATTCGCTTCTTTTTGATACACTAAGCCCATTAAAAATACATGGGCATTTTCGGTGGTAACACTAATACGGGTAGGATCAAAATCAGGCAGTTCGATTTGTAATAAGCCCGTTTTGATTTTAGTTGTCAGGACTGCATCATTGCTACGAGATAACATGGTGCTATTGGTCGCAATAATAATTTCATTATGAATACCCCGAACTTTGGGTAATGTTGCTACTATTTGTTCCGCTAACAAGCGTAATTTTTGATTAGGGGCTTCACCTGTTAATAATACAATATTATTATAGCTATTAATATTGATATGGGTATGATTACGCAATTCATCCTTAAGCAAAATTTGCTTAATCGCTTTAATTTCTATCATTTCATCTTCCACAATCGTACCCGTAGTACGTCTATCATGGATGACAATAGCACCAGTTGCCGCTGTCCCAACTACAACGCCTGCACAAGAATAGAGTAGGGGGAGTAGTGAGCTAAATGCTAACAATAAAAGATAAGGTTTTTTCATTAATTTTCTCGACTCTTATTAGTATTCGGGTAAATATGGGCTTAGGGGTTATTGACAATAAAATCTTTTATAACAGTAAACAAGCATCACCATAATATAGCACTTGAGATATTGTCAAGCATTTAGATTTGATGTTATGTTTTAGGCTGTTACAGACATTTGTAGGTTATCAATGCAAACCCCCTTATTCTGGCAAAATCTTCCCCCCCAATTTTTCCAAACTTGGTTACAAACATTAAATCAAAAAATTTACCCCAAATTGAGTCAACATGGGCATTGGCAACAATGGCAACAATTATTACAGCAATTGCCAAATATTAAACCCAGTCAAATTAAAGTAGCCGATACAATTACGATTGGACAGGCACAAGATTTACGCTTACAAGAGCTTGAACAATTAATGATCTTGCTACAAGCCCTATGTCCTTGGCGTAAAGGGCCTTATGATTTGTTTGGTATTAATATTGATACTGAATGGCGTTCCGATTGGAAATGGCAACGAGTGTTACCTTTTATTCAACCATTGAAACAGCGTTGGGTTTTAGATATTGGTTGTGGTAATGGCTATTATGGTTGGCGAATGCTGGAGCAGGGGGCAGATTTGGTCGTGGGGATTGATACGGTATTAGCCTATGGCGTGCAATTTTTGGTGATGCAACATTATCTACAAGATTCCCGTTTTAGTTTTTTACCTTGTCGTAGTCAAAATATTAGTCCATTGGCATTATTTGATACGGTATTTTCTATGGGGGTGTTATATCATCAACGTTCTCCTTTTGATCATTTATTAGAATTAAAAGCCTATTTAAAACCTAAAGGCGAATTGGTTTTAGAAACGTTGGTCATTGATGGCGAACTAGGGCGAATCTTAGTGCCTGATAATCGTTATGCGAAAATGCGTAATGTGTGGTTTATTCCTAGTGTGCCTACTTTGGAACAATGGTTAAAACGTTGTGGTTATCGAAAGATTCGCTGTGTTGATATTAATCAAACTTCGATTCGAGAACAACGTTGTACTGATTGGATGCAGTTTGAATCTTTGGTCAATTTCTTAGATCAAACGAATCTGAATTTTACTATTGAAGGTTATCCTGCCCCTAAGCGAGCAATTTTGATTGCAGAGAATTAGATTAAATAATAATAATTACCATTATTATTATTATTTAATCGTCATATCCATAATGTCAAAATTACATAAGATTTAAGCGACAAATTTTAGTTACTATGAATGAAAAAGACCCAGGATTTTAATTATTAATAGCTTGTTTTTTATGGCTTAATGAAAAAAACAAATAAACAAGTAACATTTTGATTTTTAATATTATAACAATGGGTTTTGTTTGGTATTTCAGTGTTATTATTGGCATAAATCTTTAGCCTATTAAAATAACTAATTACAACGTTGAAAAATTTGATATTAATAAGTGTTGTAATCATTGTAATTCCCATTATAATCTTATGGTCGATTATTTTAGATATTAAAAGAGAACTAATAAATGATTACAAATCCATTTTCTGATCTTACAATGCTGACGCCTGCTATGATGCAAGGTTACGTTATTTTAATGGTTATCCTGGTGGTAGTGGGGACAATCTTGGACATGATGCACAAAAAAAGTGCTAAATACTTTTTTGAAAATTCAAAAAAGGCTGCAAAAAATGCAAAACGTACAGTGAGTGGTGGTGAGAAAGCCTCGCTTGCAATTCAAACCATTGCGAATGAGGTATTAACTTCTGCGGAATTTGCGAATCCTAGCCGTAGAATTTCTCATCTATTTACCATGTATGGCTTTATTATCTTTGTGGTAAGCACTGCCATTTTGGTTTTTGCTTATCCAACGGCAGAAACGCCTGCACCTCAATTATTGTCAGTTTTATGGCATGTCGGTGCGGCTATGATTTGTTTTGGTGGGTACTGGTTTTGGTTTTTTATCAGAGTGGATGTCTCTGCGGAAGGTAATCCTTGGTACCGTTTGGTACAAGCAGACATTTTTATTGTGTCTTTATTATTAATGGCGACATTTGCATTAATCTGGTCATTATCAGGTTCCATCTATTTCTTTGGTTTATTTATTGCCGCTAGTACCATTCTTTTCAGTACAGTGTTATGGTCAAAATTTGCACATATGTTTTTCAAGCCTGCGGCAGCATTCCAAAAACGTGTCATCAAGGCAGATGGCTCTAGGGAAAATTTACCTGAGCTTGCGGATAGAAGTAACCCAGCGGATAGAGATAGACACTCTATGGAATTATTAAAAGATGCCCCATTAAATATGGGTCTCGGTATTAAGCGTGATGCTCCTCATCACTATTAAAATTAAATTCATTAATATAACGGAGAAATAGTATGCCTACTTTTGTATATATGACTCGTTGTGATGGTTGTGGTCATTGTGTTGATATCTGTCCTTCTGACATCATGCATATTGATACCGTCACTCGACGTGCTTATAACATTGAACCTAATATGTGCTGGGAGTGTTACTCTTGTGTTAAGGCTTGTCCACATCATGCCATTGACGTTCGTGGCTATGCCGATTTTGCGCCTCTTGGCCATAGTGTTCGGGTTATTCGTGAAGAAGAAAAAGGCACCATTGCTTGGAGAATTAAATTCCGAGATGGTACTGAAAAGAATTTCTTATCACCTATTACGACGAAACCTTGGGGACAAGGTATTCCTCAACTAGCTGATCAAGCAGCACCTAGTAAAGAAATGCGTGATAGCCAATTATTATTTAACGAGCCTAAATATATTCGTCTTGATGATGGCGATATCCATACATTGGAATCTAATGGCTTAAAAATGAAAGCAGGGGTATATTACTAATGGGTTACAGTACAATTATTGAAGATAATATTGATGTTTTGGTTTGTGGTGCTGGTTTAGGTGGAACAGGTGCAGCATTTGAAGCAAGATATTGGGGGCAAGATAAAAAAATCGTGATTGCTGAAAAAGCAAATATTGATCGCTCTGGTGCGGTAGCACAAGGTTTGTATGCGATTAACTGTTACATGGGGACTCGTTGGGGTGAAAATAAGCCTGAAGATCATGTACGTTATGCACGTATTGACTTAATGGGTATGGTTCGTGAAGATTTGCTATTTGATATGGCACGTCATGTCGATTCAGCCGTACACCAATTTGAAGAATGGGGTTTACCTTTGATGAGAAACCCAAAAACAGGTGCTTATCAACGTGAAGGTCGTTGGCAGATTATGATTCATGGCGAATCTTATAAGCCTATTGTTGCGGAAGCGGCGAAAAAATCAGCCGATAAAGTTTATAATCGTGTTTGTATTACTCATTTGTTAATGGATGAGTCTAAAGAAAATCGTATTGGTGGTGCGGTTGGTTTTAATGTGCGTACGGGTAACTATCATGTATTCAAATCAAAAACTGTGATTGTAGGTGCAGGTGGGGCATCTAATATCTTTAAACCTCGTTCTGTGGGTGAAGGTGCGGGTCGTGTTTGGTATGCCCCTTGGTCATCTGGTTCGGCTTATGCCTTATTAATCGAGGCAGGTGCGAAAATGACCCAAATGGAAAATCGTATCGTATTAGCACGTTTTAAAGATGGTTATGGTCCTGTTGGTGCTTATTTCTTACATCTTAAAACTTATACGCAAAACGGTATGGGGGAAGAATATGAATCTAAATGGTTCCCTAGTTTACAGGAAATGGTTGGTAAAGAATACTTAGACCCTGAAGCATCTCATAGAACGCATCGACCCATTCCTACTTGTTTACGCAACCATGCCTTTATCAGTGAAGTCAACGCAGGTCGTGGTCCTATTCATATGGTTACAATGGAAGCATTCCAAGACCCCCATTTGGAAGAAGTTGGTTGGGAAAACTTCTTGGGTATGACCGTTGGTCAAGCAGTATTATGGGCAGCAACGGATGTTGATCCTAAACATCAAAATCCTGAGTTAACAACTTCTGAGCCTTATGTCATGGGTTCTCATGCAACGGGTTGTGGTGCTTGGTGTTCAGGACCTGAAGATGTTTCTCCTGAAGAATATTTCTGGGGTTATAATCGTATGATGACGGTTGAAGGTTTATTTGGGGCGGGTGATGCGGTTGGTGGTACGCCTCACGCATTCTCATCAGGTTCGTTTACTGAAGGTCGTCTTGCTGCTAAAGCGGCTTGTAAATATATTGATGATGGTAAAGCCGAAGGTATTACCGTTTCTGATAAGCAAATTCAACAACGTAAAGAAGAAATCTATAAGCCTTTAGAAACTTATAGAGTTTATCGTAATGAAATTACGGCAGGAAGCGTGAATCCTAATTACATCAACCCAAGACAAGGTTTGGATCGTCTGCAAAAATTAATGGATGAATATTGTGGTGGGGTAACTGTAAACTATATGACGAATGAAAATCTTTTAAAAATTGGTTTGAAAAAATTAGCCATTTTAGAAGAAGATTTAGAAAATATTGCGGCAGAAAACATTCATGAATTAATGCGTGCATGGGAATTAAAACACCGTCATCGTACATCTGAATGTGTGATGCAACACACTTTATTCCGTAAAGAAACTCGTTGGCCTGGTTATTATTATCGTGGGGACGCTTTGAAGCTCGATGATGAAAACTGGCATGTATTAACGGTTTCTCGTCGTGATCCTAAAACTGGTGAATATACTTTAGAAAAAGCACCATGTTATCACTTAGTGAGTGAAGACGAAGAGAAATAAAACTAACTGTGAACTAGTTAATCAGTGTAGGTGTTTATTTTATTTAAAAAAGATCAACAATGTATATTACTTGTTGATCTTTTTTTGTTATAGAGAAAAGTTTAAAAATGAATATTATAGAACATACCGATGAAGAGATATTAGAAATTGCTCATCCTATGTGGGATGATTTAATTAAGTATTCAAATAAAGGTCAATATGGCAAATTTATTAGAAAATTTTCCTACGAAATGTTATTAGGTTTAAACGAAGTAGAAGTAGGTAAACAATTTGCTAAAAGTGAATTAACTCGAAATTTATCACCAGAATGGGATTATCTTGGTATTATTCGTCGAGGTGAGCATGTAACGGTTTTATATCGTATTAGAAGCACCAAAAAAGAAGGTGAATGGCTAGGGCGTTTGGTATTAGGTTATGAAAAAGGTGAGGTTAGAATTTTTGGGGCCTCTATTTTTTAGTGAGTGATTAAATATGGCAGAAATAATACAAGAACTAGTAGAAGACAAGAAATATGTTGAACTTACCTATAAAATCATTGATGTTAAATCCGAGCAGATTTTAACTAGGGTAGAATATCCGATTGCCTATGTGCATGGCAGTGAAAATCAACCTTTATTACCACAAGTTACCCAAGAATTAGAGGGCAAAACCGTTGGTGATACCATTGAAGTCCCCATTGATTGCGAAGAACTCTATGGCAAACGAGATGAGTCTTTAGTGATTACTGATTTTATTGAAAATGTGCCAGAAGAATATCGTGAAGTTGGTACGACTATTGTAATGGAAAATGAAAGTGGTCACACCAAAAACTTTATTGTAACCCGAATTGATGAGAAATCCTTAACCATTGATGGTAATCATCCACTTTGTGGTCGAGAAGTCATATTTCAACTTGAAATTATTACAGTTCGTGAGGCTACTGATGAGGAAATTGAAGCAGGGGGGAAAGTTGGAGCGGATCCTGATATTAACGAAATCATGGCAAATGCCGAAAAAACTACTCGCCATTAAATAGCTTGGCATATTTTACATTTTGGATCGGCTTTTAGTTTTATTATCCGTGATTCCATCGTAGTCGCATCTAAAATAAACAAGCGACTCTCCAAACTACTGCCAATAGTTAAATATTTAATGGTTTCTAAGGCCTGTAAACTACCAATCATCCCAACCACTGGTGCCATAACGCCATTATCGGCACAAGTGGTGTCTTGCTCAGAAACATTACCATACAAACAGTGATAACAACCGCTATCTTGGCTTTGGTTACTAAATATCACAACTTGCCCTTCAAAACGAATGGCCGCACCTGAAACCAATGCTGTTTTTGTCGCAACCGCTACTTGGTTAATTAAATAACGTGTGGCAAAATTATCACTGGCATCGACAATCACATCCGCTTGTTGGGCATAGTCAGTGAGTTCTGTTTGATTTAATTTACGATCAATTTCGGTAATGTTAATATCAGAATTAATGGCTTGTAATTGTTTTAAGGCAGTGTTTGCTTTCGATAAGCCAATATGCGATTGCTGATATAAAATTTGACGTTGAATATTAGACAAATCAATAGTATCAAAATCATTGATCATCAAATGCCCAATACCAGAACTAGCTAAATACATGGCAATTGGTGAACCCAAACCACCTAAACCGATCAATAATACCGTGCTTTGTTGTAATTTAAGCTGTTGTTCATAACCAAAATTAGGCAAAATAATCTGGCGGCTATAACGTAAAAGTTGTTGATCATCCATTAGAGATAATAACGCCAATATTCTGAACGCTTATCTTGGCAACCATGTTTGCGTCGTTGATAGTTTTGAATAAAAATTTTTTTGGTACTATCAGGCGATGATGACATACCTAAATTAGCACGTTGGGTTTCTTCCGTATAATAATACAAGGCTCGTTTAATTTTATATATTAAGCTATTATCTAAATGAAAGCCTAATTCAATTAAAATTTCTTCAATGGTTTGCAGACAAATCTCTTCAATATGGTATTCAATATGCAATTGTTGGGCACTAATGGCTGTCATCACCTTAATTCCCTCTAATGCTTGCAAAAAAATACAAGCCGATTGTGCTTGATTGGGATCGGGATGCAAATGACTAAAATAAATTTGGCGAGATTTGCTTAGGGGTTCCATAATCTTTGAGTATCGCTAAAATTTTTAGCTTTGGAATCATAGCTATTGATGAAATAGTCACTCTTGTTCAGATAAAATATCAGAGAGTGTCGGGTCAGTATTTATTTGATCATTTAATTTTTCTAATTCAGCTAATGCCTGTTTTGCTTCGTCTATTTCATCGTCAGTATATTGACCTGATTGTTCTGCTTGTTCGATTGTCGCAATCAATTCAGGTAGTCGTTTGACTTGGTTTAGATAGCTTGCGATTAATTTTTTTTCTTGTCTCGCTTCGTATTGAGCATATAGTTCAGGTTCGTCTAATTCTTCTTGAGTTGGTGGTTCTACGGCATGATATGCTCTAATTTCAGGTTTTCTATCATCACCTTCTGCTAGATTTTTTTTCATTAAATCAATTGCTTCTTCGGGAGATATCTTAGCTTGTGCGTCTGCTTGATGACTGGCTTCATCATCATCATACTCATTATTTGAATAATCAATTTCGGGCTGACTAGGCAATATTTGTTTGTGAGTAATATTGGCAGATTGATTATTATTATTTTGTTGCTGTGTCATGGTAGTTTGCTCGCTGTTGATAGCATTCGCTTGATCTTGAGCTTGTTGATCTGATTGATAAAACATGACTAATATAATGACAGCAATGGTGGCAAAAATACCGATAAAAAATTTATTCTTCATATAACTTTTGAGCAATTAAATCATAGTTGACATTAATTGTAGCAGTTTTTAGTAATTTTTTTGATAATTGATTAAATTCTTGACGAATTTCAGCCCTGGCTAAGATTTTACTAATGTCATGGCGTAAACCTTCATCCGTAATGGGAAGCGGTGCTTGCTGTCGTTGTCTAAGTAAATAAATTTCCCAGCCATTAGGTGTACGAAAAGGACGAGAGATTTTATTGACAGGCTGAAGCAAAGCGATTTTTTTTACTAAGGTCAAATCTTTGTCATCAACTTTAATGATATTTAAATCTCCTGGAGGGGTGAGCTGTTTATCGTTAGTCGTTGAATATGTTTTAACAGCCGTAGCAAAATCCATACCTTGCTGTAATTCTGCGTACACTTTATCTGCTAGGGCTTGATTATCAAGATGAATATGTTGAGCAGCGACTTGCGTAACTTGAACATAGTCTTGTTGATGTTGTTTGTAATAGGTTTGAATGGCTTTATCTGTGATTGATTTCGCTCTTTTATATACCTGTTCATTTTCTTCATGTAGTACTTGAAACGCGCCTATTTGGTGTAAATAAGCCTGTTTGATCCGTTTGTCTTTAATGAGTAAAGACAATTCAGCAATGTTGATATTGGCTTGTTCTGCTAAATAATAAATGTAGATTTTTAATAAATGTTGTGTTGTAACTTGTTGAATAAACGCTTGATTTTGATTAAAAATGGCTTGTTTGCCACTAATGGATTGTAATGGGTAAATATCCCACAAATTTACATCTGAAGGGTGGGGTTGATTGGGTAATTGATAACGTGCTAATCGTATTGTTTTCGCTATTTTGATTTGTTCTGGATTTAATTTTAAGTGAGAGCGATTTTGCTTAAATACTGCCTTAGTTTTTATTGGTTTAGGTATTGGTATGATGTATTTAGCAGGCATCATAGTAATTTTATGTTTAAAATATTGATTTAACAATGCGAATACTTCTGAATCAACGCCTTGTTTTAGTCTAGGTAATATCAATTCATCGAGTTGTTTTAATAATGTTGCAGACATCACTCGATTGATAATAATTTCTTCAAGCAGGGGTTTTAATGGCAGAGGGGACCTTGTCTCAAGCGTTTGTTGTAATATTTTAATGCTATTGCTTGATAGGGGCTGTTGGTTGATTTGTAGCATAATATCAGGGTTATTAATGTTGTAGTGAATTTCTGCATTTGTTGCACAGCTTATTAGCCCAAGTAATAAAATCATTAATCCCCTGATAGTTCCCATGATCATTCCTGTTTAGTACCTATGATTTATCTATCAATAAAATGTATTCGCTGCCTTAGTGAGTATTGTAATGACGTTTGCAATGGCATGAGGAATTAATTTTTTAGCCGCATTCTTACGTGTATCATAAGCGTTGTCATATAATACCTCGGGGTGTGCGTAGGCTTGTTCAGCGGTATAAGTCCAAATAGCACGAACATCATGATCCGTATTATAGTTTTGCAGAGCTGTCTCAACGGCATCTGGATCGCCTAAGTTTTCTTTGTCATAATAATTTTCTACCCAGCCTTCCCAACTAGCGTGGCTGTTCGCAGATGTTACCCAAACATGATGTGGTTGAGCAACATCGCCTGACACATGAAGACTATAACCTAATAGTTCCATTGAAGGATTAGCAATAAATTGCTCATACCAGTATTTGCCCAAGTTATCAATGGGTTGCCAAGAAATTTCTTGAAAATCTTCATAATGTTTTTTTAAACTTGAATCACTGCCTTGACGATAATGAGCTTCAGTAGTGGCAAAATCATTTTTATGTAGTTGTAAGTTGTACAAATAGGTTTTCGCAAAAGCATCAATATCAGCCCATGCTCTAGGGTCCTTAGTATGATAGCGGTAATCATAACCTCCATGATCATTGCCATGTTCATCTTCGCCACGAGTCATATTGATAAAATGCCAATAAGACGTATATTGAACAATAGAAGACGCTAATCCACCTAAAGGTGCGCGTTCATAAGCTCGAAACCACTCACCTAAACGAGTATCTTGGAAATCATCCACATCAAATGCAGCTTGTCCTAAGATTTCACTGGCTTGTTCATGACTGCCTGCCGCTGCAACATAAAAATCATGGGCTCGTTGTTGTTCCATTGTCGCTCTGGGAGAATTCATGTAATCCAAAGCGTCTTCAACAATGCGTTTGTGAGTCGGTTGCGACCAAGCAAATAGGCTTGATGAGGTCAATAATAGCATTGAACTGAGTAGGGTTTTTATGCACTGTTTCATGATCATCCTTTGGTGTTTAAATTTTGGCATGAATATAAGATAATAATTGTATTGAAATATTTCCCGTATTCAAACCGTTTATCCGCTAATTATAGACCATTAGTCTGGAATATCAGGGGGGAAGCTGTAAACTTCAGAAATTCCTTTGCCCATACCCCAAAGCATCATCACTAAAATCCCAAAATCTTAGATGCTTGGCTTTCACTATCTAAAATATCTAAATTACGAATTTGTTCGGTGAAAAAGTTAATTTCTACCCAAATATTTTGTACATTTTCTAGTTGAGCTTGAATTGGATTTAATGGGGCAAGTTTGATTAATGCCAAGCGTGGATGCTTGGCAACTCTAATTGTGTTAGCGGCAGCGCGATAGTATTCGGCACCTGCTTGCATGGTTTTTAGTAAGGTTTTAAGTTCAATTGAAAATTGATTGATTTGTTGTAATAGATTTTCTTGTTCTGAGGCAAATGCTTTCCATAAGCGTTCTTCGGCTTCTAAGGCATAAATTTCATTATAAACATCTTTGAGTTTTTGTTTGACTTCATCTTGTTTACTAGGGATGGTATTTTTGTTGGTTTTTTCATCAATGATTAATTTTTGTTGTTTCGCCGATTGAATTAATTTTTCTAATTCTTTTTCTGTTACCTGTAATTTTAATGCTTGTTGTTTTAGCTCAGTGGCAGATTGGGTTAAACCTTGTTTTTTATCACGAAATTCATTGATTTTTTGTTGAGTTTTTTGATAAATCTGTTGCAGTTTTTCAATTTCTTGTTGATGAACTTTGCTAATATCTTGTTCTAAAATATCGGTTTTTTCATAAGCAGTCGCTACTAAATCTAAACCATGAGCGACTTCTATTAATAATTCATCCGTGTCTTGGTTGAGTTTTATTTCAGAATACACCCCTCTAAATAAAGCAATGCCTTGTTGAATATCGCCTGCAATTTTTTCAGCACCATAAGACGAAACTTTGACGGAAGATTCAATGACTTGTTTTTTTAAGTGATCAAATCGTACCGATGTAAATGTTTCTAAGTCTGCACTATAAGTGTTAAAACTTAATAAGTAGAGCAGGCTAAATAAAATGATTGTTTTCATTAATTTTCTCGACTCCTATCAGTGTTCGGGTAAATATGGGCTATTGGCTTCAATCAATTGTCTTATTAAAGCCCCTAAGTTACAAAGGGCTTAGGGGTGATTTACTATCGATTCTCATTAAATAAATCCGTATTAGTATTTGTATCAGTCAAACGTGCTAAATCGGCAAGTACCCGTTGGCGTTGAATTTCTAAATAAGCAATTTGTTTAGAAAGATTTGCCCAATGTTGTTTCGCTTTGGGAGTAAGTCTGTCTTGTTGTTTGGGTGGATCGACAAGAAATTCTATTACTTGCAGTCGTTTACGTTCGAGTTCTAATAAGGTTTTTGGTACATTTTGCCAAGCAATTGCAGGCATTTTTATTTTAGGTTGTTGTCGTTTTATTATATCTTGAAAAATGCTTTGACTGCGTTGTTGCAGTTCTGAAATATAAACTGTGATTAGCTTCCATTGAAATTTTCCAGTGGCTTTGTATTTAATATCCTCTAAGGCCTTTTCAATTTGCTTGGATAGTTCTGCCTTTTGTTTTTGTTGTTTTTTTTGTTCAGTTTTAAGCAAGTTATCGGGAGCAGTGGGTTTTGTTGGTTCATATAATATTATTGTTGCTAAAATTGCAAATATGCTAAAACCGATTATATAAAACAAATTGTATTTGTTCATTATCATTTGTTACGGCTATTACAGCCCAATAAATATTTAAAATATTTTTTTATGAAGCAATTTACTCAGGCGTTGTTTGGCACTTAATGGTTTCCTTGCTTCAGTAAGTGTTTGTTCTTCTGGATCGGCTTGATTCATTTCTAATTCATATTGTTGTTGTTGCATGTTATCCAAAATTTGTCGTTTAATTGCTTCTCTGGCTTCAAAGCTTAATTCTGCCCCAGCCATTTCTTTGATTTTATTTGGCTTTCTTAAAATCATACCCGTAAGTTCATTTAAAAAGACGTTATCAACACAATCTCTAGGATAGGAATAGGTAATTTTACCAATACTATTCATATTTTGTAAGGTTAAATCAACCGTATCATTTTCTAAATCGGGGCTTATTTCAATCACTGTTTCAATTTTGGGTTTAATGAAGATAGTACCTGCTGATTGTACTTGAGAAAAGGTTTCCTCATATTCAATATGTGATTGCCATAGGTAATGGCAAAATTTTTTAAAGACTTTTAGGCCTTTAATTCTTATTGGACGCACCACATGATCTTCATTAATACATTCAAATGAAAATTCAACCCGTTGAATAAACTGTTCACCATCAACATCTATCCATGTTTTGTAGTTTTGTTGTTGCAGTCCATCTAGTTCACCATAACCATCAATCCAATATTTAATATCGGCTTGTGGTTTAACAACATTTAATTGTTCTGCCAATTCTTTAAAATAACCATAAATAGGGCGTAACAAGTCCTGATAGGCTTGACGTTGTGCTTGTTTTGCCTTTTCATCCGCTAAGCGTTGTTTTTGTTCTGCCTCTTGAATTTCTTGGGCTTGTTTTTTTAATTGATCTAAGTAACTCATAATTGATTTAGAACTAGTCTAGGGTTTTATGACTGCCATCACATAAGGGTTGATTATTACTTTGTTTACAACCACAAAAGCCAACTTTTCTAGCTTCAGTCAGTTCAAATTTCACGGGACGAAATTCCGTACTACTATGAGAACCATCACAAAAGGGTTGGTTTTTTGATTGTCCACAGCGACACCACCAGTAAGTACCAGCGTCTAATGCAATAACATAGGGTTTTTTTTGTGCACAGATAGCTTGTTCCATGTTAAACTTTTGCTCCTAATTAGTCATGGGAAAATAGAAAACTATTATGAATATTTTAGACTTATTAAGTCAACAGTTTCAACATGCTTTTACAAAAATTGGTATTAAAGGCGATCCTGTTATTAAACCAGCAAAGCAATCCAAGTTTGGTGATTTCCAAGCGAATGGCATAATGGCGATCGCCAAACGACAACAACAAAATCCAGTGCCGTTAGCGAAACAAGTGGTAGCAGTGCTGGATTTGGACGAAGTAAGCGATAAAATCGAAGTCGCAGGTCCTGGATTTATCAATATTCATTTAAAATCCACATGGCTTGCACAACAGTTACAGCAAATGGCTAAGGATAATAAATTGGGGATAAGGGCGGTTGAAGCTCAAACGATTGTAGTGGATTATTCCAGCCCAAATTTGGCCAAAGAAATGCATGTTGGTCATTTACGCAGTACGATTATTGGTGATGCTGTGGTAAGGATTTTGGAATTTGTGGGTCATAAGGTGATTCGACAAAATCATGTCGGGGATTGGGGGACGCAATTTGGTATGTTGCTGGCATTAATGCAAAGTCTTACTGATACTGAGTATGATTTGCAATTATCAGATTTGGAAAGTTTTTATCAACAAGCCAAACAGAAATTTGATAATGATGCGGAATTTGCCAATCAAGCCAGACAAATGGTCGTAAAACTACAATCAGGTGATCCGCAGTGCTTAAAGTTATGGCGACAGTTTATTGATATTTCTTTGTCCCATTGTCAAGCGGTATATGATGAACTCAATGTTAGTTTGACTGCCTCAGATATTCGTCCCGAAAGTTTTTATAATTCTGATTTAGCCCAAACTGTGAAAGATTTAGCCCGGTATCTTACGGTATCTGATGGTGCAAAATGCGTATTTTTGCCTGAATTTGTAGGGAAAGACGGGCAGATGTTGCCATTAATTGTGCAAAAATCAGATGGCGGTTATTTATATGCAACGACTGATTTAGCTGCCATCCGTTATCGAGTGCAACAGTTAAAAGCCCAGCGAATTTTATATTTTGTGGATGCTAGACAAAGTTTACATTTGGCTCAAGTATTTGCAGTCAGTCGGAAAGCAGGCTTTGTCGATGATAATTGTTCTTTGGAACATCATCCCTTTGGTACTATGTTGGATAAACAAGGGAAGCCTTTTAAAACTAGATCAGGGGGAACCGTTAAATTAATTGATTTATTAACAGAAGCTAAACAACGAGCATTAGCCGTAGTGCAAGCTAAAAATCCAGATTTGTCTCCAGAAGTCGCTCAAAATATTGCTAAAGTAGTGGGTATTGCAGCAATTAAATATGCGGATTTAGCTAAAAATCGTACTCAGGATTATCAATTTGATTGGCAAAGCATGTTGGCATTAGACGGTAATACTGCCCCTTATTTACAATATGCTTATGCTAGAACCCAAAGTATTTTGCGTAAAGCGAAAGCGGAGGGTCATCGCAATCATATTGCGACAGCATCAATCGTGATAACTCAGCCACAGGAGCGAGCATTGGTATTACAGTTATTACAATTTTCTGGGCTTGTGTTACAAGTAGCAGAGCAAGCGTATCCGCATTATTTATGTGATTATCTTTATCATGTCGCAAAATTATTAATGCAGTTTTATGAAGGCTGTCCTATCTTAAAGCCAGAGGTAGCACTTGAGATTCAGCAAAGTCGATTATTATTATGTGAACTGACAGCAAAGGTGTTAGCAACAGGATTATCATTATTAGGCATTGGATATTTGGAGAAAATGTAGCAAAAATTTAAAATTCTGCTAGGCTTGAGGTATCTATTTATTACTACTAACGAGGGCTTTTAATGAAGATTTTACCCATATTAATGCTAATCACTCTAGCTATCACTAATATCGCTTATGCTGATGAAGTGATTAAACGTTATCCTAACAGTCAATCTGGTAAAATTGTGTACCAATTATCTGGTATGGAGCAAGGCACTGAAACCATTTATTATGATCAATGGGGTGTCAGAGAAGTAAAATATAAACAAGCCACCATAACCATGATGGGACAAAACAAAACCATTAAGCAAATGGTGTTGATTACTGATGGCGGGAAATGGGTTTACACCATTGATTTAGATAAAAAAACGGGTAAAAAAATGGAAAATCCAATGTTTTCTAAACTTTCCCCTGAACAACGTCAGCAAATGATGCAAGGCGGTGAAAAAATGATGCAAGCAATGGGCGCTAAAAAAGTTGGTACGGATACCGTTGCAGGCAAAACTTGTAATGTGTGGAAAATGCAAAAAGCCAATAGTTCGGTTTGTATTTGGAAAAACTTGCCTTTAAGAGTTGAAAGTCAAATGGGATCGATGAAAGTGAAAAATATTGCGACTGAAGTGGTTGAGGGTATTGATATTCCTGAAGATAAATTTACTATACCTGCTGATATTAAGATAGAAACGGTGGATTTAAATAAATTGCAACAACAAATGCAAAAAATGCGACAAATGATGTGGCAAGGTCAAAATCATTCTGATTCGCAACAAATGCGTCCTATGATGCAGCGACGTATGCAACAAATGCGTGAGCAACATCAACAAATGCAATAATATTACGTATTATGCCTCGCATAATTTTTATTTTAGTTTTTATTGCTTACCACAGTTTAGCTTGGAGTGTTAAGCCTCCTGCCCCGGCTGTGGTAACTGCCCATCCTTTGGCGACACAAGCAGGTATTCAGATTTTACAGCAAGGTGGCAATGCCTTTGATGCCGCTATTGCCGTGAGTGCCATGTTAGCTGTGGTTGAACCGTATAGTTCGGGTTTAGGGGGGGGGCGGTTTTTGGTTATTATATGATGCGAATAAGCAGCGTTATATTATGGTTGATAGTCGAGAAACCGCACCATTAGCAGCAAGCACCAAGCCACACCTAGTCAACAATTGCCCATAAAATTAACCCAAGGACAAGATACCACCCATTTCTCAATCTTGGATCAAGCAGGCAATCGAGTGGCAGCGACCTTGTCAATTAATTATCCCTTTGGTTCAGGATTTGTTGCCAAAGGCACAGGTGTTTTATTGAATAATGAAATGGATGATTTTGTAACGGCTCCCCATCGTCCTAATGTTTATGGTTTAGTTGGTGGGGAAGCCAATGCAATTGCACCTAAAAAACGCATGTTATCCAGTATGACACCAACCTTTGTGGAGACTTCTCAAGGCGTGGCAATGTTAGGCACACCGGGTGGTAGTCGTATTATTACTATGGTGTTATTAGCCATACTCGAATTAATTAAAACTCAACAGCCCATTGATTGGGTTAGTTTGCCACGTTATCATCATCAATATTTGCCTGATCAAGTACAATATGAGGCCAATGCTTTATCTGTAGAGGAACAACGTAAATTACAACAAAAAGGCCATCAACTAAAATTACTTTCTGGCACTTATGGCAATATGCAAGCCATTTTCTGGGATCAACAACAACAGCAAGTTCGTATTGGTTCTGACCCCAGAGGTATTGGGTCTGGTGAATTAATTAAATTGGGCCAGTTTGCCGTTGAGTAAATCATAACAAGTAATCTCACCATTTAAAATGGTTTCTTCTGGGATAGAGGCTACAATGCACGCTTTTTTAGTTAAATCTGCCACCGCTTGGTGATCTTTCATTTGCATACAGCATTGACCACATTCGACTAGTAAATTCCAATGTGGAAATGTATTTTTATCATAATGATCTAAATCATCGGGTACTAACATTCCTGATTGTTTTGCAGGCAAATACATAATATGTTGCTTAATCATTATTATTCTCCTCTCAATTATTGTATTATAATTTACTAATATACAGGAAATTAATATAAAGTCAAGCATATTTCTATTTTTCATAATAAAATCAAGTAATTATAATTTTTCTATCTATTGTTTTAAATGATCAGCATGGCATCACCATAGCTAAAAAAGCGATATTTTTGACCAACAGCATATTGGTAGGCTTGCATGACTGCTTGATAACCTCCAAATGCTGATACTAACATTAGCAAGGTTGATTCAGGGAGATGAAAATTGCTAATTAATCCGTCAATGGTATGAAATTGATAACCAGGGGTAATAAATAATTTAGTTTCACCTTGATAGGGCGATAATTGTCCTGATTGTGAAGCGGTTTCTAAACAACGAACTGAGGTTGTGCCTACGGCAATGACTCGACCGCCTTGTTGTTGGGTTTGTTGAATGCTTTTACAAGTGTTTGGGGTAACTTCAACATATTCACTATGCATTTGATGTTGATCAATTCGTTGACAACGCATCGTTTGAAATGTGCCAGCTCCTACATGTAAGGTTACATAGGCTAATTGTATGCCTTGTTGTTGTAGTTGTTGTAATTGGGTTTGCTCAAAATGTAAACCGGCAGTGGGTGCCGCTACTGCTCCTAGTTTTTCAGCATAAACGGTTTGATAACGTTGTTGGTCTGTTTGGGTGTCTTGCCTTTGAATATAAGGTGGTAATGGCATATGACCTAAGTTTTGGAAGATTTTTAGGATTGAACTAGCATCCAGTGTTTGAACTTGAAAAAACTCACCTTGACGTTGTTTGATTTGAATACTGATCTTGTCATCAAGATTGATTAAACTCGCTACTTTGGGGGATTTGCTGGCTTTAATTTGCACTAAAGCAGAACTGTGATCAATACAACGTTCTAATAATATCTCAACTTTACCGCCTGTAGCCTTATTGCCATGTAAGCGAGCAGGAATCACTTGGGTATTATTTAATACCAATAAATCTTTGGGTTTAAGAAATTGTTGCAGTTGATGAAAATAACTATCCTGACATTCCCCTGTCGTTCTGGATAAATATAACAAACGACTAGCATTGCGTTGTTTTAATGGAAATTGGGCAATAAGTTCTTGGGGTAAATCATAAAAGAAATCAGATTTTAACATAGAAATTCTAGCATTTTAATAATCTAACAAAATTAAAAGTTAATCATTGTTTGTGTTGGTTAATATAGTTGACTGCCAGCTTTTGGAAAATACCTTTATCAAAGCGACAAGTCCCAATAAAATGAATTAATTTTAATGCTGGGGTGTAAAAGTCCGCTGAATTGTAAAATTTTATCGGTAAAATTTTAGTATTGGCTTGATTGGCAAGAATAATATTTGAAGTAACTTGTTCAGAACCCCAATTATACCATTTATCACCAATAGTTTTCACCATATATTCTGATATGATACATAAATCTTCTATGGCAAAACTATTTTTAGGAAAGCCTGCAAAACCTGCACAAGCACGCACATATTTAAGGTTAGGTTTGTAATTTAATCCAGGTAAATTGATTTCTGCCATGACTTGCACATGATGACTACCTTTGCCATTAGCATGAAGACCCGTTGCAACTTCCGATATTTCAGTTGCGGTATTGATTTTTTGCCCTGTTTCATGGTTAGTGCCTAACATAAAGGGTAGGCATTGTTGACTGTACGCAATGACTTCATCAATTTTATTTTGGCTGAAAATATCGGCATCCATTTGAATAACATAGTGATCTTTCACAAAATCAGCAATCGCTTGAATCCGCTCCCAACAGCCACCCGTTGGTAGTCTGGAATCCGCAAATTGTTTGGCAGCTAGAATTTCAAGTGCAGGAATAAGCGTTTGTAATTGCCGTTTGTCTTTTGGGCTTAAACTACCATCATCAACGGCAATAATACGACTGGGTAATAAATATTGACAAAATGAATTGACTGCTACGACATATTGATTGACATCACGATGGCACATTAATGATACTAAACAAACAGGATGATTTGATAAGGTAAGGGGGGGTAATTGAGTAAAATGTCGGGTAGCATGGTTAAATAATTTAAGCTGAATTTTGTGATGTATGCGTTTAAGAATTAGCTTTAGACTCATTGACATTGCTTTATCAAAAATATTGGAGATAATATAGCATATTTCACTGACAAAGAAATCATAGAATGGCAGTTTGGAATCAACAGCATTATATCCAAGCATGGCATTTTGCCAGTCATGCGCATCAAGGGCAATGTGTGCCAAGCACTGATTCGCCTTACATTCATCATCTAGCAATGGTTGCAATGGAAGTCATGACGGTAATTGCTACTGAACAAAGCCTTGAACAGCCTGATTTATTAGTACAAGTGGCATTATTGCATGATGTTTTGGAAGATACTGCGACTACCTATGAACAATTAGCCCAGAATTTCGGGGTTAATGTTGCCGATGGCGTATTAGCTTTGACTAAAAATACTGCTTTGGCAAAAGCCGAACAAATGCCAGATTCTTTAACACGCATTCGGCAACAAGCCAAAGAAATTTGTATGGTCAAAATGGCTGATAGAATTACTAATCTACAATCACCCCCTACCCATTGGAATCAGAGCAAAATACAAGCCTATCACACTGAAGCCAAGTTAATTTATCAGCAATTACATTCTGCTCATTTAGGCTTAGCTAAGCGATTGCAACAAAAAATTCAAGATTACCAACAATATATTAAATAATATTATGTCAGCCGTATCATCAGCCATATCCTTACATTACAAAACCTTAGGTCAAGGTCAGGCTTTGATTATTTTACATGGTTTGTTTGGTTCTGGTAGTAACTGGTTAAGTATTGCAAAAGCCTTAGCAAATGATTACCAAATTTACTTATTAGATTTACGCAATCATGGCAATTCTCCCCATGATCCAGTCATGGATTATATGACTATGGCAAATGATGTTGCCAATTTTATTCAGCAACAAAATTTGCTTAAGCCAATTATTTTAGGGCATAGTATGGGCGGGAAAGTTGCCATGACGTTGGCTTTAACACAAGCAGATATTGCCAAAAATTTTGTCATAGTGGATATTGCCCCTATTCAGTATGCTCATGATTATGATGTTATTTTTACCTCACTCGAACAATTAGATTTTAGTCAGATCAAAAACCGTCAACAAGCTGATAAATTACTACAACCTTATTTATCTGATCGAGGCTTACGCCAATTTTTATTACAAAACTTAGTCAATGTGAATGGCGGTTATCAATGGCGAATTCCTTTAAATTTTCTATGCCAAAATATGCCAATGATTTTAGATTTTCCAAGTTTAAAGGCTTGCTATAATAAACCCATCGCCTTTATTTATGGTGAAATATCGGCTTATCTACCTGAATCAGCAAAACCCGTAATAGCTGACTATTTTCCTAAGGCTTGTTATTATAGGATTGCTAATGCGGGGCATTGCTTGCATGTGGAGCAAAAAACTGAATTTTTACAAATTTTAACGCAATATCTTTCTAAATAGTTTAAAAGAAATCAATCATGAAAGTTAATAAAGTCGTACTTGCCTATTTAGCACGCAACATCTGCAATCTAAGCAATAATTTAAAGGAAATCAATCATGAAGGTCAATAAAGTCGTACTTGCCTATTCGGGAGGTTTAGATACCTCAGTCATTTTAAAATGGTTACAGCAAGTGTATCAATGTGAAGTGGTCACATTTACCGCTGATATTGGTCAAGGCGAAGAAGTCGAACCCGCAAGAGCGAAAGCGGAACAATTTGGTATTCAGCAGATTTATATTGAAGATTTAACGGAAGAATTTGTGAAAGATTATGTATTTCCCATGTTTCGAGCCAATGCGATTTATGAGGGCGAATACTTATTAGGCACCTCCATTGCACGGCCATTAATTGCTAAACGTTTAGTGGAAATTGCTAAAGAAACAGGGGCCAACGCTATTGCACATGGTGCCACAGGTAAAGGCAATGATCAAGTACGGTTTGAACTGGGTGCGTATGCTTTATCACCTGATATTAAAGTGATTGCACCGTGGCGAGAATGGGATTTAAATTCACGAGAAAAACTGATGGCTTATGCTAGTGAACATGGTATTCCTGTTGAAATGACCCAAGGTAAAAAATCACCGTATTCTATGGATGCCAATTTATTGCATATTTCCTATGAAGGCGGACGTTTGGAAGACCCTTGGAATGCCCCAGACGAATCCATGTGGCGTTGGACAACCTCACCCCAACAAGCCCCGGAACAAGCCCAAGAAATTGAATTAAGCTTTGAAAAAGGTGATGTGGTTGCCATTGATGGCGAAGCTAAAACCCCCGCTCAAGTATTAACGGAATTAAACCGTTTAGGTGGTATTCATGGTATTGGGCGTTTAGATATTGTGGAAAATCGTTATGTGGGCATGAAATCCAGAGGTTGTTATGAAACCCCAGGGGGAACGATTTTATTAAAAGCTCACCGAGCAATTGAATCTTTAACTTTAGATCGGGAATTAGCCCATTTAAAAGATGAGCTTATGCCTAAATATGCCAAGTTAATTTATAATGGCTATTGGTTTAGTCCTGAACGTTTAGCATTGCAAACTTTAATTGATCAATCGCAACAAACCGTCAATGGTAAAGTCAGATGTCAATTATATAAAGGCAGTGTTTCAGTCACAGGTAGAATGTCAGAAACTAATAGTTTATTTGATGAATCCATTGCCACTTTTGAAGAAGATCAAGGGGCTTATAATCAACAGGACGCAGAAGGTTTTATTAAACTTAATGCCCTTAGATTGCGTATTGCCAATAAGTATTAAAAACTACGGTAAGTTTTATAAACTTGTTTATTGAATATTGGCTTATTTTTAGCAGTGCCTTTTTAGCAGCAACTTTACTACCATTTTATTCCGAAATCCTAGTGGTTGCCACATTGTTGCAACAACCAGAGGCATGGATTTTAATTTGGTTAAATGAACATGAATACCAACGCATTGCTCAATACATTATTGATAATCCTAAAAAATGGGCGATGGATAAATTAAATGGTGCTACAGGTAATCGGGTAACGGAACCAATGGCACAGTACAATCATGAGGTATGGATGATATGACCAGAATCACTGAAAATGTCATTGAGGAATTTTGCATTGAACTACTGGAAAAACAGGGCTACGAAACTATCTATGCCCCTGATATTGCCCCCGATAGTGACGTAGAATATATTAAGGCATTTATCGATGTGAGTAAACAGCAAATTAGTCAAGAAACTAGTTTTTAAACCAAATGCTCTCGCTGCAACATTTCTTGTAATTCATTAATTTGATTGGAATGACTTAAACAATCTTCTAGCGTGATTTGTTCATCTTTAAGCAAATTGACTAAAGATTGATTCATGGTTTGCATACCAGAACTCGCTTGACCCGTATGCATAGTAGAATAAATTTGATGCAGGCGACCATCTCGAATTAGATTTCTAATAGGTGGCGTAATGGCTAAGATTTCTAGGGCTAATACCCGTCCTTTACCACTGGCATGAGGAATCAGTTGCTGCCAAATAATGCCTTGTAATACAAATGATAATTGGGTTCTAACTTGGGCTTGTTGATTGGCAGGGAATACATCAATTAAACGAGTAATGGCTTGAGCGGCAGAATTGGTATGTAAGGTAGCAAAAGTTAAATGTCCTGTTTCTGCCACGGTTAATGTCAATTCTATGGTATCTAAATCCCGCATCTCACCGACTAATACTACATCAGGGTCTTGTCTTAAAGTAGCACTTAAAGCCTTTTTAAAAGAACGGGTGTCTGAATAAACTTCTCGTTGCGAAATTAAGCTGGTTTTATTTTGATGGACGTATTCTATGGGATCTTCAATAGTAACAATATGGCATTTTCTATGGGTATTAATATAATCAATCATTGCGGCTAGGGTAGTAGATTTTCCACTACCTGCCGCACCACTAACTAAGACTAAACCATTAGGTAATTCGGAAAATTTTCGGGCAATATCAGGCAGACCTAAGCTATGAAAGCTTGGAATAGTCGCAGGAAGATAACGAAATGCCCCTGCTAATTTTCCACGCTTTAAAAACAAGTTAGTCCGAAAATAACCCATACCTTTGACTTCAAAGGTAAAGTCCATTTCTTGTTTTTGTCGCAGTTGTTGCCATTGATCTTCATTGGTGATGCTCTGACAGAGTTTTAGCATATATTGTTCCGAGACAATGCCAAAGCGTTCTTCTAAACGACCATCAATGCGAAACATAATCGGACTATCGATGGCAATATGCACATCCGTAGCATTTTCTTGACGCATTCGTTTCGCAATGTCTGGAAATGCTAAAGTAATACCCATTAATTGCTCACATCATGCTTTGCAGATAATTTTTAAGGCCAACTTTGTCAACAAGGTCTAATTGGGTTTCTAACCAATCAATATGTTGTTCTTCGCTTTCTAAAATATGTTCAAAAAGTTCTCTAGAAACATAATCCTGACATGATTCACAATGGGCAATGGCTTCTCTTAATAAAGGCACGGCTATTAATTCGAGTTTGAGATCATTGTCCAACATTTCCTTGGTGTCTTCACCAATTAATAATTTTCCTATATCTTGTAGGTTAGGCAAACCGTCTAAAAATAAAATACGTTCAATCAGTTGATCCGCATGTTTCATCTCATCAATAGATTCTTGATATTCTTTTTCATTTAATTTATTTAGACCCCAATTTTTATACATTTTAGCATGTAGAAAATATTGGTTAATGGCAGCAAGTTCATTTTTTAGAGCGAGATTCAAGTATTCAATAACTTTATCATTTCCTTTCATAGTAACACCTTTTGGTTATAAATTTGAATTAAGACTAAGAATAGTTTAAGAATGCGGAAATTGGTAGCAAAAAAAATCCCCATCCAGTAATCGAATGGGGATAAATGGAGAGTATATTACTTTGGCGTAATAACATTACAAGGCAGGCACAATTAATAATGCCACAATATTGATGATTTTAATCAAAGGATTGATGGCAGGACCTGCGGTATCTTTATAGGGATCACCTACCGTATCACCTGTTACCGCTGCTTTATGGGTTTCAGAACCTTTACCGCCATGATTACCATCTTCAATATATTTCTTGGCATTATCCCACGCACCACCGCCCGTGGTCATAGAGATAGCAACAAATAAACCCGTAACAATCGAACCGATTAACAAGCCACCTAAAGCCTCTTTACCTAAAATTACCCCAACTAAAATTGGAATAATAATGGGCAATAAGGATGGTAACATCATTTCTTTAATCGCTGCTTGAGTTAACATGTCCACTGCTTTAGAATAATCAGGTTTGGCTTCGCCTTCCATAATCCCTTTGATTTCTTTAAATTGACGGCGTACTTCTTCTACGACAGAACCTGCGGCACGACCGACAGCTTCCATTGCTAAGGCACCAAATAGATAAGGAATTAAACCTCCAATAAATAAACCAATAATTACATTATGATCCGATAATTGAAACATAATATTACCCGCATTGTGAGTATAATCTGCAAATAATACTAAAGTTGCTAATCCTGCCGAACCAATCGCATACCCTTTGGTAACGGCTTTAGTCGTATTCCCAACGGCATCTAAAGGATCCGTAATATCACGAATATTATTGGGTAATTCTGCCATTTCTGCAATCCCACCTGCATTATCCGTAATTGGACCATAAGCGTCTAAGGCCACAATAATGCCTGTCATGGATAACATGGCCGTTGCCGCAATGGCAATGCCATATAAACCCGCAAAGGAATGTGCAATAAAAATACTGGCACAAACGGCTAATACTGGAGCAGCAGTTGATTTCATAGAAACCCCTAAACCCGCAATTACATTAGTCCCATGACCAGTGGTTGAGGCTTCGGCAATATGGCGTACTGGATGATATTCTGTCGCAGTATAATATTCTGTGATCACTACCATGGCCGCAGTTAAGGCTAAACCAATTAAAGATGCCATATAAATGGATAGGCTTGAAACGGTTTGACCATCGATTTGTATGGAATCACCTAACATATAAGTGGTAACAGGATAAAACGCAATCGCAGATAATCCCCCTGAAATAATCACCCCTTTATATAAGGCTTTCATAATTTTGCCATCTAGTTCGACTTTAACAAAATAAGTACCAATAATTGACGCAATAATTGAAACACCACCTAATACTAGTGGATAGGTAACCGCAATTTCACCCACTCCTTTTAATAGTAATGTTCCTAATAACATGGTCGCAACAATGGTAACGGCATATGTTTCAAATAAATCTGCCGCCATACCTGCACAATCACCCACATTATCCCCTACATTATCGGCAATGACCGCAGGATTGCGAGGATCATCTTCAGGAATGCCTGCTTCGACTTTACCCACTAAGTCCGCACCAACATCCGCCCCTTTAGTAAAAATCCCCCCCCCTAATCGGGCAAAGATTGAGATTAAAGACCCACCAAATGCTAAACCAACTAATGGATGTACAGGGTCTTCTACCCCAAACATTACTAATAAAGCATAATAGCCTGCGACCCCTAATAGTCCTAAACCAACCACTAATAATCCTGTAATCGCACCACCACGAAATGCCACTTGAAATGCGGCATTGATACCACTATACGCTGCTTGAGCAGTACGGGAATTAGCACGAACTGAAATATTCATACCAATATAACCTGCCGCAGCCGAAGCAAGTGCCCCAATGGCAAAGCCAATGGCAGTGAAGGCATCTAAAAAGATAAAGATTAATGCAAATAAAATCATCCCTACAACTAAAATTGTTGTGTATTGACGGTTTAAATAAGCACTCGCGCCTTCTTGAATTGCTTGACCAATGACCATCATTTTTTCATTACCCGCAGATTGGGCAGTAATCCACTGGATTGAAACCATTCCATAAAATAGTGCCATTATTGCGGCACCAAGTGCAAATAGTATTTCCATTGACATAGTTTAATTTCCCCTAATTTAATATTTAAATGTTTGACCTAGACCAAAGCCAAAGGCTGTGCCTAAATGCAACGCTTGGATTGATTTATTAGTGCTGGTTACGCCATGTTCTTGTTGGGTTTCCGCTAAAATCGGGCGTGTGGCATTGCGATTATAACCATTTCCAAATTGTAGTTGAATTTTGAGCAATTCTTTCGCTTTTTCTAAGGTCATGGTTAATTACTTCTTGATTTCAAAAGTAGTGTCTAGCTTTTTGGGCACACCAGCATTTTTTAAAGTAACATACTGTGGTAAACCATTTTTATAAGGAGGATAATCTTCACCTTGGATTAATGGTTGTAAATAACGACGACAGGCATCCGTAATACCAAAACCGTCTTCACTAATATATTCAGCGGGCATCATTTTTTCCACATTGGCCACATCAGCCAGATTGGCATGACCGATTTTCCATTCATAAGGCTCATCAGACACTCGATCTACGGTAGGCATCACGGCATTATTACCTGCAATTGCTAATTCTACGGCAGCTTTACCCAATTCATAGGCTTGATCCACATCGGTTTTAGACGCAATATGACGAGCCGAACGTTGTAAATAATCTGCAACGGCCCAGTGATATTTATAACCTAAATTATCTTTCACTAATTGTGCAACTACTGGTGCCACCCCACCAAGTTGGGCATGACCAAAGGCATCTTTACCCCCTGCTTCGGCTAAAAATTGCCCTTCCGTATTGCGTACACCTTCAGACACCACAATGGAACAATAGCCATAGGTTTTTACCGCATGATCCACTTTCGCTAAGAACTTTTCTTGGTTAAAAGTAACTTCAGGAAATAAAATAATATGAGGGGCATCGCCTTCTTTTTCACACGCTAAACCCCCTGCTGCGGCAATCCATCCCGCATGACGACCCATGACTTCCATAACAAAGATTTTAGTGGAAGTTTTTGCCATTGATGCCACATCAAAGCTGGCTTCACGAATCGAAACCGCCACATATTTTGCCACAGAGCCAAAGCCAGGACAGTTATCAGTAATCGGTAAATCATTGTCAACGGTCTTAGGAATCCCCACACAAGTAATGGGATAACCTAGTTTTTCGCCAATTTGTGATACTTTATGCGAGGTATCTTGAGAATCGCCCCCACCATTATAGAAAAAATAACCGATATTATGGGCTTTAAATACTTCAATTAAACGCTCATATTCGGCTTTGCTTTCATCTAAACCTTTGAGTTTGTGACGACAAGAACCAAATGCTCCTGATGGTGTGTGGCGTAAAGCCGCAATATCTGCATCGGATTCTTGGCTAGTATCAATTAAATCTTCGGTTAATGCCCCGATAATACCATTCCGTCCTGCATAGACATTCGCAATTTTATCCGTATGTTTTCTAGCCGTTTCAATAACACCACATGCTGAGGCATTAATGACTGCTGTTACACCACCTGATTGGGCGTAAAAAGCATTTTTTGGACTCATTCGTTTTCGCTCCTGTTGTTAGTAAAAAATAAAATAAAAATAGTAGTTGGCTTTGTGATTGCCGTTTGAGATTGCAATAAAATGACAATTTTCATAATGATTACAGAGGGTAAGACAGGGAGGAAGTTAAGTTTCGAGACGTGCTTAATTTGATTTGGGTATAAGCAACTTTTTTTGAAATTTCAGTAGGATAGCCTTTTTTTAGGAGAAAATTTGCCATCCAGAATTGATTGTTATTTCTATCAACAATACTCATAAAAATCACAACTTGAAAATTAAGTGTGGCTATTGTAACCAAATTGTGGTTTATTTACCAGTTGTCTTTGGGTTGAGTCATATTTATTTATAAAGCATCCGTTTTTACGCTAACTCATAAAAACGCCAGCAAAAGCTGATTCAAAAACTGCCAACCTTGAGTCGTTGTCGTAATCGTCTCACCATGTTGCTGTAAATACCCTTGTTGCATTAATTGCTTGATTTTGGGTTGGTAGCTTTTATAGTCTAAACCTGTTGTTTGAGTAAAATTTTTAATATCAAAGCCTTGTTTTAGTCTTAGGTGATTTAACATAAACTCAAATACAATCTCTTGAGCATTGTTTGGGATGCTTAGGGTTTTTTGTTCGCTTAATCCTTGCTCAGTGCCTGCCTTGTCAATAAAACTGGTAGGATGTTTAGTTTTTGAAAAACGGTGGATTTGTTGCTTGTAAGTTAATTTGCTATGGGCTCCTGCCCCAATGCCTAAGTAATCACCAAATTGCCAGTAGTTTAGATTATGTTGGCATTGATAATTGGCTTGACTATACGTAGAAACTTCATATTGTCGATACCCTGCTTGTTGTAATCGTTGTTGGCATTGGGTTTGTTGTTGCCATTGTTGTTCATCCGTTGGTTGGCTAGGAGGGTTATGGTAAAAATAAGTATTGGGTTCTATGGTGAGCTGGTAATGTGAAATATGCGTGGGTTGTAGCGCAATAGCAGTATTAATGTCTAATAGTGCTTGTTCAGTAGTTTGTTGTGGTAAAGCAAACATTAGGTCTAAATTTATATTGCGAAAACCTGCTTGTTTTGCCATCAAGACGGCTTGGTGAATTTGTTGACTGTTGTGAATACGACCTAGTTGTTGTAGTTGCTGGTTATTAAAGCTTTGTGCACCTATGGATAAACGATTGATACCAATTTGATAATACTCAATAAAACGCTGGGCTTCCGCCGTGCCGGGGTTGGCTTCTAACGTAATTTCTAAGTTATCTGTAAAAGTAATGGTAGACTTAATTTGCTCTAATAACCATAATAGCCCTTGGGCTGAGATTAAACTCGGCGTGCCACCACCAAAAAATATACTGCTTAATTGACGATTTTGCACGAATGGGAGAGAATAGGCAAAATCTTGCCATAAGGCTTGTAAATAGGCTTGTTCAGGCAAGGTTTGTTTTAATGGATGTGAATTAAAATCACAATAAGGACATTTTTTCACACACCAGGGTAGGTGAATGTATAAGCTAAAATTAGTTGGAGTGGATAACATAGACAATTAATAATATCCTATAGTGATATTAAGTAAAGATTAAAGATTTTATTGATATTAATATGCCAGAACAAGCTGACATTGATTGTTATTTAGAAAGTGCTTTAGGTAAACAAAATGCCTTGCGAGTGGCGATATCGCATTTTCCATTTGTGATTGGACGCAGTCGAGAATGCGATTTACCCATTGCATCCATTGAAATGTCAAGACGGCATGCGGAATTAACCTATTCTGGTCAATATGTGTATATTCAGGATTTAGGAAGTACCAATGGGACTTTTGTTAATCGTGAACCCATACATCAGGTTATGGTGTTACATAATGGTGATATTATCCATTTTGGTAAATTAGAGTTTAGAATTAGAATTCAAACGGACACCATCACTGATAATGATGTTAACACGCAGTCAGTGACTTTGAAAACCTTTGATTTTGATGAAGATACTGACAGTATTCCCATTTATCGGCCAGAAACCGATTTATCGGGGCAATTTGTCAGTTGTGAAAAAGAATTTTATGAATTATTACATAATTCTGAAATTGAAATTTTATACCAGCCAATTGTAAGATTAAAAACCAGAGAATTAATTGCTTATGAAGTGTTAGGACGAGGCAAACATTGTAAAGTGCCAACAACGCCTTATGAGTTGTTTAAAATTGCCGAAAAATTAGGCAGAGAAATTGAGTTAAGCCAAATCTTTCGTTTAGTGGGAGCCTTGCATAGTAAACGTTTAAAAGGTTTATTTCTATTATTTTTTAATACACATCCTTCGGAGCTTGAGTATGCGAGTTTAATTGATTCTCTGGAACAAATTCAGAATCTTGTTAAAGATATTAAGATTGTATTAGAATTACATGAAACCGCCGTTACTCGCTTGCAGTTTATGAAAACTTTTGTGAAACAATTACATCAACGCAATATTGCCTTAGCTTATGATGATTTTGGGGCAGGGCAATCACGATTAAATGAATTAGCAGAAGTTCCCCCTGATTATCTAAAATTTGATAAAAGTTTGATTCAAAATTTACCTAATGCAAGTAGTGAAAAGCAAAATTTGGTTAGAATGTTGGTTGAGTTATCGAAAAATTTAGGTATTATTACCGTAGCAGAAGGTATTGAAACGCAACAAGAGGCTGATTTATGCCGATTATTAGGCTTTGAATTAGGGCAAGGCTTTTATTATGGTAAACCTGAAGTGATTAGCTAAACAGTATGTTTTTCAACAATTTTAAGCGATTTATGATTTTATGACTATAATACTACTATATAATATTTGTGAGAAGAAATATAAATGTCATCAACAACACATACGTCTTGGTTTTTAGAGGGTGCTTTAGGGCCAAGTAAAACATTAGTTGTTCCTTTAGAAACATTTCCATTTATTATTGGACGGCATCCTGATTGTCATTTGTCGATTGCATCTAAGGAAATGTCTCGTACCCATGCCGCGATTACTACTGCAGGGAATATGTTGTTTATTACAGATTCTGAAAGTACGAATGGAACCTATGTCAATCGCCAACGCATCGCAAAAACCACGCCAATTAAGGAAGGGGATGTGTTGCATTTTGGCACAATTGAGTTTCGGGTACAGCAAAATCAAGCCGTGAATATTCAAGCAGAACTCGAAGAAGATTCTGATAGCACTATGATTCGGCAAATTTCTCACCCTGATCAAGAATTACCCCAACAATTTGTTACCTGCGAAAATGAATTTTCTGAATTATTACAACAACGTTTAGTCAATACCTTATTACAACCAATTTTACGTTTTGACACCGAAAAAGTCGTAGCCTATGAGGTATTAGGACGGGGGGCGCATTCTGGATTGCCGCAAGGACCGTATCAATTGTTCACTATTGCAGAAAAATTAGGTTTGGCTGAGCATTTAAGTCGAGTTTTACGTCAAGTTGGTATTGAATCCGCATTAAAATTACCTGAAGCTGCCACCATTTTTTTAAATACCCATCCTGCGGAAATGTTTAAACCCGAGTTAGTAAGCTCTTTGAAACAATTACGGGAGATAGCAGTCAATTTACCTATTGTGTTAGAAATCCATGAAACGGCAGTGACGAGAGTAGAAGAAATGCTTAAACTAATGGAAGTATTAAAATCATTGAATATTTTATTAGCTTATGATGATTTCGGAGCAGGGCAAGCTCGCTTAAATGAATTAGTTGATGTCCCCCCTGATTATTTAAAATTCGATATTACCTTAATTCGTAACATTCATGTGGCAAGTGCTAAAAAACAAAATTTGGTTAAAACTTTGGTCGATATGACCAATGATTTAGGGATTGCCACCTTAGCTGAGGGCGTAGAATATGAGGAAGAAGCTAAAGTTTGTAAACAAATGGGCTTTACGCATGTACAAGGGTATTTTTATGGGCGCCCCGCCGACGTCTCCGCTTATCGTAAGTAGGTCTAAGAAGATTTGAGGCTTGAAGACAGCTTGATTAGCCACCCGTTTTTGACATAAACCGAATCGTTTGCTCAGGTTTTTCGTGAAACTCATGACGTTCAGGTTTATCCGCAATAGCCGTTAAGATGGCTTGGCTGAGTTCTTGATCACTCAGCCCTTGACGTAATAATAAGCGTAAGTCAAGTGAGTGTTCTTGACCTAAACATAAATATAATACCCCATCGACTGATAATCTAACCCGATTGCAAGTTTCACAAAAATGTTGCGAAATTGGGGTGATGAAACCGATATTGATTTTGGTATGAGCGACTTGCAGATAACGAGCAGGACCATTGCCTAACATCGTGGTGGGAATCAAATTAAAACGTTGTTCTAATTGTTGTCGAATGGTATCTAAATTAATGTATTGTTGCATTGCTTGCTGACCCGTGCTACCCATTGGCATAGTTTCAATAAAGCGTAATGTAAAACCGTGTTCAATACAGAAATTGACCATGGCTTCAACTTCATCTTCATTCACCCCTTTCATAAGCACCATATTGATTTTAATTGGGGAAAAGCCTGCTTGTTTAGCAGCCATGATGCCTGCTAATACTTGTGCTAATGGTCCGTTAGTAATTTGTTTAAAACGTTGAGGATTTAAACTATCTAAACTAATATTTAAACGAGAAACACCCGATTGATATAAAGCTTGAGCATGTTTTTCTAGCTGTAGGGCATTGGTGCTTAAGGATAAATCTTGTAGTTTAGGAAGCTGTGATAATTGTTGGATAAGCTGTGATAAATTACGTCTTACCAGCGGTTCACCACCCGTTATTCGAATTTTACTAACCCCAAGTTCTGAAAATAAACGGATTAAACGTTGTATTTCATCAAAGGTAAGCCAATGATCAGGTTCTTGAAATTCTTTATGATCTTTAGGCAAACAGTAAACACAACGCAAATCACAACGATCTGTCACTGATAAACGTAAATATTCAATGGTACGACCAAAAGTGTCAATAAGCATTCAATACAAAACTCTAAAGCAATAAGTTTTAGTATATCAAAATAGCAATAAGATACAATCAGAAAAAACTCAAGGTTTATTGCTAATATTAACGTAAAGTAATTTTCTGTTGTTGTGGAATGTGAATACTCGCAGTAATTTTCCAATTATCATGGCTGAGATGAAGATGCCAACGACCCGAGACTAAATTTGGCAGGGTGGCTTGATACCTTTGGACATTGATTTTATTTAGGACAATGGTTTGATCTTGATTAGCAAAGGTTGAGTGATAGCATTTTAGATATAGCTGGGCTGGAAGTATTAAGCGACTTAGATCATTCGCTGAAATAGTTGCAATAAGTTGTTTCTGGGACAAATCAAAGTTTAATTGCATTGCTAAACCTAAGGTTTGTGCCTGTTGTTGCTTATGTAAGGTCTGATTGATTGCTAATCCTTGCTTGTAATAATCATCAACAACGGTGGTATCACCGTATTTAACCGCAATAATAATGGTAATAATGCCTGCAACAACCGTTACACTAGGAAGGGCAATGACGAACCATAACCAGCCATATTTATACCAAGGTTGCTCATCTTCTATTTGTCGATACATAGCCTGTTCCCATTTAGTTTCTTGGACCAAGAAAACGATTGTCTTCTTGTTGGACTAAGGCAGGATTGTCTTTTGCCATAACTTTAAAGTAAATCGTATTACTAGGTTTTTTAATATCAATGGGATCAACACTTAAACGTAGGGGTAAGGATAAAACACTACCTGCTTTAATGTGAATGTTTTGGCTTTGTGCTTGATTGACAATACTCAGACTAGGCAAACCAGAAACGCTTAATTGATAATTATGATCTTGCTGGTCCATATTGATAATTTTCAAGGTATAGACATTTTCGATTAAGCCTTGATCATTTTCTTGATATAAGGCCCTGCGATCTCGAATAATATCGAGTTCTAATGGAATGCGTTGACTAATCGAATAGACTAAACTGGCAAACAAGCCACAAAGCAATATGGCATATAAAATCACTCTTGGTCGTATCACACGGACTGCTTGGCCCATTAAAGCATTCTGGGTGGTATAGCGAATTAAGCCTTTAGGATAATTCATTTTGTCCATAACGTCATCACAGACATCAATACAAGCGGCACAACCAATACATTGATATTGCAAACCTTCACGGATGTCAATACCCGTAGGGCAGACTTGCACACACATAGTACAATCAATACAATCCCCTAAACCTTGAGCACGATGGTCGGTATTTTTTTTGCGAGAACCTTTAGGGTCGCCACGTTTTTCGTCATAAGAAATAATCAACGTGTTGTTATCAAACATAGCACTTTGAAAACGGGCATAAGGGCACATATAAATACAGACTTGTTCACGCATCCAGCCAGCATTACCATAAGTGGCAAAGCCATAAAAAAATATCCAAAAGCTTTCCCAAGGACTGAGTTCCCATGTGTAGAATTGCATGGCTAATTCTCTAATTGGGGTAAAAAAGCCAACAAATGTAAACCCTGTATAAACTGAAAACACAATCCAAATAGCATGTTTAGTGGCTTTGATCCGAAACTTATGCCAACGCCATGGTGCTTTATCCAGTTTCATTTGTTTCGGTCGATCCCCTTCCACTTTACGTTCGATCCATAAAAATACTTCCGTCCATACTGTTTGCGGACACGCATAACCACACCATAAGCGTCCGGCCAGTGCCGTAAAAAAGAATAATGATAAAGCCGCAATGACGAGTAATAAGGCCAGATAAAAAAAGTCTTGTGGCCAAAACACTAAATTTAAAATATAAAATTTACGTTCGGGTAAATCGAATAATACAGCCTGACGACCATCCCAAGTTAACCAAGGCACAATATAGTATAAGCCTAAAAGCGTTATAACCCCTAAGACACGCAAGTTCGCAAAAACCCCATGCACTTCGCGTGGATATATCTTTTCCCGTTTTGCATAAAGAACGTCTTGAATATCTTGAGAATGCGTTTGATGAGACTGTTTAGATTTGGTAGTCATGACAAGTAGTATTTACTTCAGAACAAGGGCGTTGAAAATAACAAGTCATTATACAAGATATTGCGGTCAATGCCCAAAAGCAAAAAAAGCCAATGGTATAAACCCCTAGACGAGAAATGGGGGGGACATCAAGTAATGCCATTAAGTCATGGGGATCAAATACGGTAAAAAACACAATAGTTGCAGCACTTGCTGTAAGGAATGATGGCCAAAAAATAGAAATAACACGTTGAATTTTTGGAATTGCCATAATATTACCGTTCCTAAATATATTATTTTTTTTTATATATTAGCATGTTTTCATATAATTTATTCAATAGTCCGATAAAGACTTCCGTACCTATTTCTATTAGGGACAAATAGTCATAGCTATTTGGCTATTTGTCCCTACGCTTAATAATCATTATTATTTATTGGATAGGCTGTAAATATAAGCTGCTAAAACATGGGCTTTATCATTACCCAAACGCTTCTGGTGTGCCGGCATTTTGCCTTGACGTCCATGACGAATACTGGTTTGAATAATACTTCTCGATTTGCCATATAACCAAATATCATCGGTTAAATTCGGTGCACCTATGATAGGATTGCCTTTGCCATCCATCCCATGACAACCCGCACACATCATAAATAAAGGCTTGCCTTCATCAACTAATGTTTGATCAAGACCACTACGACCACTTAGGCTTAAGACATATTCTGCCACTTTTTCTATGCCATTATTCGGTAACATGGCTTCATGGGCTGGCATCATACCATTACGACCTTGTAAAATTGAGGTTTTAATGGTTTCAGGATCACCGCCATATAACCAATCATTATCGGTTAAATTAGGAAAACCTCTGGAGCCTTTGGCATCCGAACCATGACATTGCGAACAATAGGTCATAAACAAACGCTGACCACTTTCTAAGGCTTTTGGGTCTTTGCTTAATTGTTTTAAATCCTGTGCTGCAAATGCTTTAAAGATTTTACCATAGCTTGCCTCAGCTTGTTCCATTTCTTGTTGATATTGTTGGGCTTGCGTCCAACCTTTCGTATTGGCATATTTGCCTAATCCGGGATAGATGACTAAGTAAATTAAGCCAAAAATAATGGTAAGATAAAACATCCATAGCCACCAACGGGGCAGGGGATTGTTTAATTCGCTTAGGTCATCATCCCAAACATGACCTGTTATCTCACCTTGTTTAGATTCATTGGGACGAGGTTTTGATGTCCAGCGGATCAGCCAATAACAAGCAAAAATATTGCCTAGGGTTAATACCGTAATATAAACACTCCAAAAATGACTCATGATTAACTCTCCTTAGATTGGCTGGATGCTGGTTTATCTTCATGTTCAAAGGGTAGATTAGCGGCTTGATCAAAGTCTTTTTTACGTTGTGGTTGCCAAGCCCAAATCCAAATGCCCACAAATAAGACCAACATGATGACAGTAAATGCTGAACGAAAATCATTAATATCCATAATTACCTCTAATTATCTACGATTAGTAATGCTAGTGCCTAATACTTGTAAATAGGCAATTAATGCGTCCATTTCAGTTTTACCTTTAACTGCTTGCGTTGCATTGGCAATATCCGTATTCGTGTAAGGGACACCTAAGGTTTTCATGACTTGTAGTTTTTTAGGGGTTAAGCTACCATCGATAATATTTTTAGCTAACCAAGGAAATCCGGGCATGTTGGATTCGGGGACAACATCTCTGGGATTGTTTAAATGGGTATAATGCCATTCATCACTGTAACGCCCGCCAACTCTGGCTAAATCAGGACCGGTACGTTTAGAACCCCATTGAAACGGATGATCATACACAAATTCGCCTGCAACAGAATAATGACCATAACGTTCGGTTTCTGCTCGAAAGGGGCGAATCATTTGCGAATGACAGACATAACAGCCTTCTCTAATATAAATGTCTCGACCTTCCAATTGTAATGCCGTATAAGGCTTTAAACCTTCAACGGGTTCGGTGGTTTGTTTGATAAAAAATAAGGGTACAATTTCAACTAAACCACCAACGCTGATGACTAATAAAATAAAAACAGTCATCAAACCAATATTTTTTTCAACAACTTCATGACTCATGATTCACTCCTTTCGCTTGCTTTCACGGTTACATCAGTATTAGTCGCTTGTGTCTGTTCACTGCTGCTCACAGTTTTCCAAACATTGTAAGCCATGATAAACATACCCGATAAGAATAAAAGACCACCTAAGAATCGAACCGTATAATAAGGATACATACGTTCTAAAGCCTCCACAAAGCTATAGGTAAGCGTACCGTCATCATTCACAGCACGCCACATTAAACCCTGCATAATTCCTGCTACCCACATTGAGGTAATATATAAAATAATACCAATAGTCGATACCCAAAAGTGAGTATTAATTAATTTAATGCTATACATGCTGGTTTTGTTAAATAATTTAGGGATTAAGACATAAATTGCCCCAATAGATACCAATGCTACCCAACCTAAGGCACCCGAATGTACATGACCAATCGTCCAGTCCGTATAATGTGATAAAGAATTAACCGTTTTGATTGACATCATAGGACCTTCAAAGGTGGACATACCATAAAATGATAAGGATACAATTAAAAAGCGTAAGATTGGATCGTCTCTCAGTTTATGCCAAGCCCCTGAAAGGGTCATTATGCCATTTATCATCCCCCCCCAAGAAGGTGCCAATAAAATCAATGAAAATACCATGCCTAGGGTTTGGGTCCAATCGGGTAGGGCCGTATAGTGTAAATGGTGAGGGCCTGCCCACATATAAGTGGAAATCAATGCCCAAAAGTGTACCACTGAGAGACGATAAGAATACACAGGTCGCCCGGCTTGTTTAGGAATGAAGTAATACATCATGCCTAAAAAGCCTGCGGTTAAGAAAAATCCTACCGCATTATGCCCATACCACCATTGCACCATTGCATCAATGGCACCTGGATACACTGAATAAGATTTAGTTAAACTGATAGGAATAGCGGCACTATTCACTAAATGTAATACCGCAACGGTTAAAATAAATGCGCCATAAAACCAATTGGCCACATAAATATGCGGGGTTTTACGTTTAATAATAGTCGTAAAAAATACTAAAGCATAAGAGACCCATACCAGCGTAATTAAAATATCAATGGGCCACTCTAATTCAGCATATTCTTTGCTGGTAGTAATACCCAATGGTAGGGTAATGGCTGCCGAAACAATTACTAATTGCCAGCCCCAAAAAGTAAAGCTGGCTAAGTGATCCAATGCCAGTCGAACTTGGCAAGTTCGCTGTACGACATAATAAGAAGTCGCAAATAATGCACATCCACCAAAAGCGAAAATTACGGCATTAGTATGCAATGGACGCAAGCGACTATAGGTGAGCCAAGGAAGATCAAAATTTAGTGCGGGCCACACTAATTGAGCCGCAATTAAGACGCCAACTGCCATGCCAACAATACCCCAAACTACCGTCATAATGGCAAATTGACGCACAACCTTATCGTTATAAGTTACAGCAGAACTCATAAAAAGGACTCCTTAAAATATAGTGGAATAAAAAATATGGCACTTATTTTTAAACTTAATCATAAGTGCCATAACTAAAACGATTTAAAAACGTTTGCCGATACCAATACCAAATACCCACGGATCAATACTTACATCATAATCAACATCAACAGTTTCACCAAAGGCCTTAAAGGTAGCCTCGCTATCAATATCAATGTATTTCACATCGAGGTTTAAAAATATATCATGTCCAATATCGAAATCAAAACCAACTTGACCCGCAACACCAAAAGAGCTGTCCATGTCAAGACTTGTTGCGCCTAATCTCGTTTTTGCAGTATTCGTAAGTTTTTCATCAAAAAACACCGTGTAGTTAAGACCAATACCAATATAAGGACGAAAAAATTTACCATCAGGCAGAATATGGTATTGCAAAAATAATGTTGGGGGCAAAACCTGAGCAGATAACAATTTTTCTCCGCCACCAACCAGGGCTTTAAGTGCGTTACCTTTGGCATAAACATCGTGAGTAGAACTTAAGTCTAACAACAATTCTAGCCCAATATGTTTGGTAATCATATAAGTAATATCAATATCCAAGGTATATTGATTATCGACACTGACTTCAGAATCATCCAGTTTTGTTTCAGTGCCTGTTGCAATATCTGTTAATGTTGCATCACCACTGTCATAATCGGGATCGATATCAATCGCACGCGCCCGAATAATCCAATCCCCAGCATCTGCAAAAATTGTTTGGCTTACGACTCCCATTAAAAGTGCTAAACATCCCACGAGCAATTTTTTGTTATTCATTATTTTTTTCTCCATACACTTGTTGTTAAATAAATACGATCTAGGCATTAGACCATAATCCATGATCAATAAGTGTAGTTGATTATAGGAAAACTAAAAGCAGTTTTATTGTTTTGTGGCGTATAAACAACCAACAACAGTAAGCCCATTATTGATTAGATTTCGTTGCTAGGCTTTGATTTAAATCAAAATATGAGCAAGTCAAGTGCGAAAGGCTGTATTTTTATTGATTTATGTCAATATTAGGCATGATTAAGCATGATGGGCAATACAGGGTAGCGAGTCATGTTTACCAACATTTACAATTTGATGAAGACAGTCCATATCCAAAATACGAATAAATTTTTTGTCAATGGCAATGGTTTTTTGCTCACTTAATTTGCTTAAAATTCGACTCACGGTTTCTACGGCTAAACCAAGATAGTTTGCGATATCAGTGCGAGACATACTTAAATGAAACTCTGTTGCTGAAAATCCACGCTGATGATAACGATTAGAAAGATTTAATAAAAAGGCGGCTAAGCGTTGTTCAGCGTTTTTACGACCCAACCAAGTCACTAAATTTTGTTCTGAGGTAATTTCTTGACTCATTAGTCTAAATAATTGTTGTTGTAGGGCAGGGATTTTTAAACTCAATTGTTCCAATTGATGAAATGGGATTTCACAAATACTCGTGGTTTGTAAAGCAACGGCATTAGAGTGATATCGTTTGGTCGCAATGGCATCTAAGCCCATGATTTCCCCTAATAAAAAGAAGTCAGTCATTTGAATTTGACCATCACTAGTCAAAGTATAGGCTTTTACTGAGCCTGAACGAATCGCATATAGATGCGTGAAGCTGTCCCCTGTACGATAAATAAATCGCCCTTTTTGGATTAATCGGTGTTTTTGGATTAAACTGTCTAATTGTTTCAGTTCTGTTACATTCAATCCCACGGGAAGACACAATTGTGCCATATTGCAATGATGACAGTTAGTTTTGAAATGAGGGAAATTTTTAACATTCATATTTTTTGATCTAAATCATATTTTTGGCTTCATTATAACAAAGTTTTATCCTTTTCATATTAAAAGTTAGCAAAATGACGAATTCTATTAAAATTATTGGCAGTGTTGATCCTGATCAAGCGATTGCGATTGAGGTGATCGAACAAATTTTAAGCCAACAACAAACGGATACGCAACACAATACCGAATTTACAGGTCGACCAAATACGGAGATTTATGCCAATGAAAATTATATTATTAAATTACATCAGGAGTATGATTTTAAACAACGGGATGCGGTTCGTTGGATTGAAAAAACCTTAGCCAAAGAACATCAGTATCAAGTACATCATCCTGCGAAAACATGGTTTTTGATTTGTGGTGAAAAAAATATTATTGCCAATATTACGCCAAGACTACAAGCCTTGCATCAACTAGAACTAGAATCCGATAATCCAAGCGAATTACAAACGCATTTTTTGGCTATGGTACATTTATATTTAAGTTTTGTTGCCAAGCATCAGATGCGTTTAGATGATGGTTTGTCTAATTTTGCGATAGATGCACAGCAAAAATTATACTATGTGGACGATGATGTGTATCCTTGGGATAATTTTACCGCATTTGCTCAAGCCTTTGGCATTTATTTGCGACGTTATGCTTGGTTGGATCATCACTACATGAATTTATTAGGCTTGAAAATAGCGTTATTTTGTATTGATGCCTTTAAAGATAGTCATTGTATCATGATTTTAGCGGAGCAGTTACGAGGCATCAATACCGCTAATCAAGAACAAAAAGATAAAGTATTTTCGGTGATTAAAGCCTTACATGCCAAACGGCAAAATATGCCAGTATCATTGGAATTACAACAGCCTTATGTTGCCTTACTCGCTGATATTCATGCCAATCTACCTGCCTTAAAAGTCGTTTTAGATTATTTAGAACAAAAACACATTAGCCAAGGCTTGGTCTTAGGTGATGTGGTGGGTTATGGCCCCCATCCTAATGAATGTATTGTAACTCTTAAAAATACCGATTTTTGGATAATTAAAGGCAATCATGATCATGGCGCGGCCACAGGTAAAACGGCGAAAGGCTTTTCTAAAACAGGAAAATGGGTGATTGATTGGACTGAAAAAGTATTACAAGATGGTCATAAAAAGTGGTTGGATAAATTACCCGTTTATCTACAACATGATAATTGGTTAGCCGTCCATGGGGCACCTTGTGATAAACATTTTTTTATGGCCTATGTGTATCAAATGACTTACAGTAATAATTTAAATAATTTGGCAGCTAGAGCAATAAAATATTGTTTTCATGGGCATACCCATATCCCAGGGATTTACTACCGTTATTTAGCACAAGATAAATTTAGCAATGAAAGCAAGCAAAACATTGCAAACCATGCTCATAATCTAATTTGCCCTGGCTCAATTGGACAAACACGCAATAAACAATTTGGAACGTATTTTGCGTTATGGGATAGAGAGCAAGATCAAATCGAATTCATTTGTTTATCGTATCCTGTCGAGCAAACTGTGGAGGCGATGCAGGCGTACAATTTTCCACCACAATTAGTTGATCGCTTACAACAAGGAATATAAAACCGCATTTCTACTGTTAAGATGGTGTAGAAATGCGATGAACAATGTTTAGATTATGGACACAAGTGGGCAATTTTACTTAAATTATTTCTTAATGTTGCCCAGCCCATGCCTAGGTTTGCTTTTTTACCTGTGATCAGTACGACCAGTGCATTTGGTTTGTCAGGGATAACCACCATAAAGTGATACGTTTTTTCAGTGGTCATTTGGATTTCTTTGATTAAATGCGTTTTACTATCACCTCGTTGTGAAGATAATAAGTCTTCAACCGTACTCACCGTATTGCCACGAAACATATCAACGGCCGCTGCTGCCACCGCATCTAAATAACTTTGGGTGAAATAAGGAACATTATGAGATACGGCTAATAACAACCCTGAGTTTAAATCAACGACTGCACAACCTAATGAATCCCCAACTTTATTGACCATATCGACCATAATTGAGTTCAAATCTGCCATGAAAGACTCTCCTTTGATAGTTCTATATAATGTTAAGTTAGTCAAGAAGAGTATAGACAAGAAAACCTTAATGTAAATAAGTTTTAATTTATTTTTTTTTGCTTTTCTACAATATCTGCCACAGTATTAGCACAATCTCGACTGTAACTTAATAACATACCTAAATTACAATTACTCGCAGCAACCACTGAAAAAATCAGTTCTTGAGTAACCCGTAAACAAACCACACGACCTTTTTCATTTTCAATAATCACGTTTTTGCAAAGATTTTGTTGCATTTCTAAGGAAATGGTTTCGCCTAAGGCAATTAAAGAACTGGTCATGGCGGATAGTTTGGTTTCTGGCAATTGCTTTTTCCAATAACTGCTGACAATATGACCATCAGTAGAAGCAATAATCGCACCTGTGGCACCAGGACAGCGATTGATTAAATCATTTAATGGTTTAATGTATAAATGTTTGCTAACAGCATTTTGTAACATACTTTGGGACATATCGGGCTTCTCTGTCTTTGGTTGAGTTTGAATAGTGGTTTGGGTAATAATTTTTCCTTGTTGTCGCAAGGTTTTAGTTTCAATCGTTTCTTGAGTATGGGATAATTCATGGATACGGCTTTGAAACATTTTTTTTAGCATATTTTTACTTTCTTCATTTGCCATTGTCAATTCCCTTAGTGCATTATAATCACATTTTTTAGTCATTATCTAATATTCTAGTATTGATAATAATGCTTCTAGTAACATTAATACATCTTCAGATTTGCGTACATCGGCAGGAAATAATGGATAAACTTCATATTTTTCTGCTAAAAACTGATAATAATCATCAATGCTTGGTGTGTCTTGAATATCCATTCGAGTAACGCCAATGACGACCCCAGTTTCTGTAATAAACTCTGCGAAATTATCTAAATAAATACTGAGATCGTACAAAGGATCAGTACGGGCATTGTCTACTAAAATTACTAGTCCTAAGCCACCGTTTACAAGAATTTTCCACATAAAACTGTAACATTCTTGACCGGGCGTGCCATATAGACGTAATAATTCCCCATTTTCCAAAGTGAGTTCGCCATAGTCCATTGCCACTGTCGTATGCGATTTTTTGTTGCGTAATTCATCCGTGCTGAATACGTCAGTACTCACCATTGGAATTTCACTAATGGTACCAATGGCAGTCGTTTTACCTGCCCCTGTTGTACCTGTAAAAATCAATTTAACTTCTTGAGACATAATGTTAACCTAAACCTAAGCGTTTACGAATATGAGCAAATAAACCCACTTTTTCTTTCGTCAGAATTTTTTCTTGATATTGCACTTGTTGACGAATAATTAAATAGCCAAAAATTTGGCAGGTATTGATAAAATCAATCACTTTATTTTCGTTGATTCCTGTATTTTGACTGATTTGTTCAATAGTCGTAGCATTTTTGCTCATAAAGGCTGCCAAACGAAAATGATAGGAACGTTTGGGTAATCTTGAGAAATCTGGCCAACGGGATAGTTGGAAAATATCACTTGGTTCAAGAATAGCAAGCAGTCGCCCTTGAGAACCAGCCAAACTGCTAAACCAGCGGAGATTATCATAGGAAATTGATTTCATATTTTCAGAAATAGCCGTAATCTCTTGGCTGTTAAGGGTTTTTTTGTCAACCGTGTCAATCGGTTGACGACATAATGCCATCAATTTCCCTAAATTGCTGGAACAGAAAAATTGTTGTTTAGGGCATTGATAAAGCAATTGACCTTCCCCACAAACCAAATACACGGAATTTGTTTGCTGTTTTAATTTCGCTAAATATCCTGTTAAATAGTTATCAGGATTAAATTGTTCATTGTCATTAATAGGTTCTGTGCTACTTCGATGTTCTTGATTCGGATCAATAATTTGTAAAGATTGTTCCGCTTGGGATTTACTTCTATCTTGTTGATCCGCTAAAATTGTTCGCAGAACATTAATTAATTGTGGGGAATGTAAGGGATTGTCTAATTGATAAGTGTAGGTGGTGCTATCGGCCTGGTGATGTTGAGAAAACGCAACACAAACTGGATTATCAGGATGTTTTATTAAATCATCCCAATATTGTTTGCCATTTTTATGATCAACATCAATAATGACAACTTGACCGATGCCTTGTTCCATAAACGCCCAGTTTTCTTGTAAACCTCGAAGTAATTTTAAAAAGGATCGTAATACTCGTTTATTCTTCTCCGTTAAACCTTTCTCTGAAATATAATATTTATCTGCCATTGATGACTCCCTAATGCCCTGAAAATAACTATAGTCATTTTTATTAGAATGTAAACAAATTTATGAATACTTATCAAGCCATTGTCGATTTAAACTTAATTCAGAAATATAATATTTCAGGCCCACGTTATACCTCTTATCCTACCGCCGTCAAATTTCATTCTGAATTTTCAGAACAAGATTATCAACAGGCCGTAAGTGATATGCCACCTAAGCAAGCCTTGTCCTTATATTTTCATTTACCATTTTGTGATACGGTTTGTTATTACTGTGCTTGTAATAAAGTCGTAACGAAAAGGCGAGAGAAAGTTGCCCCCTATTTGGCAAAATTAAGCCAAGAACTCGCAATGCAATCGGCATTGTTTAATGATGTTACTCAACATAAAGTCATGCAATTGCATTGGGGTGGTGGCACTCCTACATTTTTTAGCCATGCTGAAATGCAGCAATTAATGCAAGCCATTGCTGAAAATTTTCAGTTATTACCCAACGATCAAGGGGAGTATTCGATTGAAATTGATCCAAGGGAAGTGCAAGCAGAAACCATTGCTTTGCTCAGAGACTTAGGTTTTAATCGTTTAAGTTTGGGCGTGCAAGATTTTGATCCTAAAGTACAACAAGCGGTGAATCGCATACAATCAGAACAGCAAACTTATCAGGTATTAGAACAAGCGAAAGCACAAGGGTTTTTGTCAATGAGTGTGGATTTAATTTATGGTTTGCCCTTTCAATCGGAACAAAGTTTTGCTCAAACCTTGGATAAAATTATTACCGCTAGTCCTGATAGAATTTCATTATTTAACTATGCCCATTTACCGCATTTATTTAAACCACAGCGACGGATTAATGCCGAAGATTTACCCAGTGCCCCTGTGAAATTAGCAATTTTACAGCAAAGTGTTGAACGCTTAATTAGTGCAGGGTATGTATTTATTGGTATGGATCATTTTGCGAAAAAAACCGATGAATTAAGCATTGCCCAACAACAAGGTCGTTTACACCGTAATTTTCAGGGTTATGCCACGCATGGTGATTGTGATTTATTCGCCTTTGGCGTTAGTTCTATTGCACAAATCGGTAAAATTTATAGCCAAAATTATCGGCAGTTAGCACCTTATTATCACGCACTGTCGCAAGGTAAATTGCCGATTCAACGGGGGTTGGTATTAAAGCAAGATGATATTATCCGGCGTAGTATTATCCAACAACTTATGTGTCATTTTCAGTTAGATTTTACCCGCATTGAAAACTTGTACCACATTGAGTTTCAGCATTATTTCCAAACAGAATTAGCTCGATTACAAATCATGCAACAAGATGGGTTATTAATGTTATTCCCAAATCAGTTACAAGTGACGGCGAAAGGCCGCTTATTAATTCGCCAAATTGCCATGGTATTTGATGCTTATTTTACTCCAACGGATACTAATACTACTAACTATTCTAAAGCAATTTAATGGTTACTTGTTATCATTGTGGTTTCGCTGTCCCCGAAGAGAGTAATTTCAAAGTAACGATTTTAAAACAACAACGTGATATGTGTTGTCCAGGTTGTCAAGCGGTTGCTCAGGCAATTGTTGATGGTGGTTTAGAGAATTTTTATCAACATCGGGATCAACCTAGCAATCAAGCAGTGTTGCCTGATGTATTAGAAAATCTTAAAGTGTATGACCACCCTAAAATTCAGAAACAATTTGTTTATACTGAAGGCCAACAAGCAAACATCAAAGAAGCTGATTTAATTTTAGAAGGCATCGTCTGTGCCGCTTGCCTTTGGTTAAATCAAAAATATTTGTCTTCACTCACAGGGGTTTTAGACCTTCGGGTGAATTATACTACTCATCGGGCATGGGTGCGTTGGGATCAAACGAAAATTCAATTAAGTGATATTCTTCAAGCCATTTATAATATTGGTTATATGGCACATCCTTATGATCCTAAGCAAGCAGAACAACTGTTAGAAAACCAGCGAAAACAGCATTTACGTTGGTTAGCCGTGGCTGGAATTTTGGGAATGCAGGTAATGATGTTATCCGTTGCTATTTATGCTGGCGATTATTGGGGCATGGAATCAAGTTATCGCCAGTTTTTTGCTTGGGTAATGGGGGCATTAAGCAGTGTTGTTTTATGGTATTCAGGGCAAAGTTTTTATAAAAGTGCTTGGCGAGATTTGACACATCAACAATTAGGCATGGATGTTCCTGTGGTTTTAGGCTTATCAATTGCTTATGTAACTAGTGTTGTTACAACGATCTTAGGTCAGGGGGAACTATATTACGACTCAGTAGTGATGTTTATTTTTTTATTGCTAGTGGCACGGTTTTTTGAACTAAAGGCAAGGCAAAAGGCAAGGCAATCTGTTGAGCAATTGAACACCGCAATTCCAGCTTTGGCAACTAGGGTTACATCTGAGGGGTTGGAACAAATTGTTGCTGTAGATATTGACGTTGGTGATAAAATTCTGGTTAAAATTGGGGAAGCGATTCCTGCCGATGGTGTGATTACCCAAGGTTGTTCAGAACTAGATGAATCACTACTCACAGGTGAAAGTCTGCCTGTGATACGAACGGTTGGTGATAAAGTGATTGCAGGGAGTATTAATATTTCACAGGCTTTAGAAATAAGCGTGACACAGATCGGTTCAGAGACGGTATTAGCGTATGTGCAACGCTTGTTACAAAAAGCACAAACTGATAAACCCAAAGTAAGCATGATTGCGGATAAAATCGCCTCATGGTTTGTCTTAGCGATTGTCATTTTGGCAAGTAGTGTTGGCTGGTATTGGTGGCAACAAGGCAATGAACAATGGTTGGCCATTAGTATTGCGGTATTAGTGGCAACTTGTCCTTGTGCCTTATCATTAGCCACCCCTGTGGCAATTACTGTGGCAACTACTGCTTTAACTCAGCGTGGAATGTTGACGACTCAAGGGCATGCCTTAGAGACTTTAGCGAAAGCAACGGATTTTGTATTGGATAAAACAGGAACTCTCACCAAAGGACAATTAGAATTAACTGCGGTTGAAACGGTTGCAGACATAAGCGAGCAACAGTGCTTGCTATGGGCCGTTAGTTTAGAACAACAGGCGAATCATCCTATTGCGACTGCTTTACGCCAAGTAGCAATCAATTCACCCGTGTTAATCTTTGATAATTTAGATTATCAAGTCGGTTTTGGTGTCAAAGGGCAATATCAAGGTGAGTGGTTTTATTTAGGAGCTGCCCATTGGATTGCGTCTTTGTTCGCACAACCGCTACCCACGAAACCATTTGAGCAGTATGCCGATAAAACTTTGATTTTCTTGGCTAAAACAGAGCAATTATTGGCCGTATTTGTGTTATCAGACAGTGTAAAAATTGGTGCTAAGTCATTGATTCAATATTTGCAACAACAAGGAAAACAAGTGCATTTATTAAGTGGGGATGATAAAACAAATGTTATGACGCTAGGTCAACAATTAGGCATTTCTGAGCGACACTATGCCTTGTCTCCTCAACAAAAATTAGCCTATGTGAAGCGATTACAACAGCAGGGTCGAGTAGTGGCAATGCTAGGTGATGGTATTAATGATGCACCTGTACTAGCCGTTGCGCAAGTCTCTATTGCAATGGCAGAAGGAACCGAATTGGCACAACATAGCAGTGATTTTATTTTATTTGCAGAAAACTTAGAAAAATTGCCAGAGAGTATTACACTTATTAATCAAAGCATTCAAATTATTCGCCAAAATTTAGGGTGGGCTATTGCTTATAATGTGTTAATTTTACCTATGGCGAGTATGGGGTATTTAAGCCCTTGGATGGCTGCTGTTGGCATGTCATTTAGTTCATTGTTAGTTACGCTTAACGCTTTACGTTTAGGGAATAAATAGCATGGAAATTTTGTATTTTTTAATTCCAATGTCAATGGTGTTAGTTGCTTTAATTGTGTGGGCATTGATCTGGGCGATTCAGTCAGGGCAATTTGATGACCTAGAAGGACCTGCCTATCAAATTTTATTAGAGGATGATGAGGGAGATTGATATGCGTATTTTATATGCCGTTTTGTTTTATAGTTTTACACATCTAGTGATGGCAACACCCATTCCTAGTATTAAAATTGTTACTGCACCTGAGGTTAAGTTTATGGTGGAAAAAGAAGATGTGTTATTAGTACACTCTTTAAGTCAAATCGAATACGAATTTCAACATATTCCAGGGTCAATAAATATCCCTGTGATTGACATGGATACTACTGACAAATTACCGAAGGATAAAAGCAAGAAAATTATTTTTTATTGTATGGGTCTCATGTGTCCTTATAGTGAAAAAGCGGCTAAAAAAGCAGCAAAAATGGGATATACCAATTTATTTTGGTTTAAAGGGGGGATTCCTGAGTGGTATCGCTTTAATTATCCCATGGAGGTTAACAAAGATTTGTTAAAAATCAGAATTAAGCGTTTAAGTCCAAAAAAAGTGAATAAAATGCTTAAAAATGGGGAGAAAATTTCATTTTTAGATGTACGACCTTTATGGTGGAAAGAAATTCCATCTTTTATTCAGGGGTCGCAATTTATTCCTTTAGTCGAATTGCATAAACGCTATAAAGAAATTAAAACCAATCATAAGATTATTATTGTCGATGGCTTTATGAAGCAATCACCAACTGCGGCAAGATTTTTAATTTCCAAAGGTTATCCTGTGTCAGGTGTCTTAAAAGGGGGGATGATCCGCTGGGTGAAAGAAGGGTATCCTGTGGTAAAACCCGAAAAAACTAGGTAATTATAACACGACTAATGATTCAACTGTTTAAAAAACGACTGATTACATTAATTTTATTTTTGTTTTCGGTATTAATTATTTTTGTCATTTTGAATAGTGTCTATTCAACCATACGTTGGAATATGAATGCCATTCAAAAAGTTGATAAGGAATTAAACAACAAATTAACCATTGCAGAAGCAATTTTGTTTAATGATTTGGATAAATTTCGAGATTTGTCGTTTATTATTCGTGAACAAAGTCTCAAATTTATTGAGTTATTAAACTATGACAACTATCGAGCAATTAATATTATTTTACAAACCATATCATCATTATACGATGTGGATTTGATTCTGTTTTTTGATGACAGTGATGAGCTGATTTCATCCAATAAATTTCTAACTGAAGAAAATTCAGAACAATTGTACACTTCCTTATTTGAATCTGGAGAGAGTGAAGGTCGTTTGGAAAAGGTTTCGCCTTTAATGTTCAAATCGCAATATCCTAGGTATTATCAACACAATGCAAATCTACCCGCATTATGTTTTAAAACCGTTGTAAAGTTGTCTTATGACTCTGGTGATTTAGCCGGTCATGTGGTATTAGTAAAATTATTAAATGTCCGTAAAGATTTAATTCGAAAAATTGCCGCATTATCAGGTGCGGAAATCGTGTTTCGTGATTATGATAATCAATTGATTTTAACCAGTTTTCCAGAACCAGTTACTTTGTTATCAGAAGATATTTTAGAATATCAAGGCAAAACCTTTTTTATTAAGTTTCGAAATTTGAAAAATCGAGATGGTGAATCGGTTGTACAGTTAGCAACTGCCATTGATAGTCATTTATTTTTAGAACAAAAACGTCATTTGTTGATTAGCAACCTATTTCCTTTCTTAGTAACAGTCGTTATTTCACTCATATTGTTTTTGTTATTAAAAATCCGAATATTCGACAAAATCAATCAGTTGATTGATGTGTTAAGAGAAGTGAAACAAGGTAATTTGCAAGTACGAGTTCATTTAGGAGGCAAAAAAGCATTGCCACAACAAGATGAAATTAGCAATATGTTGTTTAATTTCAATACTATGATGGATAAATTAGAAGAATCTTATACTCAAAGCAATCAACATAGAGTGCAATTAGAAGAACTCAACCATCAACTGACTGATGAAATTTTAGAACGTAAACATATTGAAAATGCTTTACGTGATGCTAAAAAAGAAGCCGATGCCGCCAATCGTGCCAAATCAATTTTTTTAGCGAATATGTCGCATGAAATTCGCACGCCATTAAATGCGATTTTAGGCTATGCCCAAATTTTACAACGAGATGCTTCCCTGGATAAAAACCAGCGTTCTGCTATTAATACCATTGAACGCAGTGGGAATCATTTACTGGATTTAATTAATGATATTTTGGATATTTCCAAAATTGAGGCAGGTCGAGTGGAATTAAATTTAGTGGATTTTAATTTGACGGATTTGTTGCGTGATATCGATGAGACCTTTAAGCTTAGGTGTCGGCAGAAAGATTTATATTGGCAAATTAAGGGAATTGAGGGTTACCCTAAAATTCCTGTGCATGGCGATCAAGGTAAGCTCAGACAAGTATTAATTAATTTATTAGGTAATGCGGTTAAATTTACCGATAAGGGCTCTGTTGTTTTAGACTTTAGCAAAGTGAGTGCAAATTATTACAAATTTGCGGTTAAAGACTCTGGTGCCGGGATTCCGCTTGCTGCTCAAAAAAGTATTTTTAATGCCTTTCAACAGGAGCAAGAGGGTTTAAAAAAAGGAGGGACAGGTTTAGGCTTAGCGATTTCTAAAAAGCAAATCGAATTAATGGGGGCTGAATTATTACTAGATTCCGTAGAAGGACGGGGTGCTTGTTTTTATTTCACCTTAGAATTACCCCCCGCAAAAGAAGACATCGTTATCGTACAAGAACGTGAGACTAAAAAAATTATTGGTTTAGTCAAAGGCTGTTATGTTAAAGCCTTAGTCGTTGATGATAACCAAGTTAATCGGGATGTCTTAGCCAAGATTTTAACTGATGTCGGGGTGGAAGTGAGGGTTGCAGAAAGTGGTTATCGGGCATTGGATATTGTGAGTCAATACCATCCTAATATTGTATTTATGGATTACCGTATGCCTAAAATGGATGGGATTGAAACCATTGCTGAGTTGCAAAAAAGATTTGCCGCTTTGCCTATGAAAACAGTGATTGTTTCTGCTTCTGCGTTTCAGCATGAAAGTAAACGTTTTAAACAAGCAGGTTGTGATGGTTGGATTAGTAAACCATTTCATATTGAAGACGTTTACCGCATGATGGAATCCTTACTTGGCATTCGATACATTTATGAGGGGGATAGTGTCGATAATGATAAGTCAGCCATTGATTTGTCAGCGATTTCAATCCCAGCTCAATTAGAGCAGCCATTAAAAGAATCGGCAGAGTTTTGTATGATTACTGACTTAGATGAGTTAATTCAACAATTAGTAGAACTTAATCAGAATCATGCAACGATCAAACTCGCCGAATATCTTAAAGAACTGACCGCTGATTATAATATGGATGAAGTATTAAAGGTTTTAGAGCAGGTGAATTATGAATAATCATAATCAATGTTTATTTAAATTGGATGAAATGAAGGTATTATTAGTGGATGATACCCCTGCTAATATTGATGTTTTAAGTAAAACCTTGGCTCCTGAAGGTTACAAACTTGCCATTGCTCAAGATGGGGGAAAAGCACTAAAAATTGCCTCGCATTTTCAACCAAATTTAATTTTATTAGATGTTATGATGCCGGGAATGGATGGCTATGAAACTTGTCAAAAATTAAAACAGCAAGCCATGACTAGAAATATTCCTGTGATTTTTATTACGGCAAAAACTGAAACGGAAGATATTATTAAAGGATTTCAAAGTGGTGGGGTCGATTATATGACCAAACCTTTTCGCCAAGAAGAGGTTTGTGTGCGGGTGAGAACTCATTTGCAATTACAAGCCAGTTTACAAAATTTAATGGAACTCAATGAACAAAAAAATCATTTACTGGGCTTGTTCGCGCATGATTTGCGTAATCCTTTAAGTGGTTTATTAGGACAAACGGAAATGATATTAGATGAGTTAGTCTCCCCTGAAGAACAGCAGGATTGCCTGAAGGTTATGCGTTCTGCTTGTCATGATATGTTAAATTTAGTGGATAATGTGTTAAATGTTTCTGCGATTGAACAGGGAAGTTTATTATTATCAACCCAAAGGGTAGCGTTTGATGAGTTATTGGAAAATAGGGTTTGGATTAATCATTTTCTTGCGGAAAAACAACAGATAACCATTAAGTATGAGCATAAATCTTTACCGATGATTGTCTGTGATGAAAAGCGTATCACTCAGGTAGTTGATAATTTACTGGTGCAGGCAATTAAGTCTGCCTCAACAATGACGACTATTTTTATCAAGGTATGGCAAGAAAATAGTCGCCTTTGCTTATCCATTAAAAATCAGGGGCAAGGTTTATCGGATGAACAGCAACAAATGTTATTTTCTTGTCCACATAGCCAACAACAAAGCCAGACTACTCAACTAGGCTTGCTGATTGCTAAAAAAGTTGTTGAGCGTCATTGTGGACAATTAGTCGTTGATAGTCAACTTGGCGTAGGAACAGAATTTCGGTTGTTTTTACCCATGAAATAATGCATAGAGAGGGTCATTATGTTTAAAATAGTCCTAACAGGCGTTCTGTTATTTGTTTGCTATGACGGCAACGCAAGTGTCATTGCTTGTAAACAATTTTATCAGCAACTTGATGATACGGTAAAAAAAGAACAAGTGCTTGATAATCAGTTTGCTAGAATTAAAAACTTTCCTTATTTACGAGTGAATCGGTTTTGGGCCTCATTTGCGAAAGAGGATTTATCTGCGTCACAGTTTGATTTTTGGTTACAGCAACTGCAAGCATTAGCAATGCAAGCATGGCAGATTGAGTATGCCAATTTACCCATTGAACGCCAATATCGAATACGCCAACAGTTACCCGCCTTTGCTAAACAACATAATTTAACAGTGATTGCGACATTAGAACAATGCAGTCAGTTATTAAAACAAGCCGATTTTGAAGAACAGGACAAACGCCAGTTATTGCAACAACAAGCGATTGTGCCAGATGTTTATTCCACCCAAAAACGGGTCTTAGGCTTACATGAAATCACTAAATATGGGATTCATATTGCGATTGGACGCAAATACAAAGTATTATCAAAACCTTACCAAATGCCATTGGAAGAAGTGCCGGTGAGTGGCAAACTCATTCGTTATGATCATCGTCTTGCTAACACCTTGCGACTTAATGCGAATCAAGTGTCTGCTATTTTAGCACAGTCCAGCCAGAATCCATTGGCAGTTCCTCAGCCTAACAGTAAAGATTTAAACGACTTATTTATGACTTTTGCACCAGTTTGGGAAGTGGATACGGTATTTGATAAGGATGATCGCATTGGGACACCCTTTTGGTCAGAGGTGGATAACTTACCCGATGTGAATGTAAGTAAGCCTAAAGTTTACCAACTGCTTTCTTATACTCGCTTCCAACAACAGATATTGTTACAGTTAAATTATCTGGTATGGTTTCCAGGAAATACTTTGAAAAAGAAACTGATTGACTTAGAAGGGGGGCGTATGTCAGGTGTCATATGGCGAGTAACCTTAGCTCCTAATGGCAAACCTTTGGTTTATGATACCATTCATCAATGTGGTTGTTTTCATATGTTTTACCCTAGCAAGGTATTGACAGCCCTACCACCAACTGACGATATTGGGGAATTAGGATTAGCCCCACAACAAGATACGGATTTTGCGGATAACGCTCGTTTAGTATTACGCATTGCATATCGAACGCATTATGTTGATTATGTTTATGAATATAAACCAAGAGACGTCGAAACGGTTTATTATCAATTTGCTGATTATAAGCAACTCCGTTCACTGCCCTATATTGCTGGACGGCGTAGTTTATTTCGAGCCAAAGACGGGGTCGTGGAAGGGTCGGAACGATTAATGGATTGGGTGATGTGGCCGATGGGCGTAACAGAATTAGGTGCGATGCGTCAATGGGGAATGCATGCCACAGCATTTACAGGCAAACGTCATTTTGATGAAGCGAGACTAATGGAACGTTATTATATTTGGAATAAATAGATTTGTTATAATTCACTGAGTAACTTTTGTATCATGGTCTTTGCTTGGGATAAATACCCTGCCCCGAAAAGATTAAAGTGGTTAAGAATATGATAAAGGTTGTATAGGGTTTTACGGCTTTGATAACCACTGTCTAGTGGCCATACGTCATTATAAGCGTGATAAAATTTGGGAGAAAAACCACCAAATAATTCCGTCATTGCAATATCGGTTTCTCTATCACCAAAATAAACAGCAGGATCAAAAATGACAGGTTGCCCTGTGTGGTCATAAGCATAATTACCGCCCCATAGATCACCATGTAGTAATGAGGCAGATGCTTGGTAATCACTAAAAAATTGCTTTAAATTCGCAAGTAATTTATTTGCTAATTTCATGGTATGAGAATCCGCCCCATTTTTTTGGGCTAATTTTAATTGATAGCCTAAACGGTAGTGTTGCCAAAAGTCAATCCAATTTTCTGTTAGCGTATTGATTTGTGGTGTCGAGCCGATAGTATTATCCTGTTGCCAACCAAATTGTGATTGTAAAGTTTGGTGCATTTGTGCGAGTTGTTGACCGAGCAGTTCTGAACCTTCTTGCTTTCTGCTTGCTGATAATTCTAAATATTGCATGACAATATAAGCATAACTACCCGCAATGCCGGTACAAATTGCTTTGGGTACTTTTATGGTTTGACTATTCGCAATCGCTAATAAGCCTTGATATTCTGCTTCAAACATTGCTAATTGATCAGCTTGGTTAAGTTTGATAAAATAACAGTGCTTGCTATTACTAATTTTATAGGCGGTGTTAATACAACCGCCACCAATGGCTTGTTTGTAGGTAATGCGAAAATTTTGATGAGTGTGAGATGAAATCTTATTTTCAATAATTTGCCAATAATCCATTTTTTTACCTTAAAATATCACAATAGGCTATAATATAATTATGTTGAACTTTATTAGAGTTTTTTACTCCAATAGTTTAATGTTAGGTTTGTTTTTCCCCGAGCAAGCCGAATCTCCTAATCTTCTGGTTAGGTTAATTAGCCCTGACAATCATCCCCAATATTGTCAGGGTTTTTTTTGTTATCCTGACCATTATGACCTAGTTCAAACCAATGATCTAAAACATTATGAGCTTGTTCAACGCCAATGCAGCGATGAGCTGAAAATAGTTGACAACTAAATTCAGAATAATCATTTAATTGTTGTTGTACTTGTTGTTGTATCATTTTCGCTTTGCCAGATTTTAGTTTATCCGCTTTGGTGAGTAAAATATGGGTTTTTAATTGGGCTTGTTGTAGCCAGTCAATTAATTGCCAATCCAATTCCGTTAGAGGGTGGCGGCTATCCATTAACAAAATCAATCCTTGTAATGCTTGTCGTTGCTGTAAATAGTCGCTCATATGGATTTGCCATTGTTGCTTAATATTTTGGGAAACTTTCGCATAGCCATAACCTGGAAGATCGACTAAACGTCTTTGTGGGTCTATCTGAAAAAAAACTAATTGTTGGGTTCTTCCGGGTGTTTTGCTGGTACGAGCTAAGGATTTTTGCTTAGTAATACGATTGATAGCACTAGATTTGCCTGCATTAGAGCGACCTGCAAAAGCAATTTCCCAGCCACTATCTTTAGGAGCGGTTATCAGTGAAGGGTTGCTAGACAAAAATTTGGCCTGATAATATAAAGGATTCATTTTTTCGAAAATTCCGTTAAAACTTAAGATAATTTTGCTATAATACTCTGCACATATCAATAACTGACTAGGAGATAATAACATGAAAAAATTATTTGTATTAGCAATGGTAGGCTTATGGTTAAGCTCAGGTGCGGTATTAGCCGCTGATGCGGATGCGGGTAAAGCAAAATCTGGTGTTTGTGCGGGTTGCCATGGTGCGAATGGCATGAGTGTCATTCCAGGTTATCCAAATTTAGCGGGACAAAACGAAATGTATCTTGCAAAACAATTAAAAGCATTTAAAAGTGGTGCGCGTAAAAATCCAATTATGACAGGTATTGTCGCCGCATTAAGCGATGAAGATATGGATAATTTAGCGGCTTATTATGCCAGCTTAGCTTGTAAGTAATCAATCGTAATATAATAGTTTCACTCCCCGTTTAGGGGAGTTTTTAGTATAAGGAGATAAAGGTGAAAATAAAACTATCATGGATATTGATATTATGTGGTTTCATCGCAAGCTCGAATGCAATAGCCAAAGGTGATATCCAAGCAGGTAAAACGAAATCAGCCAGTTGTGCCGCCTGTCATGGGGCAGATGGCAATAGTCGTAATCCTATCTGGCCAAAATTATCAGGACAGCACGCCTCATATTTAAGCAAGCAATTACAAGATTTTAAAGCACAAAAACGTAACAATCCAACTATGATGGGAATGGCAATGCCGTTATCCGATCGAGACATTGCTGATTTATCCGCTTATTTTTCACAACAAAAACAGACAGTGGGTGCGGTGGATGAAGATTTGCTAACGGTCGGTGAGGCATTATATCGTGGTGGTGATAAAGACGCAGGGATTCCTGCTTGTATGGCATGTCATGGTCCTTCAGGTGTTGGTAATCCTAGTGCTGCTTATCCTATGGTGAGCGGGCAACATGCGGCTTATGTTGAAAAAACCTTAAAAGATTTTCGTAGTGGCACTCGGGCAAATGATAGAAATCGAATGATGCAAGATATTGCGAAAAAAATGACAGATGCACAAATTAAGGCAGTAGCGTCCTATGTGCAAGGTTTACAATAATGTTGATACCCTAAGTAATCACTTAGGGTATTTTTTTTTAATATAAGGTTAGGTTGTAGTGATGAAGAAAATATTGATATTAGCTTGTTTGTGGTTAGCTTATTTAGGTTTAGCGATTGCGGGGGATGATTGGGAGATCACGGAAGGGTTTCAATATGAAGTCTTAAGCCCAGCCCAAGCAACCCGAGTAAACGCTGATCAAATCGAAGTGGTGGAATTATTTTGGTATGGTTGTCCTCATTGTTATCGGTTTGAACCTTATCTACACCATTGGTTACCTACAAAACCTGACAATGTCAAATTTGTACGAATCCCCGCAATTTTTAGCCAAGGTTGGATTATTCATGCCCGTTTATTTTATACCATGCAACTCTTGGGTATTCAAACGCAATTGCATTCGGAAGTATTTGATACTATTCATAAAACTAGTAATAAATTAATGAAACGTCAACAAATTGAAGCATTTTTAGCCAGCAAAGGGATTGATAAAAAGACTTTTGATAAAGTTTTTGATTCCTTTGGGGTAGAAAGTTTAACTCGTCAAGCCCATGTCATGACAGGACGTTATGGTATTACCGGTGTGCCTTCCATTATTGTTAATGGGAAATACCGTACAGATGCACCAATGGCAGGTGGTTTTGATAAATTGCTAAAAGTAGTGGATTTCTTAATTGAGAAAGAGAGCAAAGCCCTTGCTTCAACATCGCTTGAATCAACAGAATCAAAAGCACTAAAAGGATCTAAAGAACCTGAAACACTCGATACTGGAAACAATAAAAATACAGGTAAGTAATTTGGACGAATGTCAACCAAGTTGGTATCCTATTTCTGATCATTTCCCATTGCGGTTGAAGTTGAAGTACCCGAATTAGTGGCAATGCTTTAAGTTTTTACAATCGCAACGAATAAACAAAGCCATCCCAATAAAAATGCTAATCCGCCAATAGGCGTAATCATACCTAATTGACGGATACCTGTCATGCTTAAAATATACAAACTACCTGAAAATAAAATAATACCTAATAATAATAAGCCAGCACTAGTTTTTAACCAGACACTTTCAGGAAAATGTAAACTCATCACCCCAATCAAGACTAAGCCCAAAGCATGAGCCATATGATACTCAACCCCTGTTTGGTAAACTGCTAACATTTGTGCGGTTAATTTTGCTTTTAGACCATGGGCACCAAAGGCACCAAAACCGACGGCAAGAAAAGCATTAATCGCACCAAGTGCAATCCATAATTTATAAGCGAGAATAAGTTGGCTCATTTCCTGATTTCCATTTAATATTGCAACCTAGACTAGGGATTTGTTCCGAAGAGGGTTTTTGACCCGCTAAAGTTTGCTCAATGGCTTGACGTAAATCTTTCCCTGTGACTGCTTGGTTATTTTGGGGACGACTGTCATCAAATTGACCACGATAAACTAAATTTTGCTCGGCATCAAATAAAAAGAAATCTGGGGTGCAAGCAGCTTGATAGGCTTTAGCAACAGATTGATCTTCATCATATAAATACGGAAAAATATAATCACGATCAATAATTTCTTGTGCCATTTTATCGGGATGATCCTCAGGATAATTGGCAACATCATTGGAATTAATGGCAATGATTGCTAACTCAGTGTCCTGATAGTCTTTGGCCAATTGAGATAAAGCAGGTGCAATATGTTTAACATAAGGGCAATGATTGCACATAAAAATCACTAGTAATGCTTTTGCCGAGCGAAAGTCTGCCAAATGAACCAATGTCCCTTGTGGGTTCGGCAAACTAAAATCAGGTGCTTTCGTGCCTAAAGCTAACATGGTGGATGGCGTTTTTGCCATAGTTTAAATCCTATTACAAATTAAAAAAAAGATATTCTACAATAATTCGCTAGGATTAGTAAAAGATTGGCAATAAAAGATAGCGTAGATCATTAAATTTTTCAGCCATTAGCATTACAAAAGGGACTTGCGGATTGACTTCGATTTTAGTTTAGGTTTTTTATTAGTGAGTGGTGGACTGCTCTAGTTTATTGAGATTCTCTAAAATATCTAACAACAATTTTTCGGCAAGTGGACTTAGATTTTGACAGAGCTTATTCGCATCTCGTTCACCGTCTAATAGTGGCCGTAATAAAGCCGATAAGCGAGTCATATCACCGCCTGCTTGTCGCATTTGGGTGGCTGTTATTGTTAAGGCTTGAATGGCTTGGGCTTGACCTTGGCTTGCGGCATATATCATGTGGGCAAGTCCGGGTGCCGCTGCTTTGGGGTCTTGGGGGGTTTGGGGGTTTGGCAAAGTGGATGGATTTTGTAAACCCTGTAAAATTGCGTCAATAATAATACTATCTTCTTCGTCTAGGTTTTGTAATAGCTTGGAATTAGTATGACCCTGTAGGATTTGCTCAATTGCATCCACTAAATTTGCCCAACCCTTTTCACGAGATGCTTGTAATACAGGCCGTAGTTTTGATAAATTGTCTTTGTTATGACAAGTTTTAACCACTTCTACAATTAACATTGCATGAACTTGACGAACTTGTTGTTTTTTATCAGGTAAAGTCATGTTTATGTTTATGCCTGTGCTTGCCACTCTTCAGGTGTATAAGCTTTGATACTTAAGGCATGAATTTCGCCTGTGTGGATTTTATCACCTAAACTTGCATAAACCATTTTATGTTTTTGTAAGGTCGATTGGTTGGTAAATTCAGGGCTAATCACCACTGCCTCAAAATGATTGCCATCGCCTTGTACTAGGGCTTGGCAATCAGTGAGTTTGGATTCAATTAATGTTTTAATTGTACTGGGTTCCATTTAAGCCGCCTCTAAACAATTATTACTATGTGTTATATCAGAATTTTTAGCCATTTTAATATAATAGTCTAAAGTAATACCGTTTAGAAAGTTATAAATTTGTCCACTTAGATGTTGCCATAAAGGTTCTGTTTCGCTGCGTTTAATATTAATACGATGTGCTCTACCCGCATAAAGCGTTGTATCTAAGTCTTCTTCTACGCCAGCAATAATTTCTGCAATCGTAATATTTTCGGGGGAACGTGATAAGCAATAACCACCACCCGGTCCTCTTGTTCCTTTTACTAAGCCATTTTTGCGAAGATTAGCAAAAATTTGTTCTAAATAAGACACGGAAATATGTTGTACTTCAGAAATATCGGCTAATGTAATCGGTTGCTTGTCTTTTAACGCAAGTTCCATCATTGCAGTAATTGCGTAATGGCCACGAGTTGATAGTTTCATTAATTTCTCCTCAATCATTAAATATCCTGACTGTACTTAGGGTATAATAACCTACTAAATCGGTCAAGTTTTTTTTATTGTGGTTTTAGCAAATTCGCATTAAAATATATTTAACATAGTAACTAAGGAATTTCGCATGACAATTGCTAGCCAATATCAACAACAAAATGGGCAATTAGTGATTCAAATTACAGAACGTTTTGATTATTCAACTAGAGATGAATTTAGAGCAAGCTATACTAATACAGATGAAATTCCAAAATCGTATTTAATTGATCTACAACACGCAGATTATATGGATAGTTCTGCCTTAGGAATGCTCTTATTGATGAAAGAGTATGTTGGTAACAATAACGTTGAAATTAAGATCAAACCTTCAACTAATATCCACAAAATTTTAGATGTGGCGACATTTCAGCAAATGTTTGTTATCAAATCACCGATTGTATGATGTAAGATTTGGTATTGTTGTGTTATTAGGGGACTTTATATTATGACGGTTTATTCTGAATTTTTAAAAGATAAAAACCAACTGATTATTCGTATTCATGGACAATTTAATTTTAGTGTTTATCACGATTTTCAACAAAGTTATGAAACGGTGCAAGCGGAAAATCCCAGTTATGTCATTGATTTACAACAAACGGAATATATGGACAGTTCAGCATTAGGAATGTTATTAGTATTAAGAGAATATGCAGGCAACGAAAATGCCGATATTCGTTTAATTAATGCAACGCCTGATATTGCTAAAATTTTAGAAATCTCTAATTTTCATCGTTTATTTAAGATTGAGCAATGACTTCGACACTAAAAATTTTGGTGGTAGATGACGACCGTTTGAATCGAGTCGTAATTATTCGGATTTTAAGAGAATCGGGACATGATGTTGTTGAGGCGAGTAATGGTAAGGAAGCCATTGCTATTTTTGAACAGCAACAACCCGATTTAATTGTTATGGATGTCATGATGCCAGTAATGGATGGTTATCAAGCGACCCGTATTATCAAACAATCGAATAGTGAACAGTTTATTCCTGTTATATTTTTAACGGCATTAAGTGATGAAGCCTCATTAGTAAAAGGCATTGAGTCAGGTGGTGATGACTTTCTATCCAAACCTTTTAATAAGGCGATTTTATCGGCAAAAATTTCGGCATTAATGCGAGTAAAAGAACTTTATGAAATACAAAAGCAACAACGTAAAGCATTAGAAGTGTATCAGCAACAGCAACAACAAGAATTTAATATTGCTCGTAAAGTATTTGATAAATTTTTTCAACGTAGCTGTTTATATGTTAATAATATCAAAAGTTTAATTTCTTCAGTGGCATTATTTAATGGTGATATATTATTAGCCTCACCTACTCCGACAGGTGGGCTACGAATATTATTAGGCGATTTTACTGGGCATGGTTTAGGAGCTGCCATTGGTACCATGCCTGTTGCAGATATATTTTACAGTATGACTGAAAAAGGTTATTTAATTGAAGATGTCTGTTTAGAAATCAATAATAAATTGTATCAAATTTTGCCGACAGAATTATTTTGTGCTGCCGTTATTTTAGAAGTGAATGCCACCTTTGAATTATTATCGATTGTTAATGCAGGTTTGCCAGATGTTTTATTGTACCACAATGGCAAAATTCAACATTATGTCCAATCACAATCAATGCCTTTAGGTATTCTTGTAAAAGGCTCTAGTTTAGCCATTAAATCAGCACGCTTTAAGGTTAATGCGACTTGGCGTGTTTATCTCTACACTGATGGCATTATTGAAGCAAATAATGCGTTCAATGAACTATTTGGTATGGATAGATTTGTGAATTGTATTGAGGCAAGTACCGATCCAGAACAAATTTTTGATTATATTAAACAATGTTTGGATAACTTTTTGGAAAATAATGCTCAGTCTGATGACATATCGCTTGTTGAAGTATTATGTGATGCTCAACAATTCAATCAAAGCCTAGCGGCAAGAAATATTATACTTTCCAAACCGCCAGAACCATTGGAATGGGAGTTTTCATTGACACTACAAGCCAGTAGCTTAAAAGTCATTAACCCCTTGCCCTTATTAAATAAGGTTATTATAGAATTACAATCATTAGGTCATAGAACCGATGAGGTTTTTACTATTTTATCAGAGCTTTATACTAATGCTTTGCATCATGGGGTGTTGAAACTTGATAGTAGTTTACGCCATTCGGTGCATAGTTATTTAAAATATTATCAGGAACGTGAACGAAAGTTGGCACATTTAACTCAAGGTTCTGTATTTTTAAAAATTAAACATATTCCTAAAACTATGGGTGGCAAGTTAATTATTTATGTTCGTGATAGTGGTAAAGGCTTTAATCGGCAGGGGGTTAAAAGTTTTTTGCGGGATAATCAAAACTTGCATGGTCGAGGTTTAGCCTTGATTGAAAATTTGTGTACGCATGTCAGCTATTTGGAACAGGGCAGTGCGGTACAAGTGGTTTATGAATGGTCGTGATAATCATCGCAACTGTTAATCAATAATCCTAACACTGCTGCTAAACTAATTCTTGCTTGAGGATCGACTTCAATTAAACCTAAACTCGGTAATTTCATGCTAGCACTAAATAAGTTGTAATCTGCTTGGTAGAAACTATCAATTGCTTTAGTGTTCTTATCTTGGGGATGAAATAAATATAATGCTCGAATTTGTTGCGTAATATTAACCCCATAAATATAATTTAATACCAAATTGGCCAGTTGTTGACGACAATTAATTGCCGTTTGATATTTGGCATCAAAGATTAAGTAATGGCTTTTGTTTTGAGTGCGGGTTTGAGATGGAATTTGAATTTTTAAAACAAAATCAGGAGATTGTCGAGCGTGTTTTAATGTGTGTCCCGCACGGTTCCAAGCATTGATCGCAGTCAACTCAGTATTATTACTGAAAACAGGCTGATACCACAATTTTAGTGTCATTGTTGGTTTTTTATAAACGATTTGTTTGGATTGTTGCTCAACGATAGTAAATCCTAAGGTGATGAAACTTTGTTGTAGTTGATGCCAGCAATAATATTCGTAGAGTTTGTCTAAAGAACGTAAGGCTAATAGTTGTTGATATTCATCATAGTTTTGGTTTAGTTGATAAAAATCTAACATTTGGCAAAATAATGTCTGATAGTTTATAGCGTTTTTAAATAATGGGGTCAGTTTCGGTCGATGGGGATCAATTTTTGAGACGATAATTTTTCTTTTAAAACTTGCTATTATTCGGTTTAATTGAGCGAGTAGATTTTGGCAGTATTGGTATCGGCTTTGACATAATGCTAAGGAATGATCACTGATCTGCTGAAAAAAACTAATATAACTGGTTTTGCTTGTATAAGTAGGGGATTTTAATGCTTGGCACTGTTGTTGTATGTCAAGTAGGGTTTGTTGCAATTTAGTCAAATAGCCATAAATGACCTGATTTTCATAAATATCAGTAGTCGCAACTAGCTGTTGTTGCGGTAATTGTGAGCAATAGTAATTTTTTAACCCCAAACGAAAGAGTTGTGGTTGAGCATTACTGGCAAGTTTAATTTGATCTAAATGCTGTAATAACCATTGACCATGTTGTTGCCTTACCATGGTATGGTGATGGGTGGTTTGCTTTTGGACAACTGTGGTAAATTTGCTTAAAGGGCTTGCGATTAAGTTTGCAAAATGCGTAGTCAACCATTGCAATTGTTGTTCAATTTGTTTGAGTTTGGCACCAATGCTAATTGATTGCAAACCTAATATATAACTTGGACTAAAGTTGGCAATGCTTTGTTGTTCCCTGCTAATAATATAATTGACTAATGCTTGTAAACGTTGCGGTGAGATTTTTTTAGACACAATATTTAACTCGGCTAAGGGGAAATATTGTTGTTTGATTGCTAGGCTGAGCGGACATATTCCGAAATAGTTTAAAAAAAACGCTTGTTGATAATCTGGCCACCAGCGATAACACCATTTTTTCGGGGTAATTAAAATTTTTTCACTGGGGGGTTTGGCAATATCTGCTAACCATAATATCGGCTGGCAATCAATGGGACTCTGCCATTCAAAGCCAATAATATCCTCTTCGGCAATGGTGATAATTTGTTTAGTATGCCAGTGAAGTGTTTGGCTTTGTGCGGACTTTAAAAATTGCAGTAAAAACTCGCTGTGCTCAATCTTCATGTGAAATAATTCTCCCCTAGCACAGGGGAGAATAATAGCAAATTTAAATTAGGTTAAGCTATCACCCATACTAAAATCACGTTTGGCCGTAGATATGGTAATAGTAAAGCCAGCAACAACATCTAATAAACTCATAAAGGTAATAATTAAAAAGGTAGAGGTTCCTGCTTTTTGTACGACCAAAAACTCAATTAAAAATAAAATAAATACAATCATCGATAAGGTATGTTCAATAATCGTTGCGGCACTGGTTTTTGTGGCTTTTAAGATTTCAAAATATAAGGTAAACATCCCTAAAAAGATTAAAATATCATTAATACTAAATGATACGGAAGCACCTGAAATTAGCCCAATGCCAAATAAAGTCGTTGATAAATCATTTGGCCCTAAAAATGCAACTAGATTGTAAATAACGAGTACCACTAGAAAAAATGGAACAAAACGCAATATAAACATAATACACCTCAATAAATAAAAAGATTAGTATATACTAATTTAATGATAATTAAAAAATATGCAAGCACTTTTGCTCAGGTTAGTTAGCAATTGCTCATTTGTCTAGGGTTTTTGTAGTTTTTTCATAAACGGTAATCCCCAGAATGCTTGTCTTACGGCTCCATCAGTAAAATTTTGTTGCAAATGTTGTTGATTTTCAACAATAGTTGTTTGTTTCTGGGCATCTGTTAAGGTATAGCTTTGTTGCAATAATTGGGCGAGTTGCTGGTGATTGCCCATCGAAAATCGCCATTTCGGATTGGTAATAATCTCTTTAGTCCCACCAGTTTCAGAGCTAATCACTGGAATATCCGCCATAATGGCTTCAAGTAATACCATACCGAATGGTTCACAATATGAACTTAGCACAAAACTATCAAAGGCTTTAAAATAATAAACGGCATTTTTAATCACCCCTAAGAATAAGATACGTTGAGTCAGCCCTAAAATTCTAACATGTTGTTGTAATTCTTCTTTTAAGCGACCTTTGCCTAGTATGACTAATAAAGCATTCGGCATGGAATCCGCAACTTTGGCAAAAGCATTGATTAGGGTTTTTTGATCCTTGTCTGGATGCAATCGACCCACATTAGCAAAAATATAACTATTTTGGTCGAGTCCCAAATATTCTCTTGCCTCAAAGCGAGAAACTTGTTTTGATTTAACTTGTTCAATATTAATACGATTATATAACGTATGAATTTGATCGTGGGGGTAATGGGGTAGATGATATTTGATATTATCTCGAATGGCATTAGACACACCCAATAAATATAAATCTTTACTATGGCGATTCACAAACCAACGTCGTGTGAAACGACTATAGACATCAAAGGAATGATGAATACCTAAGACGGGTAAATTAGGGACATGTTTTAAAATATAAATGGCTTTATAACGATGTCCAATGGCAAATTCAAAGCAGTATTGTTGACAAATATGTTTGATTTGATGAATTTGTTTCAGTTTTAGTCCACGAATATCTTTAGAACTGTTTTCTAAAAATAATACTTTATCAGAATTCGTTTGTTGTACGACTTGATCGTCTTTATCACCGACTAGATAAACTGTAATACATTGATATTGGGTATTTTTAAACAAACTTGCATATTGTCTGGCAACATCGAGATAAGGCATACTATAGTCATGACAAAGTTGCAATACATATTTCGTTTGTTGAGTTATCACTATCTATATCCTGGGTTTGAAGTTGTTTTAGATGTTTATATTTCACCATTAATAGCAAGGCAATGGGTAACCAGATAATAAACCAAGTTTCCTTAGGACGGGGAAAAATATTGCCTCCTTCTGTCATACCTGCTGTTAGCCCATAAATTAACATGGCAATGCCAATCATGGCTAATGGATTAGACTTGGCAATCAAAACACTTGAGTAAATTAAGTTTAGTAATAGCATTAACAATAACAATAAACCAAGCATACCACCATAATAGGCCGTGCCTAAATAAATATTATGTGGTTCTGAAAACACATGATAAAAACGAGGAATAGTAATGTCCAGTTTTGTCGCTAAACCATGTCCTAAGCAAGGTGCTAAACTAATTTTTTCAAGGCTAATTTTCCATAATTCAGGACGTGCTGAAAATCCCCTTGCCAGAATGATGTCTGGTTTAAATATTAGAATAATTGTAGCAGATAATATTAACAAGCTAATAAAATAAAGTGTGATTTTTGGTTGACACCATAAAAATAACGCTAATGTGGCCATCGTCAATGCTAACATAGCAGTGCGTGATTGTGTTAGCAAGGTCATCACAAATAAAATAATAAATAATACGATGAGCAAATGAATAAAACTTGTCAATTTCCCTTGGTATTGAGTGCTAATATAGGCCATTAAAAAAACGGTAAATACACCATAAACATGGGATGATAATAACGGGTTGGAAAAATTACCAATACCCACAAAGCGTGTGGCAAATAAACCGTTATGATTGCTATAATGCAAATAAATAGCATAACATCCTGATATTGCTAACATAATAGTTGCACTTAGTAATAAATTGATGATCAATTTCGTGTGATTTTCCCCCATATAGATGGCACCCATTAAAAAAATAAAAATTAATACTAAGCGTTTTAGATGGGCAATATCACTTATAATCGTATCATTCCAAGCGAGACTAGTTGCCATATAGGCAAACAATCCTATCAATAACCAAAAAGTTTTATCACGGCTGAAATTTTTAAGCACTTTAAAATTAATCATCATCAAGATAACACTAGGCAACATAAAAAACAAATAAGTTTTGCCTTGATAAGCACTCATACTGCTAAAATAAATCATGCCCGTTAGAAATAATAAAAATCCTAAAGGTAAAATATAATGTTGTAAAATATCAATAAATTTAGTCACTGTGATTTATTTTTATTAAATTTAGGTACGAAATAGTGCAACCACGCTCGGATAACTTTCCAGTTATAGTATTTAGGACTAATTTGTTTAAAAATTTTCAAGGCATAACGGCGGTCTTTTTTTGCAGTTTTTAAAAACATGCGAATTAACACTTGGTTTTTGACATAGGGATAATCAGGTTCTGATGCAAAATTTTGATAAATTTGTAGTTGGCTTTCGGTCATAAATTGATAATTTTTGTAAGAGTTAGTCTCATGTTGACGATAATATGCGAATACATCATTTAATACGGCGATTTTATGGCCTTGATGGGTGATGCGTAACCATAGATCTAAATCTTCAAGATTAGATTCGGTATTATAACCATTGACTTGTTTTAATACTTCGGCGCGTATCATTACCGAAGGAGCCGCAGGGGTTTGTTTAGGATTTAGAAAAATAGTGTTAAAATCCACTTCTCGATAAGGTTTTAGTCGTTGTTGCGATTTAATGACACCTTGGTGATTTACCACTAAAATATTACCACCAACAACGGCAATATTGGGATGTTGTTCCAAATATTGTACTTGTTTGGCGGTTTTGTCTAACATTAAATAATCATCAGAACCCAAAGGGGCAATATATTTGCCTTTAGCTTTGGCAAGGGCTTTGTTTAAGGTTTTCGTTAAACCCATATTGGCTTGGGATTCAAAATAAAATTGGTATTTTTCGCTGAGTTGTTGAATAATTGCCGCACTATTATCGGTAGAACCATCATCAATGACAATGAGTTCAATATTAGGATAGCTTTGTTGCATAATGCTTTCAATACATTGAGTAATATAATCTTGATGGTTATAACAAGAAATAATAACACTAACTAATGGTTGTGATGATTGCATTGAGAATAAGATTGCCTAAACTTAATTTAGGCATAATTTTAAGGGATTTTAAGCAAAAGTCCAAAATAAGTTTCATTTAAATTTAAATCGTCATAATCGTGGCTCAAGAACGCATTAAAGTTTTACAATTACAAACAAAATATTATATTCGTACCTCTGATTTGCATGAAGAAGTGATTAAAGCCTTACCTATAGAACGCTTTGAAGTTACTGCGGCTTATTTGAAAGGCAAACCTAAAGCAGGGGATATGGTCTCAATCAGTGAACATATTAAATATTTTGAGTTTAGTTCCGCACAAATGCAAGGGTTACGCTGGCAAGTCATGCAACAATTGTATCAATTTTGTCAGCAACAACAGTTTGATGTGATTATTTGCAATGGTTTTAAAACGACGCATATGGTATTAAAACTAAATAAATGCCTAAAAGTCAGGCATTGCATTGGTATTATTCATGGTTTTGGCGATTTTGATCGCCTATATCGACGCTTAGATGCCAAATTATATATTGATCAGCATTGGAGTTTTGTGGGCGTATCTTCTGCGGTAAGTGATTATTTATGTGGTTTACGATTTTTAGGGACACATTGTGGTTTTAGTGTCAATAATGTGGTAACGATTAATAATGCTTTAGATATTGATAAGTCATTAAACACCATGTTGACCAAGACCCAAGCAAAACAACGTCTAGGCTTAAATTCCTATGACTTTATTTTTGGCACTATTGGGCGTTTAGTGCCGGTAAAAGGGCATATTTATTTATTACAAGCCTTGCAACAGCTACAAAGTAAATATCCACAGATAAAATTAGTGATTGTTGGTGATGGTCGTTTACAAGCTGAGTTACAAGACTATATCGAGGCAAATAATTTACAACAATCGGTGATATTAACGGGGAAAATTTTTAATGCCCTTGAAATTATTCGGGCATTTGAGTGTTTTGTTTTATCCTCATTATCCGAAGGTTTGCCTTTAGTGTTACTAGAAGCCATGATTGCTAAAGTACCCATTATTGCGACAGATGTCGGTGGGGTTGCCTCAGTCGTCAAACAACATGGTTATTTAGTGTCAGCGAAAGACAGCAATGCCTTAGCTCATGCAATGGAGAAAATGTTAAACTTAAGCCAAGCCGAAAGACAAACTTTAAGCGAACAAGCCTATCAATATTTATTACAACAGTTTAATATTGAATTATATCATCAAAAATATCGGCAACTGGTTTTAAGCAAATGATGAAGCCTGCATCGATTATTATTATTATTCCGTATTTTGGTAAATGGCCAGAATGGGTTGAGTTTTTTATGTTAAGTTGTCAAGCAAATCCTAGTATTAATTGGTTATTTATTACTGATTGTGGTAAACCACAAGTGAAACCCAATAATTGCCAATTTATTGAAACCAGCTTTGCAGATTATACCTCACAAATTTCTCAAAAATTAGCGATAAATTTTAACCCGACTTCACCTTATAAACTCTGTGATATTAAACCTGCCTATGGTTATTTGCATCAAGCTCAAACCCAAGCGTATGACTTTTTTGGTTTTGGCGATATTGATGTCATTTATGGCAATTTACGTCAGTTTTTAACGGATGACATTTTAGCCAAGCATCAATTGATTTCCACCCATAATAATCGAATTTCGGGGCATTTATGCTTATTAAAAAATACGCCAACAATGATACAAGCATTTCAACGAATCAAAAACTGGCAAAATTTATTTGAAAATCCGCAACACTTAAGTATAGATGAATCTAAGTTTACCAAAGTATTTATGCCTCATCGTAAACATCCCACATGGCTAAAATATTTATATGCTTATTTTAGTCCCTATTGGCGACATAATTATTTTAAAGAACAATACAGCACGATTTTAGCACCCATGCCATGGTGTGATGGTAAACAACAACATCCAGAACAATGGTATTGGCGGCAAGGTCATTTGAGCAATAATCAAAATGGTCAACAGGAATTTATGTATTTGCACTTTATGAATTGGAAATCCAATACATGGTTGCCGAAACAACAAGGCGGGGTCGCTGCTTGGCAAAATTTAACCACACTACTTAATTTTGACTCCAATACTGATATGCAACAAGTGCAACAATTTACTATCAACCCTAAAGGTTTTTTTCTAGGAATCTCTAATGCAAATTGATCCAGCCTTATTAAAACTACAACTGATTGAGGCTTTAAGCCAGTTAGAGCAAAATTTAGATGATTTAGTCAATTTAATTTATCAAGAACAGGCCCCTTTATGGGTATGGGACCCTGAAAAAAAATTAGATACTGAAGCCAAACAACGCCAACATTTATGTCAAATCATTGCCCAATTAAACTATCAAGATGGTCAAGATAAAAGCAAGACCTTATTATGTCCTGCATTATTATTAGCCAGTGAAAACACTGGCGATAAAATTGAGCAAGTCAATCAGGCGAAAGATGAATTAAAACAGGTCTTTTTAGCAATGGAAGGACAAACTACTTTTGACAAAAAAAAGCGTATCCCTTTAGCCACTAAAGTATTACAAGATAGTGGTCGAGCTAGATTTCACAAACGCCAAGCCTATCGCCATCTACAAAAAGTGGCACCATGGCCGGATAAAATTGGTTTTAGTTGGGGACATACTAGACGAGTATCCCGTATTAGTGTTGATAGAGCATGGGGACGTTTAGCCCGATTGGGTGAAAAAGTGACGAATTTAGAGGTACAAAAACAGCGTTTATCTAAAATTCCACCGAATGAAGCTTTAGCCTATATTAATTATTCGCAAACCAAACCTTGTGCTAATTTAGTGTGGGAAAAAAAAGGCGAGGGTGCTTGCAATTTAGTGAAACAAATTCAAGCCTCATTGCCATTATTTATTATTAGCACAGGGCAAACGGAATTGCCTGATTTTCGTCCTTTAGCGTTAGATTCGCAAGCGGTTCCTAGACAACAGCGTCAAGATAGAAAATTAGAATCACAACCGTTATTGCCGTCATTGAATATTTATCGGTATTTACAGCCCTATCGGGTGATTTTAGACACGAAAACTGATGATAAAACGGCAACAATGAAAAATCAGTCAGATAATCAGTAAAATTAAAAAAAGCCTATGTTACCATAGGCTTTATAATCTCGGAAAGTAAATAACATTTTGAGCAACACACTATCAAACTTTCCTTAACTTGCTAACTATTATCAGCCAGTATAATAGAAGGTTTTTGAAAAAAATGTGATGGCGGTTGTGAAATGGTAATTAAACATTATTTAATATCAACTTTGTGAACTTGATCACATTTTAATTAGTATTCTTCTGCTCTTTTCGCACTTCCTTTGACTTTATCTACTGGATAACGCTGTGCATTTATGGTGGTTTTTTGATTGGCAACTGCGAGTAAATCAATATCTAGTTGATCCGCAATACGGATGAGATAAATAAAAATATCGGCTAATTCCATTGCGACTTCTTGATGTTTATCTGCCTCCAAATTTTGGCTTTGTTCTATACTTAGCCATTGAAAATGCTCCACTAATTCGGCACATTCGGCAATTAATGCCATCGATAAATTTTTGGGATTATGAAATTGTTCCCAGTCTCTATCTTGGGCAAATTGTTGTAAACGTTGGCTGAGTTGTTTGAGTTCATTCGCTTGAGACATGATATTTTCACTATTCCTTAAATTTTTGTAAGCGTTCATAGGCTCGGTCAATCGCTGCTTTAACTTGATTGGGAGCCGTACCACCAAAATGATCTCTGGCTTGTATAGAACCTTCTAAAGTTAATACCTTAAATACATCTTTTTGAATAATCTCTGAAAATTCTTGTAGTTCTGCTAGACTCATTTCCGCTAAGTCTTTATTTTGGTTAATGCCATAACGTACGGCTTTACCCACAATTTCATGGGCATCACGAAACGCAAGCCCATGTTTGACTAAATAATCCGCTAAATCAGTGGCAGTGGCAAAGCCTTGTTTAGTCGCTTGATACATACGTTGTTTTTTAACGGTGATCGTTGGTAACATTTCAGCAAAGACTTTTAAACAACCCTTAATCTGAGCAACGGTATCAAATAAGGGTTCCTTATCTTCTTGGTTATCTTTATTGTAAGCCAAAGGTTGTGATTTCATTAAGCTTAATAAGGCAAATAAATGACCAAAGATTCGACCTGTTTTACCACGAATTAATTCAGGCACATCAGGATTTTTCTTTTGAGGCATAATGGAGGAGCCTGTGGTGAAACTATCCGCAATGTCAATAAAATCAAATTGTGCCGATGACCAGATAATTAATTCTTCCGAAAAACGCGATAAATGCATGATTAAAATTGCCATATGACTTTGAAATTCAATAATAAAATCTCTGTCGCTGACCGCATCTAAAGAATTTTCACAAACATTCTTAAAGCCTAGTAATTTCGCACTATAATGTCTGTCAATGGCAAAGCTGGTGCCTGCTAAAGCGGCAGCGCCTAAAGGCGAAGTATTACAACGTTGATAGGCTTCCGTTAAACGTTGTCGATCTCGATATAGCATTTCAAACCACGCCATTAAATGATGCCCAAAGGTAATCGGTTGGGCGACTTGCAAATGAGTAAATCCGGGCATAATCGTATCTGTATGTTCACTGGCAAGTTGCAGTAGGGCGAATTGAGTTTTGGCTAATTGCTGTTCAATCATTTTAATTTCATGGCGTAAATACAAACGAACATCCGTTGCCACTTGATCATTACGAGAACGTCCTGTATGTAATTTTTTACCTACTTCGCCAATGGTTTGGGTGAGTTTGGCTTCAATATTCATATGAATATCTTCTAAACGAATCGAATAATCAAATTGTTGTTGTTCAATTTGTGCTTGGATTCGTTGTAAGCCTTGAATAATCTGCTGACTTTCTTGCTCAGTTAAAATTTGACAATGCCTTAACATTTTAGCATGAGCAATAGAGCCTTGAATATCATAAGCATAAAGTTGTTGATCAAATTCAATGGAAGCAGTAAATGCCTCTACAAAGGCATCGGTTGGTTGGGTAAATCTTCCAGTCCAAGCTTTTGATTGCATAATAGTTCCTAAACTTAAACAAGTTGGGTGGTGATAGTGATATAAATTCCCATTATAATGGGTTTTGGGTCAATTGAAAATTTTGTGATACTTTTGATTGATTTATTTTAAATATTTCAAAACGTTTTAAAAATGCTATAATCGATCGTTGGTTGACATTTTAAAGATACAAAATGACCCTTCGTTCTCAACAAATTGAGCAAAGCAAATTAGACCAATTACGGCAAGCATTGCAAGAAAAACAGCAAGAAATTGCAATGTTACAAGAAATTGGTCAAGCTATTAACAGTGCTTATAAACTACAAGATATTTTGCAAATGGTGGCAGATAAAGCCCGAGTATTGGTGAGTGCTAGTACTACCTTGATTCCGATTATCAATCAAAATTGCACTGATTATACTTATATGGCAGGGAGTGGTGAAAATATTGACGAAATTATTGGGGAATCCTTACCGATTGACTTTGGTGTTTGTGGATGGGTTTGGCGGAATAAGCGAGCTTGGTGGCGGGGTATTATTAGTGAATTGGATGAGCAAGAACAAATTCGTTGGGAAAAAGAAGCAGGTACGGTGATTTTAGTACCATTAATTGGTAACAAACATTTTTTAGGGGGCATTTCTGCTTTAAATAAAAGCTCAGGCGAAGATTTTAACCAACGTGATTTGTTTTTGTTATCACTATTTGCGGATCAAGTGAGTATTGCCATTGAAAAAACTCGTTTATTTGAACAAGCAAAAAAAGCACAATATCAAGCAGAACAAGCAAATCATGCAAAGTCAATGTTTTTAGCGATGATTTCCCATGAATTACGAACCCCATTAAATGCCATTATTGGTTATAGTGAAATGATCGTTGAGGAACTAGAGGCGAAACAGCAAATTACTTTCGATTCGGTTGAACCGATTAATCACTCCGCAAAACATTTGCTGAAATTAATTGACGAATTATTAGAATATACCCAATTTGGCACATTAAACCGACAATTAGATAAGCAGACAATTCGTTTAAAGGTATTGGCGATTAATCTCGTTGATCAATTTAGAAAAATGGCAGAAGCCAATCATAACCAGATCGAATTATTATACGTCCCTGATGATGAAACCATGCAAGGTGATCTCACCAAAATTCATCATATTTTTTATCATTTGTTTAGTAATGCCTGTAAGTTTACCAAAAATGGTAAAATTCAACTGCAAATTCAAAAAATATGGCAAGGGGAGCAAGCATGGATACATTTTGTGCTTGATGATACGGGGCGAGGTATTCCTGCTGAATTTAATCGTCAAGTATTTGACCCCTTTTTTCAAGTAGAGCATTTGAACGATAGTAGTAGCACCTGTAATACAGGCTTAGGTTTATCCATTGTTAAAGAATACTGTGAATTTATGGGCGGCGATGTGCATTTAAGCAGTGATTTAGGGCAGGGGAGCAGAGTTGAGGTGAAACTGCCTGCAAAATAGACAAGGTAATATTAATCCCATAGAAAAAAATTTTAAAATGGGGCTTGCTTTCTTTGGTTTGCGACAAGAATTAGGTCAAGTTTTTTAAGGATAAAATAAGGCTTGATATAGTCTATCAGAGATTAGATTGAATGTATCAGCAAATTGTTGCAAGTATTGATCCAATAGTATGGATAGTTCTTGATCTATCGCTGCTTCAATTTGAGTCATATGGCTATTGATTAATAATTCGGTCGCTATGCCTAAATGAAAGGATAATAAATCGCCCCAAGTTTGAAATTCTCGATAACAATACCAGCGTTTTTCACTACCTGTCTGACATTGAAAACCAGAATATTTTAGACTGTTATAATCAATTAAATCGTCAGTTTGTTTGTATATCCTAAATGAAATATGCGAGGATTGTTGTTCATATCTTGGACGCAGTCTTGCCGCCTCTAAACTATTCGCACTGGTTGTGCCAACGGCATGGCGATATAAGGTTAAACCAAGTTTATGTATTCTGGCTTCAATGGTAAAATTATGTCCTAATTGATTGATACGGTGTTTAATATTTTGTAAGCTGATACTATCAGTTGCTTGAATTGGGCTGTCTAAATAAAGTTGGATATGTAAGGCGTTATTAGGGTCAGTGCTATCCACGGTTAAATCATCATCCGCATGATTTAATTTTCCAAAAATAATTTGCATGGTCATTGCATTAGCTTGTTGCAGATGTTTATTTAAATTGATTTGAATGACTTGATTTTCACTTAAATCAGCATGTTCTAAATAGGAAATATGAGTTAATTTAGCGAGATTGATATGAATCGCTTGTGAAAATTTAGTAGATGCTAAACCTTTTGTGAGATACCAGCTATTAATATCTTCAATATTATCTGCTTGCAATAAATATAAAGCGGGCAATAGTAGTTTTAAATTCAATACACCATCTGGATGTAACTGTAGTTCTAAATTTGAACTTAATGGCGTATAGGCGTAAAGTAAGGTTTGTAGTTTAGTGCTAACATCTATTTCATTGTCAGGATTTTGTAGTTTCGTTAATTGCTTAAGGCGATATTGAATCCCCGTTTTAACTTGTCGTGCTAGTTGCTTGGCGGCAATGCTATTATTCGTTGGGGTTAATTGTGATTGTTCTAGTTGATGTAAAGCGAAGGGAACAAAATTTGGAAACAATAAAGCCAATGCCTGCTGGATTTTGGCAAAACTAGGATTATTATGGCGAGTCGTGCTGGCAACAAAATCTTGGGCAAACGAGCCTGTTTGTAATTGAATTCGTTCAGGTAAACAGGCGATGTCTTCATGATATAACTGCCGAGTTATTTCTTGATCAGCAATAGAGATAATATTCATGAGTTGATAATAAAGACCACTGGCTTGTAATTGTTTGCCTGTTGGATTTTTAGTCCCTAAACCCGTGTGGCTACCATTGACCACTAAGCCACGCATAATCGCATTAGAAAATAAATTAAACACATGATATAAACAAGGATCGGGTTCTTGGTTTAAGGCTTGGTTGTAAAAAATAAGCTCTTGATAATTGGAATGAGACCAACTAATAGGGGCAACGAATAATAAGCTGAATAATAATAAATATTTCATAATTTAATTTTGGTACTCTAAAACTAAATGATATAACGCTAATGTTTGTAATAATGCTTGAATATACGCTTTACGTGGAAATGACCAAATTGCATAATCAGTTGAAATGTCCATGGGAGGACGAAAAGCTTGTTGCATAATACTCCAGTGATGTCCTTTGATTTCACCTAAATCCACGGCATGGATATGATTGCTCATATCTTTGGGAAATAATTGATTCCTAGGAGTATTAGCAAATTTTTGACTTGAATAAATGCCTTGTTGGTATAATCGGCTTTGAATTTGTGGTTGTTGCCATAATTGTGCTATTTCTTGTTCGGTAAGGCTTTGATGATAAGGTCGGGTGTCTAGTAATGCCATTTTGGTATTGGCTAACTCTACTTGGGTATCATACAAACCTGCGGGTGCGAGTTTAAAACCTTCAATAGAGGATAAATATAAAAATACCGAATCTAAACTGAAATTAGCCCAATCTAATTGCCCATCATCGGTTAAGGTTGGTGCAATCACTGACGCTTGTTTTTGACCATAACGAGTAATGCCATTCGGTTGTGCAAAACTTGAAATATCCGTAATCGCCGATAGATTAAAGATAAAAGTGTTATCAGCAAAAGAGTGATTATTTAAATATAATAAATCCCATTTTGCACGATTAACGGGTAACATATCCACAATGCCCTCACGCAAAGCGTAAACTTCATCACGTTGCAATAAAGTCTCTAATATTGATTCAATCGGATCAATGTCATAGTCGAATATCGCAAAAACTTCTCTAAATAAAGGTAATTGCCAAGCACTGATGGGTAAGCTCTGGATTAAAGGTGAAATACTGTCTAAAATCTGTTGATTAGATTTTGTTTGTAGTTGATCTAACCATTGTTCCCAAGTTTTGTCTTGAGTGATTTGATCCATGACATCAATGCCTGTGCGAGCAATATTAGTGCCTTGAATAACCCCACCATAGGTAATAAAACCGGCAATGCGTTGTCGTAATTTTGGACTTTGCCTGACCACGTCTAAAATCACTGCCGCACCTTTGCTATAACCCAGTAAAATAAATTGATGATTTTGATAAATTTCAGGGAGATTTTCCAACCATTGCACTAATAATTGGGTAAGGGCGTTATTATTTCCAACCGTATTACCTAGTTCTAATGCTCCTGCGGGATGTAATATATCAAAATAGGGGGGAGTATTCGTTTGGGCGTAAAAATTGTGATAGTCTTCTACCGTGAAGTCTAAACCATCTTCTTCGATAATAGGGCGTTGTGCTTCACGACCATAATATTGGTTGGCATCTTTTATAATTTCTTCAAAAATCGGGAATTGGATTAAATGTCCGGCATAACCGGGTACAATGACTAGGGCAATTTTTTGGGGGGGTTGTTTGTATCGTTGCCAAGTGATGGCTTGTATCGTTGCCTGTCCAATCTCAGAGTCAAAAAAGTTTTGTTGTGAGGGGCTTGGTTGGTATTGCTTAATTGTAGCAAGATAATGCTTGATTTGTGGTAGTGCCAAAATTTGGCTGGGAATCGCTAAATCAAAGTTTGCTGAGGCAATGCGTTGGTAATTATTCGAATCTGAGTAAATTTTAGTACGAATCTGATAAGCCTCGCTTGAAGTATCGGCTTGTAAAACTTTATCAATCACTTGATTAAAGCGATAAGGTGTCCAAGCCGTATGTTCTCTAAGTTGACTGTAATATGTCTGAAAGTGATCTAACTGATAAGCTGGGAGCGTTAAGGTTTGTTTTTTAATTTCTAATGCAAATAATTGATTAAATAATAATTTCCAATCAATTTGTTTGACTAAACTTAAACTATCTGCATAAAGATTGGACATATTGCTGATAACAATAAACAGTAGGACTACTGCTATTTTAATTATTCTAAAGGTAATGTTTGACATTGTGGACAGTAATAACTCGCTGTTGGTGGATAATAACATTGGTAATCGTTTGGGATTGTCATGCTTGAATCCCTTGGCAAATGAAATGGTTTCAACTTTAGGTAAGTCAGGCATGATTCAAAGTCCCATAGTTTTTAGCATCACTATGCAGTGAGGCAATTAAATCTTTAGGGGTGATCATACCAATTAAATGTTTGTCATCATTAATCACAGGAATATGATGCACATTATGTTGATGGATTAACAAAAATAAATCTAAAATATGTTGATCTTGATGCACGGTTAAGACAGGTGTCGTCATAATATGACCCGCATATTCGGGTTTATTGCTATGTTGCCCTGGCGTGCGTTTAATAAAATTCTCTAAACGAGTTTTTAATGTGGCTGAATCTGGTGTTGGGACTTTAATTTGATTTAGAAAATCAGCAATTGAGACAATACCAATCACCCGATTATTATTATCAACAATAGGTAAGCAATGAATTTTATATTGGCCCATTAACTGCCATAGGGTTTCAACTTCGGTGTCATATTGGGCAGAAATCGCAGGAAAAGTCATAATATCTCTACATGAAATCTCACCCATACGTCTTTGGCGAATATGCGTAGCGGTTAAACTAAAAATTTGGTCTAGTTCCTCTTCGGATACGTCAATGTACATATCTTGTTGTTGTAAGACTTCTTTTAAGTCTTCTTTCGCAAGCTGTAGCTGAAAATTCGGTTTCTCTTCATCAGGTGAAAGTAAGGTTTTAAGGCGACTTGGATAATAACGATTTGGTAAGATATTATTGATAATTAAGGCACAAACTAACAGAATTATTATATTAGTTAACAGGGGCGTACTTAAATATTGATACCCCATTTGTTGGATGCTGTTATTTGCTAATGCCATACTTAAAGCTGTACCACTGGCCGGCGGATGGAGACAACGCAATAGGTACATACCGAGTATTGCTAAGCTAACGGCAATACCCGCGGCTAACAACGGCAATGAAATCAGTTTTGCACAACTAATGCCAATAAATCCTGCTAATAAATGACCTGCTACAAATGGCCAAGGCTGGGATAATGGCCCATGAGGGATTGCAAACAACAATAAACAAGAAGCCCCCATGGAACCGACAAACCAAGGTAACTGTTGGGGGGATAAATAATAATAGCTAATATATAACATACTCACCATTGCGATTAGCCCCATACTGGCAGATAATATTTTTTCGCCAAATGAGGTATTATCCTCAGCGGGTGCAAAGGCAGCGATTAAGGTTTTAAGCTTCATTGTTATGGTATCCAAGCAATTTCTTTCGCAGTGTATTCACCAATCACACAATCTTTTAAACTTTTAGGCATTTCAGCAGAATAAGGGCTGATGGCAATTCGTCCTCCCATGAGTTCGGCTTTGGTTTGCGGAAACAGTGGTTGTTGATTGGGGTTTGCTAAACCAATGGGGTTAATGGGCTGACCCTTTAAGTCATATTTGTCTGTTGCTCTAACGGTATGCAGGATTTCATGGGCAATAATAATATTGTTTTGTGTTTTTTGTCGTTGAGAAGCAAAGGCATGTACCATGCCTATCATACCTTCTTTTAGTCCTAAGGAATGATCTAAGGTTTGCTGTTGATCGGGATCATAATATAAGACGAATATTTGGATTTGTGCAGGAATTTCATCATCATATTTACTGGCCCAATAACGAAATTCTAAACTCCACAAAACAGTTGACATTAAACTTTGAGGTTTCGGAGGTAACGGTGGCATTTCTTTAATTTCGGAACCTAATATTATTTTAAATGCTTGTGTATGAATGTTGGGATATTTTCCTGCCTCACGACTAAAAAACGCTTCAATGTCATTAAAGTCTTCAGATTTTAAGCGGTTAATGGTTTTGCTTGCCGCCGTGCTATTGTCAGCATTGATCGCATGAATTGCAACCCACACAGGTTTATCCCAATCCCTAATTCTATTTTGAACTAAAAACGCTTTGCCTGCTACTAGTAGCAAGATAAATAGTAAAAATAAAATACGACGTTTTTTCCACATAGCCAAGCCGTTTTTGTCAAATTAATACTATATCATACTGCTCCTGAGTATATAAAGTTTCTGCTTGTAATTTAATCGGTTTCCCAATAAATTGTTCTAAGCGGGCAAGGTTATCAGATTCTTGATCTAATAAGACATCAATGACTGAATTTGAGGTTAAAACCAAAAATTTTTTGGCTTCGTATTGACGTGATTCACGAATAATTTCACGAAAGATTTCATAACAAATAGTTTCGGGTGTTTTCATATAGCCTCTACCACTACAGAAAGGACAAGGTTGACATAGGGTATGTTCTAAACTCTCACGGGTACGTTTACGGGTCATTTGCACTAAGCCTAAGGATGAGACTTCACTAATATGGGTACGGGCATGATCTTTAGCCAAATGTTTTTCTAAACTGCGTAATACTTGGCGTTTATGTTCTTCTTCTAGCATATCAATAAAATCAACAATAATAATTCCACCCAGATTACGCAGTTTTAGTTGGCGAGTAATCGCTTGTACGGCTTCTAAATTGGTTTTAAAAATGGTTTCTTCTAAATTTCTATGCCCAACAAAGGCACCCGTATTCACATCAATGGTAGTCATCGCTTCGGTTTGATCAAAAACCAAGTGCCCTCCCGATTTTAATTGCACTTTTCGATCTAAGGCTCGATCAATTTCATCTTCAATACTATATAGATCAAAGATCGGACGTTCACCACTATAATATTCAATTTTTTTTGCCAGTTCGGGGCAATATTGATTGGCGAAATCGATTACCTCGTGAAAGGTGGTATGAGAATCAATTCTGACTTTTTCAATATCAGAACCCACCATATCCCTTAAAATCCTCAGGCTTAATTGCATGTCTTCATAGATTAAACTACAGCTTGCTTGCAATTGAATTTTTTTTATTAATTCTTGCCAAAGTTTTGACAAAAAATTAATTTCCTTATGTAAGACCGTTTCTTCAATGCCTTCCGCGGCAGTTCTGACAATAAACGAGCCTACCTTATCATGACAATAATCGGTAATAATATTTTTTAAACGTTGGCGTTCCTCATCTTCTTCAATTTTTTGCGAGATACCGACGGATGTCAGTTCTGGCATAAATACTAAATAACGAGAAGGAATCGACAGTTGGGTGGTTAATCTTGCCCCTTTACTGCCTAGCGGGTCTTTTACGACTTGTACGATAATTTCCTGCCCTTCATTTAATATTTCCGCAATGGATTCTAGTTGGCTATTAGGATTAAAACGACCATTGCTTAATAAATCCGTAGCATGTAAAAATGCGGCTCGTTCTAAGCCAATATCAATAAAAGCGGCTTGCATTCCGGGTAAGACTCGACAGACTTTGCCTTTATAAATATTTCCTAATAAGCCTAAGTTATGAATACGCTCAATATAAATCTCTTGTAACATGCCATTTTCCACAATCGCAATTCGAGATTCAGGCGGGGTAATATTCATAAGTAGCTCAACTGACATCATTATCCTTTATGGCAACAAATTATGGTGCTTCACGATTAATCCAAAAATTAATATTAAATTTTAGCAGTAACTCACTGGTTTCATAGAGTGGTATCCCCATAATTCCTGAATAACTGCCTTCAATTTTTTCAATAAAGCTGGCTCCATGACCTTGAACGGCATAGCTTCCTGCCTTACCCTGTGGTTCCCCCGTTTGCCAATACTGCAAAATTTCAGCATCCTTTAATGCTCGAAACCAAACCTTATTAGTATTTAAACAATATTGCTGTTGTTGTTTGTCTTGTATGGCGATTGCCGATAGTACTTGATGACAGCGTCCTGATAACTGTTTTAACATTAACCTGCTATCGCTTTGGTCTTTAGGTTTGCCAAAAATTTGTTGTTCAACGACTACAATGGTATCTGCGGCTAAAATGACGGCATTTTCATCAAATAATTGTTGTTGTATAGTGTTTGCTTTGGTTTTTGCCATACGAGTGACAAATTGTGCGGGTGCTTCCTTGGGATAGGGTGTTTCGTCAATATCAGCGACAATGGTTTTAAAATCAACGGCTAATTGTCGTAACAACTGCTGGCGACGAGGTGAGGCAGACGCAAGATATAAGGTTTTTGACATGCGGCTTATGCTCTATGGTAAGGATGGTTATGATTAAGACTCCAAGCTCGATAAATTTGTTCCACTAATATGACTCGAACTAAGCCATGAGGCAAGGTCAGTGTTGATAATGACCATAAATAATCGGCTTGATCCCGACAACTTTGAGCCAAACCATTAGCCCCACCAATTAATAAGGCAATATCATTACCTTGCCGTTGCCAATCTTGTAATTGTTGGGCTAAGGTTTCAGTATTCCAGCTTTTGCCTTTTACTTCTAAGGCAATAATCATGGCATTTTTAGGAATACGTTGGATCATTTGTTGGCTTTCTTCGGTGATAATGGCTTGGGTTTGTTTTTTTTTGCTGACAGGAATTTCAATTAGGTTTAAATAATTGTTAGGTAAGCGTTTGGCATAATCTTGATAGGCTTGTTGAACCCAATTAGGCATTTTAGTGCCTACTGCAATAATATGAAGTTTCATGCTCAATCCATCCAAATTAAACTTGCCATACGTCCTGTGCTTGGTTCACGACGATAGGAATAGAATAAGTCAGCTTGACTATAGGTACAATACTCACCACCATAAATTTGTTGAATGCCCAGTTGTTGTAATTGCTGTTTGGCAATAACGTACATGTCGGCCAACCAATGTTGGGGACGATTGGATTTAAATGCCACGATAGATTCAGGTTGTTGTTGAATAAACGTTTGATAAACCTCAATACCTACTTCAAAATAGCCTTGACTAATGGCAGGTCCTAAGCAAACCATGAGTTGTGTGGGGGAGCTTTGTAATTGTTGAATGGTTTTCGTAATAATTTGATTGGCTAAACCACGCCAACCTGCGTGAATTGCCGCGATTTCCGTACCTTGTTGATTGCAAACCAGTAAAGGTAAACAATCAGCAGTTAAAACCACACAAACTTGCTTGGCTTGTTGGCTATAACTAGCATCGGCTTGACTATGATAGCTGTGATCAATGCAAACCGCTGTATTGCCATGGATTTGTTGTAGCCAAGCAGGTGCTTGCGGTAAGCCTAATTGTTGTTGTAATTGCTGACGATTATGTTCAACCGTTTGCTTATTATCGCCCACATGTTGGGCTAAATTAAAACTATGATAAGGTGCTGAACTATTGCCACCCATGCGAGTAGTCGTATAAGCATGAACTGAGGTAGGTGCTGGCCATTTTGCTGGGATTAGACTAGGATTCATGGTTGAGTATCGTTTTCATATCGGGGGATAAACTGATTAAAATCAATTTTATTGCTTTGTATTGCTTTCGGCGACGATTGCTAATAATTGTGCAAAATCTTGCGGTAAATCAATTTCCCATTCCAGCCATTGTTGCCGATAGGGATGAACTAAGCCAAGTTTGTAGGCATGCAAGGCTTGGCGTGGAAATTGTTGTAATTGGCTTAATAATTGCTCTGAACTATCTCGGGGCAAACGTGGTCGTGGATTATAACGTTTATCGCCGACTAAGGGGTGTTTAATATGTGCCATATGCACTCGAATTTGATGAGTACGTCCTGTTTCTAATGTTAGTTGCACATGGCTATGATTCGTAAAGCGTTGCAGAATACGATAATGGGTCAGTGCTGGTTTGCCATTAGGGTTTACTGCCATTCGGGTTCTATCGCTTGGATGACGAGCAATAGGTGCTTCTACCTTACCACCTGCGGTCATATAACCTGTAACAATCGCTTGATATTGGCGTGATACCTTTCGTTGTTGTAATTGCACCACTAAATATTTATGACAAGCTAAGGTTTTCGCAATCACCAATAAACCCGACGTATCTTTATCTAAACGATGCACAATCCCTGCTCGTGGAATCGTGGCTAAATTAGGATCATAATAGAGTAGGGCGTTTTGTAACGTGCCTTGATAATTGCCTGCCCCTTGATGTACCACGAAATCCGCAGGTTTATTGATAATTAATAAATGTTCATCTTCATAGACTATCTCTAAGTCAATCGCTTCAGGTAGGCAATGAGTCTCAGGCTCTGCTATGGGGGATACCACAATTTCATCCCCAGTTTTTACTTTGTCTTTAGGACGGGCAGGTTTATGCTGTAAGCGAATATGACCATCAATAATCCATTGTTTAAGACGATTACGGGAGTATTCGGGGAGTAATTGGGCTAAGGCTTGATCTAGGCGTTGTCCTTGTAGGATTTCTGGGATTTGTAGGGTGATGTTGCTCATAGTTTCGTCAATAAAAATTACTGATTTTATTAGTGATAAGGATTAGTTATTATCCTTGGTTTAGGGGAGCTTAACAATAGCAAATTTCAGTAAATCAGTAGCAAAGTAACTGAGATGCTGAGTATAATATGCCAATTAGAATTTGGCAGTAATACAATGCAAACATAATAAATGATTATTTAAGGACAGAATATTGTGACTATCAGGATTTTTAATCAATATATCAAACAATGGGGATGGGTATTGCTGATTGCGTTCTTGCTTTCAGGTTGTGCAAGCTTATTTGGGGATGACGAGGATGAGACTTTAACTTGGTCAGCCAGTAAATTTTATTCAGAGGCAAAATCATCGTTGGAGGGTGGGAATTATTCTCGGGCGATTGAATTATTTGAAAAATTAGAAGCTCGTTATCCCTTTGGGCAATATGCGGAACAATCTCAGTTGGAAATTGCTTATGCCTATTATAAATATGATGAACCTGAAGCAGCCTTAGCCGCTGTGGATAGATTTTTGAAAATCCATCCTCGCCATAAAAATGCCGATTATGCCTATTATTTGCGAGGTTTGGTGAATTTTAATCGAGGCTTGGGCTTGATTGCCCGTTTTATTCCCCAAGATACCTCACAACGTGATCCAGGAACGGCCAAAGAATCCTTTCGTGATTTTGCCGTATTAGTGAATCAATATCCTAATAGCAAATATGCACCAGATGCCAGACAACGTATGGTATATTTGCGGAATACCTTGGCACAATATGAAATTAATGTGGCCGATTTTTATATGCGTCGTGGGGCTTATGTGGCTGCGATCAATCGGGCGAAATATGTGATAGAACGTTATCAAAAAACGCCTGCGGTGCCCAAAGCTTTAGTCATATTAGTAGATGCGTATCAGCGTTTGGAACTCACCCAGTTAGCTACGGATACGCAACGGGTTTTAGAGAAAAACTATCCTAATGGTATTCCTGATGAAGCGGATGATACTTGGTGGGATATGGTTGGTTTAGATAAATAATTAAGTTTGAAAGGGCAGAATCGTACGATTCTGCCCTTTGATTGCCTTAGCGATTTGATTTTAGTCCCAAACTAAATTGCTTCGTCGTCTTCTTCACCTGTACGGATTCTAACCACTTTTTCAACCGCAGTAACAAAGATTTTACCATCCCCAATTTTACCTGTTTGGGCAGTATTGATAATGGTTTCTAAACATTGATCAACTTTATCTTGGGAAACCACGATTTCTAATTTTACCTTGGGTAGAAAGTCTACGACATACTCCGCTCCTCGGTATAATTCCGTATGACCTTTTTGACGACCAAAACCTTTGACTTCAATGGCAGTCATCCCAGTAATACCAATGTCAGATAGGGCTTCTCTGACTTCGTCTAGTTTAAATGGCTTGATAATTGCTTCGATTTTTTTCATGATGTCCCTTTTCTATTGCTAGTAATATGGTTATATTATATGCTGCTTCTAAGAGTTGCTAGCTCTTAACATGAGGTCATATTATCCAAACTAATTTGTCATCTTGCAAATTTGTTGTAATGAGTAATAATGTAGATGCCAAAATCATACTTAAAAAAATAAATTATAGGAGAAATTGGTGACAAAATTTAAGGCTGTGTCTATTCATTCAAGCATTAGTTTGGCAATTTTTTTTGTATTGCTTTATTTTATTGCAGTTATCTGGTATCCACAACCTTATTTTTCTGCCGATGGTGGATGGCAAGGAATTCGGATTGCGTTTTTTGTTGATGTGGTATTAGGACCGTTTTTAACCTTTATTGTTTATAAACAAGGGAAACCTGGACTAAAATTTGATTTGACAGTGATAGCATTGCTTCAGGTCCTTGCTTTGACGTGTGGGGTGTTGCTTATTTATCAGCAAAGAACCGCAGTGGTATTATTTACTAGAGATGCCTTTCATAGTGTGAGTGCTGAGCAGTTAGCAGACGCAGATATTGATATTGATGCGGTTGAGCAATTATCACCAAACAAGCCCCCTTTGGTTTATTTACGTTTACCCACAGATAAGGAAGAACGACGAAAATTTGTTAATCAAATTATGTTTTTTCAGGGTAAGCCTTTATTTCTACTTCGTGATCGTTATGAAGAAATTACCCCAAAGGCTTTAGATGACATTTTTAATTATTCACTTAATATATCTATGTTATCCCAAAATGATCTTGAGATTAAAACCGCATGGGAAAAATTTTTAAAACAACATGGTGGCAAATCGAGTGATTATGCTTATATTCAACTACATTGTCGTTATCAATATACCATCTTAGCGATGGAACGACGTACGGGCAAAGTCGTGGATGTTTTAGATACTAGTATTCCATTTACGGCAGGTTTACCTTACGAATCAGAGCATTATGAATCAGATAATAGTCGTGCCATTTCTGAACCGATTTCTGTCGGTGAGTAAACAGTTGCAACACCGCATTGTTCCAGCACTTTAAATTTATCTTCTGCCTTACCTTTGCCACCCGAGATAATTGCCCCTGCATGACCCATACGTTTTCCTGGTGGTGCGGTGATGCCCGCGATATAAGCGAGTACGGGTTGATTAATATGGGATTGAATATATTCGGCAGCTTCTTCTTCGGCACTTCCCCCAATTTCACCAACTAAAACAATTCCTTTAGTCTCTGAATCATTGGCGAATAATTGTAAACAATCAATAAAATTCATGCCTTGAATAGGATCACCGCCAATACCTATACAAGTAGTTTGACCGAGACCCATTTGAGTTGTTTGATAAACTGCCTCGTAAGTGAGTGTCCCTGAACGGGAAATAATACCGATTTTCCCCGCTTGGTGAATACTGCCTGGCATAATGCCAATTTTACAAGCCTCAGGGGTGATAAGACCTGGACAATTAGGCCCAATTAAGTAACAGTCAGGATAATTAGCTAAACTGGCTTTAACTTTAAGCATATCCAAAACAGGAATACCTTCCGTAATGCAAACAATTATTTTGATACCTGCATCTGCTGCTTCTAAAATCGCATCGGCTGCAAATGGTGCGGGGACATAAATCATCGTTGCATCCGCAGCAGTTTGTTGGACGGCTTCAGCAACGGTATTAAAAATAGGGCGATCTAAATGGGTTTGTCCGCCTTTATTAGGCGTAACACCCGCTACTAATTTCGTGCCATAGGCAATCGCTTGTTCCGAATGAAATGTGCCTTGTTTTCCTGTAAAACCTTGACAAATAACTTTGGTATTTTTATCGATTAATATACTCATTTTTTTATTTTATCCTATCAGTGCCTTTGGCTAAAGCAACGACTTGTTGGCTGGCAGTGCTTAAATCTTGGGTTGCCGTAATTTTTAGTCCACTATCTGCTAACATTTGTTGCCCTTGTTTGGCATTCGTTCCTTCTAATCTTACAACCACAGGTAAATCTAGTTTAATCTCTTGCATGGCTTGAATAATCCCTTGGGCAATTAAATCACAACGGACAATGCCACCAAAAATATTAACTAAAATTGCCTTGACTTGCGAATCTGACACAATGAGTTTAAATGCTTCCGCCACTCTATCGGCATTGGTTCCACCACCAACATCTAAAAAATTAGCAGGTAAACCTCCTTGACGTTTGACTAAGTCCATCGTTGCCATAGCAAGTCCTGCTCCATTCACCATGCAAGCGATATTCCCTTCTAAAGTGATATAATTAAGTTGATATTGTTTTGCTAAGGCTTCTCTAGCATCTTCTTGGCGTAAATCTCTTAATTCTATTAGCTTAGGATGACGATATAAGGCATTGTCATCTAAATTTATTTTGGCATCTAAGGCAAGTAATTGCAGGTCTTTGCTTAATACTAAGGGGTTGATTTCAATCAACGAAGCATCGGTATCAAGAAACAATCGGTATAGGGCTAAGCCAATGTGAGTAAACTGATTAATGGCCTTATCAGCCAGACCTAAAGCAAACGCTAATTGACGCGTTTGGTAAGCCTGTAAACCAGAAATGGGATCAATCGTTTGTTGGAAAATTGCCTCGGGTTGTTGTTCAGCAACTGTTTCAATATCCATACCACCTGCTTTAGAGGCAATCATTACTAAGCGAGCTTGGCTACGGTCAATTAATAAACTAAGATAAAATTCTTGGGCAATATCGCTCAACGGTTCTAATAATAGTTTGTCAATCGGCAGACCTTTGCCACCTGATTGGGGAGTGATTAATTCAGTTCCTAATAATTGTTGACTAAAATCAATCGTCTCAGCTAAATTTTTGGCTAATTTAACACCGCCTGCTTTACCTCTACCACCTGAGTGTACTTGGGCTTTCACCACCCACGCTTGATCTGGGAGTTGTTCTAATTCTGCAATATCGCTAATAACTTTTGATGGTGGAACAGGGATTTGGTATTGGCTAAATAATTGTTTGGCTTGATATTCATGTAAATTCATGGATTTGTCCTTACTTGGATAGCTTGATTATAGCAAACTCGGCTACTCTTAATAAGGTTTTACACTTAAAAATAATATGAATGTTATACTAAAAACACTAAAATAAATTTTGCAATCATGATTTTCCTCAAGCAATTTCCAAACTTTTTTATTAACATAATCAGTTTAAGCAACAAAAACTATGATCTTGGTAATATAAATTGTTATTTTCAAAAACAATGACAGAGATTATTCAAACAATTTTTGACTGGATTCAAATTAATCCGAATTGGGCGGGGTGGGTGTTATTTAGTGTCGCTTTGTTAGAGTCTTTAGCTGTTATTGGTATGTTAGTGCCTGGGGTTGCTATTATGTTTGGTATTGGTGCTTTAATTGGTTTGGGTATTTTGGACTTTTATGCTATGGTTATATGGAGTTTTCTAGGGGCAGTATTAGGGGATGGTTTAAGTTATGGTTTAGGTTATTATTATCGTCATCAAATTTATCAAATATGGCCATTGTCTCGCTATCCTCGATTGATTCAAGAAGGTGAACAATTTTTTCAGCAATATGGGCAAGGTAGTGTTGTTTTAGGACGATTTATTGGTCCTATTCGGGCTGTCATTCCATTAGTGGCAGGCATTATGAATATGACACCTAGGCCATTTTTTATGGCGAATATTATTTCAGCATTGATTTGGGCGCCCGCTTATTTGTTACCTGGAATACTATTTGCTCAATCATTGGATTTAGCAAAAACCTTTGCTTATCAATTATCTATAGTGATTATTTTACTGGTAGTATTCGTTTTATTACTGATAAAATGCTTGAGAGTAAACAACTGAACGGCGGGTGAATTAAGCCTCTCCCCATCTTGCAATTAACTTATGCTTGACTTGTAAATGATCTAAAATTCTAGCAACTATAAAATCAATAATATCTTGGACAGATTGTGGTTTGTGATAAAAGCCTGGATTAGCAGGTAGTATTAACGCACCCATTTTGGCTAATTTTAACATATTTTCTAAATGAATAACGGATAAAGGTGTTTCTCTTAACACTAAAATTAAGCGACGTTGTTCTTTTAACATAACATCCGCAGCACGTTCTAATAAATTATTACTTGCCCCACAGGCAATCGATGACAAAGTGCCTGTCGTGCAGGGACAAATAACCATACTATTCGCAGGATTTGCACCACTGGCAATAGGTGCTGTCCATTGATCTTTAGCAAATACTTGGATTTGTTTGGGTTTTGCTTGGAAATATTCCGTCAGTTGCTGGGCGATTTTCCTTGTATTGCCTGTTAATTTTATGCTGGTTTCCATATTGATGACTAACTGACCGGGTTGTGATAACATCAAATAAATACTTATATCAGCCTTAACTAAACATTCTAGCAAACGTAAGCTATAAGCAGCACCCGATGCACCTGTAATTGCCACAGCAATCGTCTTCGTCATTATTTAAAAACCAAATATTGAATCCGCATTCCTGCAACATCCAGTATATCACCTGCACGCAGACGGTGTTCTTGACCTGTGAGGCGTTCGCCATTGATCAGTAATTGGATTTCACTATTTTTTTGTTTTGAGACTAAATAAAATTCCTGTTGGCGTTTATGAACCTCAGCAATTTTTATCCCTTTTTGCCCTAAAGTCGTGATAGGTTTGTTTAATAGTAATTCTTTACCAAGACTTTGACCATTTAATATCTTTAATCGAGGACGAATATTGCTAGAGCTATCATTTTGATCACTTCTAAGATTCAAGGATTGTGCCATTTTATCTCTAGCCATATCCACTTTATCGAGTTTGGCCGCATTCGCTAAATCTTCAGGTGAGAATACGACAGTTTCATCATGTTTAGTGTTTTGAGTATCAACTTCTTGTTCCTCAATATCATCATTAGTGATATACATTAATTGGTGTTTGCCAATGGTGATCACATCACCTTGATGAAGCGAATATTTTTGAATCTGGCGACCATTGATATAAGTACCATTAGTGCTATTTAAATCTTCAATATAAGAGATATTTAATACTGTAACAATTTTGGCATGATGACCACTGACGGTTCGATTATTGATTACTAAATGATTTTCAGGTCGCCGACCTATGGTAAATTCTCCTGAGTGTAAAGGGTATTGTCCAATTTTGGCGTCATTCTGCATTACAACTAATTTAGGCATGGGCTATCCTCAAGGCTTTTAGCATTCATTTTACTATACAAAATAAAAACTTTCTTTTTTTTGTTAATTTTGTACAATCGTGATTTTACTATTTAAATTATGACTACAAATACTGTCTTATTTGAATCTCAATTACCACAGTTTACCTTAGTTCATCGTGGTAAAGTGAGAGATTTATACCAAATTGATACAAATATTTTATTAATTGTTACCACTGATAGATTATCTGCGTTTGATGTCGTTTTGCCAACGGCAATCCCTAAAAAGGGAGAAATATTAACAAGTATTTCTAATTTCTGGTTAAAGCAAACTCGGGCAATTATTAATAATCAATTACAATCATCTATCGCTTTATCTGATATTATAAACCAAGCAGATGATTATCAACAGCTTAAGAATCGAGCAATGGTCGTTAAAAAATGTCAGCCTTTGCCCGTTGAAGCTATTGTCAGAGGCTTTTTGGTAGGGTCTGGTTGGCACGATTATCAAGAAACACGATCCGTATGCGGTATTCAGTTGCCTGAAAATTTGCAGTTAGCGTCACAATTGCCCCAAGCCATTTATACACCTTCAACGAAAGCAGCCGTTGGGGCACATGATCAAAATATTAGTTTTGAGACCACTATCGATTTATTAGGACTGCCATTAGCAAGCCAAGTTCGTGATATTAGTATAAAATTATACCAATTTGCATTTAAATATGCTTGGCAACGAGGCATTATTATTGCGGATACTAAATTTGAATTTGGTTTAGATGAAAATCAGCAGTTGGTTTTAATTGATGAGGTTTTAACCCCAGATTCTTCAAGATTTTGGCCAAAAACACAGTACCAAGTTGGTATTAGTCCACCAAGTTTTGACAAACAATTTATACGAGATTATTTGCTACAATTAGCGTGGGATAAAAAACCACCTGCACCAGAATTACCTGATCATATTGTGGAAAAAACGGCTGGCAAATATCAAGAAGCAAAAGACAAATTATTAAATTAAAAAAATTGGCGATGTCCACATTCCCTCTTTAATTTATTTTAAATTTGAAATGAACCTAAAGAGGGAAATGCCTAGATTTAAACACTAATAGTACCATAGCTCATTATTCTTCTGCTTCTGCTATTGCTTCTGTTGCTTCTGTTGTAGTCGCAGTTGTTGTACTAGTTTTCCTTTTTAATGTTCGTTTTTTACGGCGAGGTTTTCTAGGTTTATTTAATCGTTTTTCCCAGTCTTTTTCAAATTTGTCTAATGTTTTTTGTTGGGCAACAAATTTAGAACGTGCGGCTTTCACTACTCTTTGTTGTTTTTGAACATCTTGCATTTCAGCTCTTAATGCTTTAATGGTTTCAGTAATTCTCCTAACGGTTTCTGTGGTTTTTAAAGCAGTATTTTTAGCCGTAACACTTGCTTTATCTCTCGCTTTTGCCATTGCGACATCACGTTTTTCTTTAGCGACTTGTTTTCTAATGTTTTCCCTTTCAATTCTATTTCTTAAACGTTTAATGGTTTTTTCTAAATTATTTAAGTCTTTTTCGTATTGTTTAGATAAATCTTGAAAAAGTTTATTAATGTCTTGAGTGATACTTGCAGCAGTAATATCAGTTTTAACAACCTGTTTTTTAATTGTGGCAGTTCTATTCGCAGTTTTAGTGGTCGCTCTCCTTGCTGTTTTAGTTGCTTTTTTGCTTGCCGTTTTGGTCAAAGACTTCTTTTTTCTGGTGGTAGTTTTCTTTACAGGTGGCATTATTTTCTCCTGGCTATTTATAAATACTTTTTTTTAGCGTAAAGTATAGTGAGGTTAATTTATAAATCAACATAATATAATAATTTTATAAAAAAAAATGAAATGAATTTAGAACAAATATTATTAATCTTAAAGAATCAATTTCAATATCGTACTGCCCAAGAGCAAATGATGCGTGCGGTGCATTCCGCTTGTTTTGAGTCTAAAATCGCAGTAATTGAGGCAGGGACTGGCATTGGTAAAACTTTTGCTTATTTATTGCCTAGTTTGCTGTCTAGGGGTGATAGAAAAATTATTGTTTCAACCGCATCCGTTAGTTTACAAGAGCAGTTGTGTTATAAAGATTTACCAACAGTACAATCAAGTTTTGGTTTAGACTTTGAATTTTTGCCAATCAAAGGACGACGACGCTATGTTTGTCCACTGCGTTTAACTCAAGTTTTACAAGATCAACAACACTATGCACCAAATTTAACGCATATTGATGATGATGAAATAACAAATATTCTCTATCTTATGTATGATACTTTAGCTAATGGCAGTTGGGACGGTGATATGGATAACTGGCCTGAGGAAGTTGATGCGTATTTTTGGTCAACGATTAGTACCGATAGGTTTGGTTGTTTAGGCAAACGTTGTCCTCAAGTAACAGTTTGTCCTTATTGGATTCAACGTAAAAAATTTCATGATGTTGATGTGTTGGTGATCAATCATGATTTATTGTTATCTGATATTTTTTCAGGCAGTCAATTCCTATTAAATCTATTAAAAAATGGTTTATTAATTATCGATGAAGCCCATGTTTTTGCTAACAAAACTTTGCAATATTTTTCAAAAACCAGCAGTTTTTTAGGTGCAATTGAGTGGTTAGCAGATGTTCCTGATTTCGTTGGGCAATCCGAATTTCATCATAAAATATTTGATGAAATTCAGTATTTATCAAAGATTTTAGAACAGGCTTATTTTTCGATAAAAAACCAACAAGAAAAATTTAAAAATAATATTTGGCAGCTAAAACAATTACCCTCTGATTTAAACCAGATTGGTGAGGAAATTACTGTTCATAGCAAAGAACTTTTAGCATTAATTATCCATGTCCGAGAAGACTTATTAGTACAACAAACCGATGATGAGGCAAGCACTATTATTGGTTTAGGATTTGTGCAATCAAAATTGGAAAATTTACTGGCTTGTTGGAAGTTATTATGTCAACAAGATAAACCTGCAAAGCCTAGTGTTGCTCGTTGGTTTAGTATAGAAAAAAAACAAGGGAAAGGTGGTCAAGATTTTTATGTTCATGCCAGTCCCATTGCTGTGGCAGATCGCTTACAAGTATTATGGCAAGCCTGTCAACATTCTGTTATTTTGTGTTCGGCCACTTTAAGGGCTTTGGGTAAGTTTCAACGATTTTTAAATCAAACCGGATTAAGCCATCAAGAGACATTAGCTGTTGAAACTCATTACTTTGCTTCTCCTTTTGATTATCAACGTTCACAGTTAGTCATTCCTGCCATGCAATATGAGCCTACCCAACAGCATTTATCACACTATATTGAGGAAGTCATTCAAGTATTGCCTAAAATTATTCAACCACAACAATCAACTTTGGTATTGTTTAGCAGTTGGAATATGATGAATGCGGTTTATCAAGGGTTAACTGAAGATTATCAACAAATTTGTTTGATTCAAGGGGAGTATAGTCGCAAGCATATTTTAGAACGTCATAAACATAATGTTGATCAAGATCAATGGTCAATGATTTTTGGCTTACAATCTTTTGCGGAAGGTATTGATTTACCAGGTAAATACTGTGAGCATGTGATTATTACTCGATTGCCCTTTGTCATGCCACAAACCCCCATAGAATTAACCCGTGCAGAATGGCTAAGCAGCCAAGGTAAAAATCCTTTTACTCATTATGCCTTGCCTTTAGCGTCATTACGTTTAACCCAAGCTGTTGGACGTTTGATTCGTCAAGAGTCCGATCAAGGACAAGTAACGATATTAGACAGACGTATTGTAACGAAAAAGTATGGCAAATATTTGTTGGATAACTTACCTAATTTTAGTTTGTGTATTGAATAGATAAATAATATGGACAAGTAATAATTTGTCCATATTATTTATAAGGAGTTTTACAGATGTTTTTCCAAAAATTTGGGGAAACGATCAATTAAATAGTCATAATCTTCAATGTTTTTATGTTTTGCTAAATATCCCACTGCTTTTTCCCAGGCTTTTTTATAACCATGTTCATCAATGGAAATGCTAGTCGCAACAGGTTTATTGACAAGACGAGAAACACAACTCACTGAAAAGCATAAGGACGTGTAATTTTTTCCATGTTTGCTATAGCTTTTATTAATGATTTGTATGCCTCTGACACCGGTATTATTCCAGCTATTTCGCAGATGTTTAAATTCACTTTCACGCTGACGTTTGTGTTCCTTCTGTTTCTGCTCAAGTTCCTTGTCGTAAGCTAAAGCCTCCTTACGAATCGCTTCTTTTTCCTTACCAACAATCTTCTTACCATTTTTCTTTAGTGAGTAGTATTTTTGATGTACTACGCCATTAATGGATCGCCGAGAGCGAAATCCATAAAAACTGTCATTATTAATTAATTTAAGACTCATTTTTTCCTACCGTCGGGTTGTTAATGTAAATATAAAGTTTATTTTCATATTAAAATATTTGGTCTACAGTTAATGTTAACCAGTGTTGCTGAAACTAAAAATCAAATACTCAATTTTTTAGTCTCTTTATTTTAAATAATAACATAACAT
>JALWTS010000049.1 GCA_027077805.1 Gammaproteobacteria bacterium
GGTGTAGGCTGACAACGCCCCGCACCAAATGCCAGACTGTTACTTACATGAAAATAGACTCGTGAAATTAACTTTACCTATATTACTAACACTTATATTTTCTTCTTCTTTTGGACAGAGTAATGAGATCATATTTAAAACTGAGCTTAAACCTGACAGAATCTATTCGAGTACAATACTTACTTCAATAAAATCAGAGATTAATTTTAGTGGAGCAAAAGAGAAAATCGAGCAAATCAAATCAAAAGGAGTTAAGCTACCAATGATAGTTGAAGGGTCCAATGAAATAGTAACGATTACTACAACTGGGGTAAATTCAGACAATAATAGTTTCCCAGTTACTATAGTTTACGAATCAATGAAATCAAAAAATGTTATAAATGGTAATGTAACAGAAAAAGAAAATCCAATAACAGGATTAATTGTTGAAGGTTTTTATAGTCCTGAGACTAAATTGAAAATTGATACAATAATTAGTAGCAATATTGATGATAATATAAGGTACGTTTTAAAGTCCACTATTGAGAGTACGCAACAGTTGGTGTCTTTCCCAACTGGACCTATGAAAATTGGCGATATTTTTGAGCAATCCCTTCCAATGACTATACCAATTGCAGGGATGAAACCAGCAAAAATTGTAATCAACATGACCTATAAACTGACTGATATTAGTGAAAAGAATGCAACTTTTGATATCTTACAAACAGTACAATTAGATATGTCGATAGAACAGACCAATCTAGAGGCATCAGGATCAGGCACTGGTATTATCATTTATGACATTAGAAACAATTATATAACTAAGAATGACACAGACTTACTAATAGATATGGTTATGAACATGGATGGATTAATGCTAAGAGCAAAAATGAAATCAATAACAAGCCAAAGTGTGGAGATTGAAATGCCTACTGTTAACAAACGGTAAGCAGGCAAGGCGGCACTATTGTATGCTGACATTTCAGTATAAATTATTTATCTTTATTGTTCCGGGGACAGCTACGTAGGTTTTAAGACCGGTTCGACCGCAGAGCCGAAACCGTTGAGCACCTATTAATAAACACTTTTGTCATGATAAGGAGATTGCTGGCACTGCTTTTGTTCACCAGTACAAACTCGTTCGGGAACATTCACTATATATATTTTGAAAAGATTCCCGAAGCCAACGAATATAAGGCGCAAATCGATTTTTTAAAGCAAAATTTACAGTATTTCGATCATTGGCAACCGCAATGGACCTATGATGTAAGCAAAGAGTCATTGATACAAGGACTGGTGGATAGTTATGATAAATTTTCTGCCACTGATGATAACAATGTGGAAAGAGTGCTCCTTCTTGCAGACATCGCGCACTATTTGTACAATCTTGAAGAAGATAAATATTTTGAGATAAGTGAAACTTTATACAAAAAAGCAATAAAACTTGCCCCTGACGATTATCGACCCTATTGGTTCATTGCCAAACACTATGCATTGGCCAATGTAATTGACAGCGCCATTCTTAACTACCTTAAAGCCGAGCAACTGCTGCCAGACAAAGCACCTGTCGATTTTTGGGAAGATTATTCATTTGGTTTCGCATTGGCCAACATGCCCTCACACTGTATTTATTCAATGGATAGAGCAAGAGAGATTCTTGGCAAGCCAGGCTACTTTGAAGCACAACTTGGCAATAGTATTAAAGAGAGAATTAAACCCCTCGACAGAGACTCAACTTATAGTAACAGGCAACTCTGGACCGTTGCCGATGGCGATATGCTATCCTTTATTAGTCGGCCACTTGGTATAAAATTTCTTATCGACTCCACCTGGAGGGTTTCTATACAAGAATACCAAAACCATCAATCGGGCATAATCCTGATTCCGCCTGCCCTTAAAAACAACCAGGGCAGAGAAATAACCTACACAATTGCCATACTTATAAAGGTTGCCCGGAACGGTGACAATTTGAACACCTACATAGAGCAATTTGTCGCAAAATATTCACCTGAAAAAACAGATGACTTTACCGATAAATTTGCCGGCACTATTTCCTATGAAATACAAGACAAAAATCTATATCGCGATATAGGTGGGGCTCATTTTCATATGATTGGCCTGGAAAGGGCCAAACCCAAATATCCCGGATTATTATTAGAAGAGCCCAATTTACTGCCCCAGGGCAATACGGAACAGATATCATTTTACAGGCCCGGAGATACCAATGACAGGTTTGACGGAAAAATTTATTACGCCATCATGCTGGATGTTTGCGAAGATATTTATCCTGAAGCGTATAGAGTTTTTAAAAAGTTTTTTGAAAGCCAGCTAGTAATAGAGTAGATGCGCTATCCGCCAACCGCCTGGCAAGCCTGTAGGTATTGCTAAGCCATGCCCACGCCTCCCCGGGCTGTCAATTGAGCAGAAAGAATAATACTGGCATACCACACTATTCAAATGTTTTTCGTTATACATCATTTCAGCACTGGCTTATTCAAGGGTATAAACGATTGGATACAAGTCAACTAAAATATTATGGTGACAGGAAATTGATAACGCCAATATTCGTAACTTTGGTATATGAAACAGAGGCTTTATTTGGATACTTCCGTTGTGGGCGGCTATTATGACAGTGAATTTAAAGAATATACC
>JALWTS010000050.1 GCA_027077805.1 Gammaproteobacteria bacterium
ACTTTTGGCATAGTCAGCTTAGGCTCTACAACATTTGGTTTCACTTTTGGCATGGTAGTCAGCTTAGGTTCCATCACTTTTGGTGCGACTTTTGGCATAGTCAGCTTAGGTTCCACGACGTTTGGTTCTACTTTGGGTAACCCAACATCAGGTTCTGTCATCAGAGTATCCGATTTGCTTGCTTGTTCTAATTGATTAATTAGCTCAGAAGAAACCACTGGATTTTCTAACCAACCGCTATCCTTTTGGAAACGACTAATCGCATTTTCAGTTTTACGCCCCATCCAACCATCAACAGGGCCGGCATCGTAACCTAAATCGTTTAACATTTTTTGTACTTGCTTCACTTGCGCACGAGTAGGTTTTACACTGGGCTTTTCCACTATGACCTCTGGTTCATCCACTATGACTTCTGCGTCTTCTTCCCCCATTATATTAGATTCATCCGTGCCAGTCGCTTCCCGTAATTGTTCCAACAATTTCGGTGATACCACAGGATTCACCACCCAACCTTTATCTTGTTGAAACTGGGTAATCGCCCCCCGAGTTTTACGCCCCATCCAACCATCAACAGGACCGGCATTATATCCCATTTGATTCAGTAATTGCTGCGCTTCTTTCACATCAGGATCAAAACCAGCTATTGCAAATTGGCTACACATCAATATTGATGTTACAAAAATAAGGGTAAAAAATTTATTGTAATTATTGTTCATATTAATCTACCTCAAAATAATCCTATATACTTAGCGTAGATAAACTTGCCGTTTAGTCAAGCCTATTTTTTATTTTTAGCGTTAAATTACATAAAATTAGCACAAAAAAGTGTTACAATTGTTCAAATACTATTCCCCCATGATTAAAGGTACTTCCATGTATATTTTGCGTTATTTGTTGACAAGTTTGCTTATCAGCTATCAATCAATAATTTTTGCGAGTGATTTAAATATTGTTGAAATCACTGAACGCAACTACCAAAATGCCCCTGCGATTGCGGTTATTTTCGATCAAGCCCTTGATCCAAGTAGCGATTATAATGACAGTTTAAGTATTAAGCAAAATCAACATGACCTAAAAGATGCTTGGGTTTTATCCAAAAATGGGCATATTTTATATTACCCCTATGTTGAACCTGACACTGAATATACAATCATTGCTTATCCATACTTGAGATCAAAAAATGGGGAGGAACTCGGCGAATATATTGAAGAAACACTCACTACTAGAAAAATCACCCCTAGTGCCAGTTTTGCCACCCAAGGCGTTTTGTTACCTGCCAATATCAGTAAAGGCTTACCCATAGTAAGCATTAATGTCCCCGAAGTGAGTATTGACTTTTTTCATGTTCCAGCGAAACAATATCAAGAGATTATCAATGGTATTGGCTACGATAGCATAAGCTCATACTACACCCTAGAACGACTGCAAAAATTTAGCCAGTTGGTCTTTTCAGGACGATTTGAACTCAACAGCCCCAAGAATACCCGTATAACGACCCATATCCCAGTCGAACAATACCACCAACTACAACAATCAGGCTTATATTTTGCGGTTATGCGTTTGCCTGGTCATTACAGCTATGACTATGAAACCACCCATTTTTTTGTCAGTGATATTGGTTTACATTTACGCGCTTATCCCCAAAAAATGCTGGTATTTGCCTCATCACTCAAAACAGGACAAGCATTAGAAAATAGCACTATCCGCCTTTATAATGCCCACCATGATATTATTTGGCAAGGGGCAACCGATCACCAAGGCAAAGCCACCATTCCGCATCCAATCGAACAAGCACAATTAATCACAGCGGACTATCAAAATCAATTAAGCTTTTTATCACTCACCACCCCTGCATTGGATTTATCTGATTTTGATTTGGCTAAAACCAGTTATCACCCTTTAGAATTATTTATTTATAGTCCTAGAGATTTGTACCGACCTGGGGAACAAATTACCTTTTCAGCATTACTTCGTAATCAAGATGGCCAAGCCTTACCCGTTTCATTGCCACTACATGCCAGTTTGTATCGTCCTGATGGTCAATTAGTGAAACAATGGATTTGGCAAGCTCAAGATAAAGACTTGGCGTATTACCAAAATCAGTTTACCCTATCACCCCAAGCTCAAACAGGCCATTGGAATTTATACTTATGGGCAGATGATGATAAACATCAACAAAAATACCAATTTCAAGTAGAAGAATTTTTACCTGAACGGCTAAAACTTGCGACCACCTCAAGCCAAACTTATCTTGAACCAAATAGTAATTTTATTGTAGAAACCCAAGCCGATTATCTTTATGGCTCACCTGCGGCTAATAATCGTATTAAACAGTCCTTAATAATCAAAAACACACAACATTTACCACAATGGAAAGATTTTTATTTTGGTGATACCCAAGCCAATATTTATCAAGAAAAAGACTTAGTTGATAGCAATTTAGATGCACAAGGTCATCTACAAACTACGGTAGCGAAAACTTATTGGGGATATTATCCAACCCTTGTTAATTTAAAACTAAGCACGGATGTCTTTGAATCAGGCGGACGATCAATTTCACGTTCGATTAACCGCTATTATTGGCCTGCCGAGCATATGATCGGCATTCGACCTTTATTTGATCCCCAAGATTCAGGAACAGGTCGCTTACAATTTGAAATGATTGCCACGAATCCTGACGGGGAATTAATCACGGCACCAGACCTAGAGTTAAGTCTAATTAAAGAAGATAGAGATTATTATTGGGAATATTCTGATAGTAGTGGCTGGAAATTAAAACATAGTGAAACTCATTATCCAGTATTGACGGATCAATTAGATACCTCAAATAAACAACCGACATCCTATGCCTTAGATTTGGAAGAAGGCATTTATCGTTTAGAAATCCTAAATCCCAGCACCCAATTAATCACCAGTTTAAGAATCAATACAGGCTGGCATTGGTGGTCAGATAAAACAAAACAACGAGTAACCCGTCCTGATCAAGTCAGACTACAACTTAACCAAACCAGTTATCAAGCGGGCGATACCATTGAACTCATGGTGACACCGCCTCATGATGGTGAAGCCATTATTTTAGTCGAAGCGGATCAACCTTTATGGTTAACGAGAATCCCTGTTTCCAGTCAGGGCAGTGTGGTTAAAATCCCTGTGAGTAACGACTGGCAACGCCATGATATTTATATTACCGCAACGTTATTACGCCCTGCCTCAGCAAAACAACAAATTACCCCAAATCGAGCCATGGGCGTATTACATTTACCCTTAGCACGTCAACAACGGCAACTACAAGTCCAGTTAATGGCAGACAAAAAAATTCGTCCACAAACCACCTTAAATACGACGATCAAAGTAGCACAGGCCCCGAATGAAACCGTTAAAGTAACCTTAGCTGCGGTAGATGTTGGCATATTAAATTTAACCAACTTTAAAACCCCCGATCCATTTGCTTGGTTTTTTCAACCCCGACGTTATCAAGTGGATAGCTATGATCTCTATGATAAAGTGATTGAATTTCAACAAGGCAAGATTGCCAAATTAAAATTTGGGGGAGATGCGGATGACAGCTTTAGCACAGGAGGGAAACAAGGTCAAGCAAAAGTAAAAATTACCTCATTATTTAGTGGCTTAGTCGAATTAGATGCCAATGGTGAAGCAGTGATTCCTTTAGAGATTCCTGATTTTAATGGCCAATTGCGTCTAATGGCAGTCGCCTTTAGTGAGCAACGTTATGGGCAAGCAGAACAAAATGTTACCGTTGCTTCACCGATTATTGCTGAAATTTCTATGCCCCGCTTTTTAGCAGCGACAGATCAGTCTCAACTGGTTTTAGATGTGCAAAATTTAAGTGGTAAAGAACAAAACATTGCCTTACAACTGAATGCCAGTTCCCCCATCCGTTTAACGAAAAACCAATATCAAATTAGTCTTAAAGACCAACAAAAAACCATTATTAATATTCCAATGACGGCTGACCAAGCATTTGGTGTGGGTGATATTAATCTGGAATTAAGCACAGATGATGGTGGGATTAAACTACAACGTCATTGGCAATTAGCGGTACGCCCTGCGTATCCTGCGGTCAGTGAACGCATTCGTCAAATTTTATCCACTAGTCAAGGATTTTCATTACAGCCCGCTTGGATTAATAATTTAATTCCCTCAACCTTACAAGCCAACTTAAAAGTATCCAGCCAACCCCCAATGGATACTGCTTCTTATGTCAAAGGTCTATTACAATATCCTTATGGCTGTTTGGAACAAACGACAAGTCGTGCCTATCCATTATTATATGCACGTCATCCTAGTTTAGCGAAATTTGGCTTATCCGCATTAAGCATTGAAGAACGCAATAAACGTTTGGATGCCACCATTCAACGTTTATTATCCTTACAACAATATTCTGGTGGCTTTACACTCTGGGATGGTAGTAATTATGAAGAACCTTGGCTTACGCCTTATGTTACTAATTTTTTATTGGATGCCAGTGAACAAGGGGTAGACATTCCCAAACAAATGTTAGATAAAGTCTTAAACCGTTTGCAACGCTGGTTAAATAATGGTGGTGCCTTTAATAGCAATCGTTATAGCGACTATCCCCGCCATCTAAATTTTGCGTCTCAAAGTTATACGGCTTATATTTTAGCCAGAGTAAAACAAGCCCCCTTAGGTAGCTTAAGAAACTTATTTGATCAACATAAAGCACAAGCTCGATCAGGCTTACCTTTGTTGCATTTAAGCCTAGCCTTATATCAAATGGGTGATATGCAACGGGCACAACAAGGATTTAAGCTGGCATTAAAACAAGCTAGAAATACCACAGAATATTTAGGTGATTATGGTAGTCCGGTTAGAGATACCGCATTGATGATTTATTTATTACATAAACATAATATTCAAACGGAACAACTGTCAAAATTGGTATTTGCCTTAAGTGATCAATTAAAAGAACGTACTTGGCTGAGTACCCAAGAAAAATTTGCCTTGCTTATGGCAAGTTTAGCCTTACAAAAAAATCAATCGAATTGGCAAGCGTATTGGGTGGATCAAGGTCAAACACAATTAATTAATACCAATCAAGATTGGCAAGCAAACTTAAGCACAGAGAGTTTTAAACAACAAGCCGTACTCATCTCACAAAACAAACAACCCTTATATTTGTCATTACTAATCAATGCTTATCCTGATAAAGCACCTAAAGCGGATATGCCAATTATTGGCATTGAACGTCATTACTATAACCTGCAAGGCCAAGCCCTAGAGCAATTACACTTAAGCAGTGGCGATTTAGTCTTAGTTCATATTCAACTCAGCAGTAATCAAAAACTACCTGATGCTTTATTAGTAGATTTATTACCCGCAGGTTTAGAATTAGAAAATCAAAACTTTCGCCATAATGCCTCATTAAATGACATTCAATTAGAAGGCAAACCGTTGAGTCATTGGTTAGAATACCAACAACTACGACATCAAGAATATCGTGAAGATCGTTATATTGCGGCTTTAGAACTGTCAGATTATCAAAAAACCCATTTGTTTTATTTAGCACGAGCAGTCGTCCCTGGCGTTTATACCATTCCGCCTACTTATGTAGAAGATATGTATCGCCCTGAAATTCGCAGTATTGGTATCACCCCAAAACCATTGGTCGTTTTGGATAGAAAATAACTCAATCGTAATGTTACGCAAACTTTATCATTCAAAATGGAAACGATTATTAATATTGCCACTGATATTGGTGGCAATATTTTTAATCATGGATTATTTTTATCCCTTTAGCATTGCCAAACAACCCTTAAGTTATGCTACAACGGTATTAGCTAAAGATGGCAGTCCATTGCGAGCCTTTCCATCAAAACAAGGCATTTGGCGTTATCCCATTAAAATTGAACAAGTATCGCCTTATTATATTCAAGCCTTACTCACCTATGAAGATCGGTGGTTTTATTATCATATTGGGGTGAACCCATTTTCAGTAATTCGAGCCATGTTGCAATATATTTGGTATGGACGGGTAGTATCAGGTGCCTCTACTATTACCATGCAAGTTGCAAGATTATTAGAACCACACCCAAAAACTTTAAAAGGCAAACTATGGCAGGTATTTCGAGCCTTGCAATTAGAATATTATTACAGCAAACAACAAATCTTAACCTTATATCTAAATTTAGCCCCTTTTGGAGGCATAGTGGAAGGCGTGCAAGCCGCAAGTTATACCTATTTGGGCAAATCAGCCAAAGAATTATCCCATGCTGAAGCCGCATTATTAGCAGTATTACCCCAATCGCCCTCACGCTTTCGCCCTGATCGTTATCCTCAGCGGGCAACCCAAGCAAGAAATAAAGTTTTAGATCGCCTGGCTGAATTTAAAGTTTGGTCAAAAAATATTGCCAAGCAAGCCAAACAAGAAGTCGTACTACAATATTATCAACCCAATCCTTTAACGGCCCCCTTACTAGCCAGACGCTTGCAACAACAATATCCTAAGCAGGCAGTCATTCAGACTACCTTAGATATTAATCTGCAACAGCGTTTAGAAGACTATTTGAAAAATTATATCAGCCAATTTCCCAAACATTCATCGGCAGCCATATTAGTCGTTGATCATCAGACGATGGAAGTTAAAGCCTATTTAGGTTCCGCAGATTTTAGCAATCAACAGCGTTTTGGTTATGTTGATATGATTACTGCCCTACGCTCACCAGGTTCAACCTTAAAACCATTTTTATATGGCTTGGCCATAGAACAAGGCTTAGTGCATTCGCATAGTTTATTAGTTGATTCCCCCATTACCGTTGGCAATTATCGACCTGAAAATTTTTCACAAACTTATACAGGTGCAGTAAGTGTTGCACAAGCATTACAACACTCGCTGAATATTCCTGCGGTAAAGATTTTGCAACAACTACAACCGCATTATTTTCATACTCGCTTAGCCCAAGCAGGTTTAAATTTACAATACAGTCAAAATGCTAAACCCAATTTAGCATTAATTTTAGGCGGGACTGCCACTAAATTAGAAGATTTAGTTAGCTTATATACGACATTTGCTCGTCAAGGCTTGGCAGGCAAACTTAGATATACACAATCACAACCAATAGAACAACGTTATTTTTCAGAGGCGGGAGTGGTATGGATTATTCGCCAAATATTACAACAATCACGCCCTGACCTACCTAATACGACTTCTCATGCGTTAAGGCAACAACGACAAGTCGCTTGGAAAACAGGCACGAGTTACGGCTTTCGTGATGCTTGGGCAATTGGCGTAAGCCAGCAATATGTGATTGGAGTATGGTTAGGTCGCCCTGATGGCACACCATCGCCAGGGTATTATGGTGCTGTTACGGCATTACCATTATTATTTTCAATTGTGGATCATCTCAGCTATCAACAAACCATTGTTAATCATCCCCAACCTAATACAGTCACCCAAACTACGATTTGTTGGCCCTTAGGTTTGCCCTTAAAGTCAACGAAAACCCAACATTGCCATCAAAAACATCAAGCATGGTTATTTAAACAACAACAACCACCGACATTGCCTGATATTAATGATAAGCAATGGCAACAGAACCCAATCAACTTATGGGTAGATAAAGCATCTGGTCGCTACGTCCCCAATCATTGTCATTTTGATAGCAGTCAATTAAAACAACAATCTTTTGCCCGCTGGCCTAATGCCATTGCAAGCAATTACCCCCAATACGCCTTGCCTAAACTTCATCCTAATTGCCAAAGCAATCCGCAAATGACCATCAAGCAACCGCTAAAAATCATTGGCCTAAACAATAAGCATACCCTCTATGCTCCTAACCAATCCAAACAACTTCCCACCATCCATCTCCAAGCAAAAGGTGGTCAGGGTCAACGTTTTTGGTTATTAAATGGGGAAATCATTGCCCAAGGCTCTGCAACACAAATTCTAAGCTATACCTTTAAAACAATAGGAGAGTATATTCTCACAGTTATCGATGAAACTGGGGAATATGATAGAATAGAATTTACGGTTGCAGAATCGGGATAACTTATCAACGCAAAATTTGCGATTGCAGAATTGGCATAACCCATCAAACTAACTTGCATTAGAATTTCGTGCGGCCAAACGTTTAATCAAGTGATCCAAACCTTGCTGACGAATAGATTTAGAAAAAGTAGAACGATACGTCGTTACTAAACTAATACCTTCGACCATGACATCATACGCTTTCCAACGACCTTTGTGATTGTAAAAGCGATAGTTAATTGCCACAGCTGTTTGTGATTTATCGTGGGTAACTTCTGTTTTGACCACTCGTTTTTTATTAGAAGTCGAACGATTAGGTAAGATTTTGACATCTAAATCTTTAAATTCCATTAGGGCATTCGCATAAGTACGAATAATTAAAGTCTGAAATTCTTTTTTAAACGCTTGTTTCTGAACTCTATTCGCACGTCGCCAATACTTACCTAGGGCTAAACGTGATACTTTATTAAAATCAACATTGGGTAAAAATACTTCTACCACAAAACCAGCCATGCGTTTTGCATCTAAATTTGGTTCATTTTTCAATAATTGTTGTAATTGTTGAAAGGAAGAATAAATTAATTCTTCTGGGGTTGGTGCTGCCAACAACGAAAATGACATTAGCCATAATAAGGCAATACTAATCCAAGTCTTAAGCACAACAGCCATGACGTTTTTCCTTTGTCATTTCAGGAATTTGCGAAGTAGCCATCGCAATAAAATCCTGATTATTTTGATTTAATTGATAACTTTGTTCGGACACTTCTACTAATTGCCCACGATAATAGCTTTGTCCAAAATCATCCATCACCACCGAATAAGGTCCCTTGTATAACAACATATATTCTTTATCTGTTGCTTCTACAGGTTTATAAGCTACGACTGTAACGGAACGAAACTCAATACCTTCAATTACCTGCCAAGGTTCTGCTTGCCATTGGTCAATTCGCATTTGATGAAAACCTACGGCTTTAAACGCTTGTAAAAAATTTTGTAACTCAAATGCACCTGAAATACAGCCACTCCATAACTCTGCATTATTCATCAGATGTTCGGGAACCACCTGATTGCTGACAATATCGGAAATGGCAACACGCCCGCCTGGTTTTACCACTCGAAACATTTCCTCAAATAATTGAGTTTTCGCTTGAGGTTCAACCAAATTTAAAACACAATTAGACAAGACCAAATCAATAGAGTTGTCCGCAATGACTGGCTTTTGTTGACATTGCTGTTGCTGTGCCGAATTTAAGGCTTGCAACTGTGCTAAGTTTTCAACGGGATTATGCTGTAAATAGTGTTGCCAATAGTCTAAATCTAAAGCCAGATTTTGAATCCAAGCCTTAACAAATTTTACCCTATCTCCTCCAATTTTCTCTGCCATTTCCGCTTGATATTTTTTCGCTAATGCCAACATATCATCATTAATATCCACACCAATGACCTGACCTTGTTCACCCACTAATTGAGCTGCCATGTACGCAATCTTACCACCACCACTACCAAGGTCTAATACGGTATCACCTGTTTCAATATAACGTGAGGGATTACCACAACCATAATCTTTAGTAATAATTTCTTCAGGTAATAACTGTAATAATTCTTGTTCATAATCAATAGGACAACAAAGATTTTCCTGCACTTGTAATGCTGCTTCTGAGTAACGATCTAATACGCTTTGAGTTTTATTCATAGTGTTTTTTCTTCCTTTGCCAGAAAAAATATTAAACTAAGTCTAGCAATGACTAACTGAACCCATGCTGAATTAATTTTCATCTATCAAAAAATACAAAATAAATAAAAAATTTAATGATATTGCCGACTAAATTTGTGAACGGCATTAATCATAGCCACCACATGTTCAGGATCAATACTAGGATGAATGCCATGACCTAAATTAAACACATGACCATTGCCTTGTCCAAAACTTTGTAATACTTGTTTCACTTCTTGTTCAATGACTTCAATAGGTGCATACAGCACACAAGGGTCTAAATTGCCTTGCAATGCGACTTTATCACCTACGCTTGCTTTGGCTTCGGCTAAGTCCAAAGTCCAATCAATACCTAAAGCACTACAACCCGTATCCGCCATCAGTTCCAACCATGCACTTCCCCCTTTAGTAAATAAAATGCTAGGAATTGCCTGCTGTTGGTAATGACGTTTAAGCCCTTGTAAAATTTTTGTCATATAACTTAATGAAAATTCTCGATAATCTTTCGTTGTTAATACGCCACACCAAGTATCAAATATCATGACCACTTGCACCCCTGCATGAATCTGGGCATTAAGATAGTTGATCAATGCCTGGCTAAGTTGATCTAATAACTGATGTAATAATTTTGGATTGCTATAACGCAAGCCC